>CAVYJI010000011.1:0-271344 GCA_963768805.1 uncultured Bacteroidales bacterium | reverse complement strand
AGGAAGAAACTACTATGGTATGTAACTGATGTAATCATTTTTGGGTTCAGCTTTTGGTTGCTGGTGCTGCTTAAGTTTGGGTTTTTTAAGCATACGGACAGGATACTGCTGACGGGGTTTTATACATTTATTGTCTGGACCGTCATTTCCATTTTCACCAGGAAGCAGAATGTCACAAAGAGAATAAGGGCGCAGGAGATCATTTCGGATGTTGCGATAAGCAATGTATTTGTCCTGCTGGCGTTGCTGATCCTGGCCAGGCTGAGGCCACGGTTCACCGAGATCAGGTTCCTGGAGATCTACCTTGTACTACTTGGATCATTCCTGGAATTTATTGCAGGATTGCTCTTCGCCTGGTATAACCGTATTAATAAAAAGCCATTCCTGGCTGAGCAGGAAAACGGGATCGATCTTGCCAGTGAAAAGGAAACAACAGACCAACCATTTTCCGCGCCTTTTGTTCAAACTGAAGTTGTTCCTGAACAGATCAGGCAGGCGAAAGAGCGGCTTGATCATATTCTTACCGAAGAGGCGGATGAGCAAGTCATCAACTTCATCCATAAATATATTACCCATGGGTTTGCAGGTATATCTGTTGTTTCGACCACCACACGGTTCAACATTCTGAACCTGCCCCTACAGGATTACGAGATGATCATTAACCTGAAGCGTGTAAATGATATTAACCACATCAATAAATTCTTTGAATCGGTCAACTCCAGGCTGAAACAGAACGGGATATACATTGCCAGCGTGGAGACCTATGAGCTGAGAAAGAAAAGGGTACTTGCAAAGTACCCACGCGGGATCAATCATATTTTCTATTTCTTCGATTTCCTGGTGAAGAGGGTTTCGCCAAAGCTCCCGGTGAGCCGGAATCTTTATTTTTTCTTCACACGCGGGCAGAACAGGGTACTTTCAAAGGCAGAGACCTACGGGAGACTTTATTCATGCGGGTTTGAGTTCGTGGATGAGTCATTGATACAGGACCGCCTGTATTTTGTGATGCGCAAGATCAAAGAGCCTTGTTTTGATCCTAATCCTACCTATGGACCGGTGATCCGGCTGAAGCGCATCGGGATGCACGGGAAGATCATCAGTGTTTACAAGCTGAGGACGATGCATGCTTATTCAGAGTACCTGCAGGCATATATTTATAAGCGAAATCACCTGCAGGAAGGGGGTAAGTTCAGGAATGATATCAGGGTGACGACTATCGGGAGGATCTTCAGGAGGCTGTGGATCGATGAGTTCCCGATGGTGATCAACCTGGCGAAGGGGGAGGTGAAGATTTTCGGGGTAAGGCCGTTGAGCCAACATTATTTTGATCTTTATTCTGATGAGTTGCGCGAGAAGCGCGTTAAGTATAAGCCCGGGCTGATACCGCCGTTCTATGCCGATCTGCCGAAGACGCTGCCGGAGATCATGGAGTCGGAGATGAAGTACCTGGAGGCGTATGAGCAGAATCCTTTGAGAACGGATTTTGTTTATTTCTGGAAAGCGGTTCGGAACATTTTGTTCAAGAAAGTACGAAGTAATTGACAGGGTGACAGGGTGACAGGGTGACAAGGTGACAGGGTGACAAGGTGACGGGGTGACAGGGTGACAAGGTGACAAGGTGACAAGGTGACAAGGTGACGGGGTGACAGGGTGACAGGGTGACAGGGTGACAGGGTGACAAGGTGACAAGGTGACAGGGTGACAAGGTGACGGGGTGACAGGGTGACAAGGTGACAAGGTGACAAGGTGACAAGGTGACAAGGTGGTAATGTGAGGACGGGATTTATTGATTATCGATTTGGTTTTGGATGAAATGGATTAGACCGCATAATTGAGCCCTTATTTTGTTAAGGTTTCCAATTATTTCCTTAAAAATTTCAAAAGAAATATATTCCAGATCCTTTGATATTATAAGTTGAGTTTCAAGTTCAGAAAGACTTCCTTGGGAAATTTGAAGAAACCGGATAAATTCATTTTTTTTATTTCTTGCAGATCCTTCACTAATATTTGATGGAATTGAAATCGCACAGCGACGTATCTGACTTGTCAAGCCATAAATTTCCCTTTTTGGAAAACTTTCAGTAATTTTATATATGTCTTTCACAAGTTTCATAGATCCTTTCCAGACATTAAGGTCCTGATGTGTTTTATAAGTTTTCATGAATATTAAGTTTGCTACTTAATCAGATTTTTTGAGAAAGGTAATACGGAAGGTGGAAAAAATGAAAAATTGTCACCTTGTCACCTTGTCACCTTGTCACTTTGTTACTTTTTTCCTCTCACTGCTCACTTCTCACTATTTTTACGTTGGTTGGCTGATTATGCTGATAATGCTGTCAGTGAAGGTGGGTGTTGGACAAGAGTTGTATTTGAGTCCGGCGGATGGGGGGGTGGAGGAGTTGCTGGATGAGCTGGCGATTCAGAGGGTTATTACGATCAATTCGGTTGCGAAGCCGTATTCGAGGGAGTTTGTGGCGGGGGAGCTGAGGGAGGCGATGTTGAAGGATTCGTTGTTGTCGAAGAGGGAACGGGAGGAGATTGTGTTTTACCTGGGGAATTATTCTGCAGAGATGAGGGGTGACGGGACAGCAGGCAGCAGGCAGCAGGTAAAAACAGGTTCGTCTCCTTTTTTTTATGATCCTGTCAGTATTGGCGCCCAGAATAGAGATGTTGCATTCGCACTGAGGCCGGTGGGAGGGTATACGCAGTATGTGAACAATAACGGGGCGTTTTACAGTGCGGTGGCGGGGACGGGGATCATGGGGTATCTTGGGAAGCATGTTGCGGTGGCGGCGAGTGTTTCGAGGTGTTTTGAGGATTGTATTTTGTCGGAACCACAATATTTTACCCAGATGCCGGGAGGGGAGTGGAGTTATTATGCAAACGGAGGGGGGAGTTTTGTGGAATGGACGGGGCAGGTGACTTATTCGTGGAAATGGGGATCGTTCGGGGTGTATAAGGATCATTTCAGCTGGGGGGACGGGTATCACGGGGCTTCTTATTTTTCGGGGCATGCGCCGGCGTTCCCTTTTGTGAAGCTGCACCTGAAGCCGGCAAAGTGGATCGAGTTCACTTTTATCCATGCATGGCTGAGGAACAGTGAAGAGGATTTCGCACTGGTCAATGACCTGGGCGAATATACCGCTGCTTCTTCTATTGCAAAGCATCTCTCGGCCAATTTACTGACTTTCATTCCATGGAGGGGGCTTGATCTTACTTTCGGGAACTCGATCGTTTATGACGGTCCCGAGCAGCTTGGTTTCGATAATCCTTTCTTTTTTTATAAGTCCGTTGACCATACCCTGTCCGGCACTACCATCGACAATAATAACTCACAGATGTTCTTTGATATCAGCTCGAGGCAGATCAAGCATCTTCACCTCTATATGTCTCTTTACGTGGATGAGTTCAAGATTGACAGGATCTGGACGAAGGGGCAGCATAATTTCCTGAGCTGGAAGGCAGGGCTGAAGCTTTCGGATTGGCCGGTACATGATCTTTCTTTCATCCTGGAGGGGACGAGGACGCTGCCGATGACGTACCAGCATTATATACCGACGGTTACTTTTGCTTCTGACGGGTATAACCTGGGGAATTATCTGAGGGATAATTCGCAGGAGGTGTATGTGGCGTTTGTTTATAAGCCGGTAAGGCGGTTTTCTGTGACTTTGTCGTATGATTTTGCGGAGCATGGCGATGAGTTTCAGTATGGGTTGGTTCCCAACCCTACTTCGTTGCCGGTGATTAAGGATATTTCGTGGCAAGATGGGGCGATTGGATTGAATGCTTCTTATTGTCTTGTGAATGGGGTGGTGGTGTTTGTGGGGTACCAGTATGGTTCTATGAAGGGGGATGTTCAATTTACACCGGCGGTATTTTTGGGGAATACGAGTACGTTGTTGGCGGGGGTGCAAGTGGGATGGTGAAGGCGGAAGATTTGAAAATTTGGAAATTTGAAAATTTGAAAATTTGAAGGACCTCGTGACCTTGTCCAGCAAATATTATAAGGATAACTATTTTGCTCGTTAAAAACGAGCAGTGAGTCGGCACGCGTCACAGACGCGCGCCAGCGGGGTGAGTAGTGAATAGTGAGTAGTGAAAATTTGAAAATTTGAAAATTTGGAGATTTGAAGATGATCAATTTAAAAATTTGAAGATGTCACAAAGTTGCAGACGCGCGCCAGCCAAAGGTTACGCGTTACGACTTTCAGCCTGTGACCTGGAATTAAAAAACAAGTATGGTTGAGTTTGTGAGGAAGGTTTTGAAGGATGAACGGTACAGGGGGGTGCGGGACGTGGGGCTGTTTATTTTGATCACGGTGGGGATCCATTTTTGTTACAGGTTTTGGATCAGTGTAGGGTATTGGCCGATAGGAGGGATGTATGAGAGGGTTATCGGGGTTATGCAGGGGGTGGTGGTGAGGCAGTCGTACTGGTTGATCGTTCATGTTGTGCAGCCGCATACTGTTTTGCAGGGGATTGTCTTATGGTTTCCCAATCACATGGGAATTTCGATCAATGAGTCGTGTACGGGGCTGAAGCAGATGGTGCAGGTGTTGTTACTTTTTTTAATTTACCCGGGGCCATGGAGGCATAAGGTATGGTTTATCCCTGCGGGGCTGGTTGTTATTCATTTTACGAATGTTGTTCGGATCGGGATGCTGGCGTTTGCGATGAATCTGAATTTTCCGCATATTCATTTTATTCATAACCAGGTGTTGAGGGGGTTTTTTTATGTTATTATTTTTGGGATGTGGGTGGTTTGGGAAGAGGTCCTGAAGGGTCACAAAGTCACAGAGTAAATTACGAATTACGAATTACGGTTGAGATGATCAATTTGAAGATGATCAATTTGAAAATTTGAAGATTTGAAGATGATCAATTTGAAGATTTGAAAATTTGAAGATTTGAAGATGATCAATTTGAAGATTTGAAGATTTGAAAATTTGAAGATTTGAAGATGATCAATTTGAAGATTTGAAAATTTGAAGATTTGAAGATTTGAAGATTTGAAGATGATCAATTTGAAGATTTGAAGATGATCAATTTGAAGATTTGAAAATTTGAAGATTTGAAGATGATCAATTTGAAGATTTGAAGATTTGAAAATTTGAAGATGATCAATTTGAAGATTTGGAAATTTGAAAATTTGAAAATGTCACAAGGTGAAAGTCGTGACGCGTGACGCGCAAAACCCCACCCCTGGCCCCCTGCCTACCGGCAGGCAGGCTCCCCCATTCGGGGCGGGGAAGAGTCGGCCTTGAACAATCGAACATTCGATCAACGATTTTTGAAGTCAGATCTGAAATCAGCGAGAACTAATAAACGAAATAAAATTCTCTGTGAACCTCTTAAATTTCTCTGTGGATCTCTGTGTAATACTATAACCGTTGTTACGGTCTGGAATTACACAGAGGTACACGGAGATCAAGTGCCAAGTGTCAAGTGCCAAGTGCCATTTCAGGTGCCAAGTGCCATTTCAAGTGCCAGGTGCCAAGTGCCAAGTGCCAAGTGCCATTTCAGGTGCCAAGTGCCAAGTGCCAAGTGCCATTTCAGGTGCCAAGTGCCAAGTGCCAGAGATCAAGTGTCAGGTGCCAAGTGCCAAGTGCCAGAGATCAAGTGTCAGGTGCCAAGTGCCAAGTGCCAAGTGCCAAGTGTTAGCTGAGAAATATTTTGCTCGTTAAAAACGAGCCGGGGTAGTGAGGTGTGAGACGCTTTTATTAGTTTTACAACATTAAATTTATCGAATTATGCCGTACGGGCATCATCATCATCGGAGGCATCACCGCCATAATCATTACGGGGGGTATCATTATAATTGGGACCCGAAGCGGCTGGGGTTTAAGAAGTTTGAGAGGTTCATTACCCAGTATTTTCTGTTGATCCTGGGGGTTGTATTTCTTATTGCCGGGGGGGTGTATCTTTTTTTAAGCCATGGAGGAGGAGCAGCCGGGAGCTCGATCCTGGATAAGTTCCTTTCTTATTTCACAACAGTTGAAGCACCCGGAGGGACAGGGAGCAGTGGGGTTTCAGCACCTTTCTCATGGAGCGGGGCATTATGGTTTATACCGGGGATTCTTTTGCTGGTATTTCCATTTTTTATTAAGAAGCAGGCATTTGCAAAGTACTCAGCCTTTGCCGGCACCGCCTGGATCTTTCTGTTTCATCTTATAATCCTTAAAGGCGGGATCACCGGCGGCTTCAGTTACCCGACAATATGGGTTGCCATTGGTGCAACAGTTGCCGTTTGTGTCATCCCAATATGGCATGCTTACAGAATGCGACAGATCTATCTTGTATGGGCAGTGATCTTCATGTTTTACCTTTCGTTCTTCTTCCTCAACAATAATTATAACTGGATTTATTACTGGCGATTGATCTATATTCTTTCTTTTACATGGATCATACTTATACTTTGTTTCAAGACCGGGAAACTGATCCCATTTTACCTGAGTTCATTTTTCGCCATCCTGATGCTTGGTCTTTTCTGGTGGCACAATATAGCGCTGAGTTCGAATATTAATGTTTCGGCCTATCTTTTTGTTTCAACGCTCTTTTACCTTACCATTTTAATGTGCAGCTTCGGGATCGAACTGAGCCAGCGGAATGTGATGTACGAGCTGGCTGCCCTTATCCTGGCGCTTGTGAATGTTATTTTTTACTGGATATCCATACTGTTTGTGCTTCACAAAGCCGGGTACCAGGATTCGGAGGCGCTTTTCACTATGATCCTGGCCACATTCAACGTACTACTCATTTATTTTTCGCCAAAGCGCAATTCAGACTTTACAAGGAGTTTCTATATTATAGTCACACTTTTCTTATTCAGCATGGTAGTTCCATTGTGGGCCCATCATAACCATGCGATCTTTTTTCCTGCTATCTTCTCAATACTGCTGATCTTTTACTCACAGTTTGCGAACAGTCGCCCGGCGCTGGTGACCTCGATGGTTTTCTTAGGGATTGCCTGTTTTGTGTTCGTTCTTAAGTGGGTCTTCATTTATTTCTTCCAGTACTGGCACGGGACGATGCCGATGTACAGCGATGTTTTTACCAACGGTCTCCAGGCGGGGTTTGCAGTCGTCGCGGCCGTCACTTGCCGCTACATGCTGAAGAGGCCTGACATGCCTTTGCCCGAGTGGTTCGCGCTGAGAAGGACGAGGAGGTTTCTGAAGGTATTCATCATCCTGGGGTTATATCTCACGGGATTCTGGTGCTGGCATTTCATCTTATCGCAGGTCTGGCCGTTATATGATGTCTGGGCGCCGATCTGGTTCTCATATACCTGTCTTTACATGATCGTCCTGCTGGTCCTCATTGCCAGGCAGAGGTCGTCCATGCTGAGGCCGTTGTTATGGCTGGCCATCATGCCGTTGCCTGCCTACCCGTTGGTAGTAAATCCCGTGGTGAGGGACATCCTGGAGATTGCATTCCTGCATGTTGCCCATTACAGGTCGTGCTTCCAGTACCATTACCTGTTGCTGCCCATCATGCTGACGCTTGTGTGGCTTCTTTACTATTATTTCAAGAAGAGCAGGAAGCACAAGAGGTATATTGTACATATCGTACAGGCGGTCATCATTGGTTTTTGCCTGTGGGTATTCTTAGTCGAATATGACCTGTTCACTGCTTTTTTCGGGTTCCGGGGGAAGGGGCAGATGTCGGATATGATCACGGTCAATCATCACCTTCCGTGGTCGATCATATTATTGGTCGCATCTTTCCTTATGGCGGGATATTCTCTTATCAGGCATCACAGGTTTATACGGCAGTTGTCATTCTTATTGTTCCTGGCGGCGACGGCGAAGATACTGGTCATTGATTTCCAGTACCTGGAGGATGAGACGAAGACGGGGTTGTTGTTTGGGCTGGGGGGGATACTGGTGGTTTTCTCTTTGTTTTACCAGAGGTTCAGGCGGGTGGTGAGGGACCGAGAGCAGAAAGTCGTGACGCGTGACGCGGAAAGCCCCTCCCCTGGCCCCTCCCCATTCGGGGCGGGGAAGAGTCGGCCTTGAACAATCGAACATTCGATCAACGATTTTTGAAGTCAGATCTGAAGTCAGCGAGAACTAATAAACGAAATAAAATTCTCTGTGAAGCTCTTAAATTTCTCTGTGGATCTCTGTGTAATACTATAACCGTTGTTACGGTCTGGAATTACACAGAGGTACACGGGGATCAAGTGCCAAGTGCCAAGTGCCAAGTGCCAAGTCGTTTCAAGTGCCAAGTGCCAGAGATCAAGTGTCAGGTGCCAAGTGCCAAGTGCCAGAGATCAAGTGTCAGGTGCCAAGTGCCAAGTGCCAGAGATCAAGTGTCAGGTGCCAAGTGCCAAGTGCCAGAGATCAAGTGTCAGGTGCCAAGTGCCAAGTGCCAGAGATCAAGTGTCAGGTGCCAAGTGCCAAGTGCCAGATATCAAGTGCCAAGTGCCAAGTGCCAAGTGCCAGAGATCAAGTGTCAGGTGCCAAGTGCCAAGTGCCAAGTGCCAGAGTTCAAGGGTAATGGGGTCGAGTGAGAAATTTTATGTAATGTTTGGAGATTTGGTGGTAACAATTTATTTTTGGAGAAATTTAATTTATCCTGATTCCACGCTGTTTTTGGCGGGGGGGGTTCATGGTTTAACCAAAAAACAAAGCTACATGAAAAAATGTTTCTATCTTATGATGATCGTGGCGGCATTTATCCTGGTGTTGCCTGCATCTCAAGCACAACCACCGGTCAACCCGGTTGACAAGGATACCTGGATCCTCAACCTGGGGATTGGTCCGGCTACGCATCCCTTCGGCAATGGTTATGGCCTGGGGATTGGCGGAAAGCTGGCATTTGAAAAGGGAATGTGGAAAGTCGGTCCCGGCGTTATCACGCTGGGCGGCGATTTCGGGTTATCATTTTCCTGGCGTGACTGGAACTATATTAGTTACAGTTTAAAGGAGCGCTGGGGTAATCTTTTCTTAGGAGCACGGGCAGCTTATCATTATGGATTTGGTGTCAAGGGGCTGGATGTCTATGGGGGAGTTCCCCTGGGGATTGGTCTTGACAGGTACACTCATTCGGGGTATTCCGGAGGGTATGATGAACCCAGCTGGGAGACTGTCAGCGGATCCACGCATTCACCTATTTTCCCTTACCTCGGGGTGTTTATCGGAGGTTCTTATTTCTTTAACAACACTATCGGACTTAACGGGGAGCTGGGGTATAATGTGACTTATGCGAATATAGGGCTGGTCTTTTTGCTTGGGAAATAGGGAACGGCGGAAGATTTGAAAATTTGAAGATTTGAAGATTTGAAGATGATCAATTTGAAGATTTGAAGATGATCAATTTGAAGATTTGAAGATGATCAATTTGAAGATTTGAAGATGATCAATTTGAAGATTTGAAGATGATCAATTTGAAGATTTGGAGATTTGAAAATTTGAAGATGATCAATTTGAAGATTTGGAGATTTGAAGATTTGGAGATTTGGAGATGATCAATTTGGAGATTTGAAAATTTGAAAATTTGGAGATTGGGAAGCCTGAAAGGCTTCTATTTACGAATTACGAATTACGAATTACGAATTACGAATTACGAATTACGAATTACGAATTACGGTTGAGATGATCAATTTGAAGATTTGGAAATTTGAAAATTTGAAAATGTCACAAGGTGAAAGTCGTGACGCGTGACGCGCAGAACCCCACCCCTGGCCCCCTGCCTACCGGCAGGCAGGCTCACCCATTCGGGGCGGGGAAGAGTCGGCCTTGAACAATCGAACATTCGATCAACGATTTTTGAAGTCAGATCTGAAGTCAGCGAGAACTAATAAACGAAATAAAATTCTCTGTGAAGCTCTTAAATTTCTCTGTGGATCTCTGTGTAATACTATAACCGTTGTTACGGTCTGGAATTACACAGAGGTACACGGAGGTAGTGAGGAGTGAGTAGGAAATTTGGAGATTTGAAAATTTGAAGATTTGGAGATGATCAATTTGAAGATTTGAAGATTTGAAGATTTGAAGATTTGAAGATGATCAATTTGAAGATTTGAAGATGATCAATTTGAAGATTTGAAGATTTGAAAATTTGAAGATGATCAATTTGAAGATTTGAAGATTTGAAGATTGGGAGATTTGGAGATGATCAATTTGGAGATTTGAAAATTTGAAAATTTGGAGATTGGGAAGCCTGAAAGGCTTACTATTTACGAATTACGAATTACGAATTACGGTTGGAGATGATCAATTTGAAGATTTGGAAATTTGAAAATTTGGAAATGTCACAAGGTGAAAGTCGTGACGCGTGACGCGGAAAGCCCCACCCCTGGCCCCCTGCCTACCGGCAGGCAGGCTCCCCCATTCGGGGCGGGGAAGAGTCGGCCTTGAACAATCGAACATTCGATCAACGATTTTTGAAGTCAGATCTGAAGTCAGCGAGAACTAATAAACGAAATAATATTCTCTGTGAAGCTCTTAAATTTCTCTGTGGATCTCTGTGTAATACTATAACCGTTGTTACGGTCTGGAATTACACAGAGGTACACGGAGGTAGTGAGGAGTGAGTAGAAAATTTGGAGATTTGAAAATTTGAAGATTTGGAGATGATCAATTTGAAGATTTGAAGATTTGAAGATTTGGAGATGATCAATTTGGTGATTTGAAGCAGGTAGCCAGAGACAAGTTTTAACATTAAATGACTATTTGATTCAGCACCCTATCAGGCACCTTCAATAAAAAAAGCCATTGCAAATTTTTAATTTACAATGGCTTAATCTTTTTTAATGTAGCCCGTAGGGGAATCGAACCCCTGTTACCAGGATGAAAACCTGACGTCCTAGCCCCTAGACGAACGGGCCTGTTCGTTTGATTTTGGGCGGCAAAATTAGTCTTTTTGTTTTATTTTTCAAAATATTGTTTTACGGGTGTGAAGGGGGGAAAGGGTTGTGAACTTTGAATTGTGGGCAGAGTGAGTGTTTGTGGGTTTGGTCGAGAGTGATTTTTTGACGGATATTGAATTTTATTATCTTTGTTGAAAAGGGTCATCATGCCATCACCAAACAAAGAGTTATTTGAGGCGGTTGTTAAGAAAGCGGGGCTGAAGCAGGAGGTTTATACCAGGACGCTTACGGCTTTTAATGTGTTTAAGGAGGAGACCACGCGGCTGGCGGCGGATTATCACAGGAAGATCAGGCAGACGCAGTGGCCTATTCCTTTTGAATTCAAGGACATGGGGATGTTTGAATTTGAGCTGAAGTTCGGGGGGGACGTGCTGATATTTTTCATGCATACCAATGTATTTGAGTTCTCACGGGATCATGAGGTGATGAAGAGTCCTTATATCAAGGATGATAAGCGGCGGTCGTATTGCGGCATCATTCATATCTTTAATTTTCTTGCCGATTCTTTCAAATATAACCGGACGAATGACATCGGTTATCTCATCGGGCGTGTGTTCGTGAACCGCGAGTCGCATTATTTTATCGAGGGGAAGAGGGAGATCGGGCTTCTTTATAATAATTTCGCGACTGCAAAGCTGAACATGGGTGCCATTGATTCCATCATCAGGTCTTCCATAGAGTACACTTTGAATTTCGACCTGCTGACGCCACCGTATGATAATATGAAGGAGGTGACGGTGCTGGAGATGCAGGCGACGCTGGATAACATGATGATAAGGACCGGGAAGAGGCTGGGGTTCAGGTTCCAGGCGGATGAGGTGGAGAAGCGGGACAAATAAAATTTGAAAATTTGGAAATTTGGAGATTTGAAAATTAAAAGGGTCATAGGGTAAATTACGAATTACGAATTACGAATTACGAATTACGGTTGAGATGATCAATTTAAAAATTTGAAGATTTGAAAATTTGGAGATTTGGAGATGATCAATTTGAAGATTTGAAAATTTGAAGATTTGGAGATTGGGAAGCCTGAAAGGCTTCTATATGAATAACCCCGGGTGAAACCCGGGGAAGCCTTGGCTGGCGCGCGTTTGTAACGCGTGCCGACTCACTGCTCGTTTTTAACGAGCAAAATATTAACGTTTTCTTTCTTTTGTCCTCAGGCCGGACGGGCCTCATAGCCGCAACGCGTCTGCGGCTATTTTGTTACTTTCTTTTGCTGCCACCAAAAGAAAGTAACCAAAGAAAAGTCACCGCTCGCATAAAATTTGCTAAAAATCTTCGTCACTCGCTAAATTTCGGGAACTCGGCGCTTCGCGCCTCAGACAGCCCGAAATTCTTAACGCTCGTTCCTCGATTTTATTAACGCAAATTTTATGATGCGGATCAAAAAAGTGAGTAGTGAGTAGTCGTTTCAAGTGCCAAGTGCCAGGTGCCAAGTATCAAAGTTCAAGGGTCACAAGGTCAGGGGGTTGAGCAGGTCTTTTATGGTTCCGTAGGTATTGGAAAGGACGGTGGTGAGTTCTTCATTGCTGATCCAGCGGACGGCGGTGATATCTTCTTTTGTTTCGGGGGTGAGGGGTTGGGAGGAGGAGGCCGTCATGTCGAACCAGAAGGTTTGTTTGAGGATCTGTTTTCCTTTACGGGTGTAGATGTGGAAGGTTGAGGGGAGGGGACCGGTGATGTGGAGGCTGGTGAGGCCGGTTTCTTCTTTTACTTCGCGGATGGCGGCTCGTTCAGGGGTTTCATTTTCTGACAGTTTGCCTTTGGGGAGGTCCCATTTGCCGAGGCGGAAGATGAAGAGGTGTTCTTCTTTTTCGTTTTTCACGAAGCCGCCGGCGGCGTTGATCCTGGTGAAGAGGTGAAAGAATTTCTTTTTGAGCCTGTCTTCTTTTTTTGATGACCAGATCAGGAGGTTTAGTTTTTTTTCATCTTTTTCGAAGGTTTTGAAGGTTTTTTTGAGCTGGCTGCGGGTTGTGTATTCGGTGACGAGGTCACCGGACAGGGGTTTTTCCGGTTTTGAATGGAGGAGGTGGATGGTTTTTTCGTCGAGGAAGATTTTCATCTTTTATTTGTCCTGCTAATAAAGAGTGAAAGTACTTAAAAGTTTTTACTTCTATGTACTTTTTTTGCTGCCACAGCCCCTCCCCTGACCCCTCCCCATTCGGGGCGGGGAAGAGGCGGCCTTGAACAATCGAACATTCGATCAACGATTTTTGAAGTCAGATCTGAAGTCAGCGAGAACTAATAAACGAAATAAAATTCTCTGTGGACCTCTTAAATTTCTCTGAGGACCTCTGTGTAATACTATAACCGTTGTTACGGTCTGGAATTACACAGAGGTACACGGAGAACCCCACCCTTGGCCCCTCACACAAGTGAGGAGTGAGGAGTGAGGAGTGAGTAGTGAAAATCGTGACGCGCGGCAGCAGGGTGAATTAAAAATTAAAAATTAAAAATTACGAAGAAAGAAATGAAATTCTCTTCATCGATTTTATAAAATGCAATAGTAATTTATCAAAATAACTTTTAGGTGGGGGATGGATTGTAATATTCTCTATTTTTGATTTTCTGATTCATTTCTTACTATTAACTATTCATTTAACTATTCATTAATTATGATTTATAACAGGAATATTTCGCTTCAGACGGCGGATTATCTTTTGGGGATAAGGGCCGTTAAGTTAAGTCCCAATGATCTTTTTACATGGGCTTCCGGTATTAAATCGCCGATTTACTGCGACAATCGTGTTACGCTGTCGTTCCCGGAGATCCGCACTTTTATCAGGGATAATTTCGTGAATGCAATCAAGGATAATTTTAAGAATCCTGATCTGATCGCAGGGGTGGCGACGGGAGGCATTCCCCAGGGGGCGCTTGTGGCTGAGGAGCTCAATCTTCCTTTTGTTTATGTGCGCACCAGCAAGAAGGATCATGGGCTGACGAACCTGATCGAAGGCAGGGTAGAAGCGGGGCAGAAGGTTGTGGTTGTAGAGGACCTGGTCTCGACAGGGAGCAGCAGTCTTGAGGCTGTGAATGCATTAAAGGAGGCGGGATGTATCATATCTGGCATGGTGGCGATCTTTACGTATAATCTGCCGCTTTCCATCAAACGGTTCAGGGAGGCAGGGTGTCAGCTCATAACCCTGACGGATTATGATGTGTTGGTTGAGCAGGCGTTGAAGTCAGGGTATATTAGTGATAATGACCTGGAGGTGTTGAGGAGGTTTAAGGAGGAGTTTGATGCGAAGATTTGAAGATTATCAATTTGAAAATTTGAAGATGTCAATTTGAAGATTTGAAAATTTGAAAATTTGAAGATGATCAATTTGGAGATTTGGAGATTATCAATTTGAAGATTTGGAGATTATCAATTTGAAGATTTGAAGATTTGAAGATTGGGAGGACTGAAAGGCTTCAATGTGAATGACCCCGGGTGAAACCCGGGGAAGGCTTGGCTGGCGCGCGTTTGTAACGCGTGCCGACTCACTGCTCGTTTTTAACGAGCAAAATATTAACGTTTTCTTTCTTTTGTCCTCTGGCCGGACGGGCCTCATAGCCGCAACGCGTCTGCGGTTATTTTGTTACTTTCTTTTGCTGCCACAGCCCCCCTCCTGGCCCTTCCCCATTCGGGGCGGGGAGGTAGTGAGTAGTGAGCGGACATTTGTTACTTTCTTTTGCTGCCACAGCCCCTCCCCTGGCCCCTCCCCATTCGGGGCGGGGAGGTAGTGAGTAGTGAGAGGACATTGATTACTTTCTTTTGCTGCCACAGCCCCTCCCCTGGCCCCTCCCCATTCGGGGCGGGGAGGTAGTGAGTAGTGAGAGGACATTTGTTACTTTCTTTTGCTGCCACAGCCCCTCCCCTGGCCCTTCCCCATTCGGGGCGGGGAGGTAGTGAGTAGTGAGAGGACATTTGTTACTTTCTTTTGCTGCCACAGCCCCTCCCCTGGCCCCTCCCCATTCGGGGCGGGGAGGTAGTGAGTAGTGAGAGGACATTGGTTACTTTCTTTTGCTGCCACCAAAAGAAAGTAACCAAAGAAAAGTCACCGCTCGCATAAAATTCGCTAAAAATCTTCGTCTCTCGCTAAATTTCGGGAACTCGGCGCTTCGCGCCTCAGACAGCCCGAAATTCTTAACGCTCGTTCCTCGATTTTCTTAACGCAAATTTTATGATGCGGGTCAAAAAAGTGAGTAGTGAGTAGTGAGTAGGATAGGAGTGAAAATCGTGACGCGTGACTCGCACCAGATGTGATAAAAAAAAAGCTGCCGGGAGGCAGCTTTTTTTTTTACTCTTTTACTTTTTTTACTCTCTTTTGTTAGTTGATCTTTATGGCTTTGCCGAAGAGGGCGCCGGAGCCGTAGTCGAGTTTTATGATGTAGGTGCCCTGGGGGAGGGTGGCGAGGTGGAGGGTTTCCTGGTATTGGCCTGGCTGACGGGTGCCGTAGGATGTTGAGCTGATCAATCTTCCTGAGAGGTCATAGACCAATGCACTGACGGGTGCGGTCTTTGGTATGTCGTATGAGATATAGATATCGTTGGTAAACGGGTTAGGCTGAATTTTGAGCCAGCCACGGGCGACAGGTTTTGGATTTACAGGGGGGACGCCAAGGATCACGGAGTAAGAGCTGTCGTAGAGCATTCCCCTGCCGAAGCTCGCGAGGTATATATCTCCAAAGTTGTAGGGCCTGTAGTAGTAAAGTCCGGGGTTGGTCTGTTGAGTTATCATGGTCACGGGGACATTGCCGAGCCCTGTATATTGGGGTGACCAGGCGGGTGATCCGGCAGTGACGGCATCGGTTGTGAAGACGCCAAAGTCGGTGCCGACGATGGCCATGTCAGGATGGTTCATCTCGAAGATGCCTGAATAGACGGGCATGGCTGGCAGGTTCCCCTGGGATGGGTTGAAGACCGGGATGGAATCGAGTCCGTCGGTGGTTGTGTAGATATAATTCGTATTACCATAATTGCCGAGGGTCAGCATGACCTTATTATTGTCACCCGGGGAGATGGCGATAGATGTGATGTACCTGCCGGCAAACTGATGATAGACGGTTGTGTCGAATGTTGACTGGGTGATGACGTAGTTTGAGCTGCCGACCCAGCCTGTCAGTGAATCTTCTGCAGCGGTCACGTTGGTCAGCCTGTAGAGTTTGCCTTGGCTGGTGCCGGCCCAGAGCACGCCAAGGTCCTGGGAGGCTGTTATACATGTGATAACATCGGTAGATAGGATAGTCCCGATAAAGATCCATGCGGGATCGACGGTATACTGCAATGCCTGTTTTGTCATCAGGATGCCGGTCCCATAAGAGCTGAGCGATCCAGACATGAAGAACCTGGTCTGGACGACATCCTGGACCTTGAAGGTATCGCCAACGACATAGTCATGGGGGGCTGTATAGTGAATCGGGAACTTCTCATTAGCGCTCTGCACATCGAACATTGAGTCTTTGGCGATGGGGCCTGCCTTGACGACGAAGGTGATGCTGTCGGTTGTGGGAGTGAAGTTAAAGTCCTCCCAGTAGTCGATGGCTGCATAGTTGGCGTTGGTAACATTTGCCATGAAGGTGGGCGAGGGTGTGACGCCCAGGTCTTCGGAGCGGATGAAAGGGGGATTGGTAAGTCCTGAAGGAAAAATGACGCTTGTCGGGAAGATCTGGGACCATGCAACCTGGCCATTATTGGCGTATGGCATCAGCTGTTCTCCGTTCTCCGGTTCATTGAGGTAGGTACCGCCGGGTATGCCGACTGTACCGACATAGACCCCGGCTCCCAGTGAGGCATCTTTGTATATGCTGCATGAGACCGAGTTAAACTGGGAGATAATGCAGTTTTTGATCCTGTGTGCGAAGGTGGCTGCAGTACTGGTAGTGGTGCCGATTGTTATGCCGTCATCGGTTGCAATTGCAAACTGATTTGCGGAGACCGGGCTGAAGAGGATCTGATGTTGTGAGATGGGTACCAGAATATTTATAAGATCATATTCGGATTCCTCATAGATGTCGAAAGAGACCTGTTCCCAGTTGTAGTAGCCGGTGGGCTGGTATTGTTTGCCATGCCAGATGTCCATTCCTCCAAGGTAAAGCTGGTCGGGGTCATTTGGAAATACTGCCAGTGAATTTGCATAGCAGCCGTCAGCGCCGAGTGGCAGGTAGGTGCTATTGCCAGGGAAGACGACGGTCCAGGTGGTCCCTTTATCGGTTGATTTGTAAACATTCAGAAGGGTGCCGAGGTTGTTCACCAGCGAGGCGTACATGGTGTTGGGGTCGCTGGGGGCGATGGCGAATTCCATCCCTGTGACGCCGGTGGAGGGAAATGTGGTTGAGGTGCCTGTGGAGAGGTTCACAAAGCTGGAGATGTCGCCTCCAACGGCTATATAGGCGAGGTTGTTGACGTTGGTGAGGATGGTCCCATCGGAGCCAACGAGGACTGTATAGGCATAGCCGCTCATGGCAGTCTGCCAGGTTGTCCCGTCATCAGAATATTTAAGTCCGGCATTTGTTGCCGCGAATATCCTGCCTGTAGTTGTGTTCACTGCCAGTTTGGCTATGTAGGCCCAGTCGGAGGAGGGGTCATTAGCGACCGGCTGTGTGCCGGGGATGACTGTGAAGGTAGAGTCGTCGTTTGAGACATAGATGCCGGTGCCGATTTCCTGGTTACTGTTGCAGTATGACTCGCCTGTGGCGACATAGGTCGTTCCGGAGGAAGTCTGGACCATGCTGGTCACTCTGAGGACTTCATTACCCTGGGTATTCATCTGGTGCCAGGTCAACCCAAGGTTCCTGGATTTCCAGATGCCCCCGGCCACTCCGCCGGTGAGGATTGTCTGACCGCTGGCATCCTTGTTGCTGAAGAGGACGGTGCGGGTCCTGCCTGCTGCGTTATTCGGTCCCAGCTGGTTCCAGCTGAGGCTGACGTCAGACATTGATTTTTCCCGGGACATTGTGCTGGCCTGGTCCTGTGCTTTGAGCATATCGATGGTGCCGATCGTGTGGGAGACCTGGTTGGCGCGGATCTGCTGCATGCGGCCGGCAGCGAGATCACTGCTGACGGGGTTGCCTGCGAAGGTGACGGAAGTAAGGGCAAGGGTGACGAGTCCGGGAAGTAGGACAAAGTAGCGAAGGGGTAAAAGGGTGCTTTTCATATTTTGGGTGTTAATTTATAGATGACGTGTCAGGAATAATAGTGAATAGTGAATAGTGAGTAGTGAGTAGTGAGGAGTGAGTAGTGAATAGTGAGCAGTGAATAGTGATTAGTGATTAGTGAGTAGTGGGTGTGGGTGTGGGTAGTGGGATGTGAGTAGTGGGTGTGGGTAGTGGGATGTGAGTAGTGGGTGTTGAATTTTGTTCAACAAATGTAAAGGAAAAAGTTCATTCTGCAAAAAAAAATTCAAAAAGTGAAATTCGGGTCGCAGCCCCTCCCCTGACCCCTCCCCATTCGGGGCGGGGAAGAGGCGGCCTTGAACAATCGAACATTCGATCAACGATTTTTGAAGTCAGATCTGAAATCAGCGAGAACTAATAAACGAAATAAAATTCTCTGTGGACCTCTTAATTTGCTCTGTGGATTCTCTGTGTAATATCTACCGTGGTTACTGGCTGGAATTACACAGAGGTACACGGAGAATGCACAGAGAGACACAGAGAACCCCACCCCTGACCCCTCACCCAAGTGAGTAGTGAGTAGTCGTTTCAAGTGCCAAGTGTCAAGTGCCAAGTGCCAAGTCGTTTCAAGTGCCAAGTGCCAGGTCGTGCCAAGTGTCAAGTGCCAGGTGCCAGGTCGTTTCAAGTGCCAAGTGTCAAGTGCCAAGTGCCAGGTCGTTTCAAGTGCCAAGTGTCAAGTGCCAAGTGCCAAGTCGTTTCAAGTGTTAAGTGTTAAGTGCCAGGAGGTTGTGGATGGTGGTGAGGATTTCGGGGCGGCCGAGCTTTTTCTGGGCGGAGGTGAGGATGTATTGGGGATTGATGTTGAGGGTGTTGTGGAGGGTTTGGAGGTAGAGGGAGGGGTTTGAGGTATGGAGGGCTTTGGTGATCTTGTCGGCTTTGGTGAAGAGGAGGAGGAAGGGGATCTTATTGCGGGTGAGCCAGGAGATGAATGTGATGTCTATGTTTTGGGGGAGGTGGCGGGAGTCGATGAGGAGGAAGGTGAGGCGGAGTGTTTCGCGGCGGAGGAGGTAGTTTTCGATCATGGTCCCGATCTTGCTGTTTTCTGTTTTGGAGGTTTTTGCAAAGCCGTAGCCAGGGAGGTCGACGAGGTACCAGGAGTTGTTTATGAGAAAGTGGTTGATGAGTCTTGTCTTGCCAGGTGTTCCTGATACTTTTGCAAGTTTTTTGTTGCCGGTGACCATGTTGATGAGGGAGGATTTGCCGACATTGGAGCGGCCGATGAAGGCAAATTCAGGGAGGTCAGTTTTTGGGCAGTGCTGAAGAGAGGGGGAAGCAGAGATGAAAGTGGCAGTAGAGATCTGTATTTTTTTATCATCTTTCACGGTCGTCACGTTTTCGTCTTAGTTTTATGCTGGTCCAGGAGGAGAATCTTCTTATATAGGTTGTGAAGTGCCGTTCTTTTTTGCCGGGGTAGATGTCGGGGATACGGATCATGATGCCGGTTTCTTCGACATCACCGAATTCGTGGTTGATGGCGGTGCCGAAGGTAGTCATGGTGGGGGAGAGGTTCATGTAGGCGTTGACGAGGGGAGGGATGGTCTCATTGTGGCTACGGATCTGGTGGATGAGGATCTTGTAGTTTTGTTTGAAGTCGTCCCCGGTAAAGATATTCCTGATGTATTCTTCGCCGGTCTCTGTGATTACAGGTTCTTTGGGGGTCATGAGTTTTTCGTTGTCGGGGAAGTAGGTTTTCAGGAACCAGAGGATGATATCACGGGCAGTGCGGTTGTAGTCGGGGTACATGGTCATTTTCCCGAAGAAGTATTGTATATCCTGGTTGTCGATAACCATGGCACCAAGTCCGTCCCAGAGGTTATCGAGGGAGTACATGCCTTTTTTCAGGTTCACGGTGGGCTGGTATTCGGGCTGGACAAAGGATCGTCCCAGCTCGATGGAGATGGGGAGGTAGTCGCGGATGAAGTGGTCTGAGAAGGTGAAGAGCTCGGCTGTAGCGCTGTTGAGGGATCCATGTTCATTACAGGGGATGTCTTTTCCATGGATGAAGCGGTAGCCGCCGACGATCTCTTTTTCGAGGGGATCCCAGACGATGAGTTGGATGAAGGGTTTTTCGGCAGTATCATATTCATCAATATCGACGGATTTTCCTGTACCGCCGCCTGCATCGCGAAAGGTGTCTTCCCTGAGCCTGCCGACTTCGCGCATGAGGTTGGGGGCGCTGTGGGCGGTGAAGATATAGATCTTGTTGTGGCCGTTGTTGGTGTTACGGACGAAGTGGGCTTCTGCGAGTTCTTCTTCGAGAATTGCGCGGTCTAACGGTGGTATTATGGGTTCCATAGGTTAGTGAGTAGTGAGTAGTGAGTAGTGAGTAGTGAGTAGTGAGTAGTGAGTAGTGAGTAGTGAGTAGTGAGTAGTGAGTAGTGAGTAGTGAGTAGTGAGTAGTGAGTAGTGAGTAGTGAGTAGTGAGTAGTGAGTAGTGAGTAGTGAGTAGTGAGTAGTGAGTAGTGAGAAGTGTGAAATAAGTTTCAAAAGTACTAATTAAAAATAATTTAAGTATGGCCTTGAAATTAAGTTTTTTATAGGTGACGGGAATTTTATGTTGTGATGGTGTTATCCTGCCAGGTCGTAGACCTTTTCTTTTATGATGCTGGCCCATTCTGTGTCGGTGTGGGATTTATCGAGGGACTGCCAGGGGATGGGGTCGCCGAAGGTGAGGCGGAGGGTTTTGTTGTATTGCCGCATCATTTCGCCAGGGAGGAGGATCATTTCGATGTTGGTCTTTATGTGGAGTTTTGTCCTGAGGTTGGCGAAGTTATAGAAGAAGCCGGTGTTCTTTCCCGAGATATGGACGGGGATGATGTCGCGCTGGTAGCGCCGGGCCTGGCTGACGAAGGTCTTCTTCCATACGGGGTCGATGATCCTGCCGCCTTTTTGTTTCCTGGAGACCAGTCCGGCGGGGAAGTAGAGGATAGTCTTGTTGGAGGCGAAGGTTTGGTGGATGATCTCAACATTTTCGGTGTTCTTTCCATGCTTGTTGATGGGGATGAAGAGGGGCTTGAGTCCGGGGATAAACATCAGGAGGTCGTTGACAGGGAAGACGACGTCGGGGCGGGATTGTCCTGCAATGAGGAGCAGTACGAGCCCGTCCAATCCGCCGAGGGGGTGGTTGGAGGCGATAAGAAAGCGGCCTGAGGGGGGTATAATAGTTGAATAGTCGCTCCTTTCGATCATTATCCCCGGGCTTTTCATCACTTCCAGCTTTACACCGAACTCATGGACTATGGCGTTGACGAAGGGCAGTCCGAATTTATCACGGTGCTGGTAGATATAGCCGTTGATGGTATCCTGGTGGATAATTCTTTTGATGATGGTGAAGAGAAAGCCGGGGATGACTTTCAGGAGTCGCGGGTTTTTAGCGGCGAAGAGGGAGCGGACGTCGATGAAGTTGCGGGTTATTTCAACGGGGTCGGGCATTGCAGGGGTATTCGTGACGCTTGACATTTGTTACTTTCTTTTGCTACCACAGCCCCTCCCCTGACCCCTCACCAAGTGAGTAGTGAGTAGTGAGTAGTGAGTAGTGAGTAGTAAGGAGTGAGAAGTGAGTAGTGAGTAGTGAGTAGTGAGTAGTGAGTACACTGTTACTTTGTCACTGTTATTCTGTCACTTTTTCTTTGGCGAGGGCGTTAGCTTTTTTCATCATCTTGGATTTCAGGTTTGCGGCCTTATTCTTGTGGATGACGTGTTTTTTGGCCAGCTTGTCGAGGTTGGAGATGACCGCGGGGAGGCTTTTTGCTGCTTCTTCTTTGTCGGTGGCGGCCCTCAGATTTTTCATCGAGTTCCTGACGGTTTTGGCCTGGTACCGGTTTTGTGTTTTTCTTGTTTCTGTTGAACGAATACGTTTTTCTGAACTTTTGTGGTTTGCCATTTTTATGTTCTGTTTTTTAGGGGGGCAAAGGTAAGTATTATTTGGAAACCGCAAAAGTTTGTGTCCTTTTGAAGGCTAAAGTCGTAATTTTGTGCAAAATTAAAGTCATGATCTTTCCAGGGGAGTTTGAGTTAAAGGTTGGGTTTGATGGGATACGGGCGCTGGTGAAGGAGTTTTGCCTGGGGCCGGGGAGGCATTGTGTTGATGAGATGGGGTTCCTGGATGAGCTTCCTGAGATCAGGTCCTTACTTGGGCAGACGGAAGAGCTGCGGCGTATCCTGGTATCGGAAGAGAATTTTCCCTCGCAGGATTATTATGACCTGACCGCCGAGCTTGCCAGGATCAGGACCGGAGGTACGTATATCGAGCCTGAGAATCTGACGTTGCTGAAGCTTTCCTTGTCTTCGATCAACCAGATCCTCGATTTCTTCAGGAAGCATGCGGCGGATATGTTCCCTTATCTTTCTTCCTTATCAAAAGAGGTCAGCATCGATAATGAGCTGATCCCGGAGATTGACAGGATCATCGATGACAAATCGCAGGTGAGGGATGAGGCATCTTCAGCGCTGAAGAAGATCAGGAAGGAAAGGAAGACAAAGCTGGGAGCGGTAGAGAAGAAGATAGCCCAAAGTCTCAAGCTGGCGAGGCGTTCGGGGTGGACCCCCGAGAATGCAGAGCTGACGTTGCGTGACGGCAGGCTGGTCATACCGTTACTGAGTACACATAAGAGAAAGATACAGGGGTTTGTGCATGATGAGTCGGCCACGGGGCAGACCGTTTATCTTGAGCCGGCGGATGTACTTGAGACCAATAACGAGATCCGTGAGCTCGAATATGCCGAGCGGAGGGAGGTCATCCGCATCCTGACAGCGTTTACAGATACCGTGAGACCATCTGCCGGGGAGCTGATCCAGGCGTACAACTTCCTGGGGAGCATCGACTTTATAAGGGCCAAGGCCATGCTGGCCACCCGCATCAACGGCATCCTTCCTGCCGGTATATCAGAGAAGCCTGGTATTCAATGGAAAGAAGCGGTACATCCGCTGCTTTACCTGGCCCATTTGCGGCAGAAGAAGAAGGTCGTACCGCTTTCCATAGAGCTGGACGGGGAGAACAGGATCCTGGTCATCTCGGGCCCCAATGCCGGCGGCAAATCGGTCTGTCTGAAGACCACAGGATTGCTGCAGTACATGTTCCAGTGCGGTATCCTGCCTTCTGCAAAAGAAGAATCCACCTTTGGCATCTTCAGGAATATCTTCATCGATATAGGAGATGAACAATCCCTTGAAAATGACCTCAGCACTTATACTTCGAAGCTGCTAAACCTTAAATTTTTCCTGGAGAAGCTGGATGAGCATTCACTTTTCCTTATCGATGAATTCGGGACAGGCACAGATCCGGCGCTTGGCGGGCCCATTGCAGAGGCCAGTCTCGAGGAGATGAACAGGAAGAAGGCATTCGGGGTGGTCACGACCCATTATTCCAACTTAAAACTTCTTGCAGGTAAGGTCAGGGGGATCAATAATGGCGCCATGCTTTATGACGCCAGGAAGATGAAGCCGCTTTACCTGTTAAAGACAGGAAAGCCGGGGAGTTCATTTGCCTTTGAGATCGCGCGCCAGGTAGGATTTCCGCCGGAAGTCCTGAATGCTGCAGCGGAGAAGACGGGGACCAGCCAGCTTGATTTCGACAGGGAGTTACAGAACCTTGAGGCAGAGAAGAGCGAGTTAGGGAAGAGGTCCACGGAGGTAAAGGTGGCGGATGAGTTTTTGAATGAGATGATCACCAAATACCAGGAGCTAAGCAAAGAGCTGGAGAGCTCGAGGAAGGAGATCCTGAATAAAGCCAAAGAAGAGGCCAAGAATATCCTGGATCAATCAAACCGGCTCATCGAGAAGACCATCAAGGAGATCAGGGAAAGCCAGGCAGAGAAAGCAAGGACAAAAGAGGCAAGGCAGGAGGTCCAGGAGCTGAAGACAAAAATCGGGAGGGATATCGATAAAGAGGAAAAGAGAGATCCCAAAGAAAAGAAGCCGGTTACCATCAGTATAGGGCAACTGATAACCAAGCCACCCAGGGGCCCATATCAATCGTTTTATGACGACCTCCAGCAGAAGCTGCAGCAGTTCGAGCTCACATTAGACCTCCGCGGAAAACGTGCGGAAGAATCGCATTCCCTGTTACAGCGATATATCGATGATGCCATCCTGCTGAGCATACCGGAAGTGAGGATCCTTCATGGAAAGGGGAACGGTATTCTGCGGCAGGTAACACGGGATTATCTTGCGGGCATTAAAGAGGTGAAAAAATACGCAGATGAGGCGCTGGAGCGGGGCGGCGCCGGGGTTACCGTGGTCAATTTCAGGTGAGCTATGAGGGGGGGCAAGGCATTTGTTATTTAGGAATTTTGATTCTACCTTTGCACGTTTTTGTAAAACCCTATTATGAGTTTACGCACAAAGAGAAATGAATTAAAAAAACGAATGCAGGAAGCATTCAAGGGTGGCGGGGAACAGGCCACCGAGAAGCAGAAGGCCTCGGGCAAGATGACGGCCAGGGAGAGGATAGTGGAGCTGCTGGATGTCGACTCATTTCATGAATATGATCTTTTTGTCAAGCATGCAGGGGTTGATTTCGATATGGACAAGAAGTACCTTCCCGGCGATGGTGTGATCACGGGGACGGGTTCCATCAATTCTTATCCGGTGTGTGTCTATGCCCAGGATTTTACCGTTGCAGGGGGATCGCTGGGGTATATGCATGCCAAGAAGATAGGCAAGATCATGGACCAGGCGATGAAGATGAAGGTGCCGCTAATCGGCATCAACGATTCCGGGGGCGCCCGCATCCAGGAAGGGGTGAACTCACTGGCCGGCTATGGCGAGATCTTTTACCGCAATACCCAAGCCTCGGGAGTGATCCCACAGATCTCGGTCATCCTTGGTCCCTGTGCCGGCGGGGCGGTCTATTCGCCAGCGCTGACCGATTTCGTCTTCGTGGTTGACAAGATCTCGAAGATGTTCATCACAGGTCCCGAGGTGATCAAGACGGTGTTGGGAGAGGAGATAGAGATGGAGGATCTGGGCGGGGCAAGGGTTCATGCAGAGATCTCGGGGAATGCCCATTTCTTTGCAGAGAGTGAGAAAGAGTGTTTCGAGCAGATCAAGAAACTGGTCAGCTTCATCCCATGGAGCAATGAGAAGAAGGCAGAGACCTTCCCGACCAAAAACCCGAAGACAAGGCAATACAAGATCAACCAGATCTTCCCGGTTGACCAGGCGCAACCTTATGATGTGAGGGATATTATCAAGGCCATATGCGATGATTCAGATTTCTTTGAAGTGCATGAATTATGGGCAGCAAATATAGTGGTGGGGTTTGCACGGCTTGATGGGCAGACGGTGGGGTTTGTGGCCAACCAGCCGATGGTGCTTGCCGGGGTGCTGGATGTCGATTCATCCGATAAGGCGGCACGGTTCATACGTTTCTGCGATGCCTTTAATATCCCGCTTGTGACGCTGGTGGACCTGCCGGGTTACCTGCCGGGTGTGGATCAGGAGTATGCAGGCGTTATCCGTCACGGTGCAAAAGTGCTCTATGCTTATTCAGAAGCCACCGTTCCCAAGCTTACCGTGATCCTGCGGAAGGCATACGGAGGAGGATACATTGCCATGTGCTCGCACCACCTGAAGGCGGATTTCGTATTTGCATGGCCGACGGCAGAGATCGCAGTCATGGGTCCTGAAGGAGCAGCCAATATCATCTTCAGGAATGAAATAAAATCCTCTGAAAATCCGGAAGAAACACGTAAAAAGCTGATCGAGGAATACCGGCAGAAATTTGCAAATCCCTATGTTGCAGCAGCTTATGGTTATATAGATGCCGTGATCGAGCCCACGGAAACACGCGATTTCCTCACGCATTCACTCGGCATTGCAGCAAATAAGGGGGAGGCGCGGCCGGCGAAGAAGCATGGGATCCCGCCGTTTTAAAAGAGTCACAGAGTCACAGAGTCACAAAGTCACAAGGTCACAAGGTCACAAAGTCACAAGGTAAATTACGAATTACGAATTACGAATAACGATGAACGCTGAAAGGAAAGAGAACGCTGAAATTAAGGAGAATGCTGAAAGGAAGGTGAATGTTGAAAAGAATGTGCCGGAGTATCGCCTTTTTAATTTCGAGGAGGGGATGTTCCAGACGACTTTTACAAAAAAGTTCCTGAACCGGAAGGCATATGCCGTACCTGATCCGAAGATGGTTTATGCGTTCATACCGGGCACGATCATTAAGATCTTTGTGAAGGAGAAGCACAAGGTGAAGAAGGGGGATCCACTGCTTACTTTCCAGGCGATGAAGATGAATAATATTCTTACCGCTCCTATTGATGGGAGGATCAAGAAGATAAGTGTCAAGGCAGGGGATAGTTTTCCGAAGATCGCAGGTGTTGGTGGAGTTTAGTTAGATAGTCACAAAGTCACAAAGTCACAAAGTCACAAAGTAATACATTACCTACATACGAATTACGAATTACGAATTACGAGGTGTAGGGGCTCAAAATTTTGAGCCCCTACATTTGTTATTTAGCCCCTACACCGTGTTATTTAGGGGCTCAAAATTTTGAGCCCCTACACAGGAAATAATTTAACAGCTTTTTTGATTTTCGAAAAAAAAGAAATCGTACCTTTGCGCATTGTTAGCAGATTAACAAGTGCTAATGCAAGATACTAATAATCAAACTAATATGGAAAATAAAAAGAATTTTATCACCTGCGACGGGAACCAGGCCGCATCACATATGGCTTATATGTTCAGCGAGGTGGCTGCCATTTACCCAATTACTCCATCATCAAATATGGCCGAGAATGTTGATGAGTGGGCTGCTCACGGAAGAAAGAATATTTTCGGCGATGAAGTAAGGGTTGCAGAGATGCAGTCGGAAGCAGGCGCTGCGGGAGCGGTGCATGGATCGCTGCAGGCCGGGTCGCTGACGACAACTTTCACCGCATCGCAGGGGTTGTTGCTGATGATACCGAATATGTACAAGATGGCAGGGGAGCTGCTTCCGGCAGTTTTCCATGTCAGTGCGCGTACTGTTGCCGCACATGCGTTGTCGATCTTCGGTGACCATTCGGATGTTTATGCCACCCGTCAGACCGGCTTTGCTCTTCTGGCCAGCGGCAGTGTGCAGGAGATCATGGATCTTGGAGGCGTCGCCCACCTGAGCGCCATCAAATCACGCATACCATTCCTTCATTTTTTCGACGGGTTCCGTTCTTCGCATGAGATCCAGAAGATAGAAGCATTTTCCAATGAAGATATGGCACCCCTGATCGACTACAAGGCATTGCAGGAGTTCAGGGACAGGGCGCTGAACCCTGAACATCCTGTAACCAGGGGCACGGCCCAGAACCCTGATATCTTTTTCCAGGCAAAGGAAGCGGTGAACCGCTTTTATGAACCGGTGGCAGATATCGTGGAGAGTTATATGCAGGAGATCACCCGGCTCACCGGCAGGGAGTATCATCCTTTCACTTATTACGGCGCGCCTGATGCTGAAAATATCATCGTCGCGATGGGCTCTGTGACAGACACCATCAAGGATGTAATCGATCATTTAATGGAAAAGGGAGAAAAGGTCGGGCTGATATCTGTCCACCTTTACAGGCCCTTCTCAGCAAAATATTTCTTTAAGGTACTTCCTTCAAGTGTAAAGAGGATCTCTGTCCTTGACCGCACAAAGGAGCCCGGCGCCAACGGCGATCCATTGTACCTCGATATCCGCGATATCTTCTTTGACAGGGAGAACCGCCCGATGATCACTGCAGGCCGTTACGGGCTGAGCTCGAAGGACACCACGCCGTCACAGATCATCTCTGTGTTCAATAACCTGAAGATGAAAGAGCCGAAGGACCATTTTACCATCGGCATTGTTGACGATGTCACCTTTCATTCATTGCCTTTACTGCCAGAGGTCAGCATTGACCGCCCGGGCACCATCTCGGCGAAGTTCTTCGGCATCGGTTCTGACGGGACTGTAGGGGCCAATAAAAATTCGATCAAGATCATAGGTGAGTCGACGGATAAGTATGCGCAGGCCTATTTTGCCTATGATTCCAAAAAGTCGGGTGGCATCACGGTATCGCATCTTCGTTTCGGTGACAAGCCAATCAGGGCGCCATACCTGGTCATCACGCCGGATTTCGTGGCCTGCCATGTGCCGGCTTATCTTGAGAAGTATGACCTACTCAAGGGGTTGAAGGAGGGGGGCACCTTTCTGCTGAACAGCATCTGGGATGCGGAGGAAACCAAAAAGCGGCTGCCCGATCATATGAAAAAATATCTTGCAGAGCATAAGATCAGGTTTTATATCATCGATGCAACGAAGATCGCCGTTGAGATCGGGTTAGGGAACCGCACCAACAGCATCATGCAGTCGGCCTTTTTCAGGCTTGCCAATGTGATCCCTTACGAATCAGCGGTGAAGGAGATGAAATATGCCATCAAGAAGACCTATGGAAGGAAAGGGGAAGAAATTGTCAACATGAACAATATAGCCATTGACAAGGGAGGGGATGTTGAAGAAGTACCTGTGCCGGCCGAATGGGCCAACTTAGAGATAAAGCCTGATATTGATGACCCCAACCGTCCGGAATTCATCAGGCAGGTCTTCGACAAGGTCAACAGGTTTGAAGGCGACGACGTCCCTGTAAGCGCATTCCTGGGAAGGGAGGACGGCACTTTTCCTTCAGGGACCACAGAACTCGAGAAGAGGGGGATAGCGGTGACCGTTCCTGAATGGATCCCCGAAAACTGCATCCAGTGCAACCAGTGTGCATATGTTTGTCCCCATGCTGCCATCCGTCCTTTCCTGCTCAATGCAGAAGAGAAGAAGAATGCCCCGGAAGGCATGGTCACTGTTAAGGCGATTGGGAAAGAGCTGGCCGGTCTTGAATACAGGATCCAGGTGACAGTGCTTGACTGCAACGGTTGCGGGAACTGTGTGGATGTATGTTCAGCCAAGATCAAGGCACTGGAGATGAAGGATCTGGGTTCGCAGATGAAGGAAACTGAAAACTGGGATTGGCTCATCTCGAAGGTCACTTATAAACCTGATGTAGCTCCGCGTCTCAGGACGTTCAAGAACAGCCAGTTTGCACAGCCCCTGTTTGAATTTTCAGGCGCCTGTGCAGGCTGTGGCGAGACCCCATATATAAAGCTGCTCACCCAGTTGTTCGGCGAGCGGATGATGGTAGCTAATGCCACAGGGTGTTCGTCCATCTATGGCGGCACGGCACCGTTCACACCTTACCGCAAGAATACAGAAGGAGAGGGTCCTGCGTGGGCCAATTCGTTATTCGAGGACAATGCTGAATATGGTTATGGGATGGCGATAGGGGTGGGGATCCTGAGGAAACGCATGACAGAGAAGATGAGAGGTGCCTTAAAGGAGAATATGATGTCGGTGGAACTGCTGGATGCTTTCAGGGAGTGGATGGAAGGGAAGGATGATCCTGACAAGTCAAAGGCAGCAGCAGCAAGGATGATCCCGCTGCTGGAAAAAGAGACGAACCCGCTGGCAAAAGAGCTGCTTGCCTTAAAGCAGTACCTGGTGAAGAAATCCATCTGGGTGATCGGGGGTGATGGCTGGGCTTATGATATCGGTTATGGCGGGCTGGACCATGTGATCGCTTCGGGCGAGGATGTCAACATCCTCGTGCTGGATACAGAGGTTTACTCAAATACGGGAGGGCAGGCATCAAAGTCGACTCCGGCGGGGGCTGTGGCCAAGTTTGCAGCTTCGGGCAAGAAGGTCAGGAAGAAAGACCTGGGTGCGATGGCCATGACGTATGGTTATGTTTATGTCACGCAGGTTGCTATGGGGGCCAACAACAGCCAGCTATTCAGGGCCATGAAGGAAGCCGAGGCCTATCCGGGGCCTTCGGTGGTGATCGCCTATGCTCCCTGCATCAATCACGGGATACGTGCAGGGATGGGGAAGACGCAGGACGAGATGGACAGGGCAGTCAAGGCAGGCTACTGGCACCTGTACCGTTATAACCCGTTGAATGAGAAGGAAGGAAAGAATCCATTTACCCTCGACTCGAAGGAACCAGACTGGAGCAAATTCCAGGAATTCCTTGACGGCGAGGTCAGGTATACCTCTTTAAAAAAGATGTTTCCCGAAGAAGCTGCAATATTGTTCCAGGCGGCAGAGGAGAATGCAAGGTGGCGGTTCGAGAACTACAGGAAGCTGGCGGAGAGGGCAATTTGAAGATTTGGAGATTTGAAGATGATCAATTTGAAGATTTGAAGATGATCAATTTGAAGATTTGAAGATTTGAAGATTTGAAGATGATCAATTTGAAGATTTGAAGATGATCAATTTGAAGATTTTGAAGATTTGAAGATTTGAAGATGATCAATTTGAAGATTTGAAGATTTGAAGATTTGGAGATTTAAAAGGTCACAAGGTTAAGGTCGTGACGCGTCAGATTTGAAGATTTTAAAATTTGGAGATTTGAAAATGTCACAAGGTGAAAGTCGTGACGCGGAGTTTGTTGGGAATTTGACTAATTTTGTGGTGTGGTGACTTAATATTTAACGGTTAATATTTAACGCTAAAAAATATATGGCAAACCTTACTACCAAATACATGGGCTTGAACCTGAAGAATCCGATCATTGTGGGGGCAAGCAACTTCGTTAAGGAGATTGATAATATCAAGAAGATAGAGGAAGCGGGGGCGGCAGCCATCGTTTACAAGACCCTCTTTGAAGAGCAGATAGAGCTGGAGCGGCTGCAGCTGTCGGAGGAGCTGAACCAGTACAATGAGCGGCATGCGGAGATGATCAGTCTCTTCCCGGATATCGAGCATGCCGGTCCCAAGGAGCACCTGATGCATTTGCGGAAGACAGTGGAGGCGGTGACAATACCTGTCATTGCCAGTCTGAACTGCACTTTCGATGAAACCTGGCTGGAGTATGCCCTGGCCATCGAGCAGACGGGGGTCAATGCCATAGAGCTTAACTTTTATTCCATCCCCGGCGATTTCGGGAAAGAGGAGAAGGCCATCGTCAATGAGCAGCTGGATGTGATCAACCAGGTGAAGAAAAGCTTAAGGATCCCTGTGAGCGTGAAGCTCAGTCCCTTCTATACCAATGTCCTGAATGTGATCAGGATGATGTATTTCGAAGGTGTTGACGGGTTTGTATTATTCAACCGTTTATTCCAGCCCGATATCGATATTGAAAAAGAGGAACATCATTTTCCTTATAATATCAGTCATCCCGAGGATATGCGGTTGCCGCTCAGGTATGTTGGACTGCTTTATGGCGAAATCCGTGGATCACTTTGCGCAAACAGCGGTATCTTCAGCGGTGCAGATGTGGTGAAGATGTTGCTTGCAGGTGCCGACTGTGTGCAGGTGGTAAGTACTTTATACAAGCATGGTTTCGGGCAGATCACAAAGATGGTGGAGGAGGTCACAGAATGGATGGATCATAAGCAGTATGATTCTATTGATCAGTTCAGGGGGAAGCTTTCAAAGAAGAACATGAAGGATCCGTTTGTTTACAAACGTGCGCAGTATGTGGATATTCTCATGAAATCCGATCAGATCTTCATTCATTACCCGCAGCGGTAAACAAGTGAGTAGTGAGTAGTGAGTAGTGAGTAGTGCATTTCGTGATGCCTTACGAGTAGCAGCCTGAGACCTTCTAATTAATCGTAATCCCGAACGGCAAGCGTGCCTGTATCCCTTTCAGTTGTTCTATCATTTTCATGTACTGGTAGTATTTGTAGTATTCGCCGAGTTCTTTTTCCATAGCGGATTGGGTGTCGTTGCCGGTGAGCTGGTCGATCAGCTGCTGGATGGGTTCTTTTTGTTCGGGGAGGTAGATGAGGCTGTAGTTTTTGATCTTTGCGAGGGCAGCTGCGGTTTCGATGGCTTTGTCGAAGCCGCCGAAGTCATCTATGAGACCGATGGTTTTAGCATCCATGGCGTTCCAAACGCGGCCCTGGCCGATGCTGTCGACTGTAGCTTCGGGGAGGTGCCTTCCTTCGGCGACCCTGGACACGAATGCAGCATAGATGTTTTCGATCCCTGCCTGGAAGACGCTCACCTGGTAGGCGGGCATGGGCTTGAAGAGATCTATAAAGTCGGAGTTGGCATTGGTCTTTGCCTCGTCAAAGGTAATCCCGAGCTTATTGTTGAAGAGTCCCTTCATGTTGGGGATCACGCCGAATACCCCAATGGATCCGGTGATCGTGGTGGGGTCAGCAAGGATCTTTGTCGAGGGGCAGGCGATGTAATAGCCGCCTGAAGCGGCGACATCGCCAAAGGAAGCTACGACGGGTTTTTCTTTCGCGGTGAGCATGACCTCGCGCCAGATCACATCGGATGCCAGGGCGCTGCCGCCCGGGGAGTTGATCCTGAATACGATAGCTTTAATACGGTTGTCTTCCCTTGCTTTGCGTAAGGCCTTGCTGAGCCTTTCAGAACCTATTGACATGTCATCGCCGTTACCTCCAGTAATGTCACCTGTAGCATAAATGACGGCAATCTTTCCGTCTTTTCCCGAGAAGGTGTGATGGATATCGGGGACGTTGGAATATTTTTCAAGGGTAATAAAATTGAGCGGCTTCTTGTTGTCGACGCCCACTTTCCGGCGAAGGTCACCAAGAAGCTCATCACGGTAGGCCAGCTGGTCGACGAGGGCATTTTTCAGGGCATAGGCAGGTACTTCGGCTTTCAGGCTGTCGGCGATCTGATTCAGCCTTTCGGTGCTGATGCCTCTTGAGGCGGAGATCCCCTTCACGATCGTGCTCCAGGACCTGGTGACCAGTTCAGAGAGCTGCTTACGGTTTTCGGGGCTCATTTTATCAAGAAACAAAGGTTCTGTCGCTGCTTTAAACTTCCCATGCCGCATGATCTGCATCTTAATATCGAGCTTGTCGAGGGTACCTTTGATAAAGGTCACTTCGGCATCCAGTCCCTTGAACAGGATCATTCCCTGTGGCTGGAGGTAGATGAGGTCGGCTACTGAAGCAAGGTAATAGGCGCCCTGTGAATAAAATTCGCTATAGCTGACGATGAATTTCCCCGATTTTTTGAAATCGAGAAGGGCGTCGCGGATCTCACCGATGGTGGATAGTCCTGCCGGGATGACACTGACATCCAGGAGGATCCCTTTGATGTTATTATCGTCCTTTGCTTTATGGATGTCACTAAGGATATCGGTCAGCCCGTTCTTTTTGGTAAAAGAGCTGAAGTCCATCAGGAACGGATTATTAGGGCTCCTGTCGCTGATGGGGCGGTCGAGCCTGATCTGCAGGATGCAATTTCGAGGTGTCGAAACTTCCTCTGTTGTCGCCAGTGCGATCACGGAGACCACGACGATGAAGAAGATGAAGGAAAGGATCACGATGGTGAGGAAGAATCCCAGCATCGAGGCGAGCATGAATTTAAAGAAATCTTTCATAGGTATAAGGTGTTGGGTATAGAGGGCAAAGATACAATTGATTCAGGAATTCGGGAATATGGGAATATGGGAATATGCGAATGAGGGAATATGGGAATATGCGAATATGGGAATATGCGAATGAGGGAATATGGGAATACGCGAATATGCGAATGTGCGAATATGCGAATGGGGAATTCAATTTATCTTTGTGGAAAGTATGGAGATGGGGGATCATATTTTATACTTGTCACTGGGGAGCAACCTGGGGGACAGGAGGGGGCAGCTGAATGGGGCGGTGGAGATGATTCAGAAGATGATAGGGAGGGTGAAGAGGTTTTCTTCATTCTATGAGACTGAGCCGTGGGGGTTTTCATCGGAGGATTATTTTCTCAACAGGGTATTGGAGGTTGAGACGTCACTCATGCCTGAGGAGGTGATAATGAAGACAGGGGAGATTGAGGGGTATTTCGGAAGGGAGCATAGGGGGGGTGGGTATTCGTCACGGACGCTGGATATTGATATCCTGTTTTATGATAATCTTGTGGTGAAGGGGGAGGATCTGATCATCCCTCATCCGCGGATCCAGGACCGAAAGTTCGTCCTTGTTCCCCTTGCCGAGATTGCGGGTGGGGTGATACATCCGGTAGAAGGAAGGACGATAAGTGAGTTGCTGGGTGTTTGCACAGACGCTGGTATGGTAAGGAAGTTATGATTATTTTTAAATAAAAAAAAGCCGTCCCGATAGATTTCGGGACGGCTTTTTTTTTGGTAATCAGGATTATTTAACGATTTTCTGGAAGTCCGGTGTACTTACGTAGTTGAAGAATTCCCTGTCGTTTTTAGCGCTTGCCTTGAGGGAAGGATCTACAACTGCTTTTGTGAGGTTGTCATACAGCAGCTTTGTGTTGGAGGTGCGGGCGCCGCAGATAGCCAGCAGGTAAGCTGTTTCGGGCGTTGCAGGAGCGCATCCAAGGGTTGTGATGGCAGCGCTGTTATTTCCTGCGCACATCTGTGCCAGGCCGAGGTTGTATGTACATTTTGCCGTTGAGAGCAGGCTGTTGGCCTTTCCATAATCGCCTTTCGGGATCATGAGGGTACCCAGGTTATAGTTTTCATTTTCACCCAGGGACTGTGCTTTTTTGAACTGGTCTTCAGCTTTCTTATAATCCTTCTTCTTTCCGGCAACGACGCCGATGTTGTTCTCAATGATACCGTTGTTTGGTGCCAGTGACTGTGCTTTCTGCAGGTAGGTAGAAGCCTTGTCAAGATTACCCTTTAAGATATCTGCATAACCTGCATTGTTCTGTGCTTTCCAGTTGTCAGGGAAGAGCCTTGCAGCATTTTCATAGATGGTGATTTTGGTATCATTGTTTGCAGTGAGTGTACCTGCATAGAGGAGCTCTTCGACCTTCAGTTTGTCAGGATTGCTGACAGCAAGTTTCGAGAGTTCTTCATCGGAGTATTTCTTTTCATAGGCGTTGGCTGTGATCTCGGCCCTTCTGAGAGGAGGAAGCATATTTTCTTCTATCTGCGGGTAGATCAGAATCATGTTGCGGATCTCCTGTTCCTTTTTCTTTTCGTCAGCGGCTGAATTGATCACATTGAGGATCTTGTCTTTATCCTTGATGTCGCTTGCCCTGACCTTTTCGAGGAAGCCATTCCAGTCGGGTCCATGGTGGTTCAGGACGAAACTGACGTCTTTGCCGGCAGCTTCAATTTTCTCCTTAACCTCTTTCTTGTTCTTATTGTCTTTTTCAGCATCCTTCACCCATGACTTAAACTGATCAATCATATAGGTGTTGCCTGTTTTCGAACGGTTTTCAGAGAGTCCTACGTTGAGCGTCTCTTCTCCTTCAGGGGAGGCCCAGCCGTCGATTGCAACATTCTTCATCTTCCATGAGCCTTTAATGAAGTCACTCATTTTCGAGAGGACATCCTTTGCGGCCTGTGTCTTGTTGATGCCGAAGTTAAGATCAAGGTTATAGACGTTGACTTTAAAGTAGAGTATGCCGGTCTTTGAGATGATCACTTCTTTCTGGTAGCCATGGTCAGCAATCTCGGGGATAAAATCGGTCATGATCCTGGTCGGGGTATTGATGATACCGGGAGCGAGGTCTCTCATGGAGAGCTCGAGGGATTTTGTGTTTGTTTTTATGTCGTCCTTTTTCGGGATAGCCTTATAGTCTTTCGGTTCGTAGATGAGCGGGGAGACTGTCAGCTGGGAGGTAGCCATTTCAGGTTTGTAGGGGAAGGTGGTTGTATAGGTGAATGAGCCTCCCGGTTCGTATTTGATCTGGACGCCGTCGCCTGTAACTTTTTCTCCCATGATGGTCACCGGTTTCAGGGCATAGGAACCGCCGTTATAATTCAGGACGGGCTGGAAGTACATTGCAGCTCTCTGGCAGAAATATTTTTCAGGGAAGGTCCCCTTGACGGTAACAGTGACAGAGTCGCCTTTTTCAGCAAGGATTGCAGGGGTGGTCTCGAATTTGACCAGCGGGAAATTCTTTTCCATGGATTTGAGGCTACAGCCGCCGTATGCGAACTTATAGGTGATGCCGAGGTCGACGCCGCTGTACATATCCTGCTTTATTGCTTTTGCTCCGCCATTTGTAAGGTCAAGATCATCGCCATCCCTCCATCTCCATGTGAATTCGGGATCGATTGACCAATGTTTGTTGATATTGAAATCAAATCCAAGTCCAAGGATGGTTTTGAATTCCAGGTTCCAGTTCCCGAAACCACTATTGTTGCCTATTCCCTGGTTGAGGGTACCTTTATGGCCAGGATAACCCAGGTAGAGGAGGATGGTATCCTTGCCGTTGAGTGATTTCGTTCCCTGTGTATGATCCAGGCCAACGCCGGCTATGATATAGGAAGAAAATACCCTTTCAGGTTTGGATCCCCAGATCCAATTCACCCAGTTGATGGTTGCCTCGAGGTTAGTTCCAATGACATATGAAGTAAAATGCTGGCTGATATAATCTCCTACCTCCTTGCTTACCGGGTCAATAATGCCCCCCAGGGGAACATATTTTCCAGTAACGCTGCTTGAGAGAGGTGCCCAGTCAAGATTAAAACGGGCCCCAATCACCCTGCCGAACTGCCTTGTAACATAAAACCCTGCGCCAAATTTCCAAGGAGAATTAAAAATGAGGTTCTTGGAGAGGTCGCCATTAAACTGGTTCAGGGCTCCGTAAGCTGTAACCGACCAGTAGGTATTGGTTGGTGCAACATCCCTGACCTTTTTTACCGTATCCTTTTTTGTTTGCTCTTTCGTGGCTGGTTTAACATCTTTCGTAGTGGCCGTCTGAGCGGATGAAACCAATGGAATGGTTGTCACAAGCAATATAATCAGTGCCCTGGACAAGTTTTCATAAAGTTTTTTCATACAATGGTAATTTTAATTATGAATTAAAGTTTTGCTTATTGATTACAAATATATCGATTAATGCAGTAAAAGCAAATTGTTTGCATTGTTTTTTTTATCAATGTATTGTTATTAAATCTTTTCTTGATAATAAATTATTGTTTATCAATCAGATAAATTCAGGATAAGTCCTTTTCTGACCGTAAAATTATAAATTTTAAACAAATCCGCAAGAAAAAAATAACATTTTGTCAGATTATACGGGGCATTTGCTGAATGGTTGCATTTTGTCAGAAAAAGTTTTCAAGTTTAATAAAGAAGTCCCAGGCAACGATCCCTGCCGCTACTGAAATGTTGAGGGAGTGTTTTGTCCCGTACTGTGGGATCTCGATACAGTTGTGGAAGAGGGGGAAGAGTGTTTCGCCGAGTCCGCTGACCTCATTGCCGAAGGCCAGGGCATATCTTTTCGTTTTGTCAGGGTTGAAGAGATGGAGGGGAGTGCTTTCAGTTGTCTGCTCGACCCCGACCAGGTGGTATCCTTCCTTAAGCAGTGTTTCAAGAGCCAGGTTCGTTTCGGGGAAATATTTCCATGCAACCGATTCGGTTGCGCCGAGGGCGGTCTTATGGATCTCCCTGTGAGGGGGAGTGGCTGTTATCCCGCAAAGGTAGACGGCTTCGAGCCTGAATGCATCGGCAGTGCGAAAGACCGAACCAATGTTATTCCGGCTGCGGATATTGTCGAGGACAATAATCACGGGAATCTTTGGGGAGGACCTGAATTCACCAATGGTGAGGCGGTCCATTTCGGTTGTGTTGAGTTTTCGCATTGGAAGAAATTAAATTACTTTTGTGTTGAGAATCCCGGAGGGGATCCAAAATGATTTTCTTTGCAAAGATGAATAAATTATTTTTTGTGACACAGGGTCACAACCCCTCCCCGAAGCCCCTCCCCACTCGGGGAGGGGTAAATTGTTATGCGTGATGCATGACAGGTGATGATCGAAAGTTAAAAAGCTGACCTGAACGATGGCCAAAGAGCCGATAAAGGAGACACCGATAACGCCGCTGATGAAGCAGTACAACAACATCAAGGCAAAGTACCCTGATGCGTTGTTGCTTTTCAGGGTGGGGGATTTTTATGAGACCTTTGGGGAGGATGCCATAAAGACTGCTGGCATCCTGGGGATCGTGCTGACGCGGCGGGCCAACGGAGCAGCCTCCTATGTAGAACTTGCGGGGTTTCCGCACCATGCTTTGGACCTTTATCTTCCGAAGCTTGTGAAATCGGGATTAAGGGTTGCCATCTGCGACCAGCTTGAGGACCCGAAGCTTGCGAAGACGATCGTCAAGAGGGGGGTTACGGAGCTTGTCTCGCCCGGTGTTTCATACAATGACAAGATCCTCGAGCAGAGGGAAAACAATTTCCTTGCGAGTGTGAACCTGGATGTGAAGATCTCAGGGATCTCATTCCTGGATGTATCGACCGGCGAGTTTTATCTTGCACAGGGGTCGGCCGAATATATAGACAAGCTGATCCAGACCTTTAAGCCCAGCGAGATCGTCGTGCAGAAGAACAAGCGGCAGAAGTTCTGTGAACTGTTCGGGAACAAGTATTACATCAATACTTTCGAGGACTGGGTCTTTACCTCTGATTTTGCCAATGACATTCTTCTCAAGCATTTCCAGACCACCTCGCTGAAGGGGTTTGGGGTAACCAGCATGGAGCCGGCGGTGATCGCGGCAGGGGCAGCGTTACACTACCTAGCCGAGACCCAGCATGACAGGGTAGGGCACATCACGAAGTTGTCGCGGATTGAGGAAGACCATTATGTCTGGCTTGACCGTTTCACGATCAGGAACCTTGAGCTGTTGAATTCACCGTACGAAAACGGGGCGACCCTCCTGAGCACACTTGACCATACGGTATCGCCGATGGGGTCGAGGCTGCTGAAGCGATGGATCATCCTGCCGCTCAAGGACCGGCTTCCTATAGAAGAAAGGCTGGATATGGTCAGTTACTTCATCAGTCATCCTCCGGTCCGGGATATGATCCGTCAGAACATCCAGCGTATCGGCGACCTTGAGCGGCTCATATCGAAGGTTGCGGTCGGCAAGATCATCCCGCGCGAGATGGTACATCTTTCGAGGGTCCTCGATTATATTGGAAAGATGAAAGAGGCCTGTGCCGTATCCGATAATGAAGGGCTGAAGAAGACCGGGGAGCAATTCAATCTATGCACCCTGGCAAGGGAGAAGATCGAAAAGGAGATACAGCCTGACCCTCCGACACTTGTCTCCAAAGGAAATGTTATCAGGGACGGGGTTTCGGAAGAGCTGGATGAACTGCGAAAGCTGGCACATTCAGGGAAAGACTTCCTTGTGCAGATCAGGCAGCGAGAAATCGAGCGGACGGGGATCTCTTCGCTGAAAATAGGGTACACCAATGTTTTCGGTTATTATCTTGAGGTCACCAATGCACACAAAGACAAGGTGCCGGCTGATTGGATACGAAAGCAGACCCTGGTGAATGCAGAGAGGTATATCACGGGGGAGTTAAAGGAATATGAGGAAAAGATACTCGGGGCAGAAGAAAAGATATTAGCGCTGGAGGCCAGGATCTATGATGATCTTGTACTGTTCCTGGCAGATTATATCAAGCCTATCCAGCTGAATGCCATCCTTACCGCCCGGCTGGATGTGCTGGTTTCCTTTGCTGTCGTTGCAGAAAAGAACCATTATACGCGTCCGGCGCTTAATGATTCTTATATCCTGGATATCAAAGGCGGAAGGCATCCTGTCATCGAGCAGCAGATGAAGCAGGGGGAGGAGTATATTCCCAATGATGTTCACCTGGATGACAAGAACCAGCAGATATTGATCATCACCGGTCCGAACATGTCGGGGAAGTCGGCGTTGCTGCGGCAGACCGCCCTCATCGTGCTGATGGCACAGATGGGCAGCTATGTCCCTGCGGAGTCGGCGGAAGTGGGACTCATGGACAAGGTATTCACGCGTGTGGGTGCATCCGACAATATCAGCTCGGGCGAATCCACGTTCATGGTGGAGATGAATGAGACGGCCAGCATCCTGAACAACATCTCAAACCGCAGCCTGATCCTGCTTGATGAGATCGGCCGTGGGACAAGTACTTATGATGGAATTTCCATAGCATGGGCAATAGCGGAGTACCTTCATGAGCATTCCCTGTTCAGGCCGAAGGTGCTTTTTGCCACCCATTACCATGAGCTGAACGAGATGGCAGAGCTATTCAAGAGGATCCATAATTATCATGTGGCAGTGAAGGAGATCCAGAACAAAGTCATCTTTATCAGGAAGCTCTTGCCCGGGGGGAGTGAGCACAGTTTCGGCATCCATGTGGCGAAGATGGCGGGCATGCCGGGCTCAGTGATCGAGAATGCCAGTACCCTGCTTCACCAGCTTGAGAAGTCGCATAATTCGGAGGAGCTGGGGAAGAAGACCGGGGAACCCAGTCCGGGCAGAAAGAATGTAGTACCAGGCGTCCAGCATCCGGCTTCCGGTTACCAGCTCAGTTTTATCCAGCTTGATGACCCTACGCTTCTGCAGATCAAGGATGATATATTGAATACAGATATCAACACACTGACGCCTGTTGAGGCGTTGTTGAAGCTCAATGAGATAAAGAAGTTATTGGGGAAGTAGGGGAAGATCGTAGCCCGTGACGCGTGACGCGTGACGCGTGACGCGTGGGAGTGGGAGTGGGTATTGGGGTTGGGGAGTTGAAGTAACTAGTTTTTGGGGAGGTTTAATAAAAAGTCATTGTATTTTTAAAATTTTAATAAATTTGCAACCCCAAAGCGAATGCGAAAGTAGCTCAGCTGGTAGAGCACAACCTTGCCAAGGTTGGGGTCGCGGGTCCGAATCCCGTCTTTCGCTCTAAAAAAAAGGCCCTCTGAAGAGGGTTTTTTTAACTGATTCAGTTCAGGAACAAAATCACCCCTTCCATGCCCGGATGGTGGAACTGGTAGACACGCAGGACTTAAAATCCTGTGCTCATTGCGAGCGTGCGGGTTCAATTCCCGCTCCGGGTACGAGTTCAAGTGCCAAGTGCCAGGTATCAAGTGCCAAGTGCCAAGTGCCAGGTGCCAAGTGCCAAGGACAAGTGCCAAGTGCCAAGTATCAAGTGCCAAAAAATTGACGCTTGTTTTCGTTCCTTACTTTGTCTTACCAAGCTTTTCTTTCATTCTCTTCCGTATTGCTGAAAACAGCCGGACCAATTCGTCTACTTCATTTCTCAAATCTCGTGTCTTTGTCTCATCCAGTAATTTTATTCTCACCATATAATCCAGCCAGAATTTTGTTTCATCGGTTTCTTCCAGCACGAGACTGATCTTCGAGAGAAATTCAGCGTCTGAACGGGCACATGTCGCAGCCCTGTAATTAGCTGCGACCGAGGAGGAACTTCTGATCAGTTGATTCACTATCGGAATGTCAATGGCAGGAATTTTCACGGCAAACAGGAGATTTCGTACATCAACTGCCATTTTCATGGTTCTCTCCCGGAGTTGTTCATTGAATTGATTTGAGTTTGACTTTTCCATAGGGTACTTATTATTTTCCCCTTTATCGGCTGAAGAGGCAAAAGGTAATAACCCCGTTCAATGCCAAGTGCCAGGTGCCAAGTATCAAGTGCCAAGACAAGTGCCAAGTGCCACTTTATGTATGTTGATCAATGCCGTGCAACATAAAAATCAAGTGAGGAAGTGCCGGCAGGATGACTGCCAGGTATTCATTCACGGCTTTGACGCTGCCGGGCAGGGTGAAGACGAGGCTTTGCTGCATCACTCCTGCGATGCTCCTGCTGGCAAGGGCGTTGGGATTTTCTTTTCCATGCTTTAAGCGGATCATTTCCATGATACCAGGAATTTCTTTGTTCAGCAAAGGCCTGACGACATCAGGGGTAAGGTCATTTGGCCCTATGCCGGTTCCTCCGGTAGTAATTATAATATCGATATTATTCCTTTTGTCCTTTTCCAACAGGGTTTTGAGCTGAGAGGCGTCATCGGGGATCAGGGTACAGGTGATTTCGTAACGCGTGACGCGTGACGCATGACGCGTGGGAGTGAGTGTGGGGACGGAAGTAAAAAACTCTTCAAGAATTTCTTTAATTCCTGGACCGGACTTGTCCTCGTATTCACCGCGGCTGGCGCGGTCGCTGAGGGTGATGATGCTGACTGAAAAGACCTTCGGATGGTATTCAAGGATATCGCCGGGCCGGATGACACCCGGATGGATAACGCGACAGAAGATGCCTTCTGCCGGCATGACGCAATTCCCTACTTGCTTAAATATTGCACATGATGTTCCGTGGCAATCCTTACCAATCTGTGTGATCTCCAAAACGGCTTCCCCGCAGGTAAGCCTGTCAAGAGGATTCATTTTCCAAAGGTCAAGACCCTCAGTAGTGATGTTTTCGGCAAATTCACCCGGGGATACTTTCTTCCCGGTCTCCTTTTCGAACTTCCTGATGCTCTCAGTTCCAAGCAGGCTGACCTGCCGGTTCCAGGCGCCGGCATGGGCGTCATACTCTATCCCAAGTTTTGTGAGGACTATCTTATCGACAGGGTGTTTGATGGTCCCTGTGGTTTCAGAGAGGTTGACTGAAAGTATTTTTAAATTTGAAAGATCATGCCGCGTAACGCTGGATGCGAGAAGCGAGGGTTTATGTTTATTTTTCGCCATTAAATATTCAGATTTTAATTTTTCCAATGAGTTTAATTTCATCTATGATCATGGTCTTATCGATGGCTTTACACATGTCGTATATGGTCAGGAGGGTGATTGCAGCGGAGGTGAGGGCTTCCATTTCGATGCCGGTCTGGTCGATGCAGCGGGCTTCGGTTTTGACGGTGACGCCAGTGGTGTCAAGGGTGGCTTTGACATCAATTTTGGTGATCCGGAGGGGGTGACACAGGGGGATCAGTTCGCTTGTTCTTTTTCCGCCCTGGATGCCTGCGATCTCGGCGACTGTCAGGACGTCACCTTTTTTCATTTTGTTTTCCCTGACGACGTTTATGGTTTCCGGCATCAGGGTAATGTGGCCGATGGCATTGGCGATCCTCAGCTGAGCGGGTTTATTGCTGACGTCGACCATATTGGCTTTCCCATCATCTGAAACGTGGCTTAATTTCTTCATAATACTATTAATTTATTTTAACATTCATTTCAAAATCGTAATGTTTAACACGATACACAGGGGCACAAAATTTTGTGCCCCTACATCAACCACCAATATTATGAAATAAATTATGATTATTAACCATTCCTTTTTCAGGTTTTGTCCGGATGGATTGGAGCAGTGCTTCGTGGATGCCGAGTTCGCGGATGCTGTACTCAAGGTTGGAGAAGAGGCAGGGTTTAATCATTCCGTTTGCGGTGAGCCGCAGGCGATTGCAATTACGGCAGTCCCCGCCCCCGCCTCCTTCGACAAGGGTAAAGCAACCTGTGTCAAGGTCCATTTCATGGATAAACCTGGCTTCGAGTCCGTTTTGAATGCAGAAATCCCTGACTTCCATTGCATCGGGTTCCAGGGATGAGTTCTTTACTACGCAGTTTATCTTGATGGGGGAGATGCCGGCTTCTCTGGCGGCTTTAATCCCCCGAAAGACCTTTTCAATGTCCCCACCGCGTGTGATCTGACGGTATTTTTCAGGGTTGATGGTGTCAAGGCTGATGTTCAGGCGGTGAAGTCCGGCTTTTGAAAGGTCGCCTGCAAACTGTTCAAGCAGGGTGCCATTGGTTGTCATGCCAAAGTCAGTGATCCCATCCAATCCGGCGATCATTTTTACCAGGTCCACTACCCCCCTTCTCACGAGCGGTTCTCCTCCTGTGATCCTCACCCTTGAGACCCCCAGGAGAATCCCTTCCTTTATGACTTCAAGGATTTCTTCAAAAGAAAGGATCTCAGAATGATCAATGAGACGGATCCCATCAGCAGGCATGCAATAGACGCACCGGAGGTTACAGCGGTCGGTAACTGAAACCCGGAGATAGTTGAGGGAACGGTTATAGGAATCTAACATCTGTCATTTCTCCTTTTGCCAGTTCCGTTATTCCCATGCCGATGGCAATCATACCTGCAGCCCGGGTGTATGCGTTAATGTGGGCGGAGCCATGATATTCAACAGGAAATACCATGTTATTTTCGATCCTGACCGGGATGAACAGCTTGCGTGCAGGGTTCTTCCTTTTAAATGCAGTTCCCAGGGGTAATCTGAGCATAAGGGGCTCTTCATGGCATCCCATGGCCTTAAGCAGGAAGGGTTTTACAAGAATTTCGTAGATCACGAATGAGGAAACCGGGTTCCCCGGCAAACCAAAAATAAACTGGTCACCGCGTTTCCCGAAAACCGTAGGCTTGCCGGGCTGGATGGCGACGCTTTTAAAGAGGATCTCAATATCGAGGCTTTCCATGGTTTCAGGAACATAGTCAAAGTCACCAGCTGAAACGCCGCCTGTGAGGAGCACCACATCATTCCTGTCGAGGGAATCAGAGATCATGGCTGAAAGGGAGGTTTGGGTATCGCCTGCTATCCCCCCGTAATGCGGGATCGCTCCTGTACCGGTGACTTGTGACATAAGCTGGGATGCATTTGTATTCCTTATTTTTGATGGAAAGGGGAGATGTCCAGGCTCTACCAGTTCATCACCAGTTGACAGGATGCCAACATGAACCTGTTCCGATACTTTCGGAGTGACGACACCGGCCGCAGCAAGGACTGCAATGTGCTGAGGCCTGATGAGTGTTCCTTTAGAGAGGACCAGATCTCCAGCTTTTATATCTTCACCCTGGTGACAGATATTCGGGGTATCAGACTTCCGTTTTGACCTCATCATCCCGTTATCCAGGATCTGTGTATCTTCAACCATGACTATACAGTCGGCACCTTCCGGAACCGCGGCGCCAGTCATGATCCTCGAACATTTTCCTTTGGTGACGGTAAGTTCAGGCATCCTGCCGGCAGGGATGGTTTCAATCACCTCAAGGTCATGACCAAGATCAGCCATCCTGCATGCAAAACCGTCAACGGCGGATTTGTTAAAGGGAGGCATGTCAATATCTGAATGGATGTCTTCTGCCAGGATGCGGCCGAGACTATCCAGCATGCTTACCCTTTCTGCAGGGAAGAGGGGGGCGTGGGACATCACGATCTGGCAGGCTTCTTCGAAGGGGATCATCATTAATTCATGTGTTTAACAGGTCACAAGGTCACAGGGTCACAAGGTCACAAAGTAAATTACGAATTACGAATTACGAATTACGAATTACGAATTAGTCATTTCAAGTGCCAAGTGCCAAGTGCCAGAGTTCTATGGTCACAGGGCTTTAGTTTTTGCAAAGATACGATTAAGCGGGGATGAATTTTACAGCGGTGGCTTTGAAATGGAGCCATATCTTTTTTCCTTCGGTGAGTTCAAGGCGGGTAAGGGACTCAGGGGTAATGAGGGCGTGAAGTGTGATCCCTGCATCGACGACGACATCGGTGCCCCGGATGCCAGGGATGATCTCATTAACAATTCCTTTGAAATTATTGACTGCACTGGAATCAAAGGGATCATTGGAAAGAAGGATATCCTCTGCCCGGATCAGGATATAGCCTTCAGTTACTGTTTCATGAGTCAACAGCATGATCTCAAGCTTATTATCCGCGATGGCAATATAAGTGTTACCTTTCCTGGCCAGCCTGACCCTGAAAAAATTGCGGGCGCCTGTAAAATGGGCCACAAACTCCGACCGGGGGTTCCTGAACACTTCCTCCGGTGTACCTTCCTGGATGATGGAACCGTTATGGATCACGGCGATCCTGTTGGCAAGAGAGACTGCTTCTTCATAGTCGTGGGTCACATGAAGGATCGTTTGTCCCTGGCGGTGTATCTTCCTCAGCTGGCTATGGAGTTCTGATTTGATCCGGCTGTCCAGCGAAGCAAGCGGTTCATCAAGCAGCAGCACCTGGGGTTGCTGGATCAGTGTCCGTGCCAGAACGACCCGCTGAAGTTCTCCGCCTGAAAGAGTGGAAGGCCGCCTGTTGAGGAGTGCTGAGATGCCAAGATGTCCGGCAATGCTGAGGACCTTCTCTTTCTTTTCAAGGCTGATTGCTTTTCTCCCGTGAAGGGAATAGGCTATGTTCTCATAAACAGTCATATGAGGGAAGACAGCGTGGTCCTGGAAGACAAGACCTATCTTACGGTCCTGGATCCTGTAACGGGTGATATCTTCGCCTTCCATTATCACAGAGCCGCTATCGGGTTGAACAAGCCCGGCTATGGTCTCCAACAACATGGATTTACCGGCTCCTGACTCGCCGAGGAGGATAAAATAATCTCCCCTGTTGACTGTAAAACTAACGGAATCAAGGGAGAACTCCCCGGTATGATAAGTTATGTTTTTGATTTCAAGACTGGTAACCTGACGTGTATCATGTGGCATCTGAGAAGGGGTTTATTTTTCATGTTTTTGATCTGTTGCAAGCATTCGCAGGATGATAAATAATGAGAGTGAGATCAGGATGAACAGGACAGAAACCGGTCGTGCATATTTCAGGCCAAAGGCCCCGAAGCGTTCATAGATAAGGACCGGCGTGATCATGGGGTGATAGGCGACTACAATTACAGCGCCGAACTCGCTCATCCCTCGTGCAAACATAAGGATCAGTCCAGAAACAACATTTCTCCATGCCAGTGGAAGGGAGATGGTGAAGAAAACACGTGCCGGTGTGGCCCCAAGGGTCAGTGCTGCCTTCTCAGTGCGTTCCGGAACGCCGGCAAACCCATCACGGGCGGAGTTGATGAGGTAGGGGATGCTCACAAAGGCCATGGCAACGGCGATCCCTGCGGGATTACCAATAAAATTCAGGCCGATGGCAGATCCTATTTTTCCCAGGACAGTGTCCCTTGAGACAAACCCGAGTATAGCTATCCCGGCGGCAGAATGGGGGATCACGACCGGGAGGTCGATAATGCCTGTTACCAGTTTTTTAAGGGGGAATGTCTTTCTTGCCAGGAGGTATGAGAGTGGGATGGCTGCCAGTGAAAACAAAAAAGTGGCCACGACAGATATCCAGATGGTCAGCCAGATGCTGTCAGTGACTTCTTTATCTTTTACCGTTTCGAAGAGGCTCTGGGGGCTTGTCTTTAAAAACATGCCCAGTAACGGGGCAAGGATGAAAAGCAGGATCAGCGCCCCGAGGAGTATAAAGACCAATTGTACAGGCTGGTACCGTTTCAAGTTCGAACTGCGATTTATTATTGGGTTACGGATTAAAAGCCGAAAAATATGTCAGAGACTGCCTTTACAGCCCGGTCTGAAAAGAAATCACCCGGGGGAAAGATCCTGAACCGTCCTCCGTCTTTCTCTTCTTTACAGGGTACCAGCAACACGTCAGACTGGTCATTACGGTTCATGATCTCGCTGAAACTATACATTGCGCGATAACCATCTTTTCCGGCGATTGTTACAAGTCCCTGCTGCAGGTTCTTTTTATTGACCGTAAAATATTTCCTGAGGATCTCTTTCAGGTAAAACCCTGAAAAAGGCTGTGTACTGTGGATCCCCCTTCCCCGTCCATAGAAAATAGTATAGACCGTCTCGATTTGCAATTCCGGGTTTTCCCGGATCGTTGCCAAAAGGTTATTCTTATCAAATATTTTAAGATCAGGAGAGTACAACGGATCAAGGTTATGGTTGACGGGGATTGACACAGGCCACGACCTGACCGTGATCTTAACGGGATCAGAGATATTCCTTTCAGAGATAAGATCACTCCCGACGACCAGTTTCCGTTCCACCGGCAGGGGGGAGAGGTCCTTCGTTTTACGCGGAACGATACGTGAGACGCCAGTAGCAATGATGCAATTGTGCAGGGAGGCAGGATAAAAAATTTCACCCCAGCTAAGAATGACCTTTTCTCCTTTCTGATTTTCAATCTCGACATATAGGTCGATAACGGAGTTAAATTCAGAAGCATTCTTTTTCCTTACTATCCTGTTGCTCAGGATATCGAACAGGGAACAGCCGTCGTAACGGTAGGCGCCGATAAAAGCGTTGGATCCGTCATCTTTGAGCAAGGTCTCTTTGACGATTACGGAATGTTCGGAGAGCCCTGACAGATCGACTTTCCCGGGGTTCTCCACCTCACCTGTCACCTCAATCTCACCGCCTGATAATCTATAGATCTCGGTATTATCGTAAAAGTTGTTGTTAAGGTCGCCGGGGTCAGCGGCGGGGATGACGTTTTTGATGGAATCTGCCTTCCGAAGGTCTTGTCCCATGAGTCCGTTGTTTATTAACGATGAATACAAGAATAGAACTAATACGATTTTCTTCATTTTGATTTCGCAAAAGGTTTCAATTCTGCAGGGAGTTTATCATAGTTCTCCGTTGCCATGGGGATTACTGAGGGTTGCCCGTTCTTTTCCATGATCTTCATCCCTTTATCGCTGGAGAGGAGAAATTGCAAAAACGCAATAGCGGCAGGTTTGTTCGGCGCATCGCGAAGCATGGTGACACTATATATCATAGGTTCGCCCTTCACGGTCTTTTTCTGTCCCGGTTTCTCCCCGTTGATCTCCGTGGTAGCAGTGGCATATTGTGCGACGAGGCCCATGTTCTTCAGGTTGATCTCATCGGGCAGGGTGATGTATTTCAGGTTATGCTGAATGGCAACAGAGCGGTAGAGGAAGGCGTAATCGATGCTGCCTGATTCCAGCAATGCAACAAGGTCGACCTCTTTCGGGCGAATGTAATTCTTATCCTTGTCCAGTATCCTTTTGGCGAACCCGGGTTTTTGATAGAATTTCTCAGCCAGCTCAAGCGAGAGGAGGGTGCGATAGCCACAGGGATCGGCATTGGGATCGGAACGGCCGAAGGCAACTTCTTTGTTCATCAGGATATCGCACCAATTCTTTGAATTGATCCGGGTAGCAAGCCGCGAACTCTCCTGGTAGACGATAGAGAGCTCGTTGCTGACAAACTTGATATTCCAGTCTGCATATTTAGGGATAAGCATATTATCGATCACCCCATAATCGGAAGATGCCAGGATATCACAGGGGCGGTTGAGGTCGGTGATCTTCCTTGCAGAGGCTACGCTGCCTGCTGATTCCATCAGGACCTTCACATCAGGGTACAATTTATTGAATTCCCCAGCAATTTCTTTGAATGGCATGGAAAGGCTTCCGGCGTGATAGATTATCAGGTCGCCGGAGATTTTATTGTTGATTTTCTGGGCTGACATACTGACAGAGATTGTTAATGCTGAAACGAATAAAATGATTTTCTTATTCATGGCACGATTTTAAGAAAATTTACTTTTCTAAATTTATGATCCTGTTATTATTCATTACTTATTCAATCTATCTTTTATTCAACCCTTACCGGGTTACAGATCCAAATACGCCTGGTTTCCATCGGTTTCACCGGGGGTTATTCACATACATGCCCTTCGGGCTAAGTCAAATGTATAGTGTAAACTGTAAAGCGCAAGATGCAGGGTTTAGTTATTTCGCATTTTTAATCTTCAAGATCCTGTAAAAAATTCTCAAAGCCTTTACGGATCACAGCGTCCACGGATGCATGGAAATGGTCGAAGGCCTTCACCAGTTTTTTTCCCTCGGAGGTGAGCAGTGTGCGGCCCCCGTCAACTCCCCCGCGTTGTTTTTCGAGGAGCGGGAAACCAAAAAGCTGTTCAATCTTTTTGAGGTCACCCCAAGTTCTCCTGTAGGTATATCCAAGCTCATCACAGGCAGCTTTCATTGAACCTTTATTTTCGATCAGTTTCAGGATCTGCCATTTACCATCACCAAGGATACCTTTCTCGTTTTTATCTGACATCCAGATCTTGTAATGAAGGTGGATGTCATTTATTTCATTCTTGAATGTTTTTCCCACGGGATTTGATATTTACGCAAAGTTAGTCCATTTTTCGATAAGCTGTTTTGTGCATATCCGTTTTTTTGTTGTTTTTAGTGAGATTTTACTACTTTTGTAGACTCATTATAAATAACAAGTCCTGAATATGAACTCACGATATAACAAACAAATTCTTGTATTTCTTTTTATTGGCGTTCTTATGGGGGCCCTGGATATTTCAATTGTCGGCCCTGCAATTCCTTCCATCGAGAAGACCATTTCAATGAACCAGCGGGATCTTACCTGGATATTTTCCATTTATGTTCTCTTTAACCTGGTCGGGATATCGCTTATGGCAAAGCTATCCGATTTTTTCGGAAGGCGATGGATCTACCTGTTGTCGGCTGCGTTATTCGGCATCGGGTCGCTTGTGGTCGCTTTTTCGCATGATATCACTTTCCTCCTCATTGGACGTGGCATCCAGGGCTTCGGGTCCAGCGGTATTTTCCCGGTGGCCGCTGCAGTGATCGGTGACGTATTTCCGTTGGAAAAACGTGGCCGCGCCCTGGGGATCCTTGGAGCGGTATTTGCCATTGCATTCATCCTCGGGCCGTTCATTGCCGGATTCGTGCTGATGTATTTCACCTGGAATACACTCTTCCTGATCAATATTCCTATTGTCATCCTGCTGATCTCCTGGGGTTTTTTCATCCTTCCGTCAAAGAAGATGGAACAGAAAATAAAATTTGACCTGACGGGGGTTGTTTTAATTGGGATCATCCTGGCTGCATATTCTGTGGGGGTGAACAACATACATCCGGATCATTTTACGGAGAGCCTTACGACTTTCCCTGTTTTACCCCTCCTGCTCGTTACGGTTGTACTCACGCCGATCCTGCTGATGCTTGAAAGGGTGACAGAGGTTCCTGTGCTGGATGTAAAACTGTTCAAGTCGCGTGAGGTCTTGCTGGTTGGGTTTATTGCGGTAGGTCTGGGATTATTCCAATCTTCCATTGTCTTCCTTCCAAAACTGGCTGTCAGTCTTTTCGGAGTTGAACCTTCCCGGGCAAGTTTTATGCTGCTCCCGGTCGTGATCGCAGCTGCCATCGGTTCTCCCATCGGCGGCAGGCTGTTAGACAGGATTGGTTCAAAGATCATTATTTTTACCGGACTTGCTATCGCCACCATTGCATTATTTTTATTGAGTGTGGTCCTTAAGAACCTGGTTTATTTTTATTGCGCCGAAGGATTGCTGGGACTCGGACTTGCCATCAGGGCTTCCTTAAGCTATATCATGCTGAATGAAGTTACAGTCAAAGAACGTGCATCCACGCAGGCGGTCCTGCTCATTTTCATAAGTATCGGGCAGCTGACAGGTTCTGCACTGGTGGGAGCGTTGGCATCTTCTGCTGATAAGGGAGTTACAGGGTTCAGGTTTGCATTCATGGTCATGGGTATTCTATCATTTATCCTTGTTATAGCTTCTTTTTTCCTGAAGAACAGGAAGAAGGAGGTCCCATCCTAAAAAATCAGATTTATGAATAACGCAATTTTTAATATGGAGCGTCCTGTCAATGAACACGCCTTGGATTATGCTCCGGGTTGTAAAGAAAGGAAAGCGCTGAATGCGGAGCTCAACCGGATGAGCAACGAAGTTACCGACATCCCGTTGATCATTGGCGGGAAGGAGGTCAGAACAGGTAAAACCGGGAAGGTCGTGATGCCTCATGATCACCGGCATATTATTGCCAATTATCATATGGCCGGAGAGAACGAGGTAAATATGGCCATCGATGCCGCCCTGAAGGCACACAAAGAATGGTCCACGTGTCCATGGGTCGAGCGTGTCTCCATAAGCCTGAAGATTGCCGAACTTATTGCAAAGAAATACCGGTTTGTTATGAATGCGGCAACCATGCTCAGCCAGGGGAAGAATGCCTGGCAGGCCGAGATTGACGCTGCCTGTGAGACCATAGATTTTTTACGGTACAATGCATATTTTGTATCTGAAATATACAAGATCCAGCCTACTTCGCAGTCCGGGATCATAAACCGAACTGAATACCGCCCTCTGGAAGGATTCGTTTTTACTATTTCACCGTTCAACTTCACCGCCATCGGTTCCAATCTGAATATGGCGCCTGTAGTGATGGGGAATACCGTTGTCTGGAAGCCATCATCAACAAGCCTCTTATCCAATTATTACCTGATGAAAATTTACCAGGAAGCAGGTGTTCCTGACGGCGTGATAAATTACCTGCCAGGATCGGGGAGCCTGATCGGCAAAACCGTTTTAGGGCACCCTGCTTTTTCAGGTATTCATTTTACCGGCTCGACCATGACCTTTAACGGGATCTGGAAGACCATCGCTGAGAACATGCATACCTATAAATCATATCCAAGAATTGTAGGGGAAACGGGTGGGAAGGATTTCATCTTTGTACATTCCTCGGCTGATCCGCAGGAAGTTGCTGTTGCTATTGTGAGGGGCGCTTTCGAGTACCAGGGTCAAAAATGTTCTGCTGCATCCCGTTCCTATATCCCTGAATCATTGTGGAATGATATTAAGACCAGGATGGGTGAAATGATCGCCAGGATAACAATCGGAGATGTAACTGAGTTCAGCCATTTCATGAATGCCGTTATCGATGAGAAGTCGTTTGATAATATCATGGGGTACATTGATTATGCGAAGAAGTCGAAAGAAGCGGAAGTTTTATTTGGAGGAAACGGGGATAAGTCAAAAGGATATTTTGTGGAACCCACTGTGATCCTGACGACTAATCCTCATTTTAAAACGATGGAAGAAGAGATCTTCGGGCCTGTGATGACCATCTATGTTTATAAGGATAAAGATTTTGATGAGACGTTGAGTATCTGTGACCAGACCTCCCTTTATGCCCTGACCGGGTCAGTCTTTGCCAAGGACAGGGATGCGCTGAACCACGCCTGCCGTATCCTCAGGTATGCAGCAGGGAACATCTATTTCAATGATAAGCCGACCGGGGCTGTTGTCGGACATCAGCCATTCGGAGGGGCCAGGGGCTCAGGCACCAATGATAAATCAGGGAGTTTCCTTAACCTGTTGAGGTGGACAAGTCCAAGGACGATAAAAGAAACGCTGATCCCGCCGGTTGAGTTTACTTATCCGTTCATGAAAGAGGACAGGTGTCATTGAAAAGTGAGAAGTCATAAGTGAGTGGTGGGGAGTGAGGGGTCAGTTTCGTTTGATGGTTTGGAGGCGGTGTTCGGTCATGAAAGCTGCAAATCCTTCGTAGCCGGTTTCTTTGATCTTATTTATGCATGCCTGGCGGTCAGAGCCCAGGAAAAGGGCAAAGATCTTTGACATGAAATTGTTGAATTTCTTACATTGACGGGGATCGGAAAATTCACTGCAATCCGCGCAGCTTTTGTACCCGTGCTCAATGTTGCATGAACGAACCTTGCACCAGGAAGCTTTTGAGTTTTCATGGCATCCGGGGCATTTTTCCATCAGGTAGCTTTTACAAGCCCCGCAATAGAGGCCACAATAAGCAATGAGGTCAGTATTCTTTGCAATTTCTTTCATAGTGCAATATAAGGTTATTATTGTAAGGGAGTAATAATCTCAAGCAATTCAGGAAGGTCCATGCCGATCTTTTTCAGGTGTTCTATCTTCGGGACCCCGTTCCTGTTCCATCCGCGGCGTTCATATACAGCATCCAGGAGCTTCTCATATTGGTCTTCACGGTAATTCCGGAGCACTGCCATCTTCTCTTCGGTCGTCTTCCCAGCAGGATCAAATGAAATCTTCTCGATCAGCTGTTTGTCATAACGTTCGGCGCGCGATTCGTATTCTTCCTTTGTGACCGGTCCGCAGGCGCGATAAGGCTGGGCATCATGCTGACGCAAACCATAACCCCTCCGGATGTTAAAGATCCGTTGAAAGTTATATACCCGTTCAGACTGAAGGATCAGTTCGGCTTTATCAACATTCCTGCCGGTAACGGCATTGAATATGGTCACGTAGTTATCGACATGCTCCGGTACTTTTGCCGGTTCGGAGGTTTTAGGGTTGTCTTCGGGCTCAACATCATTCCATGGAAGCTTACAGAATCCTGCCAGGCCAAACCAGGTACGGAACATCGGGAAATAATGAAGCGCTTCAGCTTTCTTTTCAAAAGTGGGGATCTGGTTGTTCACCATGTCCATAAAGATAAGCCATGCTTCATCGTGCTGGGGACCTTTGTTGGTCATCGCATAGCCGCCCTGCTGTGCCAGCGATTCCTTGGAAACATACTGGGAGTATTCGAGCCCTTTGTTTTCCATGCCGATGTCCTGCATGAATTCCGGGTCTCCCCAACCGTTCCTTGCAAAGATCTCCTTCATTTTCCTGACGCCCTGACCGGCGATTATCCCAAATCCTTCACCTCTTGATACCCGGTGGAGTAGCTCCATGGCTGCATCGGCATTCCCAAAATTCAGTTTCAATCCATCCGTGCGTTCTTCATTCAGGATGCCGGTCTCATAGCATTCCATGACGAAGCCGAGTATGGTTCCCCAGCTGATGGTGCAGATGCCGTATGTATCACAATAGAAGTTTGCTTCGATAGTGAAGTCAGGGTTGAAGATCCCTGCAATGGATCCCAGTGAAGAGGTGGTTTCATATTCGGGCCCGTCGACGATCACCTTGCTTCCTTTGTAAGGACCTGACCGGAGTTCGTAGCTGTCGACGCCTTTGGCGCAGGACATGTTGCAGCCGATCCAGCATCCATCGGGTACATTCTGGGTGAAGAAGGATTTCCAGACATCTCCACTAATCTTTACCGCATCAGGATGGCTTCCGAACCTGAAATTATTGACAGGCAGCAGGTCGTAGTCGTTCATGATGAGGGTGAGGTGGGCGGTCCCTTTTGCGCGCATTTCATTTTGCTTGTCGTCAAGCTCTCGCATCTCCTTGTTAAAACGCCGCCCGCGTTCCTGGATGGCTTCGAGGTTCAAAACATTGTTGCGGTTACCTCCTACGGATTTTATCTTTGCAACCAGCGCCTTCACTTTTTTATCGCGCATCACGGTACCTAAACCACCACGGCCGGCCTGTTTAAGCCTGACCACCCTGCGCTTCATATCATAAAAGGTGAAATTCAGCATACCGATCAGTGAATGCTCCGCTGCTGTTCCTGATGCAACGACAGCCACATTGATCTTATCTTTCTCATTGTCTTCTTTTGCAAATGTCTCGTGAAGGACTTCCCCAAGGACATGGCTGTCAGAAGGCAGATCACCTGCTTCGTAAATTTCCACTACTTCGCGTTCCTCATCCAGCAGTACAAGGACTTCCTGTTCCGACTTACCCTGCAATTCTAGGGCATCAAATCCGCAAAATTTAAGGAATGGTCCAAAGTAACCGCCAACGTTGGAGTCGATGACGATATCAGTTTGAGGACTGATCGCACAACAAATGGCTTTCCCGGCACCAGAGTACTGGGTTATCCCGCAACAAGGACCCCCGGAAATGACGATCTCGTTATCGGGATCGTTCCATTTTGTTCCGGGCTGAGTAGCATCCCATAAAAGACGAAGATCAAACCCTTTTCCCCCGATGAATTTATCTTTCATTTCCTGCGTAACCGGCTTTTCTTTTATCATGCGGTTGCCTACATTAATGTAAAGCGTACGGTTATTGTACCCTTTGTCAATCGGAGCCCAGGTATATTTGTAAGTGGTGAGCAGTTGGTGTTTTTCCTTGAATTCTTCAAATTTCATAAGCAAGTATATATAGTCGGGTAATTAAGGATGTAAAAGTAAAAAAAAAATCAATGTAACTGATAGGAATTCAAAAAGTTCGATATGCCGGGATACACATATCGCGGGGTATTCATCCGGTTTTATTATTTTTGCATAAACCCGGAAGACCTTTAACTTTCAGGTTTAATTATTAAATGTTCTTTACCGGGACAAGATTTTTATGCCCCGGCAGATTTGAGTTCTTTTTTTATGACTTTCGAAGAGATAAAAAGGATACTTCAGCAAAAGACCGTAGGGATTGCAGGCGCCGGCGGGCTCGGATCAAATTGCGCTGTTGCCCTTGCCAGGGTGGGCATTGGTAAACTGATCATTGCCGATTTTGATACGGTGAGTGAAGAAAACCTGAACCGGCAGTATTACTTTTATGGACAGACGGGCAGGCCCAAGACAGATGCATTAGAAGAAAATATTCGAAAGATCAATCCTTCGGTGACTGTCCTTTCCAATAATATTCTTCTCACCAAAAAAAATATCCCTGTTCTTTTCAGGGATTGTGATGTCATTGTAGAGGCTTTTGACCAGGCGGACCAGAAAGAGATGCTGATTGAAACTGTACTGAAGGCATTTCCTGAAAAACCGCTTGTTATCGGTCTCGGGGTAGCCGGGTGGGGGAAGAATGATCTCATTCATTGCAGGAAGGTTGATAATATGTTTATTTGCGGGGATGAGGTTACTGAAATTGCGCAAGATGTGCCCCCTCTTGCACCCAGGGTGGGGATTGTTGCTAATATGCAGGCGAATACAGTACTGGAAATATTACTGAATCAAATTAATGAGAGATGAAGATCACTTTAAATAATAATCCTGAAACGCTTGAAGGGAACAGCATTAATGTAAATGAGCTGTTAAAGATGAAGAATTTTACCTTTAAGATGCTGATCATAAAAATAAACGGGAAACTGATCGGGAAAGAAGATTACGGGAAAGCTACGATCAAGGAAGGGGATGATATAACCGTCATGCACCTGATCAGCGGGGGCTGATCTTTATAATCTGATCACCTCGGCCACAACAAAGGTACTTCCACCAACAAACACAAGATCATTCGCATCGGCGCTCTGACTGGCAGCTTTTAAGGCACTGGCAACCGAGTCAAAGGTCCTGCCTTTCAGTCCAAACCCATGGGCCCTTACTGCAAGTTCAGCAGCATCCAGTCCGCGCGGGATATCAGCTTTACAGAAATAATAGACAGCATCTTTTGGCAGTAATTGAAGAATGGCGTCTATCTCTTTATCACTGACCATGCCGAAGACAAAGTGAAGCTTCTCATGGGGAGTGTCACTGATCTGTTCAAGAACCTCCTTCAACCCGGCTTCATTGTGACCAGTATCGCATATGGTAAGGGGAGACCGGGAAAGGATATGCCACCGCCCTGCAAACCCGGTGTTATCTATAACATGGAGGATTCCTTTCCTGATGTCGCTTGCTGAGACCCGGCAGAGACCTGGTGCAAGCATTGAGGCGGCAGCACAAACCGTCACAATGTTCTTTTTCTGGTAATTGCCTGCCAGGGGTGATTCAAGACCAGATAGAAATATTTCATTGTTACGAAGGATATCCAATATTAACTTACTAATGCCAGCATCCGTCTTTTTGTCTGTAACTGCTTTAAATTCATCATCCGCAAAAAGGATTTCCGAACTTTCTTCCTTTGCTTTTTCAATAAAAACATGCCGGGTTTCATCCAGGCTCTCGCCAATCACAACGGGAACACCTGCTTTTATGATACCGGCTTTTTCTTTTGCGATCTTCTCAAGTGTATCGCCTAGAAATTGTTTATGATCAAAACTGATGTTGGTGATAACTGACAACAGGGGAGTGATGACATTTGTCGAATCCAATCGTCCTCCAAGTCCGACTTCAATAATCGCGACATCCACATTCTCTTGCCTGAAATGGTCAAAGGCCAGGCCTACCGTCATTTCGAAAAAGGAAGGCCGTATCTTCTCAAAATCAGGTATGTGTTTTTCAACAAAACGAACGACTTTTTCTTCCGGGATCTTTACGCCATCAATCTTAATGCGTTCCCTGAAATCGACAAGATGTGGCGAGGTATAGAGGCCGGTTTTTAACTTTTTTTCCTGAAAAATGGATGCAAGCATGCTTGATACTGATCCTTTACCGTTGGTACCGCCAATATGGACAGACCGAAAGGCCTTCTGCGGATCACCCAGAAGTCTGCAGATAGCCCAGGTATTATGAAGGTCAGCCCTGTAGGCTGCAGCCCCGATACGGTGGTACATCGGAAGCTGGGAATTGAGATACCCTAGTGTTTCATTGTAGTTCATTCCTTCATCTTTCTGAAAATATCCTGTAAATCGCCCCCCCGATATTGTCGTGGCTTGCACCGGTACAGGATCTCAGGCAGTTGATCTCCTCTCGCCAGCGAAGAACGCCAAGAAAAGCAAATACCAGTGCTTCTTTAAAGTTTATGGTAAGGGGATCGGGTAGTACCAGGTTCGTGGGTGTCCTTTCACGGATCCTTTCGATAAGGAAGCTGTTGAAAGCGCCTCCACCTGTGATCAGAATGTCAGGTAGACTTGCAGTCATAGCGACGCTGGCAACCTGGATGGCGATGTGTTCAGTGAAAGTGCGGAGTTTATCTTCAGGAGGTATCTCAAACTGCTGCAGAACCGGGTGAACTTCCTGAAGCACCCATTCTTTTCCAAGGGATTTTGGCGGCATCTTCCTGTAGTACTCCAGGTTATTAAGTACATCAAAGAGGGGCTCATGAAGCATTCCTTTTCTGGCAAGTCCTCCGTTCTCATCGAATGATCTGTGCATGAAAGATGCGAGATAATTTATAACAATGTTCACAGGACAGATATCAAATGCAATACGGTTGCCAGCCAGCTCAAAAGAGACATTTGCAAAGCCACCGAAGTTAAGGCAGCAGGAATAGTTCCCGAACAGAAGCTGATCACCAATGGGGACCAGCGGAGCACCCTGTCCTCCCAATGCCACATCAGGCGACCGGAAGTCGCAGACTACAGGGAGCCCGGTCTCAGCAGCAATGGCTGAACCTTTACCTATCTGTGATGTGAACCTTTTGTCCGGCTGGTGAAAGATCGTATGGCCGTGAGAAGCGATAAAGTCGGGCTTTAAATTATGATCCAGGTGGAATTCCCTTGTTATCTTTCCCAGGTAATGGCCAAAATCCGCGTCTGTCGCAGCGAATTCCAGTGAACTTTCATTTTCAAGGCCCGACAGGCGGCTAAGCCATTCACCAGGGAAAGCGATCGTTTCAGCCTTTTCAATCGTATAATTCCATTTACCATCCTTAAGGGTAAAGGTAGTGAATGCGATATCAACGCCATCCAGGGATGTTCCCGACATTAACCCTGTCACCTTATATGTATCTTTATTCACCTGTAACGATCCATAAGTTTTTTAATCCGCTTTTTTTTGACACCTCGCTGCTTGCAACGGGGTGTTTTATTAATATTCAGCTGTTCTACAGCAGATCAACGAGCTTTTCAAGTTTTATCCCTCTCGATCCCTTTAAAAGTATCGTCGCACCGGTCAACCGATGATGGTCAAGCCATATACGTGCAAGTTCGCTATTCTGGAAACAGAGCCATTCCCTTTTCATGTTCAGCCTGGTAAAGAGGGGCCCTACCAGGTAAACTTCTGTAAACCCGAGTTTCTCGACCAGGTCAAGGATCTCTTTGTGTTCTTTATCGCTTTCGCTGCCCAGTTCAAGCATATCACCCAGGATCAGCACTTTACGGCCATGTGTATTTCCTGAAAAATCCTGCAACGCCAGGGCCATGCTGGTGGGATTGGCATTATACATGTCGAGGACCAGGAGGTTAGCCCCAGTTTTAAGGACCTGGGAACGATTATTCTGTGGGAGGTAGGATTCGATGGCTTCCCTGATCTTAAAAGGTTCCACCCCCAGGAAATGCCCGATACAGGCAGCTGCCAGAATATTCGAGGCATTGTAACGGCCAAAGAGTTTTGACGTCAGGGTGATTTCCAGTCCGTCTATCCTGACCGTCATCCTGAGAGGGGGTTCATCAGGATGGATCCCTTCACCGGAAAAAACCATCCCGCCGGTGTCATAAGGGATGATCTTCATTCCTTCAGCATGTTGAACAAGCAACGGATCAGCGGTATTCACAAATGCTATTCCCTGGTGTGACCTCAGAAAGCGGTAAAGTTCAGTCTTTGTCCTTACCGCGCCTTCGAATCCTCCAAAACCTTCAAGGTGGGCTTTCCCGATATTGGTGATGATCCCGTGCGAAGGCTCAGCTATTCTGCAGAGAAGATCAATCTCACCGGGATGATTTGCTCCCATTTCGATGAGGGCGATCTCAGTCTCCGGCTTAAGTTTTAAGAGTGTGAGGGGAACGCCAATATGGTTATTCAGGTTGCCTGTGGTTGCGAGGGTCAGGTATTTTTTTGAAAGTACAGAATGAAGGAGCTCTTTGGTAGTTGTTTTGCCATTTGTGCCGGTTATTGCGATGACCGGAATTGTGAACCGCTTACGGTGCATATTTGCAAGGCGCTGCAATACATCAAGGGCATTTTCAACAATGATGTAATGGTCACCTGCCTGGTATTTCGGTTCATCAATGATGGCATAAGCGGCTCCTTTATCAAGGGCAATTCCGGCAAACTCGTTCCCGTTGAAGTGATCTCCTTTAAGCCCGAAGAAAAGCCCACCTTCAGGCACCTGCCTGCTGTCTGTAGTTATTGCAGGGTGCTGCAGGAAAAGGTTGTATATGTTCTCGACGGTCATAGAATAGGTATATCGGCATTACAAAGTAAATAAAAAACCCCGCTTCTATGCCGAAGCGGGGTTCAATTAATTTTTGTCCTGATCTATTTACCGGGGATTGTACTACCCACGCGGGTCATTGCGCAGCGGAACCCGATACAATCGGAGGCGTCATTCTCGTCGAGGAACCTGCGTGTACTGGGACTCAGCCAGTAGGCACCGTCTTTCCAGTTGCCCCCTTTGTAAACTCTTGTATGATCGGTTATGAGAGATGTCCATACTTTCCCGCCATTTTCGTACATCATGCTTGTCGCAGAGGTGTCTTTCGGAGGGTTTTTCCACCAGTCGGCATTGATGAGTGATGCATAGTCGCCGTCGAGGTAATTGATATTATCGGCAGCACGGTAATTCTTCCGGTTCATTGCTTCTACCGTTGTCACATCACGGTACTTAAGGTGGCCGAGGCTGTCTTTCTGAGCGATAAATCCTTCTGCATCCCGCTCTTCGGTTTTAAATACATTTCCGCGGTAAGGTCTCAGGTCGGTATTTTCCATAGAGTTCAGTGGCCTGTAAACATCGAGTACCCATTCGCTGACATTACCGGCCATGTTATAGAGTCCGTAATCATTGGGGAAATAAGAGGCAGCAGGGGCGGGGATATCGGCACCGTCGTTCAGGTTACCTGCGACACCCATGTAGTCACCCTTAGCCCTGCGGAAGTTGTCCATAAAGCCGCCGTAATACCTGGATTCGCTGGTACGTGTATAATTTCCGTTCCAGGGGTAATTTTTTCTTTCAATTACTCTTTCATAGAGTGTATTTCCGATGAGCCCGAGAGCGGCAAATTCCCATTCAGCTTCAGTCGGCAGCCTGTATTTTGGAAGTAGGATACCGTCTTCCATCTTCACTTTCCGTGTTCCGGTACCATTGGGGTTCAGGTCGGGCAGGGGTCTTTCGACAAGGCCTTCATACTGACCGGCGAGATAGGAATCGGTGTTGAAGTTATTTTCATCTTTCTGGGAAGGATCCATTGCAAGAATACCTTTCTTGATCAGCAGGTTCTCATTGACCCTGTCTGTTCTCCAGGCGCAATAATCCTGTGCCTGTACCCAGCTGACGCCCACCACAGGATAGTTCCTGTAGGCAGGGTGCCTGAAATAGTATTCGACAAGGGGTTCATTATAGGCCAGTTTATCGCGCCAAACGAGGGTGTCAGGCAATGCTTTACGGTAAACGCCCGGATAATCAGTTCCATATACATGATCCAGCCAATAGAGATATTCAAGGTAATCAAGGTTTCTCAATTCGGTCTGGTCAATATAGAAACTTGAAACGGTTACTCTCCTGGGCTGGTTATCCCAGTCAAACATCACATCATCCTGGGTCTGGCCCATGGCGAATGTACCGCCTTCAATAAAAACTAACCCCGGTCCTGTTTGTTGTTCAGAATAAGGCCGGACTTCAAATCCACCGTTTTTTGGATTGTTATAATCCCACCCGGTGGTCTTTGATGTTTCCTTGTGACAGGAACCGAGCAAAATGATGGCAGATACCATCATAAGTGCGGGAAAATGTTTATTGAATCTCATCACTAAAGAATTTTATATAAATAACTAAAAACGGGGGCATTTTATTGCCCGTATGTGCCTTCTTTTTTCAATACAGGGGAATTGCCATGAAAAAGAAGCTTCATAAGCCCCGCCAGTCGCGCCTTTCAGGTCTGACAGGGTAATATCGTAAGTAAACCCGAAACGCAGGTTTTTATAATGTACACCCAATAATGGGATCAGTGCATCGGCATTTTCAAAATTATGCCTGAACCACAGACCGAGGATCAATGGATCAATGGTAAGATAGGTCCCGACATTTAACTGGTGAAATTTAAATTGCTGTTGGTACAGGATATTCGGAGAAATACTGAATTCACGTTCATCAACATTGGATCCGTTTCCATTGAGGTTGATCACGCCGCCTGCATGCACCGTTATTTTCATATCGAGCGTGCTGGTGTTGCTGCTATAAAACCCGAATTTAGGCTGTGAGAGATGCGCGACCGATATGCCTCCATAATATTGTTCGTTATATCCAAGCATGATACCTGCTGCAAAATCAGGGGCTCCGACAGTGGGATAGTCGGGCGGCTTCTCTTTGGTCGGCTGAACGACACCCAGTCTCGGGTCGATCATATCTTCAAAAACCAGGTCATTCCAGGATAAATGGCGCTGATAATAACCGGCTTGCAATGCGCCGCTGGCGGTGAGATTGCTGGTTATATTAAATTTATAGGCATAAATAAGGCTGATCTCAGTTGTGTTCAATTTCCCTCCACCGGTTCTGTCCTCCGTTACCAGTAAACCTACACCTCCATGGATTGCATCTATATATTGATCGTAGGCTGCGTTGTATGTTACATAAGCCCCGCCAGTAGCAGGCCACTGGTTACGAAAGTTTCCAATTGCCCTTGGGCATAACGTCGAACCTGCAAGAGCAGGATTCAGATACAGCGGATTGGCATAAAACTGAGAAAATTCCGGATCCTGAGAGTAGCCCATTTGCATAAAAGAAGGTAACACCAAAACTATGATTATAAATGACTTATTAGCCATGAATGCTTATACAGCCCTAATTAATTTTAGGTTACAATATTACGAATTTTTTTTAAAATACTTCCGGATAACAAATTTAATTGTAAATAAGTTGTACACATGACAATAATAAAAAACGGAAGCCGTTAATTTCTGCACGTATAAATCCCGATAAAAGTTCCCCTTATACCGGAGGTCAGAAAATCGAGGAAACATAGTATTGGGAGCCGGGAAATTGATAACATCTGATACCTGTTGCCATGATCATTCTCTTCCCTTTCAGAAGCGGTCCATATTTTAAAAGCCTGGCCCTCATTTTCATTCTGATCACCTGTTCATTAGATCACTGTTTTTCCCAACCTGTACATCAACACAGGGAACTGAAGTGGCTCCCGGTGCACAAGGTGGAAAACGATTCGGGTGATTCAATGCAGGTCCTCAGTTTTAAAGGAGCTGCCAGCCAGGTACAGGTCCATGGCTTCCTCCCGGTATTCATGGAGATGTTCCCGCTGAATTCACCGAATGACCAGCTTGTCGATCTTTCCATAGCAAACCCGGTTTATGCTGAAATCAGCAGTAGTGAACTTACAGGCGTGAAAGACCTTGAAAAGATCCCATCATCAATCCTTCCTGATAGATCCATCGAGTTACAGAGAAACAGTGCATTTCTCACCATATCATTTGTTCCGATCCGCAAGAATGATAAAAACGGCAATTTCGAAAGACTCGTGTCTTTTGATATTATCTATGAAGTCAGGGAGAATACTGAAGCAACTTCAAACAAGTCCACGAGGGTCTATGCTGACCATTCTGTTCTCAGCACCGGAACATGGTATAAGATGTCAATCCCGCTTACAGGCATTTACATACTCCAGGCGAAAGACCTGAAAAACATTGACCCTGCTTTCTCTACCGTTGACCCGGGCACTATCCAGATCTTCGGCAATAACGGGGGCATGCTTCCTGAATCCAACGCTACCCCGAGGATCGATGACCTTCGTGAGCTTTCAATCCAGATCGTTGGAACAGACCCGACAAAGCTGAATGATAACGATTATATCATTTTTTATGCAAAGGGACCTGATTCCTGGCAATACAGCAGCACAGACAAACTGTTTCACCATCAGAAAAACGTTTATTCAAATTCTGCCTATTGTTTCCTGACGTATGGGCAGGCAGCAGGAAGGAGGATAGTTGCAGAACCATCTGTTCCCAATCCAGGCGACACGACAATCAGCCGTTTTAATGACTATACTTTCTACGAGCCTGCAGAAATCAACCTTATCAAATCAGGAAGGGCCTGGTATTCCAAAAACGTGTTCCAGCTTACCAATACTTATGATTACCTCTTCACATTTGCAAATATGGATAAGACCGTTCCGGTTTCCATCAGTGCGACCGTTGCCGCCCATTGCACCAGCTCCCCGACATCTTTTGTCCTGTATGCGAACGGTCAGCAATTATCGGGTGCCAGTATCAATCAGGTCGGCACTTTATATGATCAAATCTATGCCTACGAGGAGGTAATGAAACCTACGTTTACTTCCGACAGTTCTACTATTGACATTAAGCTGAAGTATTCCACTCCAAATGGTGACGGGACCGGATACCTTAGAGCCCTGGAGCTAAATGTGATGCGCCGCCTGGTATTGTCGGGTGGACAGATGGCCTTCCGTTCCGTTGGCGGCTGGGGTTCGGGTCGTGTGAGTAATTTCAATCTCATTGCGGGGAGCACCCCGGTGACGGTATGGGATGTGACCGATCCTGCCAATGTTAAGTCGGTCGGGACCACACAGAACAGCAACCTTGTGGTTTTCCGCTTACATACTGACACCCTGAAGGAATTTACCACATTTGACGGTTCTTCATTTTACCCTGTACAGTCATTTACAAAAATCGACAACCAGGACCTTCACAGCCTGGCAGGGAAACCTGATCTTGTGATCGTGACCAATCCTGCCTTTATAAACCAGGCGAACACCATTGCCACCTTTCATCAGCAGCACGACCAGATGAATGTATTCATTACGACACCGGATAAGATCTACAATGAATTTTCATCAGGCGCACAGGACATTACGGCAATCCGTGATTTCGTGAAGATGATCTATGACAGGTCAGGAAATACCGCTCCAAGGTATCTGCTGATGTTCGGTGATGCTTCTTACGATTATAAGGATCGTGTGCAGCCCAACAGCAATTTAGTTCCAACTTATGAATCAGGTGAATCACTGGACCCGGTATCGACTTTTGTGACGGATGATTATTTCGGGATAATGGCTGATAATGCAGGACAGAATTGTTCAGGACTGCTTGATATAGGCGTAGGACGGTTTCCGGTTCAAACGACTGACCAGGCCGACGCCGCAGTTAAAAAGATCATGCATTATTGTTCCAATAGTGATTCGGTCATGAATGACTGGAGAAATGTTATCTGTTTCATTGCGGATGAATATCTCAATGAAAATTTCTGCCCAAGCGCTGATACGGTAAACATATATGATTCCACTTACAATGAAGATAAAATATACCTGGGCGCTTATGACGGAATCTCGAATCCGGGAGGCTTGAGGTATCCTGAAGTCAATGCGGCTATAAACCAGCGTATTGCAAAAGGATGCCTGGTTATGAATTATATCGGCCATGGAGGTACTTTGGGATGGTCTAATGCCAGGATACTTCAGATACCGGATATTGAATCGTGGACAAATTTCAACAATATGCCGGTCTTTCTGACTGCTACCTGTGAGTTCAGCTATTTTGACGATCCTTCATTTACCTCTGCCGGGGAACTGGTCTTCCTTAATCCTAACGGAGGTGGAATTGCTTTGCTGACAACAACCCGTCCTACTTATGCGGAAGGGAATCAAAATCTGGTAACAGGTTTCTACTTGAATGCATTCAGAAAAATCAATGGGAATTATCCCACACTTGGTGATCTGATCCTGGATTCCAAAAATTACAGCGGAGGGGGGACTGCAGATCCCAATACGCTGAAATTTGTATTACTGGGAGACCCTGCTATGCAGATGGCTTATCCAAACTATAATGTTGTGACAACTTCCATTCAAACAACAGGAAACAATTCTCCCGCATCAGACACACTGAGAGCTTTATCGACAGTTACAATTTCTGGTGAAATACGGGATAATAATGGAAACAGGATCAACAGTTTTAACGGAACCGTAATTCCTACAGTTTTTGATAAGCCATCCGTGATAACGACGGTACCCGGCTATGAAGGAGACTATCCTTTTACTTTTTCATTAAGAAAAAATGTTATTTATAAAGGAAAAATAGCCGTGACTGCTGGTCAGTTTTCATTTTCATTCATTGTTCCCAAAGATATTGCTTACAATTTCGGTGGAGGTAAGATTAGTTATTATGCGATGAACGAATCAACAGATGCAGCGGGCTATGATATGAATATTACAGTCGGGGGATTTAACAATGAAGCAGGCCAGGATAATGAAGGACCTGGAATAAGACTGTTCATGAATGACACATTGTTTGTTTCAGGGGGAATAACGAACCAAAACCCGATCCTTATCGCTTATCTGTCGGATTCATCCGGGATCAATACTGTTGGTAATGGCATCGGTCATGACCTGACTGCTACCCTTGATAATGATTACCAGTCATCTGTGATCCTTGACGATTATTATGTGGCGGATCTTAATACCTTTCAGCAAGGTGTCATTACTTATCCATATTCAGGTCTAAGTGACGGCATGCATTCTGTGACAGTAAAAGTCTGGGATGTATACAATAACTCCTCTGATGCCAGTATTGATTTTCTGGTTGTGTCTTCTGCTGAGCTGGCGGTTCAGCATCTCCTCAATTATCCGAACCCATTTACCGACAAGACGACTTTTTCTTTTCAGTATAACCAGCCTGATGTTGAGATGGAGATTCAGATCGATATTTATTCCCTGAGTGGTCAGAGGGTGAAAACCCTGCATATACCTATTCGATCAGATGGATTCAGGGTAAATACCATTGAATGGGATGGGACATCTGACAATGGCGTCCGCATCGGTTCCGGAACCTATGTATACAGTCTAAAGGTAATCCTGCCGGATGGCTCAACGGCCCGGAAATCCTCAAAACTCGTTGTGATCCGCTGAAGATAGGGGTCTACAAGAGATGAAAATAATCGTAACTTTGCATAAGGATTATGTCTATAAAAAATACCTGGTCAATTTAATTACAGCATGAGGTCCAAGATCATAATTATTGTGTTGCTATTTCCTTTGGTACTGCTTGCAGGATATCCCCACAAGGCTCATTCTGTCCTGGCAAGTGGAAAATGGTTCAGGATCTCTTTGCAGAAAACGGGTATCTACAAGATCACCTATGATGATTTCGTTGCGATGGGATTCGACCCTGCAACATTAGATCCTTCGAAGATCTCGGTTTATGGCAACGGAGGAGGCATGCTGCCGGAATCAAATGCAACCAGCAGACCAGACGACCTTATCGAGAATGCCATCGAGGTTCATGATGGGGGTGACGGCAAGTTAGATCCCGGTGATTATGTTCTTTTTTACGGGACGTCGCCTGATATATGGGTCCTGGATCCACTTACTTTTCAGTTTTCACACCAGAAAAATCTTTATTCAGATTCGACATATTATTATGTGACGGTTGGTTCTGTCGCAGGGAAACGGGTTCAGCAGGTACCATCGCTCACTGATACAGCCCTGACCCATACCCTGGCATTCATCGATCATGCATTTCATGAAATTGATTCTGTGAACCTGACACAGTCGGGGAAGACCTGGGTCGGAGAAAGTTTCTCGAATTACAAGACCTCAAGCAATATCTCCTTCGACTTTCCTCACATAGATTCAACGGCAACGGCAACAATAATCACTCATGTGCTTGCAGCATCGACCCTTTCGAGTTCATTTATGTTATCGGATAACAAAAATTTCTACCAGCACATATACATTTCTCCAGTAGACCCCAATACTTTAATTTTTGCAAATGACAGTATAAAATCCAGTTCTTATATGAACCCGCCATCACACATGAACCTCACAATGACGTTCATGCCGAATGAACCCAGTGCCATGGGATGGCTCGGTTATATTGAAGTGACATGTCGGCGAAAACTGACCTGGACCGGCCCACAAATGTCATTTCGTGATCCATACCAAAACAGCCCGATCGATGAGTATAGAATAACAGGGACAAATTCTTCTGTCGTTGTATGGGATGTGACAAATCCTGGTAATACTAACCAGATCATTCCTCTTACAACTGGGGATTCAACAATGATAGTATACAGGGCAGATAATGACACCATGAAAGAATTCATTGCTTTCGACAGATCTTTCTATTACCCGGTTCAACTGTCCGGTCCTGTTGCCAACCAGGATCTTCATGGCATGGCCCCGGTTAACATGGTAATTGTAACACATCCACTTTTCAGGGCACAGGCAGACAGCCTTGCCGATTTTCACAGAAAGCAAAGTGGCCTTACTGTAGCAGTTGTTGACATTAACCAGATCTTTGATGAGTTCGGATGCGGACGTCATGATCTGACCGCGCTTCGTGATTTTATGAAAATGCTGTATGACAAAGGTTATCCCGATAGTTCTCCGCATTACCTTCTGTTGTTCGGTATCGGGACTTATGATCCGAAGAACCGCGTCACCAACAATGATAATTATATCCCTCCATATGAATCCAACGAATATCTGTCCCTCACAATGTCATATGTATCAGATGATTATTTTGGTATCATGGCCGATACTGACGGGAACGCCATGAACGGGACGATCGACATCGGTATTGGGCGGTTGCCAGTGAATTCAATTGAACAGGCTCAGGATGTGCTTCATAAGATTTTAAGATATTCTTCCTTCAATGATTCCACCATGGCCGACTGGAAGAACACCTTCACATTCGTAGCTGACAATCCGGATTCAAATACTCACATGCAGCAGGCAGATCAGCTGGCAGATACCGTTAAAAACAAATATCCCGTGTTTAATGTCAAAAAGATTTACAATGACGCTTACCGGTTTACCCAGTCTCCTTCAGGCTTACGGTCTCCCGATTGTGAGAAAGCAATAAACCAGGCAGTTATGGATGGATCGGTCGTGTTCAGCTACACTGGTCATGGAGGTGAAGATGGGTGGAGCGAAACCAAAATACTGACATTAGATGATATTAACAGCTGGACCAACACTTACCGCCTTCCTGTATTTATTACGGCTACCTGTGAGTTTGGCAGGTTCGACAATCCAAACAGGGCAACCGGGGCAGTACTCGTGATCACCAAGCCCAACGGAGGTGGTATTGCGATCTTTACTACTACACGGAAGGCCTTTGCTGGTGCAAATATCCAGCTTGCAGCATCATTCTTCAGCCACATCAAATCGATCAATGGAGATGCCAACCAGAAAATGGGGGACCTGATGAGGATAGTAAAAAATGCTAACAGCAATAATCTGTATATCAGGAATTTTGTCCTATTGGGGGATCCTGCACAGGATATTGCTTTTCCTTTGCAACAGGTGGTGACTACCCAGATCAACGGTCAGCCTGCCGACTCGATCCACGATACCCTGACCGGGATGTCAAGAATCACTGTCAAAGGCGAGATAAGGGATACACAGGGACTGAAAATAGGAAACTATTCAGGCATTGTTTATCCAAAAGTTTTTGATAAACCTGTTACATATACAACAATAGGGAATACACCCGATAGTTATCCTGAGGCTTTCCAGGTTCAGGATCGGCTGCTTTTCTCCGGAAAGACTTCGGTGACCAATGGCAGCTTTGAATTCTCTTTTATGGTGCCAAAGGATATTGGCCTTCAATATGGCAGGGGGAAAATAAGTTACTATTCCCATGATTCACTGACTGATGCGAATGGCTACAATTCAAACTTTATCATAGGGGGTGAAAATCCTGCGGAAGATACGGTGATTCATGGACCAGCAATATCTCTTTATATGGACAATACGAAGTTCGTTTCCGGCGACCAGACCAGCAGTAATCCATTGATGCTGGCCTTTTTGAGGGATTCTGTCGGTATTAATAATTATAACCTGGGGATCGGACACGACATTGTTGCAGTGCTGGATGGGGATGACAGCCATTCTATAGAGATGAATGATTATTATGAACCTGATACAAACTCTTATTCTTCAGGAACGATCTCTTATCCATTTTCAGACCTGGCGACTGGTTTTCATTCACTTCTCCTGAGAGCATGGAATGTTTACGACATTCCGGGTGAAAAGGAGATCTATTTCTGGGTTGCCGGTCAGCAGGCTCCTTCGATCCAGCAGGTCAAGAACTTTCCAAACCCGTTACGGACAGATACCAAATTCGTATTCTCATCGTCAAATATAACCGGCAGCATACATGTGGAGATCTACATTTATTCTTTTACCGGGCAGCTGGTAAGGACAATTGAGAAGGATGTCGATGAATCGCCGGGCGAGGTCCAGGTCATACCCTGGGATGGTACGGGTGAAAATGGGATGCCGCTGAGCAATGGCATTTATCCATATCGTATTGTCTTGCAGGGCTCAAACGAAAGCAGCCAGGCTTCTCAGAAAGTCGTGATAATCAGGTAAGTCTTATGCAGCGCCATTTTTTCTCAGGGGAGCAATATCGGGAAGAATTCTTCGTTATTTTAAATCATCCATTATATTAACATTCTAATACCTTCTTGAATGCAACAAATAAAAATTCATTGTTTTCTATTACTTGTATGTGTTCTTTTTACATCCAGTGTATTTTCACAAGATAGACCAATTACAACGGCCGTTCCATTTTTGACAATCGCGCCGGATGCCCGTGGCGGCGGGATGGGTGATGCCGGGGTTTCATCAACACCTGATGTATATTCTCTATACTGGAACCCTGCAAAATATGCTTTCTGCGATAAAGACTATGGAGTTGGGATAGGCTATGTGCCTTGGTTACGCGGATTGGTAAATGATATCGGGCTTGCCTCTGTTACAGGGTTTAAAAAATTCGGGGACCGGCAGGCCGTTGCCCTTTCAATACGCTATTTTTCAATGGGGACTGTTACTTTTACCAATAACCAGGGGTTAGAACTGGGAGATGTCAAGCCAAATGAATGGGCAATAGATGCTACTTATTCACGAAAGTTTTCCGAATCCTTTTCAGGTGCTGTTGCAGGGCGTTTCATTTATTCGAACCTGGTACCTGTAAAATATATCGAAAATGTCAGACCCGGCACCTCGGGCGCTGCCGATGTTTCTCTGTATTATCATAAGGAATTAGAGATCAAAGGACTTACGTCATCATTGTTTTGTTTCGGCCTGGATATTTCAAACATAGGATCGAAAATATCTTATAACAGTTCATCCATCAACAGTGACTTTATCCCTACCAACCTTAGGCTGGGACCGTCATTTACGATGGATGTCGATGAATACAACCGCGTCACTATCATGGTCGATTTTAATAAGTTGCTTGTTCCTACTCCTCCGATTTATGCAACCGACTCACTGGGGAACCCTGAACCAGGCGTGATTGCAAAGGGAAAAAACCCGAATGTATCGGTTGTTACCGGGATGATCCAGTCTTTCTATGACGCACCCGGAGGATTAAAGGAAGAATTAGCAGAATGGACTATTTCACCAGCCTTTGAATACTGGTATAACAAATTATTTTCAATACGTGCCGGTTATTTTTATGAAAATGTCAACAAGGGCGACCGTAAGTTCTTTACCTTCGGCGCAGGATTGCGCTATAATGTATTTGGTCTGGATTTTTCTTACCTGGTCCCGGTAAGGAACAACAACCCGTTGCAGAATACTATGCAATTTACACTCATCTTCGATTTCGATAAAGCAGAGAAAAAAGATAAACAGTCTACCCAATAGTTTATTCTCAAATGTTTCATATTGGTTTTGGATTTGATACTCACAGGCTGGAGGATGACCATGAATTTCGGCTTGGGGGTATCCATATTCCCCATGATAAAGGTGCGACCGGTCATTCCGATGCCGATGTACTGATCCATGCCATTTGTGATGCCCTTCTCGGGGCTGCAGGACTGCCTGATATCGGTACCCAGTTTCCCGATACATCTTCAGAATTCAAAGGGATCGATAGTAAGATCCTGCTTAAGCGAACCATGGACCTGGTGCTGAAGAAAGGATATACCCTCGGGAACCTGGATACGACGATTGTCCTGCAGCGACCTAAGATCAGTGCTTATATCCCGGAGATGACCAGGATGATTGCAGAGGTCATGAAGACTGAAGATTCAAAGATTTCCATTAAAGCCAAAACGAGCGAAAACATGGGATTTATCGGAAGGGGAGAAGGCCTTTCGGCTTATGCAATTGTTTTACTCGAGAAGTCCTGATCCTTCTTTATTCAGCAGCTTTCTTTTTCTTTGTATAGAATGCCACAGAAAAATCATCGATCATAAACGGCTTCGTTCCATTGTTCCAGATATATATCTTTAAGATATTTCCAGGCACTCTGAATTCAGGCAATGTCAAGGAGAACCTGCAATTTCTCCAGACCCCCGCAGGATTCCCTGGAATATCATTTACCGGGAAGCCGTACCAGTAATTTCCAACCTGGTCATAATGATCCATGCTGAATACAAAGAATGCCTTGTCTGACGATCCTTTTATACTGTCACGGACCCAGACACTCCCTTCAATATAAAAAACTAATGGGTATGGGGATAGCTCTTCAGGCTTTACCTCAAGCGTGACACTGTATGGATGGAGAGAATCCAGATACCCTATGTACCTGCCTGAATGCGCATAGGGTACACTTTTAGTAAAGGGCCTCATCCACATCTCTGTCTCTTTTTCAAAATCCGTCTTGTACATTTTGCAGGGACGAGCCATATCCATAGTATACAAGGGGATCTCATTAATACCACCAAGGCATTTTTGATAGACCGAATCGGTTTTAAGGAATACATAGCTGTATTTAGCCTTGTTCATGCTGTAAGGATGGATGATATAATGGGTATACTGCCAGGTCTGAAGAAGGTTTAAACCCACAAACGGGAAGAGCAGAATGATAACAAGCACAGTACCCATTTTTGTTTCCTTATGATTCAGCAGGATGGCGAGCAGAAGGGCATAAATACCATAATAATCTATGAAAGCCCTTGCTCCAAAGCTATCGCCATAATACCAGTTCCACCATGAGGCAATTATATATGTACTGATGATGATGAACAAACCAATGCCGGGAAACCGGATACGATCCTGGTGCAGGAGCTTGAGACATCCGAACAGGGAGAGGAAGATCAGGGGTGTATAAATGAAAAGCCCTTTCCTGAAACTGAAAAGTTCATTCATTATTTGCGGATGCCCGAATACAAATCCTTCATCCTTATATGACCATATGAACCAGTGTCCTGTCTGAATGTGCCACAAGAGCAACTGAACCGAGACCACGAGAAAGAATGGGATCAGGAAAAATAGAAAAGAAAGCCTGCTTTTCTGAATAACTCCTTTCAGGAGCCTGGCTTCTTCCAATGTGTTGAACAGGAATGGAATGAGCAGGATAACAACGCCATTTGTCGGGCGAATTAACACTGCTATTCCAAGAAATAATCCGCTAAGTGTAATATTCTTTGGGCGAGGATTTTGTATTGTCCTGCAGAAATACCAGAGAAATCCGTTGATCGCAAAAAAGGAATAAACATGCGACATGCTGGGCTGCCACATTGAATAATAAAACAAATTGGTTCCCAGGAGAATGGCCACAAGGATAACAGATGAAAGGATGGGCTGGATCTTAAAATACTGCAGTAATTTCTTAAGATAAATGAGCCCAAGAAAAAGGTAAAAAAGTGCCCCTAACCCTGTAAAAAGTTGAAAAAAGAAAGAATATCCGGTAATTTCAATCCCCCCTGCCCAGGAAGTTAAGGTGGCAAGCAGAAAGAATGGCAGGAGCAGTAAAGCTTCCCCTGCAAAATATTTGTTCACGACCCTGTTTCCGAATTTGACAAGATACCCTGGCACATACCTGTCATAACCAAGTATTTTTTTTTCGCGTTCGTTCACTTTGTGATATGTGATATCATGATCGATCAGCAATGAAGGGAGGTACGCATAATATCCCAACCCATCGCTGGAAATGATCAGCTTCCAGCCTGCAAGATCTCCACGGAACAGGCGATTACTGGCAAAAAAGGCCAGCATAAGACAAGCCAGGCAATAAAGTATGATCTTTGGATATTTCTGATGTGGCATATTTAAGGATGGATTGAATTCGCAAATTAAAACCGGTTGAATAGTCAAATGTAAAGAAATATTATAACCGGCGATGGCGTGCTGAAAAAATATTTATTGTTACTTTTGTTTTTGTTCAGTATCCTCTGCTCTTTACTGTTAACCTTTAATCATTTGACCATGGAAACAACGGGTAAACTTGAAAACTATGTTGAAATTGAAAATCAAAAGATTGAACTGCAAGGCATAACACTTCTTCACATGAATGAGATCAGGAAATGGACCCAATTCATGTCCATTCTCGGATTTGTCGTCGTTGGTCTGCTGTTACTGCTTGGCGTTGTATTTCTCATCGCCTCAATAACAAGGGCGCCTATGCAAATTGAGGAATTTGGAACTGCCTATTGGCCATGGCTCGGTATCTTTTTTCTTCTTTTCGCACTGGTTTATTTTTTCCCGGTTCTGTACATGTACAGGTTTTCGATGTACGCCAAACAATCGCTGATGCAGATCACTTCCGGTGGCTCTTCAAATGAACTGATGGCAAATGCTATCCTGTACATGAAAAAACATTTTCGCTATAGCGGGATATTTACCATTGTTATTCTGGCCTTATACCTCCTTGTGATCATTGGGGTCATTATCGCTCTTGCAATCAGGTAAAAGCGAGGACTTTCAGGCTTAAAATAAAAGATTACAGTTGGTGATAATAAGAAATAAAAAAAATACTTAATGAACTTCTTCCGGAAGGTTTTTCCCCGATTGATTTTCTTTCTGCTTTTAATTTCACTGCAATGTTCAGGGCAGGAAAATCAGATTCTGAATACAGCAAGGAATTGCAGTTATATGAAAGAGAGCGAAAAAGAGATGATTGCCGAGATCAACCTTGTTCGCAGCAATCCTTCAGGCTATGTCAGATACCTGGATTATTATTATGATCTTGCGAAGCTGAATTTAAAGCATTTTGGGAAAGGGAAAAGTGAGTTTTCACTTTCTGTGCTGTATGAGAAGACAAACAGGGGTGAAAGAAAAAAGAAAGTGGATACTGTCTGGTATTTTGAATATGAAGAAGAAGTTCATGCCATCGAAACCCTGATAAAAGACCTGGATAATTCGCCTCCTTTATCTATCCTGGAGCCCGATAAAGGGATCTATGATGCAGCCCGCAAACACGGTCTTGACCAGGACAGACATAACTGGACTCTTGGTCACCAGGGAAGTGACGGGTCTTGGCCCCAGGAAAGGATCCTCAAATATTCTCCACAGATGATCGATGGCAATGAGAACCTGGCCGGGAGGTTTCCGGAGCCTGCAGTGAGAGATATAGTGATCCAGCTATTGATCGATTCGGGAATCCCGGAATACGGTCACCGCTACAACATGCTCAATCCGAAATGGACCCATGTAGCTTGTTATACCAGCGGGCTGAAGGACGGGATGTATCAATGGATTCAGGATTTCGGCCAGCACAAGTAGCAGTTTTTTTAAGTTTCTTCTGACGGCTCTCTTCTTTTTCAATCATTACCTTTTTGGATAAATGTTTTCTTTTTACTAATTTTGCCGTCCCTTTAAAAAAATGTTAATCATTTAAAATCAAACAGATGTTAAACCAGTACGAAACCGTTTTCATTATGACTCCCGTTTTATCTGAAGAACAGATGAAGGAAACGGTAGAAAAGTATCAGAAGTTTCTGATAAGCAAACAGGCGGAAATTGTCCACGAGGACAACTGGGGTTTGCGCAAGCTCGCATATCCCATCCAGAAAAAATCCACAGGATTTTATCATTTGATCGAATTCAAATCAGAACCGGAGATAATCCGTGAATGGGAAGTGATGTTCAAGAGGGATGAGCGTATCCTGCGTTTTCTGACCGTTGCTCTTGAAAAACATGCGATCGCTTACAATGAAAAAAAACGTAACAAAGCAAAGACAGAAAAACAAAAAGAAGAATAACACAATTGTAAAAACGAAAAAACAGAAAAAATGGCAACACAACAAGCCGGTGAAATAAAATACCTGACCCCGATCACGGTTGATACTAAAAAGAAAAAATACTGCCGGTTCAAGAAAAGTGGTATCAAATACATCGATTACAAGGATGCTGATTTCCTCCTGAAATTTGTAAATGAACAAGGAAAAATACTCCCCCGCAGGATCACGGGCACTTCGACCAAATATCAGCGGAAAGTATCACAGGCAATTAAAAGGGCACGACACTTAGCGTTGATGCCTTATGTAGCAGATCTTTTAAAATAGGGAGGAAAAAATGGAAGTCATCTTAAAACAGGATATCCCTAACCTGGGGTATACCAACGAGAAAGTCAATGTTAAAGCGGGATATGCAAGAAACTTCCTGATCCCCAAGGGTATCGCAATTCTTGCCACTGACACTAATAAAAAGATCCTGGCTGAAAACCTTAAGCAAAAAGCATTCAAGGAAGATAAGATAAAAAATGAAGCAGAAGAACTTGCCAAATCATTGAAGGATATAACTGTTAAGATTGGCGCCAAGGCAGCCGAATCAGGAAAGATATTTGGGAGTGTCAATGCAATCCAGATTGCTCAGGCTTTGAAAGACCAGTTCAAGGTTGATGTCGACCGTAAAAAGATCCATGTTGACGGCGAACATATCAAAGAATTGGGTACCTATAAAGCCAGGATCATTCTTCATAAAGAGATCCAGCTTGACCTCGACTTTGAAGTTTTCGCAGAATAATTAGATATTCTTGCTTTCCGGAACCAGGGTAAAACACATTCATTCCCTGAAGCAGAAGAAATTCAGGGAGATCCACCGCCAGTTCCTGGCGGAAGGCTCCAAACTGGTCACCGAGATCCTTGAGAGCCCTTTCAATGTCACCAGCATTTATGCATCGGCTGACTGGCTGAAAAGGAATGAAAGCATTCTCCTCTCAAAAAAAATACCTTACCAGGAGATCTCTGAAAAGGAGATGACAAGGATCACTGCACTTTCATCTCCCAGCCCTGCACTTGCGATCACTGAAATCCCCATTCAGGTTATACCTGGAACTATCAATGATTTGGTGCTGGCACTTGATGACATCAGGGATCCGGGCAACCTGGGGACCATCATCAGGATTGCTGACTGGTTTGGAATAGGATCGGTGATCTGCTCTGAAAATACAGTTGATCTTTACAATCAAAAGGTAATCCAGGCTACCATGGGCTCGGTGTTAAGGGTCAGGGTAGCATATGTCGACCTGCCTCAGTTTCTTTCTTCACTGCCTGATGATATTAATATCTATGGCACCTTCCCGACAGGAGAAAATATCTATTCTGTCAAACTGGAGCTAAAAGGGATCATCCTTATAGGCAATGAATCCACTGGGATATCACAGGAGATTATTTCAAAAGTCACAAATAAAATAAGCATTCCCTCCTTTTCTAAGACCAGTGGACAAGGTGAACATGCTGAATCACTGAATGCATCTGTAGCGGCAGCTGTAATTTGTTCTGAATTCCGCAGAAGAAAAGAATGAAGGCTGCGTTATACTTCATGATTAATTCCGGGTTTATGAAAATCTCTCAATTATTTATTAAAAAGAATCTGGTCCTACTTACATTCCTTCTTATATCAGGTTTGACCCCTGTAACAGCCCAGGTTGCTGATACGCTGCCAAATGTTAACCGGGTGTATGACGGTAAGATCAGGACGGTGTTGCTTTACAAGAATGGATTTGAGATGTCGGCCCCTGTGATGAATATGAGTGCAGGGGAAAAACTGAAGCTTTCGTTTGACGAGATGGATTCTGATCTTAAGCGTTTCCGTTACACGATCCGTCATTGTGAAGCAGACTGGACGACCTCTTCAGAGCTGATGACCTCCGAATATATTGAAGGGTTCCAGGACGATGCAATTGACGATTTTGGCTATTCCTATAACACGAAGACAAATTTCACCCATTATTCCTTGGTCTTCCCCACCTCAAACCTCCAGCCGAAACTTTCAGGCAATTATATCATTGTTGTGTTCCTCGATGATCCCTCCAACGTCACCCTCACCTGGAGATTTATGGTCACCGAAAATACAGGTCTTTCAGTCGCTGGAAATATACAACCTTCGAACAATATGACCGATAGGTTCACAAAGCAACAAGTGAATTTTACACTTGAATATAACGGCATGACGATCAATGATCCTGAACATGATATAAAGATCCTGATCACACAGAACGACCGATCAGATAATGAGATCAGTGGGCTTGCTCCCAGGTTTGTCAGGGGATCGACAATGGATTTTACAGATGAGCCCCAATGTACATTCAACGGTGGCAATGAATTCAGGGCCTTCGATATAAAGAGCCTGATATATCAGTCGGAAAGGATCAGAAAGATTGTCCCCGATAATAATGGATATGACGTGTATTTGCTGGATGACCTGCCAAGGCCTTTCAAGAATTATTCGACTGATAAAGATATCAATGGTCGTAAACTGATCAAGAATGAGGAACATGCAAAGAACAGCGATATTGAAGCCGATTACGCCTGGGTTCACTTTTTCCTGCCCTTCGCAGCTCCGTTAAATAATGAACAGATCTACATCCTTGGCGCCATAACTGATTGGCAGGTAAATGATAGCAGCCGGATGAGTTATAATGTTCAGCGACGGGGGTATGAGAAGACCCTGTTCGTTAAACAAGGATATTACAACTATATTTACCTTGTTAGAGACAACAAGACTGGCAGGACTGATGAGTCACTGATTGAAGGCAATCATTGGGAGACAGAGAACGAATATACTATTTGGGTATATTATCATCCTGCTGGCGCACAATATGATCGCTTGGTTGCTGTTCAGGACCTCAACTCTCACAATTAAAAAGGATAACCAATGCCGAAATTCCAGATAATGTCAGATAACCCTAACTTTCCTGCATACCAGTGCCTGTTCTCAAGATAGTAAGGGACCCTTATGGGCACAGCAGGATCGAGCCTGACGGTAAAATAATCAAAATCAGCACGGATCCCGATCCCCATATCAATGGCGATATCAGGAATGAAATACTTTAACTGGAACATCCCGCCCGGGAGGTCCGGAGTATTATGAAGCAACCAAATGTTCCCCATGTCCATGAATAATGCTGATCGCAAATACTTGTAAACAGGGAAACGGTATTCAAGGTTTAACTGTAATTGCAATTCGCCGGTCTGATCGAATGAATTACTGGCAGTGTCGTTATGATAACGGCCAGGTCCCAGCGTACCCATTTTCCAACCCCTGAGATCATTGGCCCCACCTCCAAAAAATGCTTTTTCAAAAGGAAGGGATATGGAATTTCCGTAAGGAACACCGAAACCCCCATAAAACCTTGTAACTAATGAAGTGGTTTTACCGAAAAAATGATAGAACCGCAGATCCAGGTCGGGACGTACGAACTGAGCATACTGAAGATGAAACAAAGTATAGTAACCAGCGGATGATTTCGGGGCATCAACAAGTTCGTCAATGCCATATATAAGGTTGCCTCCTGTTTCAAAGTTGGACCGAATGTAAAAAAAGTCTTTGACATTATTGACCTCCTGTCCGTTGTAAGTCATGGTATACCTTAACCCGGCAACAAGATGGTTAGTATATTGATTTTTAAGCCTTTTATCGCTAAGGTTATCAAGGTAACTGGTAAATGTTGAGTCAGGCTGAATTTTCACCAGCGTGATTTCCGCCGGATTGAGCACATGTTTTATTTTATCGGGTTGGTTCCAGTTATAACCAAAGGAGATATTGGAGATCTGACGATAATAATCCGGTCTTTGTTGAAAGTCATAACCCAATGAAATTGTGGTGCGTGGCTTGAAATATTTAGACAGGCTTTCAGGTCTTATCGGGATCAGGAATTGTGGGAAAGTAAGACTGGTATTGGCTCCTACGTCGATAGTGTTGAAGAATCTCTTGGCTGTCTGGGGACCTATATTTCCTTGCATCTGGGCTGCGCCCGTGAGGTTGATCCTGAAGAGCTGGGCCCCCCTGAAGATGTCTCTGTTCATATAGCTGATGCTGCCCTGAACCCCGAAAGCTCCGGATGAATTAGTCCCATCAGCGGATATAGAGAAAGAGTGCAGGGGAACACGTGAAAGAAGGATTTTGCAGTCAAGGTTGTCCTTGTCCTTTATACCGGTTCCTGAAGCATCATATAAACGGATATTCATATAATTGAAGACCTGCAGCGAAGCTAACTGAGAATAGGTCTGATTCAGGTCGTCAAGGTTGAACCACGTTCCGCTTCTTAGAAAAATCATCTGTTCCATTGTCCGCGGCTTCATCCTGAATTTATTCTTATAGAGGAAATAATACGTATTGCCGGAGGTATCATGCCTTGATGGTTTGAAAGTGACCATCAGCGTATCATACCTGAGAGTATCCGACTGCAGCAGGCTGTATTCCGGGTAAATCATTATCTTTCCTATAGTATACCGTAAGTGTCTCGATTCAGTGAATGTCCCGAGGTAGCGGAGCGAAGGAATAACAGGATTCCTGATCTCGACGGTCAGATCCATTTTTTTATTGTTGAATGTGCTATCGACCCGGTAGCGTATATACAAACTGGAGAAATGATAATATCCGTGATTCAAAAGACCATTTGTGATCCTGGTGCGTTCACCGTCTAAAAGGTAAGTGTCATAATTATTACCCCTATGGATCAGGGTCTTTGTTGTATCAGCAAAAACAAATTTTGCCAGTTGCGTGTCGGCAATTGCATAATGAATACTTCGGATGGTGTAAGGTAAATTTAATCTGACCACATAAATAACAGTAGCTTTTTTCTTATGGAGGATGACCGAATCCCTGATGTTTGCATTAAAATATCCTTTATTTGCAATGTAAATGCCTATTTGTTTCTTTGTTATCGCAGTAAGGTTTGAATCGAGTAACACCGGGCGACTGCCAAGCTTGGTTTTCATCCATTTTTTAAATTTCGTTTCCTTTCCTTTTGAGCCTGCATTATAAAAAGCAATGTTGGGCCTGAAGAGACCTAAAAATTTTGCATTAGGCTCCTGCTGGAGATACCCTGAAAGTTCATCTTTTGAAACTTTTAATGAAGAGATCCTGAACTTGTTCTTGATCAGGAGATATTCATTCGGTGGAAGGTTCCGTGTTACATTGCACCCTGAAATGAAAAGCAATGTAACGATCAGCAAAAGAATCCCGGTTATTTGTCTTCTTCCCAAAAAATATGATTAAAAAAACAAAAGTAAGGAGAATCTTGAAAGTGAGGAATTAAGTATGAGAAATACAGGGAATTGGTAAGTAATCAAAGGTGTCAGGCTAGTGACAGTTTGACATGCGGATTCGTTATAAGTTCACCATCTGTCACTTGATATCTTTCCTTCGATCATCCTTCGATCATCCTTCGATTGAGCTTCGATTGAGCTTCGATTGAGCTTCGATTAAGCTTCGATTGAGCTTCGATTGAACCTTGATTGAGATTCGATGAAAATTTGGTACTTGACTAACATAATGACATGATATAAAAAGCCCGTTAAACTTTCTAATCTTCTGGTTTAACGGGCTTTTTTATAGGGATTGATATTTATTCGTGAAACTTCAATTTTAAGAACATAGTGAATTAAAATTGATAGTTGAACAATCCCGACGAAGTCGGAGGGTATAAAACCCTGCCCCTGGGGCGGAATTAGGGTCCAGGGCTTGCCCTGGGGTTCATACCCGTGATTCCTTTGTGGGAGTTACTGGATTCGAACCAGTGACCCTCTGCTTGTAAGGCAGATGCTCTGAACCAACTGAGCTAAACTCCCGTAAATCGGGATTCAGCCTGATTACCTGAGCCTTAGCTTAAATTTTATTCAGTTAGTTTATTTTTTCTCTTTTGTCGGTTTACGATTTGGTTTACAAGTATGTCACCTGAACAAATTATTTATTTCTTATACTAAAGACGTATACAGCAAGGACTAAAAATCCAAAGATACAAGCACCTACAAAAAATCTTGTAATCCAATCAACATGTTGAACCTCATCATTAACGTGAGAGATAAGTAAACAAATGCCTATTATCACAACACCTGCAATAATTACTGGCCAGCAACCAATAGGTTTTTTTTCAGCCATAGCAAAAAATTTATTTGAATGAGTACGGAGAAACTAATATTCTGTTTATTTTATTTTAAGCATTTTAGATTTGAGGTTCAAACTGTATTCAAATTCCTGCAATATTTCCTTGTATGTTGAATTAAACTTTTCTCGTAGTGTTCCTTTAATAAGGTTACTCCTTTTGATAGGAGGCAAATTATCCGGCCAATTTAGAGTTTCCTTATAGAGTTTGAAATTTCGATACAACCAATCCCTTTCTTGAAATTCATCAGAATTTATTTCAGAAAGAGCTACTAGATATTTGTCTTCGTCAAAATCTGTATACATTGCCCATTTAATACTATTTTGTTATAACGCTCAAGCTAATTCCTACTGTCGATTTTGTTTGACTACAATATCATCTTGATTATCATCAAAGTACATAGGCAAGATTACTTCAGAGAAGACTGGTCAAATCAATCGTTTTTTTTCATCTCCTTCCCATCTAATGTTGTAAAAGATTTGACTGTACCATATACAGTTCCACCACCTTGGCTATTAGAATAATGCGAATATGCTGCGAAATAGTAAGTTGTATTTGGAGTTAGTCTGGTCACAACAATTGTAATAGATCCTGCACCATAGTCATTGCCAGGACAAGGATATCTATAACCATTAGGCCAAGGCGTTCTCTGTTTGCTAATATCAATCCCACTTTCAATTATATAAATCTCGCCAGCACTATCACCTATTACATCTCCATTACAAGTCGCAGAAGTTGATGTGATACCTGTGGCGTCAAAAGTTGTAACAGTTGGAACAAGACCGGGATAATTAGTTGTTGTCGTTTTTTTCTTACAACCATATGAAAGTGATAAACATAAACCTATGAATATCACAAATAAAATGTTCACATTTTTCATATCTTCATGTTTTTGGTGACTATGCAAATCTGCTTCTCCTAAACTTTTCTTTTTATCTAATGATTAATTTTTCTGTCGCAATTATTTTATCTTTCTGTGATAGTCGAATATAATATATTCCGCTTGGCAAATCATCTCGATTAAGAATAATTGTCTGTCCTGAAATATTTTTTATCTGTTTAACAATTTGCCCGAAACAGTTGTAAACAATTATTGAGGCATTATTTAAAAGTCCGTCAGTCTGTAAGATTGTCTGTGTGGTAAATGGATTTGGATAACAATTTAGATGCACTTTTTTTTCAATTTCATTAATTCCCTGTCCTGAAGCACAACTAAAGGAACTTTTAATTCCTTGGTAGTGAAAATCGTCCAAGTAAATTCCACCACCCCACCTAGCACCAGTAATTCCTATTGAAATAGCTGTGTCAGCTATAAGGATATACATATATATAGTTCCGCTTGCAGAGTTTAGAAGTGTTGGATTGTTCGTTCCAGAAAGGCCTAAATCAAACACTTCTGCAATAAGATCTATTTTGTCAGAAAATGTTCCACCAGAAAATGTTGTAGAGATAGATAATTTATACCAATGGTTTTGTTGTAATGTTAAATGTGGACCTGGAGAGTTATTCCAGGTGCCAGTAAGTATTTCAAGATAACTCCCAAATTGGGTGTGATTAATAACACGAGTAAAAATATAATAATTCCAATTAGATGTTGGATTTAAATCTATTTCAGCTGCGATGTCATCAGTATTAGGATTTACTATGGATGCATCATATTTGAAAGAAATGCTGGAGATGTAGGTAGATCCAATATTTCCTTTATACTTTGAGCAATATATTGCATTATCAATGCCATAATTCGGAGAATTAGATGTCGCAAGGCAACCACCAGTAATACCGTTTGTTTGGATTTGGGTTAGGCTTATTCCAAAAGTGCCATAAAAATGATTTTTTAAATCATTGTTTGAAGGACTGGTATAATTGTCAAAATTGACATCTTCAACTACAGTTTGTGCATTAGCAAACACAAAAACTATTATAAGACTCAGCGAAAGGAGGGAGTATTTTATCAAAAAAAAGAATTTTTTCATTGTTTTCATGGTATAAAGTTATGTTGTTTTATAATGTTTTTATGGATATGCCGATTATAGTGATGAACCATAAATCTTTTCAGGGTCAATCTTATAAAAAAAACAGGCGTGGAACTTAAACTTATCCGGTTCTCAGGTACTGGAATACCATCGCCCTCAAATAAGGAAAGCCCACGCCATTTGCGTGAGCATTCACTTATTATTCCAGAGGGCAAATATTTCCAGTTTTAAGAACCAAGAATAACAGTAAACGCTGTTAAAATCTATTTATCTGTAATAATTGTTCTATGTCATAGCTGGTATCATATTAAGACGGCTCAAATATAAACAATTAACATAGGTTTGGTTCAGATTAGTAAAGAATTTTTTATAAACATAGCTATAAGCCTGGATCAGCATCAGATAACGATTCATCACCATGTCCTGTGCCTCCAAGGTCTTCATCTTGCAGACAGACTTGAGCATCCTCATCCCAACTATCACACAGGTCACATTGACCATCTGGTCTTTTACAATTGTTATTAATCATAAGAAAAAACCCATACCCTTAGGACTTGTTTTGGCATCTAGTACGCCGATTACTAAATTATAAGGTACCATTATCAGCAAAGCTGTAATATCCTATTCCAACGATAATATGATCGAGAACAGCTATATCAAAGAGCTTTCCTGCCTCCACAATCTTCTTAGTGATACTCATATCCTGATCCGATGGATTGTTATTACCTGATGGATGGTTGTGGATAAGTACGATATTAGAGCCAAGCAGATCAATAACACTCTTAAAGATTCTTCTGATATCTACTACTGTCCCTGCAATACCACCTTCTGAAATCTTTATCCGGCCAATAACTCTGTTAGCTTTGTTTAGAACCACTATCCAGAATTCCTCGTATTGGCAGTTAGATAAATGTTGAAATAGTACATATACATCATTGGAACAGCTGATCTTCGGTTTCTCCATCACTTCTGACACCTTCCTACGTTGTGACAGTTCCATGGATGCCTTAATCCGGATTGCATCTTCATAAGTTATTCCGTCTAACTGCAGCATCTCTTCTATAGTGAGTGAATACAAGCAATTTAATGAGTTTTGGCAGACTCTGAGGATACCTGAAGCTCTTTCTATGGAACAGTAATTGCCGTTCCCTGAGGAAAGAATAATAGCAAGGAGGGCACTGTCCTTCAATGTTGCAATGCCCCCATCGGTTAATTGTTTCTCGGCTATCATTTCTTGGGTGTATCAGAGGTTTCCAATTCAGGGGTGTCGGGAGTTTGATAAACATCAGAGCCATACTTACTGCGTATATATTCCATTGATCTTGGCTCTTGGTTTGCTGACTTATAATCATTCGGCCTCCAATACCAGAGCTTCTTTTTGTCGGCAAACAGGAAACCAAATTGCTTCAGTTCCTTCCTGTATTTGTAAGTACTCCCTGAAATCCAGAGCCAATTGCCGCACAGCTCAATAGTTATTCCCTTAAACCCTATGATATTGTTGATTATAGCAGGAAACTCTACATAATCTTTTTGGGCTTCCTCTTTCTCTTTGTAGAACTTGAAGAACGGATTCTTCTTGATGGCTTCATACTCATTATTGATGTCCTGCATGATCCTGGTGTTACCACCTCTGTCAGGATGATGCTTCAATGCTAATTCTTTATACTTTCGTTTGACTTCATCCAGAGAGCTACAGCCCTCGAAATATTGTGTCTTCATAATTTATTGGTATAAGATAAAATTTAAGGATGATAATTTAATAGATGACGGAACTTAGAAAATGGTAAACAACAGCCAAACTCAATAACCCCTATGGTTTCAAAGGATAATCCGAAATAAATAATATGGATAAGCAACTTGTCTAACGACATACACCATTAGCAAGTCAGGGGTTACTTTGACTGCCAAGACTTCAACAACCTTATTGGCACTGTAAATACTGAAGGAATAGATGGTCATTACCTTGAAGGGGCAATATAGCCGTATTAACTTCCCAGTCTTATCCAGGATCAGCAAGGTGTCAGGGCTGCAGTGTTCATTAATAGCAGCCAGTAATTGTTTGTTGTCATCCATATTAATACTCCGAAGCTAAAAGGCAAACTCCATCAGTCAGCCAAATATCAATACTGTCAATTGGAAAGTCTGAATACGGAATCTCCTGTGAAGCAAGAACTGTCTCATTTCCATCAGTACATTGGATCATCCAGCTACCATTTTCCAGTTGTTTCAGCTTCCATACTTGGAAGGGACGTTGATGTAATTTATATTGCCAACTGAGGATAATATCGAAGAGCCAAAATGCACCTTCTCCAGCATTCTCCCTGACAAACTCACAGCCATCCGTAAGGAGCAATGACATTCCATTTGGCAAAGTATGCCGGTGGTATTCTTCAGTTCCATGAAATCCCAATAAGATTCGTTGGAACTCTTCTTTTGTGATCTTTACATTAGTTGTTTCCATATATAAATAGATTAAAAGTGAATCAAAAGAAAAGGGACAAACCATCTCTGGAATGTCCCCTTTCATCTGCAATCAGCAACAAGCTTAACCCAATTGTTGTTCAGGTGTGAAAACAACCTCTTCCATTGTTGCAATGTTCGGCGATGCATCAAACCTGTACTTGTGGGTTAGCATTATCGTTTCTCCAGTGGAAGGAATCTTGTATTCATAAGGCTCTGATTCCACCCTTGTCACAATTCCCGGCAGTTTAGTGCCAATTAACGATTTGCAAACATCCTCGTTAAAGGTGCATGAGATTGAACTTTTCCATGCAGTAGCATAGTAGTTTCCTGTTTTGGTTGACTTAACCAGTTCTACACCTCCCATTAAGTTTAGCGTAAAGAACTCTTTACCTTCGGCATTCTGCCTCTTGGTATAATTAATAATTGTAACCATGACTCTAAGTTTTGAAATTGTTTGTAAATGATATTTACCCCGGGCTTGCCCCCGGTGTCGTCGCACAAGGGTGGGGTGGTTTTGGGGGTGGGTAACTATCACGTGTACATAAAAAAAATAGCAGTACCTGTAAATGAGAATATTGAATAAACCAAGTGATTGATAATCAATAGAAAAACTTTTTTTGTTAGATATAATAGATTTTGTTTGTTAAAACCCGTCATCCAAATACATGAAAAACTAAATTCATTAAATCCATTGGAAATTGACCGGTACTATATCTTAAAAAAGGATCGGATTAATTGAATAGTTAGAATATTTCACTATGAATGTCTCAGCGACAAGCATCCTTGGGCATCATTGAATGCCATATTATTCTATATGTAAGGAATATAAGATTCTAACCTATCTATCACGAAAGTTCTTAATGATGGTACACCGTTTATGTTAACTACACACTAAAAAAAACCAAGCTTACGTAAAACACTAATTAATATGTTAATACGACAAAAGGTACAGGTAGGATGTTATTGCTTGTTGTAATATTCTGGAATTATAGCCCCATTTATTTTTATTCTCTTCACCTTGTTTTTGTTGTTCCTATATTCAAAAAACAGGTATCCCAAATCAAACTCAGACATATTTTCGTTAATGGAACACGAAAGAATAACATTTACAATCTCACGAGGAAGAAGGTTGATGTTTTTTAACTCTTCACCCATTCCCTCATGTATAAACTTTTTTTTCCTTACCCTTGCTTTTGCTTCTTTGCCCCCGCCATGGAAGCCCATATAAAAATCTCTTCCCATTTGAGGTTCTGTTGACGACGAATTATAAACATCTGCCACAATGTCCATTGTTACAAACCTGACTTCATTATCGTAAAAAGACTGGCTAATAATTTCACTTGCAGGATCGCCCGTTTTTCCCTCTTTGTTTTGGTTGACTTTATAATATTGAACATTGATAGAAACGGGGAAAATTTTTATTCTTCCCAATCTTTGAATCCTATTCAATAACCAACCAAGAACTACACCCATAAGCGTTCCCAAAACGCCTATTATTGCAGAACAGCCAACTTGAGACATATTGTTGTGGTTTAATATTGTGTAGGGCAATAATACATCATTTAAAAACTACAACAAAGCCAAATGTTAAATTTGCGCAGAAAACTATCGTTTACTATTAATCAAATAATGTGGTATCTTTGTACTGAAATACCTATTTAACAGTTAAGAACAGGGTGCTGTTAAAATTTAACATTTTTTTTTAGCATATTATATTATATTATATTACTTTTGTTGTGGAAAGCGAGATAACTAAAAACAAAGACAACATCATACTCAAGGCCCTTCGCTGGCTTACGTCATTTTCTATTAAGAAATTTTTTATTAAAAAAACTGTTAACCAAATACGCAACTATGACCATAGTTGAACAAAAGGCGGCTAATGCAATCTTATTCTTCATTTCAAAAACACCCAAGAACAGGATTACCAGACTTAAGCTGATGAAACTGCTTTGTATTGCTGACAGAATCCATGTTAATAGATTCGGCAGAACAATATTAAGGGATCATCACAGTGCGCTCCCCCACGGACTTGTTCCGTCTAATACACTTAATATGACTAAGCAAGACCTGGATGGTTTCTTTACAGTTGATGGCAGGGTTCTGGAAGGAATAAATCAATTCAGTAGTCTATATTTCTCCGAGACAGACCTTTCTGTAATGGAAGAGGTTTGGAAAGATTTTGGAGGAATGAGTTCCATCCAACTAAGGGGGCTATCTCATTTATTTCCAGAATGGAAGAGATTTGAAAAGGAATTAGCCGATCCGGATTTGCCAAATAGTTATCCGATAAACGATGAGGATTTGTTCAAGCCTCCTATCAAAGAAGTTCCACCTTATAAATTTGATAAAAACCAAAGCCAAGAATCGAAAGAGGTTTATCTCTCCCACCAGTCTTTTCAGAACTTTCTATGTGAGTAATGGTTAATCTCCCTTCCTCTTATGTAATAGGTCAAACCCTTGTGGTTGGAAGAATTTATAGAATTTCCGCTCCCGAACTTATTGAAACAAAAACGCCCCATTTTTTTATTGTAGTTGCCATTGACGGTAATGATATTTACCTTGTTAAGGGCACCAGTCAAAAAGAAATGAAGGAGGCTTTATATGAACGTAATGGGTTTGATTTGGTTAGTCTAGTATGTGTTAAAGATGACGGTAAAAACCAATTAAAGACGGAAACCTACATAAATTGTCATGATTATTATTACGTCACTCGTGACCAATTAATTAAAAAGGTTGATGATAGTAAATTAGACCTCTTTGGTGAAATATCTTATGACCAATTCTGCCAGATAAGAACTGGCATTGAAAAAAGTCCAATTAATGATCTTCCAATAAGCCTATTAGTTCACCCCGATGACAATTAAAATGGTGGTGGTTTATCACCCTCTTTTAAGTCCTTTTCCTTTAACTTCTCTATCTCCTTCAGGTCTATCTGAACAAGATGAACAAAACAGAAAAGAACCTCCTCAAACTGTTTGTTAATCCGTTTCTCATCGGCTCTTGGATTTTTTATATTATTCTTTGGCTTTTTCAGTCACCCCGTTTATCTGAAGTGTATTACAATTCTGAATTTTAATGTTGTATCTAAAGGAGCCTTTATTCCAGCAGGATTACTAAAGCAGATCAAATAAAGAATTTACGGTGCCTCTTCCTCTCTTATTACAGATTGATTCTGAATATTCTTTGATTAATTCCTTCAGTTTAGTCTTAGTGCCAACATGATAAAGAAGAGGATTTAACATGTATTCTCCACGCTTTTTCTTCTGAATAAGATTTTTTGCTTTTAGGGCTACAAGTGATTGTCGTAATGTTTTGTATTCTATTCTTTTACCTAATACAATTTCACACATATCGGAATATTGTTCTGCTACGATTTTATTCCAAGTAAAACAGCCATCATATCTTAAACAGTATGCTAATACAAAAAGCAAGAAATTTTTTTTATGACCTTCAAGCGTAAAGAGCAATGCAATCCCTGCATAGGAGAGTTTATCATGGTCGTCTATTAGCTTAAGTTCTTTGAAATCAATATTGGGCATTCCGGGATCTCTTATTTCTGGACCTATACCTTTTAACACCCGGTCAACTAGGTTTATCTTAATAATTTTACCAGAGTTTGAGGTAACATTCCCTTCCTGATAAATCTTTCTGTGAAAGTCTAGCAGTTTATTGTGAGAATCTTTGGAATACATAACAATTATTAGATTATGTGAAAATATACACCTGTTTTGAGTGTTTTCAATACTTACAACGTTATATTTTGTAACTTTGCGTTACAAAAATATGCCAATTATGAAAAAGACAAATCAAAAATTCATAGTTTCCCGAATGGTAGGAGAAGAGATTGTCACAGCGGAAATACATCTGGTGACAGCTGGGTGTTGGTATTTCTTCAATGCTCAACATCTGTATTTACAGATTTCAAATATTGAACGCTCTTACTTCGATTTCATTTGTGAAAAAATGGAGTATAATAATCGGATTGAATTGAATCCAAAGTTAAGAGAAGCATATATTGATCACTTCAACAATTTGAAATCATCATTCCAAAAAGCTCCATCTTTGAGAACATTGCAAAGATATGAAACTACCCTGAAAGAGTTGAAAATGATCATTAGCCCAAATAAGTCAGGTGCATTTGTCTACGTTAATCCCAAGTATGCTTTTAAAGGAACACTTTCCAATAGGCTAAATCTGATGAAGAGACTTGCAAAAATGGCTTTTGACTTAAACGATACAAGAATCCTTGCTGCAATCATTGATAAACCTATTACATCAATCCTCCCCAAATAGGAATATCAACTGAAATATTGACCATTGCAGTTATAACAAATTTACCATTGCTTCATCAATCTGATTGTTTTCAAAGCTGTTTAAATAAATCTGAGTTGTTGAAAGATCAGAATGACCAAGTGTTTCACTTATCAATGCAACATTCACTCCTGAATTCTTTAATACTGTGGCAAATGAATGCCTTGCTGAATAAATTGTAAGATTCTGTTCTATTTTACATTTTTCTGCAATCAACTTGAGGTCTTTATCAGTTCTACCTAAAATCTTGTGAATCCTGTTCTGCTTTTGCAAAGCGGTTTTATGAATCCTGATATCAAGGATCGGAAACAAATAACCTCTCTCATCATTTGATGTTCTATCTCGGGAAAGAATATCCCTAGATTCATCTGACAACTGAATACTAATGGCTTTGCCTGTTTTCTGCCTCACATAATAAATTCGACCATTAACAATATTTTCATCCTTCAAATTAGCAATATCACTAAAATTGATACCTCCGCACAGGTAACTGAAAATAAAGATATCCCTAGTAAACTTAATAGAATCATTTTCATCAGCTAAATCCAATTTCATAATCTTCAGAATATTTTCTTTGGAAAGAGCCCGCTTTTTAGTCTTTACATCGAACCTACTGATCTTAAATTCATCAAAGGGATAATCAGTCTTCCTTGCACATTTTGCATCAACAGCCTTATTATATGCACTCCTGAGGGTACGAAATAGCAAGCTGATGGTTGTATCCTTATTCCCCTTACCCCTCAACCATTTTTCATACCTATTCAACCAATTGACATCAATATCTGCAAATAATATATTGAGGCTTCCTTTATTGAAAGCTTTAATAGAATTATAAGAAGTTTTGTAAATCAACCTATTGCCTACTTTATCTGTTTTTTCAAATGTTAGGATCAGTTCCTTGTAAAAATCTTCTACAGTTTTCTCTCTGACAATTGATTTATTGAACGTAAGTAGATTTGTGGGTGTGTAGTCCTTTCCATTGGCAGTAAATTCGAGTATCTGCTTCTGTACCTTAATAATCTTATCAGAGATGATCTTTTGAATGTATTCACCATTGGGACAATTAGATTTAGGTTTATTCTTCAAGAAATCCCAATTATCACTATGAATTGAAATACCTAAACTCTGGTACTTTCGCTTCCCATTCTTTGAGATTTGAAGCATCAAAGGATGTTCTCCGTTGGAAAGTGTCTTGGATTTGTAGCAAACTACTGAAATTGAAGCATTCATGTGTAAACTGGTTTACGTCCGGGTTTACATGCCTGCAAAAAAATCGTAAAAACAAAGGGAATAAAAATAAAAACAGTTAGCCACATTTTCTGTAACTAACTGATCATTAAGTTGCTATCTGTGGGAGTTACTGGATTCGAACCAGTGACCCTCTGCTTGTAAGGCAGATGCTCTGAACCAACTGAGCTAAACTCCCGCAAAACGGTGCAAAGGTAGAAATTATTTGATTGTCACCAAGTCCCGGAATCGAATAATTGACTTAACACAGGAACTGTATGTGTTATCTACTTGTCTATAGGATGTCTAAATTGAATTGTTCAGGATGTAGGCCTTTTTTATCCCGGTAAAAATCGAGGATGACTGACAGATCCTTTTCATAATCGCCGTTAGGGTTGATTAGCGGGCCGATACCCCCGGTTTTCGTACTGTAATCTATAAATCCAAGTGCAATAGGGACCTTTGCTTCCATCGCGATATAATAAAACCCCTTCTTCCAATGGTGAACTTTGCTCCTTGTTCCTTCAGGAGTTATCACGATTACTATTTTCTGATTTTTCTGAAAAAGATCGACCGCCTGCTCAACAAGGTTGTTCTTTTGTCCCCTTGCAACCGGAACCCCTCCTAAATGACGAAGAAACCAGCCTAAAGGAAAGACGAAAACTTCTTTCTTGATCAAAACCCTGATCTTAATCTTCGAAGACCAGAAAGTCATCCTCCCGATAACAAAATCCCAATAACTGGTATGAGGTGCAACGATCAGAACAGCCTTGACAATACCTTCAGGCAGGATCGCACTCGTTCTCCACCCGAATAACCTTAAGATAAACCGTGACAAAGCCGAAATCATTTTTCAGGTAGCTAAAAGATCATGCGAAATATAATTGTCAAGACTCATACAAACATTTTGCGAAAACCTGATCGCATTTTCTGCAACCTTTTCCCATTCAGTCGCAGGTAAGAATTGAAGCTGTTTACAACCAATCCCCATCCTGATGAATGCATGGATCAGTCCCGCATTAAATGAATCCCCTGCTCCGATTGTACTCACCGGCTCGATTTTGGGTACAGGGACAGTGATCATCTGTCTCCCGGTTATTATGCTGACATCTTCACCAGATCTTGTAAAAATCAACACCTTGCTATCCCGTGACCTGATCTTGTCATAAGCTTTCATCGGTTCCCGGGTTGCAAAAATATTAAGAAAATCCTCATCCGATCCCCTTACGATATCGGCACACGAAATATTCTCTGATATATATGGCATCACCATAGAAAGATCATTAATATGAGGGCTTCGAAAGTTTGGATCATAAAGGATCATGGTATTGTTTTTACCGGCTGAAGCAAGAACAGGCTTAAGATTCTCCCTTATTCTGTCAGTCAGTGAATAAAAGGAACCGAAAAGTACAATATCATTCCTGCAGGGCATAGGTAAATTGCCACTTGACATTTCCTTTGGCCCCCCTTCATAGAATGTATATGCGGCATCTGCATTTTTGTTGAGAAAGGCGAGTGCAAGTGTGGTCTTTCCTTTATGATAACGGTTGAGAAATGAGGTGCCTACCTGATTTTCCATAAGGAACCTGACGATCATCTCGCCAGGCTGGTCATCGGCAATATCGCTGATGAATTCGACATTGATTCCGGTACGACCCAGTGAAACAGCACTATTCAGCATAGAACCACCGGGTTTAGCTGCTACCTGGTTTTTGTTTCTGAATATAATATCAAGGACCGTTTCGCCAAAACAGTAAACAGTCCGGCCGTCAGGTGAAATATGTGATATGGGATCAGTCTTCGTAATTTGGATTTGATTTTAACTTTCTATCTCAAGGTCAAGTTGTTCCCTGAGATCGAGAAGCCGGGGGTTTTTCTCTGCCATTCTTCCGAATTTCTCACGATCCGTGTATGGCTTCACTCCAACAGGATGATCAGGTACAATGATCTGAAGGTGGATCTTTGTGTTCCTTAGACGGGTGACCAGGAATTCAATGAGATCATTCCGCTTCTGGTTCAAATCTTCAGCCAGTACTTTATTATCCACACAAAACTCGATCAGAAAATCTTCTTTCAGTACAGGCCGGTGTTTTTTAAGGGTTGTCGATAAAGGCGGCATGGAACTACGTATAGATTCACTGAATTCATCCCAGGCAGTTTCCAATTGTTCAAGCGTGAACTCAGCAGCAGTATCATAGGCAACAGTATTTTCTTCCGCCTGCTGAACAATATTTTCTTTTTCCTTTTGCTGAGAAGAAGTCATGTCCTTTATGGAAAGAGTTCCGGAAAAGGATTTTGATTCCCTGGGTTTTACAGGTTCTTTATACTTAGACTGAGGGGGAGGGACAGCATCAGACGTTTTTTTTTCATCAGTTTTAAGAATAGTGCACATCTGCATAAGTGCCAACTCTAAGTGCAGACGTTTATTATTGCTGACCTTGTAATTGAGATCGCATTTGTTGTTCAGGTCTAATACCTTTAGTAGAAAATCCGAAGGACAACGGGCCGATTGGTTCAGGTATTGGGTCCGGATGGCAGGAGCTGTTTCGAGAAGCTTTATCGTCACCGGGTCCTTGCAAACCAGCAGGTTGCGGATATGTTCGCCGAATCCGATCAGGAAATGCTGGCCATCGAAGCCTTTATCCAATATCTCATTGATCGTGAGCAAGGTAGATGAGATATCGCCATCAAGAATATGACCGGTAATATTGAAAAAATAATCATAATCCAGCACATTCAGATTTTCCAGGACAGTATCATAGGTCAGGTTATGACCGGCAAAACTAACCAGCTGATCAAAAATGGAAAGGGCATCACGCATGGCCCCATCAGCTTTCTGGGCAATGATATGAAGGGCATTTTCCTCAGTTGAGATCCCTTCACTCCCGGCAACATAATTGAGATGGCTAACGATATCTTCCACTGTTATCCTTTTAAAGTCAAAGATCTGGCATCGCGAAAGGATAGTAGGTATGATCTTATGCTTTTCTGTTGTTGCAAGGATGAATTTTGCATAGGCCGGTGGCTCTTCCAGCGTCTTAAGAAATGCATTGAAGGCAGAAGCTGAAAGCATATGTACTTCATCGATGATATAGACTTTGTATTTTCCCATCTGGGGAGGGATCCTCACCTTATCCACCAGGTTCCTGATCTCATCTACCGAGTTGTTTGAAGCGCCATCAAGTTCATAGATATTGAAAGAAGCATTTTCGTTGAAGGATACACAGGACTGGCATTTATCGCAAGCTTCCATAGCCGGCGAGAGGTTCTCGCAATTGATCGTCTTTGCCAGGATCCGTGCACAGGTGGTCTTCCCAACCCCCCTCGGCCCGCAGAACAAAAACGCCTGTGCCAGCTGGTTGTTCCTGATGGCGTTCTTGAGGGTGTTGGTGATTGATTTCTGTCCCACTACCGTATCAAATGTCTGTGGACGGTATTTGCGGGCAGATACGATGAAATTCTCCATAAAAATTCCGTCAGATTTGCTTTACCTGGATTCAAAGGTACAAAATTTTTTATTGTTTAATTCCTTGTTGTGCTTCCTCTCAGATTTTTTACGTACTTTGGCTTCAGAAAACATATAATGGAACAATTAATGATATATATGCCCCGGCTCTGCGCCCGGGCTGAATATATTTTTTCACTGCTGCTAAAGGCCCTGGCGGGAATTGAAATTATCCTGACAGACCGTCGTGAGGACTATCTCTCATACGACGGTCCCTGCCTTGAATATGACACTGAACCTTCAGGGAAAGGAATATTCATCCATTCCATCGGCCTGCTTCAGGAAAGATCAATAGAATCAAAAACATGCAGACTTTTCACTTTTAAAGATCTACCGGCATATTTTGCTGTAAATGATGAACGATCTGCTTTTCCTTTCGATCTGTTCTCCGCTGCTTTCTATCTTGTTACAAGATATGAGGAATATCTGTCTTTCATTCCTGACCGTTTTGGGAGGTTCAGGCCTTCAGACAGCATCATGACAACCGGGGATTTTCTTAAGATACCTGTCGTGAACCTATGGACTGATCTGCTGAAGGATCATATCAGAATGATTTATCCATCAATTAAGTTTAACAATAAGAAATTCCGGTTCATTCCTACTATCGATATTGATCATGCTTTTGCCTTCAGACAACATTCTTTCTTCCGGACCATTGGTGGTTACGGAAGATCGCTGATGGTCGGAAACCTGAGAAAGATTGCACAGCGGACAAACGTTTTACTGGGTATCAGCAAAGATCCTTATGATCAATATGTTTATATCCGTGAAATCCACGATCGCTATGGATTAAAGCCCTTCTATTTTATCCTGTTTGCCGATTATGGGAAGGATGACAACAATGTAACCACAACAGGCAGGCGCTTCCGCCAGCTACTTCGCAAACTTGACGATTCAGGAACAATCGGGATACATCCTTCGCTTCGTTCCGGTAAACATTCCCGGATCCTGAATTCTGAGATCAATGGGCTTCCAAAAATAATCGGACATAAGATAAGTGCCAGCCGTCAGCACTTCCTTAAGGTATCCTTTCCTGATACCTTTCGCGAACTCATCAGGCACGGGATAACAGATGACTTTTCACTGGGCTATGCTTCCAGCCCGGGATTCAGAGCAGGCATCGCTGATCCTTTTCCTTTCTTTGACCTTATCAGCAACCGTAAAGAGAACCTTACACTTCACCCCGTTACCCTGATGGATGTTACACTGAAAGATTATTTGCGATCATCTCCTGAGGAGGCCATCATCTTGATCAGATCATTTGTTGATGCAATAAAGGCGGTAAACGGAGAGTTTGTCAGTATATGGCACAATGAAAGTTTTGATGAATCCGGCCGGTGGAGAGGATGGAGAAAAGTCTATGGGGAAATCCTTTCCTATGCTGTCGGGATGATGAACATTGAATGATCAGGTACATAAAACATAGAGATATTGATAAACAGAAATGGGATGAATGTATCCTGAATGCCGTTAACCGAAGTCCGTACGCCTTTTCTTGGTTTCTCGACATTGTAGCTCCTGGATGGGATGCCCTTGAGATGAACGGCTACGAAACGGTTTTTCCTTTACCGCGTAATCATAAACTGGGTATCAATTATATCTACCAGCCATATTTTGCACAGCAACTTGGAATATTTTCACGTGAGCATCTCACTTCGCTGCTTGTAGAACAGTTCATCCAGGCAATCCCTTCCCCCTTTTCATTTATTCATGTTCATCTCAATTCCATGAATAAGGTCGACAGGGAAAAATACACCGTCATTCAGCGCCTGAATCATGAACTCGATCTAATTCCTTCCTATGACGCAATTTTCAGGAGATATAACCAAAACACACGTCGGAATCTGCGGAAAGCCCTTGACCATGACCTCATTATCAGGAGAAAAGTTGATCCCGATGAACTGATCACATTATTCAAAGATAATTACGGAAAGAATGAGAAATTGGTAAAATTCAGGCAATATGAAACGCTTCGTTCATTAATAACCTACTGCCTGAAAAACACTTTCAGCACAATACTGGGTGCCTATCTGCCTGATAACAAACTTTGTGCTGGCGTTTTCTTCCTCCGCGACAAGGACAGGGCAATTTATCATTTCGCAGCCTCAGATAAAAATGCACGCGACAACGGCGCCATGTTCATGCTCGTCGATATCTTCATAAAAGAACATGCCGGGCGACCCCTGATCCTCGATTTTGAGGGATCCTCAGACCTTAACGTCGCCCGTTTCTACAAAGGATTTGGCGCAAGTGAAACTGGATTCAGCGAGCTCCTCATCAATCATTTGCCCGGGAAAATTGACATGATAGTCAATTTAATGAAGAAATTACGGTAATCCTTATTTTTAGTACATTTGCATAAAATACCTCTGTCTTATGGTAAATATCTTGAGTAGCGCGAATTCCCTCATTAATCATTTTATTGCAGAGATAAGGGATGCTGAGGTTCAGAAGGACAGTCTCCGGTTCCGGGGAAACCTTGTGAGGTTGGGAGAATTATTTGCTTATGAGATCAGTAAGGAACTTGAATTTGAAACCAGGGAAGTCATCACTTCACTCGGAATCGCGATGGTCCCGGTTCTTAAATCTTACCCCGTCCTCGCTGCGATCCTTCGGGCAGGCCTGCCTTTTCACCAGGGTTTTCTCAATATGTATGACAAATCAGAAAATGCTTTTGTTTCTGCTTACCGGAAGTTTCACAAGGATCATTCTTTTACAATCCAGATTGAATATGCCTCTTCAGCTGATATTGAAGGGAAAACATTGATCATCTGCGATACTATGCTTGCGACTGGAGCTTCGGCTGTGCTTACTTATAAAGAATTGATCTCGCACGGTAAACCGAAACATACCCACATCGTTACCATCCTGGCAAGCCAGGAGGGCCTGGAGTACCTCAAAAGGAATCTGCCCCGTAACAACATTTCCATCTGGGTTGGAACAATCGATGATGAGCTTACGGCTCAGTCATACATCGTGCCGGGGTTAGGGGATGCTGGAGACCTGGCATTTGGAAAGAAAAGCTGAACCATCCTGAAGAATGAAAAACACCCTGATCATTGAAAATTTCAGGATTTCCCTGAATTCAATCCGTAGCCATCTTTTGAGGACCGTTCTTACGATTCTCATCATTTCTTTCGGGATCATGGCCCTGGTAGGGATCCTTACTGCTACAGATTCAATCAAGTACTCCCTCACAAAGAATTTTTCGATGATGGGATCGAGTACCTTTACCATCAGGAACCGGACCCTGCAGGTTCACATGGGCAATGGCCCCAACGAGCAAAAACTGTACGAAGTGATCAGCTACAAGCAGGCTATGGAGTTTAAGGAGAAGTTCTTTTTCCCTGGTTATACTTCGGTATTTATCGGTGCCACAGGGGTCGCGACGATAAAATACAAATCAAATAAAACAAATCCGAATGTCAGGGTGATGGGGATTGACGAGAATTATATCTATACATCGGGGGATGAGATCGATAAAGGCAGGGTTTTTACTATGGATGAGGTGAATCAGGGCTCTGGCGTGTGCATTATAGGCTCGGAAGTAGTAAAAGATATTTTCAAGAACAAAGAAGATCCGTTAGACCAGGTAATATCGATAGGCCCAGGTAAGTACAGGGTGGTCGGCGTTCTGAAGGAGAAGGGATCAAGCATGGGCTTCAGCGGCGACAGGTCCTGTTATATCCCCCTCACAAACGTCAGGGCCAGGTTTTCCAGGCCGGATATGTCGTTTTCAATCAATGTAATGGCAAAGAAGCAGGAACAGCTTGATGCCTGCATAGGAGAGGCAACGGGCCTCTTCCGGACCATTCGCCAGGATCCTGCCGGCTCTGAAAATACATTTGAGATCACCAAGAGCGACAACATTGCCAAGATGCTCATCGAAAATATCAAGTATGTTACACTTGCAGCAACAATTATCGGCCTGATTACACTGGCCGGTGCTGCAATTGGCCTGATGAATATCATGCTGGTTTCGGTTACCGAAAGAACCCGTGAGATTGGCATCCGCAAAGCGATAGGCGCCACCAAACGGGTCATTCGTAACCAATTTCTGGTCGAAGCAATCGTGATTGGACAATTGGGCGGATTGCTGGGGATAACCCTTGGCATTATGATCGGTAATGTGATCTCTCTCTTTATCGGAAGTGCTTTCATTGTTCCGTGGGAATGGATAATCACCGGGGTGATACTGTGTTTTGCAGTAGCTCTTATCTCTGGGATATTGCCTGCACAGAAAGCAGCTAACCTGGATCCGATCGAATCACTCCGATACGAATGATCATTTTCCTGCCATGAATTCTGCCGTTGTCACATCGTTATTACTGAAGGAATTTCCCTATGAACCCACACGTGGTCAAAAGACCGTTCTTGAAAAGATCGCTCTTTTCCTGACCGATTCATGGAAAAAGCCCAACTCACTGTTTATCCTGAAAGGGTATGCAGGAACAGGGAAGACGACGATCGTAAGCTCACTGGTCAATGTGCTTCCAAAGCTTCAGAGAAAATCCTCGCTGATGGCCCCCACAGGCAGGGCAGCCAAAGTTCTTTCTTCTTATACAAAAAAGCCTGCCAATACCATCCACCGTAAGATCTATTTTGCCAGGACCACAAAGGACGGTGTGATCGCACTGAAACTACAACAAAACCTGCATAAGCAGACTTTATTTATCGTTGATGAAGCTTCCATGATCCAGCATTCATCCCTCTCAGAAACCAGTTTGTTTGCCTCGAGGAACCTGCTTGATGACCTGTTTGAATATGTATTAAACGGCGAAGATTGCAGGATGATGTTCATAGGCGATACAGCCCAGCTCCCGCCGGTTGGCATGGAAAACAGTCCTGCCCTTGATCTCGGTTTCCTTCGCAAAGCTTATCACCTTGTGATCGAAACTTATGAGCTGACTGAAGTAGTCAGGCAGGAAAAACATTCGGGAATCCTCATGAATGCAACCGTCGTGAGAAACCAGATTATCCGCCAGGAATGGACCTTGCCACTGTTCTCGATCAATAAATCGAATATGGATGTGATCAGGATCAACGGTACTGAACTGGAAGATGCACTAAACACTGCCTATTCCAGGTCGGGTAAGGAAAATAATGTCGTGGTATGCCGCTCAAATAAACGTGCAAATATATTCAACAGGGAGATCAGGAAAAGGATATTGTTCCTCGATGATGAGATAAATACCGGAGACTATATGATGGCGGTGAAAAATAACTATTTCTGGCTACCGGAAGGATCCCCCGCAGGCTTCATTGCAAATGGCGATATTATTGAATTGCTTCGGATCCGAAAGATAGAAGAGATTTATGGTTTCAGGTTTGCCGATGTAACAATCCGTTTTATCGACTACCCTGAAGAGAACGAAATGGATGTGAAGCTACTGTTGAATACCCTTAGCTCTGAGTCGCCGGCATTATCCTCTGCCGACAATAACCGGTTGTTCCAGGAAGTGATGAAAGACTATGAAGATATTCCTTCACGCAGGAAGAGAATGGAGCTAGTGAAATTAAATCCTTATTTCAACGCACTCCAGGTGAAATTTTCCTATGCCCTTACATGCCATAAGACACAAGGTGGACAATGGGATACAGTATTTATTGATCAGGGTTACCTGAATGAAAAAATGATGAACCTTGATTATCTTCATTGGCTCTACACGGCATTGACAAGGGCAACAAAAAAACTGTACCTGGTCAATTTTGACGAAAAGTTCTTTTTCAATTCACAATAATGAGATAACCTTCTGATAAATTGTTGTGTTCAAAATTTTATGATAAAAATGGAAAAATCAAAGAGAATTGCGCTTGTAGCACACGATAACCGGAAAAAAGACCTTGCAGAGTGGGTAGAGTTCAATTACAAAACTTTGCTTGGGCACCAACTGATCTGCACTGGAACAACAGGCAAAATGGTCGAGGAAACCATTCGGAAAAATTTTGATAAAGGGGAAAGATTTGAAAACCCCATCATTCGTTTAAAATCCGGTCCACTGGGAGGCGATCAGCAATTGGGTGCCATGATAGCTGATGGATTGATCGATATGCTGATCTTTTTCTGGGATCCCATGCAACCACAGCCGCACGATGTGGATGTCAAAGCACTGCTGCGGATCACAGTTGTCTACAATATCCCTACCGCATGCAACCGGTCAACAGCAGATTTTATGATCTCATCTCATTTACTGAAAGAAGAATACGAGGCGAGACTGGTTGATTATTCTGTTTATATCCAGCGACAAATCACATAAAATGCTAATTTTGCACCCCTAACCGGTAACGCTTATGTATGCTTTATTTAAAAAAGAGATCAACGGATTCTTAAACTCTCTGATCGGGTATATAGTTATCATAGTATTTTTAGTGGTGATCGGCCTGTTCCTCTGGGTAGTGTCTATGCAATTCAATATTCTTGATTTTGGATATGCAAATATTGACGGGCTTTTTATTCTTACACCCTTTGTTTTTCTATTCCTGATACCTGCTATTACAATGCGCTCTTTTGCAGACGAAAGGAGAACCGGGACCATTGAATTACTGATGACCCAACCTCTGACTGACCTCCAGGTCATACTGGCAAAGTATTTTGCAGGTCTCGTCCTCGTGATCTTCTCACTTGTACCAACGATGATCTATGCTTTTTCCGTTTACCATCTTGGACTTCCGGCCGGCAACCTTGACATGGGGGGGATGTGGGGTTCATACTTAGGCTTGCTGTTTCTCGGTTCCACCTTTGTGGCTATAGGCATCTTTGCTTCATCGCTTAGCGATAACCAGATTGTTTCCTTTATTATTGCTGTTTTCCTTTGCGCCTTCTTTTACATCGGATTTGATTTATTTTACACCTTTATCCTTTCAGGAAAGATCGGTCTTGCCATTCAATCAATAGGCATCAATGCACACTATTCTTCAATAAGCCGCGGCGTTATCGATACACGCGACCTGATCTATTTTCTCAGTATTTCTGTTTTCTTTATCCTGCTGACCAGGTTTTCCCTGGAAAGCAGGAAATGGTAGTCAATAATTCTTCACATTAATATGTAACAGCTGAAAAATAATGGCTGACAAAAAGAAAAATATTAAACGTTCAAACATAATCCAACTTTTCCTTGGGATCGTCATTTTATTGCTGGTCAATATAATTGCCGGGTTCATTTTTACCCGTTTTGATCTGACTGCCGAGAAACGCTATTCACTGGCACCGGCCACGAAAAGAATGCTGAAAGGATTAAAGGATGACGTCCTCTTTAAGGTTTATCTTGAAGGTGATCTGCCGCCAGGGTTTCGAAGACTGGCCAATGAAACAAAAGAGATGCTGGATGAATTCAGGGCATACAGTAACCATATCCAATATGAATTTATAGATCCCTCCTCCAACCCGGATCCAAAAGAACGTAATGATGGCTATAAACTGCTTGTCGAACACGGTCTGCAACCTACTGAGATAAGGGTGAATAAAAAAGGCCAGGCTTCACAATTGATCATTTTCCCGGGAGCCTTGGTGACCTTTAGTACTCACGAGGTACCTGTGGCGCTTGTTATGTCTCAACTGGGGCAGGATGCTGATAAAGTGCTGAATATTTCCGTGCAATCGCTCGAATATAATCTTGGAAGCGCCATCCAGAAACTGGTACAACCGATAAAACCCAGGATCGCCTTTATCCAGGGAGAGGGGGAGTTGACACAACTTGAAACCCAGGATGCCCAAAATGCACTTTCGGAATTTTATAATGTTGACCGTATAACCATCAACCATAAGATCAACAGCTTGGCAATCAGGCTTAAAGGCGCTTCCAGTGATAAACTGGTCAACAGGTACAGGGCAATCATCATTGCAAAACCAACCAAACCTTTTGATGAAAAGGATAAATTCCTGATCGACCAGTTCATCATGAGGGGAGGAAAAGTACTTTGGCTGATAGATCCGGTCTTTGCAAGTATGGATAGCCTTCAGAAATTCAATTCCACCATGGGGCTGGTCAATAATGTCAACCTTGAAGATATGCTTTTCAATTACGGGGTTAGACTGAATTCCAACCTGGTTTTGGATAAAATTGCATTGCCAATTCCTGTCAAAACCGGGCAGATCGGTGATCAGCCGCAGTTTGAATTTTTTCCATGGTATTATTTTCCTGTCCTCACACCTACTATTAATCATCCCATCGTCAATGGATTGAATGCCATAAAAACCGAATTCATCAGCAGTATCGATACCGTTGAAGTACATGGGGTAAAGAAAACAATTCTCCTTACCACCTCCCCCTATTCCAGGTTAGTCAATGCCCCTGTTTACATTGACCTTGAAATTTTGAAGAATACGACAGACGATAGTCAGTATAACAAAGGCCCCCAGCCTGTTGCTGTACTCTTGGAAGGAAATTTTATTTCTGCATACATGTTTCGCATTCCTCCGGAACTTTCTGAAAACAAAGATCTTCAGTTCTTATCCAAAAGCAGCAACCCTACCAAAATGATAGTAGTGGGCGACGGCGATATTATCAAGAACCAGTTCCAGCTTTCACAGGGATATTTTCTGCCGCTCGGATATGATCAGTATACCAAGCAAACATTTGGCAACAAGGATTTTATTCTCAACGCTATGAATTATCTCTGCGATGATTCAGGACTTATCACGGTCCGGTCCAGGGAACTTACACTTCGCCTGCTCGACAGTACAAAGATCGAGAACCAAAGACTGTTCTGGCAACTTTTTAATGTTCTCCTTCCTTTGATTTTGATCCTGATCTTTAGTTTCGTTAAATTGCGGCTTCGTTCAGGAAAATATTCACGACCATCTACCTCATCAGCATCGAACCAGTAAGGACAGTTATGAAGAAGAATAGAATATTTATAATTGCAGTCATTGTTTTGGCTCTCATCGCTATTGCACTCGTCCTTACTAATAGCAAGACAACCTTCAAACGGGAGTTGAGCGATTTTGCAGTTGATGATACCTCTAACGTTACTAAGATCTACATGTCTGACAAGAATAACAATAATCTGACCCTCACACGAATAAAACCCGGGAAGTGGCTGGTCGATGACAAATATGCAGCATCAAAAGCCAATATTGATTTGTTGTTAGGAACAATGCTGAGGTTACAGGTCAAAGAAACCATTCCCAAACCGGCAATGGAAAACATAATCAAGGACCTGGCAACTTTCTCAGTCAAAGTGGAGATTTATCTATGGAAATACAGGATTAATATGTTTGGTATAGTCCATTTGTTCCCTCATGAAAAGCTCTCAAAGATCTATTTCGTCGGCGGGCCTATTCAGAGTAACCAGGGCTCGTATATGATAATGGAGCATTCGACAGTCCCTTTCGTGATTTTTCTCCCTGGGCTCAGGGGTTTTGTCACGCCCATCTATTCCCCCATCGAAAAATACTGGAGAGACTATTCGATCTTTAAAAAGATGATACAGCAGATTGAATCGGTCAGGATTGAATTTCCTTCCGATCCGGAAAATTCATATGAGATAATGAATGATGAGAATATGAATATCAGGTTCATCTCTCTGGCAGGGAACCGACCGGTTCCTGTTTTTGACACGCTGAAGGTTATGAACTTCCTGGCTTCATTCAGGAATATTAATTTTGAAGCTATTCTGAACGATATGGACCCGCACAGGAAAGACTCGATTCTCTCGACAACACCCTATTGCATTATTTCTCTTACAGATACAAGCCATCACACGAATACCATAAAGACATTCAGGAAAGGTCCAGCGCCCGGTGAAATGAATGAGTTAAATAAGCCTGCTCCTTTTGACCTTGATCGTCTTTATGCACTGGTCAATGATGGCAAGGATTTTACACTGATCCAGTACTTTGTGTTTGATAAGATCCTGCGGCCGAAATCGTTTTTTATGAGGACACAGGAACATAAAAAGAAATAACCGGTTTATCGATTGCATAATATATCAGTCAAAATCCTGGTAATGGTTCCCGGTCTCCTGGACATACAACGTACAGGGCTTCTTGATTCTATAATCTATAAAGAGGGGAATGAATAAGAAACGCCAGAAAATCCACGATCAGATATTTACTGTTTGTTCCCTGGGACTTGTTTTTTTCATGCCCATCTATCAGAAGGTATTACCAACCATTATCTTTTTGATGGTCCTCAATTGGATTATTCAAGGAGGGTTTATAAAGATCCCTGCCATTTTCCGTGATAAAAACAGGATCTTCACCATCTCATTTGCAGCACTTTATATTTTTTATATGGTTGGGATGCTTTATTCTAAGAATATGAAGTTCGGCTTTTTTGACCTTGAAGTCAAGCTTTCAATGCTTCTCTTCCCCCTCATATTTGCCACTCTTGACAAGGACTTTCCAATCAAAAAGCTGGTAACAAATGTGTTTAAAGCATTCATTGCAGGTTGCGCAACCGGTACGCTGATCCTTTTCGGAATCGCCATCTGGTCTTACGCCGGGTCCCGAAACCCCCAGGTCTTTTTCTATTCGACCTTTTCACGATTTCTTCATCCTTCCTATCTGTCCATGTACCTCAACCTTGCTGTTTCTATTCTCGCTTATTCCCTGATCCGCAAAGAACGACGATTGACAAAAAGGAACCAAATCCTGATCTTCCTGTTGGCTTTATATCTTTCGGTTGTGATCATCCTGTTAAGCTCAAAGGCAGGGATCTTTTCGCTCTTATTCCTTTACATGGTGATAGTTATTTATTTACTGGTCATTAACAGGCAGATATGGAAAAGCCTTTTGTTTTTTTTACTGGTATTGGTGACATTTTATTCAGCATACAATTTCCTGCCAACGGTAGCCGGGCGCTTTAAAAAAACTGGGTCAGTTCTATCGGAACAGAACAAAATTTCTCCTGAGAACATGGAGAGCAACAGTGAACGTCTGGTGGTATGGAAAGCGGGAATTGAAGTGATCCGTGAACATCCTGTTTTTGGTGTTGGTACGGGAGACGTGAAAGACGCCCTGCTTTCAGAATACCAGAAGGAAAACAAGTTAGTGGTTTACAATATGCGTCTGAATGCCCATAACCAGTTCCTGCAGACATACATTGCATTGGGGATCTTAGGGCTATTGCTGTTGCTGACAGGCCTCGTTTTACCAGGATGGCTGGCCATCCGCAGGCTTCATTTTATCTACTTTTCCTTTCTGGCAGTCTTTACTATCAATATCCTTGTTGAATCAATGCTGGAGGTCCAGGCAGGCGTGATTTATTACGCCTTCTTTAATGCTTTATTCGTGAGACTCAAATTTTTTGAACATGTTGAATAAAAATTTGTTAGTCGAACCTGACTGCCGTCAGGCAGTCAATCCCGACGAAGTCGGAGGGTTTAATACCCCACCCCTTGGGGTGGAATTAGGGTCCAGGGCTTGCCCTGGGGTTCATACCCGTGATTATTCTTTGGAAGAGAGAAACTCTCTGATCAATCCACCAAATCCTGAAAGAGCATAAAAAAAACGGGTATACAAGCGTATACCCGTTTTTAATTTTAAACCTGCGATCTTAAACAAGTCCCTGGGCTAACATGGCATCAGCAACTTTTACAAAGCCGGCAATGTTGGCGCCTTTTACATAGTTAATAAATCCATCAGGTTCTGTTCCATATTTAACACAATTCTGGTGAATATTGATCATGATGTTGTGTAATCTTTCATCAACTTCTTCCCTTGTCCATGACAGGCGCATGGAATTCTGTGACATTTCCAGTCCTGATGTGGCAACACCACCTGCATTGGCTGCCTTCCCGGGTCCGTAAAGGATCTTTGCTTCGAGATAAACTTCAATGGCTTCAGGCGTGGAAGGCATATTTGCACCTTCTGAAACGCAGTAACAACCATTCTTTACAAGGGTCTTTGCATCGTCCCCGTTTATTTCATTCTGGGTTGCGCTTGGTAATGCGATGTCGCATTTTACTTCCCATGGACGTTTGCCTGCGAAAAATTTTGCTTCACCGTATTTGTCGCAATATTCCTTGATACGACCTCTCTTAACATTCTTAAGGTTCAGTATGAAAGCAAGCTTGTCAGCATCAATGCCCTTGGGATCGTAAATGTAACCCTCGGAATCGGATAAGGTAACAACCTTTCCACCGAGTTGGGTAGCTTTTTCTGTTGCATACTGGGCAACATTACCTGAACCGGAAACGACCACGGTCTTTCCTTTAAAATCGAGTTTACGTGTCTTCAGCATTTCAGCTGCAAAATAAACCTGTCCGTAACCGGTTGCCTCTGGGCGGATAAGACTACCACCCCATTCCAATCCTTTACCTGTCAACACCCCGGTGAATTCATTGCGTAACCTCTTATACTGTCCGAACATGAATCCGATTTCACGGCCGCCAACACCGATATCTCCTGCGGGTACATCCGTATCAGGACCGATATGACGCTGAAGCTCAGTCATAAAACTCTGGCAGAAAGCCATTACCTCATTGTCTGATTTGCCTTTGGGATCAAAATCAGAACCGCCTTTTCCACCACCCATGGGCAGGGTCGTCAAACTGTTCTTAAGAACCTGCTCGAAAGCAAGAAATTTCAAGAGTCCAAGGTAAACCGTCGGGTGGAAACGCAAACCACCTTTGTAAGGCCCTATTGCGCTGTTCATTTCGATACGGAAACCCCTGTTGATCTGGATTTCACCCTTATCGTTCATCCACGGAACCCGGAACATGATGACTCTGTCAGGTTCAGCAATACGCTCAAGAATTTTGGCAGTTTTGTACTTCGGATTTTCCTCGATGAAAGGAATCAGAGACTCAGCAACTTCCTGAACAGCCTGGTGGAATTCTTTTTCCCCAGGGTTTTTAGCAATGATCTTAGCCATGAATTCGGCGATCAACTGGTCATACACATTTTTTGTCATATGAGTAAAGAGTTTAATTATTAATTTGTTAAAAATTTCACAATATTAAGGAAAATATCATTACCCGGATGCAACTCAGGAGGATTTTTTTTCTTTCCCGGAAGAATAAACCCTGATCACCCTTTGCCTCTCACCATTTTGCCTTTCGATTTTCCCACCTTAAAAAGATTATGTAATTTTACACACCATCCGGTTGGTTCATGCCATCACTAAAAAAAACTGATCATGCAGCCTGTAGAAGAAAATCCCGGCAAGCAGCCGATTGGCCAGAATCCTGTAGATGTCGCCAAGCTTCTTTACGACAATCGGGAACGGCTTAAAGAACTTGCCGCTATAAACCAGACCACCGCTATCCTCCGCACAGCTAAACCTATCGAGGAAACACTTCACCAGATTACCCTCATACTTCCCAGGGCATGGCAATATCCTGAATTTACAGTTTCAAGGATCCGCTATGCCAGTCTCGAGATCACCAGCCCCGGTTTCAGGGAGACCGAATGGCTTCAGAAACAAGCCTTTGAAACGATTGATAATCAGCAAGGATCCATTGAGATCTATTATCTTAAAGCATTTCCTCAATCCTATGAAGGACCATTTCTTGAGGAAGAACGTCACCTGATCACTAACCTCGCCAACATAATTGCAGGATATATCAATGGGCTTAAGGGCAAGGACATCCTGAAAAAAAACATCGAAAAGGAACCGGACGCTGTCAAAAAAGAACCCTCTGATTCATCCCGATACAGCCGCCAGCTTTTACAGACATTTCTCAACCGCAACAATTTCAACAGGGATATCTACCACGACCTTATGCCTTTCAAAGTCAAGGAGATACTGCTGGTTGCGAACCTGTATGATGCCTACTCCATTGAAAAGGAAGGGCGTTTTTCTGAGCATGTTCTGGGAGAATTTTACCAGCTTAGCCTGAGTACCATGCCGCGTATCACAGGGGTTTCTTCTTTGGATGAGGTCTTTGAACAACTTGATACCAAACACTATGATCTCGTCATCATCATGATGGGAGTGGATAAGCAATTTCCTGTGGAACTGAGCACAAAGATCAAGGAGAAGTATCAGTATATTCCTGTGTTCACCCTTCTAAACAGCAATACGGATATTGCAATGTTCGATGCCGAACCCGGAAAGCTTGCCTGCATCGACAGGGTATTCGTCTGGAACGGTGATTCAAAGATATTCTTCGCCATGATCAACTACCTGGAGGATAAGATCAATGTGGAGAATGATACCAACATCGGGATGGTTCGGGTGATACTGCTCGTGGAGGATTCCCCGAAATATTATTCATTATACCTTCCAAATCTATACAATATCGTTCTTGAACAGACCAAGCATATTATTGAAGACGTGACTACCGATGAGCTCTACCGTATCCTCCGGCTAAAGGCACGGCCCAAGATCCTGCTAGCTTCTACATACGAGGAGGCCATCTTCATCTTCGAAAAATATAAGGATTTCATTCTGTGCCTTATCTCGGATGTGAAATTTAAAAAAGACGGGGTACCGGATAGCACGGCAGGGTTCAGCCTTGTGAAACAGACCCGGAAAGAGATTAAAGAACTCCCCATTGTCCTTCAATCATCAAATGATGATAATGCAAACCAGGCATATGAACTGAATACCTCATTTATTAATAAAAATTCTGAGACCCTGTTGCTCGAATTCAAGAGCTTCATTACGCATTACCTGGGGTTTGGTAATTTCATTTACCGTGACAATGAGGGCAGACAGATCGCTGTGGCCAAATCCTTGAAAGAATTTGAAGACTTTCTCCGGACCATTCCTGAAGAATCGCTTTTATATCATGCCAGGAAAGATCATTTCTCCATGTGGCTGATGGCCCGTGGCGAAATACAGGTCGCCAAGATCCTTAACCCTGCTAAGGTAACTGATTTCAAGGACCCCGCAAGCCTTCGCGACTACCTCATCAGCGTCATCAGGAATTTCAGGAATGAACAGAATATAGGGAAAGTCATCCCTTTCGAAGAATCAGCCATTTCTGATGAACATAATATCCTGACCCTGACTGAAGGATCACTGGGCGGCAAGGGCCGTGGACTCGCCTTCATCAATACGCTGATCTACAACTACGATTTTTCAAGGCACATCCCTAATATTAATATACGCACGCCAAAGACATCTGTTATAGGGACCGATGAATTCGAGTACTTTCTTGACCGGAACAAGCTCCGGGAACGGGTTGTCTATGAAGAGAATTATGACAAGATCAGAGAATGGTTCATCGAAGCCAAACTTACAGATACCCTCATCAGGAAACTCAAACTGATCATCAGAGCCATCACAAAGCCATTGGCCATAAGGTCTTCAGGACTTTTTGAAGACTCTCTCAATCAGCCTTTCTCAGGAATATTTGAGACCTACCTCATACCGAATAATCATCCCGACCCCAACGTCCGTCTTGAACAATTGATGAATGCAATTAAACTTGTCTATGCATCGGTTTATTCCGGGATAGCCAGGGGATATGTTGAAGCCATCAATTACAAGATAGAACAGGAGAAAATGGCCGTGATCATCCAGGAAGTGGTGGGGAACCAATATGAGGAGCTGTTCTATCCTCACATCAGCGGCGTAGCCCAATCCTATAATTATTACCCTTTTGCCCATATGAAGCCGGATGAAGGCTTTGCGGAAGTTGCTGTTGGCCTGGGGAGATATGTTGTGGAAGGCGAACGTGCCTTCCGTTTTGCTCCCCTCTATCCTCAACTCGAGATAAATTCCCCTTACGAGCAATACAAAGGCTCACAGGTGAGCTTATACGCGGTTGACCTTTATAAGAAAAATGTTAACCTCCTGGAAGGAGAAGAAGCCGGGTTACGGAAGATCGACATTGATGATGCCGAACGCCATGGGACCCTTAAACATTGTGCCTCAGTCTATTCCTATGATACTGACTCAATCTATCCCGGTCTTGGCAGGAAGGGGCCCAGGGTTGTTAATTTCGCTGATATCCTCAAATACAATTATATCCCCCTTGCAAAGACCATTGAAGTTGTCCTGGAAGTGATCAAAGAAGCCATGGGATCACCGGTAGAGATCGAGTTTGCCGTTGACCTGAATAAGGATGACGATAACAAGGCTTCATTCTATGTCCTTCAGATAAAACCCCTCATCGGCAATATCATGGATTATAACATTGATATGCTGAAGATCAGGAAAGAAGACATTCTTCTATATTCTGAAAAAGAGATGGGCAATGGCTTAATTGATGATATACGTGATGTTGTCTTCGTCGATCCTGATTCCTTCGATAAATCGAGAACCATGGAGATGGCCGTTGAAATGGCCCAGATCAACGCTGAAATGATCCATGAGAACCGGAATTATATCCTTATAGGCCCCGGCCGCTGGGGTACCCGCGACCGCTGGATCGGTATACCGGTAAACTGGCCGCAGATCTCCCATGCCAGGGTGATTGTGGAAACCAGCCTGGAAGGAATGCCACTGGATGCCTCCTCAGGATCACATTTCTTTCACAATGTGACGTCCATGAATGTCGGGTACTTCTGTATTCAACCTGAATTATCGGAAAGTTTCATCCGTTACAATATTTTGAATGCACAGAAAACTCTTAGGAAGACACAATTCTTTAAGATTGCGACTTTTGAAAAACCTCTTACAGTGAAGATGGATGGGAAAAAACAAATCTCAATCATCACTTTCGAACATGATAAATGAAACTCCTCGCAACAAGCTGCGGTATCAAAATAAATTGTTGTTTTTGCCTCAGGAGACGGGGAATTGACCCTCGTCCGTTGAAAGTGGATTAAATCTGAACATAATAAATAAGCACTATGCGAATCGCCAGAATTAACACTACTCAGAAATCTGCACCTCTCGACAAGGTCGACCTTGAACTGATCAATCCACTCATCCTTAAATACAATGGAAAGAAAGGGAACTTGATCCCTTTGCTCCAGGGTACCCAGGATATTTATGGTTATTTGCCCAGGATGGCCTTTGAAAAAATTGCTGGGGAGACCGGGCTGAACCTCAGCGAAATGTTTGGTGTGGCGACCTTTTACGCTCAGTTTCGCCTCAAACCTGTTGGCAAGTATATCATCAAAGTGTGTCATGGGACTGCCTGCCATGTTCAGAATGCCAAAGAAATATCAGAGGCGCTGGAAGAAGCCCTGAAGATAAAAGACGGGGAGACCACCGAAGACCGGTTCTATACACTTGAATCCGTGGCCTGCCTGGGATGCTGCTCCCTGGCACCGGTCATGATGATCGCTGGACAGGCTTATGGCAAACTTACCGGCAATGAAGCAACCAAGATCGTCAAGAACATCCGGATTGCCGAAAACAATTGATTAACTACATAAAACACCCTACTATTTATGACTGGAACAACCGTTACCGTCGGGCTTGGAAGCTGTGGAATTGCAGCAGGAGCAGGCAAGACATATGAGAAGATCAAAGCTATGATGGAAACCGAGAAACTGGATTTCATGCTTAAAAAAACCAGTTGTATCGGGATGTGCTACCGTGAACCCCTGGTCGAGATCAGGGACGAATCAGGGACTTATCTTTATGGCGACGTCACTGAAGGACGTGCAATAGAGGTGATAGAAAAACACATCAACCAGAAAGAACCAATCCGCGATTATATAGTTTATAGCGATCTTTTTGATGCTCCGGAGAAGAATTTCATGGAATCTCAGGTGAAGATTGTCCTGAGGAACTGCGGCTACATGGATCCTGAATCGATAGAAGAATATGAGGCCCGCGAGGGTTACAAAGCCATCGGAAAGATAGCTGCAGAAAAAATTGCCCGGACTGAAGTCATCCGGACGATCCTGGATTCAGGTATCAGGGGCCGTGGCGGAGGTGGCTTCCCGACAGGCCTTAAATGGAAATTTGCCAATGCAAATAAATCTGCAGAAAAGTTTGTGATCTGCAATGCTGATGAAGGCGATCCGGGCGCTTTCATGGACAGGTCTGTCCTGGAAGGTGACCCTCATGCTGTGCTTGAAGGAATGATCATTGCAGCTTATGCAATAGAGGCAACGCAAGGCGTGATCTATTGCCGCGCTGAATACCCGTTAGCCATCAAAAGGCTCAACATCGCGCTGGACCAGGCAAGGAAGAAAGGCTATCTTGGCAAGAATATTTTTGGGATCGGGGGATTCGATTTCGATATCTATATCAAGGAAGGTGCCGGCGCTTTTGTATGCGGTGAAGAAACGGCCCTGATAGCTTCTGTGGAAGGCGAAAGGGGCATGCCCCGCAAACGTCCTCCCTTCCCCGCTGCATCGGGATTATGGAAGAAGCCTACCAACATCAACAATGTCGAGACATTTGCCAATGTCCCATGGATCATCCTTAACGGCGCTGCAGCTTATGCTGCATATGGCACAGAGAAGAGCAAGGGGACCAAGGTATTTGCCCTGGCAGGCAAGGTAAACCATTCAGGTCTTGTGGAGGTGCCCATGGGCATGACCATAAGGGATGTCATCTTTAAATTGGGCGGAGGGATCAAGAAAGATAAAAAGTTCAAGGCTGTCCAGCTGGGAGGGCCTTCAGGCGGCTGCATACCTGAATATCTTTCAGATACCATCGTAGACTATGACTCTGTCAATGCCACCGGGGCCATCATGGGATCTGGAGGTATGGTGGTAATGGATGAGACCACCTGCATGGTGGATGTCGCAAAATTCTTCCTCGATTTTACAAGAAAGGAATCATGCGGTAAATGTACCTTCTGCCGCATGGGAACCATGCGCATGCTTGAGATCCTCGAACGGATCACCAATGGCAAAGGCATGGAAAGCGACCTTGACAGGCTGGAAGAACTGGCATACCAGATCAAGGATAATTCGCTCTGCGGACTGGGACAAACAGCTCCAAACCCGGTACTTACAACGATAAGGTACTTTCGCGATGAGTACGAGGCACACATCTTTCATAAAAAATGCCCGGCAAAGGTCTGCAGACCCTTGCTGACCTATACAGTGGATCCTGAGAAATGCACCGGCTGCCTGGTCTGCCTGAAAAATTGCGCGTTCAAAGCCATAACAGGCGAACGCAAACAGCCTCATTTAATCAACCAGGACCTTTGCACCAAATGCGGGGTATGCTTCTCGAAATGCAAATTCGATGCAATCCTGTTATCCTGATGATCCGGAATATCAAACAGAAACTATATAATACTTTTTGATGATGACTGACAATTTCTATAATATAATACTCGATGGCAATATCGTAAAAGGGAAACCCGGCGAAACTATCCTTGAACTTGCCCGGCGACATGGTGTCGATATCCCAACCCTCTGTAACGACGACCGCCTGGAACCATTTACCTCCTGCTATGTCTGCGTGGTTGAAGTGGAAGGCCTGCGCGGCCACCAACCGGCCTGCTCTACAAAGATCGCAGAGGGGATGAAAATAATCACCGACAACGAAGGCATCCGCAAATCACGGAAAATGGCGTTGGAGCTTATGCTCTCCAACCATTATGCCGATTGTATCGGACCCTGCAAACAAACCTGCCCGGCAGGTGTGGATGTTCAGGGCTATATTTCACTCATTGAAAAAGGCCTTTACAACGATGCTGTTGCATTGATCAAAGAGACAAATCCGCTTCCCGCTATCTGCGGACGCGTTTGCGTGCGCCCCTGTGAAGCAGAATGCCGCAGGAACCTCCTTGACGAAAATACACCCGTTGGCATCGACTATCTCAAGCGCTTCACCTCGGATATCGACCTGCAGTCTGGTACGAAATTTATTCCTGAACTAAAAACTTCGACAGGTAAGAAAGTCGCCATCATCGGTGCCGGCCCCGGCGGATTGTCTGCTGCCTATTTCCTCCAGTTACAGGGACACCAGGCCGATATTTTTGAGGCCTCCGAAAAACCGGGTGGCTGGCTTCGCTATGGAATTCCCGAATACCGCCTTCCAAACGATATCGTTGACAAAGAGGTCAAGAACATTACCGATCTTGGAGTAAATATTTTTTATAATAAAAAACTTGGGGAGAATCTTAGCTATAAGGATCTGAAGGAAAATTACCAGGCAACCATTCTTACCATAGGCTCGCAGCGTGGCACGGGCATAGGCTGTGAAGGCGAGGATGCAGAGAATGTTTTTTCAGGGATTGATTTTCTCAGGAATATGGAAGCAACAGGCCAGCGTTATGACTTTACAGGCAAGACCATTGCTGTGATCGGAGGAGGTAATACCGCCATGGATTGCTGCCGCACCTCAATAAGGTGCCATGCCAAGAAGGTGTACGTGATCTACCGCAGAACAGAAAAGGAAATGCCGGCGAACCCCATCGAGATCCATGAATCAAAGCTGGAAGGTGTGGAATATATGTTCCTGACCCTTCCCAGACAAGTGATTAAAGATCAGGAAGGGAAAATCACCTCTATCACCTGCATCCGGATGGAGCTTGGCGAACCCGATGCCTCAGGCAGACGAAGGCCTGTACCAATCGAAGGATCTGACTTTACAATTGATGTCGATTATGCCCTGGCAGCAATTGGCCAGAAAACCGATGTGAATTTTATCGACGATATCAATGCATTTGCAGAAAATGGGAAATTACAGATCAATAAATGGGGCGATATCGATGCAAGAAAGGATACGCTTCAAACAGGGATCCCTTCCGTATTTGCAGCCGGTGACGGCGTGACCGGCCCTGCTACCATCATCGAAGCTATAGCTCAGGCCAGAACAGCTTCAACAAGCGCCCACCAGTACCTGATGAATTTACCCATTGAGCCTGAAAAAAAACCTTTTACCAGCCGCAGGGATAATTTTAAGAAACAGGTGCCACAGGATTATACCGGCCGTTTCATTAAACAGCTGAGGGAAGAAATGCCCACGCTGGCACCCGGTCAACGGTTCAACTTTAAGGAAGTGGAACTGGGTTATCAATCGGAGAACATTGCCCGTCAGGAAACACAACGCTGCCTCGAATGTGGCTGTGTGGCATTTTTTGATTGCGATCTGCAGAAATATTCGACCATCTATAATGCCAGTCAAAAAGAGTTTACCGGGAAATTCAAAGAATACACCATTGATTTTCGCCACCCCTATATCGAGATCGATAACAATAAATGCATCCTTTGCGGACGATGTATCCGGATCTGCCGGGAAGTCGTGGGCGCCAATGCATTAGGGTTCATCAACCGGGGTTTCGATACATTTGTCGCCCCCAGCATGGGTGATGCGCTGCAGGATACTTTCTGCGAATCATGCGGTATGTGCATTTCTACCTGCCCGACCGGTGCAATGACCGAGAACGTTCTATTCAAACCAGGGCCGGTAAAGACCGATGAAGTAAAAACTGTCTGTAACTATTGTTCCGTTGGATGCTCCATTACCCTGAACCACAAGAATGGGTTTGTCATGAAAGTGACAGGAAATAAAGGCCTGGTAAATCATGACGGAAATCTTTGCAGGTACCCGAAATTCGGTTATCATTACCTGAATGATCCTTCACGCATTACTGAACCAATGCTGAAAATGAATGGCAAATTCCAGGCGATCTGCTTTGAGACAGCTTTCTCTTTAATCAGGGAAAAGATCACATGGGTAAAACCGGATGAAAATGCTTTCTTTGCCGGTGCCCGGCTCTCCAACGAAGAAATGTACCTGGTACAGAAATTCGCAAGGGCTGCCGTAAAAACTAACAACATCTCCAGTTTCCATTACCTGGGAAGGGGAGAGGCTTACAGGTCAAACTGCGAGTTTAATGTCCCTATGGCAGATATCAGCGATGCAAGCAAAATTTACCTTCTTGGTACAGAGATCAACAGTGATCATGCCGTTACCGGTTTTATGGTTCATAATGCACATCACCTGAAAAAAGTACCGGTTTCATTGATTACCGCGAAAGAGAAGAATTCAATGGAACACAAGGTGGATGAGGTCCTGAAAGTGGGATCATATAGTTATTTCATCAAAGCCGTCAATCACCACATTCTTGCCAATGGTATGGAGAACAGACTGTTCCTCGACGACAGGACTGGAGGATTTGAGAAGTACAAGGCGTCATTGCTGAAAGAGGACTTTGATAACCTGGTGAAATTATCCGGGATCCCTGGAAAAGAGATCATCACCAGGTTTGCAGAAGATTATAACAACCAGTTAAACGCCATCATCATTTTTTCTGAGAAAGAGATCTCATCAGTTGCCTCTGCAGAACTGGTCATCCTGGCAATGATAACAGGGAAACTGGGAAAGACAGCAAATGGCATCATCGCTCTGAAAGAAAAGAACAATTCTCAGGGATTGTTTGATATGGGGATCACACCGGAGAAAGGCCCTGGCGGGCAGTCAATAAAAGACCCGGTCTTTCTTAAACTTCTGGAAGAAAAATGGCAGACAAGGTCGCTACCCACAGCCATTCACGATATTTCGAAATTGCTTTCAGGCAAATTGATCCGCAACCTCTTTATTTTCGGTGAAGATCCTATCGGCTGTGCTTCCACCTCTTCACCTGCGAAATGGATAAAGAATGCGGATTTTGTAATGGTCCAGGATTATTTTATGACCCCCACTGCCGCAGAAGCCAACCTGGTCATGCCTGCATCCTTCCCCGCTGAAACAGGAGGAACCTTTACCAATGCTCAAAAGGTGATCCAGGAATTTGATGCACTCATGAAACCGAAAACAGGAGTGACCAACCTGGTACAGCTTGCAGGGATATTTAAAAAGTTTGGGTTTGAAATACCTGGTTCATCAAAAGATGTCTTTATGGAATTCATCTCATTGCTGCCCCGGAATAAGGATCACGGAAAGCTTCCATTCCCGGCAACAGACAAAAAAGAATCCAGCCGTATTTTTGATTATGGATGCGATGCCGTTGTGAAACGGTTCGAGGAAGAATTTAACCATGCACTTGCAGAGAATTGACTTTTAATATTAAGACAATATATATATGAAAGAATTTAAAAGCATAGATGATATCCTGGATTTCGCGATCAGGGCCGAACAGGAATCGGTTGATTTTTATTCAGGCCTTGCCTCAGGTTCCAGGAATGACGCTATCAGGAAGGTGTTCCTTGAATTTGCAGGAGAAGAAATGAAACATAAATCACGTCTGCAAGGGATAAAACAGGAGAAAACCTTGCAGCTTTCCCATGAAAAGGTAAAGGACATGAAAATCGCTGATTATCTTGTTGACGTAGCACCAAAGCCAGACATGACTTATGCTGAAGCCCTTATCCTTGCAATGAAAAAGGAAAAGAAAGCATTCAGGCTCTATACATTTCTCTCTGAAGAAGCCAAAAATCCCCTGTTGAAAGGATTGTTCCTTACCCTCGCCCTGGAGGAGGCGCGGCATAAGCTCAGATTTGAAGTGGAATATGACGAGTATATCCTGAAAGAGAATTAACTCCCAAAGTCCTTTTTCAGTTTATTCACAATGAATTTGTCGATTGGGAAAGTGAATTCATCTTCGCTTAATTCCTTTACAGGAACCCACCTGAAACATTGCGCGCCATCGACTGCCTCAGGGAAATCAAATTTTTTGCAGGTGGTTTTAAAAAAATAGGGCTTCTTTGCCTTTACCAGGTAATAAATATTGATCACCTGTGAATTGACCGGCAGCAATTTGGAAGCTACAAAAAAATCAGTTGTGTAATAGTGTGATTCGATTTCAATCTTCGTATTGAGCTCCTCCATGAATTCTCTTTTCAGGCAATCGGTCAGTCCTTCCCCATAAACAAGGCCTCCTCCCGGGAACTTTGTCATGAATATTCCCAGCCGGTATTCATCAGTCACAAGCACCCTCCCTTCATCGATCATAAATCCATATACACGAATATTAAATCCTTTATTTTCCATGATCCGCATTTTTAGTTGCTCTGGTCATTTCTCTCTTTCCCTTCGGTCCTGCCAGTTTCTCCACACTGAATCCTGCCGCTTTCAATCCCCTCCTTACAGTTCCCTTCACTGAATAAGTCACAAGACAGGCATCCTGTTTCATCGACCTGTAAAGCATCTGGAATATTTCTTCCGTCCAAAGCTCCGGCTGCACATTGGGACCGAATGCATCAAAATATACAAGGTCATAAGCATCATCCTCCAGCTGAACTTCACACAGATCGCATCTTATTTTATAAAGAGTAAAGTGTTCAGAGATCCTTACATCCCGGCCCCAGGGGGCATCATGAATGGCCCGGAAAACATCTGATTTCAGAGGATCTGTCTTTTCAGGATAATTCAACAGCCGCACAAAATGATCTTCCAGGGGGTATTTCTCTATTGCTGTGTAATGGACAGGCTCCCCTTCCTTTTCAGAAACCAGGAAGGTCAGGAATACATTTAAACCTGTGCCAAATCCGACTTCAAATATTTGAACAGGAAAAGTAAGGATTTGCTGATAACCACTTTGAATAAAGATATGCATTGATTCCTGCACAGCCCCATGTATAGAATGGTAATGCTCATTCAACTCAGGGATAAAAAATGTCGAAGATCCATCTTCCGTAATGACAGGCTGGATGGTCATGGCCTTAGTAAAGCGTTGGAAATCTCGATGGACTGTAAATGTGCATCATCTCATAAACAAGATCAAATACATCTTCGGCATTGGGATTGGAGAAATAATCGCCGTCGGTGCTGTATGCCGGGCGATGGTCATTGGCGGTAAGTGTTCTTGGCTCGGCATCAAGGTACCTGAATCCGCCCTGCTCTTCGAGAACTTTCTGTATCATATAGGCTGTCGCTCCCCCGGGAACATCCTCATCAAAGAACACGATCTTATTTGTCTTTTTCAGGGACTCAAGAATAACATGGGTGCGATCGAAGGGCAGAAGCGACCTGACATCGATCAGCTCGATTGATATCTCAAAATCCTTAAGCTGCTGAACAGCTTCCTCTGCTACCCTGACACATGCCCCATAAGTGACAAGGGTAATATCTGTCCCTTTCGTAAGTATCTCCGGGATGCCGACCGGTATCCTGTATTCCCCGATATTAACAGGCATTTTCTCCTTTAAACGGTACCCGTTCAGCGGTTCAATGATCAATGCTGGATCATCGGAAGCTAGTATCGTATTATAAAATCCTGCCGCCTGGGTCATATTCCTTGGAACCAGCACATGAACCCCGCGGATCGAATTTATGACCATGCTTAATGGCGATCCCGAATGCCAGATCCCCTCCAGCCGGTGACCGCGTGTACTGATGATCAAAGGGGCTTTCTGGCCTCCTTTGGTACGGTATTGCAGCGTTGCCAGGTCGTCACTGAGTACCTGTAGGCCATAAAGCAGGTAATCAAAATACTGGATCTCCGCAATAGGCCTGAGCCCTCTCATGGCAAGCCCAATCCCCTGGCCGATGATTGTCGCTTCCCTGATCCCGGTGTCGGTGATACGAAATTCACCATATTTTGACTGCAATCCTTCAAGTGTCTGGTTGACACCGCCGATCTTTCCCACATCCTCTCCGAAGATCAGTACATAGGGATTCGTGGCAAAGATCCTGTCAAAATTGGCCTGCAGAACCTCACGTCCTGATACTACGCGCGAACCTTCATTAATTTCAGGTCGGACCTCTTTCACTTTCAAAGCACTGTTCTTTGATTCGCTGTAAAGATGTGAACTGTACCGTTCGGCATTGATATCGAGCTGATCACTCAGCCATGCAGAAAGATCTGCCTTCATGGGTTTTTTCAGGCTGCAGTTGGTGCAGACATCGCGCAGTATCTTCTTCCCTGAAGAAATTATATCCTTGCGGATCGGCTCATTGATCTTCTTCAGATCATCTACGATCTTGTCAATCCTTTCCTGCTTCTTGCAGGGACAATGACTTGTTGTTACAGTTTTGATCAGGAGATCACGTTCGTTTTTTATCGGATCCTGGAAGCTTCTCCATGCACGGTCCCTGGCAGCCTTCGCCGTTTTGATGGCGGCAGCTTCTATTTCATCCAGTTCCCCACTCTCTGCAACCTCATTCTCAAGTATCCATTTCCGCATTTGCACGATACAATCGAATTCCTTTTCCCACTCAAGCTGTTCCTTGGTCTTATAACGTTCATGGGATCCTGACGTTGAATGACCCTGGGGCTGGGTGAGTTCTGTTATATGGAATAATATGGGAACATGGTTTTTCCTGCAATAGCTGATACCTTCTTCATACATCCTGCAAAGAGCCGGGTAATCCCATCCCTTTTCAGTGTAGATCACGAAACCGGTCTCATCTTTCTTTTTTTCAAAGCCTCTTAACAGCTCAGAGATGTTCTCTTTGGTGGTCTGCAATTTCTTTGGGACTGATATCCCCCAGCCATCATCCCATATGGAAACCGCCATCGGGACCTGCAACACACCGGCTGCATTAAGGGTCTCAAAGAAATGACCCTCGGATGTGCTGGCTTCGCCAATGGTACCGAACGCCACTTCATTACCATTTACTGAAAACCCCGAACAGGATCTGAGTCCGGGGTTGTTCCTGAATAGTTTGGATGCCAGCGCAAGCCCAAGCAAACGGGGCATCTGTCCTGCCGTAGGCGAGATGTCGGCAGATGAGTTCTTCTGTCTTGTCAGGTCTTTCCACTTCCCTTCTGCATCAAGCGAACGAGTAGCAAAATGATTGTTCATCAGCCGGCCTCCGGTTCCCGGGTTTGAGATCAGATCGGTATCACCATAAAGCTGGGCGAAAAATTCTTCCAGAGTGAACATCCCCGATGCGAGCATGAAGGTCTGGTCGCGGTAATATCCTGAGCGCCAGTCGCCTTCCCTGAATACCTTGGCCATCGCGATCTGGGGTACCTCTTTGCCATCCCCGAAAATACCAAATTTAGCTTTACCGGTGAGGACTTCCCGCCGGCCAAGTAAACTGGCTTGCCTGCTTTCACAGGCTGCCTGGTAATCCTTCAGGACAACTTCCCTGCTGATCCCTGGTTTGTTTAGCGGCCTTGCAACCCTGGGGTTCGTACCCATGATCCGACGTTTCTGTGGTCAGGAGTTAGTAATTTTCAGCCTTAACTTCGAAGTAGGACATGGGATGTCCGCAAACCGGGCAGTTATTCAGAGCCTTGGCTCCGAAATGAACATGTCCGCACTTGCGGCAGATCCAGAATACCTTTTCTCCTTTTTCAAATACCTGGTTATCTTCCAGGTTCTTGAGCAATTTCAGGTACCTTTTTTCATGATCGGCTTCTATATTCGCAATGAGCTTGAATAATGTGGCGACTTTCGGAAATCCTTCTTCTGCAGCAATCCTTGAGAATTCAGGGTACAGTTCAGTCCATTCTTCATGCTCTCCGCCTGCAGCGGCGCTCAGGTTCTCAGCGGTTGTGCCAATCTTACCTGCAGGATAGGCTGCAGTGATCTCAACCGCCCCCCCCTCTAAATGTTTAAAGAATAATTTCCCGTGTTCTTCCTCGTTAAGCGCAGTTTCTGCAAAGAGAGCGCCAATTTGCTCATATCCTTCCTTCTGTGCTTGCTTGGCAAAGAAAGTATAACGGTTCTTGGCCTGTGATTCTCCGGCAAATGCCTTTAACAGGTTCTTCTCGGTTTGTGTTCCTTTTATACTTTTTTCCATAGGTTTAGATTTTGATCAAAGATAAAAAGAATTTTTAATTCTTGATCACTCTTCAATCTCTGTATATTCTTCTTTTAAAACTCCGCAAACCGGGCATGTCCAGTCATCCGGAAGATCTTCGAACTTTGTTCCCGGTGGGTACCCACGAATAGGATCTCCTTCTGCTTCATCATATACATGACCACAAACCATACACCTGTACTTCTTCATATTGCTATTTTTAATGACAAAATCATTTCATCCCCCAATCCCCTCTGCTCAATTACAAAATAACTACCTTAACACTTTATCGCGTCACGCGTTACCAGTCACGAATTATTTCCCTTCAATCCAGTTCACTATCTTATCCGTTGTCGGTAAGGTCCCCGGTTCAACCATGCCAACGAGATGCCCGTTTTCATCGATCATAAATTTCTGAAAGTTCCATTTCACAGGAGCATCCATTACCCCGTTCTCGTTTTTTAAGGTCAGCCATTTATATATGGGATCCATGTCACTGCCTTTCACTGAGATCTTAGACATCATTGGGAATGTAACCCCATAATTTTTTGTACAGAATTCCTTGATCTGTGCATTGGTCCCGGGTTCCTGCGATAGAAAATTATTTGCCGGAAATCCGATGATCGTGAATTTTTCGCCTCCGTATTTTTTATAGAGTTCTTCAAGCTGCGCATATTGAGGTGTATGACCACACTTCGATGCTGTATTGACTACCAGCACTTTCTTGCCCTTTAATGAGGAAAGATTAAAAGGCTGCCCGTCAATTGTGGTCGTCTTGAAATCATAAAATGATTTGCTGTTTTGTGCATTTGCTAGGAAAGTCATAGGTAGAAGACTTATAATTAAAATGATGGTTTTCATATCGTTGAAACTTTGAATTTATTTCTTTATGTTATTAATAAACGCTGCAAATATAAAATATTATAGTATAATTTAAAACAAATCCAAGTTAAATCCGGATGATGAAAAATCTCACCTGTCTTTCGCTGATCATCACCGGTTGCCTTTTATCCTGCTTTCCGACCCTGGGGGCAAAACAGCACAGCTTTATGGCTTGAAGAGCTTCTTGGGTATATCGGGCAGGGCGACGTTCGTAATCGATAAAGAAGGCATCGTCAGGATGAAATATTTATCACAGATCAGCATGCATAAACATATTGAAAAAGCGCTGGAATTGGTAAGGAAATTATAAATACCCAAAGGATCAGAAATGCTCAAAGATCCCCAATCCGAATAACGCAAAATCATATTTCACCGGATCTTCAGGATCAAATTGACGGAGAGCTGCTGTCAGCTCCTCAACTGCTTGCCAATCATTTTGTATTCGTTTCAGGAGTCCAAGTTTCCTCGCCGCATTTCCGCTGTGCACATCCAGTGGGCACATCAGGATGGAGGGGGAGATGTTTTTCCATAAACCAAAGTCTACACCCCTGTCATCTTTCCTGACCATCCAGCGGAGGAACATCAGCAGTCGCTTGGCCGAAGCTCCCTTACATGGATCAGCAATATGTTTTTCTGACCTGCGGTGATGACCGGTCTCCAGGAATATTGACCTGAAACGGCATAAGGCTCCTTTGATCCCGGTTGCCTTATCTGTGAGAAAGAGAGGTTCAAGCCCCTGGTGAGCCTCGTAAATATTCTTTAAAGATTCAAGGAAAAAGATACAATCTTCCCCGTTAAAAGTGCGGTGATAATAAGATTCAAATCTCTTTTTCTCAGATTTAACAGAATTCAGAATAAAGTCATAAGGCGAAAATTCCATCATCTCAAGAAGGATCTCTGCATCCTTAACAATACTTTGCCGGATTCCCCATGAGATGATGGCGGTCAGAAAAGCTGCGATCTCGATATCCTCTTTACGTGTGAAGCGGTGAGGAATCGAGATCGGATCTGTTTCAATAAATTCAGCACGGTTGTACTGGTCGTACTTTGCTTCAAGAAAGTCGAAAAGTTCCTGGTACGATAATTCCATCGGCTAACTCACAACATTCACCGGTTTCAGCAGCCCTTTCCCTATTTCCACAGCTTTCTCGTTGTCGGGGATCAGGTTGTGATGCCGGGCAGGCAATGATTTTTCAAGTCCTTTATGGAGGAACTCCGGTGCAACCAATGGTTTCAGCTTTAGAAAACCACCCAGCACGATCATATTGAAAACTTTCGAAAGACCCAGCTTCCCTGCCTCATCCGCTGCCTCGATGGAATAGATGCTGATATCCTTGCGTGATGGATGACGTGTAATGCCATTCGGATCATAAATAAGCAGCCCTCCCGGTTTTACTGTTCTTTCGAATTTATCCATCGACTGCTGGTTGAGGAGGATTGCTGTGTCAAATACATTCAGGATCGGCGAGCTGATCCTCTCATCACTTATAATGACCGTCACATTGGCGGTGCCACCCCTCATTTCAGGACCGTAGGAAGGCATCCAGCTTACTTCCTTGTTCTCCATCACACCCGAATAGGCAAGAATCTTTCCCATCGACAGTACGCCTTGCCCTCCAAAACCTGCTATGATTATTTCTTCAGTCATATATTTACTCTTTGGTAACCGTTTCTTTTTGTTCAACCATTTTCCCGTCAACTTTTATATCGCCCAAAGGAAAGAACGGGAACATATTTTCTTCCATCCATTTGTTGGATTGTACCGGGGTCATCTTCCACCCTGAGTTACAATTGGATACGACTTCGATAAAGGAGATACCCGTATTGCTCTTCTGGTTCTCGAAGGCTTTGCGGATGGCCTTTTTTGTCTTCCGGACACTCGAAGGAGTATGAACTGCCTGGCGTGTAACATAATAGGTGCCGGGAAGCTGAGCTACCAACTCAGTCATTTTCAGCGGGTATCCCATGATCTTGGTATCTCTTCCATAAGGAGATGTGGATGACCTCATGTTGGGCAGGGTCGTCGGGGCCATCTGTCCTCCCGTCATGCCATAGATCCCGTTATTGATAAAGATCATTGTAAAATGCTCGCCACGGTTGCATGCATGAATGGTTTCTGCCGTCCCTATGGCAGCAAGGTCGCCGTCTCCCTGGTAGGTGAATACAAAACGGTCAGGCCACATCCTCTTGATGGCGGTTGCCAGCGCAGGTGCCCTTCCATGAGCTGCCCCCAGCATGTCTATATTCATAAAATCATAAGCGAGTACGGAACAGCCTACCGGCGAAATGCCGATCGTTTTATCCTGTAGCCCCATTTCTTCAATGGTCTCCATCAGCAGCCTGTGAACTACGCCATGACCGCACCCCGGACAATAACTGAGTGCCCGGTCAATCAGCAGATCAGTCCTTTTATAAACGATATTTTCGTCTTTACGTATATCTAATTTTGCAAATTGTTCTTCCATATCAGCCTCCGATTATTTGTTTTTCCATAGCTCTGACAACTTCATCAGGAGCAGGGATGATGCCGCCAAAGCGTCCATAATGTTCTATCTTCAGGTTACAGCCGGCTGCAAGTCTTACATCTTCGATCATCTGTCCCGCATTCATCTCGACCACCAGCATTCCCTTCACCCTCTTTGCAAGCTCGGCAATCGCGTTCACAGGGAAGGGATAAAGGGTGATCGGGCGGAACAACCCAACCTTAATTCCCTTCGACCTTGCCAGGTCTATTGATTTCTGACAGATTCGTGCTGACAATCCGAAGGCGACGAAGATATATTCGGCATCTTCACACGAGATCATTTCATACCTGACCTCATCCTTTTCAATCTCCCTGTATTTTGCCTGTAGCCTCAGATTTAATCTTTCCTGCCCTGCAGGATCAAGATCAAGTGAAGTGATCACAGTATGATCCCTGTTTTTAGGTTTGCCCGTTGCAGCCCAGGGACATTGGCTAAGCAATTCATCCTCTGTCCTCCGCGGTACAGGGTCGGATAATTCTACTTTTTCCATCATCTGCCCTATCGCGCCATCCGAAAGGATCATTGCCGGCATCCTGTATTTAAAAGCAAGCTCAAAGCCGAGCTTTGCAAAATCAGCCATCTCCTGCACAGAAGCAGGTGCAAGTACGATGATCTTATAATCGCCATGTCCTCCCCCCTTAACTGCCTGAAAATAATCACCTTGTGAAGGCTGGATAGTTCCGAGTCCGGGACCGCCCCTGACAACATTCACCAGCAATGCCGGCAATTCAGCACCGGCCATGTAGCTTAGGCCCTCCTGCATGAGGCTGATACCGGGACTTGACGATGATGTCATCACCATCTTCCCTGTTCCGGCGCCTCCATACAGCATGTTTATTGAAGCAACTTCGCTTTCTGCCTGCAGTACGACCATCCCTGTTGTTTCATAAGGCTTCATGGCCATCAGGTATTCCATTATTTCTGATTGGGGTGTGATTGGGTACCCGAAATACCCGTCGCATCCGGCACGGATCGCTGCTTCCGCAACTGCCTCGTTGCCTTTCATTAATCTGAGTTCACCCATTCTGTTATAGTTTTTAATTTTTTATTCGGTTGCCACTTTTGCCCTGTATACCGTGATCACGCCATCAGGACAAACAACAGCACAATTCATGCACCCGGTACAATCGTTGTTCACTTTGATTGCATAATGGTATCCTTTGCCGTTCACTTCCTTTGCCATAGCAATTGTGGAAAATGGGCAGGATGCAATGCAAACTTCACAACCTTTGCATCGTTCAACATTAATAACGATGTCACCCTTGATTTTTGCCATAAATTTTCGAGATTTAAACTATTTTATCGGAAACGATAGCACGAAATTACAGAAAATTTCCCACATAAAAGGTCGATATTTCCCTGTTTTTTAATGAAAACTGCTCAATTTAGAACGGATTTATACTGCATCATATAACACTGCCTGACGTTTCCTTTTGTTACCCGGAGAGCCACAAAGAAAACACAGAGAATAAAAATAGTTTAAAGGGAAAGGTCAAACCTGGTGCTGTTCATGAAACTTCTTTAACCGGTATTCCAGTGCCGGGAATTGTTCACGCCTGACAAGGGAAACACATGCCCTGATCCCTTCCAGGCGTTTGCTCCCGGTTATGGAAAGAGCAATAGCGCTGATCCCGTAATATAGAAGTTCCTCAAGAAGCTGCTCGCCGGAAAATCCAGGGTAAGCTAAGGTGAAATAAAATCCGTCGGCAATCGGTACCCCTTCATCCTGGTCATAAACGATATGGAACCCATTGTCAGTGAAAAGCTTCTTCATGACCTTTGCTTTCTCCCCGTATTCCTTGACGGCATCGACAAAGTTATAAGTGCCGTCATTTACAGCCTTCAGCATCGCTGCCATTGCATATTGAGCAGAATGGCTTGTCCCGGCGCTCAGTGCATAGATGGTTCCGTATATCATAGCCCTTCCGAATATATCGGTAGAATAAAACCTCAGTAGATCAGGCATTTTTGAATGAAATATCTTATTTGAAATGATCATGCAGGATATCCTCTGACCGGCATAGCTGAAGGCCTTTGAACCCGAGATCATCAGGATATAATTATCTGTGTATTTGGCCACTGTGGGCTGGAATGGTGGCTTGCCCGGCCTGGAATAATTCTTCCTGAAATCCATCCCGAAATAAGCAAGATCCTCCAGGATGACCACCCCATATTTATTGGACAGATCGCCGATGATCTTCAGTTCATGTTCTGTGAAACATATCCATGAAGGGTTATTGGGATTGGAATATAATACAGAGTGAATATTTCCTTTGGAAAAATAGGATTCAAGCTTTTCCCTCAGTTTGTCACCACGGTAATCATAAACATCAAAGGATTCGAACTTCAGTCCTAACAAGATGTGTTGCTGGTGATGGACCGGAAAACCGGGATCGATAAGGAGCGTCGTATCCCTCTCTTTGCTGATCCTCGACAAGGTCAGAAAAGCTGCAAATCCGCCCTGCATTGAACCGACAGTGGGTACACAGCAAGCTTCATCGACCTCGATATCAAGAAAAAGCTTTACAAAACGTGCTGCCTCCTTTTTTAATGGAGGAATACCTTCAATATCAGGATAGATCGCTGCCACGCCTGATCTCAAAGCTTCTATTTCAGCATTGATCCCTGCCTCGGGTGGAACCAGGCCCGGTACCCCCATTTCCATTCTGACAAACTTTTCACCGGTCTCTTCTTCGATATTGTTTATCAGCCGTTTAACTTCACGAATAGAAGCTTTACCTATGTTTTTAATGTTACTTTCACGAATGTGCTTGCTCACCACATCGTAATTAATTGGAGTATCTTTCATAACTGGCAGGATAAGTCAGGTAAATGGGATCACTACACAAAATTGAGAAGAATCTCTGAATTGTGCAACCTTTTTACCCCTCAGAAGCAAGTATTTATGCGAATTTATTAACAGGTAATGAACTTTCGCCCATCTCCTTCAGGAGAAGGGTCGGGGGTGAGGTGATTGTATCAATATCCTTCAGGGATGATGCCTACTGCCTACTGCATATTGCCTAATGCCTTTTTCTGATCGGGCAACTACCCTGCAAAATCAATGTCTTTGATAATAGCGAGTCATTCATTACATTTGTATTGTTTAATATAAATACGATGAAGAGAGTTCTCCTCTCTTTGATTTTTCTATTTCTAACCACAGTTTTTCTCTGCGTTCCTGTTAGGATTATTGCGTCAAATAAACCTGAAAACTCTTTTAAGCATCAATATTCTGAACCTGGTTTTATCGAAAACAAAGGCCAGGTAATTGATCAGAACCACAATCTAAACCCTGCTGTTCTCTATTTGTTGAATTCTCCCGGAATGAATGTACAATTAAGGAAAGCCGGATTTAGCTATGATCTCTACCAAGCCAAGCATGAAACACAAGACGAAAAGAACCAACTCCCCGCCCCGAATGGGGAGGGGTCGGGGGAGGGGCTGTCAGGGGCCAGGGGAGGGGCTGCTAGGGGGAGGGGCTTTCCGAATCACGATTCCATTGTCAATTATCCATTATCAATTATCAATTACGACCGGGTTGACATTGACCTGCTGAATGCCAATCCCAATCCACCCATTGAAACATCTGCTCCATCTTCAGATTACCTGAATTATTACACAACCGGAACCCCCGTAAATGGCATTCGCCTTGTAAGATCTTACAAATCGGTTACTTATAAAAATATTTATCCTGGCATAGATCTCGAATTCAGCGAGGATTTACTGTCCGGGTTCAAATATACTTTTGTTGTCCGTCCCACTGGGGACATCAGTTCTATAAGGCTTAAGATCAAAGGACCTGAAATACTGCTCCAATCGAAAGGGTCACTGTTAATGACTAACAGTATCGGTACTATTGAGGAAGAGATCCCAAAAACATATTACCGTTCAGGAGATATTGACGTCACTGTAACCTGCAGGTTCAAAAGGTTGGCGCTTGATGCTTTTGGAATTGAGGTTATTGGAGATGTACCCACAAATTCAACACTCAGGATCGATCCGATTCCGCGAAGAGCCTGGGCAACATACTATGGTGGTTCTGGTTTTGACAACAGTCATGTTACAATGTCTTTTGCAGATGGAAATATCGTCATTTCGGGTGTTACGACTTCGGCAAATAATATTGCGACATCTGGTTCTTTTCAATCAACCTATGCAGGGGATTACGATGTTTATTTTGTAAAAATGACCCCGTTCTGTCAGCGTTTATGGGGAACCTATTTTGGTGGTATTGGAGGTGACGTAGGCAGAGCATACAAAACAGATGGTCTTGGTAATATCTATATAGCAGGAAACACAGATTCTACCTCTACTAACCTGGCAAGTCCGGGAGCATTTAAAACATCTCCGACAGGGCCAACTGACTGCTTTCTTGGAAAGTTTAATAGCTCCGGGTTCAGGGTCTGGTCAACTTACTATGGCGGTTCTCAAATGGAGATGGATGGGGCGTGTTCTGTTGATAATCAAGGTAATGTTTATCTTTGTGGTCAAACCAATTCAACTGATAGTATTGCCACTTCTGGAAGTGAGCAACCTGTCTTTGGGGGTGGCGCTGATGCTTTTCTTGTAAAATTCGATAGCACAGGCCAGCGTCTTTGGGGCACCTATTATGGAGGTACGAAAGGTGATCAGGCAACATATTGTGATGCAGATGGGAATGATCATGTAATCCTTTGTGGGATAACTAATTCAACAAATAATATTTCAACAATAGGTTCTTTTCAGCCCAATCTGGGAAACCCTCCGGTTTATCCCTATAGTGATGGGTTTCTTGTACTTTTTAATGGATCCGGGCAAAGAATATGGGGAACTTATTATGGAGGAACTGAATGGGATGGTGTTGAAATGTGTGAAATCGGGCCAGATCATTTCTTGTACATTGGAGGCGAAACTGAATCACCTAATCAAATGTCCAGTTCAAATGGTTTTCAGACATCGTACGGCGGGGATCAGGATGATTTTCTTGCAAAGTTTAGTTTAGGTGGTTCAAGGGCTTGGGGAACTTATTACGGGGGATCGGGCGATGAATCTTGGGGATCGTTCGCGGTTGATGACAGTTCAAATGTGTTTCTATGCGGTTCCTCATCATCTTCTAACAACATATCTACCCCGGGAGCATTTCAAACAACTTTAGTTGGTTCTTCAGATGCATTCCTGGTAAAATTTGATTCTTTATGCCACCGGATCTGGGGAACTTATTATGGTGATACTGCTGGTGCAGGAGCATTAAATTGCGATGTGACAGGTGATACAATATACCTGGCTGGTGGTGCCGAAGGTAATTCCAACTACCTTGTGACTCCGGATGCTTACCAGACAATTTATGGGGGAGGACAATGCGATGGCTTAGTAATAAAATTTGTTGATTGCAATGCTCCGGATACAGCGGATCATATCTCAGGATTGGATACTATATGTTTCCCGGATAATAGTGAAACGTATTCAACTGATCCGATTGCAGGTGTAACAAGCTATTTGTGGGATCCTCCGCCGGGAGCATCGATATCCTCAGGGCAAGGAACGACAACGGTCAATGTTGATTTTGGGCCTAGTGCTGTTTCCGGTTGGCTCAGGGTGCGGGGAGTCAACGCATGCGGCCCGGGCGAGCGTAAAAGTCTTTATATACATCTGTATCCTCGTCCGGTACCTCCTGTTACAGGCGATAGCTTACCCTGCCTTGGTGAAAGTAAGACATATCAAACACTGTCGGGGAAGACCCAATACCAATGGGGTATTTCCTCTGGAGGAACAATTGCGGGTGGCGGAACAGTTATTGATGATTTCGCAAATATTACATGGAATATTTTAGGTTCACAATGGGTAAGTGTAAACTACACAGATACAAACAACTGCTCAGCGCTTAATCCAACAGTTCATAATGTCACGGTTTCAGCAAGAGATACAGTAAAAATTACCGTTTCGGCCTCTCAGAATAACGTTTGTTCCGGAACCCCGGTAACTTATACAGCCGTCCCAACAAACGGGGGTTCAAATCCCTTATACCAATGGAAGGTGAACGGGATAAACTCGGGAACCAACTCAAACACATTTATTTATACTCCAGTAAACAACGATGTTGTAACTTGTGTTTTGACTTCATCAATAATGGCGTGTATTACAAACAACCCGGCTACTTCAAATGCAATAACCATGACGGTAAATCCAGCACAACCGGTCGGCGTTACAATAGCACCATCCCAGAATCCTGTATGCGCTGGAACTTCTGTTACCTTTACTTCAACCCCCACCAATGAAGGAACTGCACCTTTTTACCAATGGAAAGTCAACAGTGTCAATGTCGGGACAAATAACCCGGTATATTCTTATATCCCAACCAATGGAGATATTGTTACCTGTATCCTGACCTCAGATGCCACATGTCCTACCGGAAATCCTGCAACCAGCAATTCCATCACGATGACCGTCAATCCTAATCTTCCGCTGAGTATATCAATCACCGCATCCTCAAATCCTTTCTGCCAGGGCTCTTCCATAACATTCACTGCTACTCCGACCAATGGAGGCGCCACACCTGCTTACCAATGGCAGGTAAATAGTGTAGATGTCGGACCCGGGGCTTCAACTTATACATACAATCCTGCCGGAGGAGATATCGTAACCTGTATCCTGACCTCATCCCTAAGCTGTACTATAGGAAATCCTGCAACCTCGAATTCCATCGTTATGATCGTGAATTCTAATCTTCCTGCAGGAGTAACAATTACTGCTTCATCTAACCCTTTCTGTCCCGGGTCGCTTGTCACATTCACAGCCACACCTGTCAATGGGGGACCAGCGCCTGTCTACCAATGGAAAGTAAATGGAGTTAATGCAGGTACAAACTCACCCACATTCACCTATAACCCTGCCAATAATGACAGTGTCCGCTGTGTTATGACCTCCAACCTGAGCTGTGTTACTGGCAACCCTGCAAGCTCTGCTGAGATCATTATGAGCGGGACCCTGGCACCTGTAGTCACCTTCACCCCCTGCTTTGATACTATCACAGCAGTCAATGCCAAGCCGATAAAGCTAAAAGGCGGGATCCCGTTAAGTGGAACCTATTCAGGACCGGGAGTTAATCCGTTAACCGGCTTCTTTGACCCTGCCATTGCAGGTACAGGCACAAAGACAATTACTTACACCTACACCAACGCAGCCATGTGCAGCGCCCTCGCCCATGCCTACATTATCAATTATCCATTATCAATTGTCAATTGCGGAAGCCCAATCACTGATATCCGCGATAATAAAGTCTACCCGACAGTTTACATAGGTACACAGTGCTGGATGGCATCAAATCTAAATTACGGGACAATATTGGTATCAACCCAGGATCAGAGAGACAACTGTATATGGGAAAAATATTGTTACAGTGATAACCCCGTCAACTGCACTATTCTCGGTGGACTTTACCAATGGGATGAGATCATGCAGTATGATGATACACCTGCCGACCAGGGATTCTGTCCACCCGGGTGGCATATCCCGACCGAGAATAACTGGAATACCTTGTTTGCTGTTTATACAAATAACGGTTTTGCAGGAAGTCCGTTAAAATTCTCAGGCTTTTCGGGATTCAATGCTTTGTTAGCCGGCGCAAATTACTACAACACAAGCTGGGATTTCAAAGGCTTTGCCACCTTCTTCTGGTCATCAACCTTACACAGTCCCACCAAAGCATGGGCACATGGGATGAATGATCCTGATCCGAGTGTTTCATCTTATCCATCGGGCAGGGTGAGTGCGTTTTCGGTGAGATGCATGCAGGATTAGGCATCCCCCCCCCCTGCTCATATCATACTTTTGCCTGCTGACGACATACTATACAACCTTCCCATCCTCCTTTTCTTCCCTGACAATTTGTCATACATTCACCTTGTTTATTCTTGTAACTCTCTGATAACCTGTCACTTTCTTGTCGTTTACCTCATCATCTGTTTCATTTCCAACCATTTATCTCTCCATCCTATACCCGTTCTATATCCATCCTATAATTAAACTATAATTAAACTATACCCGGTGTATACTCCTACAGAATCTTTATCAACAACATGAAAAATGATCGTTAACAAAATGGATATCAATCCACTGAATCAAAAATCGTTAATTCCCTCTCATCCTGACATTTTGTCACTTTCCATCCTTGCCAATCATACCCCACACCCAAGCCCTCCATTCACCATCATATGAAAAGATCCGTTAAAAAGTTACATGTCGAGGGGAAAATATCTTTAAATTTGAAGTTAAATATTGTTGGAAATTTAACCGGGATTAAGGTCTTACACGGAATAAACGGAACTGTGGACAGCGATTTTGTCAGGATCTTTAAAATGATGCCTAAATGGAGTCCGGCTCTAAAGGATGGTAAAAAAGTTGAAATGGAATTTATCTTGCCAATGAATTTTAACAATCTCAAACAAGAAGGAAAAACGAAGAAAAATCAGTGAGACAAACATTTTCAAACGTAATGAAATGAATCTCAACTTCAACCAAAAATCATCAATCAAATAACTATGAAAATGAGAAAACTTCTTCTTCTTTTGCTCCTGCTAACCGGGTTTGTGTTTGCTGCAAATGCCCAGTCCGATGTGTGTTTACGCGATTTCGATTTCCTTGTCCAAAGGATCAAAGCGGACTATCCGGGGTATGATGTAAAGGTTACTCCCAAAACCCTTCAGAGTCTTCAAAATCTTGAGGATAAGCTCCGTAAGAAAATAGTTCAATATCCCGACTCCTGTTACAGGTTCCTTAGTGAGTATGCCGAATGGTTTAAAGATAATCATCTGAGAGTAAAATGGTTATGGAGCGGTAACACTTCAAAATCCTCAAAAGAGCATAATCGTAAGTACTTTATGATCAATGATTCAACACTGAAAGTACTGAGATTAAAAAGTTCGGGTCCGGAAGGGATCTGGCATTCATTCTGGGGCGATATCGCAATTATAAAACAACCCGATTCAGGATCCTATACTGGCATTTCTATCTCTCACTTGCAGTATGATAAGAATCAGGTAGTCTGCACATTATCAAAAGGTAACGAGGGTAATTATAAGTTGGTGACTTATCCCCAATACAATGATTATGCTCCAGTGAAAGGCATAGCTTCATTGAGTCTTAATGACCGGGTTTTGGAATTGCATGACATCACACGTCTTGTTCGGAAGACTGATTCTCAGGTATTTGATGAGGCATTTCTCCGCTCCTATCGATCTGAATTCCCAAACGGGGTCAATATTTATCCCATTGCAATGCAATTATCGGATAGTACTTTTTTGTTACGGATACCTTCTTTCATGGATGATGAAGCAGAAGTTCTGACAAAGAAACATTGGACCGAAATAACATCCATGCCTAACCTGATTATCGATATCAGAAACAATGGCGGAGGCCAGGATTATTTCCTGGCATTAGAAGACTTGTTATATTCTCATCCCTATGAGAGTAAAGGGGTTGAGTGGTACGCTACCGAAGATAATATTAAAATGTATGAAGAGGCTTTGGAAAAAGGAGATATAATAAATGGTGAAGAGGGTATACGTTGGACTAAATCCTTGCTGGGCGAAATGAAAAAGAATGTAGGGAAATTTGTCATTCATCCGATGATGGGAAGTGATAGTATAATTAAACATGATACGATTTACAAGTACCCCAAAAAAATTGGAATCATAATTAATGATGGGAACGCTTCATCGGCTGAGCAGTTTTTGCTAACTGCAAAGCAGAGTTCCAAGGCGATATTGTTTGGAAATACCAATACAGCAGGGGTTCTTGACTATTCAAACGTAAATCCTGTGAACTTTCCATCAAACAAATATGAATTATATATGCCCATGACCCGCTCCCGCAGGCTTCCCCAAAACCCGATTGATAATATAGGAATCCCTCCGGATGTCATGATTCCTTACCCCTCAACAATACAGCTTTACGACCGCCTGGACCAATGGGACTACTTCGTCAAAGAATACCTGGAGAATATGAATTCAGGTAAATAATCCAGGTCTGGATGAGTAGGATAGATTAAAAGTCCTTATCAATGAGACTGATAACCGGTCAATTATGATGTTAATAATATTTTACTCAATATACTGAGTAATTTTACTCAATGTATTGAGTAATTTATTATCTTTGCAAAAAATATGACTTATGTTCCAACGTCCTTATTATTCTAAAATACAGGAACGGATGGGTCTGCAGCGTAAATTCATCCAGGTTCTGATGGGTCCCAGGCAGGTGGGAAAAACTACCCTTATACAACAGTTTCTTGAAAATTACCCTTATCCCTGGCATTATACCTCTGCAGATGAGGCAACTCAACCCCTTTGGCTTCAGCAACAATGGGAAACGATCAGGCTGAAGGCGTCTTCTGCAAATACAAAGGAAGCCTTGCTTGTAATCGATGAAATTCAAAAGATTCCCGATTGGAGCAATATGGTTAAGATTCAATGGGATAAAGATACTTTTGATAATTTCCCTTTGAAACTGATCCTTCTCGGATCTTCTCAGCTGATGCTTCAGAAGGGTCTGAGTGAGTCCCTTGCTGGCCGCTTTGAAGTTACCTTCCTTCCGCACTGGTCCTATAAGGAAATGAAGGACGCTTTTGGCTTTTCGCTGGACGATTATATCTGGTTTGGAGGCTATCCTGGTCCTGCTCAAATGATTGAAGATGAGAGCCGCTGGCGGGATTATATCCGTTATTCCCTGATCGAGACAACGATAATGAAGGATATTTTACTGCTGTCAAGGATCGATAAGCCTGCATTGCTTCGCAACCTCTTTGACCTTGCCTGCTCATGGTCGGGCCAGATCCTTTCATACAATAAAATTCTTGGACAATTGAAAGATGCCGGGAATACTACGACATTGGCACACTATCTTAAACTTCTCGAAGGTGCTGGTATGATCAGGGGAGTAGAGAAATTTTCACCCTCTGCAATCAGGCAACGTGCCTCAATCCCTAAATTCCAGGTCTTCAATATGGCGTTAATGTCCGCTTCCGGTTCCGGCCGGCAAAAAGAAATTATTCAACAACCCGAAAAATATGGTCGATGGATCGAATCCGTCATTGGAACCCATCTTCTGAATCAGTCTTTTACAGATCAGATAGGACTCTTCTATTGGAGGGAAGGTAATGATGAGGTGGATTTTGTTTTGCAGAAAGGGAATAAATCGATCGGGATAGAAGTAAAAAGTGGTCGTAACAAGTCATCTTCAGGAATTAAATCATTCTCCAGACAGTTCAAACCTGAAAAAGTACTTCTTGTTGGAAAAGAAGGGATCCCTTTGGAAGAATTCTTGGCAGTTAATGTCTCAGAACTTTTTTAAAAGACTTGAAATTTATTCTTTTTAGTCACTCAATTTCACATTTCGCACTTCACACTATACACTTGATCAAAAAGGCGTATCACTTCCTGCATAACAAGTTATCCCCTGATTATTGAAAATTTTCTGTATCAGTTGAAGGGATTCTTTTGATGGTGTAGAGAAGTCGCTTGTATAATAAGACTTTCCAAGGAAACTGTGCTTTTCCCTCCCCATGTGGTGCAACGGCAGTATATTGATCTCATCCTTTCCGATTGAACTTAGAAATCCTGCTATTTGCAGGATATGTTCTTCATGATCATTAAATTCCGGGATGACCGGCATCCTGAAGACCAGCCTCCCTTTATATTCAGCAGCCAGCCGGCGTGCATTCTCCAGGATCAGTTTGTTGCCTGCCCCGGTCATCTGTAAATGGCTCTCATCATCCATATGCTTGAGATCGAATAGGATCCAGTCAATACTCTCAAGCGATGATTCTATGTTTTTCCAGGATACATTTCCGCAGGTCTCAACTGCAGTATGAATAAATGATTGATGGCATTGTCGTAACAGAGCATCTGCAAATTCAGGCTGCATGAATGGCTCTCCTCCCGATAGTGTGATACCCCCCGTGCTTCCCCAGTACTGGCGGTCACGTTGAATAATTTTCATCAGCTCATTTACAGTGATTTTATAACCGCCTTTCTTTAAAGCCCCCGTGCAGCAGGCTTCGGAACATTCATAGGTATCGCATTCACGACAAACCTCTTTGTCAAAATAAGAATTGAATGGTCTGCTGCAGCGATAGCCTGCTTTTTACAAGCTTTAATGCAAAGATGATCGAAAATGCATTTTGATGAGTTGTAAAGAGGTTCAGGGTAACAGTTCAATCCTTCAGGATTGGAACACCAACTACAGTTTAATGAACATCCTTTCAGGAAGATCAATGTCCTGCATCCCGGGCCGTCATGAACTGAAAAGCCCTGGATGTCGAAGAGATAACCGTCGGTTAGTTTTGCTGAAACCATTCAAATCCTGCACATTTGGAAGCATTCATATCGGGGTAGGCCATGGTTTCCCCGAGGCAGCTTCCCAGGAATTCCTTTTCAGGTTTGTATTTACGGCAAAACTTGCATTTTGGCAGCCGTTCAAATTTTGAACACATCAGGTCATCCGGACCGATGTTGGTCTTTTCGATCTTGCAGATGCCCTTATAGACATCTGCAGGAAGGTAAAATTTACAATCTTTACAACTGTTTTCCATGGTTCCCGTGGATGTTACAATGCTTCATACTCTGTCCTTGAAATTACTTCATCCTGGATCTGTTTCCCTAATTCAACCCAGTATTGCGTAAATCCTGCAACCCTGACTAACAGGCTCCTATAGTTATCAGGATGGGCCTGGGCATCTTTCAGCATCCTCGAATCGACGATATTGAACTGAACATGGAACCCCCCTTTCCGCATATAGGCCCTGATCAGTTCAAGGAACTTCCTTGACCCTTCCCTTCCTTTCACTACCGAAGGATGGATCTTCATATTCAGCTGTGAGTTCTGTGAAAGTGAATGGTTCCAGCATGAAGCCGACTCAAACAGTGCATAGGGGCCATTCCTGTCCGTTCCGGGGAAGGCTGACACCGATCCGTCTGAAAAAGTGGTTCCGCATAGCCTTCCGTCTGGCGATGCCAGCGTCACTGCTCCCATCGGGCCATGGGTCGAAACCGAGATCTGGCAGGCATACAGCGGTTGGTCGTATAACGACTTGAATTCATGGGTCATACTGCAAAACCAGTTTTCCCAATCTGCCATGATCTGATCAACATATTTATCGTCATTACCGTATTTTGGTGCATCCGATGCCGCCTTGTGGATATGTTTCCATTTATGGTATTCTTCCTTTGGCACCTGATCAGTAAGAGAATATGACCCGGTTTCCTGTGCCGTCTTGAATCCGAAATTCGCCAGGATGGCATTCCTGAATTCTGTCAACGTGTATTTCTTATCATCATACACGTTTTTCTTCATCGATGCCAGTGAATTGATTAAGTTGGCCGTTCCGCACGATTCAACATTAAAGGTTGTATTAAACCGGCTCCCCATCTGTCCAATATCCTTGCCCTTCTTCAGGCAATCGGGCTTGAGCATTGAATTTACCAGCGATGGGGCAATCTTTCGCCAGGCATCATGCTGGATATTGTTGGTAAGGGTGAGGACCTCCACCGCACGGTGAAAATATTTCTTAAATGCGCTCCACAGCTCTTCATATGATTCCAGCGCATATCCATGGGAAGGGAAAACCCGTTCTCCGCTCCGCATATCCATGCCATCGAAAAGAGTAACTTCCAACAATTTTGGCAGGGAAAGGAAATGAACGCCAACACTGGTTGCAGGTGCAGAACCGCCAGGGATCCAATGGATCTCTCCATCGAGTTCAAGCGGCATCCAGCTCCCGGGAGAAGTCTCAAGGCAACCGCCGATAGCCCAGGCACGCCCTTCCTCAATCTGCATGCCTTCATGGCCATAGTTGCTGAGCAGGAATTCCATGGCAACCCGGTTGTTAACCCATGCAGGATACCCCGTCCCGATCTTTGTGCATTCAATACCTTTCATCAGGAATTCTTCAGGAAGCTTCTCGTCATACAACAAGGATAAGGTAGGCTGAGGTGTATCACAGGTAATGCCTGCTTCCAGGATCAGCATCTCCAGCTCATTGGCTGCCTGGGTTCCGTCTTTTTTCAATCCCCCGATGCAGAGGTTGTTGAAGGTATTTCCTGACAGAACACCACCCACAACTCCCATTGATGCAAAGCAATCGATTTCGGTAAATTTGATCCTCATGCATTCCAGCAGTTCAAGGGTCCTTTCACGATCTATCACTCCCTTTTCAATATCTCTTTTCCAGTATGGATAAAGCACCTGTCCTACGCGACCCGGAGAAAGACCTGAAATGGCATCTTCATTCAAAACTGCGGTATGGAATATCCAGATCATCTGCAAGGCGTCATGAAAGCTGCGCGGACGGTCTGATGATAGCCATTCAAGCCGCTCGGCAACTTCATCATATTCTCCTTTCTGTTTCTGGTCTTGTTCGAGTGATGAGAGGAACCTCGCCTCTTCAGAATGATTGAGGATCCAGCTTTTTAATCCCTGCATCATCAGGATCACAGCCTTGAAGAAATAGATACGGTCCATATCGGGAAACCCTGCCGCCTCTGCAATTCCTTCCTTGCAGATCCTTATGATCCCGTTGATACCATATTGCAGCGGATAATAATAGTTTATAACCTCCCGGCCCTGCGGCAGCGTGTATCCAGAGTCGAACATACAGATAACCGACCGCATCAGAGCTTCTTTCTCTTTGTAACCCGGCACCAGCTGTTCATATTTATGACCGATATCGTCAACTGATTTGTTCTTCCATTTCTTCGCGACTTCCATCAGGATGGGTAATTCTTCCTTTCTGAGCCCGAACTTACCTGCAATTGAGATCACATTTCCGCTGCTTTTTATAACGTTTCCTCCGCCCTTGCCAACAGTCGTGAAGGTGTCAGCCGTAAGTTTTCCTGATTCCATCGCTTCCTTGTAAAGGGTGTCTTCAACAGCCATAAAGAAGGCTTCTGAAAGCCACGGCATTGGATAAGAACCCCTCAGATAGGCTGCTTTTCCCATGACAAGCAGTTCACCGGGATAAATTACCGGGGTCAGGTGTTCAAATCCTGATTTAAGTGCTTCACCCCGCCTGACAATATGAATTTCACCCTCCAGTTCTTCCCATCTGCGCGTATACCAATAGGGGAATTCTACGGAGGCTGAAGATTTTGCTTCAAAATAAAGATCACGGGCTTTTTTTGCACGGTCACCAGGAGAACGCTTGGGTTCCCTGGATTCAATTTGTTCTGAAGGGATTTGACCGTAATAATTGGTGGAGGGATTTTGCTGGCTGGATTCAGGATGTTTCATAGGGAGGAATTAATTGACAAATATACAAACTTTGCCATGTGTATCCTGAAAAGGTTCTAATATTCGTAATCAACCACGACCTTTTTTTCTGAATATTTTTTATTGAAGAGGATAAAAGCTTGGTGATCCGGGTGGATAATGTAGGATTTGAGGTCTTCTTTTGATGCGAAAGCAGAATTGATAGCCAGGTCATAAGCTGCATTATCGTTGGATATATTGATACCAACTTCGTATTCTTCGATGAATGGGATCTTGTTTTTCAGGGATAACAACTCATTCCGGACTGCTTCTGTGGCTTTGATTTTTTCTTCCGGGGTACCGGAATCATGCATTTTCAATAATACTATGTGCCTGATCATAAGATTAAAGTTTTTATAATAGGAGTCATGTCTACCCGGAACGAGCGGTTAATTAAAAGATGGATCAGCCGGAAAGTTGGCCCATAGTGCATAATCCTTCCCCATATTTCTTAAATGGGTGCGCCATAGGGTCTGCGGATCAGGGTTAATCACCTCTTCAACAGAAGTATGGGAGAGGATCCAGGATTTTTCCTTGATCTCGCGGTCAAGCTGTGCAGGGTCCCAGCCTGAGTAACCTACATAAAAACGAATCTCATTTTCGCTGATCTGGTTCAGGTTGATCATCTCGCGGATGGCCTCGATATCGCCTCCCCAGTACAATCCCTTCATGATCTCCAGGCTGCCTTCGATCTTTGGTTTAGTATGAAGGTAGAAAATACTGTCAGTCTTGACAGGGCCGCCAAGATAAACCGGCGCGTTGAAATCAGGAAAATTCTTCAGGAGGTCGTTCAGCCTGACTTCAATAGGCTTATTGATGATGATCCCGAACGAACCTTCTTCATTGTGTTCTGCCAGCAATACGATCGATTGCCGGAAGTAAAAATCATGCAGAGATGGCTCGGAAATAAGGATAATGCCTTGTTTCGGTTTTATGATGCGCTTTTCCATTATTCATCTCATTTTAGTACTTTTGTCATCGCACATCAGCAAAATTAATACCAATTTATGCCAAAAGTTCATCGTAAGGAGAAATTTAATAAACTGCGGGCTGAATATCCTTTTCTGGCCTTTGATGGATTTGATTATCAATATTCTGACAAAGGATTGCGGGCGCAATTTCATTTTTCCCTCTCGGATAAATTCGTATTTCATCCAACAATAATAGTCCCCCCGAAGGATTTCTTTATTGAGGGGAATATCAGTGATGCCCTTTTCGAGAATATTCTTTTCCAGATAGGTATGGTTGAATCCATCAGCTATTGGAAAGCTGCCTGTCCGCATAAGCTGATCGTTCGTGGTCATTCACTTTCACAGGAACAGTTAAGCTGGTGGAAGAAATTGTATTTTAACGGCTTGGGTGAGTTCAGGTACATGAATGGCATATCAACGGATCTTGAAAGCTTTATTCAGATAGAAAGTGAGCCGGGAAATGAATTGAGGCCATTTTCCCTTCATCTTGACAACACTGCGATCGTTCCTGTCGGTGGAGGTAAGGATTCTGTGGTTACCCTCGAGATCCTCGGACACCAGAACGGGAATATCCCGCTGATCCTTAACCCGAGAGATGCAAGCAAAGGGACCGTGATGAAGATGGGTCTTTATTATGATTCGATCGTTGAGGTTTACCGCACCATCGATCCTGTTCTTCTCGAGCTGAATTCAAAAGGATTCCTCAATGGCCATACTCCTTTTTCTGCCTTAATTGCTTTTGTTTCAGTCCTGGCAGCAGGATTATCCGGCAAAAAGTATATTGCGTTGTCGAATGAGTCAAGTGCCAATGAGTCGACAGTGAAAGGCTCTGGTATAAATCACCAGTACTCAAAATCGGTGGAGTTCGAAGAAGACCTTAGGTACTATATGAACAGGTTTATCACCCCCGATATCGAGTATTTTAGTTTTCTCAGGCCCTTGAATGAATTGCAGATTGCCCGGCTGTTTTCAGAATTGCCCCAGTATTTCGAAGTTTTTAAAAGCTGTAACGTTGGAAGCAAGACAGATACCTGGTGCGGGAGCTGCGCAAAATGCCTGTTTACCTTCATCATCCTGTCTCCTTTCATTCCGCGTGATAGGCTGGTATCGATCTTCGGGAAGGATCTTTTGAATGATACTGACCTTTGGCCTCTTCTCCGACAACTCACTGGCATGACGGAATCGAAACCATTTGATTGCATCGGGACCATGGATGAAGTAAATGCAGCCCTTCAGCTGACAATAAAAGTGATGCCCGGATCCGGGTTGCCTGCATTGCTGAAGCTTTATAAGGATTCTGAAATGTATTCGCGTTACAGTGATTTTGATCCCGGGGCTCTCCTTCATACCTTTAATAATACCCACTTTCTTCCCGGAGAATTTGCCATATTGTTAAGATCAAAAATCGATGCTTGACCTGATCAGGAGAGAACTGGAAAATAGGAAAGTGCTTCTCCTCGGCTTTGGCAGGGAAGGACAATCAAGCTACCGGTTGATAAGGCGCGTCCTGCCTGAACAGCATCTTACCATTGCCGATGCTGATAAAGCAGTCGGGGAAAATGAGATGCTGAAAAATGATCGTTTCGTGGATCTTCATCTGGACGAAGGCTATCTGGAAGGTTTGAACTCCTTCGAAAGGATATTGAAAACACCCGGGATTTCTTTAAAAGATATTATTTATGACCTCGATCCGGCTTCAATCACATCACAAACTGATCTTTTTCTGAGCTGGTATTCAGGCAAGGTCATCGGTGTCACGGGGACCAAGGGAAAGAGTACCACCGCCACCCTCATATACCACATCCTGAAACTGGCCGGGAAAGATTCGCTGCTCATGGGGAATATTGGTCGGCCGGCATTTGATTTCATAGACGAGATAAGCCCTGAAACAAACCTGGTCTATGAATTATCGTCGCACCAGCTTGAGTACGTTAGGAATTCACCCCACCTTGCTGTGCTTCTTAACCTCTACCAGGAACATCTTGATGCATACAGGTCATTTCATGACTACCAGGCTGCCAAGATGAATATTGCCAAATATCAGGTCAAAGGCGACTATTTCATTTTTAACAACGATGATGAGCGGATAAAGCAGTTTGTTTCAGTAATGAATATTCAGGCACGGATGCCTTTTTCTTTGCAAACTGAATTGGCTGAAGGTTGCAACATTCAAAACGGACAGATGGTCTTTTCAAAACGGGGAGAGCAAGAATTGATCTTTGATCTCAAAAGGAAAATGAAATTAAAAGGCGATCACAACCTGATGAATATAATGGCCGCTGCATGTACGTGCAGGTTACTGGGTATTGATAATGAGGCCATAGCAGAAGGGATATCCTCTTTTAGAGGACTGGAACACAGGATAGAATATGTGGGTGAGGTGAATGGAATTCAATTTTACGATGACTCGATTGCCACGATCCCTGAAGCCTGTATTGAAGCCGTGAAGGCATTGGACAAGGTGGATACTTTGATACTCGGAGGGTTTGATCGGGGGATCGATTATTCGGGACTTGCAAAATTTCTGTCGGCCTCCTCAGTGAGGAACCTGATCTTTACAGGTGATGCTGGCCGCCGGATACTGCACGAGATCAGGGATATAAAGAATCCTGGTCAAACATTGTTCTTAATATCCAGGTTTGATGATTTTAAGGATATTGCCTTCAATGTGACCAGGAAAGGTTATATCTGCCTGCTTTCACCGGCTGCTGCCAGTTATGATGAATTCCAGAATTTTGAAATAAGGGGCAGGAGGTTTAAGGAACTCATCGGGGGCATTGAATAGTGAATAATATAAAGTAATGATTAATAACTTATCTGCTGAGAGGAATTTACAATGCCTCTTGAAACATTGCGGAAATTGTAACTCTGCTTCGCGGTTTTTCCTTCTGATTTCGATTTTGATCTTTTCCTGTTCATTATTTATTCCCTGCAGGAGTGCAGTTGCGCAGAATAACGGATATGATGAGGCGGTGAAAGCATACATTCAGGCTTATAAGGAAATTGCCATCAGGGAGATGTTGGTGTACCGGATCCCTGCAAGTATCACACTTGCACAGGGAATCTATGAAACTAATGCCGGGAGAAGCCGCTTATCGACAGAAGCCAATAATCATTTTGGGATCAAATGCCACAAGGATTGGTCTGGGAGCACTTTTCTTCAGGATGATGAGACAAAAAATGAATGTTTCCGTAAATACAACAACCCTGAAGAATCATTCAGGGACCATTCCATCTATCTCTCTGGCCAGGATCGCTATAAACCCCTTTTCAGGCTCGAGATCACAGATTACAAGGGCTGGGCCAATGGCCTCAAGGAATATGGATACGCGACCAACCCGCAATATGCCGGCCGCCTGGTGAAAACAATCGAGGATTATAAGTTATATCAATACGATGTTGCTGATTTGTCTCTCATGAGCGACACTATCGCTCAGCTATTGGATTCTGTCAGATCGACTGCACCGGCTGGTAAATATGAGTTCTTTGCCGAAGGCCCCGGTAAAAGAGCCGTATACCAGAATAATGGACTTCAGTTCATTATTTGCGGAAAAAATGATAATATTAAGAAAATTGCAAAATCATTTCATGTTTCAGAGAAACAGATCAGGAAGTTCAATGATATGAAGAAGGATGCTTCTTTGGTCACTGGCCAGATGGTTTATCTTGAGCCTAAGAAAAGGAAAGGAGCCATTCCGTCGCATGTTGTGAAACATGGCGAGACACTGTACACAATATCCCAGATGTATGGGATCGAACTTGACAGGCTTTATAAGATCAATAAGCTGAAGGCCGGCCATCCGCTGAAACAGGGCCAGAAGATCTTATTAAGGTAATGTATAACATTTAATGTACTTCCCGCCTCCGATCACAAGCTTAAGTCCACGGTCAGTCCCTGGATTTCCAATCGTAAAAGCAGTATTGCCCCTTATGCCCGGAAGCACATCGATTATACCCTTGATGTTGAGAAGGTAGATTTCATTTGCTGAACCTGAAACAGCGCCAATCCTTTTTTCACCCCCGGGCAATTCTAAAATAAAAGGAGGCACTGTGATGTCCCTGCGGAAGGTATAACTGTATATCAGCTTATAGAAACGGTCATAATAATAGATCCTGTTATGATCATAGAAAATGAATTCGTAGTGGCCGCCGTTGTCTATGTCTTCGTAAAGGAAAGTGTGGGTGTTCGTGAAAAGGTTGAATGTGGCTTCTGAGGTCCTGCCGCTCTCCTGGAAATATAAAACTTTACCTGTCGGGTCGGTCGTAAGAAAAAGGCCTTTTCGGTTCGTTTTGTTTACATAAAATTTATTATTCGTCGAAACCCTGACATTCTTTGCAAGGCTCATAATGAATTTCCCTTTTCTGTCTGTGACAAGCAGTCGGCCGTTCTTACCTGTAATAAAGATGAAATCCTTATTTGCGCTGTGCAGGACCTGCACTGGCTGACCGATCCCTTCATTAAGCCCGGGATTGGGCCAGCTGAATAGGGGCTTTCCATTTAACTCAAAAGCATGGACCTTTTTATCAGCTAATGCGATAAAGATCCTTGATTCTTTATTTTTGCCCAGTTCTGCAAGTGTCAGGTTTTCAGTTGCGTTTACAGGAAGATCTGCCGGGTATCCTGTAACATTCTTTCCATCGGATCTGATCATTTGCAACTGTCTTTCTGTATTAAAAAGAAAACAGGTACTGTCGTTTCCCTTGCCATAGACCTCTTGTGGTAAGCCCATGGGCTTGCCTGAAACTGCTACTTTCCACATAATGTTCCCTGCTGAGTCAATTAAATAAAGATGATTGGCAAGGTCGAAGGCTAGAACTGCTTTTGGTCCATAACGGCTGATCCTTACAATTTGGGGAATGCCGTTAACAAGGGTATCCAGTGCAGTCTCCCATTCAAGCGGTCCCTGTTTGTTTGAAGCTGGATTATAGTGGATGAAAAGGCTTGTGTAAAAGATCTTTCCTTTGCAGGTAAACTGCAGTGCAACCGATTCAAATTTTTTCAGGGAGTCAAAAACAGGTTCAACCTGTGCATTCATTTCATCGCTGAAAGTTGCTGTAAGTGTGGAATGTGAACGTTCGGTATTGAAGTAGTAGAATAAATTTGTCTGGTCGGAAATATTTTCGCTTACAGCCTGAAATGTTTTATCTTTTTCGAGAACTTTCCCATAGGTATAATGATCGATAATATCTTTCATCGCCAGCAGATCATTTCCAAAAATGATATAATTGCCCAGGAAGGCATAGCAATTGGTACGCACATCGTTGAATGCAGATCCGAAAAGGCCTGGCATCAGCATGGGGAAAGGCAGGAAGCGGATAGTTACTTTGTGATAGGAGATAGAATCCTTTTTTTTTGGGAATAATTTTCCGAGTTCTCCAAGCAGACTGTCGGCAAGTTCTTTGTCGTTGACTTTCGCAATGGCATATGGGTCTTCCCTTATTGTTTCAGGGTTATTCAATGCCCTTGCCATGCAGAGTTCTGAACCCATCCATGGAAGGATATAGTCTTTAATGACAACCTGTTGCCGTGTTTCAAAATCCTGCAGCTCCTGGTTAAAGTCAGTGTAACCCTGGTTTTTAGAAGTAAAAGTTTGAAAATTATAATAAATATCACTGATGGTATTGAACCCCATCCAGGCAAACCTGGAGATATTATCTGGCAGGACGCTCATCATGCCGGTTTTTTGAGGCGCCTGTCCTGAAAAGATACCAAGATACTGCGAACCTGTATCCGCAATGGTCGTGAACCCGTTGATGAGCATCTCATCTTTCTTTAAGATAACATCGAGTCCGCTCCAATCGGCAAACCAGTTAACCTTATATGTTTCATTCTGCAGATCGGACTGCAGCAGGTTTGAAATAAAGTGACGAATTAAGTGGTAATTGACATATATGTTGGCATCTACCTTTTTTCCCGTGGTGGTTTCCACTTTCTGAAAACCTGATTCAGCCAGTGATGGGATGTTAAGATACAGCTGGTCGATGGCTTTGGTCACCAGCTCTGGATGGGAGCTACCCATGAAGACTCCCTTTCTTACAGCAAAATAAAATGGCTCGCGGGTACCTTTCAGGATCACCCTTACAAGGTTCGCAGAACCGTATTGATTCTTAAGGATACTGATCTTTTCTTTGAAATTATCTTCAAGGAACCCTGTAATAAGATCTTCTCCGTTTTTCTCAGGGATGGAGCTCAAAAAAAGAAATCCATAAGATGACCGCGTCACCATCGTCATGGCCAGGTATAAAGGATATTTCTTTGTTACTTGTAAAAGATCAGGCTTAGTCTGTAAAAGGGAATCAATTTTCCTGATGTCATTTTTTACATTCGAAAAGTAAGGGATTATCGTTAATTCTTTCCACAGGAGATTCTGGCTGATGATGTCCTGGGCGAGTTCTGCAGGCCTGTTTACCTGGATGATAAGAGCTGTATTCTCTGAAATTGCTTTCAGCGGCGACTCGTTTTGCCCGGGGATCTTCTGATAGATCATCCATGAGAGATATCCGAGACCCGCAATAAGGATGATAATGCTGAAAACGATAACGATCGGTTTGATATGTCGCATGATGTTGCTTTCTTATCTGGAAATTAAAAGGTCAAAATTAGACCAAAATAAATGCAATGCAGAAAAAAACTCCTAAATATAATTAACAAGACACTGTCAGTTAAAATCGATCCTGAGTTGTCCGAACAGATTATAGCTTTTGCGGTGATAAGGTGACACTCCATATTCAAAAAGTCCTTCCCTGTGTTTTTTACAGGGATAGCCCTTATTATGGATCCAGTCATATACCGGAAATTGCTCATGCAATTTTTTCATGAATGCATCCCGGTAGGTCTTTGCCAGAACTGAAGCTGCCGCAATGGAAAGGAATTTTGAGTCTCCTTTTACAATGCAGTGATGGGGAATACCCGGATATGGATGGAAACGGTTTCCATCGATAAGAAGCAATTGCGGGATGGTCTGAAGCTCACCGATGGCTTTATGCATGCATAGAATGGATGCATTCAGAATATTTATCTCGTCTATTTCAGGAGCATCGACTTTGGCAACAGCCCACGCAATGGCTTCAGATTCAATAATGATCCGCATTTTTTCGCGCTGCCTGGAACTCAGCATTTTTGAATCATTGAGGATCTCATTCCTGAACTGTTTTGGCAGGATCACAGCAGCAGCGAACACAGGTCCCGCGAGGCATCCTCTTCCTGCTTCATCGCAGCCAGCTTCAATAAATTCAAAAGAGTAATGACTTTTTAGCATCCGGAAATAGATTCATGTTACAATAGCCCTGATAGTAAATTATTCAGTACCAGGATCACAAGGACGCAAACAAAGATTATTTCTGCCCGTAATGTCTTCCTTATCTTTAAAAGGTACATGCTCAGCAGCCCGGCTAATGTGATAAATGAGATCAGGAGGTGGTATTTCAGAAGATTACCCGAAAAGAAAATGGATAATATCATTATCGGGATAAGCCAGATCAGTAGGATTATCTTCTTCCTGATCTCAACAGTTCTTTCTGATAAACCCGATAGGCCTGTGATCATTCCTAATGCCAGGAGGAAAAGTACAATAGCGCTCAGGATTACAAAAGTAGGCTCACGGAGCGGGGCCGTGTCAAAAGAGACCAGAAAGAACCGCCGATACTCATCTGCTTTAGAGTGTAATTTATCAAACCAGAAATAATATACTGACAGAAAAATATAAGGAGTGACCAGCCCAACAAAGGAACCTACCCATTCATGCCAGTCAATGTTCCTGAATATGATGAATGAGATCAGGAGGAATAGGAAAAACAGGAGAAATGGCAGGTAGAATAAGGAGGCAATTCCGACCAGGAATCCTGCAACATAGGTAAGTTCAGGCGATTCTGATTTGCTGTACGATTTGTACAGCCGCTCCAGGATCATCAGCAGTAAGAAAGTGGCAATGCTTAACTGGTGCAAGGTGAGAAGGAACGGGAAATAACTCATCAGTTCGATAAATATCAGGGCTGAGAGGGATGAGTTTTTCAGGACGACCTCATTTTGGGTCAGCAGCCGGTTTAGCAGATATGAACATAATAGCATGAGGATGAAGCCGAGGATGCAGGCTAAATGCGGTAACCCGTGAAGCAGGTTAAAGATCAATCCATAAAGCGGGACAGGACCATCTGGTGCCGGCATGAGCGGGGGATGAATGAACGCACGGCTCCAAAGCAGGATGCCAATGATCCCGATCGTGATGAACTGTATGGGAAAACTGGATCGGAAGAAGCGAAGGATCATAATAGCAGGAGATAGGTACTTTAAAGGTCAAATCCTATATCACTTCGGCAGTGTTTGCCTTCAAACTCAATTTTTGCTGCATTTTTGTAAGATAGATCGAGAGCTTCCCTTATCGAATTTCCGATGGAAGTAACTGCAATTACCCTTCCTCCGTTGGTGACGGTTTTTCCCGTTGCCGGGTCAGTTTTTGTACCGGCATGAAAGAGAATGCTGCCATCTGTCTCGCCATATATATTGATCAGCTTGCCTTTTTCGTATTGATCAGGGTACCCCTTGGAAACCAGCATCACCGTACCACAGAACCTTGGATCTGTATGGATCACCTCTTTATCTAGTTGCTGCCTTGAAACGGCAAGGAAAAGATCAACAATATCATTTTGAATGCGGGGCATGACTGATTCTGCTTCAGGATCGCCCATCCGGCAGTTGTATTCAATGACATATGGGTCTCCTTTAACATTGATCAGCCCGAAAAAAATAAATCCCCTGTAGTCAATATTTTCACTTTTCAGGCCTTCAATGGTTGGATTGATGATCCTGCTCTCAATCTTCTTTCTGAATGATTGATCGGCAAATGGTACTGGGGAAACAGAACCCATGCCCCCTGTGTTTGGACCGGTATCACCCTCGCCGATCTTTTTATAATCCTTGGCTTCGGGAAGGATCTTATAAGTTTTGCCATCACTGAGCACAAAAGCTGAAAGTTCGATTCCTTTCAGGAATTCTTCAATGATGACCCGTGCAGATGCGTCTCCGAATTTTGATCCGACCAGCATGGAATGTAGTTCCTCCTTTGCTTCTTTCGCGGTATGACAAATGACGACACCCTTCCCTGCAGCCAAACCGTTGGCTTTTAAAACATAAGGAGGACGGGATTGTTCAATGAACTCATACCCTTCCTCCAGGTTATCTTTCGTAAAAGTCCTGTAAGCAGCAGTTGGTATGTTGTGGCGGTTCATGAATTGCTTGGCAAATTCCTTCGATCCTTCAAGCATGGCTGCCTCTTTAAGGGGACCAATAATAGATACTTTTTTCAGCTCTTCATCTTCAAGGAAAAAATCTGAAATGCCATTGACCAGCGGATCTTCGGGTCCCACGATGACCATATCTATTTTATTTTCCAGGACAAACTTCCGGATGGAGTCAAAGTCATTCGGGGAAAGAGGAATATTCTTTCCTATGGATGAAGTTCCTGCATTACCGGGTGCTATAAAAAGGTTATCAACTTTCGGACTCTTCGATACTTTCCATCCGATGGCATGTTCCCTTCCTCCGGAACCAAGCAAGAGTATATTCATGGGGTCAGGTTGATTTTATTGCTTTTACGATCGAATCCCAAAGCAGGTCGGATGTTCTTTGCCAGGTAAATTCATTTTTTCTGGCCAGCCCTTTCTTGATAAGGGTGTCACGGAGAACGCTGTCTTCAGCGATTTTTTTCATTGCCCCCGCAATGGACTCTGGCTGAAATGGATTAACCAGCAAGGCAGCATCTCCTGCAACTTCCGGCATCGATGTCACATTGGAAGTGATGACGGGCACACCGCAACGGAAAGCTTCAACGATAGGGATCCCGAATCCTTCAAAATAGGAAACATAAGTGAGTGCCATGGAGGCACCAAGGACCCGTACCAGTTCTTCTGCATTCAGCCGTCCGCTGAATACAACGTCTTTTGAAAACTGCATTTCCTTGAGTGCATTACCGATCTCCTTCGTCCACCATTTGCGCGCACCTACGATCAGTAATTTGACATCACCCTCATGATCTCTACGGAAAAGGTCAAATGCCCTGAAAAGATTCACCAGGTTTTTCCTTGGATGAAGAGAACCGATAAAAATAAAGTAGGGGCAGCCCGATGTGTATTTTTGCGTGGTCAGGGAGATCATTTCCGGGGAAAGGGGATTGTACAATTCATTAGCCCCGTCGTAAACAACATCTATATATTGAGGATCTTTCCCGTATTGGTCAATGATATCCTGTTTTGAAAACTCTGAGACTGTGGCTATCCTGACAGCCTTTTTTGCAAACTTCGGGAAGAAATAATGATAATACCAGCGGAAAGAACATGGCATATCTTTAGGGTAGTGCTCGAAATTAAGGTCGTGCAATACAGCAAGTGATTTTGTCTCAGATTTCAGGGAGATGAACCCATCAGGGGAAATAAAAAGATCGGGTTTCAGTTTCTTAAGCAACCGGGGTAACCTGCGTTCAAGCCAGAACCAGAAAAGTAAAGGATGCCTGGCCGGAGGGGACAGCACAATAGGTGTAATGTTGGAAGAAAAGACAAAGGTGGGATTGAACGGCCTGTCAAATATGAAATAGAAATGGTGCTCAGGATGCTGCGTGGTGATCCTTTTCAGCGATTCAAAGGTGAACCAACCAATTCCTTCAAGTTTATTTTTGATTAACAGGCGGGTATTGACAGCAATGTTCATCAGGTATTGAAAATATAGGAGTATTGTTGTTAATACAAAAGTTTAATTGTTAACTTTGTAGCAAATATCCGAATATTTTTTATTGTTTTGATGAAAAGTTTCTGATCCCAGAAGCTTTTACTTTTTTATGCAGCGGAAATTTCTGACGAACCTGGGGTTGATGCTTTTTCTCAACCTTTTAATCAAGCCGGTTTGGATCTTTGCCATCGACAGGAACGTTCAGAATGTGGTCGGGGCAATGGATTATGGCTTCTATTTTGATCTCCTTAATTTTTCTTTTCTTTTCAATATTTTCCTGGATCTTGGAATAACAAATTTCAATAACAGAAACATCGCACAGAATCAACAGCTGCTGAATAAGCATTTTTCTGCCATCGTGGTGCTGAAGTTTCTGCTTGCCCTGGTCTATATTTTCATTGCCTTTTCCGTTGCATTCCTTATGAAATACAAGGCTGATCAGATGAGACTCCTTGTATGGCTTGCCTTTAACCAGATCCTCACTTCCTTTATTTTATACCTGAGGTCGAATGTCTCAGGTTTGTTGATGTTTAAAACCGACAGCATCCTGTCTGTATTGGATCGGATACTCATGATTCTTTTTTGCAGTATATTATTGTGGGGCCATATTACCGCTACAAAATTCAGGATCGAATGGTTCGTGTATTCGCAAACAGCAGCTTATGGGATCACAGTGCTGATCGCTTCCTTAATAGTTATAAAAAAGGCCAGTTTCCGCAAACTCAGCGTAAACTGGCCTTTTTTTCTGATGATTATCAAGCGGAGCCTTCCCTTCGCTTCATTGGTACTCCTGATGACTTTATACAACAGACTTGATCCTGTCATGCTTGGCAAACTTTTACCGGATAAAGCAACTGCGCCAGGCAGTGAAATTAATACAGCTCATTTCCAGGTGGGGATATATGCAAATGGCTTTCGCTTGCTGGATGCAGCCAATATGATAGCTTACTTGTTTTCTGTGCTTCTGATCTCGGTGTTCGCTCGTATGATCAAAAGGAAAGAATCCGTCGAAAAGATGGTAAAACTTTCGTTTACGATCCTGATCACAATCGCAGTCATCTTTGCATTCGGATGCATCTTTTATAGCAATGAGATTATGAAACTCCTTTATTGGGAGCACTTTGACAGGTCGGCAGAGGTATTCAAGCTGCTGATGGGTGGATTTATTGCAGTTTCAACAACATACATCTTTGGGACCCTGTTAACTGCAAATGGCAATCTGAAGCAGCTGAACATCATTTCCCTCATCGGATTAGTGATCAATTTCAGCATGAACCTTATCCTGATCCCACGCCTTTTAGCAGTCGGCTCAGCTTATGCTAGCCTGGTCACCCAGTTTTTTATTGCCATCATACAAGTGATCATCGTACAAAAGATTTTTAAATTCAAAATAAATTACAGATACCTTCTCACACTCCTGTTCTTCATTATCGGGGTAATACTTTTGAATTTCATCTCGAAAGTAGTTGATTTCAAGCAACTGGGTATCGGGCCATCCGATAATTCTTGGCTTCTGAACTTTTTTCTGATGATTGTACTGTCTTTCGGTTTTGCTGCTGCCTTAAAACTACTTGACCTGAAGTCCATGATTCAGATCATGCGGGAAGATCAATAGACTAGTCCTTCTCCCCGATTATCTTTACTTTTTGTGGTTTCAGGAAAAAACAATAATTTTGGAAAATATTTGATATCTGATCCCATGACAAATGAAATGAAAAGGAATGAGGATTTTGATTCTGGCAGCCTGGTCATATTTTTGTACAAGTGGAGAAAACCGCTGATAATTGTCATCATTGTTGCTTCCCTCAGCTCATGGTTCTTTTCCTGCCCATGGTTCATAAAACCAAAATACCAGTCTGTCGTAATAATGTATCCGGCAAGTACAAGTTCCGTCTCTAAAGCTTTGCTTAGTGATCAATCAGCTAAAGGACAGGATCTTATGGCCTTCGGCGAAGACGAACAAGCAGAACAACTATTACAAATCTTAAGTTCTAATAAAATACGCGACCGGATTATTCAGAAATTCAATTTGATGAAACATTATCGAATTGACTCTTCCTCAAGGTACAAGAATGAGACCCTTTATAAAGAATATGACAGGAATATTACCTTCCGTCGGACTGAATATATGGCTGTGCAGATATCGGTTTTGGACAAAGATCCGCAGATAGCGGCCGATATAGCCAATAAAATTGCAGATCTGCTCGACTCCACAAAAAACCAGATGCAAAGGCAGAGAGCCTATTCAGGGTACAAGATCGTGGAGACTGAATATAATTCGTTAAAGTCGGAAGTGGACATGATTACAGATTCATTGGTCGCAATAGGAAAACTTGGTGTGAATGATGTGGAATATCAGTCGCAGGCACTGAACACGCAAATGGCCATCGCTACCAGTAACAACAACAGATCTGCCATGGCTGCTTTGCAAAAAAGATTGGATGTTCTTGGCAAATACGGTGGGATCTATATGTCACTGAAAAATGCCTTGGAATTCAAAACCCATCAGCTGACCTTACTGCAGGCGAAACTCAAGGAAGCCAAGGTAGATGCGGAAGAAGACCTGCCCCAAAAGTTTATCGTGAATAATGCCTATAAAGCAGAACGGAAATCTTATCCTGTGCAATGGCTGATCGTACTGGTGTCCACCTTTTCTGCATTCTTTTTAAGTATCATTGTCATCATCATGATCGAAAAGATCAGTATTTACGAATCGCACAAGAAATTTCATCTTTCCTGAACCGAAAACCATAAAATAGAAATTCCTAAATAATACAGATATGGAAGATTATTTTAAAAGTAAAAACTTGATTCAGATCTTTATTCGCTGGAAAATTCACCTTGCAGTGATTGTAGTGGCTGCAGTGATCATCGCTTCTTTTTTCTCCAGTTCTTTATTCATAACGCCACTTTATAAATCATTTGCTGTTATATATCCATCCAACATTTCAGCCTATGCAGATGAAAGCCTCAGTGAACAAATGATGCAGGTGCTTCAGTCGAAAGATATCCGTGACAGCATAGTTGCAAAATTTGATCTTGCCAGGCATTATGGAATAGATCCTTCGTATGAATATTACACAAGTACCTTGCTTTGGGAATACGGCCAAAATGTCAAAATATCGAAAACACCTTATGATGCAGTGATAATTGAGGTCTGGGATAAAGATCCGAAGATTGCATGTGATATTGTGAATGAGATCATGAACCAGTACAATTATAAGCTTCGCGGACTTCATAAAGAAAAATTCAGGGAGGTGGTTAATAACTATAGAACAGTTACCAATTATAAAAGAAAAGAGCTGGATTCTCTTCAACAGCGCGCACAGGAACTTGGCGTTAAGTATGGCCTGCTGGATTACCCAAGCCAGACCCGTGAAGTGATGAGGGCTTACCTCTCTGGAGGAGGTTCCGGCAGCAGGGGAGGTGAAATGAACCGGTTAAAAAAGAACCTGGAAGAAAAAGGAGGTGAACGTGAAATGCTATCGAATCTGATGATTGCCATAACTAAAGATTATAGCGCATTTAAACTTGATTATGACCGTGCAGTTCTTGACGAGAACAGAAACTATACCTATGTTAATATTTTAAATAAACCTTTCATCGCTGATAAAAAGGGATATCCTGTCAGATGGGTCATTGTGCTGGTTTCTGCCTTGGCATCATTATTCCTGGCTATACTTGTAATCGGGGTCATTGAGAATAGACGCAAACGGTCTGAGGTTCAGACGACCTGATAACCACAAATTGTCTAAAACGTTGCTGGAAAGAACAAAAATAAAATGGGTATATGCCATTAGTGCAATGTTTATTGCACTTAACGTGTATTTCATGCTGCAGGATATATACTGGACGCTCCTGATACCGGTTGTTGCCTTTATCCTGTATATGTATTTTTATTCCATGGACAAGATCCTGCTCCTGACTGCATTTTTCACACCACTTGCGATCAATTATGTGCTCCCCGAATTTGGATGGGGTGTATCGCTTCCTACCGAACCACTGATGGCAGGTGTCATGGCTTTGTTTATTATAAAGATATTTTATTCAAATAATTACGATCTGAAGATTCTTAAACATCCGATAACCATTGCTATTTTACTTAGCCTTGCCTGGATGTTCATTACCAGTTTGACAAGCCAGATTCCCATTGTCTCATTTAAAGCTCTGACGGCCAGACTGTGGTTTGTCATTCCATTTTATTTTGTCGGGATTCTCTTATTCAGGAAGATGAAGAATATCCACTCATTTATCTGGCTATATGCAATTTCCCTTGTAGGAGTGATTTTTTATACCACGTATAACCATTTTTTATGGGGCTTCTCTGAGAAATCCGGGCACTGGGTCATGGAACCTTTTTATAATGATCATACTGCTTATGGAGCCATCTTGGCATTCTTTATCCCAATATTTACTGGCTTCTCATTTTCTAAGACTTACTCAAAAACAGTACGTTTCTTTTCAACACTTGTACTGTTGTTCTTAATCATAGCCCTGATTCTTTCTTTTAGCAGGGCTGCCTGGGTCAGTCTGGCATTTGCTATCGTAGTTTATATTATCATAGCCCTGAAAATAAAATGGAAATGGATACTGCTTTCTCTCGGTATCCTGATCGGCATGTTCTTGTTGTTTCAAAATGAGATCTGGGAAAAGCTGGAAAAGAACAAACAGGGGACTTCGGCCAACTTTATTGAGCATGTACAATCTATTTCAAATGTTACAACAGATGATTCAAACCTTGAACGCCTGAACCGGTGGGCATCTGCATTAAGGATGTTTAAGGACCGGCCCATTTTAGGCTTCGGTCCTGGGACCTACCAGTTTGAATATGCTCCCTACCAGCGTTACAGCGAAAAAACCAGGATAAGTACCAATGCCGGAGATAAAGGGAATGCCCACAGTGAATACATAGGTCCTCTTTCAGAATCAGGGGTGTTGGGAATGGTTTGGGTCATTTGTATCCTCGTATTTGTTATACGAACCGGGATGCGTGTTTATAGGAGGGCCGATTCCAAAGAGATTAAAATGATAAGCCTTTCGGTTTTATTGGGCTTGATTACGTATTACTTTCATGGAACCATGAATGACTTCCTCGACACTGATAAAGCATCTGTCCCCTTTTGGGGATTTATTGCCATACTGGTCGCATTAGACTTGTATTACCTACCTGAAAAAAAGTCAGGTATCGACAAGTTACTTCTTCAGGGGGAAATTAGCACAGGAAATTAATAGCTTATTTCAGTTTTTGAAGGATATCGGGCAGGCTGCGGATAGCTGCCAGTTCACGCCATTTCTTGCGGGCTTCCATCACAGGAGATCCAAAATAGGTTTTCCCTCCTTCAATAGATTTATCGATCCCCGAAGTGGCCAGAACAACTGCTTTGGCTCCGATAACAAGGTCTTTGTTGACAGAAACCCTGGCCCAAAGTATCACATCATCTTCTATTCGAGTAACTCCGGCAATCGCACAATGCGCACCGATAAGACAGTTTCTGCCGATGTATGTGTCGTGGCCAACCTGTACATGGTTATCTATTTTGGTTCCAAAGGCAATGGTAGTATCTCCTGAAACGCCTTTGTCTATGCTGGTAAGTGCTCCCACCTCCACATTATCCTCAATTATGACCCGGCCGCATGATTCAAGCTTTTTATAGCCCTCGGGCCTTCGCTGAAAATAATAGGCATCTGCCCCGATCACAGCACCGGAATGGATAATTACATTGTCACCGATTACACAATGATCATATATGCTGGCATTGGCATGGATAATGCAGTTGTTTCCTATTTTTACATGATTTCCTATGAAAACACATGGCTGGATAACACTTCCTTCACCGATGATGGCAGAAGGACTTATAGCAGCTATTGCCTTCTCAAAAGGACGGAACGTTTCTACAAGAAAGATGTAATCATCAAAGGGGTGTTCGGAAATAATCAGAGCTTTGCCTTTAGGTGGATCCAATTCCTTGTTGATCAGGATGGTGGAAGCTTCTGAGTGCAAAGCTTTCTCGTAATATTTGGGATGATCCACAAAGGTTAAGTCACCCGGTTCGACCATATGGATCTCATTTATACCGGAGACGATAAAATCAGGGTCACCTGAAAATCGTGCATGAATAAGGCTTGCAATTTCTTTAAGAGTATGAGGAAAGTCAAATTTCATTGTCAGTGAGTTGAGATAAAATTAATCCAGGCAACCAGATTCCTTGAACATTGCTTTATGCTTTGACCCTTTCAGAATAATCCCCGGTGCGTGTATCTACCCTGATCAATTCCCCTGTCTCAATGAAAAGAGGTATCCTTACAGTTGCTCCTGTTTCAACTGTACCGTTCTTCATTGCGTTGGTAGCAGTGTTTCCTTTCATTCCGGGTTCGGTATAAGTCACCTTAAGTACTACATAAGTAGGAAGTTCGCATGTAAGCGGGGTTTCTGAATCAGCATGGAAAAGGATCTCAACTTCCTGACCCTCTTTGAGAAAGGCGGGAGCGTTGATCATTTCTTCTGGTATGAACGTTTGCTCAAAAGATTCAGTGTTCATAAAATGACAACCAGAATCATCTTTATACAGGTATTGATATTTCCTTCTTTCGACCCTTGCCACGTTGATCCTGACCCCGGAATCGAAGGTATTTGGGATGACCCTTCCGGTTTTTAAGTTCTTGAGTTTTGTTCTGATGAATGCCGGCCCTTTGCCAGGCTTCACATGCTGAAATTCTACAATTGAAAAAAGATCATCATTGTACTCAATTACTAACCCGTTCCTTATATCAGCGGTTGTTGCCATAAGATTTTTATTGAAAATGAAATAATTAGAGTGCAAATTTAGACATTTTTTTTAATCTGAATAGGCATTCAAACCTAAATGCCAGGGAAAATGGATGGAAAAATACATCTAAGAAAGGATGTATCTTTTTTCAGGAGCCTCTTTTTTGTTTGAAGTCTTCGATGAATAATTTTTCTTTGCAGAATATGGTTTCCTTGTGCTGTAAGTTGGAACAAACCAGAATAATCCTGTTTTTTGCCATTTCACTAACTAACTGAAGGTACCATTCCATTCCATTCTCATCAAGATTCATTGCAGGTTCATCCAAAAGAATGACAGGAACATCACTGAATAATGCTAGGACTAGCTTCACCCGTTGTTTCATCCCTGAAGAAAAGAGCCGGATCATTTTCCTGCCTGAATCTTTAAACCCAATCCTGTCGATAATCCCGGGAATGGTATATCCGGAAACCAATGACTTAAAAGCAAAATGGAAATTAAGCATCTCCAGTAAGGTGAATTCCTCGATAAGTTCCTGGGAAGGGGCTACCACAGTCAGATGCTGAAAGATTTTTTCCACTGGTATCTCCTGATCTCCATTGTAGTAATTTACTTTCCCGGATGATGGATGAGTGCTACCAGCAATAACCTGTAGTAAAGTCGATTTCCCGGAGCCATTTCTTCCTAGGATTGCATAGGCATTATTTTTTTCGAAAGAATAGCTTAGATCCCGGAATATCCATTCTGTGTTAAACTTTTTGCCGGTTCCGGAAAGGATGATTTTCACTAAAAAAGCTTGTTTGGCATGAGTTACATGCAGGGTTCGTTTTATTTTTCACGAATTTTAGAATAACCCTTCATAATCCCGCGACTGGAATTGGAAATGAATGAAAGGATCTCATCCCTTTCAGGTGTAGCTTCCACCTTAGCTTCAATGATCTCTACAGCTTGCGACACATTATAGTTTTTTAAGAAAATGATCCTGTAAATTTCCTGGATTTGGTTGATCACCTCGGTAGGAAATCCTCTTCTGCGCAACCCGATTGAATTCACCCCGACATATGAAAGGGGTTCTCTTGCTGCTTTTGTATATGGAGGAACATCTTTACCAACACCTGTTCTGCCTCCAATAAATGCATGTGTTCCGATATGACAGAACTGATGGATGGGAACCATTCCTCCTATGATGGCCCAGTCATCCACAATTACATGGCCGGATAACATTGCTGCATTGGCCATGATAACATTATTACCAACAACACAATCATGAGCAATATGAACATAAGCCATTATCAGGGTATTATCACCAATTACAGTTTCGTAGCTGGCCTTGGTGCCACGGTTGATCGTTGCAAATTCGCGGATGACTGTATTATTTCCTATTTTAACAATAGTATCTTCACCGGCAAATTTGAGATCCTGTGGAATAGCCCCGATCACAGCACCAGGGAATATTCTACAGTTTTTACCGATACGGGTGCCTTCAAGGATGGTCACATTGGATCCGATCCAGGTGCCCTCGTCGACTACCACATTTTTATCGATGCTGACAAAAGGTTCAATTACGACATTTGCAGCTATTTTTGCCTGTGGATTGACATATGCAAGAGGTTGATTCATAAGCTGTTCATTTTTTTTGGATTTGTGCCATTAGTTCAGCTTCCATTACAATTTTATTGCCCACAAAGGCCTGGCCTTGCATATGGCAGATTCCACGCCGAATGGGTTCAATCAGATTATTTTGGAATATCACGGTATCTCCCGGTACAACCTTCTGGCGGAACTTGACTTTCTCGATCTTAAGGAAATAGGTGATATAATTTTCAGGGTCAGGAACGAAGTTCAGAACAAAAATGCCACCTGTCTGGGCCATGGCTTCTATCAAAAGAACACCAGGCATTACCGGTTCATTTGGAAAATGGCCAACAAAAAAGGATTCATTCATCGTGACATTCTTCATCCCGACCACATGATGATCGCTTAGCTCAAGGATCCTGTCAATCAGTAGAAAAGGCGGGCGATGCGGAAGTATCTTCTGGATCTTCATGATATCGTAAACCGGCTTTTTGTTAAGGTCGAAATAGGGAACTGTTTCTGTTCGCTGTTGCAATAAAAGTTGCTTTTTAATCAGTTTCGCAAATTCAACATTTGAAGCATGACCGGGCCTGCTGGCGATGATATTTGCCTTGAGCGGCGACCCGATAAGTGCAAGGTCACCCATCAAATCTAGCAATTTATGCCTGGCGGGTTCATTTGGATATTTCAGCTCCAGGTTATTCAGGATACCTTCTTTCAGGACCGCGACACGTGGTTTGTTGAAAATACGTGCAAGATGGTCCATCTCTTTCTTTGATATCACACGGTTAACGAATACGATTGCATTGTTCAGGTCACCTCCCTTTATCAGGTCATTATTGAGGAGAAATTCAAGTTCATGCAGGAAAACAAAGGTCCGGCATGGAGCAAATTCATTCCTGAATTGCTGGATATTGGTCAGAACGGCATTCTGAGAAGGCAATACCTGGGAATCATAATCGATCATTACCGAGATCTTCAATCCTTTTGACGGGATGGCCAGAAGCTGAACTTTCTTTGCTTCATCTGTAAAAGTAATGTTGGAGTTCAGTTCAAAATATCTTCTTGGAACTTTTTGCTCTGCGATACCTGCCTGCAGCAATTTCTCCACATAGATATGTGAGCTTCCATCAAGGATAGGGGTCTCAGATTGATTCTGTTCAACCAGCACATTGTCGATCTCAAGACCAGACAATGCTGCTAGTACATGTTCAATTGTATCGATCCTGATCCCATCATACTCGATACTGGTCCCGCGTGAAGTATCCACAACATGCTCAACATCGGCGGGCACAATAATATCCGGATTCAGGTCTGTCCTCCTGAATTTATAACCTGAATCCTCAGGGGCAGGATGAAAACTCAGGGTCACTTTATTTCCCGTATGGAGTCCGGTACCAGAAATACTTATGGGGGATTTTATTGTTTTCTGCTTATCACTCATGATCTTTCATCAAATACAAAACTGTTACTCTTTCTTCATTAACTTTTCCAGCTGATATATTTTCTTGACCAGTTGGTCGAAATTTCGCCAGTAAACGTACAAACGTCGGGTCTTGCCGGCTTCAAGGGCTGGCGTTCCGAGAAATGTATCACCGTCTTTTATATCATGTTCAATGCCTGATTGGGCTCCGATTTTCACATTGTCACCGATCTTAAGATGTCCTATAATTCCTACCTGGCCTGCAATCATACAGTTTTTCCCGATCTTAGTTGACCCGGAGATTCCGGTCTGTGCGGCGATAACAGTATTTTCGCCTATTTCAACATTGTGTGCGATTTGAACCAGGTTATCGATCTTGACCCCTTTATGGATAATGGTCGACCCCAGGGTCGCCCGGTCAATTGTAGTATTTGCACCGATCTCAACATTGTCCTGGATTACCACATTCCCGGCCTGGATCACTTTTTTATATTGGTTGTCAGCCTGTGGCGCAAACCCGAAGCCATCTGCACCGATTACAATTCCCGAGTGAAGAGTGCACTCACTGCCTACTAAGCAATCGTGATAGATCTTAACCCCGGCAAAAACCTTTGTGCTATCACCTACAACAACATTGTCCCCGATGTATGTTTGAGGATGGAGCTGAACATTATTGCCGATAATGGCATTTTCTCCTACCGAAACAAATTCCCCTATAAAAACATCATTACCGATCTTCGCACTTTTTGGGATGAATGCATAGGGTGAGATCCCTTTTTTACCGGATTGCAGGTTCTGGAATGTTTCCAAAAGCTTGGCAAAAGCTGTATAGGCATTTTCAACCCGGATTAAAGTACCGGAAATGGTTTGTGCAGGAATAAAATCGTCGTTAACAACTATAATTGAGGACTTAGTAGTGTAAATATGAGGGGTGTAAAGCGGGTTAGCAAGGAAGGTTAAGGTACCGGGAAGACCTTCTTCGATTTTTGCGAGTCTTGAAACGACTTTCTCCGGATCCCCTTCAATTCTACCATTCACTATTTGAGCGATCTGTCGTGCTGTAAACTCCATCAATGGTCTTTATAATAGATAATTGCATTTAAAATAATGCGCGCAAGTTACCAATTAATTCCGAATCAGCCAGAAAATATTTTCCCTGCCAAGGTCAGTTTATCAGGTTCTTTGGATAGCACAAAAGATATTTGTTCACAGGTGTCGACAAAACTGAAATATTCAACTGGTCGGATGCTTCAGAAAGATCTATCAGTTCATTATTGCGGAACAGGATCCTGATCCTGTCATGCTTGGGATTATATGCATTATTTGTGACGGTGCCTTCCACAAGAAAATAATCTATTTCTTCTTCCTGAACATGAAATTGTGCTGCCGTCTTATCTTTTAGTGAGGAAACATATCCGGGATCGAATGGTTCATTCTGAATTTCGACTTTGTAAAGATGCCTGTCGACCAGGCTCTTGCAAAGCCAGGATAGGATGGCATCAGAGTGAGTTGTCCAGACTTTGATGGCAGAAAGAATGTCGTAATCATCCAGCTTTGCAAAATCTTCAATCCATTTTCGTTGTTCAAGGAAATGTTCGATCGTCAAATTAGAATAAAGAAATAAATGCAGTACGGGCGATCCAAATAATGGAATATCTTCCGATGCCAGTTCTTTTGCCCGCTTCAGGATGTTTATCAGCATAAATTCTGCCGCAATAACGGTTTTGTGGAGATAAACCTGCCAGTACATCAGCCGCCTGGATATAATGAATTTCTCTATGGAATAGATCCCTTTCCCTTCAACAACAAGCTGATCATTGACAACCGTCAGCATCTTGATAATGCGGTCAGTATTGATAACTCCTTCTGCAACACCTGTAAAAAAGCTGTCCCGTGAAAGATAATCGAGGCGGTCCATGTCCAACTGACTTGAAACCAACTGGTGCAGGAATTTTTTCGGGTGATCGTTTCTGAAGATTTTATTTGCTGCATCCAGCCGATGGCCTAGGAGATCGTTTAATGTATCCATCATTATCAGTGAAAGGTCTTCATGGGAAAGGCCTTTTACCAGGGTCTGTTCCAATGTATGGGAGTATGGGCCATGTCCAATATCATGCAGCAAGATGGCACAAAGTACGCCTTCTTCTTCCTCCTGGGAGATGAAAATACCCTTAGACCTTAATACATCTAACGCCTGAGTCATCAGGTGCATCGCTCCCAAGGCATGCTGATAACGGGTATGAACAGCTGAAGGATAAACATAATGTGTCAACCCAAGCTGCAGGATCCTGCGCAACCGCTGAAACCATGGATGCTCAATGATCTCGAAAACAAGCGGATTTGGGATTGTAATCAATCCATAGACAGGATCGTTAATGATTTTTCGTTTATTAAACAGGTTATTCATCCCAAGATTCCTTGTAACTTTGTTAAAAGATGATAAAAATACGCAAGGCGGACAATAAAAGCAATATTACGACATTTTATGCTATATGATAAATATGATAAATTAGAAAACCATGATGAAGACAAATATTTTATGGGTGGATGATGAGATAGATCTGTTGAAACCACACATACTTTTTTTAAAAGAAAAGGGATACGGAGTTGATACCTCGAATAATGGTCAGGAGGCTGTCGATTTTTTGAAGAAGAATGATTATGACATTGTTTTTCTGGATGAACAAATGCCAGGATTGTCGGGGATTGAAACCCTTATGAAGATGAAAGCGGATTTTCCAAACCTTCCGGTCGTTATGATCACAAAGAGCGAAGAAGAAACGATCATGGAGGATGCGATCGGGTCAAATATCTCGGATTATCTGATTAAACCAGTGAATCCAAACCAGATCCTCCTCTGCCTGAAAAAGAACCTGGAGACTAAAAAACTGGTTAGCGAGAAAACATCATTTCAATACCAACAGGAATTTCGCAATATCGGTATGGAAATCAATCCAAGGTTGACCTATGAAGAATGGGGTGAAATTTATAAAAAAATCACTTTCTGGGAATTGAAATTGGAAAAATCAGAGGACGAAGGGATGAACCAGGTATTGAAAATGCAGAAAGATGAGGCAAATCATGCATTTTCGAAATTCTTTGAAAAGAATTATCTCGACTGGCTGAACAACAAAAGCATTAATAGACCAGTGCAGTCACACAACCTTATCAAGGAAAAGATTTTTCCGTTACTGAGCGATGACCGGCCCCTTTTTGTCATCCTGATCGATAACTTCCGTTACGATCAATGGAAAGTTTTGCAGCCTGTCCTGGAAGAATATTATAGGGTCGAAAAAGATGAAATCTATTTCAGTATACTGCCAACCGCAACTCAGTATGCGAGAAACTCGATCTTCGCAGGGTTGCTTCCAACGGAAATCGAAAAGAAATACCCTAAATACTGGATGAATGAAGATGAGGAGGGGACAAAGAACAATTATGAGGGAGAACTTCTTGGAGAACTACTGAAACGATATGGACGGGACATCCGGTACTCATATTACAAGGTTCTTAACATGACCTATGGTAGGAAACTCGTTGAATCATTGCCGAACCTGATGGTGAACAAATTGAATTTTATTGTCTACAATTTTGTCGACATGCTTTCACATGCCCGCACCGAGATGGAGATTATCCGTGAACTGGCCGACGATGAAAAGGCATATCGTTCGCTTACCATGCAGTGGTTCCAACATTCACCATTGCTGGATATTTTTAAATTCCTTGCAGAGAAAGACGTTAATGTGGTGATCACCACTGATCACGGTTCAATTCGGGTAAATAACCCGGTTAAGATCCTTGGCGACCGTAATACCAATACGAATCTCCGTTATAAAACCGGCAAAGCACTAAAATTTGAACACAACGAGGTATTTGAGATCAGGAGTCCGGCAGATGCTTTCCTCCCAAAGATGAATGTGAGCTCGAATTATGTTTTCTGCAGGAGTGATGATTTCTTCGCTTACCCCAACAACTACAATTATTATGTAAATTATTATAAAAGTACCTTCCAGCATGGAGGTATTTCAATCGAGGAGATCATGATCCCGTTCATAGTCATGAAGGGAAAACAATAATTTTATTTTTGTACTGATTTGATCCTGACTGTTACCGAAATATCAGGCCTTATCCCTGCGGCGGAGAAGCTACTGGACACATACCCTGACCAACGGGTGTTCGCCTTTTATGGCAGAATGGGCTCCGGTAAAACTACCTTTATCAAGGTGATTGCGTCAGTCTTGGGAGCAGTAGATGTTGTTCAGAGTCCTTCCTTTGCTATTATCAACGAATATAAAACCTCACTGGGAGAATCCATCTTTCATTTTGATTTTTTCAGAATCAGGAAGCAGGAGGAGGTTTTCGACATTGGTTATGAAGACTACATCTATTCCGGCGCTTATTGCTTTATCGAATGGCCTGAACTGGTGGAGGAACTGTTGCCCGGTAATATTGTGAAGGTAAAGATCACCGGAGAAGATCAGCGACAGATTGAATTTTAGCTGCCACACACTACTGTTATTTCGTATCTTCGTATAAAATTTTGATATCATGGAGGAACAGAAATCAAAATATAGTGAATTTCTTTTGCCAAAAGAAGAAATGCTGGAGGTTAGCAGGCAGGAAAGCAAGCTCATAATAGGGGTTCCTAAAGAAAACAGTTCCCTTGAGAATCGTGTTGTACTCGTTCCTGATGGGGTCAGTCTATTGACGAAGCATGGTCATCAGGTAGTCATAGAGGCAGGGGCGGGTGTTTCGGCACATTTTACCGATCATGAGTACAGTGAATCAGGAGGACAGATAGTTTATTCTCCCGATGAGGTTTACAAATCTGATCTGGTCCTCAAGGTCGCTCCCGTAACCTCAACTGAACTGGAGTTCCTGAAACCACGTCAGACACTCATCTCAGCCTTACAGATCGGAATCCAGAAAGAAGAATATTTCCGTTCGCTCATGCAGAAAAAAGCTACTGCACTGGCCTTTGAACTGATACGTGACCGGGCAAATACATTTTCTGTGATCCGTGCAATGAGTGAGATTGCAGGCAGTACTTCGATCTTCATTGCAGCCGAATACCTCGCGAATCCTGAGTATGGAAGGGGTAAGATGTTTGGAGGCTTTACCGGTATCAGGCCATCGGAAGTGGTAATAATTGGTGCAGGGACGGTTGGCGAATATGCTTCTCGTTCAGCTATAGGGCTGGGTGCCTTGGTCAAGGTGTTCGATAATTCTGTTTACCGGTTAAGAAGACTCCAGAACAACCTGGGGACGCGTATTTTTACTTCTATCCTGCATCCGAAGGTGATCCTGGAATCGATGCGCACCGCAGATGTTGTGATCGGGGCAATCCATACGAAAAACGGAAAGACCCCATGTCTCATTACTGAGGAAATGGTAAGCCAGATGAAAGATGGGGCCATCATCATTGATGTCAGTATTGACCAGGGAGGGTGCTTTGAGACATCCCATCCAACCACACATAAAAATCCGGTTTACAAAGTTCATGAAATAACGCATTATTGTGTACCGAATATTCCTTCACGTGTCCCCCACACTGCCTCCCAGGCATTGAACAATATCTTCGTTCCCATTATCCTCGATATTGGTACGGAAGGAGGAGTCGACAATCTCCTTAAAGCAGATCATGGTGTAAGGCAAGGTGTTTACTTATATAACGGGATTAGCACTAATTCATTTATCAGCCGCTATTTTAACCTCCCTTTTCAGGATATTGATCTGCTGATGGCAGCATTTCATGAAGGTTGATCAGGAAGTATGCGACTTACTTTAAACACCGGACCTGGAAAAACTGCTGAGATCTTCACTGGCGCCAGTGTTTTTGAAGAATTGAATACCTGGCTGGGAAATCATTCATATCAAACCGATTCCATCTTTATTCTTACTGATAAAAAGATCCGTTCTTGCTGCCTTGAAAAATTGACCTCCGCTGTACCGTCTTTGAACCAGGCAAATATCCTGGAAATTCCTGAAGGAGAAAGATTTAAATCTGTAAAATCAGCTGAGCACCTTTGGAATGTACTGACAGGTAAAGGTGCTTCCCGTCATTCATTGCTGATAAACCTTGGCGGTGGCGTTATTACCGACCTCGGCGGGTTCGTGGCCTCAACATTTAAACGGGGGATACCATTCATTAACATTCCTACAACACTGCTGGGAATGATAGATGCTGCGATCGGAGGAAAAACGGGGATAGATCTTGGGGAAATTAAAAACCAGGTCGGCACTTTCCAAAACCCGGATGCAATTTTCATCTCTCCCGCATATCTTGGATCCCTTGATCATCACTCTATCCTGAACGGATTCTCGGAAATCATTAAAACTGCACTTGTTGCGGATCATTTGCTGTGGGAAGAATTGAATTCGATTCAACTGATAGATCTGATGAAGAGGCAATCATATGATAAAACTTGGGAGGACATTATTTCTAAAACCGTTGCAATAAAATGTCGGATTGTGGAACAGGACTTCCGGGAAATGAACCTCCGTGAGATACTCAACTTCGGTCATACAATAGGCCATGCATTTGAATCTTTCACTCTGCAGAAAAAAGTGACTCCCTTGACACATGGCCATGCCATTGCACTCGGTATGATCTCTGAAAGCTACCTCTCAGTCATAAAGACCGGTCTTCAACTGAAAGACAGAGATGCCATTGTAAAGCTGATATTGAAGAATTATAAATATTATCCTCTTAATAATGAGGAAATTGATTTTATTATGGAATTTATTGGCCATGATAAAAAAAGAAGAGCTTCGGTTACTCGTTTTTCATTGTTAAAGTCTCCCGGAATCGCAATTCCCGGGATTGTCTGTGAATCCGCTGAAATTATAGAAGCCATTGATTTTTATCGTTCGCTTGAACGGTGAAAGAATTATCATGAAAACAATTACAATAAAGAAAGCAGATCGCAATCTCACCGGATCCATACGGTTACCATCTTCCAAGAGTATCAGTAATCGTTTATTGATCATACAGGCCTTGGCATCAGCCAGCTTTGACATAAAACAGCTCTCTGAATCTGATGATACCATACTGCTTCAGGACTTACTGAAAAAGATCAGAGAACACCAGGGCAGGTTGTCATTGCATGAACTTGATGCAGCAAATGCCGGGACTGTTATGCGTTTTCTCACGGCCTATCTTTCAATGATACCCGGCAAGTGGATCCTTACAGGGTCAGAACGTATGAAGCAGCGGCCAATTGGGATCCTGGTCGATTGTTTGAAATCGATGGGCGCTCAGATCGATTATCTTGCAAAACTGGGCTTTCCTCCTTTATTGATTCATGGAATTAACATGAGAGGTCGGGAGATTATTGTGGATCCTGGTATCAGCAGCCAATTCGTATCTGCCCTGATTCTGATCGGTCCCAAACTTCCGGGGGGTCTGACCCTTCATCTCAGTGGGTCCGCAGTTTCTTTTCCTTACGTGAAAATGACTATAAGGTTACTGGAATATTTCGATATTCATGTGGTACAGGGAAGAAGCAGGATCTTCATTTCTGAAGGAAATTATCGTCCCAGAGATATTAAGGTTGAACCTGATTGGTCAGCTGCCGCTTTCTGGTATGAAGCAGCAGCATTGGCAGATCATGTTGATCTGGAACTGTCTGGACTTTCCAGGGATAGTTTACAGGGGGATTCGATCCTCAGCGATATATTCAGGGCTTTTAATGTTTTTACGGAGTTCACGGATAAAGGAGTCCGCCTTACAAAATCATCTCAACCCTTACCGGAAGATCATTTTAAGTTTACTTTTTCAGATCACCCTGATATTGCCCCGGCTGTCATCACAACTTGTGCGATGCTGGGAATGCATGGTTCGTTTTCCGGGTTGAAAAGTCTTCAAATTAAAGAAACCGATCGCTTGATAGCATTGAAAACAGAGTTTAAGAAAATAGGTGTAACTGCAGAAACATACAGTACCGGCAACCTGATCCCCGAACTTGAGATCATGGCTGGCCAGGTTGCAAGTAGCACCGAGTTACCCATTAGTACATATAGTGACCATCGTATGGCCATGACCTTTGCCCCACTTGCAATCCAGATCGGCAAAATTAAAATAGAGGACCCGGATGTAGTTACTAAATCTTATCCGGGCTTCTGGGACGATCTGGTCTCACTTGGCTATGAGATTGTGCATTAGTTCTTTCAGCATCATAAGGAATCATCTGAAATTTAGATCTGTCAACTGGAATGTGGATGATTTCATTTTTCTGAGATCCACTTTTTCAAGACTCACTTGTCTTATAATGAATTAAATCCGTATTTTTGAAAATTCATTTAAACTCAGCATTTCTGAATTATTACATATATCATGTTGGTTGACATCTTCATTCCGTGTTTTATTGATCAGATCTACCCGCAGACTGGTATTAATATGGTTAAGATCCTCGAAAAACTGGGAGTGGATGTCCATTATAATGGCAATCAAACCTGCTGTGGCCAAATGGCTTTTAACAGTGGCTTCTGGGATGAGGCAAAAGAAATGGGGGCGAAATTCATCCGTGATTTCCCCAACGACCGGCCCGTGATTAGTCCTTCCGCATCATGCACGGGAATGATAAAAAACTACTATCCATGGCTTTTCCACAATACCGGTTTGCACTATGAGTATAAACAGCTGAAGAAAAACATGTATGAGTTCACGGATTTCCTTGTCAATATTTTAAAAACGGATGAGGTCGGAGCAGAATTCAGTCATGTGATTACCTATCATGATTCCTGCGCTGCTTTGAGGGAATGTGGGATAAGGGAAGAGCCTCGGGCTCTTTTATCAAAGGTCAGGGGGTTGAAAATGATAGAAATGAGAAACAGCGATGTTTGCTGCGGTTTTGGGGGTACATTCTCGGTCAAGTTTGAACCCATCTCTACAGCTATGGCAGAACAAAAGATCAGATTTGCAATTGAAACCGGTGCTGAGTATATTGTTTCCACAGATTCTTCCTGCCTGATGCACCAGCAATCCTATATAGATAAACACCATCTACCGATAAAAACAATTCACATAATTGATGTCCTGGCATCAGGGTGGTGATAAAAGAATCAATCAGGGTGATCCAAAAACCACTTAGCAAACTCAAAAGGTTAAATCAAAAGGAATATTTATTCTGCTCAGATGACAGATGAGAAATATTCGGCGATAATAGCTCTGGAACTGAATATCGCCGCCACATTCATTCGAAACACAGTCCACCTTCTTGATGAAGGTGCAACGATCCCGTTTATCGCGCGTTACCGTAAAGAGATGACTGGAAGCATGGATGAGGTCATAATCGCCCGGATCCGCGATCGTGTAAACCAATTAAAAGATCTGGATGCACGGCGTCAAACCATCATCCGTTCTTTGACAGAGCAGGAGAAACTAACCCCCGAATTGGAAAAAACAGTTTATGAAGCAACTACTTTATCTGAACTCGAGGATATTTACCTTCCATATAAGCCGAAAAGAAAAACACGCGCCAGCATAGCAAAAGAGAAAGGCCTGGAAGGACTTGCAAAGATAGTTTTTTCACAAAAGCACAATGACCTGGAAGAACAGGCAAGAGCATTCATTAATCCTGAGAAGGGAGTCAATTATGTCGAAGATGCTATCGACGGTGCCTGTGATATCATTGCAGAGTGGATCAACGAGCATATTTATGCCAGGAAAAGGATCCGCCAGCTGTTTCAGCGTGAATCATTAATATGTTCCAGGGTTGTTAAAGGAAAGGAACAGGAGGGTGCCAATTACAGGAATTATCACCAATTCAACGAGGTACTGTCAAAATCTCCTTCACACCGCGTATTAGCCATGTTCAGAGGGGAGAGCGAGTCTTTTCTCAAGGTCTCTGTCCTGGTAGATCATAAAAAAGCCATTGAGATCCTGGAAAAGATCTTCATTCATGAGAACAATGTTTCTTCTGACCTGGTCAAAAGGACAATAGAGGATGCCTGTAAGCGGCTGTTATACCCCTCCATGGAAACAGAAATGAGGCAATGGGCTAAAGAACATGCCGATGCGGATGCCATTCGTGTTTTTGCTGAAAACCTCCGGCAACTCTTACTGGCACCACCGCTGGGTCAGAAAAATGTTCTTGCGATTGACCCTGGTTTTCGCACCGGATGTAAGATCGTGGTACTTGATAAACAAGGGAAATTGGTCCACAATGAAACAATATTTCCGCATCCTCCTCAAGGGGAAGTTAAAGAGTCAATACATAAGATTAAAAGCCTGGTAAATGCATATAAGATAGAAGCTATTGCAATTGGTAACGGAACTGCAGGCAGGGAAACGGAGCGGCTGATCCGGGCCATTCCTTTTTCCGGCGACTTGATCGCGTTGATGGTGAATGAGAGCGGCGCGTCGGTTTATTCCGCCTCTGCCATCGCAAGAAATGAGTTTCCTGATTACGATGTTACTGTCAGAGGAGCTGTTTCGATTGGAAGAAGATTGATGGATCCCCTGGCAGAACTGGTAAAGATCGATCCAAAGTCAATAGGGATCGGGCAATACCAGCATGATGTGAATCAAACTGAATTACAGCACAGTCTCGAAGATACTGTGGTCAGTTGTGTTAACTCTGTTGGCGTGGAAGTAAATACAGCCAGTGAACAACTTCTGACCTATGTATCAGGCGTAGGTCCTCAACTGGCAAAGAATATCATTGAGCACAGAAATAAGAAAGGTGCCTTCCGTTCAAGGGAACAATTGAAGAATGTTACCCGCTTTGGAGAGAAAGCCTTCGAACAGGCTGCCGGTTTCCTGCGGATACGTGATGGGGAGAATCCTCTTGACAAGAGTGCTGTGCATCCTGAAAGCTATCATATTGTGAATAAAATGGCGTCACGGATGAATTGTACCATCCTTGATCTTATTGAGAAAAAAGAGATCAGGGAACTGCTGAACCCCGGTGAATTTATTGATCAAACCATCGGGCTGCCAACAATCCAGGATATTCTGCAGGAATTGGCAAAACCAGGCCGCGACCCGCGAAAGCAGATCGAAATGTTCGAATTCGATAAAAACATTCATTCAATTCATGATCTGAAGGAAGGGATGCGGCTTCCGGGGATTGTCACAAACATCACAAATTTCGGGGCCTTCGTAGATATTGGAGTTCACCAGGATGGACTTGTGCATGTGAGCCAGATGGCCAACCGTTTTGTCAGGGATCCTAATGAAATAGTAAAACTTAACCAGAAAGTAATGGTGGAGGTTGTTGAAGTAGATCTTGAACGTAACCGGATCCAACTTTCCATGAAGGAACAAAATACTAAGTAGACAGCAATAACGTTTTTTAGTTAAAAAGTCTGAACTTTTACCTTGCTTGATGAATTACAGGAGATTTATTTTTCTTTTTATTGTTTCATTTTCCCTGGTCTTTTCAAATCAGTCATTCTCACAACACATCCTTGGAGCAATTTCTGCAGGTATCAACTTGTCACAGGTTGACGGAGACCAGGTATATGGTTATAACAAGGTTGGGCTTAATATCGGTCCATCCGCTATCATTCCTTTTGGAAAAAACAAACAGTGGTCAGTCACTCTTGAGTTGCTCTTTTCCCAGCTTGGAAGCCGGCAGAAAAATGTCAATGCTAAAGCCGACACCGTTTATCTGACACATCCTAAATACTATGACGGGTACCGTTTATCGCTGAATTATGTCCAGATCCCGGTGATCGTGCATTTTACTGACAAGCGGTTTATAGCAGGTGGTGTTGGATTTCTCTATGGACGATTGGTGGGCGTTTCTGAATACGAAGATTACGATGATAACAGGGGCTTTGTTCGGCAGGATAGTACAACTTTACGGGGACCTTATAGCCTGTCTGATGTAGAAGTGCTTGCAGAAGCACGTGTTCGTGTTTACCAGGGACTCTGGTTTGATGTTCGTTACTCCTATACCATGTTTCCCATCCGCACCCGCGAGTTTCAGAATCAATATTTCAGCAACACCTTTTTTAACCGGAAACAGTATAACAATGTTATCACAATACGCCTGGAATACATATTCAAGGATATCCTGCCTGATAAATATAAAAAAACAAAGAAAGAGAAGACGGAGTGAAGCAGGATTCAGATGATTCTCTTGATCACCCGCAATTTATGGGTGTACCTTTTCTCATCGTTATTAAATATTCCTTCATGATCGATAAGATCGATCCTGACATTTCCTGAGGCATGGATTATGTGAAACCTGTCCATCATCAGGCCGACATGCAGGATATTTCCATCCTCATCATCAAAAAAGGCGAGGTCCCCGGGTTCAGATTCCGATATAAAATTCAGTGGCTCCCCTTGAGTGGCCTGCTGGGTCGCATCACGCAGTAATTTGATTTTCTTCAGCTTGTACACCATCTGGGTCAATCCGGAACAATCAATGCCGAAAGGAGTCCTGCCTCCCCAGAGGTAGGGTGCATTAATGTAGAGCATCGCATCATCAATGATTGTTTGTTTAGCTTTCTGCCGGAGCTGAGGAGTGAGCATCGCTTCAAAAAGGCTTGCATCAGCTACCAACCCGTCAAAAGAAAACATTTCATGTGCGACCGGAAACCTGCGGCCTGAAAGTCCCGGTAATGAGCTGCCAAGCAGGATTGGAGTGATCGAATTCCTGGTCTCGTTTGAAAGGAGCTGCACAAGGTCCAGCGAAGCAGGTGTGTCAGCGTTGATCAGACGGATAAATTCCTCTTCACCAAGAGGAAAGGATTGCTTCTGATCAATCCATCCTTCATAATTATCATACGCCAGCTGTACTTTAATCCAGTGATCCTGCTTCCCCAGGACCCGGTGGAGTTCACCAAACAAGACCTGGGTTACCATTTCAGCTTTATGCGAAGGTTCAACCCTCACAGGGATCACACTTTGCAAACAAATGCCAAAATCCATTTATTTCAATTTTTTCAAAGGTAAGAATTATTGTAAAAGTGAGACGTTGTCCTCTTGTTCACTTTTTAGATCTGGTTTTCTTTTCTTCAATCTCTTTTTTAAGCTCCTCCAGTGTACAACCGCTGCAATTCTTATTACATTCATCACAGCCTCTCAGGGGATCCTGCAAAGACCTTACCGTTCTGTAAATTCCAAAGCCCAGCGCGGCAAGAACGATTATTATGGTAAGGATAATCTGAATCATAAGCTCATCAACTAAACAACATTCCAACCTGATATACTGAAAACGACAGCAACCATGCCAGGGCTGTTGTATAGATTATGAGGAACATCGCCCATTTCCAGGTTCCAGACTCCTTTTTAACAGTGGCTACAACTGCGACGCATGGCATATATATCAGGATAAAAAGCAAAAATGAGATCCCTCTGAGAGGAGTGAAGATCTTCTGTCCGGCCCTGGTTCCTTCCTTGTATTTTTCGGTTTGAAGAATAGACGGAAGATTGACCTTTTTATCATGATCAGGGACCTGGTTTACTCCGTAAAGCACGCCCATTGTACTTACCACAACTTCTTTCGCAGCTGTGCCCGTGATCAGGCTGACTCCCATTCTCCAGTCAAATCCCAAAGGAAAGATTACCGGTTCAATGACACGTCCGAATTTCCCTATGTATGAATTTTCTAATTGCTCATCCTTGCTTACGTTCGCTTTACTCCGGGGGAAATATTCAAGTGCCCATATCAGGATGACTGCAATCAGGATGACACCACCCATCTTTCTCAGGTAGTGTTCTCCTTTTTCCCACATATGACGCATGAGCACCCTGAAGGTTGGCATCCTGTAAGGAGGCAGTTCCATGACAAAGGGCGCCTCTTTGCTTTTAAACAGCGTTTTCTTGAAAAGTATAGAGACTAAAATTGCTAAAATGATCCCGGTTAAATAAAGTCCGAAGATAACAGTTCCTGCATAGTGGGGAAAAATAGCTCCGGTCACCAGGATATAAACGGGAAGCCGGGCACTGCATGACATCAGGGGATTGATCAACATCGTAAGCAAACGATCATTACGGTCTTTCAGTGTACGGGTCACCATGATTGCCGGGACATTGCATCCGAATCCCATGATCAGTGGGATGAATGACTGGCCATGGAGACCGATCTTATGCATGAGCTTATCCATGATAAATGCTGCCCTGGCCATATAACCCGTATCTTCCATCCATGAAATGAAAAAGAAAAGGATCAGAATATTTGGGAGGAAGACAATTACACTGCCGACTCCGTTGATGATCCCATCCACGAGCATGTCTTTTAACGGTCCTGCCGGCATCAGTGATCCGGTCAGGCTGCCAAGCGCTGAAACTCCAAGGTCGATCCAATGTTTCGGATATGCCCCCAGTACAAAAGTGGACTGGAACATGATCCAGAGGAATGCCAGGAAAAAAGGAAACCCTAGTATTTTGTGCGTTAGCCAGAAATCGATCCTTTCACTGACCGGTTTTCCTGTCATGACATCATGGTTCCTTACCATGGTCTCTTTCAGCGCTCCTGAAATAAATCCGTACTTGGCATCAGTTATTAGGGTATTGGAATCTTCGCTGTATTGAGCCTCGATCCGGTTGATCTCCTTCCTGGCAATTTCATCAATAAGTTTGTATTCAGTGGAATCATGGGATAGAGGCAGGATAGCCGGATCTTTTTCAAGCAGTTTCACTGCAAAATACCTGGATGAGAACTGGTCTGTCAGGGATTTATCTGCCCAGATTGCATCCTGTATCTTCTTAAGCGAATGCTCGATCTCCTGGCCATAGTTGATATGAACATGCCTGACCACAGGGTCACGGTCTTCATAAACTTCAATGATCCGTTCGAAAAGCTCACGGATCCCTGTGCCTTTCGAACTGACGGTTGGTATGATCGGGATCCCAAGCAATCGCCCCAGGGATACATAATCCAGATGGTCTCCGGCGTTCTCAAGCTCGTCATACATATTCAGCGCCATGACCACACGGATATCCATGTCAATGAGCTGGGTGGTGAGATAAAGATTGCGTTCGAGGTTTGAAGCATCCACAACGTTCACAACGATATCGGGAACCTGCGTGAGCAGGTGGTCACGTACAAAAAGCTCTTCCGGTGTATAAGCCGTCAGGGAGTAGGTTCCGGGAAGGTCAGTAATATTAAAAGTATATCCATTCTGCTTCAGCCTTGCACTCTTTGAATCAACAGTCACACCGCTGAAATTTCCTACATTCTCATGCGATCCTGATGCGAAATTGAACAAGGTTGTTTTTCCGCAATTAGGATTGCCGACCAGCGCCACATCGATCACACTGCTTTTTTCCTTTGCCGAGGTCTTGAGGATTTCATCTGTAAAGGTGCCTTTAAAGGAGTCAATCCCCGATTCCATCTGATGGGCAATGGCTTCATCAAGAGTGATCACCTGGATGAGCCTGCTCTCACTCTGACGCAGGGATACATTGTATCCCATGATCTTGTATTCAACAGGGTCCAGGAGTGGCGCAGCTTTAATAACAGTGACTTCTTTCCCTTTGACAAATCCCATCTCTGTGATCCTTTTCCTGAATGCACCGCGACCACGTACCTTGATGATAATACCACTTTCCCCCTGGCGGAGGTCATATAAAGTTGACAATTTATTTAGATCAAATTAACGCGGTACAAAGGTATGTTTTTTTTCTGAAACCAAATACGCTAATGAATCAGGACCCAGGTTAAAAATAAGGTCGATGATACTCAGATCCGCTATAAAACCGTGCTTCTCACTGAAAACCTGGGTATAAGAAGGGAATGTATCGTCAGGAGGCATTTTCTGTTTTTTAGTAGATTCTCTGTGATCCTCAAGATCTTTTGGGGTCTTCTGATATTGATCTGTGTATCCGATATCAGGGTTGATCCGGAGTATCCCAAGAACAATCGAGAAAAGATGGGTGTTCAGATCAATTAAAAAATCAAACGGTCTTTCAAATACTTTTATAAAATCATCTTTGTAGTATAAAAAGAAAGGGGAATTATTATAAGCCGTTTCAATCGATCTCCAATGCAGACGCTGCCAGGGAATCGATTTTGAGATCCGGATGTCCTTTATAATTGTATGACTTCCGTTGATCCTGATTACCGGTATACTCAAGTTTTGCAACCCATTAGGCCCATATATGCGACAACGGTTCCTGCTGGTCTGTTTTTGATAAGTCTCAAACCGCTCAATGATTACCTGCTGGGAATAAAGGCATCCTGATATATAGGAAATCGATGGAAGGTATGCGGTGGATAGCAGGAGAGGCATGAAGAAAAGAATCTTATCAGTTCTGGTCCTGAAGAAGTACCTCGGCAATGGCATTCTTCAATGCATCTTTAGGCAAAGCACCGACTGCCATCTGGGGTTGCCCTTTCATGGGAATGAACAACATCGATGGAATACTGCGAATATTGAAAACAGCAGCCAGTTCCTGCTCTGCTTCAGTATCAATCTTATAAATATTGATCTTGCCTGCATATTCAACTGACAATTCCTCAAGGATCGGTGCAACCATTTTGCAGGGTCCGCACCAGTCGGCGTAAAAATCAATAATAGCCGGAAGTTCACCTTCAAATATCCATTCCTTACTCACTTCATAATTAAAGACCTTATCAAGGAAAGTCTGTTTGGTCAAATGTTCTAAAGCCATTTATCTTAAAATTATGATTTCTTAATAATGATTGACGATTGAAATTTAAGCATTTGAACCCGTATTATTTCATCAGTCAAAAAGTACGGATCAAAGCTATTTCACCATCAAAAAGTCATTTATGATCTTCTGGAATGATTCTTTCGGAAGAGCGCCCACTGTCATCTGTGGTTTTCCTGATTTCGGGACAAACATGACCGCAGGAATGGACCTGATCTGGAAAAGCTGGGCCAGTTCCTGCTCAGCATCAGTATTCACCTTGAATACACGGATCTTCCCGCTGTATTCTTTGGCAAACTCATCCATGATGGGTGCAACCATCCTGCATGGCCTGCACCAGTCAGCATAAAAATCAATGATACAGGGGACATCACCACTGAAGGTAAAAGCTTTGGGGTTCGCCTTGTAATCCCAGATCAGTTTAATAAACATTTGTGTTGACATTTGGTTGACAACCCCGTCTTTAACCACTGTCTCCTTGTTATCAGATCCGTCACTGATGTTACAGGCATCCGGTAAAAATGAGATTAGTACAAATATTATAAATAAGATCCTTTTCATAAACAAAGTTTAATTTATCACCACCTTCCGTGTGATCGCATCATTATCATCGATGACCCTCAGAATATAGACACCAGCTTGCAGCCGGGAGATATCAATGGCATCTTTATTCAATCCTTCCATCATCTCAATTTGCTCTGATAATTGTATCTTTCCATCTGAACTTACAAGTTCAACAGCCAGGTTGGTTTTTGAAGCCGTATATAGTTGAAGGAATATCTGACCGGAGGCAGGGTTCGGAAACACTTCACAGTCCTGCAGGTCTGGTTTCCCCGGTGTGCCTAATGGGAAGGTAATCCAGTTTGCGCTCCATCCTTCATCCGTGGTGCAATTGTTTGTAACAAAGATGATGAACATCTGACCGCTCGTTGCTTCCACAGACGGAGGAAGACTTGAAGCACTGTAATCTCCTGAATATTGTGCCAGTTCCTTTTCTGTCTTAAGGTCATAGATCCTGACATAATCATTGACCGGCTCTGTTTTAAATGAATTGAACGTCAATTGAACTGCACCACCTGATGAAGGTAGGATCTCCCAGCGGCAAATGGTGCCATTCTTATAATTGTAATCACCGCTTCCATCGGTAAAGGTCCCTTCCTGTTCCGTAAAGGTCTTCGTTCCTGTGCACCAGTCATATGATTGGCTCGTATATGAAATATACCAGCCTGGCTCCCGGTTGGTTCCGTTTGTAGTAAAGGTGACCAGGGCTTCTCCTGAATTTACAGTGACAGAAGGCGGGATACTGTCTCCTGAATAAGAGGCAACAAGGCTGTCGCTCGTTGAAGCCCCTTTATAGATCTTCACAACATCATTTCCCGCTTCCGTATTGAAACGGTCGAAGCTGATGGTGATCTTGATAGTGGAGTCTGAAATGCTCTGTGGATTGATAAGCCAGCTGCAATTGGCATTATCCTGGTAATCATCCAGTGGACCGCTTCCATCATCAAATGTTCCTTGCAGGGCGTTAAGTACAAGTTGCCCTGCACAGTAAGAAGGATATGTGTTATTGATCGTATCAGGGTAAAGGTTGACCATTGCATCCTGGCCATTGGTGAAGTTGTCTCCTCCAGGATCCAGGTTATCCAGGTAAAAATAACCATTGTCTTGCCCGCTCCAACCCCAGTTGAAATGAAAATAATCGGTTCCCTGGTACCCGTCCAGATTGAATGCATGACCCCCTGTTCCGTAACCATCGTAATACATGACCTGGTGCCGGTCAAGGTTTTGCCTTAGCGTATCTTCGTATTTATCTGAAGGTGTTGCATCCCTGGACATCAGGTGAGCATGAGGCGAGTACCTGAAGTTATTGATCATTGCAGTCACAGCATCCTCGCTGAATGCCCCGGAGCCGCTGGGTGAATACATCATGTTTACTGATACCCCTGCCTGCCAGATAAGGTTTGCAACCGCTGTATCCCGGAATCCGACTGAATTGACCATTTCATTCCATTCATAGGTTGTACTGTCGAAATTAGCACATTGTTCCGGATATCCGGAGGGAACATAGCAATGTGATCCGACACCGGTCACGGGCCACCGGTAATAGAACATCACCTGTGACATTGCCGTTGCAACACAACCTGCCCAGACATGGCCATCAGGACCTGCAGGATCAACAGGACAAAGCAAATTATAATAGGTGCCCTGGTCCCAGGTCGATATCTCCAATGGAGCAACATCAGTCAAAGGAGTGTAGTCGAGATGTTTAGGATCACTCGTCGAAAGCCGCTGCCATGTCGGATGAAAATCATAAATAGGATGATCAGGGTGCTCGATGACCTGGTCGATTTGCTTTGCATATCCATCCATCCAGTTGATGAACTGAGGTGGCTGGTTGTCAGGTGAATAGTTCCCTTCAAAGGAATACGCAAGCACAGGTGGCACGCCATCATCTGCAGAAACAATAACATACCCCTTATTGGTGAAATTGAAAATATAATACACTGCATTTCCATTAAACTCCCTTGTAAAAGATTCCGATATCTTCAGATCACTGTAATTCATGGCATGATGCTGGGTATACCGCTCAAAATAGAAATTTGACCCTGCCTGCCTGGCTTGGTCAACGGTTATTTTCGCTCCAAATGCAAAGGAGATCAAAAGTATTATATTGGCTGTAAGAAGTATGATCTTTTTCATCTACGATAAGGGTTATTAGTGTTTAAGCTATAAGTTTATATAGATTTATTGGCTGTTAATGATGATCTTGTAAGTCTGACAGGTGACCTCATTCTGTAATCGAAGGAGATAAACTCCCGAAGGAAAGTTAACAGGAATATTCAACTGATTCATTCCTGCAGGACAAACGGCATTCTTCACAGCAAGAGGCTGCCCCTGTATGGAAGACAACGTCATTTCAAGATGGGTTTCGCTATCACACCTGAAGCTCACATTTACCTGGTCATGTGCAGGGTTCGGGTAAACCTTTATTTCTGTTAATGAGGATTTTTCATTGATGCCGAGGGTAGATCTTGGATAATAGAACTCAAATCCACCGGCGGTGATAGTACTGTTGGTCGAAAATATGACAAACATCTGACCGCTGGGGGAAGTTACTGAATCAGGAAGATCAGGCGGTTCATAGTGTCCTGAAATGATGGCCAGGGTATCATGAGTGACCGGATCTAGTATTTTAAGCACATCCTTCCCCGGTTCTGTGTCAAATGACCTGAAATAAATGGTCAATGGCTTCTTTCCACTTGCAGGGGTTATCAACCAGCGGCACAGCGAATTATTATGATAATTGAAACCCAGGCTGCCATCGGTAATATCTGCAGTATCGGCTGTGACCGTCGTCTGTCCGCTACACCATACCGGCTCGGTGGTTGAATAATTGGCTGACCACCCTGAATCAGTGATGCTGCCCTGTGCCCTGAACCTGATCAGCATTTTATTCCCTGACGATGAGACCGGCAATGGGGTACTGGTCCCGGAAAACCTGCCCAGGACCGGTGCATTAATATCGGATCCATTATAAATAGTGACGGTATCACCGGGAGCAGCCGCCAACCCGTCAAATGTAAGTGTTATTTTAGAGATAGAATCTGTTGCGGTCTGGGGAGTGATGAGCCAGCTGCAATCGGTTCCTGTGTGGTAATTGCGTAAAGGGCCGCTGCCATCTGTAAGGCTGCCCTGGTTCCAGGTCAGGGTAGCTGCTCCTGTGCAGTAAGGAGGATATGAATAATTGACGGTATCAGGATAGATATTGATGATAAGTTCCTGGGCCAGGTTGAAGTTATAGCCGCCGGGAGTGATGTTGTCAAGATAATAATACCCATTATCGGTGCCGCTCCATCCGAAATTAAAATGAAAATAATCGCCGTTTTGATAGCCGTCACAAACAAAAGCATGCCCGTCGATATTAGGCACTGACCATCCTGCATAATAAAGGGGCATTCCCCTGTTGAGGTGGGCAATGATCAGGCTGTCCCAATTAAGGTTCGTACTGTCACGGTAAACATAACTGGTCTCAGGAGAGTACTTGAAAAAAGTTTTGAGGGCATAGGCAGCATGATGATTGTACATCCCGGAGCCGGCTGGCCCGTATTTAAGGTCGACGGAAACACCCAGGTCATAAATCAGTTGAGCAATGCCGGTATCACTGGTGGAGATCGTGTTTTTCATATTGCTCCACCGGTACCAGGTACTGTCAAAACTAACATGCTGGATGCCATAGATGGAATCTGCATAGGTGTTGGAACCTGTGCCATGGTCGGGCCAGCGGTAATAATACATGATCTGGCCCATTGCCACAGGGACACATCCTGCAACGGTGTGACCTTGCGATCCTGCCGGATCGGCCGGACACATTTCATTGTATGGATACGGCTGATCCCAGTTTGAAGTGATCATTGGCTCGACATCAAGGATCTCTTCTCCGGGAAGGTCAGAAGAGGAACCTGGATTAAGCAGGTGGTTCCATTCAGATGTGGCTGAGGTGAGTGGAATGGCATTCGTTTTTCTGGCATGCGAGATCTGGCGCATATACTGACCCATCCACGCAATGAACTGCGGTGCAGGGTTCTCTTCTGTATAGATCCCTTCAAATGAATAGGCGAGAACAGGAGTAACCGCATCATCAGCTGAAATGATAATAAACCCTTTATCATTGATATTAAAAATGAAATAGACCGGGAGGTTATATTCTTCCTTTACATAGAACCCTGTAATATTAAGAGGAAAGCTCAGGCCTGCTGACCTGCCCTGTTTATACCTCTCAGAATAAAACTGAAGAGCAGCTTGCTTTGCTGCTGCAACAGGAACCTGTTTCGCAATAAGTGTTTGAGCTGTAAATAAAATGGATAGCAGAAAAATCAAACGATGGGTCATCTTAGGTGGTTTGACTTTGTGTTTCCAAAACTCCTGCCTGCAGGATGATCATTTAATTGTCCTGCAGGCAGAATTATTGGAACTGCGATAATTATTTCAGAACGATCTTCTCGTTCGTGATCCCGCCGTTGCTGACCAGGCGAAGGATGTAAATGCCTTTAGCCAGCGATGAAATATCCACCTGTCTTGTATAATATCCTTTAATATTGCCTAATGCCTGGCTGTACATGGTTTCTCCATTCATGGAAAGGAGATCCAGCTCCACCGATTCCGTTTCATTCATCGTGAACTGAATATTCAGCAGCCCGTCTGTCGGATTAGGATATACCATAAGATTGTTAAAATCAGCTTTGACAGGCACTGATGCCAATGGTGTCGTATAAGTTGCATTCCAGCCGGCACCCCTGATGGTCTTATTCGAGCTCCACATGATCATGGCTTCGTCAGAATTAATGGTTATCGGACTTGGCGTACCCAGGTTACCGGACAAGGTTTTCAATAGTACCGGGGGATTTGATTTAATGTTATAAACCTGGACTTTATCGTTCACAGGTTCAGTATTGAAATTGTCAAAGGATATTGTGATAGATGGCGTATTGGGAGGCATGATCATCCACCTGCAGGATGTACTGTTGCGATATTGAAACCGTCCGCTTCCATCACTGATAGTATCCTGATAACTTGTAAGTGTTGAACTGCTGCCGCAGAAACCAATTGGTGTCGCATTGTAAGAGAGGAAGAATCCGGAATCTGTTACCGTACTGTTTGAAATGAAGGTGATCAGCATTTGCGGACCTGAAGTCACCGTTCCCGTTGGTTTTGTAGTACCGGAATAGGTGCCAAGGACAGGAGATGATGTCGTGGGCCCGTCATATACGGTCACGATATCAGCCGGATCAGTACGGAACTTTTCAAATGTCAATGTGATGTGGCTTACGCTGTCATTAGGGGCGATCAGCCAGCTGCAGTTTGAGTTATTCTGATAATTATTGATCGGGCCGCTTCCATCATCGATAGTGCCATAATCATCCTGGGTAAGAACGGTTTCTCCACTGCAGTTTAACGGATAACCCTGGGACGCGTCAGGAGTTATATGAACAACTGCCTCCTGGCTGCTGTTGAAATTATATCCATCAGGATCAAGGTTGTTGAGATAATAATAGCCATTGGCACTACCACTCCATCCCCAGTTAAAATGATAATAATCAGTAGCCTGGTAACCGTCGCATACCCAGGAATGCCCCCCGTCAGGACCTGAACCGGAATATTGTATTGGCTTGCCAATATTCAGATCGCCTTGCAGGAGATTGTTCCAGTTTGTAGTTGAGTAGCTTAGTGCCTGTACATATTGAGCGCTTGAATATTTAAAATAGTTTAGCAATGCGATTGCAACGGCATTTGTGTATGCTCCTGAAGAACACTGGTTATCAGAATTGTAATCCATATCAACGGAAACACCTGTCTGGTACATCAATATGGAAATGGGATTACATTCAGAGGAAGGCTGATCAACCATTCCGTTCCAGTCATAGTTGGTCGTATCGAACTCAGCGCACAGGTTACCGTATTTATTGCTGTAATCACAATGAGAACCTACGCCAATAAGGGGCCATCTCCAGTAATACATGATCTGTGACATTGCAGTTGCAATGCACCCGGTTGTAACATGATCATTAAATCCGGAACAGGTAGAATCAAATGGCACATTGTCATTGTATGGGAAGATCTGGTCCCATAACGATGTGGTCAGGGGCGTGACATCCAGGATTGATCCAGGAATGCTCGGCGACCGGCCGAAATCTTTATTATTCAGATGCTGCCACATGGCTGTGATATTGGCATCTGCCTGTATATTATTTTCAATGTTGTTGGCTATCTCTTTTTTCCGTTCATTCATCCAGTATATAAATCCATCTGACTGATCTGAAGGGGAATAAGATGATTCGAAAGAGAATCCGATTACAGGATAGCATATATCATCTGCAGAAATGATCACGAAGCCTTTATCGTTAATATTGAATATATAATAAACATCGTGGTTGTTGTAGTTTTCCACGAATTCCCTTGTGATCGCGATCGACTGGTAAGGGACAGAATTGTGACGGTTAACCTGCTCAAAATATGTGTTCTTTGCAATGAGCCTGGCATCCGCAATTTCGACTTTCTTGGCAAATGCGGAAACGCTTATGCCAACTAGCAGAAGTAGAAAAAGTATCCGGTTGTTTTTCATTTTATAAAAGGGATTAAAGTGAATAATTTATGAGGATTTCCACCCTACAAAGATAGATACTTTTCAATATCATGTGATACCCTAACACAGAATTCTGAGTTTTTTTTATAAGAAGATCCGGCTATTTATGAACATTTTTCTGTTTCCTTAGTAGAAATGAGGAATTGCAGGTCAGTTGTAAGATGTGAAAAATCCTTAATTTCGCTGTAGAAACTGTTAATAAATGATACTGATCAAAAATATCAAAGAGCTTGTCCAGGTCGAAGAAGATCCAAAAATAAAAGTTCCCGGGAAAGAGATGTCGCACCTGGATACCCTGAAAGATGCATGGCTGATGATCTCGGGTGACAGAATTATTGATTTCGGTTCTGCAAAAACCAGCCAGCCTGCCATCTCACAAGATCAACAGCCGGTGATCATCGATGCTACAGGTCGACTGGTTTTTCCATCCTTCTGTGATTCGCATACTCACCTGGTCTATTCCGGTAGCAGGGAGAAAGAGTACATCGATAAGATCAGGGGACTTAGTTACGAAGAGATCGCAAAAAGGGGAGGAGGGATCCTGAATTCGGCAAAGAAATTGCATGAAACTTCGGAAGAAGAGCTTGTTGAGCAGGCACTCTCACGGCTGAATGAGATCATGATGCTTGGGACAGGTGCTGTTGAGATCAAGAGCGGGTATGGATTATCGGTAGATGATGAATTAAAGATGCTCCGCGTGATCAGCAAACTAAAAGAAATGACCCCGCTGACCATTGTTTCGACTTTCCTGGGAGCGCATGCAGTTCCTGCTGAGTACAAAGGCCGGCAGGAAGAATTTGTCGGACTGGTGATCAATGAGATGATACCCCGGGTTGCGGCAGAGGGCCTGGCCGACTATATCGATGTTTTTTGTGACCGCGGATTTTTTACTCCCGAGGAAACCGACCGTATCCTGCTGACAGGTATGAAGTATGGCTTGCGACCAAAAATACACGCCAATGAACTGGATTATTCAGGGGGCATCCAGGTAGGAGTAAAATACAATGCCCTGTCTGTCGATCATCTTGAATATACCGGTGACGAAGAGATAAAATGCCTGCTCGGCTCTGAAACCATGCCTGTTATTCTTCCCGGGGCTGCATTTTTTCTTGGAATGCCCCAGGCGCCTGTAAGAAAAATGATGGATGCAGGACTGCCCCTTGCACTGGCCAGCGATTTCAACCCGGGGTCATCGCCATCAGGAAATATGCAGTTCATCCTCTCCCTGGCCTGTATCAATTACCGGATGCTTCCTGAAGAAGCAATTAATGCCGCCACACTGAATGGTGCCTATGCGATGGGATTAAATGAGGAACTTGGCAGCATTGCCCGCGGAAAGATAGCAAACCTCTTCATCACAAAACCAATTCCGGGCTTTGAGTTTATCCCCTATGCCTATGGGAGCAATAATGTCGGGAGAGTGATTTTAAATGGCGCTATTGTTGAATGATAGGTGAGGTGCAGTTTTTTTTCTGCCTGTGAAACCAGACTTCCAGCTCCCTGTCGGGATTGAAATTCGCCTTGTGCCAGGTTTCTGTGACCTTGTTATTGACGGTCATCACTACATCCGGCTTATATGAAGTTGAATCAATAGTGATGGAAGGGTCTTCAACTTGCAGGGTATATGTTCCCTGTGATAGTGGTTTCTTCCAGTACTGAATATGGGTCATCACCGGGTATCTTACATTTCTTCCGTCATGATCAATGATATAGAATAAATGGATTTTCTTCTGCTCCTGCCCATGGAACGTGAGCATGAAAAACAAGCCTGCAGGAAGTTTACGGTAATGGCGGATGTAACTCTGCGCTGTCTCGTCAAAAACATAAACAGAATCCGGTTTTAAACCTCCGGTCGCCAGTGGAAGTGGCAGGAACATTGTCTGTTCCGCATCTGTTGAATAATTGTTTCTGAAATTGTATTCACTTGATACTGTAACGTGACCAGTGTCCAGCTTCATCACCATGGTTTCTTTGTAAAATACTACAGATTGGCTGTTTGCAGGTAAGGCAAATAAAGCAGGAATGAGAATTATGAACAGGTTCTTTTTCATATCGATAAGAACCATTATTCCTGAGATCATTATTCAGTATCTTCAGGATTCCAGTTATAAAAAGCGAATATACAAATAAATATCCGGTTAGCAAAAACCAGGCTATTTTATCACTTTCAACGCCGCGTCGGTAGCTTCTGTCATCAGATATCCTTTTCTATTCAAATAATGACAGTAAAATTAAAGGTATGCTTGCACACCTTAACTTACTATCCTAAATTTGGAGAGTTATACAAGGTTTCAATAAATTTCTAAGAAAAAAAAATAAAGTTATGTATGATCTTTTATATACACCTTTAGAAAAGCTAACGATTGATAGACCATACAACAGGATTGAGTACATAAAAAACAAGTGCAGGGGAAAAACCGTCCTGGACCTGGGGTGTTATGATGAAACAGCATTGAATAAACAAAATTCCGGTTATTGGCTTTTTGAGGAAATCTCTAAAGTTGCTGATACACTTATAGGAATAGATAATTCGGAAAAAATACCTGAAAATGGAATCATTATAAGTGAAAGAGTAAAAATTCTAAGGGGAGATATCACTGATTTTCCTTATGGAAAATTATCAGTACATCCTTTCGAAATCATCATAGCAGGCGAACTAATTGAGCATTTAACAGATACTAACGGGTTTTTTAATAAAATAAAAACTGAATTCCCTGGAAAGAAACTGATATGCACCACGCCGAATTCCACATCCATTTCAAACATTTTATTATCATTCTTTAAAAGAGAATCATCCCATGTTGATCATAAGCAAATCTATTCCTTTAAAACGCTCAACACACAATGCAGAATTGCAAAATTCAGGGATTGGAAAATTGTCCCCTACTATGTAAAATATACAGAAATGATTCTAAATTCAGGATCTGTTAAAAAACGCTTTATTAACTGTTTTGAATCTGTTATAAATTTCATTGAGTATTTGTTCCCATTACAAAGTGGAGGATTTATACTTGAAATTGATCTATAAAATCAATTAATTAGTTAATCCTTAATCAATTATTAACTGGTTAAAGGTCCTTTGCAACGATCAATCAACTTTGTTGACCATCCATGTGCAATCTTACAATGAACCCTGACAATTTGTCATACATTCTTCTTTTTTTATTCTTGTAACTCTCTGATAACCTGTCATATACTCGCTGTTTATCTTATCATCTGTTTCATTTCCAACCATTTATCCTTCCGTCCTATATCCATCCTATACCCGTTCTATATCGATCCTATAATTAAACTATAATTAAACTATACTTGGTCTATACGCGAACAGAATGTCCGATCAATAACATGAAAGATGGTCGTTAACAACCTGTATATCACTATTATAGAGTAAACATCGTTTTTTTCTTAAACCCTGCCATTTTGTCACTCTTCATCCTTGCCAATCATCCCCCCACCCAATCCCTCCATTTCCCACTCATAAATCTCCAAACCTCAGCTGGCGCACGCCATCCAAGGCTCGTAATTTTTAATTTTTAATTTCCTTCATCCACTTGTCCAACCTGTCGAACTAAAACCTTTTGACCCGCATCATAAAATTTGTGTAAAGAAAATCGAGGAACGAGCGTTAAGAATTTCGGGCTGTCTGAGGCGCGAAGCGCCGAGTTCCCGAAATTTAGCGAGAGACGAAGATTTTTAGCAAATTTTATGCGAGCGGTGACTTTTCTTTGGTTACTTTCTTTTGGTGGTAGCAAAAGAAAGTAACAAATGTCCTCTCACTTCTCACTACTTCCCCGCCCCGAATGGGGAGGGGAAAATAAGGGGAGGGGCTGTGGCAGCCAAAGAAAGTAACCAATGTTTCTAATTGCCTGATGCGTCACGCATACTGTCCATAAACAAAAGTAAGAGACCTTAGGTAAGTCTGGCTAAAATTCACGGAATTCCCTAATTTTGCAAAATCCGACCGGATAGATCTTCTTGTATTTATAAAATTTGAACGCCATGAACCAACTCATAGAATGTGTCCCGAATTTTTCTGAAGGAAGGGATATGACGATCATTAAACAGATCACTGACGAAATTGAAAAAGTAGACGGGGTAAGACTACTGGATGTAGACCCGGGAAAAGCTACCAACCGTACTGTCGTGACTTTCGTGGGAACCCCTGGCCCCGTTGTCGAAGCCGCTTTTCTTGCAATCAAAAAGGCTTCCGTCATCATCGAAATGAGCAAACATAAAGGTGAACATCCTCGTTTCGGAGGAACCGACGTTTGCCCCCTGGTACCTGTGGCCAACATCACCATGGAAGAAACTGCAGCCCTGGCACGCAAGCTTGCAGAAAGGGTAGGAAAGGAACTTGAGATCCCCGTCTATTGCTATGAGAATGCCGCTTTTACAGAGGAAAGAAGGAACCTGGCAAATAACCGTGCAGGAGAATATGAAGGGCTCCCGAAAAAACTCGAAGATCCCCACTGGAAACCTGATTTCGGTCCTGCAAAATTCAACCCTCGTACCGGGGCCATCGCCATCGGTGCAAGGGACTTCCTCGTCGCCTATAACGTGAACCTGAATACCACCTCCACCCGCCGTGCCAATGCAGTTGCCTTCGATATCCGTGAGAACGGACGGCCGGTGCGTGAAGGTAACCCGATCACCGGGAAGATAAAAACAGATGAAGAGGGAAATGAGATAAGGATCCCCGGCACCCTTAAAGCCTGCAAGGCCATTGGCTGGTATATCGAAGAATATGGCATCGCCCAGGTTTCCATCAACCTTACCAATATCAGCATCACGCCCGTTCACGTGGCATTCGAGGCTGCCTGCAAAAGCGCACAGGAAAGAGGGATGCGCGTGACCGGCTCTGAACTTGTAGGAATGATCCCCCTCAGAGCCATGATCGATGCAGGGAAGTATTTTTTGAGAAAACAAAACCGTTCTGCCGGGATCTCTGAAGAAGAGATCATAAAAATAGCAGTGAAGTCGCTGGGTCTCGCTGACCTGAAACCCTTTGTCCCTGAAGAAAAGATCATCGAATATCGTCTCCGCGATAAGAAGGATAAGAGCCTTGTTGGCATGACATGCAGGGACTTTGCCAACGAAACGGCATCTGAATCGCCTGCCCCGGGCGGAGGCTCGGTTTCTGCATATATAGGATCTCTCGGAGTATCACTGGCAACAATGGTTGCTAATCTCTCTTCTCATAAAGCCGGCTGGGATGAGCGTTGGGAGGAATTCTCAGACTGGGCTGAAAAAGGTCAGAAGCTGAAAGATGAACTGCTCTTCCTCGTGGATGAAGATACCCGTTCTTTTAACAGGATCATGGATGCATTTGGCCTGCCAAAAGAAACCCAGGAAGAGAAGGCAGCCCGCACTGCCGCCATCCAGGAAGCCACTAAATATGCCATTGAAGTACCTTTCAGGACCATGCAAAAAGCCTATGAGTCGATGGAGGTGATCCAGGCAATGATCTTGAATGGCAACCCGAATTCAATTACGGATGCAGGAGTCGGCGCAATATGTGCCCGCTCAGCTGTCATCGGCGCATTCCTTAATGTGAAGGTGAATGCCGGCGGGTTGAAGGATAAGACTTTCGTGGAAGATATCCTGAAACAGGGATTGGGGATTGAAGAAGGGGCAAAAAAGCTGGAAGCCGAACTCCTTGCCATGGTTGACAGCAAGATCGGCTGATCATCTGGGAAAAATTGTATATTAGCTCCTTAAAAAGGAAAAAATGCCTGGTAAGCAGAGTGCCCCCGATCCGAAGAAATACTACTTCATAGATACTTCCTTTAACCTGCTGATGAAACGCAGGATCTACCAGGTCCTGCTCATCTCATCCAACTATGATGCATTCATGCTTGAAGAAGATGGCCGTATCGACGAAGCCATCTTCATGGAATATGTCTCCCTCAATCTTCGCTACCCGCCCCAATTCATCAAGGTGACCTCTGAAGAGGAAGCTTTCGAGGTACTGGAAGATAAACGGGTCGAGCTGGTCATCTCCATGCTCAGCATCGACAAGACCGATACCTTCGATATTGCCATCCGCATCAAAAATAAATTCCCGAAGATACCTATCGTGGTGTTGACACCCTTTTCCCGGGAAGTGAATATAAAGCTGGGCGAGAAAACCACCGGCGCCATCGACTATGTGTTCAGCTGGCTCGGCAATGCCGATATCCTTCTTGCAATTATCAAGCTGATCGAGGACAGGATGAACATCGACCAGGATGTTCAACAGGGTGTGCAGGTGATCATGCTGGTTGAGGACAGTATCCGGTTTTATTCAAGCTACCTGCCGAACATCTATAAGATTATCTACAGGCAGTCGAAAGGATTCATCACCGAAGGCCTCAACGAACATCAGAAAATGGTCAGGATGCGGGGAAGGCCCAAGATCATCCTGGCCACCAGTTATGAGGAAGCAATAACGATGTTCGGGAAATACAAGAACAACCTGATCGGTATCATCTCAGATATCAGCTTCAGAAAAGATGGCGAGACTGATAAGTCTGCAGGTATCAAATTTGTCAGGAAGGTGCGGGAAGAGGATGAGTTCGTCCCCATCCTGTTACAGTCGTCTGATGCAGCAAACGAATCAGTAGCAAAGGAATTGCAGGTTGGTTTTATCAATAAATTATCCAAGACCCTCTCACTCGAACTACGCAATTTTATCCATGATAATTTTTCTTTCGGTGATTTTGTCTTCATAGATCCAAAAACGGGTCGCGAGATCACACGTGCTGTCGACCTGAAGTCTTTGCAGGATAAGATATTTGAAATTCCTGATGATTCCCTTATGTATCACATGCAGCGCAATCATTTTTCGAAATGGCTGAATGCACGCGCTTTATTTCCGATCGCCGAGATGTTTAAGGAAGTTTCTGCGACTGAATTCAGCGACATGGATGAAGCAAAACGCTATATATTTGATTCCATAACTGTTTTCAGGATCAACAAGGCAAGAGGGGTGATTGCAGAATTTGACCGTGAACGGTATGATGAATATCTTTCATTTGCCAGGATAGGGCAGGGGTCGATAGGCGGAAAGGCAAGAGGTCTGGCCTTTCTGGATTCGCTGATCAAGCGTAACCGTCTCACTGAAAAGTTTGACGACGTGGTCATCTCAATCCCCAGGACGGTGGTGCTGGGAACCGATATCTTCGATGAATTCCTGGAAGAAAATAAGCTGCATGAGATCGCTCTTTCAGACCGGAGCGACAAAGAGATCCTTCAGTATTTCATAAAAGGCAGGCTGCCTTTTCGTATTCATGAGGACCTGTTCACTTTTATATCATGCGTAAATAATCCGATCGCCATCCGTTCCTCAAGCCTGCTGGAGGACTCCCACTACCAGCCTTTTGCAGGCATCTATTCCACTTATATGATCCCGAACCTGAGGTTCAATGAGAGGATGATGATCGAGAAGCTGTCGGAGGCCATTAAAAGTGTGTATGCTTCTGCTTTTTTCAAGGATAGTAAGGCCTATATGACGGCCACGCTGAATGTCATCGATGAAGAAAAAATGGGCATCGTGTTACAGGAAGTCACGGGTATTCAGTATGGGAACCGTTTTTACCCGGCCATCTCAGGAGTGGCCAGATCAATCAATTTCTATCCCATTGCCCCGGAGAAACCGGAGGACGGCATTGCGAACATTGCATTCGGGCTGGGGAAGTATATCGTTGACGGGGGCAATGGCCTTCGCTTTTCACCCCATTACCCGAAAAAGATCCTGCAGCTCAGCACACCGGAACTTGCCCTTGGCGAAACACAAAAGTTATTTTATGCCCTCGACCTCGACGCTGGTGCATTTACACCGGATACTGATGATACCGTTAACCTTTTAAAGCTGAAGGTGAAAGATGCTGAAGGCGACAGGGCCCTCAAGCTGGTAGCTTCTACTTTTGATTACGACAGCAATTCAGTGAAAGATGGAATGATGGAGAAAGGGAAGAAGATCATCACCTTTTCGCAGGTGCTTAACCATAATACTTTCCCTCTTGCGGATATCCTTCAGACCGTCCTCGACATTGGCCAGAAGGAGATGGGTAAGCCTATCGAGATTGAATTTGCGGTAAACCTGGACCTCCCGAAAGATGAGCCCAAAGTGTTCTCCCTACTGCAGATCCGCCCTATCGTGGGAAAGAACAGTACCGTGAACCTGAAACTTGATGATATCCGTCCTGAAGATACAATCATCCTGTCGAACACAGCCCTTGGAAATGGGATCATCAAAGACATTAAGGATTTTATCTACATCAGGCCCGAAACCTTTAATGCATCCGGAAACCAGGAGATCAGCAAACGGCTTGAAGTCATCAATGAGCGCTTCCTCGCTGAAAAGAAGAATTATGTGCTTGTGGGTCCGGGAAGGTGGGGCTCCGCAGACCCCTGGCTGGGAATCCCGGTGCGCTGGCCGCAGATCTCGGCTGCACGCCTGATCGTGGAATCAGGACTTGAAAATTACCGGATCGATCCCAGCCAGGGAACACACTTCTTCCAGAACCTCACCTCTTTCAATGTAGGTTATTTTACAATCAACCCTTACATCAGGGACGGCTTCTATGATATTGAATTCCTGTCGGCTCAGCCTGCTGTCTTTGAAGACGGGTTCATAAGGCACATAAGATTTGAAAACCCCATGCGAATAGAGATCGACGGGAAAAAGAACATTGGCGTAGTCTATAAACCTTCCTTGTAATAATTACTCTGAAAATAAACGTTAACATGAATAATATGACTAAAAAACTGAATTTTACCTATGTTATCCCTGTTCTCGTGTCGTTTTTCGTCATGAGCTTTTGCGACCTGGTCGGTATTGGCGTTGATCGTGTCAAACTTGATTTCGGATTGAGCAATACCCTTGTACAGCTGATCCCTTCAGCCGTGTTTGTCTGGTTCTTTATTTTATCGGTGCCGGTAGGCATTCTCCAGGACAGGATAGGGAAACGCAATATGGTGAACATCGGGATGGGGATCACGGCCATCGGGCTTTTCTTCCCCTTCTTGTTTTACACCTTCACTGCTGTTTTATTTGGATTTGCATTGCTGGGGATCGGGAATACCATTGTGCAGGTCTCCGCAAACCCTTTATTGGTTGATGTCGTCCCCTCGAACCGTACATCCAGTTTCCTCAGCTTTTCACAGTTCATCAAGGCCATAGGGTCGATGATTGCAGCTCCCCTGGCCGGCTTCTTTGCGCTGAAATTCGGTGATTGGAAAATACTGTTCCTGGTCTTTGGCGTCGTGTCGGTGCTCTCGGTGTTATGGCTTTCCATGATAAAGATCGAAGAAACCAGGAACCTTGAAAAACGGGCCACTTTAGGATCCTCTTTCGCGTTGCTTGGCACAGGCTTTATCTTCATGATGGTGATGGGGATCTTTCTTGTCGTGGGGATCGATGTGGGTGTCAATGCGGTCTCGGGACAGTTTCTGCACAGCAGGTTCCCCGGAGTGCAGCGTACTTTTTATGAATCGGGCAGAAGCGTTTATTTCTTCGGTAAGATGCTGGGCACTTTTGGCGGCGCTTTGATGCTGACCATGCTGCCTTCACGGAAGTTCTTCCTCTGGTCATCCATCCTTGCACTGTTATCCATCCTCGCATTGATCTTTGCACCGGCAGCTATGGTTGCAATGGTGATCATTTTCATCATCGGGCTCGCCGTGGCCAATATCTTTCCGTTGATTTTCTCATTGTCGGTCGAAAAATATCCTGATCGTACCAATGAGATCTCAGGGCTGATGATCATGGCAGTATCGGGAGGCGCTGTCATTCCCCTGCTGATAGGAAGCATCACCGACAATGTTGGCGCAACAGCCGGGATGTTTGTATTGATCGTCTGTGCACTTTATGAGATTTTTACTGCTCTTGTAAACCTTAAACGGAGGTCACAGGAACCGGTCAGCAACAAATAATTACCCGGGCCTTCGGGTCGGGGATTAGATAACTGGCCGTGATCATGAGCTTTAGCCCAAATCTGGAATAATGATACTTTAATCGATATGAAAAATTGGAAATGGATACTTCTGTCAGTGTTTGTTCTATCCGGCATGATCCTGAACGCACGGAATACAGGATCGCGGCAAACTGTACGCTTCGATGAGGATTGGAAGTTTCATCTTGGTAATGCCGCTGATCCTGCACAAGATTTCAATTACAGGGTCGCCAACATCTATTCGAAATCAGGGTACGCAGACAATTCAGCAATTGCCCCCGGTTTCAAAGATGAAGATTGGACTATAGTCCGGTTGCCCCACGATTGGGTCGTCGAACTTCCATTTGTCGATTCTCAGGATCCCAATGTTGAGTCACACGGATATAAACCTGTCGGTGGTCTCTTTCCTGGAACGAGCGTAGGCTGGTACCGCAAGCATTTTATGGTAAGCAATGCAGATAAAGGGAAACGGTTCTCCATCCGTTTTGATGGCGTCTTCCGTGATGCTAAATTCTGGATAAACGGTTTCTACCTTGGCACCAATGAAAGCGGGTACATGGGAGTGACCTGGGACCTGACCGATTTTATTAATTTCGATAAGGAGAACGTCATTACAGTGAGGGTGGATGCTTCGCAATATGAAGGCTGGTTTTACGAAGGAGCAGGAATTTACCGTCACGTCTGGCTCAGCAAATATAACGACATACATATAGCAGATAACGGGGTCTTTGTCTATGCGACTGTGGGAGAAGGATTAGCGTCCGTCACAGTAGAACCGGCAATCAGGAGTCATAACCCCTCTGCATCTGAATGCACAGTTTCTTCTTACATTACTGACAGGGATGGAAGAAAAATAACCGGCTCACAGGAACAAAAAGTCACTTTTCAATCCCCTGGAACGGAAACCATTCAGCAACATTTTACCATCGGTCATCCGGAACTCTGGTCTTTGAATGACCCTTATCTTTACAGGGCTGTCGTTATTCTGAGATCAGACTCAGGTGTCATCGACAGCAGCTGTGTGAGGCTCGGACTAAGGACAATCCGTTTTGATGCTGACAAAGGCTGTTTCCTGAATGGTGAGAATATCAAGATCCATGGTGTTTGCAATCATCAGGATCATGCCGGCGTCGGCACAGCTGTGCCGGATGATATCCAATACTACAGACTTCGCCTTCTGAAGGAAATGGGAGTGAACGCCTTCCGCACCTCACACAATCCTCCCGCTCCTGACCTGCTGGATGCCTGTGACAGCCTGGGGATCCTTGTGCTGGATGAAACGCGGTTACTTAACAGCGGACCGGAGTACATGAAGCAATTCGAAAATATGATCATTCGGGACCGCAATCATCCGTCAATATTTTTATGGTCGATAGGAAATGAAGAAGGGTATATACAAAGGACCGATATAGGAAAGCGGATAGCCCTGGCAATGATAGCCAAACAGGAACTGCTGGATCCGGCACGTACCTGTACATATGCAGCCGATGTTGGAAATATCTTTGGCGGCATCAATGAGGTGATCCCCATCCGTGGATTTAACTACAGGCATACTGCTGTTGCCGAATATCATAAAAGCCATCCGTTGCAACCAATAATCGGCACAGAAATGGCCAGTACTCTATCAACACGGGGGATCTATTCAAAAGATACCGTCCGGTGCTATGTCCCCGACGAGGATAGTATTGGTCCGTCATGGGGATGCACAGCCGAGGAATGGTGGACATTGTGTGCCGCTCAGCCCTGGTGGATGGGAGGCTTTGTATGGACCGGCTTTGACTACCGTGGCGAACCCACTCCCTACCAGTGGCCGAATATCAATTCACATTTCGGGATAATGGATGTATGCGGGTTCCCTAAGAATATCTATTATTATTACCAGTCCTGGTGGACAAACAAAGATGTTCTGCATATCTCGCCTCACTGGAACTGGCATGGGCAGGAAGGGAAACCCATTCGTGTATGGGTCAATTCCAATGCAGATAACGTTGAATTATTTCTGAATGGAAAGGGGCTTGGAAAGAAAGTGATGAAGAGGAACAGTCACCTTGAGTGGGACGTCCCTTATCAGCCGGGAATACTTAAGGCAATTGCTTATAAAAATGGAAGGAGAATAACCAGCCAGGTAGAGACGACGGGCGAAGCTAATAAGATCGTTCTTGTTTCAGACATGAAAAACATCAGATCAGACGGATTGGGTGCAAGCGTCATAAATGTTTCAGTGGTGGATAAGGAAGGCAGGGAAGTGCCGGATGCAGGGAACCTCATCCGGTTTAAAGTGAAAGGCGATGCAACGATCATTGGGGTTGGGAATGGCGACCCTGACAGCCATGAGGCAGACAAATGCCTCGGCAACAGCTGGCAGAGAAAGCTGTTCAATGGTAAGTGCCAGCTGATCATCAGGTCAGGTAAGAATCCAGGGAATATTGAAATTCAGGCTCAGTCAGAAGGGTTGATTGATGGGTCATTGCTTATTGAAGCACTTCCATGAAGAAACTGATGCCGTATATTCTTCTTTTTTTTCTACAGCCTGTATTAGGACAGGATATTCATGAGATTCAGGGGAGGCTGGTGGACTCCACAAACAATAGTCCGCTGTCTTTTGGGCAGATCTCACTTTATCATACAATGTTGGGAACCACCACTAACGAAGATGGGGTCTTCCGGCTGGATATTCCTTCGGCCGACCTGGGAGATACTTTGCTGTTTTACTACCTTGGATATGAAACCAGGAGAGTTCTTGTTAAGGATTGTTCAGGGATTTCAGTTGAGATACGCCTGAAACCGGTTGCACTGCAACTTTCGGAGGTGGAGGTGGTTGGGCTGACCCCAATGGAAGTCATCCGCAAGGCGGTAATGGCAATCCCCTCAAACTATGGGGAAGCCCCTTTGATACTGACAGCTTTTATCCGTTCACAGAAATCGGTCGGCAACAGGTTGGCTGAATATACTGAAGCCATAATTGATGACCTGAAAACCGGTTATTACCTGTACAAACCGGACGAGGCAAAAAAAAAGCACCGGCTATCAAACGTACCGGTGCTGTTAAAAGGGAGAGTTATTTCAGATACCAATCTTGTAAATTCACTGGGAGATGTGGGAAGGAATGTGGGTTGCCTGGGCTGCAATTTCACCAACGATCTTGTGGAATTTTATCATAACTCGATCCTGGACGAAAGCTTTTTCAGATACTATGATTTCTCTATGGAAGAATTGATACAGCCCGGAGGAGGAAAGGTCTACCACATCCATTTCGACCAGAAGAGGAATATAAAGAAAAAACTCTGGAAAGGAGAACTCTATATCGATGCGGCTTCTTTTGCCATCATGAAGATCATTCAGAAGCCCAGCATGAATGCTTATGATGCCTATGAAAGAGACAAATATGACCGGGGCTATATAATTCAGGACAAGCCCGGCTGGGTAGAAGAGATGCCTTTTATTCAGCAGACCATCAACTACTCAAAGCGTGATACTTCCTGGTTCCTCAGTTCTATCCGCATTGAAAGCTGGATGATCTTTACTTACCCTGTTACAGGCCAAAAGCTGAAATTCAGCTATAAAAACGATGTCGTCATAACCAATGCGACCAGGGACACTGTGAGGATTAAAAATTTCGAAGGAGATAAGATTACCGGTACCTCCCAACGCTGGGACCAGATCATCGGCACGCCTGATGAAACCTTCTGGGCCAGCTTCAATTACCTCCCTGTAGAAGAAGCGCTGCAAAAAGCTGTTGAAGACATTCGTAAATGACAAAATCTTTGATGATCATCTTGTTCAAACAGGTTCTGGCATCCGGAATATCAGTTACTGAACATCCCTGTTATCCTGGATAACCATCTCCATACTCGTAAGTTCAAGTGCAACAAGATTTCCATATCCATCTTCCCCTGAAATATAAGAGCCATTATCGAGGTCGATGAATCTGTATAAGCGGTTCCTGATGGAATCATCAATGAATTGAAGTTTGACCGGCACATGTCCGTGGATGATCTTCCGGTTGCCGGTCTTTTCAGGAATTATCTCATAATCTCTGACCCAAAGCATCGATTTGGTGTCGGTAAACGGATCATCGATCTTGCAGTTGAGACCTGCATGGACGAGGATAAAATCCTCAAGGATCACATAGTGATCCAGGGCTCTCATCCATTCAATATATTCAGTTTGGATCTCTTTTATGTTTTGGACATGGAAACTTTTCAGTGTCTCCTTACCGCCAATGGCATACCATGATCTTCTCCTGAGGTTTCTGAGACCAAAGAACCGCTTTTTTTTAGAGTGCAGTTCTTCATCATAAAGCTCGACAAGGAAATCCTCATGATTTCCTTTAAGGGGCTTTACAAAATATTCAGCTTTTTGAAGAGCCCGGATATAATCGATCACGGCTTTGGATTTTGGTCCGCGGTCAATATAATCTCCGAGAAAATAGATCTCGTCGGAAGGGACGGGCTTGATCTGCTCTTCTATCAATGCCTTCAGGGTGTCTGCACATCCGTGAATATCGCCGATCACCCACCTCCTGTTCATGCAACTCCTATTTTTTCTTAGCCTGGTTGGCGACTTCTTCCATCAGTTTTTTGATCACCTCGGGATCGCCCATGAAATAATCTTTCTGAAGATTCATCTGATCGTCAAATTCAAAAATATAGGGGATCCCTGTTGGAAGGTTCAGTCCCACTATATCTTCATTGGAAATGTTCTTCAGGTATTTTACGATTCCCCGGAGACTGTTGCCATGAGCCGCGACCAATACCTCACCCTGTTCACTAAGCTTCTTCGACATTTCTGATTTCCAGTAAGGGACAATTCGTTCAACAGTTTCTTTCAGGGACTCAGTAGCCGGGATCTCTGAAGGTTTCAGGTCACGGTACCGAGGGTCAAACCGGGGGTGGCGGGGATCATTATATTCCATTGGTGGAGGAGGAACATCGTAGCTCCTTCTCCAGATTTGGACCTGCTGGTCGCCATATTTTTCCGCCATCTCGGATTTATTAAGTCCCTGGAGTATCCCGTAATGCTTCTCATTCAATCTCCAGGATTTATAAACGGGGATCCATAAAAGGTCCATTTCTTTCAATGTCAGCCATAATGTCCGGATGGCGCGTGTCAGGTAAGAGGTATAGGCAAGCCTGAAATTGAAGCCTTCTTTGAGCAATACCTTACCGGCTTCTATTGCCTCATTCACCCCTCTTTCTGAGAGATCGACATCTTTCCATCCTGTAAAACGGTTTTCCTTATTCCAGGTGCTTTCGCCATGCCGCAATAAAACGAGTCTTTTCATGTGTTTTTCTTTTGTTGATTCCTTGAATTTCAAATGTTCGTCGAACGCGTGCTCTTATCCAATTCTGAAAGGAAAGATCAGCCCTCAAAAGTACTAATTTTTTGCTACTTTTGCCTCTGCCTCATTGGCCTTTATTATGACCTCTGTCCGTCCACCGCTCGTCTTAAGGATCTTCAATGGTAATTACCTCACTTGTACCCTCCCAACTGCTGAGAAAGTTATCTACCTTACATTCGATGATGGCCCTGTAGAGGATGTCACTTCGGGTGTGATCAATATATTGCAGGAAAGGAACATTCAGGCAACTTTCTTTTGTGTAGGCGATAATGTAAAAAAAAATCCCGGGTTATTTGCCCGGGTATCAGGTGCAGGACATGCCATTGGAAACCATACATTTCATCATCTGAACGGGTGGAAGACGCCTCCGGCAGAATATGTTGAAGATGTAGACCGTTGCAATGAATTCTTCAAAACCACTCTATTCAGGCCGCCTTACGGAAAATTCACTCCAAGCCAGTTTTTGCTTCTTCGTAAAAAATTCAGGTTTATTTTGTGGTCTGTTCTTAGCTGTGATTACAACCAAGGGATATCAGCAGATCAATGCCTCTCGAATGTAATGAACAATACCCGCCCAGGTTCAATCGTCCTTTTCCACGACAGCCTGAAGGCAAAGGGGAATCTTTTTTTTGCTCTCCCCCGGTTTCTTGATCACTTTCTGGAAAAAGGTTACAGGTTTAAGCGGCTTGCAGATTAGGGTTAAGGGAGGACCAGGGGTTTTGCCTCCTGAAACCATCACCAACTCTTATTATTTACTAACTAAAGCGCTCCTTCATCTGCAAAGCTATAATATTTGTCATCCCCGACGATGATGTGATCAAGCACAGCCACATCAAGCAAAACTCCCGCTTCCTTTATCTTCTTTGTGATCTTTTGATCGGCCTCGCTGGGAAGAACATTCCCGGAAGGGTGATTGTGCCCGAGAATGATGGAAGATGCATGATGGTCCAAAGCGATCTTGTAGATCTTTTTCTGATCGACCACCGTCCCGGATATGCCGCCCTCGCTGATACAGCATCTCCTGATCATCCTGTTCGCCTTGTTCAGCATGATGATCCAAAAGGATTCATAAACCTGATCGCCAATTACATTTCTAAATACCTCGAAAGCATCCTTGCTGCCTGAGATCTTATTTCTCAATAGTACCTCGGTTTCATTTCTTCTTTTTCCAAGCTCCAAAGCAGCGATAAGGGTAATTGCCTTGACTGTCCCGATCCCCTTGAATTCCTGGAGGTCTTCGATACTCATTCTTGAAACTTCGACCAGGTTATCTTCCGCCTTGTTCAGGATATGTTTTGCGATATCAAGTGCCGACTCTGACGGATTGCCCGATCTGAGCAAAATCGCGATAAGTTCTGCATTGCTTAATGCGTTCTTTCCCTTAAGAAGCAATTTTTCCCTCGGTTGATCATCTTCTGCCCAGTTTTTTATCGGGAAGTGTCCCTCGTAAATTTCCATTTTCTTTTTTCCTGTTAATCGCAGAAAAAGCAAAAGGTAATACGGCAGGAAGAAGTAATTTTGAACAAGAATAAAAAAGATCTTATGACCGGCATCCGTCACATCCTCATTAAACTGCAAACAGTCGGTTCTACAAACCATTATGCAGAACAACTGCTTAAGGAACATAAAGTTGCAGAAGGTACCATCATTTTTGCACATAAACAGACCCTGGGTAAAGGACAGGGGGAGAACAGATGGGATAGCGAGCCTGGAAAAAATGCGACATTCAGCTTGATTTTATTTCCTGTTTTCCTGCCCCCGGAACAACAATTCAGGCTGAATAAAATGATCTCTTTGGGTGTCATTGATTTTCTTGAAGGTCTCATCACAGAACAGAAAGTATCTGTAAAATGGCCAAATGATATTTATGCAGGAAATGGAAAAATAGGAGGGATCCTGATCCAGAATACAATTTGTGGTGCGAAATTCGAGTCATGTATTGTTGGAATAGGGTTAAACATAAATCAGGAGATATTCAATCCAGGTCTTCCTAATCCGGTTTCAATGAAACTGCTGACAGGAAAAGATTATAAGGTGGAAGATGCTGTGGATCTTATCGTTAGATCTATTGATAAGCGTTATCAGCAATTGAAAAGCAGATCATTTGAAGTTCTTGACAATGAATATAAGGAAAAACTTTTGGGGATCAATGAATGGAGGGAGTATGCTGTTGATAAAAAGTTGATAAAAGGAAAAATCAGGGGTGTGGATGATACCGGACTTTTAATCTTTGAAATGGAGAATGGCTCTATGCGGTCTTTTAATCATGGGGATCCGATCATTTATTTATTGTAGCGTTTTCCAAAACTTACGCTCAGGTAAGCTGTCAGAAATAAACTTTGCTTCGGATTGTATGCCATGATCGCAATGGGAATGGGTGAGTAATCAAGTACAGCCCCTGCTTCCATAGCTTTGATCACCCTGTTGTGGGAACCAAATTCAAATTCAAGACCACCCTTGGCATAGATCCCGGGATGTAAGCCAATATACTGGATCCCTGAAAGGAAAGGACCTCTTCCATAGATATTTTCAAGAAAATCAATATCAGGGTTATATCTTTGTTGTGAGACAGTCTGATCAGTTGTATTTACAATATAAAGGTACACCGGTTGTGCAAGACCAAGTGAAAATCCGCCATAATAAAGATAGCTGAGTTGAACGCCTCCCCAATAAGGTTTGCGGTTTAAGATGTGCTGGAAACCAAGTCCTCCACGAAGGAAATAAACATAATTTAATTTCCCGTAAACGAAGCTTTTGGAATCTGAGTAATTAGGGTTTATAGTCTTTACCTCTTTTGCTTCTTTATAGGTTGTAAATTCGATCTCCCACATGAATTGCTTCAATGCTACCAGGTTTTTGCCTTTACGGAATTTTAATCCCCAGCCATTACTGTTGAGATGAACTCCCAGGCTCCACTGCTGTTCCAGCAGGACATTATCAATTGTATCGCTGAGTGAAGGTGATCCTTTTTGTGCATAGCATGTGATGCTGAAAAAACACAGCATGCATACGAAGCTTGAAGGGATAAACTTTCGCATTGGTAATCCTAATAGAATCAGAAAACAAAGGTAAAATAAATAAAAAAAGGAAAGACATAAATGCCTTTCCTTTATTCAAAAAAACTTACGACAGCACCGGTCAACGCCGTTCTATTTGATATCTTTGCCTGTCTCCTCCATATGCAGCGCATTTTGTATTCGTAGCGCAGGAAACAGTGAGTATAACAATTAACAGGAGAACCGATATCGCTGCGATGACTTTTTTCATGTTACTCAATGGGGTTTAAATATTTGCTACAAAGGAAAGGAAATTAAGCGTAATAAACAACATATTTCAAAGATTATTGTTTTAAGTTATTAACCGCAGATTGTTTAAGAAAATGGTGGATATCAACCCAACTATAGAAGAAAGCTGGAAATCTGTTCTTTTCGGGGAGTTCAATAAACCTTACTTTCTCGAATTGAAAGGATTTTTAATGGAAGAGAAAAAGAAATTCAGGGTATTTCCACCAGGATCACTGATTTTTAATGCATTTAATAGGACACCATTCGGGACGGTCAAGGTAGTGATAATTGGCCAGGATCCATATCATGGCTATGGCCAGGCCCACGGACTGTGTTTTTCTGTTCCGGATGGCATTTCAAAGCCACCTTCGTTGGTTAATATATTCAAGGAACTCGAAAATGATCTGGGGATTCCCATAGCTCCTCATGGAAACCTTGAGAAATGGGCGAATCAGGGAGTGCTGCTACTCAATGCCACACTGACAGTGAGGGAAAACCAGGCTGGTTCTCATCAGCGAAGGGGGTGGGAGTCATTCACCAATGAAGCTATCCGGCAACTTTCTGAACAAAGAAATGGCCTGATATTTGTTTTGTGGGGTAATTACGCAATCGCTAAAAAAGAAATGATCGATTCTACCCGGCATCATGTCCTGACGGCTGCACATCCTTCTCCGCTTTCGGCCAGCAATGGGTTCTTTGGATGTCGCCATTTCTCAAAGATCAATGAGATCCTGAGGAAACAAGGGAGCCTGGAAATCGACTGGAGATTATAATTGACAGGTATTCGTTCTATTAAATCAGAAAAACCTATGAAAGTTCTCCGCTTAAGCTTGAAAATAATAATCTTCTCTTTGTTGCAGCTGATATTATACTCGTGCACCAAGCACGAATCATCTGAAAATACAGTTGTTACTAATGGCAACGTCATCTTTACCTTTGCACATGTGGTGAACGGGGGATCATTAAAATTCGATACAATGATTTATCGAACCTCTATTGGAAACAGTTATATGATCAATGATCTTCAATATTTCATTTCGCAAGTTTCATTGCATACCGTTGACGGGGTATGGAAAGATATCGGGACGGATGAGGGGATACATTACATAGATGCAAATGACAACACTTCATGTACATGGTGGGTGAACGATAATCTGCCTGCCACAAGTTATGATACAGTTTCGTTCATATTCGGACTCGATGAAGAGCAGAATACATCAGGCCGGTTCCCCAATCCGCCTGAAAGGGATATGTTCTGGCCGGATATTCTTGGTGGTGGATATCATTATATGAAATTGGACCTGAAATGGAAGAACGATACCATGTCAGAAGCACAACCGTTCATGTTTCACATCGGCATCGGCCAGGTTTACGCAGGAAATTCAATGAATCCGGATTCAATAATTGGTTTTGTCCAGAATTATTTCAAGGTCAGCCTGCCATGCCAAATAAAGATTGTTGATGGTGTCATTTACCAGGTACTGGTGCAGATGAATGTTGATCGTTGGTTTGACGGCCAGAATGCATTCAATTTCGCAGCTTACCCGATGGGGATTATGCAGGATCAGGAAGGAATGTTCAAGGCCTGCCAGAATGGGAGGCGAGTGTTCGGCCTGGTCAATACAAATTTAAAATGAAAAAGGGCCAAACAAATCTCTTGACCAGATACTGCAGATCCTCCCTCATTTCAATCTGCCTGGGGTTTTTTACATTCGTTTTGCTTTTTAATCTCTCCTGCACGAAGAGTACTGAAACTGCATCGTCATTTCATGCTACTCCATATACGATCCAGATACCTCTTCATTTCCCCACTACCCTGAACGTCCCTGCAGATAACCCCATGACGGTCGAAGGCATTGCACTTGGGCGCTATTTGTTCTATGATGGCCGTCTCTCTGGGCGTTCTGATCCTGATAGCCTGATGTGTTGTGCTACCTGCCACATCCAGGCTAATTCTTTTGTCTGCGGGATCAATAATCCGGTCTTTACCGGGGGACATCCTCATGGCCTGACTGGTATCCTGACTGCCCATTACATGCTTCCAATGATTAACCTGGTTTGGACAAATCACGGCTATTTATGGAATGGATTGGTATCAGGAGATAATCCGAAGCCAGGAAACCGGACCCTGGAAGATGTTGTGGGTCTTGTAATCGCGTTACCCAGTGAGATTCATGGGGATACGAATCGTACCAAAGCGATGATCCAACAAATAAAGGGATATCCTGACCTTTTTGACAAAGCTTTTGGGACCAGTGTCGTAACTGAGAAGAATGTCGCCAGGGCCATCGCACAGTTTATCAGGACACTGATCTCAGCCAATTCAAGATTTGACCAATACATGCAGGGAAAGGTTCAGCTTTCAGGTTCTGAACTGAATGGATATGTGTTATTCATGACCGAACAGGGGGGCGACTGTTTTCATTGCCATGGAGGTGATGGAAATCCTTTATTTACAACGAATCTCTTCTACAACAATGGAAAAGATTCTGTTTTTACAGATCCCTTTGACCGTTATTCTGTTACAGGAAATACCTCAGATATAGGCGCCTATAAGGCACCAACCCTGAGGAACCTTATTTTCAGGGCACCATACATGCATGACGGGAGTTTCACAACAATTGATGAAGTCATTGATTTCTATAGCTCGGGACTGGTGTGGTCGCCTTATATCAGTCCCCTGATGCACCATATTGCCACTCACGGCGTGATGCTCACCCCCTCTGAGAAACAAGACCTGAAAGCATTTTTACTAACATTGACCGATAGTACATTTGTTACGGATCCCGCATTCTCAAAGCCTTTAAAGATGCCTGATCAATGACATTGTTTTGGTAAATTAGCACAAAATCGCAGAGCAGCATATGATTGCCTTCCCTAATGCCAAGATCAACCTGGGACTAAATGTTACCGGAACGCGTCCTGACGGATTTCACGATATTGAGACCGTGATATTCCCTGTTGCATTTTGTGATGTTCTCGAGATCGTACCTTCAGGAAATCGATCTTTTGATTTTCAGTCTTCCGGACTCACAATCCCGGGGAGGTCTGAGGATAACCTGTGTATTCGCGCCTATAAAATTCTTAAAGATGAATTTGATATCCCTGATGTGAGGATTCATTTGCATAAGTTGATTCCAGTGGGAGCTGGTCTTGGCGGAGGATCCTCTGATGCGGTCTGGACCATCAACCTGCTGAACGATCTTTTCTCCCTGTCGCTCTCTTCACTTCAGATGACCCGGTATGCAGACCTGCTGGGCAGTGACTGTTCATTTTTTATTGAGAACAAGCCGTGTTTTGCAACAGGAAGGGGTAATCAGCTTGTAAGCATTGATCCTGACCTGGACGGTTATTCTGTTGTCATCGTCATTCCACCATTTCATGTGAGTACGGCCGAAGCCTATGAACAGGTTGAAATAAAAGACCCTCTTGAAAGCATCCCCGCAATACTTAAAACTTATCCCCGCTTCTGGAAAGGCCACCTGATAAATGATTTTGAGGCTTCGGTATTTAAGAGTTTTCCTGAGATTCTCCACATTAAGGAATCCTTATACAACGCAGGTGCGGTTTATGCCTCAATGAGCGGCAGTGGCTCTTCTGTCTATGGATTGTTTGATCGACATATACCGGATATGGATTCTTTCAAAGGCTGTATTACCTGGAGAGGAAATCTGTTATAAAAAAAAAGCCCTGCGAATGCAGGGCTTAAGGTTAAATGTAAGCTAAATATTTGTCAACTACAGGAGTTTAACATTTACCGCATTCAAACCTTTTTTGCCTTCTTTCAGCTCAAAAGTCACTTCATCATTTTCACGTATCTCGTCTATAAGACCTGATACATGCACAAAGTATTCTTTTTCTGATTCATTGTCTTTAATAAACCCGAATCCTTTGGATTCATTAAAAAATTTCACTTTTCCTTCTTTCATAATAAAAAATTAAAAATAATATCGGCAAAGGTAGGTAAAATATTAACACAACATTAAAATTTCTTTTAGCTTATCACTTTAAGCGGGCAAAAAGGCTTCTAAAAGAAGAAACTGAAATAAAAAAGATCAATTGAGTTTAACGATGATTCCAATGTTGGCATAAGTGACATTATATCCAAATTCACCGTTAATGCCAATTATTTTATTGAAGAAATAAGAAGTACCGACAAATACCCCAAGATAAGGATATACAGGGTTATAGGCGTTGTACAAAGTACCATGCCTGACAAACGAAAAACCTATCCCTAGTGGGAGTCCACCATAAGTGTCAAGGCCGGGTACATTCCACCCATAATGATAAGCACTGCGGGCACCAAACATGACATTATGCCATATCTCATGATAAATGCTGAGGTACTTATTTGAGAATATTGAAACCCCCAGATCGCCTCCAAGGGTCAAAACACCTGGTCCAAGCTGCCATGTTCCATTTTCAAAGAAGAATTTGATCCCGATTCCTAAACCGATCCCGTTTCCGAAAACAGAGGTTGCCGGGCCAACAGTTCCAGCAATTATCCAGCTGCCCTGATCCACGGGAGTTAATGGAGATGAACTCTGTGAATAAATATTCTGACCTGTTAGCAATCCGAATACTATAACCATTCCGATAGCAATTAATCTATGTTTCATGACTAAAATGTTTTATGGTTAATCTTAATTCTAAAAACAAAGAACGGATTTTAATTTTAGATGCAAAACTAATTAATTCAGGAGTGAAACAAAAACGATATGATATTAAACCAGCAGTTCTTAATTTAATATGTAATAGTATAATGACATAGAGTCACACAGTTACGTCGTCGACTTTTATTTCAGATAAATTGATCAGAGAAATTTAAAGCTGTTATTTAATTCCGCCCGAGCAATACAATTCCTGCCCACATATAAGGCAGTGAAGTTTCTGGTTTTGAGATCATTTTCAGTTTTACTTCACGAAGGGCAGCACTATAGGTTTTCCCTGAAAAATAGTTTTTATAAAAATTCAGCATAAATTCACCAGCAAGGTGATCGGGTATATTCCAGAGAGAATAGACAACATTTGATGCACCGGCAAGGTAAAAACCACGGGTGAATCCAAATACACCTTCAGTGTGCGTGACCTTTCCTTGACCGGTAGCGCATGCACTTAGCACCACCAGAGAAGCGTTCAGCTGCAGGTTATTGATCTCATCGATATGCAGGAGCCCGTCATTTATATCCACCTGACTGGATTGGTCGCTTTTTGAAAATATCAGTGCAGAGTTCATCGGATCTTCGTCTGAGATCAGGCTGTGCGTTGCAATATGGATATGTGTTTTTCCGGGAGCATGAAGCTGGAAATTCTTTTTTGTCGCTGAGGTCCCAAGAAAGACCATCTGATGCTTCGGTACTTGTCTGAAAAGTCCTGCAATGCCATTAACTTCCTTTAGTGAGAAAGGTAGAGGGCTCGGAGAAAACGGGTCATCAAGGTTACCATGAAACCCTGGGGCAAAACCGGCAAAACGGGTGGCTGTTTTAAATGACCCGGTATTTGTCGTATCATTGAGCCATGCTTCAGCAGAAAAATGATAACTGATCTCAAAATCCCTGAGAAGATAATGCGAGGAACGTGAAATCTTGCCTGGAATTTTATCCTGGTTTTCGCGGATGAGAGTCTCGAAAGGAAAAAGAAATAGCTCTTCATCTGGTATGATAATGAGATGCTTGATATTTGTTAACCGGGGTTCCATAGGAGCAATAAGGTAATTGTACAGGCTGTTACTCAAAGATGAAAAGTTTTGAGTTCCTGCACTTTTCAGCTGATGCAGGCATTCCATAAGTGAAAAATGAAAGGTTGCTGGCACCACAACTCTCTCCATAAATGAACCTTCTTTACTAAGAAGAAATGAATATATTATAGAATCAGCACAGAAATACTCGAGCATTGCTTCATCGTCCCTCAAACTCTTTATTACTCCGTCAGGATCTGACTTTCTTAATTGAGATTTATTAATTGAGTAAGCAACAGAATATCTCCCTATCTCATTTCTAATGGAATCGAGCCTCATCCTGAGGTTTATCACTCTGGACTGTACATCAACCGGCCCTGAAAACAAAGGAACACCTGATGAAGGTTCCTCTCCCATATATTTTCTGGAATAAAAAACAATTTCATCTTTTATCCCTTGCATGTTTTTTACGACAGAATCAAGAACCCCGGAAAGTAACAGGAAACGGCTTTCCTCAATATCTTCCAGTAATAACCTGTTTTTACTGGCATCAGCCAATATAAGTAGCTCATCAAAGTCTTTTTCACCTTTTTTGAGTTTGAGCAGAAACCCTGATTCCAGTGCACCGGCAAGTATAGGCTTTGTAGATTCATGAAGTGTCAGCAGTGATGTTCCATGCCCAAAATCCTTACCAATATGATCACAGATCTTTAATGCAATCCTAAAGTCTGAATAAGCACGGATTAAGTTGATAGTGTCGAGATCTGCCTGAATTGCTGACTGTAAGTGACTTTTACCCATATGTCCGTATATCTTGTAGAGATCCAGCAGATCATCTTCATGCTTGCTAAAATCCGGACCAGTGATCCTGAGATCTGATGAATCAGGAAGAAGAATTACAAGAGCCTTGCTATAATAGTTCATGGATCTCTCCCATTCTTTCTGACGAAACTGAACATTACCCATGGACAGAAATATCCTTGAGCTGTCACGTTTCATATTCGAACTGGTATTCTTTATTAGCTTAAGGCACTCTTCAAGGCAAATCATAGCTGAGTCACTCTGACCCAAATGGCTATAGCACTCAGCCATGCCTTTCATGGATAAGAACATCAGATTAGCCTGTGAAATACTCATTTCATGCACAAGTTCATATGCTGACTTGTAGCAGATCAGTGCTTTTGCGGGATCATCCAGCTTTATCAGGATATCGCCGATATTGACATGTAATCCTGCACGATGAAATGTTTTGTTTTCTTGTGAAATGCTCAGGAGTGAATCTGCCGTGTGAAAGCAGGTATAACTTTTCAGGTACTCGCTGTTTTCCGAATAGGCTGTGCCAAGGCTGATAAGCAGATCTATGATCCTGGGTGAATTTTTCACAGGATCTGTTAAGTATATGATCCACGACTTCTCATAATAAAGGATCGCATACTCATAATGCTGCTTGAAAAAATAAAGACTTCCAAGGTTTTGATAGATTTCTGCTTTCAGATCCAGAAGGCTATCAACGAGATTTAGTGCTCTATGGTACCATGATTCCGCATTGGGGTATTCTTCTTTTATCGAATAACAATTTGCAATCTGCATCGAGACCTGTGCCTCAATGTTTTTTCTTTGCATTTCACCGGTATTTGTTTGGTAAGGAGATGAACCGGGTAGATTTAGAAATTTCTTATATAAAAAAATAGCGCTGTCATATTGTTGCTTCTCAAAGCAATGATTCGCTTGCAATAAAAACTCACGGTAAATCTGTTCTCCGGTTTCCTGGCAATAAATCTTAAAAGCCGGAACCGTCAGCATCATTATAAATATGACCTGAGATCTGGAAAAATAAAAAAGGAGCTTCAAGAGTACTTATGAGTTTGTTTCATCAATCAACCTGCCGCCAGGATAATGAGAAATATGTTATTATATTCAGTGTTTTATTAATTATCCTCCGGTGGACGAGGATCAATTCCCCGCCTCGTGAGGCGAAAACAATTCAATTTATTTTAGTGCCCCGCTTGCAACGAGCAGTTTCATTATGATCCTTTGAAGGATCAGCCAGTGATCTAGAATTTATATAATTATTCGATGATGAACTTTCCAAAAAAAATGATCTCATCCTTTTCCATCACTTTATAATAGTAAAGTCCTTTATTTAATTTTCCCGGGGCCAAAGTATATTCGCTTTGATCAAGCGGACCTGATTCGTGAACGACTGATCCGGCATTATCCATGATATTCAACTCAATTCCAGCTTGTTTCTTCGTCGTCCATTTAAAAACGATCTTTGCCTTTTCACTGAAATGAGCCCCTATCGCCGGAGAAACTAGTCTGAATGCCCCTTCATGCCTTGTGGCCCCGATTATTTTTTCAAAAGACTGATTTTCTCTGTAATTATCAGCAATCTTCGGTTCAGTCTTCGGGGTTGTGATCTTTGCTGTTTTATTTGAAGGTTCTGTTACAATAACCTGGTTTTCAATCTTCTTGTTATCAGTCTCATGGGTTAAAGCTGGCTGGTTCTTAGAGATAGCTTTGGTACTGCTTGCAGGAGTTTGCCTGGGATAATTTATAAAAAGGACGATTTCTATTCCAATGAGAAGCAAAAGAGAGGCGGCCAGAAGGAAGATCTGCAAACCAGGTCCTTTTCTTTTTTTACGTTCCTGTTGGACTGACAGGATGACCTTACGTAAGTCCAAAAGATCTGAATTCGCCAGTATATCATTCAGCTCTTTGTCGAGCTTAACTTCATTCCTGAGCCTTGGACTGGCTTTCAACATCTCAAGAAATGCAGTGAGTTCATCTCCTGATAATTCACCGTTATTATAGCGGTCGATCAGTTCCGGAAGTTTTTCTCTGTTACTCATTGTAAAAATACGTTTTGTACCTAGGATCATTTAATATTTTCTTTCGGAGCATGTTCTTGCATAAATACTTTCGGGTTTTGGCATAATCAGTGCTTTTGAAGCCCATAGATTCAGCAATATCTTTCATAGTAGCTTTTGCGAAGAACAGTTTGAGAAGGTTTTGACAGTCTTCAGGCAGGGCAAGAAAATGCAGCTGGCATAGTCTGACTTTCTCCAGGTTTGCCTCGTCAATTTCGAATGGAAGGGAATAATAATCCTCATCAGATTCAGCGACAAGATCAGGCTGTAATTCAATACGCTTTTTGCGGTCAAGGCGCTGCAACCAAATGTTCCTGCATATGGAGTAAAAGAATGTTTTTAAGGTGCAGTTTAGCTTTAACTTTCCTGTCTGGATCTTCTCATACAATACCATGATGCCATCCTGAAATACATCCTCGGCATCTTCAAAGGTTCCTGAATTCTTCACAACAATGGATCTTGCCACCGGAAAATACTCGTCATAGAGATAGTCAATGCCGCTCCCGCGTTTTTCTCTAAGATCACTAATGATTGCTTCATCCGAATGATTAATCATGCTTCAGAATTATAAGCATTGATCGGATTTAATTGAAAAGGTAATATATTTTCGACAACTATTTTTTAACAATTAACGTAAGATGCTAGTTATCAATAAAATATTTTTAATTCTGAATCTTAAATCCGAACCTGCTGTTCATTTTACTTTCATACCGAGGTTATACATCACAAACGACCAGATATCGGCAGCCTCCTCAATCACCTTTGTGGTAGGTTTCCCGCCACCATGGCCGGCTTTCGTTTCGATCCGGACGATCACTGGATAATCGCCTGCCTGGTCTTCCTGGAGCGTAGCCATAAATTTGAAGGTGTGCATCGGAACGACCCTGTCGTCATGGTCGCCTGTAATGGCGAGTGTTGCAGGGTATTTAACACCCTTTTTCAGATTATGGAGGGGGGAATATTTAAAGAGGTAATCAAAACCTTCTTTGGTTTCGCTTGTACCGAAATCACTGGCCCAGGATCGACCAATAGTAAACTTATGATAACGGAGCATATCCATAACGCCTACCTGTGGAATTGCTACCCTGAATAATTCGGGACGCTGTGTCATACATGCCCCAATAAGTAATCCTCCATTAGACCCTCCCATAATTGCGAGTTTATCCGGGCTGGTGTATTTTTCGCTTATCAGGTACTCTGCGGCAGCAATGAAATCGTCAAATACATTCTGCTTCTTCTCTTTGATGCCGGCTTTGTGCCACATCTCACCATATTCGCCTCCTCCGCGGATGTTTGCCACTGCATAAATTCCTCCGTTTGAAAGAAAGATTGTACGACTAATGCTAAAGCTGGGGGTCATAGATATGTTGAACCCACCATAACCATAAAGCAGAGTAGGATTCTTTCCGTCAAGTTTAATGCCTTTTTTATTGACAATGAACATGGTGATAGTCGTCTTGTCTTTACTCATGTATGAGACCTGTGTGGTTTCATATTCATCAGGGTTGAAATCGATTTCGGAAGCATTGTAAATAGTCGATTTATTCTTATCCACATCATATTTGAAGATTGTTGAAGGATAAAGGAAACCTGTAAAGCCATAGAAGGCGGTTTTATCTTCTTTTTTACCTCTTATGCCAGTAAGTGTTCCTAAACCTGGCAACTCCATTTCGTAAAGGAACTTCCCGCTTAGATTATAAACAAACGCCTTGCTCATAGCTTTTTGCATATATGTGGAGATGATCTTATCGCCAGTCAGGTCTGCGGCCTCCAGAACATCATCCCTTTCCGGAATTATGGTTTTCCAATTGTCCGGATCGGGGTTCATGGGATCCATCAGGATAAGCATCTTTTTAGGAGCCTTCCTATTGGTCATCACTATCAGCTTGTCTCCTACATTATCAATTACGTTGTAATCATTATCAAAACCAGGGGCCAGGAGTTTAAATCCAGTCTTTTTTGAATTGAGGTCCTGGTACCAGAGTGCATTTCCTGTTGTAGTTTCAGTTTCATAGATAATAAGGAATCGTTCGTCATCAGTGACCTGTGCTCCATAGTTGCGGTCAGGGAATTTTTTATTCTCATAGACCAGCCTGTCATTCTTCTGAAGTGTTCCAACGACATGGTAAAAGACTTTATGGTTCTGGTTTTCGCCTGTAAGTTCTTCACCTTGTTTGGGCTCTTCAAATCGGCTGTAATAGAAACCATCTTTTTGCCATGCCATTCCCGAGAATTTTACCCATTTCAGGGTATCGGGTAAAAGTGTACCGGATTCAATCTCCATAACATGGATCTCATTCCAGTCTGAACCACTTCGGGCAATGCTGTAAGCAAGATATTTTCCGTCGTGGGATGCTGAAATACCTGCGAGTGCAATAGTCCCGTCCGGGGAGAGTGTATTTGGGTCCAGCAGAACCCTTGGGTTCCCTTCCAATCCTTTACGCACATAGAGTACTGACTGATTTTGAAGGCCGTTATTCTTATAATAAAAATACCAGGGCCCTTCCCTGAATGGCACACCGTATTTTGGATAGTTCCAGATCTTTGTCAGTTTCTCGCGGATCTTTTCACGGAATGGGATCTTAGAGAGATAATTATTGGTCACTTCATTCTCTTCTTTAACCCAAATTGCCGTTTCTGCGGAAGTGTCGTTTTCAAGCCAACGATAAGGATCGGCGACTTTTGTTCCGAAATAATTATCGACAGTATCTACCTTCCTTGTGAGCGGATATTTGATCTTGTTATGGCATGAAGCCAGGGAGATCAGCAGAGTAATAATGAATAAAAATGCAATTTTTTTCATATGGATAGGTCTTAAACCCAGGAAAAGCCCTGGAAAGATTGACAATAAGTTATATGCAGTAAATTTATACACATATTTTGAGAAAAACAAAGATTTTCTAATTTTACCTTCCTGATCATCGATAACCCTACAACCAAAAATATGACAAGCAAATCCGGCAATAAATCACCTTTAATACAGAAACGAATCAAGCCTCCAGCAAGGCAAATGCCGAAACAGAATCCGGTTAAAACAAGTCTATTTGCGGATCCCCGTTTTTTTGGCGCACTCATTATTCTCCTGACTTGTCTTGCATTTTTCCCTTCACTGAGAAATGATTTTTTACCAACTTGGGATGACAATGTTTATGTGACTGAGAACGGGATGGTTCAGAACCTGAACCTTCAATCTATCGGACACATGTTTACTAAACAGGTGAATGGTACCTATGTCCCGATACCACTATTAACCTACTCGATTGAATACAGCCTTTTTGGAATGCATCCTCTTCCTTATCATATAACAAACCTGATCCTTCATTTGCTTTGCACATTACTTGTCTTTCAGTTATTCCGGCAATTGAAGATAAACATTATCTATGCGGCGATTGGGGCTATATTGTTCGGTATTCATCCAATGCGTGTAGAGTCAGTCGCGTGGATTGCAGAACGGAAGGATGTATTATACAGCCTTTTTTATCTGGCTGCCCTTAATGCTCATGTGAAATTCAATCTGACCAGTCAACATGGAAAGAAATACTACAGGCTGACTTTGCTGTTTTTTTCACTGTCACTTCTTTCCAAGATTGAGGCTGTTACACTTCCCCTTAGCCTGCTTCTGATCGATTATTTCATGGAACGCCCGCTTAACTTAAGACTACTTATTGAAAAGATCCCTCATTTTCTGTTATCACTTCTATTCGGGAGCCTTGGGATCTTTATCCTTAACCGGGTTGGTCTTTTATCAGTCAACAGGGACCTGAGTTTTATAGACCGGTTGTTTTATGGCCTGCTTTCGTTCAATGTTTATATCGCTAAATTCTTATTCCCTTTCAATCAAAGCGCCGTTTATCCTTATCCGGTAACTGCGGGGAATGCACTGCCTTTATATTCTTACCTTAACCCTTTATTGACGGTTGGACTTGCTTATCTGGTTTACATGACGGCGAATCGAACCCGTGCTATTGTTTTTGGTGCTTTGTTCTTTTTTGTGAATGTGGTTTTTATGTTGCAGATATTGGCCGCAGGCAATGCTTTTTTATCAGACCGTTATACATACATTGCATATGCAGGCCTCATTTTTATAATTGTCTGGACCCTTGAATTAATTGTCAGAAATAAAAGAAAAAGTAAAATCCTTGTTGTTACTGGAATAAGCATTTATATTATTGTTCTTATTTTCATTACATACAACCGTTGCGAGATCTGGAAGAATGGAGAAACATTATGGTCTGATGTTATTGAGAAATACCCTGGACAAAATGTTGGAGCCTATACAAACAGGGGAATTTACTATTCAAATGAAGGTCAGTGGGATAATGCAATCTCTGATTTGTCCGAGGCAATAATAATAAACCCCAAATTTCCTCTTTCATATGCCAACCGAGGGATTGTGTATGGGAACCTGGGTCAGCCTGAAAAAGCAATTGCCGATTTCTCCAAGGCAATTAAACTTGATCCAACTTATCCTTTAGTGCTTCATAACCGTGGTGTTGCCTATGGAGACATCGGGCAATACGATAAAGCCATATCCGACTTTTTGCGGGCGATTAAAATCGATGCAAAATATACTTCGGCTTATAACAACCTGAGTTTTATTTATCGTGAAAAACAACAACTTGACAGTGCAATAAATATATGTCTTGCGGGCTTAAAAAGGAATCCTGAGAGCGCCTTACTCTATGCAAGCCTGGGAACTTGTTATCTGGAAAAAGGAGATATCAGCAATGCTGTGGTTCAATACAAACAATGTCTTGAAATCAGCGATCGGAATATTGACGCTCTTCTTGGAATGGCTGCTGCTTCATACCTGAACAATGAATTGGCTTATGCCAATGGGTATATCAGCCAGGCTCAATCAATCGAACCTGTCCTGAATGAAGGTATGACAGGCATCGAAAAACTTGAAAGGTCGGGTCATTCGTTTTCCGGAGTAGAAAAGGAATACCTCTCAAAGCTATTTTCACAGTTGAGATGATTCATCAGGCTGAAAGGGCACAATAATAATTCACCAACTCACCTGGTCAATGATCTCATCTCCGACCAAGTTTGGAATTGTAACTTTGAGCATTGGTTCTGTCATCATAGCCCGTTTAATTGAGAAAATGGCTTCTTCATTACGTGCCCAGGCACGTCTGGCAATCCCATTATTAACATCCCAGTGAAGCATCATTTTCAAATGTCTATCAGTTTCTGAGGTGCCATCCAGCACCATCCCGAATCCTCCGTTAATCACTTCGCCCCATCCGACGCCACCTCCATTGTGAATAGAAACCCATGTCGCACCACGAAAACTATCACCGATAACATTCTGCACCGCCATATCCGCTGTAAATTGCGAACCATCATAAATGTTGGAGGTTTCCCGAAAAGGGGAGTCGGTACCTGAAACATCATGGTGGTCACGGCCAATAACAACCGGGGCGCTGATCTTCCCTTCGCGGACGGCCATGTTAAAGGCCCATGCGATCTTCGTGCGGCCTTCACAATCAGCGTAAAGGATCCGCGCTTGCGATCCTACAACCAGTCTATTATGACCTGCTTCTTTAATCCAATGTATATTGTCCTTCAACTGGTTTATGATCCTCCCGGGAGCCTTAGTCATAATGCTTTCCATTACTTCGGCTGCAATCTGATCGGTGGTTTCAAGGTCAGACGGTTTGCCTGATGTACATACCCAGCGAAAGGGACCGAATCCATAATCAAAGAAAAGGGGGCCCATGATATCCTGCACATAAGAAGGATATTTAAAAGTGCCGTCCGGATTCGTGACATCGGCACCTGCCCGGGAAGCTTCCAGAAGAAAAGCATTACCATAATCCCAAAAGTACATACCATTGGCAGTCATCCTCTGAATCGCGTTTACTTGTCTGATAAGCGATGCTTGGACTTCCTTTTTAAACTGCTCAGGATTCCTTACCATCATCTCATTCGATTGTTTTAATGTCAGACCCACCGGATAATAACCACCTGACCAAGGATTGTGCAATGAGGTCTGATCGGAACCAAGATCGACCTTAATGTTTTTCTCCACCAGTTTTTCCCAAAGGTCAACGATATTGCCCTGGTAAGCCAGGGAAATAGTTTCTTTCTTTTCTTTAGCTTTAAGTAATCGGGTAATCAGTGCATCCAGATCAGTAAATACTTCATCAACCCATCCCTGTTCATAACGTTTCTTTACAGCTTTAGGGTTTATCTCTGCTATGACGCCAATAACACCGGCGATCACTGAAGCTTTTCCCTGTGCACCCGACATTCCACCAAGACCAGAGGTGACGAAAATCTTACTTTCATCTGAGCTGTCACCCTTTCTCCTTGCTGCATTCATCACTGTTATCGTGGTTCCATGTACGATGCCCTGGGGACCTATATACATGTAAGAACCGGCTGTCATTTGCCCGTATTGCGACACCCCTAAAGCATTGAATATTTCCCAATGGTCCGGAGATGAATAATTTGGAATGACCATGCCATTTGTAATAACTACTCTCGGGGCATCTTTATGTGAAGGGAACAAACCAACCGGATGACCTGAATACATTATCAACGTTTGTTCATTCGTTATCTCTGCAAGGTACTTCATCGTAAGCAGGTACTGTGCCCAATTTTGGAAAACAGCGCCATTACCCCCGTAAGTTATCAGTTCATGAGGATGTTGGGCAACATCAGGGTCAAGGTTATTCTGGATCATCAGCATGATAGATGCAGCCTGGATGGATTGATGCGGATATTCACTGATAGGACGGGCATACATGGCATAAGCCGGACGAAACCGGTACATGTATATGCGTCCATACTTCTTTAATTCGTCAGCGAACTCAGGTGCCAGAACAGGATGGTGTTTTTTATCAAAATATCGTAAGGCATTGCGAAGTGCGAGTCTTTTCTGCTCACTGGAAAGTATATCTTTCCTGACCGGAGCATGATTGATGGTATTGTCATAGGGCTGATAAGCCGGCAATATTTCGGGAATGCCCTCGAGGATGCACGTTTTAAATTCCTGTTGATCCATGGTAAAAAAGAAATTATTGAAAAATGCTTCAAATCTTTCCTTCAGAGTCTTTGAGGATGTTATAGAGGAAATCGCGGGCACGGAACAGTTTGGCCTTCACAGTGCCTAAGGGAAGATTAAGTTCAACAGCTATCTCCTCATAAGAGAGTTCTCTGAAGTACCTCATTTCTACGAGTGTTCTATAATGAGGTTTGAGTTTTTCAACCACTTCCCGCATCAGTTTGATCTTTTGTTTTGCGATGATCATTTCCTCCGGACCTGGATTGGGACTTGGTAAATTAGAAGGATACTCCTCGGTTTCTTCTCCCTCGGCGTTGATCCCCGAAGAATACTGGATACGGTTTCGCTTGCGAAGGTAATCGATACAGTTGTTTGCAGCGATCCTGAAAAGCCAGGTGCTAAAGGCGTACTCAAGCGTATATTGATGAAGATTTTTAAATGCTTTTCCGAAAGCTTCAATGGTCAGATCTTCCGCATCATGCTGGTTGTTGGTCATCTTCAGTAACATGAAATAAAGGGAGTCCCTGTAGTTGTTCAGTAATTCAGCATACGCCTTCTGATCGCCATGGTTCATTGCCTGTTGCACGAGAATATAATCTCGCCTGGCCTTTTCTGTAAGGTGTGCGGTTACTTCCATTTCGCTTCTTTTGATATGAAAGTTGAAGCCGTTAATGCTGAATTGATCAGGATCAGAATAATTTCAAAGAAGGGAACAAGCAACCAGATCCCTTTTTCATTAAGACATGCCAGCGTTTTGCGAAAAATAAAGAATTGAATAGCCAGTCTCAGAACAAACAACGCAAGAACCGTGAAAATAGTATAATTCAGAGCTAATTCAAGCGCGAAGAAAAGATAGAAGAAAATCATGCTTAAAGTATATAAACCCAATAGCAATTTATGTTTCCACCTGTAATAACGGCCTGTTGAGAGATGACGTTTCTTTTGGGTCAACCATTCTTTAAAGGTCTTTTTCGGTTGCGAGAGTGTGAAGCTTTCCTGGCTGGCAACGATACATGTGTTTTTCCTTGTAGCGGCCTGGTTTATGAATAGGTCGTCATCACCAGAAAGGATGTCATAATGAGAAGTAAATCCTTTGTTTTCATAAAACAGCGATTTCCTGTAAGCCATATTCCTACCCACTCCCATGAATGGGATTCCTGCGAGGGCAAAGGAAAAGTACTGGATGGCTATATGGACAGTATCAAACCGGATCAGTCTGTTTAAAAGACTGGATGATTTTGCATAGGTACCATATCCGAGGACAATATCTGTGTTTTTTGAAAAACCACCTGCCATATGTGCGATCCATTTCGAACTTACGGGTTTGCAATCAGCATCAGTGAGAAGCACCAGATCGTGGGTCGCAGACTTGATTCCAATGGAAAGGGGAAACTTTTTCCCTTCAAAGAAGTTCAGGTTCTCCCTGATCTCGACGATCTTCAAGTGAGGATATTCTGCTGACATCTTCGAGAGCAAAAATTCCGTTTCGTCCTCCGAGGCATGATTCACTACCACAACCTCAAAATTGGGATAATCCTGATTAAGGATTGAGGGAAGATTCTCTTTAAGTTGATTATATGCATTCCTGGCACAGATAACCACGGAAACGCTTTCGCTTTTTGCAGGTATTGATCCTTCCCGATAAAGGGCAAACTTCATGAAGAAAAATCCATAAAAGAAAAGCTGAACCAGAAAAAGGAAAAAGAAGATCAGAAGTAAGATAATTTGTGTCTCACCGTATACAAAAAAGCCATCAAGCATTTAACCTCAGTTATAAGGATTGATTGGACAAAAATATTCATATTAATCGAATAAAATCTACCTTTGTGCAAAATTTGATAAACCTTTTATCTAAAGGCCTTTACAGGAGCAGGCACCATATTTTTCTCTACTATGGAGTTCAAGATTGAACATTCTGATCCCGACTCTTATGCCCGTGCGGGAGTGATCAACACAGCCCATGGGACGGTGGAAACTCCGGTTTTTATGCCTGTCGGAACTGCCGGGGCTGTCAAAGCCCTTCATATGAAAGAATTAAGGGAAGATATCAGGTCGCAGATCTTGTTAGCCAACACTTACCATCTCTATCTTCGTCCCGGAACCGATATTATTAAGAAAGCTGGCGGGATCCAGAAGTTTAATGGTTGGAACCGTCCTGTTTTGACTGACAGTGGAGGTTACCAGATCTATTCTCTGGCCGATATCCGTAAATTTTCTGAAGATGGTGTAGTTTTCCAGTCACACATTGACGGTTCAAAGCATACCTTTACGCCTGAAAAAGCGATAGATATACAGCGAAGCCTGGGTGCCGATATCATAATGGCATTTGACGAATGTACTCCTTTCCCATGCGAATACGCATATGCAAAGCATTCCATGGAACTGACACATCGCTGGTTAATCAGATGTATTGATCATTTCGACCATACAGATTCCTGTTACGGGTATCCTCAAAATCTGTTTCCTGTCGTGCAAGGCAGCGTCTATTCAGATCTCAGGAAAATCTCAGCCGGATTTATTGCTGAAAAAAATGCCGAAGGTAATGCCATCGGTGGTTTATCAGTGGGAGAACCAGCTGAGACAATGTATGAAATGACAGATATCGTCTGCCATATCCTTCCAAATAATAAGCCCCGGTACCTTATGGGTGTCGGAACCCCGGCAAACATTCTCGAGAGCATCGCCCTGGGCATAGATATGTTTGACTGTGTCATACCTACGCGTAATGGCCGCAATGGTATGCTTTTTACGCGTAATGGCATCATAAATATCCGTAATATTAAATGGAAGGACGATTTTAGCGCACTTGAGGAAGAGGGTGACGTATTCACAGATCGGGAATACTCAAAAGCATACCTGCGTCACCTTTTTGTTTCAAAGGAGATCCTGGCAGCAATGATTGCAACGATTCACAATCTTGGCTTTTATATGTGGCTGATGAGAACGGCCCGAAAGAAAATCATAGAGGGAACATTTTCAGGATGGAAAAGTCTTATGGTAAAACAATTAATGAATAGGCTGTAATGACACAAAAAAGATTTTTTCAGCCTGATTTTTTTGGTTTAAGAACCATCGATATCTATATAATTAAAAAGTTCCTGGGGACTTTTTTCTTTTCTATCATACTTCTCATATTTATCATAATTGTCTTTGATGTTTCCGAGCACATCGATGATTTCCTGAAACATGATGCTCCGATCAAAGCAATTATCTTCAATTATTACATGAATTTTATCCCTCATTTTGTTAATTTATTTAGTTATCTTTTTGTTTTTATTGCAGTCATTTTTTTTACCTCCCGGATGGCTTCCGATTCAGAAATCATTGCAATTCTGAGCAGTGGCATTAGTTTCAGAAGGATGCTGTTACCTTATCTTGTTGCGGCATCGATGTTGGCGCTGATGTCATTCTTTCTGGGCGAGTTCGTCATTCCATATACGAACCGGGGTAAACTTGAGTTTGAAAAACGATATATCAAGGATGCAAAGCTGTTCAACGACATGAATATTCACAAGCAGGTAAGCGCCGGAGTATTTCTCTACCTTGAGAATTTTAATACCCAGTCAAAAACAGGATGGAAATTTTCATTAGAGAAATTCAGGAACCGGGAGCTTGTTTATAAGCTTTCAGCAGATGAGGCAACATGGGATAGCATCAGGTCGAAATGGGTGCTAACCAATTATTTTTCAAGGAGTATTGGCCCGATGGAAGAAAGCATACGTAAAGGGGTAAGACTTGATACCACATTTGGGATAAAACCTGCCGATTTCATGGAAGATATTGAAGAAGTTTCAATCATGAATTTTTTTACACTCAGGAAGCATATTCAAATGAAGAGATTAAGGGGCGACCCTGACCTGATTAAGTATGAAGTCAAAGGTTATGAACGGGTGGCATATCCTTTTGCAACCATTATCCTCACCTTGATAGGAGTTGCGGTCTCGAGCCGAAAGGTGAGGGGGGGGATAGGATTCAATCTTGGATTTGGCCTGGCACTGACATTCCTTTACATCCTTTTTATGCAGGTTTTCACCGTGCTTGCAACTTTCGGGAATTTTCCTGCATTGCTGGCAGTCTGGTTCCCGAACATTCTTTTTGGAGTTATAGCGCTTGTTCTTGTTAGAACGGCACCTAAATAAGATTTACCTGGAGGCGATCGTTTCAATCTCAATGAGAGCGTCCATAGGCAACCCTTTGACTGCGAATGAGGCACGTGCAGGTGAATTTTCAAAATAGAATTTGCCATACACAGCGTTCATCTCCGCATAATTGCTCATATCAGTCAGGAGACAGGTGGATTTCACCACATCCTGAAAAGTGTAACCTGCTGCCTTCAGGATCTCATTTATATTTTTCAACACCTGTTCGGTTTGTTCTTTGATTCCTCCCCCGACTAATTTTCCCGTTGCCGGATCAATCGGGATCTGACCTGCAATGAACAACATCCCATTGGCCTCAACAGCCTGGCTGTATGTAGCAATGGCTTTTGGAGCTTTGTCGGTACTGAAAATTCTTTTCATGTTTGTATGGTTTTGAGTTCATGTAAAGGTTTTTCGATTATTGGGTATAGTCCGTAAAATCTTTTTTCTTTGTAAGCTTCAAGTCCTGCAAGATCGATGCCTTGACATTGATCGAGAAATTCCAGCTCTGTTGCGGCCCTTTCGGAATCCAGCCGAACCTCATCTCCCAGCAATGAAGGTCACGGTAGAGATCGATTGATGTAAACGAAAGTTGACCGTTGGTAAAATCCCATCCCGTATTCACTGTGATCTTCCATTTAGGTGTAATATTAAGCTGACCGTTGAAGCCTAAGGTCTGGGTAATTGTTCCAACCCGTTTTATATAATATTCATCCCATGTCTTACCATAACTGAATTTGTAGTTAAGACTAAAGCTCCATGGGATATCAAAATCGACATAATAATCCGGATGTTCCCGGATCTCTTTGCGTTCCTCCTCTGTTCCTTTAGTCGTGGTTTTTTTCTTTTTCGCTTTATCTGATGAGAGAGTATAAGTCAGTCCAAGATCCCACTGTGTATCATCAAGCCTCAGCAGCCTGTGATGGACTTCCCATTCAGATTTTTTAATGTCAAGGCCCGTCGAATCTTTCGGACTGCGTGCATAAGGATCCCATATACTGGAATAGGATAAATGGAGGTTTTTAAATAATGTGGTATAACCTGAGATGTTAAGTTTCGACCATTTCATGGAATCTTTCATCATATCATAGGTTTCAGTCAGACTCAGGTCATCGATCAGCACGATCTTTTTCGTTCCGGTAACAGTATCTTTCTTGCTCCTGACCTTCATCTCAAGATTATTGTGCAGGGCAAAGGAAACGATCCCGGACTTCTGTGTAGCCGGTGCTCCATAAACGCTGTTCCCAGGGAAAATGGAATATTTCTGAGGGTTTTTATTAGTATCATTCACCGCATAACGGGTATAACCCCAGGTCGCAGATCCAAAATCGGGGGTATAGGTAAATGAAACTGTAGGTGTCAACATATGCCGGATGGCAACGATAGGCCCATGCTTGAACTGGAACATGCCATAGAGCCTGGTATTGATTGAGGTGGATGCATTCCCGTCAAAGGCATTGGCAAATTGCCTTATGGTATCTATGACCAGAGAATCCCTGGTGAGCTTAGCCGGCACATATTTCTCCCGGATCGTGGTAAAATACATCCGGTCATTCAATTGGATGGAGGTGGTCCAGTTGAAATATTTCAGAACGTGGAATGTCCCGGTAATCGGTACGCTATGCTGTATTCCGTTCTGCATGTCATTCCACCATTGCTTCTTTTTAAGGAAAAGGGAATCATAAGTGTTGTAAATGTTTTCAGCTTGCATACCATACTTGATACTGATATTTTCAAACCAACGTATTTTACCTACATGGTTTTTTTTGCGCAGCGGGTAAAACTGGTTGATAGAGAACGTAATTGATGGCAGTGTGATATCAATGTTCTTGGTCAGTGTATTTTGGCTGTGGCTGAAATTAAGTGTCAGGTAGTAATTGTTTTTCCAGTTAGTTGCGTAGTTTATACTCGATGAAAAAGTATTACTCAGGTAATTTTGAACATTTGTTACCTGGTTGTTTTTATAATAGTTTTCGCTTACTATGTTGACATTGGCGGAGAAGGTACTGCTTGGCCTTGCTTTTGGATCCTGTGAATGGATCCAGTTGAGACTGAAATTTGTGTTTTTTTGAAAATCAGGGGAATCGGCTGCTCCAAGCTTGTTCACTGAATAGGCGAAACTAAAGGACCCGCTATAATGGTAACGGTATTTATAATCCAGTTTCGGCTTTATGGCCCAGCTGCCGCGTGAATAGATATCGCCCAAAAGATAGAGATCCAAATAAGGGTTCATTGCCCAGTAATATCCTCCATTCTGAAGGTAGAATCCCATGCTGTTTGACTCGCCGTATGTGGGCACCAGGATACCCGATTTGCGGCCTGATCTGCTTGGGAAATAGCCAAAAGGTATTCCAAGTGGCACCGGGACACCGGCGATCATAAGATAAGCTGGACCAGTGATGACTTTCTTGCCTGGGATTACCTTGGCTTTTCCGAATTTGAATTCATAGTGTGGGTCGTCTTCACGGTCACATGTAGTGTACCAGCCGTCTTTCAGGTATGTAATGTCATTTTCCATCTTCTTAACGATCGTGCCATGGAGAAATCCTTCATCCTGCTTGGTGAATACATTCTGTATATACCCTCTTTTGGTATCGTAGTTGTAAGTCATTACCTTCGATTTGAACTTTTGCACTCCCTGAGTGAACTCAGGCACCTGAGTCTCCTTGTGTGCGGAGTCTTTAACTCCTGTTGCAAATACAGTCTTCAAAGGAAAATTAATCTCTACGTATCCTGATTTCAGTTCTATATCCTGGTATTTAATATCTGCTTTGTTGTATAAATACACCTTCTCTTCTTTGATATCGAAGCGAAGAGAATCCTTGGCTTCATACTCTACTTTTGATTTGAGGTTGCCTTTGTTTGCTTTCTTTTTAACTTTTACTGAATCAGAAGGATGATGTAAAGTGGTGTCAGCAAAATGGAGGGAATCATGTATGATCAGGGACGTATCCTTTTGAACCCGTGAGGGATGAATTGAATCCTGTCCCTGAGTCCGCCCGGAGTGAAGGAAGAAGAAGATCACCAGGAATAGGAATGAGCGGGGAAGACTTGTTAATAAGTTCGTTAACAATTTCTTTTCGTAACTCTGGGTTTAATATTATATCTTTGTTTAGAAATCCGCAAAAGAAATACGACAGGCCCGGATTTCCATCAATTACTGGTTTCAAAACTACACAAAAATATTGATCACTATCATATTTTAAGATACTTTAACAAACACTGGGTATCCTGTATGCGTTATTTCACGCTGATTTTCCTTATCCTGTTTTTTGCAGTCCTGATGGAGAACGACAGTTTTTCTCAGGAGAAGTCAAGTATAACTAAAGTTGTAATCGATGCAGGGCATGGAGGAAAAGACCCGGGAACAATTGGAAAGAAATCGCAGGAAAAGGATATCACTTTGCAGATTGCACTTAAACTCAGTGAAGACATCCGGGCGCGGTGTAAGGGTGTAACTGTGATCCTCACGCGTACTACAGATGAATTCATTGAACTTCATGAACGTGCCGAGATCGCTAATCGCAGTAAAGCCGATCTTTTTATCTCCATCCATTGTAACTCTAATCCCAAGCACACTTTCCAGGGCGCTGAAACTTATGTGATGGGGTTACATCGTACTGAGGCAAACCTCGAGATCGCCAAGAAAGAAAATGCGGCTATCCTTATGGAACCAGACTATGCAACAACTTACAATGGATTTGATCCGAACTCAGATGAATCTTATATCACTTTTACGCTGTTTCAAAATGCATTTCTTGAACAGAGTATGCGGTTTGCTTCATTTGTACAGGATGAGATGAAAGACAGGGTTGGGATGAACGACCGGGGAGTACGGCAGGCCGGTTTCCTGGTTCTGTATAAAACTACAATGCCAAGTGTGCTTATCGAAACCGGTTTCCTTTCGAACCCCGAAGAAGAAAAATTCCTCATGTCGGAAAAAGGACAGCAATATATTGCATCCGCTATCTGCCGTGCTTTAATCAAATTCAAAGCGAAGCAGGAAGGAAACGGTAAAGAAATTGCATCCGCTAACAGTAAAAAATCCTCCTTAACAATTGCCAATCAAACGCAATCAAGTGTCAATAAAGAAACATCTCCTCCTGAACAGAAGCCTGAAGAGACACCTGTAAGAAAGGATACTATAAGGGCAAAAGAGAGACCCATGGAAAATCCTGTACAAAAAGATATTACAAAGCCGAAGGAAAGACCTAAGGAAACACTACCGTTAAGAGATACCTCAAAAATTAAAAACAATCCAAAGCCGACTCATTCAGATAAGACCGTCTTTGCGAACAAAAAAGAAACACCTGAAAATAGTGTTGTATTTCGCGTTCAGATTGCTACTTCCCCAAAGGAGATAAGCATACATTCTGCAAAATTTGCAGGATTGCCGGAAGTGTGGATGTATCAGCACCAGGGATTATTCAAATATACTTCAGGGAAGGCATCCAGTCCTGAAGCACTTTCCCGGCTGGTGGCAGAAGTGAAGAATAAAGGATTTACTGATGCTTTTATTGTAGCTTTTCACGGTGATGAAAGGATTACCATAACAGAAGCAAAGAAGCTGATCTCAGAAATGCAGAAGTAGAGAGAATCTCATTGCGTGTCATAAAATTTTAAATCATCAAGAATCAGTACCGAAAGAAATTAATAATTTTGTCCTGAAATTATAATGAATGAAATTAAGGTTATCTAAGGAATTCCGGGTAGGGGCCATTTTTGTTATTGCGGCTGCCATTCTGATCTGGGGATTGATGTATCTGAAAGGAATGGAGCTGTTTAAGCACAGGATGATCGTCTATGCAGTTTATGACAGGGTTAACGGGCTCTTGCCAGACAATAATGTAACTATAAGTGGAATGAATGTCGGGCAGGTCAAGGCCCTCTACTTCTCTAATAAGCAGCGTGGGAAAATTATTGCAGAACTTTATATTTCAGTCAATTATCCAATACCGGTCAATTCTGTTGCCAGGATCGACAATTCGGATAACCTTATCGGTGGAAAATATGTGGAGATCGTGCTAGGTGATTCGAAAAGAGTCGTAAAAGACAAGGACACCCTGCAATCCTTTATCGAAGCATCAATAGGGGAGGAACTAAACCAGCAACTTGTACCTCTCAAAAATAAGACAGAACGGTTACTGGGGTCTCTCGATACTGTGGCAACGCAGATACAGGAGGTCCTGAACAAGGAAACGCGTGATAACATTGTTGCCTCAATTGGTCACATAAAGGATGTACTTAAGAATCTGTCACATACTACCTATTACCTTGATACCCTCGTAGGTTCACAGCGCAATCACCTGGCAAGCATTATCCAAAACGTTGAGTCTATAAGCCAGAATTTGAAGAACAATAACCAGAAGATCAATGACATTCTCACGAATTTCTCAGAACTCAGTGACTCTCTTTCCAAAGCCCGCATCCCAAATACTATTTCCCAGGTGAACAAAGCTGTCGCTGATATTGATCTGGCGGTCAACAAGATCAACAGCAACAAAGGATCCCTTGGGCTGTTGCTTAACGATGATAAGCTTTACAAAGAAGTCGAGAAAGCCGCCAGTGATCTCAGCCTGCTGTTAGAAGATATTAAAGCCAACCCTAAAAAGTACCTCAAAGTTTCTGTCTTTTAAACGATGAAACTCAATTTGTCGGACGAGGCGAGCAGATTTGAAAAACTGCTCAGAATGACATCCATTGGATAATCTATTCTGATCACCCTTGTGAGGGTGACAAAATGGCAGGGTTTAAGAAAAAAAACGATTTTTACTCTACATGAATGATATACAGGCTATTAACGGCCATCCTTCATGTTATTGATCGGACTTTCTGTTCGCGTATAGACCAAGTATAGTTTAATTATAGTTTAATTATAGGATCGATATAGAACGGGTACAGAACGGGTATAGGTTGAATGCATAAATGGTTGGGAATGTTATAGTTGACGAATAATAATATACGAAATTGACAGGTTATCAGCGGGTTACAGGATCAAAAAAGAACACTGGGTGACAAAATGACAGTTGAATCAAAAGGAATCGGGGAGTTGGTCAATCCGAACGGTTTTTCAAGATTAAACCGTTTTAAGTATGAGTAGGGAGAAATGTATTGTCACCAGCGGAAAATATCCATTCTTGTCAGGGGTCTTTTTCCTTCAATCCATTTGAATCCTTTCAACTTCAGATCATAGGGTGAAACATCCTTTTCAGGAGAGGTTTTTGCTTTAGGTTCAGTGATATAGGTGATCGATTTGATCTGATTATTCTCGACAAAAATCAGCATATCGCTGGAATAGACCTGGGTAATTCCGATAAGGCTGTGATCATCTTCGCGGGCATAATAGATGGTTTCTGAATTCCCAAATACCTTGATCTTGTAAAGTTCATTGTTTTTAAAAAAGCCAACCATATCTCTCCCTTTAACCTGGTTGAATTTACCAGTATCGTCCTGAGAAATGATGAAAGCGGAATTATAAAGGATCATAGAATCAATCTGGCTGTTAAGGATGGTTAGTTTAATGGAATCGGAAGTAAGTTGATTTTTTGACGACCATAGTACAGGATCATGATAAAGGTACAATGCTGAATCGCGACCATGATATGCCATTGAATCGCACATTCCCTGCAGGTCGCGGCGGAAGAACTTGACCTTGTAATAGCACAGGATGTTATGAATATTCTGGTTTGTATCAAATGTTGCATATACTGTGTCTGAATGCAGGAAGAGGGTATCTTTTTTATCTATCATCTTCACCATTGCACTATCGATCATAAAAGCGAAGCCTTTTTTACGCTGTAATTCCCCATAATTGCCAGTAAGTACGGTCTTTTGTACAGTGTCCATTAACATTGCATGCTTGAAGACCTGGCCATAACCAGTCTTCCGTTCATAATAAAGGCTGTCCCCGGTGAGGACCTGGTTTTGGTGGTATATCCATCCGTTCTTACGGAAGCGAGCAATATCAGTAGATGTATTGTACCAACCATTTTCACAATATATGGAATCTTCCTTTCCTTTGATATTTGAAGGACTAAAGAAATAGGTCATCTTTGTGATGGTGTTATACATCATTGTATCTGAATGTATTACATAATCGGGATTGATGAGAATAACTTTCTCCCTAAAAAAGAATTCTTTTGTCTTTGTATGGTAATACCCTCGTTTACTGACCAATATGTTGTTATCATTAACGATCTTACCCCAATATTCATAGTTGGCAATTTCAGTAGTGCGGTCGAATGAAAGTGTATCGGTAGTAAGGGTAGTCTGCCTGTCAATCAATCTTACATGTTCCCAGATCTTTGCTAACCGGGTTTCCCCATTGTAATTAAGGGAATCTCCAAAGAGGTTTAGTGTATCACTCACCCTGATGTGCACATTACCGTAAGCCAGCACAAAGTTTTTTTCATCGTTAAGAAAGGCACTATCGCAAAACAGGATAGTACTGTCATGGCTTAGACGAACATTTCCCATAAGACGCTGGAATGCAGGGTGGTTCTTTGTGCTATGTACCAACGAATCAGCATGTTCCAGAAGGATCTTGGTTGTCCCCTGTGACCATGACCAAAGTGGCATCATCAGCAATGCTGAAACTAATATTTTATATGGTATGTTCCTTCTCATTAAGATTGCAAAGCTATTAAAATAATTGCGATGAATGCCTTCATATAAGGAACTTTCCTGTTCCTGGTACGAAAATCAATTTGACATATCCTGCTTAAAAAAGCCAAACAGACTAATAGGACCTTATCTTGTCAGTATAATGTCCGGATCTTAAAAATTAAAGGTTGATAGCATAGAGCAATTCCCATCCCCAGGAAGAATTACCAGGGAAGAAAACAGCCCGCACCCCCAGATCGAAAGGGTAAAGGAACCGCAAAATATGGAGATCTGTAGTCAGTTCAGCACCTGTTGACTGGTAGATGTTAACCTGCTTTCCTGTCCATCCTTGTGCCCAATCGAAGAAAAGATTAAGCTTAAAACGCTTAAAATACACTAATGATCCCAGGCTCAGGTCCGGATAAAACAGGGGTAACTTATAGTTCAAGGCAACACTCATAACCTGCTCATCCATCATCCCATTGTAACCGCGTGGAAAATTTATAATGCTGGCATAGGTATAAAAGGTGTCATCCTTATGATGGTATGACTGGTAGGCGCCATATGCCCAGATTCCCTGATGCTTGAAGATCCCCGGGAAATAAAGATTAACCTGTGCGGCAAAAATATCACCCATTTGATTTCCCTGAAAAGGGGTATTCCTGAAATTCAGGTCAAGGGTTTGTCCCAATCGAGGGAACATATCTTTCGCTGAAGATTGAAGATATTGTGAAGCTGATAGTTGATAATCGATGGTTGTGATCAATCCTTTCGTCATTTGTGACGGAGTGGAGGAGTTGTGAGTGATGTCGATAATGGTTGTTCCGAAAGACGGAGTCAGATAACGAAAATACTTACCCCTTGAAAAGTTCCAAGGGATACTAGCGTGCAGGTCAAGATTCATCTCCTGCCAGGTAAACCTGGCCGTTTCGTTTTTAGTGATAAAATAATATGCAGCACGGTTGCCAATGTTAAAACCGAGGTCAAAGACCGGATAAAGAGCCTGGTAACTGAGATTTGCAAATACCTTGCCAGTTGATTCATTGGTATTGTATTCCCAACCGGCAGTGGCGAACATACTGCTGAGTACATTCTGGGAGAGGACCGAGATACCGGGATTGAGTGTCAGGTTTGTAGCATCGATTACCGCAGGTGCCCAACTATGGGGATTAAACAGGTGAAGAAATTTGTTGTACTTCTTTGAGGTGAAGATCTTTCCCTTTACTGTGTCCTTTGCCAGATCGCAGCTGTCTGATTCGAACATCTTATAGATCCTGCGTGAACGAACGCTGTCCTGAATATTTACTTTTTCTTGCTGAACCAGTGTACTGTAAAGCTTAATAGAGTTGTCAGTGATCCTTTCTAACGGTATCAACCGGGTGGAATCGAATTTGGCCTCGACAATCCGGAGTCCGTCAGAATCATAATCCGAATAGATTAAATTCGTACTCCCGGTCCTGAAATCGACATCTTTGGCATAAAACCGAGAGGAAGTGACCTGATATATTTCTCCTCCAGAGGTATCAACTGCATAAATATTTTCTATTCCTGAATAGTCAGCATTATAGAGAATAAAGTTGTGATGATAAAATCTTGGCCCGGATATTTCCGTAAAGCTGAATGGAAGGTAATATTTGATCTTCCCTGTAAGGATGTTCAAGCTGGCAATACTTTTCCCTTTTTCATTAAGAATTGTAAAGATCAACATATGTCCTTCGGCTGACCATGCGGGCGTCAGGGCCAAGGCGTTTTTTTCGAGGGGAAAGCTTTTTACTGTTTTTCCCGAAGGGAGTTCCAGGATATCGATGGAACATCGGTTTTGCAGATCAATCTTAATGGTCGCAATTTGCCTGGTATCCGGTGAAAGGAATGGCGCAAAATATCGACTGTTATGTGTGAGGTTACGGGTTGTGCCATTTTTCAGGTCATGGATCCGGATGACAGAATAATCACGATTCTGCCACCTTATATCCTGTTGAACTTCTGACCATACGATGTAATTCCCACTGATGGAGATGGATTCATCCTGGGTAGATCCTATCGTCATAATTTTTTTTTCTTTTCCTGTCATCCTGTCAATCTGAACATCCATATCCGGATCATTCAGGCTTTCTTTTTGTGCAATGATGACTGAATCATTCAGGAATAACGGGTGAATATAGACAGGATGGTTTTTACTTTCCGGTTTTGTAATGGTTGAGAAGGGTGTGTAAGAAAGAGATCTCTCCTGGTTTCTCCATTGATCTGTAAGATCAGAAAGCATTTTTTTATAAAATCTTACTTTATAAAGACCTGTGACTTTATGAATTCCTGATGAGAAGGGAACAACCATGAAAGGAAGCCTGGCTGTGCGATCCAGGGCTGTATTCCATACTAAGGGTCCATAAGTTTTCCTGGCTTCGGCAACAAGGGGATATCCCAGTTCATATTGATCGGGTATGAAAGTCCGATAGGATCCCAGAACAGCTTTATCATATGAGAAGATTCCTTTTTCAAGCAATTGAGCTCTCAAAATATTTTCAAATGCACAAGTCCTGCCTCTGCCGGAGTTTGACAATGCTGTCTCGGTACTAACGGCATCACCTTCAAGGAACCATGATGGAATGTAAAGCCCGAGAACGCCACCGGGGGCTTGCTCACCTAAAATATAGGAAAGTACTTTCGTAAATCCCTTGTTCATTTTACTAACTTGTACCGAATGCCTGCATTCATGAATGGCAAGTTGTTCAAGCCATTCTTCCGGGTAGATTGTCTGAGGGGGACAAGAATAAAACTCAATCCTTTTGGGCGCCCATACTGTAACTCCATTTGATGTTGTGGACCGTGAATGGATGATAATAGGGATACGGGGTACTTTAGCAGTCAGTGTCTTCACTTCATTTCGCTGTACAATCTCCAGGATATTTGCAAGGTACTGTCCTTTATGTTCGAAATCTCCTGGATAGATCAGTTGAAAATTCTTTGTGCGGATCTGCCTCCATTGAAGTGATGCCGGATCTTGTCCGGTGCTATAGTACTGGGCATGGGATGAGATAGTTAGAAAGATGACAAACAGTATAACTTGAAAAGCTTTCTTTTCCATTGACACGTAAATTCTCATGTACTATTGCAAAGGTAAAAAAAAGCCCCGCCGGAAACGGCGGGGCTTTTTTCATTTGAAGAATTAAAATGGATTTTCAGTTGTTCATTATCGATTATTAGAATTGTTAATAATTGACAATGATCCTCTTCGCAATAGTTTCCTGGTCGCTGGTGATGATAACCGTGTACATTCCATTTGGAACAGGACGGAGATCGATCACCTTGATCAGCGAACCATTCACCTCAACCTTTGTTTCCTCATAGATCTTTACACCAAGGTTATTATAAACGCTGAAAGAGAAAGATTCATCTGAAGCTGTGATGATGGAAACATTAAACTTTCCGTCATTGGGCACCGGGTATAAATTGATCACGGATGCAGGATGGGGAGTAATTCCGGTAATGATGATCAGTTTATGGTTCGAGGAGTCGGAAGAACAACCCTGGAGGTCGACCACATCCCAGTAATACCCTTGCTGTGTTGCGACATATCTCTGCCCGGTAGCGCCGATGATAAGTGTTCCTTCGAAATACCACTGGTTCCCTGCAGGAGCACTGCTGATCAGGGTGTCTCCATGATTGGTGACCACCGGCGTGGGGGGAATGGGGTTTACGGTCACAAAGAAGTTCGGGGAAACAGTTCCGTCGCCGCATGAATTAGTCCCCCTGACAGTAATGTTACCGGAAGTTGCTGTGGTTGTAAAGTCAACGGTGATGGAATTGGTATTGCTTCCTGCAATAATACTGACACCAGCTGGAACTGTCCAGGTATAGCCGGTAGCATTAGTTATTGTTGCGACAGAATAGACCACACCTGAAGTACCCAGGCAGACATCATTCGGCCCCGAGATAGTTCCTGCCGGATCGGGCAGCGGGTTAACAGTGACAGGAAATGCAGGTGATGTTCCACCGTCACCGCACTGGTTATTTCCATAGACGTAGATATTCCCTGAAGTTGCATTGTCGGCGAAGTTCACTGTGATGGAGTTTGTACCTGTGCCAGTAGCTATCGTGGCATTAGGTGGCAAAGCCCAAACATAGGTAGTGGCGTTGTTGATCGGTGCAACAGAATAAGCTACGCCATTGGTGCCAGCACATAGAGTGGAAGTTCCGGTTATCGTCCCCGCCTGGCCTGGCACTGGATTGACCGTGACGTTGAGCACTGTGGGTGCCACCGCGTTACAACCTGCGCCATTGCTGTAGGTGACACTTACCGTTTGTGCTCCTGCACCGATCCAGGAGACCTGGATCTGGTAGGTTCCGGATCCATAGTTGATCAGTCCACCCGATGAGACAGTCCACACATAATTCTGCATGCCGGCTTCAGTAGTATAGTTGTAGTAACCCGAATTGACACACATGCTGGTCTGCCCTGTAATGGTCGGGACCGGGAGATTATTGACCGTTACGTTGAATACTACCGGGGCAGCGGCTGTACAGCCACCGGGATTGGTGTAGTTCACGCTGACAGTCTGTGCACCTGCAGTGTTCCAGGTCACAATAACCGTATTGCTGTTTGTAGTTCCACCTCCTGTAATGGTGCCACCGGCAGATACAGACCAGATATAATTGGTCATCCCTGCCTGTGTGGTGTAAACATTACCTGTAGATGCTATGCAGACCGGTGTGGGCCCTGAGAGTGTCGGGACAGGTAAAGCGTTCACTGTGAGATTGAACACAGTCGGGGCAGCAGCCGTGCACCCGTAGTTGTTGTTGTAGTTGACAGTTACGGTTTGAGGCCCTGCTGTATTCCAGGTCACAGTAATAGTATTGCTGTTTGTGGTACCGCCTGCCGTGACGGTGCCACCGGCAGAGACTACCCATATATAATTGGTATTTCCTGCCTGAGTGGTATACACATTGCCTGTAGACCCGACACAAACCGGGTTCGGACCGCTTATGGTCGGAACCGGCAGCGGGTTCACGGTAACGACATAGGTCGTTGCATTCAGTGCAGTGCAGCCATTGGAGTTGGTATAGTTAACCCCTACAAATTGTGCGCCTGCAGTAACCCATGTGATTGTAACGGTATTGCTTGCCGAACCTCCGCCTGCAGTGACAATGCCACCGGGAGAGATCGACCATACATAGTTGGTATTCCCTGGCTGGGTGGTGTAGACATTACCGGTAGAATTCAGGCAAACGGAAGCCGGACCTGCAATAGTAGGAGTAGGCAGCGGGTTGACGGTCACGTTGTAAACAGTGGGGGCAGCAGCTGAACAGCCGTTGGCATTGGTATAGTTCACGCTGACGGTCTGAGCGCCTGAGGTGTTCCATGTAACGGTCACGGTGTTGCTGGCTGTAGTGCCACCAGCAGTAACCGTACCACCTGCAGATACTGACCATATGTAATTGGTCATCCCCGCATCTGTTGAATAAACATTACCGGAGGTACCGGCACATGCCGATATTGGTCCGGATAACGATGGCACTGGCAATGGGTTGACTGTGACGTTAAAGATAAAAGGTGAAGCAGCGCTACAGCCGTTGACATTGGTGTAATTTACACTTACTGTCCGTGCTCCTGCCGTGTTCCATGTGACGGTGACCGTATTGCTGTTAGTGGTACCTCCAGCGGTAATAGTGCCACCTGCTGAGACTGCCCATATGTAATTGGTCATACCTGGTTGAGTCGTATAAACGTTCCCAACAGTGCCAGCACAGACGGAGGCCGGTCCTGCGATGGTTGGTGAAGGCAGTGCATTGACAGTCACACTATAAACTGTAGGAGCAGCAGCGGTACAACCGTTGGCATTGGTATAGTTCACACTGACAGTCTGGGCTCCAACCGTGTTCCACGTAATAGTGACGGTATTGCTGTTTGTTGTACCACCAGCTGTTACTGTGCCACCCGCAGAGGCTGACCAGATGTAATTGGTCATACCTGGCTGGGTGGTATAGATATTCCCCGTAATACCTGCACATACTGGTGTAGGACCTGTAATGGTTGGAACTGGCAGCGCGTTGACAGTGACATTGTAAACCATCGGTGATGCAGCGGTACAGCCGCTCGGATTCGTGTAGTTTACGCTGACAGTTTGTGATCCTACTGTATTCCAGGTAATGGTAACACTGGTGCTGTTCGTAGTCCCGCCTGCAGTGATTGTTCCACCGGCAGAGACAGCCCAGATGTAATTAGTATTACCAGCCTGCGTGGTATAGACATTACCTGTGGCGCCTGCACAAACAGGAGTAGGACCTGCAAGTGTAGGAACCGGAAGTGCGTTGACAGTGACGTTGTATACTGTCGGAGCGGCAGCAGTACAGCCATTTGAATTGGTATAGTTCACGCTGACGGTCTGTGCGCCTGCAGTGTTCCAGGTAATGGTAACGGTATTGCTGTTTGTAGTTCCGCCTGCAGTAATAGTTCCTCCTGCAGAGACAGCCCAGATGTAATTAGTATTACCAGCCTGCGTGGTATAGACATTACCTGTGGCGCCTGCACAAACAGGAGTAGGACCTGCAAGTGTAGGAACAGGAAGTGCATTGACAGTGACGTTGAATACTGTCGGAGCGGCAGCAGTACAGCCATTTGAATTGGTATAGTTCACGCTGACGGTCTGTGCGCCTGCCGTGTTCCAGGTAACGGTAACGGTATTGCTGTTTGTAGTCCCGCCTGCAGTGATGGTTCCGCCTGCAGAGACAGCCCAGATGTAATTAGTATTACCAGCCTGCGTGGTATAGACATTACCTGTGGCGCCTGCACAAACAGGAGTAGGACCTGCAAGTGTAGGAACAGGAAGTGCATTGACAGTGACGTTGAATACTGTCGGAGCGGCAGCAGTACAGCCATTTGAATTGGTATAATTCACGCTGACGGTTTGTGCGCCTGCAGTGTTCCAGGTAACGGTAACGGTATTGCTGTTTGTAGTTCCGCCTGCGGTGATGGTTCCACCTGCAGAGACAGCCCATATGTAATTGGTCATACCTGCCTGTGTGGTATATACATTACCTGTAGCGCCAGCACAAACAGGTGTTGGACCGGCAATGGTAGGTGTGGGCTGTGCATTGACAGTAACATTGTAAACCGTTGGTGAGGGAGCAGTGCAGCCACTGCCATTGGTATAGTCAACACTTACGGTCTGTGCGCCTGCAGTGTTCCATGTAACGGTAACGGTACTGCTGTTTGTTGTTCCGCCTGCGGTGATGGTGCCACCGGCAGAAACAGCCCAGATATAGTTGGTATTACCTGCCTGTGTGGTATATACATTACCGGTAGAGCCAGCACAGACAGGAGTAGGACCTGCAAGTGTCGGAGCCGGTGTTGGATTGGCAGTAACATTGAACACGGTGGGTGCGGCAGCGGTACATCCATTGGAGTTGGTATAGTTCACGCTGACGGTCTGTGCTCCAACCGTATTCCAGGTAACAGTAACACTACTGCTGCTTGTAGTTCCGCCTGCAGTAATGACGCCACCTGCAGAGACAGCCCAGATATAATTGGTCATGCCAGCCTGTGTAGTATAAACATTACCGCTTGATATTACACAAACCGGGGTTGGACCTGCAATGGTCGGGACCGGGAGAGGATTCACAGTAACGTTGTATACCGTTGGTGAAGGAGCAGTACAACCGCTGGCGTTGTGGTAATTCACGCTTACGGTCTGTGCTCCAGCCGTGTTCCAGGTAACAATGACGAAACTGTTTCCTGAACCTCCGCCCCCGGTAATAGTGCCACCTGCGGAGACTGACCATACATAGTTGTTCATACCTGTCTCTGTGAGATAGAGATTACCGGTAGAGGTTGCACACACAGAAGCCGGGCCTGAAATTGTCGGAGACGGCGTAGGATTAACAGTAACGTTATAGACTGTTGGTGCAGCTGCAGTACAGCCAGTGCCGTTTGTATAGTTAACGCTGACAGTCTGTGCTCCTGTTGTGTTCCAGGTAACAGTTACAGAACTGCTGTTTGAGGTTCCCCCTGCTGTGATGGTTCCTCCTGCCGAGACAGACCAGATGTAATTGGTATTACCAGCCTGTGTGGTGTAGAGATTACCGGTGGTGCCGGCACAAACCAGTGTAGGACCGGCAATGGTAGGAGTCGGCAGGGCATTGATAGTGACGTTGTATACGGTGGGGGCAGCTGCAGTACAGCCGTTTCCATTGGTATAGTTAACGCTTACCGTCCGGGCTCCTGCTGTATTCCAGGTAACGGTGACGGAAGTACTGTTTGTTGTTCCTCCTGCGGTTATCGTACCGCCTGCCGAGACTGCCCAGATGTAATTTGTATTACCAGCCTGCGTGGTATAGACATTTCCTGTTGAACCTGCACAAACCGATGCAGGCCCTGCTATGGTCGGAGATGGAAGTGAATTAACAGTAACATTGTAAACTGTCGGGGTGACGGTTGTACAACCAAATACATTGGTGTAGCTTACGCTGACTGTCTGTGCTCCAAACGTGTTCCAGGTAACGGTAACAGTATTATTAGCTGTGCCGCCGCCGGCAGTGATAATGCCGCCTGCAGAAACACTCCATATATAGTTAGAATTGCCACCTTCCGTGGTGTAAACGTTGCCTGTTGAATTAACACAAACAGAAGCAGGACCGGAGATTGTTGGCACTGCCCATGGATTTACAACAACGACATACACGGTTGGTGAAGCTGCAGCACAGCCGAAAGTGTTGCTATAAGAAACACTGATGGTCTGTGTGCCAGCTGTGATCCATGAAACAGTCACACTGTTGGTCCCGGCGCCAGCTGTAATGATCCCACCTGATGAAATTGACCAGGTATAGTTGCTCATTCCTGATTCTGTCGTGTATATAACACCTGTGGATCCTGCACAGATATCATTGGGACCAGTTATAGTTGGGGTTGGAAGCGGAATAACAACAACAGTCATTGTACCAGGTGAAGGTGCAGTACATCCCGTACCGGTTGTATAACTCACACTAACTGTTTGCAATCCAGACAGGTTCCATGTGACGGTTATAGAAGCTGTTCCATTGCCGGAGGTGATCGTTCCTCCTGTTACTGTCCATGTATAACCCGTCATTCCTGACTGTGTTGTATAGATGTTTCCTGTAGAAGCATTGCAAACTAATCCCGGACCGCTTACAGTAGGTATCTGCAAAGGGTTGACGATTACAGGGTAAACTGTTGGTGATACAGCAGTGCAACCATTGCTATTGGTATAATTGACACTGACACTCTGTGCTCCAACCGTGTTCCAGGTTACTGTAACGGTATTATTAGCTGTTCCGCCGCCTGCTGTGATGGTACCACCTGCAGAGACTGACCATATATAGTTAGTCATACCAGTCTGTGTTGTATAAATATTACCAATTGAATTAACACAAACTGATACAGGACCTGTGATGGTTGGACCCGGTAGCGGGTTAACGGTCATGGTAATGGTATTGGAAGTAGCAGGATTACCGGTAGGGCAGGTTGCATTGGAAGTAAGTACACAGGTTACAACGTCATTGTTGACCGGGATATAACTATAGTTCGGGCTGTTAGTACCAACCGGCAAACCATTGACTTTCCACTGATAGGATGGGCTTGATCCACCATTAGTTGGAGTAGCAGTATAGTTGACAGTTGTTCCGGCACAGACAGGATTGTTATCTGCAATGATTGAGACGTTGACCGGAAGTAACGGGTTAACTATCATGGTAATGGTATTGGAAGTAGCAGGATTAGCGCTAGGGCAGGTTGCATCTGAAGTGAGTACACAAGTCACAGCATCATTGTTCAAAGGAACATAAGAGTATGTAGAGCTGTTAGTACCAACCGGCAGACCATTGACTTTCCACTGGTAGGATGGGCTTGATCCACCATTGGTAGGAGTAGCAGTATAGTTGACAGTGGTTCCTGAACAGACAGGATTGTTATCTGCAATGATTGAGACGCTGACCGGAAGTAGCGGGTTAACTATCATGTTAATGGTATTGGAAGTAGCAGGATTACCGGTAGGGCAGGTTGCATCTGAGGTGAGTACACAAGTCACGGCATCATTGTTCAAAGGAGCATAAGAGTATGTAGGGCTGTTAGTACCAACCGGCAGACCATTGACTTTCCACTGATAGGATGGGCTTGATCCACCATTGGTAGGAGTAGCAGTATAGTTGACAGTGGTTCCTGAACAGACAGGATTGTTATCTGCAATGATTGAGACGCTGACCGGAAGTAGCGGGTTAACTATCATGTTAATGGTATTGGAAGTAGCAGGATTACCGGTAGGGCAGGTTGCATCTGAGGTGAGTACACAAGTCACGGCATCATTGTTCAAAGGAGCATAAGAGTATGTAGGGCTGTTAGTACCAACCGGCAGACCATTGACTTTCCACTGATAGGATGGGCTTGATCCACCATTGGTAGGAGTAGCAGTATAGTTGACAGTGGTTCCTGAACAGACAGGATTGTTATCTGCAATGATTGAGACGCTGACCGGAAGTAGCGGGTTAACTATCATGTTAATGGTATTGGAAGTAGCAGGATTACCGGTAGGGCAGGTTGCATCTGAGGTGAGTACACAAGTCACGGCATCATTGTTCAAAGGAGCATAAGAGTATGTAGAGCTGTTCGTACCAACCGGTAGACCATTGACTTTCCACTGATAGGATGGGCTTGATCCACCATTAGTTGGAGTAGCAGTATAGTTGACAGTTGTTCCGGCACAGACAGGATTGTTATCTGCAATGATTGAGACGCTGACCGGCAGATTGAGATTCACAGTGATGGTTATGGTATTTGAGTTAACTGTTCCACAGGAACCGCTGGTGATGGCACAATAGAATGCAGATGATGCAATGAGTGCACCAGGGTCATAAGTCTGGGTTGTAATTCCAGTAGGATTTCCGTTTTCATACCAGAGGTAGGTATAGAAGCCTGTGCCGCCGCTACCTGTTGCAGTCATTGATCCCGGGTCAGTATTGTAACAAATGGGTGAAGTTCCACCGTTGATACTGGCTGTCAAATTACCATCAACTGTGATCGTTATGGTATTTGAGTTAACTGTTCCACAGGAACCGCTGGTGATGGAGCAATAGAATGCAGATGATGCAATGAGGGCACCAGGGTCATAAGTCTGGGTTGTAATTCCAGTAGGATTTCCGTTTTCATACCAGAGGTAGGTATAGGAGCCGGTGCCTTCACCGCCTGTTGCCGACATTGAACCCGGATCAGTATTGTAACATATGGGGGAGGTTCCCCCGCTGATACTGGCTGTCAAATTACCATCAACTGTGATCGTTATGGTATTTGAGTTAACTGTTCCACAGGAACCGCTGGTGATGGAGCAATAGAATGCAGATGATGCAATGAGTGCACCAGGGTCATAAGTCTGGGTTGTAATTCCAGTAGGATTTCCGTTTTTAAACCAGAGGTAGGTATAGGATCCTGTGCCGCCGCTACCTGTTGCAGTCATTGATCCCGGGTCAGTATTGTAACATATGGGTGAAGTTCCACCGCTGATACTGGCTATCAAATTACCATCAACTGTGATCGTTATGGTATTTGAGTTAACTGTCCCACAGGAACCGCTGGTGATGGCACAATAGAATGAAGATGTTAAACTGAGTGCACCAGGATCATAAGTCTGGGTTGTAATTCCAGTAGGATTTCCGTTTTCATACCAGAGGTAGGTATAGAAGCCTGTGCCGCCGCTACCTGTTGCAGTCATTGATCCCGGGTCAGTATTGTAACAAATGGGTGAAGTTCCACCGTTGATACTGGCTGTCAAATTACCATCAACTGTGATCGTTATGGTATTTGAGTTAACTGTTCCACAGGAACCGCTGGTGATGGAGCAATAGAATGCAGATGATGCAATGAGGGCACCAGGGTCATAAGTCTGGGTTGTAATTCCAGTAGGATTTCCGTTTTTAAACCAGAGGTAGGTATAGGATCCTGTGCCGCCGCTACCTGTTGCAGTCATTGATCCCGGGTCAGTATTGTAACATATGGGTGAAGTTCCACCGCTGATACTGGCTGTCAAATTACCATCAACTGTGATGGTTATGGTATTTGAGTTAACTGTTCCACAGGAACCGCTGGTGATGGCACAATAGAATGCAGATGATGCAATGAGGGCACCAGGGTCAAAAGTCTGGGTTGTAATTCCAGTAGGATTTCCGTTTTTAAACCAGAGGTAGATATAGGATCCTGTGCCACCACTGCCTGTTGCCGACATTGAACCCGGATCAGTATTATAACATATGGGTGAAGTTCCCCCGCTGATACTGGCTGTCAAATTACCATCAACTGTGATCGTTATGGTATTTGAGTTAACTGTTCCACAGGAACCGCTGGTGATGGCACAATAGAATGAAGATGTTAAACTGAGTGCACCAGGGTCATAAGTCTGGGTTGTAATTCCAGTAGGATTTCCGTTTTCATACCAGAGGTAGGTATAGGAGCCGGTGCCACCACTGCCTGTTGCCGACATTGAACCCGGATCAGTATTGTAACATATGGGTGAAGTTCCGCCGCTGATACTGGCTGTCAAATTACCATCAACTGTGATGGTTATGGTATTTGAGTTAACTGTTCCACAGGAACCGCTGGTAATGGCGCAATAGAATGCAGATGATGCAATGAGGGCACCAGGGTCAAAAGTCTGGGTTGTAATTCCAGTAGGATTTCCGTTTTCATACCAGAGGTAGGTATAGGATCCTGTGCCTTCACCGCCTGTTGCCGACATTGAACCCGGATCAGTATTGTAACATATGGGTGAAGTTCCCCCGCTGATACTGGCTGTCAAATTACCATCAACTGTGATCGTTATGGTATTTGAGTTAACTGTTCCACAGGAACCGCTGGTGATGGAGCAATAGAATGCAGATGATGCAATGAGTGCACCAGGGTCATAAGTCTGGGTTGTAATTCCAGTAGGATTTCCGTTTTTAAACCAGAGGTAGGTATAGGATCCTGTGCCGCCGCTACCTGTTGCAGTCATTGATCCCGGGTCAGTATTGTAACATATGGGTGAAGTTCCACCGCTGATACTGGCTATCAAATTACCATCAATTGTGATGGTTATGGTATTTGAGTTAACTGTTCCACAGGAACCGCTGGTGATGGCACAATAGAATGCAGATGATGCAATGAGTGCACCAGGGTCATAAGTCTGGGTTGTAATTCCAGTAGGATTTCCGTTTTCATACCAGAGGTAGGTATAGAAGCCTGTGCCGCCGCTACCTGTTGCAGTCATTGATCCCGGGTCAGTATTGTAACAAATGGGTGAAGTTCCACCGTTGATACTGGCTGTCAAATTACCATCAACTGTGATCGTTATGGTATTTGAGTTAACTGTTCCACAGGAACCGCTGGTGATGGAGCAATAGAATGCAGATGATGCAATGAGGGCACCAGGGTCATAAGTCTGGGTTGTAATTCCAGTAGGATTTCCGTTTTTAAACCAGAGGTAGGTATAGGAGCCGGTGCCTTCACCGCCTGTTGCCGACATTGAACCCGGATCAGTATTGTAACATATGGGGGAGGTTCCCCCGCTGATACTGGCTGTCAAATTACCATCAACTGTGATCGTTATGGTATTTGAGTTAACTGTTCCACAGGAACCGCTGGTGATGGAGCAATAGAATGCAGATGATGCAATGAGTGCACCAGGGTCATAAGTCTGGGTTGTAATTCCAGTAGGATTTCCGTTTTCATACCAGAGGTAGGTATAGAAGCCTGTGCCGCCGCTACCTGTTGCAGTCATTGATCCCGGGTCAGTATTGTAACAAATGGGTGAAGTTCCACCGTTGATACTGGCTGTCAAATTACCATCAACTGTGATCGTTATGGTATTTGAGTTAACTGTTCCACAGGAACCGCTGGTGATGGAGCAATAGAATGCAGATGATGCAATGAGGGCACCAGGGTCATAAGTCTGGGTTGTAATTCCAGTAGGATTTCCGTTTTTAAACCAGAGGTAGGTATAGGAGCCGGTGCCTTCACCGCCTGTTGCCGACATTGAACCCGGATCAGTATTGTAACATATGGGGGAGGTTCCCCCGCTGATACTGGCTGTCAAATTACCATCAACTGTGATCGTTATGGTATTTGAGTTAACTGTTCCACAGGAACCGCTGGTGATGGAGCAATAGAATGCAGATGATGCAATGAGTGCACCAGGGTCATAAGTCTGGGTTGTAATTCCAGTAGGATTTCCGTTTTTAAACCAGAGGTAGGTATAGGATCCTGTGCCGCCGCTACCTGTTGCAGTCATTGATCCCGGGTCAGTATTGTAACATATGGGTGAAGTTCCACCGCTGATACTGGCTATCAAATTACCATCAACTGTGATCGTTATGGTATTTGAGTTAACTGTCCCACAGGAACCGCTGGTGATGGCGCAATAGAATGCAGATGATGCAATGAGTGCACCAGGGTCATAAGTCTGGGTTGTAATTCCAGTAGGATTTCCGTTTTCATACCAGAGGTAGGTATAGGATCCTGTGCCTTCACCGCCTGTTGCCGACATTGAACCCGGATCAGTATTGTAACATATGGGGGAGGTTCCCCCGCTGATACTGGCTGTCAAATTACCATCAACTGTGATCGTTATGGTATTTGAGTTAACTGTTCCACAGGAACCGCTGGTGATGGCACAATAGAATGCAGATGATGCAATGAGGGCACCAGGGTCATAAGTCTGGGTTGTAATTCCAGTAGGATTTCCGTTTTCATACCAGAGGTAGGTATAGGATCCTGTGCCGCCGCTACCTGTTGCAGTCATTGATCCCGGGTCAGTATTGTAACAAATGGGTGAAGTTCCACCGTTGATACTGGCTGTCAAATTACCATCAACTGTGATCGTTATGGTATTTGAGTTAACTGTTCCACAGGAACCGCTGGTGATGGCGCAATAGAATGCAGATGATGCAATGAGTGCACCAGGGTCATAAGTCTGGGTTGTAATTCCAGTAGGATTTCCGTTTTCATACCAGAGGTAGGTATAGGAGCCGGTGCCACCACTGCCTGTTGCCGACATTGAACCCGGATCAGTATTGTAACATATGGGTGAAGTTCCCCCGCTGATACTGGCTGTCAAATTACCATCAACTGTGATCGTTATGGTATTTGAGTTAACTGTTCCACAGGAACCGCTGGTGATGGAGCAATAGAATGCAGATGATGCAATGAGGGCACCAGGGTCAAAAGTCTGGGTTGTAATTCCAGTAGGATTTCCGTTTTCATACCAGAGGTAGGTATAGGAGCCGGTGCCACCACTGCCTGTTGCAGTCATTGATCCCGGGTCAGTATTGTAACATATGGGTGAAGTTCCACCGCTGATACTGGCTGTCAAATTACCATCAACTGTGATCGTTATGGTATTTGAGTTAACTGTTCCACAGGAGCCGCTGGTGATGGCACAATAGAATGCAGATGATGCAATGAGGGCACCAGGGTCAAAAGTCTGGGTTGTAATTCCAGTAGGATTTCCGTTTTCATACCAGAGGTAGGTATAGAAGCCTGTGCCGCCGCTACCTGTTGCAGTCATTGATCCCGGGTCAGTATTGTAACATATGGGTGAAGTTCCGCCGCTGATACTGGCTGTCAAATTACCATTAACTGTGATCGTTATGGTATTTGAGTTAACTGTTCCACAGGAACCGCTGGTAATGGCGCAATAGAATGCAGATGATGCAATGAGGGCACCAGGGTCAAAAGTCTGGGTTGTAATTCCAGTAGGATTTCCGTTTTTAAACCAGAGGTAGGTATAGGATCCTGTGCCACCACTGCCTGTTGCCGACATTGAACCCGGATCAGTATTATAACATATGGGTGAAGTTCCCCCGCTGATACTGGCTGTCAAATTACCATCAACTGTGATGGTTATGGTATTTGAGTTAACTGTTCCACAGGAACCGCTGGTGATGGCGCAATAGAATGCAGATGATGCAATGAGTGCACCAGGGTCATAAGTCTGGGTTGTAATTCCAGTAGGATTTCCGTTTTCATACCAGAGATAGGTATAGGAGCCGGTGCCACCACTGCCTGTTGCCGACATTGAACCCGGATCAGTATTATAACATATGGGTGAAGTTCCCCCGCTGATACTGGCTGTCAAATTACCATCAACTGTGATCGTTATGGTATTTGAGTTAACTGTTCCACAGGAACCGCTGGTGATGGCACAATAGAATGAAGATGTTAAACTGAGTGCACCAGGGTCATAAGTCTGGGTTGTAATTCCAGTAGGATTTCCGTTTTCATACCAGAGGTAGGTATAGGAGCCGGTGCCGCCGCTACCTGTTGCAGTCATCGATCCCGGGTCAGTATTGTAACATATGGGTGAAGTTCCACCGCTGATACTGGCTGTCAAATTACCATCAACTGTGATCGTTATGGTATTTGAGTTAACTGTTCCACAGGAGCCGCTGGTGATGGCACAATAGAATGCAGATGATGCAATGAGGGCACCAGGGTCAAAAGTCTGGGTTGTAATTCCAGTAGGATTTCCGTTTTTAAACCAGAGGTAGGTATAGGATCCTGTGCCGCCGCTACCTGTTGCAGTCATCGATCCCGGGTCAGTATTGTAACATATGGGTGAAGTTCCACCGCTGATACTGGCTGTCAAATTACCATCAACTGTGATCGTTATGGTATTTGAGTTAACTGTTCCGCAAGAGCCACTGGTGATGGCACAATAGAATGTAGATGTTAAACTGAGTACACCAGGATCATAAGTCTGGGTTGTAATTCCAGTAGGATTTCCGTTTTCATACCAGAGGTAGGTATAGGAGCCGGTGCCACCACCGCCTGTTGCCGACATTGAACCCGGATCAGTATTGTAACATATGGGCGAAGTTCCGCCGCTGATACTGGCTGTCAAATTACCATCAACTGTGATCGTTATGGTATTTGAGTTAACTGTTCCACAGGAACCGCTGGTGATGGAGCAATAGAATGCAGATGATGCAATGAGGGCACCAGGGTCATAAGTCTGGGTTGTAATTCCAGTAGGATTTCCGTTTTTAAACCAGAGGTAGGTATAGGATCCTGTGCCGCCGCTACCTGTTGCAGTCATTGATCCCGGGTCAGTATTGTAACATATGGGTGAAGTTCCACTGCTGATACTGGCTGTCAAATTACCATCAACTGTGATGGTTATGGTATTTGAGTTAACTGTTCCACAGGAACCGCTGGTGATGGCACAATAGAATGCAGATGATGCAATGAGGGCACCAGGGTCAAAAGTCTGGGTTGTAATTCCAGTAGGATTTCCGTTTTTAAACCAGAGGTAGGTATAGGATCCTGTGCCGCCGCTACCTGTTGCAGTCATCGATCCCGGGTCAGTATTGTAACATATGGGTGAAGTTCCACCGCTGATATTGGCTGTCAAATTACCATCAACTGTGATGGTTATGGTATTTGAGTTAACTGTTCCGCAAGAGCCACTGGTGATGGCACAATAGAATGTAGATGTTAAACTGAGTACACCAGGATCATAAGTCTGGGTTGTAATTCCAGTAGGATTTCCGTTTTCATACCAGAGGTAGGTATAGGAGCCGGTGCCACCACCGCCTGTTGCTGACATTGAACCCGGATCAGTATTGTAACATATGGGCGAAGTTCCGCCGCTGACACTGGCTATCAAATTACCATCAACTATGATCGTTATGGTATTTGAGTTAACTGTTCCACAGGAACCGCTGGTGATGGAGCAATAGAATGCAGATGATGCAATGAGTGCACCAGGGTCATAAGTCTGGGTTGTAATTCCAGTAGGATTTCCGTTTTCATACCAGAGGTAGGTATAGGAGCCGGTGCCACCACTGCCTGTTGCCGACATTGAACCCGGATCAGTATTATAACATATGGGGGAGGTTCCCCCGCTGATACTGGCTGTCAAATTACCATTAACTGTGATCGTTATGGTATTTGAGTTAACTGTTCCACAAGAGCCGCTGGTGATGGAGCAATAGAATGCAGATGATGAAATGAGGGCACCAGGGTCATAAGTCTGGGTTGTAATTCCAGTAGGATTTCCGTTTTCATACCAGAGGTAGGTATAGGAGCCGGTGCCGCCGCTACCTGTTGCAGTCATTGATCCCGGGTCAGTATTGTAACAAATGGGTGAAGTTCCACCGTTGATACTGGCTGTCAAATTACCATCAACTGTGATCGTTATGGTATTTGAGTTAACTGTTCCACAGGAACCGCTGGTGATGGCGCAATAGAATGCAGATGATGCAATGAGTGCACCAGGGTCATAAGTCTGGGTTGTAATTCCAGTAGGATTTCCGTTTTCATACCAGAGGTAGGTATAGGATCCTGTGCCGCCGCTACCTGTTGCAGTCATTGATCCCGGGTCAGTATTGTAACAAATGGGTGAAGTTCCACCGTTGATACTGGCTGTCAAATTACCATCAACTGTGATCGTTATGGTATTTGAGTTAACTGTTCCACAGGAACCGCTGGTGATGGCGCAATAGAATGCAGATGATGCAATGAGTGCACCAGGGTCATAAGTCTGGGTTGTAATTCCAGTAGGATTTCCGTTTTCATACCAGAGGTAGGTATAGGATCCTGTGCCGCCGCTACCTGTTGCAGTCATTGATCCCGGGTCAGTATTGTAACAAATGGGTGAAGTTCCACCGTTGATACTGGCTGTCAAATTACCATCAACTGTGATCGTTATGGTATTTGAGTTAACTGTTCCACAGGAACCGCTGGTGATGGCGCAATAGAATGCAGATGATGCAATGAGTGCACCAGGGTCATAAGTCTGGGTTGTAATTCCAGTAGGATTTCCGTTTTCATACCAGAGGTAGGTATAGGAGCCGGTGCCACCACTGCCTGTTGCCGACATTGAACCCGGATCAGTATTGTAACATATGGGTGAAGTTCCCCCGCTGATACTGGCTGTCAAATTACCATCAACTGTGATCGTTATGGTATTTGAGTTAACTGTTCCACAGGAACCGCTGGTGATGGAGCAATAGAATGCAGATGATGCAATGAGGGCACCAGGGTCATAAGTCTGGGTTGTAATTCCAGTAGGATTTCCGTTTTCATACCAGAGGTAGGTATAGGAGCCGGTGCCACCACTGCCTGTTGCAGTCATTGATCCCGGGTCAGTATTGTAACATATGGGTGAGGTTCCCCCGCTGATACTGGCTGTCAGGGTAGAATATACGATCATAGTAATAGTGTTGGATGTAGCAGGATTACCGGTAGGGCAGGTTGCATCTGAAGTGAGTACACAAGTCACAGCATCATTGTTCAAAGGAACATAAGAGTATGTAGAGCTGTCAGTACCAACCGGCAGACCATTGACTTTCCACTGATAGGATGGGCTTGATCCACCATTGGTAGGAGTAGCAGTATAATTGACAGTGGTTCCTGAACAGACTGGATTGTTATCTGCAATGATTGAGACGCTGACCGGAAGTAACGGGTTAACTATCATGGTAATGGTATTGGAAGTAGCAGGATTACCGGTAGGGCAGGTTGCATCTGATGAAAGTACACAAGTCACAGCATCATTGTTCAAAGGAGCATAGGAGTATGTAGAGCTGTTAGTACCAACCGGCAAACCATTGACTTTCCACTGATAGGTTGGGCTTGATCCACCATTAGTTGGAGTAGCAGTATAGTTGACAGTTGTTCCGGCACATACAGGATTGTTATCTGCAATGATTGAGACGCTGACCGGAAGTAACGGGTTAACGGTCATGTTAATGGTATTGGAAGTAGCAGGATTACCGGTAGGGCAGGTTGCATCTGAAGAAAGTACACAAGTCACGGCATCATTGTTCAAAGGAGCATAGGAGTATGTAGAGCTGTTAGTACCAACCGGCAGACCATTGACTTTCCACTGATAGGATGGGCTTGATCCACCATTGGTAGGAGTAGCAGTATAGTTGACAGTGGTTCCTGAACAGACAGGATTGTTATCTGCAATGATTGAGACGCTGACCGGAAGATTGAGATTCACAGTGATGGTGATGGTGTTAGAGTTAACTGTTCCACAAGAGCCACTGGTGATGGCGCAATAGAATGCAGATGATGCAATGAGGGCACCAGGGTCATAAGTCTGGGTTGTAATTCCAGTAGGATTTCCGTTTTTAAACCAGAGGTAGGTATAGGAGCCGGTGCCGCCGCTACCTGTTGCAGTCATCGATCCCGGGTCAGTATTGTAACAAATGGGTGAAGTTCCACCGCTGATACTGGCTGTCAAATTACCATCAACTGTGATCGTTATGGTATTTGAGTTAACTGTTCCACAGGAGCCGCTGGTGATGTCACAATAGAATGCAGATGATGCAATGAGGGCACCAGGGTCAAAAGTCTGGGTTGTAATTCCAGTAGGATTTCCGTTTTTAAACCAGAGGTAGGTATAGGATCCTGTGCCGCCGCTACCTGTTGCAGTCATCGATCCCGGGTCAGTATTGTAACATATGGGTGAAGTTCCACCGCTGATATTGGCTGTCAAATTACCATCAACTGTGATGGTTATGGTATTTGAGTTAACTGTTCCGCAAGAGCCACTGGTGATGGCACAATAGAATGTAGATGTTAAACTGAGTACACCAGGATCATAAGTCTGGGTTGTAATTCCAGTAGGATTTCCGTTTTCATACCAGAGGTAGGTATAGGAGCCGGTGCCACCACCGCCTGTTGCTGACATTGAACCCGGATCAGTATTGTAACATATGGGCGAAGTTCCGCCGCTGATACTGGCTGTCAAATTACCATCAACTGTGATCGTTATGGTATTTGAGTTAACTGTTCCACAGGAACCGCTGGTGATGGAGCAATAGAATGCAGATGATGCAATGAGGGCACCAGGGTCATAAGTCTGGGTTGTAATTCCAGTAGGATTTCCGTTTTTAAACCAGAGGTAGGTATAGGATCCTGTGCCGCCGCTACCTGTTGCAGTCATTGATCCCGGGTCAGTATTGTAACATATGGGTGAAGTTCCACTGCTGATACTGGCTGTCAAATTACCATCAACTGTGATGGTTATGGTATTTGAGTTAACTGTTCCACAGGAACCGCTGGTGATGGCACAATAGAATGCAGATGATGCAATGAGGGCACCAGGGTCAAAAGTCTGGGTTGTAATTCCAGTAGGATTTCCGTTTTCATACCAGAGGTAGGTATAGGAGCCGGTGCCACCACCGCCTGTTGCCGACATTGAACCCGGATCAGTATTGTAACATATGGGCGAAGTTCCGCCGCTGATACTGGCTGTCAAATTACCATCAACTGTGATCGTTATGGTATTTGAGTTAACTGTTCCACAGGAACCGCTGGTGATGGAGCAATAGAATGCAGATGATGCAATGAGGGCACCAGGGTCATAAGTCTGGGTTGTAATTCCAGTAGGATTTCCGTTTTTAAACCAGAGGTAGGTATAGGATCCTGTGCCGCCGCTACCTGTTGCAGTCATTGATCCCGGGTCAGTATTGTAACATATGGGTGAAGTTCCACCGCTGATACTGGCTGTCAAATTACCATCAACTGTGATGGTTATGGTATTTGAGTTAACTGTTCCACAGGAACCGCTGGTGATGGCACAATAGAATGCAGATGATGCAATGAGGGCACCAGGGTCAAAAGTCTGGGTTGTAATTCCAGTAGGATTTCCGTTTTTAAACCAGAGGTAGGTATAGGATCCTGTGCCGCCGCTACCTGTTGCAGTCATCGATCCCGGGTCAGTATTGTAACATATGGGTGAAGTTCCACCGCTGATATTGGCTGTCAAATTACCATCAACTGTGATGGTTATGGTATTTGAGTTAACTGTTCCGCAAGAGCCGCTGGTGATGGCACAATAGAATGTAGATGTTAAACTGAGTGCACCAGGATCATAAGTCTGGGTTGTAATTCCAGTAGGATTTCCGTTTTCATACCAGAGGTAGGTATAGGAGCCGGTGCCACCAGCGCCTGTTGCCGACATTGAACCCGGATCAGTATTGTAACATATGGGGGAGGTTCCCCCGCTGATACTGGCTGTCAAATTACCATCAACTGTGATCGTTATGGTATTTGAGTTAACTGTTCCACAGGAACCGCTGGTGATGGAGCAATAGAATGCAGATGATGCAATGAGTGCACCAGGGTCATAAGTCTGGGTTGTAATTCCAGTAGGATTTCCGTTTTCATACCAGAGGTAGGTATAGGAGCCGGTGCCACCACTGCCTGTTGCCGACATTGAACCCGGATCAGTATTATAACATATGGGTGAAGTTCCGCCGCTGATATTGGCTGTCAAATTACCATTAACTGTGATCGTTATGGTATTTGAGTTAACTGTTCCACAGGAACCGCTGGTGATGGCGCAATAGAATGCAGATGATGCAATGAGTGCACCAGGGTCATAAGTCTGGGTTGTAATTCCAGTAGGATTTCCGTTTTCATACCAGAGGTAGGTATAGGATCCTGTGCCGCCGCTACCTGTTGCAGTCATTGATCCCGGGTCAGTATTGTAACAAATGGGTGAAGTTCCACCGTTGATACTGGCTGTCAAATTACCATCAACTGTGATCGTTATGGTATTTGAGTTAACTGTTCCACAGGAACCGCTGGTGATGGAGCAATAGAATGCAGATGATGCAATGAGGGCACCAGGGTCATAAGTCTGGGTTGTAATTCCAGTAGGATTTCCGTTTTCATACCAGAGGTAGGTATAGGATCCTGTGCCGCCGCTACCTGTTGCAGTCATTGATCCCGGGTCAGTATTGTAACAAATGGGTGAAGTTCCACCGTTGATACTGGCTGTCAAATTACCATCAACTGTGATGGTTATGGTATTTGAGTTAACTGTTCCACAGTAACCGCTGGTGATGGCGCAATAGAATGCAGATGATGCAATGAGTGCACCAGGGTCATAAGTCTGGGTTGTAATTCCAGTAGGATTTCCGTTTTCATACCAGAGGTAGGTATAGAAGCCTGTGCCGCCGCTACCTGTTGCAGTCATTGATCCCGGGTCAGTATTGTAACAAATGGGTGAAGTTCCACCGTTGATACTGGCTGTCAAATTACCATCAACTGTGATCGTTATGGTATTTGAGTTAACTGTTCCACAGGAACCGCTGGTGATGGAGCAATAGAATGCAGATGATGCAATGAGGGCACCAGGGTCATAAGTCTGGGTTGTAATTCCAGTAGGATTTCCGTTTTCATACCAGAGGTAGGTATAGGATCCTGTGCCGCCGCTACCTGTTGCAGTCATTGATCCCGGGTCAGTATTATAACATATGGGTGAAGTTCCCCCGCTGATACTGGCTGTCAGGTTAGAATATACGATCATAGTAATAGTGTTGGATGTAGCAGGATTACCGGTAGGGCAGGTTGCATCTGAAGTGATTACACAAGTCATAGCATCATTGTTCAAAGGAGCATAAGAGTATGTAGAGCTGTTCGTACCAACCGGCAGACCATTGACTTTCCATTGATAGGATGGACTTGTTCCACCATTAGTTGGAGTAGCAGTATAATTGACAGTTGTTCCGGCACAGACAGGATTGTTATCTGCAATGATTGAGACGCTGACCGGAAGTAACGGGTTAACTATCATGGTAATGGTATTGGAAGTAGCAGGATTACCGGTAGGGCAGGTTGCATTGGAAGTAAGTACACAGGTTACAACGTCATTGTTGACCGGGATATAACTATAGTTCGGGCTGTTCGTACCAACCGGCAAACCATTGACTTTCCACTGATAGGATGGGCTTGATCCACCATTGGTAGGAGTAGCAGTATAGTTGACAGTGGTTCCTGAACAGACAGGATTGTTATCTGCAATGATTGAGACGCTGACCGGAAGTAACGGGTTAACGGTCATGGTAATAGTATTGGAAGTAGCAGGATTACCAGTAGGGCAGGTTGCATCTGAAGTGAGTACACAAGTCACGGCATCATTGTTCAAAGGAGCATAAGAGTATGTAGAGCTGTTCGTACCAACCGGCAGACCATTGACTTTCCACTGATAGGATGGGCTTGATCCACCATTGGTAGGAGTAGCAGTATAGTTGACAGTGGTTCCTGAACAGACAGGATTGTTATCTGCAATGATTGAGACGCTGACCGGAAGTAGCGGGTTAACTATCATGGTAATGGTATTGGAAGTAGCAGGATTACCGGTAGGGCAGGTTGCATCTGAAGAAAGTACACAAGTCACAGCATCATTGTTCAAAGGAACATAAGAGTATGTAAGGCTGTTAGTACCAACAGGCAGACCATTGACTTTCCACTGATAGGATGGGCTTGATCCACCATTGGTAGGAGTAGCAGTATAGTTGACAGTTGTTCCGGCACAGACAGGATTGTTATCTGCAATGATTGAGACGCTAACCGGAAGTAACGGGTTAACGGTCATGTTAATGGTATTGGAAGTAGCAGGATTACCGGTAGGGCAGGTTGCATCTGAAGAAAGTACACAAGTCACAGCATCATTGTTCAAAGGAGCATAGGAGTATGTAGAGCTGTTAGTACCAACCGGCAGACCATTGACTTTCCACTGATAGGATGGGCTTGATCCACCATTGGTAGGAGTAGCAGTATAGTTGACAGTGGTTCCTGAACAGACTGGATTGTTATCTGCAATGATTGAGACGCTGACCGGAAGTAACGGGTTAACGGTCATGGTAATGGTATTGGAAGTAGCAGGATTACCGGTAGGGCAGGTTGCATCTGAAGAAAGTACACAAGTCACGGCATCATTATTCAAAGGAGCATAAGAGTATGTAGAGCTGTTAGTACCAACCGGCAGACCATTGACTTTCCACTGGTAGGATGGGCTTGATCCACCATTGGTAGGAGTAGCAGTATAGTTGACAGTGGTTCCTGAACAGACTGGATTGTTAACTGCAATGATTGAGACGCTAACCGGAAGTAACGGGTTAACGGTCATGTTAATGGTATTGGAAGTAGCAGGATTACCGGTAGGGCAGGTTGCATCTGAAGTGAGTATGCAAGTCACAGCATCATTGTTCAAAGGAGCATAGGAGTATGTAGAGCTGTTAGTACCAACCGGCAGACCATTGACTTTCCACTGGTAAGATGGACTTGATCCACCATTGGTAGGAGTAGCAGTATAGTTGACAGTTGTTCCGGAACAGACAGGATTGTTATCTGCAATGATTGAGACGCTGACCGGAAGTAACGGGTTAACGGTCATGGTAATGGTATTGGAAGTAGCAGGATTACCGGTAGGGCAGGTTGCATCTGAGGTGAGTACACAAGTCACAGCATCATTGTTCAAAGGAGCATAGGAGTATGTAGAGCTGTTCGTACCAACCGGCAGACCATTGACTTTCCACTGATAAGATGGGCTTGATCCACCATTGGTAGGAGTAGCAGTATAGTTGACAGTTGTTCCGGCACAGACAGGATTGTTATCTGCAATGATTAAGACGCTGACCGGAAGTAACGGGTTAACGATCATGGTAATGGTATTGGAAGTAGCAGGATTACCGGTAGGGCAGGTTGCATCTGAGGTGAGTACACAAGTCACAGCATCATTGTTCAAAGGAGCATAGGAGTATGTAGAGCTGTTCGTACCAACCGGTAGACCATTGACTTTCCACTGATAAGATGGGCTTGATCCACCATTGGTAGGAGTAGCAGTATAGTTGACAGTTGTTCCGGCACAGACAGGATTGTTATCTGCAATGATTAAGACGCTGACCGGAAGTAACGGGTTAACGGTCATGGTAATGGTATTGGAAGTAGCAGGATTACCGGTAGGGCAGGTTGCATCTGAAGTGATTACACAAGTCACAGCATCATTGTTCAAAGGAGCATAAGAGTATGTAGAGCTGTTCGTACCAACAGGCAGACCATTGACTTTCCACTGATAGGATGGGCTTGATCCACCATTGGTAGGAGTGGCAGTATAGTTGACAGTGGTTCCTGAACAGACAGGATTGTTATCTGCAATGATTGAGACGCTGACCGGAAGTAACGGGTTAACTATCATGGTAATGGTATTGGAAGTAGCAGGATTACCGGTAGGGCAGGTTGCATCTGAAGAAAGTACACAAGTCATAGCATCATTGTTCAAAGGAGCATAAGAGTATGTAGAGCTGTTCGTACCAACCGGCAAACCATTGACTTTCCACTGGTAGGATGGACTTGATCCACCATTAGTTGGAGTAGCAGTATAATTGACAGTGGTTCCTGAACAGACAGGATTGTTATCTGCAATGATTGAGACGCTGACCGGAAGTAACGGGTTAACGGTCATTGTAATGGTATTGGAAGTAGCAGGATTACCGGTAGGGCAGGTTGCATCTGAAGAAAGTACACAAGTCACGGCATCATTGTTCAAAGGAGCATAAGAGTATGTAGGGCTGTTAGTACCAACCGGCAGACCATTGACTTTCCACTGGTAGGATGGGCTTGATCCACCATTGGTAGGAGTAGCAGTATAGTTGACAGTGGTTCCTGAACAGACAGGATTGTTATCTGCAATGATTGAGACGCTAACCGGAAGTAACGGGTTAACGGTCATGTTAATGGTATTGGAAGTAGCAGGATTACCGGTAGGGCAGGTTGCATCTGAGGTGAGTACACAAGTCACAGCATCATTGTTCAAAGGAGCATAAGAGTATGTAGAGCTGTTCGTACCAACCGGCAGACCATTGACTTTCCACTGATAGGATGGGCTTGATCCACCATTTGTAGGAGTGGCAGTATAATTGACAGTGGTTCCTGAACAGACTGGATTGTTATCTGCAATGATTGAGACGCTGACCGGAAGTAACGGGTTAACGGTCATGGTAATGGTATTGGATGTAGCAGGATTACCGGTAGGGCAGGTTGCATCTGAAGAAAGTACACAAGTCACGGCATCATTGTTCAAAGGAGCATAGGAGTATGTAGAGCTGTTAGTACCAACCGGCAAACCATTGACTTTCCATTGATAGGATGGACTTGTTCCACCATTAGTTGGAGTAGCAGTATAATTGACAGTTGTTCCTGAACAGACAGGATTGTTATCTGCAATGATTGAGACGCTGACCGGAAGTAACGGGTTAACTATCATGGTAATGGTATTGGAAGTAGCAGGATTACCGGTAGGGCAGGTTGCATCTGAAGTGATTACACAAGTCATAGCATCATTGTTCAAAGGAGCATAAGAGTATGTAGAGCTGTTCGTACCAACCGGCAGACCATTGACTTTCCACTGATAGGATGGGCTTGATCCACCATTTGTAGGAGTAGCAGTATAATTGACAGTTGTTCCTGAACAGACTGGATTGTTATCTGCAATGATTGAGACGCTGACCGGAAGTAATGGGTTCACTGTAACATTATAAACCGTTGGTGATGCAGCATAACAGCCATTGGCGTCAGCATAATTTACACTGACCGTTTGAGTTCCTGCAGCGTTCCATGTCACTGTTACAGTATTATTGGCTGTTCCGCCACCGGCAGTTATGGCTCCACCAGAAGAGACCGTCCAGGTATAGTTTGACATTCCGGAAGCAGTTGAATAGACATTTCCTGTTGAACCTGTACAGACCGGTGTTGGGCCAGTAATAATAGGTTGTGGGATAGGATTGACAGTTAAGTTAAATGAGCAGGTGCCGGAATGACTGCCAAAATCGGTAGTCGTGAATGTAACCGGTGTGGTGGTTCCACAAAGATAAACATTTGTTTCCGGAGGATTAACCTTTAAGGTTTTGATCAAACAGTTATCTGAAACTGAAAGACTGAACTTTGTCTGGCTGAGGGATAGATCAAATTTCAATTTGTAATCTGTTGACCAAGAGTTTGTTCCATCCCAACCACACCATACAGTTCCAGGACATCCATTTGGATTGGAAGGATAATTAAAATCATCCCAATACTTACCATAAGTTGTATTCCAGGAAACATTGTTAGCTCCCATTGATATTGGCCATAAAACTCCTCCAATATATATCATATATGTCTTACCGGCTTCAACATATGGCGTTGAATCCTGCGGAATATTAATTGTGATCAGATGGCCATTTGCGGTTCCAGTAGTTGTATAAAGATTGGCGCCATAGGTACATAAAAATTCATAACTGCTATGATTATATGCGGTGTCTTTTACATATTCTCCTGTATAAAGAGAGAATGTGTAAGGAACGCTGACAGGTACTCCTGAATTCCCACCCCTGATCCAGATAGGTGATGTGTTAGTAGTGGCAAGGGTGTCCCAGAACCTGATCTGTGTAACAAATCCTGTATAAGTTGATGTAAAGGATTGCCATCTCGCATTCTGGAATGCATCAGCACCAATTACAGTACTTTGTGGTATGAGAGGCAAAGTTGAATTGTCAATGATTGGTCCAAAGACTTCGGCACCAGCACAGTTGCCAGGGTCATGGTTAACGGTCTGGGGCCCGGGACAGAAAGTGAATGTGGGAGCTGCGTTATCAGTTATATGTATAATGGTACTATCCTTATTTGTACAGCCATCTCCATCTGTTACATGGTAAACGAGTTGATAGCTTCCGGTAGTACCGTTGCTGCTAAAGACCGGATTCTTATCGTTATCATATTGGTTATTGCTGGTATAGTTTAAATAGACAGATCCACTGCCGGTCCATATGCTAGTGTAAGGGAGTTGTCCACCTGAAGGATGGCTTCGGATATTAAGTGTATCCCCGGGACAAATAGTTGGGTTCTTTGGGGTCACATTTACCGTGGGTAAATTATCAATCGTTACAGTAGTCGTAACAGGAACCGATGAACAACCTCCGGAAGCAGGAATAGTATATGTCACAATGTAAGTCCCTGCAGTACTCGTGCTAGGTGTAATGGCGCCAGACACTGTGTTTAAAGTCAATCCTGTGGTAGAGCTGAAGGTGCCGCCCGTGTATGTCCCGGTACCGTTTAATGTGACGGGTTGTGGTGTACTTACAGTAATGCAGAATGGATTACCAGCATATGATATCGTTGCAGTAGGAATTGGGGTGATAGTCACGGACTTTTGTGCAAATACTGTACCTCCGCACCCACCGTTTATTGTATAAATAATATTGCATGATCCACCACTCATCCCAGTCACTAACCCGCCCCAGTTGACTGTTGCAATGGCATTATTACTGCTGCTCCAGGTGCCTGTACCGCCGCCAAGTACTACACCATTAGCTGTATAAGTTGTCGTTCCGTTTACACAAATAGGTGAGGCTCCGGTCACTGAAATTATACTTGCATTTTGGAGTACTGTAACAGCCATTGAACTTGGAGCACTTGTTCCGCAAGAATTACCCGCCGTGACTGTAATAGAACCATTCTGTCCGGCTGAACCTGTAGTTACTGTAATGCTGGTAGTACCGCCGCCTGCAGTGATTGACCAACCAGTAGGTACAGTCCATGTATAAGTTGTGGCATTGGTCACTGCTGAAATACTATAAATCTGGCCGGTAAGACCGGGACATTGTGTTGCCGTTCCGGTTATGGCTCCTGGAGTTGCAGGTGTAGCAGGACTAACTGTGACAGCCAATGAACTTGGAGCACTTGTTCCGCAAGAATTACCCGCCGTGACTGTAATAGAACCATTCTGTCCGGCTGAACCTGTAGTTACTGTAATGCTGGTAGTACCGCCGCCTGCAGTTATTGACCAACCTGTAGGTACAGTCCATGTATAAGTTGTAGCATAGGTCACTGCTGAAATACTATAAGTCTGGTTAATAAGACCAGGACATTGTGTTGCAGTTCCGGTAATTGCACCGGGAGTTGCAGGTGTTGCAACCACTATAACAGCCAATGAACTTGGAGTACTTGTTCCGCAAGAATTACCAGCAGCAACTGTTATTGATCCATTTTGCCCTGTTGATCCGGTAGTCACTGTTAAATTGGTAGTACCAGCTCCTGCAGTTATGGACCAACCTGCAGGGACCGTCCAGATGTAGGTATTGGCATTGGCCACCGCTGAAATACTATAGGTCTGACCTGTGAGACCGGGACATTGTGTTATTGTACCGGTTATAGAACCGGGTGCAGAAGGAGGCGAGCCCACGCATGTGCTTGTAGTCACATTTAAAATACCAGTGTGCGGATAGGTAAAATAAGTGTCATTTTTATTTGTTGCTGGAGATCCTGAACTGCCCCATGAACCACTTAGTGCTCCTGATCCGCCAAGTGTCAGGGTGTTGGTGGTTGAAGTATAGGTCACTAAATCTGCAACCACCCCGTTGCTGATTGAAAGATTCCCACTGACAGTGATGGGTGCAGTAAGTGTTTTTGTACCGGAATTCGAGAAGATAAGGTTGTTATATGTTGTACTTGCTGTTCCTGCAACGGTCTGTGCACCCGCACCATTAAAATTAACTATTCCACTGTTATTTGCAAAAGTACCGCTATTGTTAAAATTACCTGCGATGAATAACGTACCTGTCGTTGAGGTAAGTGTTCCTAAGCTAATGGTAAGGCTCCCCAATGTGGCAGTTCCGGTTCCAAGGTTCAGAATAGCACTGCCAACTTTTGTCAGGTCAAATCCACCTGTGATGCCATTGCTACCTAAAGTTATATTACCTGTTCCACCAATGCTGCTGGCGCTTCCGAGTGTTATTGCTCCATTGTAACTCACTGCTGTTGCCGAACTATTGATCAGCGCACCTCCGTTTGAAATACCGGTACCGTTTAAGGTAAGTGGTTCAGCCGTTCCCAGTGTAAATCCATTCAGATCAAGTACAGCTTCTGCAGTAACGGTAGTTCCTGATCCTGTCGTGCCTAATGGAGTATTTGTGGCTCCACCTGCTGCTCCAAGTTTTAGCATCCCTGCGCTGATGGTTGTTAAACCCGTATAGGTACTTGATCCTGAAAGCGTCCAGGTGCCTGTTCCAATTTTAGTAACGGTGCCCGTTCCAGTGCCAATGATACTTGAAACGCTACCGTTCCCTGAACCACCCAGGGTCAGATCAAAGGTTGCACCCATTATTGTACCCGCGTTCGTAATATTTATATCTCCTGCATTAGCGATAATACTGCTTGCACTGCCAAGTGTGATTAAACCGCTATAACTTACGGCTGTTGCTGAACTATTAGTCAGGGCTCCCCCTGCTGAAATACCTGTACCGTTTAAAGTCAGAGGTTCTGCTGTTCCCAGCGTAAAACCATTCAGATCAAGTACAGCTCCTGTAGTAACGGTCGTTCCTGATCCTGTCGTGCCTAATGGAGTATTTGTGGCTCCACCTGCTGCTCCAAGTTTTAGCGTCCCTGCGCTGATGGTTGTTAAACCCGTATAAGTACTTGATCCTGAAAGAGTCCAGGTGCCTGTTCCAATTTTAGTAACAGTGCCCGCTCCAGTGCCAATGATACTTGAAACGCTACCATTACCTGATCCTCCCATTGTCAGGCCAAAGCCCCCACCAGTAATTGTACCAACATTAGTAATATTAATGTCTCCTGCATTGGTGATAATGCTACTTGCACTACCCAGAGTAATTAGACCACTATAGCTTACTGCTGTTGCTGAACTATTAGTCAGTGCTCCCCCTGCTGAAATACCCGTACCGTTTAAAGTCAACGGTTCTGCAGTTCCCAGCGTAAAACCATTCAGATCAAGTGCAGCCCCGGCAGCAACTGTCGTCCCGGCTGCTGTTGTTCCTAATGGAGTATTTGTGGCTCCGCCTGCAGCTCCTAGTTGAAGCGTTCCAGCATTAATAATCGTTAAGCCAGTGTAAGTATTTGCACCCGAAAGATTCATTAGGCCTGCTCCGGCCTTTGTTATTCCATAGGCACCACTGATAACTCCGCTGGCTGCTAAATCAATTGCAGAGGATCCATCTGCCACGGTAATTGTCCGTGTAGCGCCTAATGCCACTGGAGCGGAGATAGTTGCCCCGTTTGAGCCCGTGCCTGCATTATTTACGGTTACATCACCTCCCAGGGTCAATGTACCCGTACCTGTAATGGAAGAACCTGTTGCAGCTCCGTCATAAAGTACTACGCTTGAAGGAGCTGTAGTAGCGCCTAAATTATTCGTGGTCAATGCAAATGTCGAACCGGCCGTCACAGTTAATATTCCACTCATATTTGTGCTGTTGCTAAGCGTGACAATATTACCCGGATTGTTGATGGTGACATTGGCCGGAGTGTTTTGAGAAAGTCCATTCCCGGTCACCTGGTTTGCGTTCCCGATATACATATAGTTTGCTCCGGTTGAATAGGTGTATGACCCACCAAAATTGATGGCAACAGTAGTATCGGCAGTAGTTCCAGTAGAGATACCACCGATATTTCCGATTTCCAAAGTGGCACCGGCGTCCAAGATAAAGACACTACCTACAGAGAGTATGGGGTCATAAACTCTTCCCATGGGGGGATTTACGATGAGGGTGCCGGTGGCGGCAACGGTAAAGTCCCTGACAGTAGTCCCTGCATCAAAAGCGAAATGTCCATTTACTGTTCCTGTTCCATTGAGAGTGAATACCAACCTGCCGCCGGTAGTACCCATTGTTAATGTCGTACCTGCTGCAAGATAAAAGGTTGTCGTAATTGTTATCCTATTTCCAGAGGTGGCAGCTGCCAAAAGACAATTTCCACTAACTGTAAGGCTGTTCAATGTTATTGTTGGAACAGCAGTTATATTTGCACTTTGATTACTATTAATTATTACATCATCATTTGCAGCAGGTACTCCGTTACTCCAGTTACCGGCTGTTGTCCACAAACCACCTGTTGTTGGGAGCCATGTTGTGGATTTAGCATTAGAAATTACCGTACTGGCCACAATGATAAAAACGACCATTAACATTCTTATAAAGAATAAATTGACTGGTCTTGAATTTAGAAGTAAAATTCTTGTCTTCATATTTTATATTCTGGAAATTCTAAAAAATAAATTATATATACCTGTTAATCATAATAATACATAACCCAAGACATACTTTCTATTTGAAAGACAAACAATAGAAAGATATATTACATGAGTTAACTTCCTCAAAAGTCAATTTTTAGATGTACCATTAATCGTTATCAGTCAATGTAACTTGTTAACTGTTAATTGTAATCTAAAAACCTAAAAACTGAAGTTTGTAATATGTAGCTGCGGCAAAAATAGTTATTATTTTAATTGGATGCTATAAAATAGATACAAAAAATAAAAATATTTTTTCTATTCTAATAATCTGATAAGTAGCATGTAAATTAAATCTAAACATTGAAAATACAAATCTATATTAGGTTTTTATTATAGCTATCATTATCAATAAAAACATAACGTTTGCTTTAATAAAAAAAGCCCCGTCGTTTCCGGCAGGGCTTTTTTATTTGAACAATTAAAATGGATTTTCAGTTGTTCATTATCGATTATTAGAATTGTTAATAATTGACAATGATCCTTTTCGCAACAGTTTCCTGGTCGCTGGTGATGATGACCGTATACATTCCATTTGGAACAGGACGGATATCGATCACCTTGATCAGCGAACCATTCACTTTAACCTTTGTTTCCTCATAGATCTTTATCCCGAGGTTATTATAAACGCTGACGGTGAATGACTCTTCTGAGGCAGTGATGAAGGATACATTAAACCTTCCTTCATTGGGTACCGGGTATAAATTGATCACGGATGCAGGATGAGGATTAATGCCTGTAATGATGATCAGTTTATGGTTCGAGGTATCGGAAGAACAACCCTGTAGGTCGACCACATCCCAGTAATACCCTTGCTGGGTTGCGACATATCTCTGCCCGGTAGCTCCTACGATGAGCGTTCCTTCGAAATACCACTGGTTCCCTGCAGGAGCACTGCTGATGAGGGTGTCCCCGTGATTGGTGACCACCGGGGTAGGAGGAATGGGGTTCACAGTCACAGCAAAGTTCGGGGAAACAGTTCCGTCGCCGCATGAATTAGTCCCCATGACAGTAATGTTGCCGGAGACTGCTGTAAGCGTGATGTTAACGGTGATGGAATTGGTATTGGTTCCTGAAACGATGAGGAACCCGGATGGAACTGTCCAGACATAACCGGTAGCATTAGCTATTGTTGCAACAGAATAAACCACACCTGAAGTGCCCAGGCAGACATCATTCGGCCCCGAGATAGTTCCTGCCGGATCGGGCAGCGGGTTAACAGTGACAGGAAATGACGGTGATGTTCCACCGTCACCGCAGATGTTATTGCCAAAGACAAATATGTTCCCTGAAGTTGCATTGTCGGCGAAGTTCACTGTGATGGAGTTGGTACCAGCACCGGTTGCGATCGTTGAATTAGGCGGCAAAGCCCAAACATAGGTAGTGGCGTTGTTGATCGGTGCAACAGAATAAGCTACGCCATTGGTGCCTGCACATAAAATGGAAGTTCCGGTAATCGTCCCTGCCTGGTCGGGCGCTGGGTTGACCATGACATTAAGGACGGTTGGCGATGCCGGATAACAACCAAAACTATTGCTGTAAGTGACACTTACGGTCTGAGGACCTGAACCGATCCATGAGATCATGAGCTGGTAGGTCCCTGATCCATAGTTGATCAAACCACCCGATGAAACGGTCCACACATAATTCTGCATGCCAGTTTCAGTAGTATAAAGGTAGTAACCGGAATTGACACATAAGTTTGTTTGCCCTGTAATGGTCGGTAACGGTGAGGGGTTAACTGTTACGTTGTAAACTACAGGAGCAGCCGCAGTACAGCCACCGGTACTTGTATAATTTACGCTGACTATCTGAGCGCCTGTAGTGTTCCATGTCACAGTAACACTATTATCGGTGGTTGTTCCACCGGCTGTGATGATGCCTCCTGCAGAGACTGCCCAGATGTAATTGGACATTCCTGCCTGGGTGTAGTAAACATTATTGGCAGCACCAGCACAGACCGTTGTCGGACCAGAAATTGTCGGAACCGGCAGAGCATTGACTGTAACATTATACACAGCCGGGGCAGGAGCAGTACATCCATTGGCATTGGTATAGTTCACGCTGACAGTTTGAGCCCCGACCATTGTCCAGGTGACGGTAACGGTATTGTTTGCTGCGCCACCTCCTGCAGTGATAGTACCACCTGCAGAAACGGTCCATGTATACCCGCTCATTCCTGCCTGGGTCGTGTACACGTTGCCCGCAGATCCAATGCAAACCGGGTTCGGCCCGCTGATGGTCGGTACAGGCAGTGGATTTACTATAATATCTAAGATTGCTGGCGCAAGGGCAGTACAGCCATTGGTATTGGTATAATTGACACCGACAAATTGTGATCCAACGGTATTCCATGTAATAGTAATAGTGTTACTTGTTGCTCCTCCACCTGCAGTTACAATGCCACCGGGAGAGACCGACCATACATAGTTGGAGTTCCCAGCCTGTGTTGTGTAGACATTACCTGTAGAATTCACGCAAACAGATGCAGGACCTGAAATTGTAGGATTAGGCAGCGGGTTGACAGTTACGCTGAATACAGCAGGTGCAGCAGCGGTACAGCCATTGGCATTGGTATAGTTCACACTGACAGTCTGAGCGCCTGCCGTATTCCACGTGACGGTGACGGTATTGCTGGCTGCGGTACCGCCCGAAGTAACCGTCCCGCCTGCAGATACAGCCCAAATATAATTAGTCATCCCTGCCTGCGTGGTATAGACATTGCCTGTCACTCCAGCACAAACCGGTGTCGGACCGGCAATGGTCACCACCGGCAATGGATTTACAGTCACGTTAAAGACAAACGGTGCAACAGAGGTGCACCCGGCGGCGTTGGTGTAATTCACGCTTACAGTCTGCGCTCCTGCTGTGTTCCAGGTCACAGTGACAGTATTGCTGGCTGCGGTGCCACCTGCAGTGATGGTGCCGCCGGCAGATACTGACCAAACATAGTTGGTCATCCCTGCTTGCGTGGTGTAGACATTGCCCGAGGTTCCGGCACAAACAGGAGTCGGGCCAGCTAAGGTCGGTACGGGTAAAGCATTGACTGTGATGTTGTAAACAACCGGTGCAACAGCGGTACAGCCGTTTGCATTGGTGTAATTCACACTGACGGTCTGAGCACCAGGTGTGTTCCATGTAATGGTAACGGTATTACTGTTCGTAGTCCCGCCTGCAGTGATGGAACCTCCTGCAGATACTGACCAGATGTAATTGGTCATGCCTGCCTGTGTGGTATATACATTTCCTGCGATGCCTTGACAAACTGGTGTTGGACCAGTTAAGGTTGGTACCGGTAAAGCATTGACAATGACATTGTATACTGTTTGTGCAGGAGCGGTACAGCCATTGGCGTTAGTATAGTTCACTTTGACAGTCTGAGCGCCAACGGTGGTCCAGAATATGGTTACAGTATTATTGGCAGCACCTCCACCTGCAGTGATTGTACCACCGGCAGAGACCGTCCAGATATAATTGGTCATCCCCGCCTGTGTGGTATAGACATTACCGGCAGAGTTAACGCAAACAGATGCCGGACCTGCTATGGTTGGAACCGGCAATGCATTAACAATCACGTTGTAAACAACTGGTGCAACCGCGGTACAGCCGCTACCATTGGTGTAGTTCACACTAACGGTCTGTGCGCCTGCCGTATTCCAGGTCACAGTAACTGTGTTGCTGGTTGCAGTACCCCCTGCAGTGATAGTTCCACCTGCAGAGACTGACCAGGTATAGTTGGTCATACCAGCCTGTGTGGTATATACATTACCTGCTGTGCCAGCGCATACCGGGGTCGGACCAGCTAAGGTTGGCACCGGCAGTGCATTGACAATGACGTTGTAAACAACCGGTGCAACAGCGGTACAGCCGTTTGAATTGGTGTAATTCACACTGACGTTTTGAGCACCAGGTGTGTTCCATGTAATGGTAACGGTATTGCTGTTCGTAGTCCCACCTGCAGTGATGGAACCTCCTGCAGATACTGACCAGATGTAATTGGTCATGCCTGCCTGTGTGGTATATACATTTCCTGTGGTGCCTGCACAAACAGGAGTAAGACCTGCAATGGTCGGAACCGGAAGAGCATTGACCGTCACATTATAGACTGTTGGAGAAGCAGCGGTACATCCACCTGAGTTGGTATAGTTCACGCTTACTGTCTGTGCGCCTACTGTATTCCATGTCACGGTGACGGTACTGCTGTTGGTAGTTCCGCCAGCGGTGATGGTACCGCCTGCAGAGACTGCCCAAATATAATTGGTCATGCCTGCCTGTGTGGTATAGACATTACCTGTCGATCCTGCACAAACGGAAATTGGTCCTGCGAGCGTCGGTGCAGGCATGGCATTAGCAGTGACGTTGAATACCGTGGGTGCAAGGGCGGTGCAGCCATTGGAATTGGTATAGTTAACACTGACGGTCTGGGCCCCTATCGTATTCCAGGTAATGGTAATGGTGTTGCTGTTGGTAGTACCTCCTGCGGTGATGGTTCCGCCAGCTGAGACTGCCCAGAGGTAATTAGTCATACCAGCCTGCGTGGTATATACATTGCCTGCCGAGATCACGCAAACTGGGGTAGGTCCTGAAATTGTCGGCACTGGCAAAGGATTGACGGTAACGTTATACACTGTCGGAGAGGCAGCGGTACACCCGCTAGTGTTGGTATAGTTCACACTAACGGTTTGTGCTCCTGCGGTGTTCCATGTGACTGTAACGGTATTATCGGTGCCAGAACCACCAGCAGTGACAGTTCCTCCTGCAGATACAGCCCAGATATAACCCGTCATACCGGCTTGAGTGGTATAGACGTTTCCTGTTGAATTACCACAAACTGCAGTCGGGCCTGAGATCGAAGGTGAAGGCATGGCATTGGCAGTGACGTTGAATACCGTGGGTCCAACAGCAGTACACCCGTTAGAATCGGTGTAGTTCACACTGACAGTCTGAGCTCCGACAGTATTCCAGGTAACGGTAACGGTGTTGCTGGTTGCAGATCCACCTGCGGTGATGCTGCCACCTGCAGAAACTGACCAAATGTAGTTGGTCATGCCTCCCTGTGTGGTATAGACATTGCCTGTTGAGATCACACACACAGGAGTGGGCCCTGAAATGGTCGGCACAGGCAGTGCATTGACATTGACGTTATAGACGGTGGGTGAAGTTGCGGTACAGCCGTTGGCATTGGTATAGTTCACGCTGACTGTCTGGATTCCCGCGGTGTTCCAGGTAACGGTAACGGTGCTGCTGGTTGCGGTCCCACCTGAGGTAATGGTGCCTCCTGTAGATACTGACCAGATGTAATTTGTCATGCCTGCTTGTGTGGTGTAGACATTACTGGTAGCGCCAGCACAGACCGGTGTCGGACCTGTAATGGTTGGAGTTGGATTGGCATAGGTCGCTACGTTAACAGCATTACTTGTAGAAGTACAGGAATTAGCATCCGTTCCGATCACATAGTAGCCGTTGCCAGCTGCAAGTCCCGACCAGGTAAGCCCTGATCCCGTGCCTACCTGTGCAGACTGAACAGGGGTGCCACCAGAATTATACAACTGGTAGCTTACCCCGGATACTGAGGTTGAAGATGTAATGGTTCCATTGCCTCCCGGGCTTGTGCAGATGGTGCTTCCTGTTAAGACAAGAGCTGTGGGCAGAGAATTGACGGTAACAGGATAGCTTGAAGAACCCTGGCAACCATGGTTATCTGTGACAGTAACACTGACAGACTGGCTTCCGGTGGTATTCCAGGTGACGGAGACTGTATTATTGGTTGATGCACCATTGATGGTGCCCCCTGAAGAGACTGACCAGGAATAGGTAGTCATACCAAGGGCTGTGGTATAGGTATTTGTGGTATTAAGACAAACGGGTGTGTTGCCTGAGATTGAAGGTGTAGGATTGGT
>CAVYJI010000010.1:0-340874 GCA_963768805.1 uncultured Bacteroidales bacterium | reverse complement strand
TGTGATGGTCTCTGTGACCTGTACCCAGCCAGAGCCGGCTGCTCCCCAGGTGACTGTGATGGAGTTGGTTCCTGCTCCTGCAGTGATCACTCCACCTGAGATGGCCCATACATAGGTATCACCACCGACATTAGGGGTTGAATAGATATTTCCTAGTTGAGTTGGCACAGGCAACAATCGGTCCGCTTATAACCGGGGTAGGCAGAGGGTTGATGGTTACATTATATTGTGCGGTAGTGAAAGCACAGGTAGTAGCTGTGATGGTCTCGGTGACCTGTACCCAGCCAGAGCCGGCTGCACCCCAGGTGACTGTGATGGAGTTGGTTCCTGCTCCTGCAGTGATCACCCCGCCTGAGATCGCCCAAACATAGGTATGACCAACAACATTGGGTGTTGAATAAATATTGCCTATAGAGTTGGCACAGGCTGCTGTCGGTCCTGTGATGACTGGGGTAGGCAGAGGGTTGATGGTTACATTATAATGGGCAGTGGTAACGGCACAGGTAGTAGCTGTGATGGTCTCTGTGACCTGTACCCATCCAGAGCCGGCTGCGCCCCAGGTGACTGTGATGGAGTTGGTTCCTGCTCCTGAGGTGATCACTCCGCCAGAGATAGCCCAAACATAGGTGTCACCAACGACATTGGGAGTAGAATAGATATTTCCTGTTGAGTTGGCACAGGCTACAATGGGTCCGCTTATAACAGGGGTAGGCAGCGGGTTGATGGTTACGTTATAATGAGCGGTAGTGACAGCACAGGTAGTAGCAGTAATGGTCTCGGTTACCTGTACCCAGCCTGATCCTGCTGCTCCCCATGTGACTGTAATGGAGTTGGTTCCTGCACCAGCAGTGATGACCCCGCCTGAGATAGCCCAAACATAGGTATCGCCAATAACATTAGGAGTGGAATAGATATTTCCTGTTGAGTTGGCACAGGCAACAATCGGTCCGCTTATAACAGGGGTAGGCAGGGGGTTGATGGTTACGTTATACTTGGCGGTAGTAACGGCACAGGTAGTAGCTGTGATGGTCTCGGTGACCTGTACCCATCCAGAGCCTGCTGCTCCCCAGGTGACGGTGATGGAGTTGGTTCCTGCACCTGCAGTGATGACCCCGCCTGAGATAGCCCATACATAGGTATCGCCACCGACATTGGGAGTGGAGTAGACATTTCCTGTTGAGTTTGCACAGGCTACAATCGGTCCGCTGATAACAGGTGTAGGCAGGGGGTTGATGGTTACATTATACTGGGCAGTGGTAACGGCACAGGTAGTAGCTGTGATGGTCTCAGTGACCTGTACCCAGCCAGAGCCGACTGCTCCCCAGGTGACGGTGATGGAGTTGGTTCCTGCTCCTGAGGTGATGACCCCACCTGAGATAGCCCAAACATAGGTATCTCCAACGACATTGGGTGTTGAATAAATATTTCCTGTTGAGTTGGCACAGGCAACAATGGGTCCGCTTATAACCGGGGTAGGCAGAGGGTTGATGGTTACATTATATTGTGCGGTAGTGACAGCACAGGTAGTAGCAGTAATGGTCTCGGTGACCTGTACCCAACCAGAGCCTGCTGCACCCCAGGTGACTGTGATGGAGTTGGTTCCTGCTCCTGCAGTGATGACCCCGCCTGAGATAGCCCAAACATAGGTGTCACCACCGACATTGGGTGTTGAATAAATATTGCCTGTTGAGTTTGCACAGGCAACAATGGGTCCGCTTATAACCGGGGTAGGCAGAGGGTTGATGGTTACATTATAATGGGCAGTGGTAACGGCACAGGTAGTAGCAGTAATGGTCTCGGTGACCTGTACCCAGCCAGAGCCGGCTGCACCCCAGGTAACGGTGATGGAGTTGGTTCCTGCACCTGCAGTGATGACCCCGCCTGAGATAGCCCATACATAGGTATCACCACCGACATTAGGAGTTGAATAGACATTTCCTGTTGAGTTGGCACAGGCAACAATGGGTCCGCTTATGACAGGGGTAGGCAGCGGGTTGATGGTTACATTATATTGTGCGGTAGTGACGGCACAGGTAGTAGCTGTGATGGTCTCGGTGACCTGTACCCAGCCAGAGCCTGCTGCACCCCAGGTGACTGTGATGGAGTTGGTTCCTGCTCCTGAAGTGATCACTCCGCCTGAGATAGCCCATACATAGGTATCACCACCTACATTGGGAGTGGAATAGATATTGCCTATTGAGTTGGCACAGGCAACAATCGGTCCGCTTATGACCGGGGTAGGCAGCGGGTTGATGGTTACATTATATTGTGCGGTAGTGACAGCACAGGTAGTAGCAGTGATGGTCTCGGTGACCTGTACCCAGCCTGGTCCTGCTGCGCCCCAGGTAACGGTGATGGAGTTGGTTCCAGCTCCAGATGTGATGACTCCACCTGAGATGGCCCAAACATAGGTATCACCAACGACATTAGGTGTTGAATAGACATTGCCTATTGAGTTGGCACAGGCAACAATGGGTCCGCTTATTACAGGTGTAGGCAGAGGGTTGATGGTTACATTATAATGAGCAGTGGTAACAGCACAGGTAGTAGCCGTATAGTCTCGGTGACCTGTACCCAGCCAGAGCCGGCTGCTCCCCAGGTGACTGTGATGGAGTTGGTTCCTGCTCCTGAAGTGATGACCCCACCTGAGATAGCCCATACATAGGTATCACCAACTACATTGGGAGTGGAATAGACATTGCCTATAGAGTTGGCACAGGCAACAATGGGTCCGCTTATAACCGGGGTAGGCAGCGGGTTGATGGTTACATTATATTGTGCGGTAGTGACAGCACAGGTAGTAGCTGTGATGGTCTCGGTGACCTGTACCCAGCCTGGTCCTGCTGCACCCCAGGTGACGGTGATGGAGTTGGTTCCTGCTCCTGAAGTGATGACTCCACCAGAGATAGCCCATACATAGGTATCACCACCGACATTGGGTGTTGAATAGATATTGCCTGTTGAGTTGGCACAGGCTACAATGGGTCCGCTTATTACCGGTGTAGGCAGAGGGTTGATGGTTACATTATAATGGGCAGTAGTGACAGCACAGGTAGTAGCAGTGATGGTCTCGGTGACCTGTACCCAGCCGGAGCCTGCTGCACCCCAGGTGACTGTGATGGAGTTGGTTCCTGCTCCTGAGGTGATGACCCCGCCTGAGATAGCCCAAACATAGGTATCACCACCGACATTGGGTGTTGAATAGATATTGCCTGTTGAGTTGGCACAGGCAACAATGGGTCCGCTTATAACAGGGGTAGGCAGAGGGTTGATGGTTACATTATAATGGGCAGTAGTGACGGCACAGGTAGTAGCAGTGATGGTCTCGGTGACCTGTACCCAGCCAGATCCTGCTGCTCCCCAGGTGACGGTGATGGAGTTGGTTCCTGCTCCTGCAGTGATGACCCCGCCTGAGATAGCCCATACATAGGTATCGCCACCGACATTGGGTGTTGAATAAATATTGCCTATAGAGTTGGCACAGGCTACTATTGGTCCGCTTATGACAGGGGTAGGCAGAGGGTTGATGGTTACATTATAATGAGCGGTAGTGACGGCACAGGTAGTAGCTGTGATAGTCTCGGTGACCTGTACCCAGCCAGATCCTGCTGCTCCCCAGGTGACTGTGATGGAGTTGGTTCCTGCTCCTGCAGTGATGACCCCGCCTGAGATAGCCCAAACATAGGTATCGCCAACGACATTGGGTGTTGAATAGATATTGCCTGTTGAGTTGGCACAGGCAACAATAGGTCCGCTGATTACAGGGGTAGGCAGCGGGTTGATGGTTACATTATATTGTGCGGTAGTGACAGCACAGGTGGTAGCAGTAATGGTCTCGGTGACCTGTACCCAACCAGAGCCTGCTGCACCCCAGGTGACTGTGATGGAGTTGGTTCCTGCTCCTGAGGTGATGACCCCACCTGAGATAGCCCAAACATAGGTGTCACCACCGACATTAGGTGTTGAATAAATATTGCCTATAGAGTTTGCACAGGCAACAATGGGTCCGCTTATAACCGGGGTAGGCAGCGGGTTGATGGTTACATTATATTGTGCGGTAGTGACAGCACAGGTAGTAGCTGTGATGGTCTCGGTGACCTGTACCCAGCCAGAGCCTGCTGCTCCCCAGGTGACGGTGATGGAGTTGGTTCCTGCTCCTGAGGTGATGACCCCGCCTGAGATGGCCCATACATAGGTATCACCAACTACATTGGGAGTGGAATAGACATTGCCTATAGAGTTGGCACAGGCAACAATCGGTCCGCTGATTACAGGTGTAGGCAGGGGATTGATGGTTACATTATACTGAGCAGTGGTGACAGCACAGGTAGTAGCCGTAATGGTCTCGGTGACCTGGACCCATCCAGAGCCTGCTGCACCCCAGGTGACGGTGATGGAGTTGGTTCCAGCACCTGAGGTGATGACCCCGCCTGAGATAGCCCATACATAGGTATCTCCAACGACATTGGGTGTTGAATAAATATTTCCTGTTGAGTTGGCACAGGCTGCTGTTGGTCCGCTTATGACAGGGGTAGGCAGAGGGTTGATGGTTACATTATAATGAGCAGTGGTAACGGCACAGGTAGTAGCCGTAATAGTCTCGGTGACCTGTACCCAGCTTGGTCCTGCAGCACCCCATGTAACCGTGATGGAGTTGGTTCCTGCTCCTGCAGTGATCACTCCACCTGAGATAGCCCATACATAGGTATCGCCACCGACATTGGGTGTTGAATAGATATTGCCTATAGAGTTGGCACAGGCTACAATGGGTCCGCTGATAACAGGTGTAGGCAGGGGGTTGATGGTTACATTATACTGAGCAGTGGTGACAGCACAGGTAGTAGCCGTGATGGTCTCGGTGACCTGGACCCATCCAGAGCCTGCTGCACCCCAGGTGACTGTGATGGAGTTGGTTCCAGCTCCTGAAGTGATCACTCCACCTGAGATAGCCCATACATAGGTATCGCCACCGACATTAGGAGTTGAATAGACATTTCCTGTTGAGTTGGCACAGGCAACAATGGGTCCGCTTATGACAGGGGTAGGCAGCGGGTTGATGGTTACATTATATTGTGCGGTAGTGACAGCACAGGTAGTAGCCGTTATGGTCTCGGTGACCTGTACCCATCCAGAGCCTGCTGCGCCCCAGGTGACTGTGATGGAGTTGGTTCCTGCTCCTGCAGTGATCACTCCACCTGAGATAGCCCATACATAGGTATCGCCAACGACATTAGGTGTTGAATAGATATTTCCTGTTGAGTTGGCACAGGCAACAATGGGTCCGCTGATTACAGGTGTAGGCAGCGGGTTGATAGTTACATTATATTGTGCGGTAGTGACAGCACAGGTGGTAGCAGTGATGGTCTCGGTGACCTGTACCCAGCCTGGTCCTGCAGCACCCCAGGTGACGGTGATGGAGTTGGTCCCTGCTCCTGCAGTGATGACCCCGCCTGAGATAGCCCATACATAGGTATCACCACCGACATTAGGTGTTGAATAGATGTTTCCTGTTGAGTTGGCACAGGCTACAATGGGTCCGCTTATAACAGGGGTAGGCAGCGGGTTGATGGTTACATTATACTTGGCAGTGGTAACAGCACAGGTGGTAGCAGTGATGGTCTCGGTGACCTGTACCCAGCCTGGTCCTGCTGCACCCCAGGTGACTGTGATGGAGCTGGTTCCTGCTCCAGAAGTGATCACTCCGCCTGAGATGGCCCATACATAGGTATCGCCAATAACATTAGGTGTTGAATAGATATTGCCTGTTGAGTTGGCACAGGCAACAATGGGTCCGCTTATAACAGGGGTAGGCAGCGGGTTGATGGTTACGTTATAATGGGCAGTGGTAACGGCACAGGTAGTAGCAGTGATGGTCTCGGTGACCTGTACCCAGCCAGAGCCGGCTGCTCCCCAGGTGACAGTGATGGAGTTGGTTCCAGCACCTGAAGTGATCACTCCGCCTGAGATAGCCCATACATAGGTATCGCCAATAACATTGGGTGTTGAATAGATGTTTCCTGTTGAGTTGGCACAGGCAACAATGGGTCCGCTTATGACAGGGGTAGGCAGCGGGTTGATGGTTACATTATATTGTGCGGTAGTAACGGCACAGGTAGTAGCTGTGATGGTCTCAGTGACCTGTACCCAACCAGAGCCTGCTGCACCCCAGGTGACTGTGATGGAGTTGGTTCCTGCTCCTGAAGTGATCACTCCGCCTGAGATAGCCCATACATAGGTATCGCCAACGACATTGGGAGTAGAATAGACATTTCCTATAGAGTTGGCACAGGCTACAATGGGTCCGCTGATTACAGGAGTAGGCAGAGGGTTGATGGTTACGTTATAATGGGCAGTGGTAACGGCACAGGTAGTAGCCGTAATGGTCTCGGTGACCTGTACCCAGCCTGGTCCTGCTGCACCCCAGGTGACTGTGATGGAGCTGGTTCCTGCTCCAGAAGTGATCACTCCGCCTGAGATGGCCCATACATAGGTATCGCCAATAACATTAGGTGTTGAATAGATATTGCCTGTTGAGTTGGCACAGGCAACAATCGGTCCGCTTATAACAGGGGTAGGCAGCGGGTTGATGGTTACGTTATAATGGGCAGTGGTAACGGCACAGGTGGTAGCAGTGATGGTCTCGGTGACCTGTACCCAGCCAGAGCCTGCCGCTCCCCAGGTGACAGTGATGGAGTTGGTTCCTGCTCCTGCAGTGATCACTCCACCTGAGATGGCCCATACATAGGTATCACCACCGACATTAGGGGTTGAATAGACATTTCCAGTTGAGTTGGCACAGGCTGCTGTTGGTCCTGTGATGACAGGTGTAGGCAGCGGGTTGATAGTTACATTATATTGTGCGGTAGTGACGGTACAGGTAGTAGCAGTAATGGTCTCGGTGACCTGTACCCATCCAGTGCCGGCTGCACCCCAGGTGACTATGATGGAGTTGGTTCCTGCACCTGAAGTGATGACCCCGCCAGAGATGGCCCAAACATAGGTATCGCCACCTACATTGGGTGTTGAATATACATTTCCTGTTGAGTTTGCACAGGCAACAATCGGTCCACTTATGACTGGGGTAGGCAGGGGGTTGATGGTTACATTATAATGAGCAGTGGTAACGGCACAGGTGGTAGCAGTAATGGTCTCGGTGACCTGTACCCAACCAGAGCCGGCTGCGCCCCAGGTGACGGTGATGGAGTTGGTTCCTGCTCCTGAGGTGATCACTCCGCCTGAGATAGCCCAAACATAGGTATCACCACCGACATTGGGTGTAGAATAGACATTGCCTATAGAGTTGGCACATGCTACAATGGGTCCGCTTATGACTGGGGTAGGCAGAGGGTTGATGGTTACATTATAATGGGCAGTGGTAACGGCACAGGTGGTAGCAGTAATGGTCTCGGTGACCTGTACCCAGCCTGATCCTGCTGCACCCCATGTAACGGTGATGGAGTTGGTTCCAGCTCCAGAAGTGATCACTCCACCGGAGATAGCCCATACATAGGTATCACCACCTACATTGGGAGTGGAATAGACATTTCCTGTTGAGTTTGCGCAGGCAATAATCGGTCCGCTTATAACCGGTGTAGGCAGGGGGTTGATGGTTACGTTATACTTGGCGGTAGTAACGGCACAGGTAGTAGCCGTAATGGTCTCGGTGACCTGTACCCATCCAGAGCCTGCTGCTCCCCAGGTGACGGTGATGGAGTTGGTTCCTGCACCTGCAGTGATGACCCCGCCTGAGATAGCCCATACATAGGTATCACCACCTACATTGGGAGTGGAATAGACATTTCCTGTTGAGTTTGCGCAGGCTGTTGCCGGCCCGGTGATGACAGGAGTAGGCAAAGGATTAACCGTGATAGTACCTGTGGCAGTTGCTATTCCGCATCCTCCTGTTAATGTAACTGTGTAATTAAATGTTCCGGTGACAGTCGGTATGCCGCTGATGGTAACCACATTTGCAACCCAGGCACCTGTTACTCCGGCCGGAAGACCTGCAAAGTTGGCCCCGGTAGCGCCAGTAGTAGTATAGGTGATATTGGCGATGGCAGTGTTGACGCAAACTGCCTGGACATTATTTCCGGATGTGAGGGTGATCGTGTTATTTGGGATGACAGTAATGGTACCAGTCTTAGTAGTAACACCGCAGCCTCCAATTAAAGTTATCGTGTAGGTAAACGTTCCCGATACAGATGGAGTGCCGCTGATTGTAACCACATTTGCAACCCAGGCACCTGTTACTCCTGCCGGTAATCCTGTGACCGTAGCACCTGTAGCATTTATAGTAGCATAGGTGATATTTACGATTGGAGTATTGATACATACGGTCTGTGCATCAGTCCCTACAGCTGAGGTCAATATGATCGCACTATTCGATTTGACGGTGATGGTGCCAGTCTTATGTGGTTGTGCAGCCACCGGTTAAGGTTGATTGTATAAGGAAACGTTCCTGATACAGTTGGGATACCGCTTATCGTAATAACATTTGCTAACCAATTTCCTGTTACTCCGGCCGGAAGGCCTGTCACGGTCGCTCCTGTGGCGCCGGTTGTAGCATAAGTGATGTTTACAATAGGTGTATTTACACAAACGGTCTGGTTATCTGTTCCTGCTGCCGAAGTAAGGGTAATAGTGTCAACCGGGTTGATTACCACGACCACAGGCGCGACAGCTGTACAATTATCGGATGAAGTTGCTTTTATGTAGTACGTTCCTGAAACTGCCACTGCAGTGGGATTTGCCAGCGGAATTGTGCAGGCCGCATCCATCCAGTAACTCAGGGTGCAGTTTGGCAGGGTACTGCCGGCGGTAATGGCGGGGGCAGTCAGATCTATCGTATTAGGAGCACAGACAGGAGCAGGATTGGTTATTACCAGGATGACGCTAGAATAAAATGTTACATGAACAGGACCACTCGTACTACAACTTGGTGAAGTTGTAGTTAATTTGATATAATAGGTTCCCGCAACAGTAACTGCATTTGGATTAGGTAAAACAGTTGTACAAGCCGCATTTTTCCAGTACGTCAAGGTATAAGTCCCAACACAGAAAGAACTTCCTGCGGTTATGGAAGCGGCCGTGAGGTTTACCGGTCCTGGTGGGCAAACTGTCGGAGGATCATGAATTATCAATGTCACCACACACCAGGTGACGGGTGTCCGGGTACCGCTGGTACATCCACCTGCAATGAACCTGGCTTGTGCCCAATAGGTACCAGGCACAGTTGGTACGTATGTTGTACTTCCACTTAATATCGGGATACCACCAACTGCTGTGCTGTACCAATCTACAGTTTCACCTCCCGGGACTGTGACTGACAACGTTGGAGCAGGGGCAATTGAACAGGTAGTTTGATCACCATTGCTGACTGGTGGAGCTGGTACCGAAGTGTTGTTTATGGTGACATTAAAAGTGCATTGTGAGGAGTTACCGCCTGTATTTGTGGCGGTATAGGTGACCGGGGTGGTCCCCATATTAAAAAACGAACCTGACGGAATACTGGAGATCAGTGTTTTAACTGCGCACCCGTCTGTTACCGTAAGTCCGGGTATCTGGCATATATTAGTATTGAATGCAAGATGGAACGTATGATAATAACCAGGTGGTTGTTGTGTTCCATTATAATCATAAAATCCATAGGTTCCTCCGCCTGGCATCGGGTCAGGATAAGTAGGATTATTGCAAGGGTTAGCATGCAACCACCATCCATGCTGCCAAGCGTTGTAATCATAACTTCCGATCCCTGAAAGACATATGGTGTACCAGTTGGCACCGGCCTGCATGTACGGAGCTACGTTGTCAGGAATGATAAATGTATAGATTCCATTCCCTGCTCCGCCGGCAACCGTAAATAGGGTGTCGTACTCCCAGATCGGGCAGGTATTCGGATATTCCGCGTCAATCAGACTGTCAGGTTCACCTGGGAAGATTTTTGCATGGAGTGTAAAGGGAAGGTGATCGCAATTGTATAAACCAATGGTCACACCCTTGCACAGACCGGTCTTACCGGCATGGAAAGTCTGCCAGACCCAAGGACCATTATCCACCCAGTATCCGGCTGTAAACCCGGATGGATTGGGAGAAACTGAAGGACATGTCAGCTGTTGTATATCAGGTCCGCAGGTTTCCCAGCTGATGTTTTGTGCTCCGCATTCGGTGATATTTGGGACACAGGAACCAAATACCGGTGCAGCATCGACTATGGTAATATTGGTGCTTGCAGAAGCTTGTGCTCCCAGATGGTCTGTCACGGTGCAGGTACATGTATATATTCCTACAGGGCAGGCCGAGAACGTAGGATTATTAATAAAGTTAGTATCAAGGTTTGCTGCCCCCGAACCTGTCCAAAAATAAGTGTAAGGTGCCGTTCCGCCAGATACAGTAGCGGTTAATTGTAAATTCCATACAGGACATGTTGATGGGTTAAGTGGTGTAACACTTACCGTCAGTGGGGCTGGCGGGGCATCATTTACTGATAAACCAGAGGTTAATCCTTTTCCTTGTTTTTCAAGAGGCACTTCTCCGTTGCAGATCGATGCACCAACCGTCAATGTCAATAAAATCCACCAAAAAAGATGGATCTTAACAGAAAACCATTGACGGTGTAAAGATTGTTCCAAGTACCCTACTATTAATTAATTAATAATAAATTTCCCTTATTCCCCTCACATTCTGTATTATGAGCTATATTTCGTGTTGTAGACATCATAATATACTCTAAGGTTGCCTGATATAAATATTTTTTTTTAAAATGTACAATATAAAAAAATTCATAAAATACTGAATGCATTTTAATCACGAAGCGACTTCGTAATGTGATGTTCCAGTGTTTTATCAAAAGTCTCTAAGCAAATCCTAATAATTTTAATTGGTTAAAATTAAAATCTCGATAATATGTAGCTCCATGTTTTCATTCAATTGCGAAAAATTATAAGAACAATGCACAAAAAAGAAACTAATCTATCTTATCCGGCCCTTTTTGGGGTGCTGTAGAACATGAAAAGAACATAGATGGGTTTTATTAATGCATTGTCAGTATAAGAGTTAGCTTTCAGAACGAGAGTTGATTTTAGCATTATAAAAGTAAAAATGTTAATGTTATCATAATATTAATTTTCACAATCACCCTATGTTATATACACAAATGTGCCATTTAAGTAAATGAATAACAGAATTTTCGTCATGAAAAATATTTTAGTTTTTTATGAAAAATATGTCAAGAACCTGTTACGGTATGAATCTCCGAGTAGTGCGCTTTGATTTTCAATTAGTTTGATCTCTCCCTGACTTGAATATGATATGACGTAATCCAGGTTGATTAAAAATGATTTATGTACCCTGAGGAAATTTGGGTGTATTTCCAGTAATTCCTCGAACTCCTTGAGAATCCTGCAATAAGTATGTTTGCGGTCACCGGTAAGATAAAAGTTAGTATAATGTCCATTTGCTTCCAGTTTTATGATCTTATCCGTTTCAATAACTGTAAATCCCGATACTTCATGCATTATCAGCCTTGGAGGATCCTCAAATTGTTTGTTCTTAGTTTCAAGTTTTACGTAGAAATTATTATAATGTTTCGTTTCGTCAATTCTTTTTATCGCATCGGTTAAATCATTAATTTTGACCGGCTTGAATAATAAGTCCGCAGCATCGAGTTTGGTTGACAGGTAAGCGTATTTAAGATAGCCTTTGAAAAAAAGTACCTTGAAGGGCAATTGTTTATAAAGTTTCAGTATGTCAGGATCGTTTTTACCTAACAATTCGACATCAAGAAAAAGTAATTCAGGAGAGTGATCTTCAATGCTTTGAACTGCTTCTTCGATCGTTGATACAAGGGCCGATACTTCAATATCGTGACAATGTTCCCGAAGCAGAAGTGATAACTGATCCCGATTCTCTTTATTTTCTTCAACTATTATGGTCTTCAATTTTTTCATAAGGCAGCTTTTAAGAATGCTTTAATGCTAAGGTCGGCTCCCTGATTGTATTTAAAACGAAGATCCCAAAAACCGCAAGTCAAGTTCTGTTTTCATTAGGTAGTAAATGCTATGGAACCTTTAATTAATATGAACATGCAATTTAAATTTTCGGCATAATAGGACTTGGGGCAAAAATACAAAAACTATTTTAATGATGTACAATGTTAATGAAAAATTAATAGGCTCATTGCAAAAACATGAGAAGCATCTTTTACTTGTGATTTCAGTGAAGGAAGGTGTATTAATCATGAAGTCAGAAATGGATTGTCGAATCCGGCATCTCTAACATTGTCATGATAAAAGAAAGCAGAAGGTAAACCTGGAATTTTGATATCGGAGATGGTTTCTGAAGGGGAGAAGGTCAGAATTGAACAGGATGAAGGTTTGATCAAAAATTTCATACACAGCATGGCATTTAACCAGGTGGTATAATCCTGCACGTCATCGGAGGTTGGCTGCATTTTATTTCCAGTATCGAGAATGTATTCAACGCGAACGCATAAGCGGGCAGTGCCGTTCACACCGGGCGGAACTTTGTTGATATCCCTGCCGATCGCAATTATAGCATCAGGGAACATTGTAAAATTCTGAGCAATCTCATCATAGCCATGCAATGACTTTTGGTAAGCTTCAATTTCTTCAAGAATTTGCAGATGATTCTGTCCATTAAACCTGGCATAACAGAGCATTCTTGTATAAAAATTCTGTATGTAACCTATGGATCTGGTTATTTCTTTCGAGTCGAGCCACTTACTGAACTCATGAGTGGTCATTAGTTGTAAATTACATAAATTTTTCATAATATTCATGATAACTTCCACTAAGTTCCTATTAACTATTTCTATTCTGACTTTTTGATCATTCTACCTATTAAAAATGATCAATTTTTGTAGGAAATGAATATACTCATCATTAAATCAGATTGAATTTTATCCACATTAATTTCTGATACCCCATTGCCTGCGCCCAGATAGATCATCTGCTTGTTATTCAATCATTAATGTCTGATCCGACATAAATGAAAGGTTGATTGAAACCTGAGCGAATCTTATTCGAAGTTGAATCGAAGGTTAATCGAAGGTCAATCGAAGCTTAATCGAAGGTCAATCGAAGCTTAATCGAAGGAAGGACGGAAGGAGAGTGAATTTCGAACGAATGACGATCGAGAAAAATGACGAAGGGAGAGCGAATGTCTGCCAAACTTCAGGAACAGACAGAAAGGATATTTTCTACCCCGAGATTGTGGCAATAGCCTTGAGTCCTACGGGATCGAGAAGAAAGATCTTTCTTCCTTTAATCGCAATGTAGTTTTCATCCTTGAATTCTGAAAGAAGCCGGATGACCGTCTCCACTGCAGTGCCGATGATATTGGCAAGGTCCATCCTGGTAAGGTTCAGGTATTCCTTCACAGTATTTTCCCTTTCAGGATAGAAAGAATCAAAAAGAAAGAGAAGTGTCTCGGCCAGCCTTTCCCTTACAGGTTTATATGCAAGTGAGATCATCCTCAATTCAGCTTCTTCCAGCAACTTACTCAGCATCAGAATTAGCGACCTGGTAAATTCGGGATACTTGATCATCAACTGGAAAAAATCCATCTTTGAAATAAAGCAGACAATTGAATCCTCCAGCGCTGATGCCGATACAGAGTGGTCATTTCCGCTAAGCAATGCTTTCAGCCCCAAGAATTCACCCGGAAGAACGATACGAGTGATGTGCTCTTTTCCTTCCTGCGTATTCTTGAAGACCTTGATCTTGCCTTCACGGATACAAAAAACACCTAAAGACTTATGTCCCACTTCATAAATAAGCTGACCTTTTTTATAGATCAGTGTATTCTTCTGTTCATTAAGGTATTGAAGGTCTGCTTTATCGAGGGCATGAAAATAACTCAGGAAGCCTGACTGGCATTCTTCACAAAGAATATCCCTGGCTCTTTTCATGATGATCAGGTGTGATGGTTCAAATTCCGGAATAAATTTACAATTATTCTCAGACATGAATTAAAAGATGTAATTTTATTCTGGATAAATATGTTTTCAGATTATTCAAGAGGGTATGGAGAAAGCCTGTCATATCACTGTTAGCGGCCTTGTGCAGGGTGTAGGTTTTCGCCCATTCGTTTACCGGATTGCAATCAAATACGACTTAACAGGGTGGGTTAAAAATACCAATGAGAGCGTCGAGATCTTTGTACAGGGGCAACAACATTCAATTGAAGATTTCTTAATCGAGTTGAAATCAGATCCACCAACTGCCTCACATATTGACAAGGTGCTTCTTTCTTATTCAGAACCTATTGAATTACAGGACTTCAAAATAGCAAGAAGCGAAAATATATCCGATAAAATTACCGAGCTCAGCCCGGATATTGCTGTATGCAACGACTGCCTGGAAGATATGCACCTCCAGCCAAACCGCATTAACTATCCTTTCGTCAATTGTACCAATTGTGGTCCGAGGTTTACCATCATCAACGATCTTCCCTACGACAGGATAAATACGAGCATGAAGAATTTCCATATGTGCGATTCATGCCGGAGGGAATATGAGGATGTAAAAGACCGCCGATTCCATGCCCAGCCTGTAGCTTGTGCTGATTGCGGGCCACACTATACTTTATATACAAAGAAGGATAAGATTGAAGGTATAGAAATCATTCTTTTAAAGACTGCAGAAGCTATAATGAATGGCGGGATCATGGCTATAAAAGGGTTGGGAGGGTATCACCTGACCTGTGATGCGACGAATGATGATGCCGTGACAAGATTGAGACTGCTGAAAAACCGTGAAGGGAAACCACTGGCTGTCATGTTCCGCGATGTTGCAACGTTAAGGCGGTACGCTTTGATCAATGAAACCGAAGAGCGCAGCCTTCTTTCATGGAAAAGACCGATCGTATTATTGCAGTCGATTCCCAATAACCAACTTGCTCCCAACGTCTGTGTGGGATTGAATACAATCGGTGTCATGTTGCCTTATCTGCCCTTTCATCATCTTCTTTTCACAGAACTGGAAATCCCGGCAATCGTTCTTACGAGCGGAAATATTTCTGATGAACCTATTTTAATAGACGATCAGAAAGCCATTGATACCTTTCTTCTCAAAATCGAAGGCGTACTTGTTTATAATCGTGAAATAGAAAACAGGACCGACGATTCAGTTGTCAGGATAATCAATGGAACTGAAAGAGTCTTTCGCAGGTCACGTGGATTTGCGCCTGCTCCCGTAACTTTAAGACTGGACACAAGCGACATTCTTGCAACCGGTGCTGAACTGGTCAATACATTCTGTATTGGGAAAGGAAAGCAGGCAATCCTGAGCCAGTATATAGGCGATCTGCAGAATGCTGAAACCACAGCTTTTTATGAAGAGACCCTGGGGAAATTTAAAAAATTATTCAGGATGATACCGACGGTTATTGCTGCAGACCTTCACCCGGATTATTTTACCAGCAGATTTGCGGAGGACCAGATTGATCCTCTGAACATTGTAAAGATCCAACATCATCATGCACATATTGCATCCTGCATGGCAGAGCATGGACTATACGAACCTGTGTTGGGGGTGGCGATGGATGGAACCGGCTTTGGGACCGATGGAAATACCTGGGGAGCTGAATTTATCTATTGTGATCTTGAGGAGTTTTCCAGGGACACACATTTTGATTATATCCCTTTGCCTGGTGGTGACAAGGCCATTGAAGAGCCCTGGAGGATGGCAGTTTCATACCTTTTTAAGATCTTCGGGAAAGATATTACTCATCTTGAGATCCCTTTTCTGGAGAAAATCGGGCATGAAAAAATTGGTGTTATTGTGAATATGATAGAGTCGAGGATTAATTGTCCATTGGTTTCAAGTGCCGGCAGGCTATTCGATGCCGTGTCGGCTATGCTCGGTTTGTGTCTTTATTCGACTTTTTCTGCAGAAGCACCGATGAGGCTTGAGTCTATAGTTGAACCGGGTTGTTCAGAGAGTTACCCTTTTATCCTCAGTGAAACTGTGAATTTCGATCTGACCTTTTCAGCGATAGTCGAAGACATCAAAGAAAACAGCAAACCTGGAATTATTTCCTCGAAATTCCATAACACTATTATTTCAGTAATCCAGGAGGTGATCAATAAAATGAAGATCCGGCATTTCTGCAACAAGGTTGTATTATCAGGAGGGACATTTCAAAACAAATACCTGCTGGAAGGGACAGAAAAGGTGCTCTTAAAAAATGGGTTCAGGGTCTACTCTCATAACGTGGTCCCGACAAATGATGGAGGGATTTCAGTGGGGCAGCTGGCAGTTGCAGCAAAACGCAGGCAATCATATTTACATCTTTAACGCATATCGTTTATTTCAACACCGGGAAATTTTGATTTATCAAATGTAAATTCTGCTGTGTTTAACGGCAGGTCTGTCTGATATCTTGTGATCTTATAGGTAAAGGTATTCCCGCTTTTATCAAACAGCATAAAACTTTTAACCTGCTTTTTTATTTTATCCACAACCAGGATGGCTTTCGTGAAATTCTTGATGACATTGGGTATCAGTTCGATAGTCACTTCATTCGGATCTTTTGAAGGTTTGTCTTTCAGTATTTTTGATTTGTAGTTAGCGTTATACGAACTCAATAACTTTGACGGGGTCAGGGCATCGTCTTTGTTGTCAAGATCATTGATCTGAACCTCATTAGATTCAATCATATAGGTCCAGATGAGTTTTCCGTCACAGATCACTTCCTGCCCTGCTGTCTTCAGGCGGTATTTATCGCCAGAAAGGGTCAATGTGCCGGTTTTTTCTTCATTGACCTTTGCCTGTTTATTTTCCATCGTGTATGAAAAATCGGCACGGATGGATTTATAGGACTTCGTCTTTGCACTTACCTCATCCAATAATGCGATGGCTTTTGTGTCCTTTGTCTGGCTGAAAACCGGCCAGACTAATATGATCATTAAAATACTGAAAAATGTTCTCATAAAAAGCGACTAAGATTATAGTTTTCAAATGTTAATGTGAATCAGATAGCCCCTATTTCTTTAAGATGGATCTCAAGTTGAGTAAGGTCCTTAAACCGCACATCCCGGGCTTTACTGCCCTCAAACGGGCCTACTATCCCTGCAGATTCAAGTTGGTCGATGATCCTTCCGGCTCGGTTATATCCCAATTTGAGTTTCCTCTGAATGAGTGAAGTGGACCCTTGCTGGTTCTGGACAATCAGGCGGGCTGCTTCTGCGAATAATTCATCCCTGGAATCAGGATCAATTTCCTTACTGCCTTCAGGTTCATCCTCATTGAATTCAGGAAGATGATAAGCGTCCGGAAATCCTCTTTGGCTTCCAATGTACTCCGTAAGCGTTTCGATTTCCGGGGTATCGACAAAAGCGCATTGGAGACGGATCAGGTCACTTCCTGCAGAAAGCAGCATGTCACCGCGACCAACCAATTGATCAGCGCCCCCGGTATCCAGGATTGTACGTGAGTCGATCTTGGAAATGACCCTGAATGCAATACGTGCAGGAAAATTAGCCTTGATCGTCCCTGTGATGATATTGACGGACGGCCTCTGTGTAGCAATAACAAGGTGGATACCTACTGCCCTGGCCAATTGTGCAAGCCTTGTCAGCGGTGTTTCAATCTCCCTTCCCGCAGTCATGATCAGGTCGGCAAATTCATCAACAACGAGAATGATATAAGGGAGGAAATGATGATCGTGTTCGGGATTCAGTTTGCGAGCAATAAATTTTTCGTTGTATTCTTTGATGTTCCTTACTTGTGCGCTCTGCAGAAGGTCATAACGGTTATCCATTTCAATATTCATCGAGTTAAGGGTCCTTATGACCTTTTTCGTATCGGTGATAATGGCTTCTTCAGAATCAGGAAGCTTTGCAAGGAAATGCCGCTCAATCTTGGTGAAGAGTGATAGTTCAACTTTCTTTGGATCCACCATCACAAATTTGATCTGTGACGGGTGCTTTTTGAAAAGAAGGGAAGTAATGATAGCATTCAAACCTACCGATTTTCCCTGCCCTGTAGCACCTGCCATCAGGATATGCGGCATCTTTGACAGGTCAGCGATAAAAGTCTCATTAGAGATGGTCTTTCCAAGAACAATCGGTAGGTCGTAAGCAGACTGAGTGAACCGTGGAGAAGACAGCAAAGACTTCATTGAGACGGTCTCAGGGTTTTTATTGGGTACTTCAATACCGATAGTTCCTTTGCCAGGTATGGGGGCTATGATCCGGATGCCTAATGCAGCAAGGCTTAGGGCAATATCATCCTCCAGGTTCTTAATCTTCGAGATACGGATCCCGGCTTCCGGCACTATCTCATAGAGGGTAACTGCAGGTCCGATTGTAGCCTTGATCTTGTCAATCTTAATTGAATAATTATTCAGGGTCTGTACGATCCTGTTTTTATTGGCTTCGAGTTCCTCTTTATTTATATTGATCTCATCTCCACCATAATCCTTAAGGAGGCCAGGATAAGGAAATTTATAATCAGGAAGGTCAAGGGTAGGATCATATTTCGTGTCCAGTCCAAAATGAGTCTTCCCGCCATGGCGCATGTTTTCCACCGCCTGCTCTTGCACCGGTTGCTCGATCTGCAGTTCAATGTTGCCTGATCCGGTTTCCTTCTCTTCTATGGATACGGGTTCTTCTTCCGGCTGGAGTTCAGAAGGGCCCGGTTCGTCAAAGGTTTTTCCACCTTCCAGGATGAAGTTGTTCCCCCCGAATTGTTCTTCCTGCTCATTTTCTTTAATTGAAGGCTCTTCTGGTACAACATTTTCCAGGTCACCAGGTTCAAGAGGTTCGGGTTTACTCTTCTTCTTAAACCATCGGAAAGGTACATTAAAAGAGAGGATCAAAAAACTCAGAAAAAGAAAGGTCAACAGGAGGATCATTCCCGAATAGCCTAGAAAATCCTGCAGGAACTTATTTATCTCAAAACCGTAAACCCCGAAGAGAATGTCTTTTCCAGGAAAGATCACGCTAAGTGCAACAGGAGTCCAAACGATCCCAAAAAAAGAATATTTCAGTGTTCTGATAAGTGGGAAAATATTGATCCTGAAAAGAAATCTCATCCCGGCTATGAAGAGGATCAATATAAAAAGAAATGAAGCTACGCCAAACCATTCTGATATAAAAAGATAACCAGTAAGTGCCCCGATCTTTCCAACCCAGTTCTCCGGGGTTTTACTTTCCAGAAAATGGGTGAGGGAAAAATTTGAGAATACTTTGTTTGAAAAGTCGAAATCTGCTTTCCATGTCTGTGTATAGGAAGCAAATGCAATAATCAGATAGAATGAAAATAGAAGAAAGAACAATCCGGTCACCCTAAGAAACCTTTCATTCACCGGTTTTCTGACCTTCTTTTCCTTTTTAGGCTTTGCCGGTTTCTCAGGCTTCTTTTTTCTGGCAGGTTTCTCAGGCTTTTCTGTTCTTTTTATGTCCGGGATTTCCGGCTCTTCTTCTTTCGTTGCCGTCCTGAATGTGTTTGCTCTTAGCGGACTGGTTTTCTTACCCATGGATGTTCCTTACAATATTATTCCCCGCCTCCGAATTTGTGCTTCAATTCGTCCTGTGTCGTGATGGGGTAGTCAGCGGGAATTTCAAAGTCTTTAGAGGAAAGCGTTTTTTTCTCTATGCTCGAAGCGCTCAATTTCATGTTGATCTGAGGAGTCTGAAAAATGAACTCCATCAGGACGCCAGGGATCCCCTGATACAATGGTTTATCGAAATTTGCATCTTTCCCACCGAGTTCATTAGTGAACCAGGCTTCATATGTCGTTTTTACGCCGTCTTCATTTGTTGTCACAATAGCTTTCTTACAGTTGTACCCTGCTATATTCTTAGTTTCATTGGTAATCTCAACTGTTCCTTTTGGTTGTGTGGCATTTTCTTTCTCCAGTTCCTCGGAGGTTTGCTTGATTGCAAATTTCTGTCCCATCATATCAATCAATGCTATCTTTGTTTTAGTCATGTAATCAAGGATCTCAACCGTTGTCCCACCGCCTATGCTCATCTCGGTCCGGGCTTTGGATCCTTTTATTGAAACCGTCATCAATTTAGGAAACAGATTAGTTTGTGCTTCACTGAATTTGTTATCGGGATAGGTTATCTTGTAGGTGATCACTCCTTCGAATGGTTTTCCGGCAACCAGGGTTGCAGACAATAATAACAGAAGAATGAAAGGCAGGGAGTTTTTAATATTGATCTTCTTCATATTTAAAATTTTAATAGTTCAGGAAATAATTTCTGCAAGGAAACAAAGGTATTTTATTTTACGACTCTCATTAATTTGTTCCAGCGGATTTTTCCGTCGATCAATGACTTATTCGGATCGAGAGAAAGCCACACAAAGACAGCTTTGCCGACAACATGATCTTCGGGAACAAATCCCCAATAACGTGAATCAGCTGAATTATGACGGTTATCGCCCATCATCCAATAATAATTCATTTTAAATGTATAACTGGAACATTCTTTTCCGTTAACATAGATCTTTCCATCTTTTTCTTCCAACTTATTTCCTTCAAATACACCAATAATCCTGCGATAGAGACAGATGTTGTTTCTATCGATAGCCACCGTTACGCCCTTTTTAGGAATGGTGATCGGGCCAAAGTTATCGACATTCCAACGATAGGATGAATCAAATGGGAAGATATCCGGATCCCAGTAACCGGCAGGTCGTATTATTGGCTCTATTGCTTTGACATTGCTGAAGTCTTTTATCTTTGCCAGTGATTCGTCGGACAATGTCAATTCATAATTTCCATTATTATCAGTGGAAATGTTCTCAGTGATATCCAGCTTTTCAAAATTCCTTGAATTAATTGATGTGCCATCGGTGTGAACCAGGTATGTATACTGGCGTTTTCCTGGATTCTGTTCCTCTTTATTATTGATCATGACCTTACGGTCTATTATCCGGATCACATCTCCCGGGATGCCGATACAACGTTTGATAAAGTTCTCACGTTTGTCGACTGGTCTTGCAATGATATCGCCAAATTCATCTTTATTATTCCAGACTGCATCCCTTCCGTATTGCCTGACCATCTGGTAATAACTTCTATTGCTCTGCCACTTTGTTGAAAGAGTGTCCCCATCCGGGTAATTGAATACCACCACATCCATATTCCTGATCTTTTGCAGTCCCGGGAAACGGTAATAAGGTAATTTTACCCATTCAAGGTAGGATTTTGTGGATTCTGTGAGAGGCAATGTATGATGCACGAATGGAAAAGAAAGTGGCGTCTCGGGCACTCTTGGGCCAAAATTGACTTTACTGACGAACAGGTAATCGCCAACCAGCAAAGTTTTTTCCATCGAGGATGTGGGTATAGTGTAGGCTTCGATCAGAAATATACGAATGATACTGGCTGCAATAACAGCAAAAATGATGGCATCGACCCATTCCCTGACAACGGTTTTTTTGATTTCCGGCCTTTTTGCAGGATCCAGATATACTTCTTTTTTTGAAAAACCCAAATACGGAAGATAAGCGAAGGGAAATAACACCCCAAGTGCCTGGGCCCCAAGACCATATTTTTTGAAACATTTACAAATTTCAACAACCATCAGGAGCAACACGAACACATTAATGAACGGGAAAAGAAGAAAAAGATACCACCAGAGGGGTTTTTTTATGATCTTCAGCCAGATGTACAAATTATAAAATGGAACAATGGTCATCCATCCTTTGTATCCTGATTTCTCAAAGATACCCCAGAGTCCTGCGATTGAAAGGATGAAAAAAATGAGAGTTAGAAAAATGTATAAATTCATATGAATCTGATTAGTGATATATATAAACGCATTTATGATGATTTTCTTATTGATGTTTCCTTAAAGAAGTGTTAAACTTTATAAAGAGAGTAAGTCTTTCATTTCATAGATGCCTTTTTTCCCCAATAACCATTCAGCGGCCAGGATCGTACCTGTTGCGAATCCACGTCTGTTCTTTGCAGTATGAATGATCTCGATAGAATCGACAATTGATTCATATTTTACTTTGTGTGTTCCCGGGACGTTTTCAGTACGGAACGATTGTATGCTTAATTCTTCAGGGTTCTCAGTTATTTCTTTGACCCATTTTTCTTTTCGCCCCGTATTGCGGATTATATCATTAGCCAGAATGATGGCAGTTCCGCTGGGGGCATCCTGTTTATGAATATGATGAGTTTCCTCGATGGATATTTCATAATCCGTAAAATCTGACATTAAAACGGCAAGCTTACGGTTCAGTTCAAAGAACAGGTTGACGCCGATGCTGAAATTTGAGGAATAGAAAAGAGATTGACCCCGCTCAAGGCAATCTTTTCTGACCTGGTCGATATCTTCGTACCATCCGGTTGTACCGACCACCACCGGTACATTGGCATCAAAACAATGGTAGATATTATCGAGTGCCGTATCAGGTTGAGAAAATTCGATGGCGATATCAGCTTCACCAAGCCGGCCACCATCTTTTTCCCAATCTTCGATGGAATCTATGATCAGGATGATTTCGTGTTTTCTTGATACGGCTAAGCGCTCAATCTCTTGTCCCATCTTACCATATCCCAGAATTGCAATTTTCATGAGCTGATTTTTTCAGAAATTAAAACAAAGTCTTACCCCAGATGAATAATTTCGAATTTGCGGAGAAGGAGGGATCAGGGTCGGATCAATATTGAATGAAACATCTTTCTTAATGTCATATGTGAACAGATGGGCGTCAACAGCAGCATCGACTATATTCAGTACGTATAGAACCGCAGTAAAAATAATACTGATCTCAAGATTTCTCCTGTAATATTCTCTTGCTGATAAAATACTTTCCTGAGGGTATTTTCTTACAATATCGCTATAATTTCCTGAACTATCATTGTTAAAACTTTCTATATATGCCGATTTATATGTAAGGTAATAATTTGTATTAAATACGATAAGATAGCTCAGTAATCCAAATCCGGCGTAGATGATCGGGACCTTCCAGTATTTTTTATTGTAGATCTGACCTAACCCGGGAAGGCACAATGACATGATTGTAGCTTTTGTCGGTGAATGCTTTTTTTCAAGAACAGAGTCGGGTATCACCACCTTTGGCTTATTAATCTGTGCCATTCCAGTCGAGGCGAGTAACATCACTGTCAGGATGATGATGAATCTTTTCAATAGCCACATTGTCTTACCGTCTGCCTATAATTTTGTGATTATGCGATCAAATTCTTCATCGGAGCGAAATGGGATAATTATCGTGCCATTGCCTTTTGCATGAACTTTAACATCGACCCTCGTATTTAATTTTTTTGTCAGCGAATCACGGATCATTTCAAATTTTACGGGGAGAACCGGGGTTTCATGTCGTGGTGAAGTATGTTTCCCAGGTATAATATTCCTGACGAGCTCTTCTACCTGCCTTACCGATAATTTCCTTTCAAAGATCCGATGGAGTATGACCAGCTGGGTTTTGACATCCTCGATAGTAATCAGTGCACGTGCGTGTCCCATGCTGATCTTTTTATCACGGATAGCAATCTGGACTTCAGTGGGGAGTTTCAGCAGGCGTATATAGTTTGCAACAGTTGAACGATCTTTACCGATTTTTTGACTTAATTCTTCCTGTTTCAGGTTGCATTCGTCAAGCAGGCGCTGAAAGCTGATTGCAATTTCAAGCGGATTCAGATCTTCCCGCTGGATATTTTCCACCAAAGCGAGTTCGAGCATTTGTTCATCATTCGCAACACGTATGAAAGTCGGAATTTCCGTTAATCCTGCCAGTCTGGCTGCTTTTAGACGCCGCTCGCCTGAAATGATTTGATATTTGTCATATCCAAGTTTTCTCACTGTGATGGGTTGAATAATTCCCTGTGCCTGGATAGAAAGGGTCAATTCCGCGAGTTCTTCTTCATTGAACTGTGTCCGTGGTTGAAAAGGGTTGGATTCGATCTTCTCAACAGGTACATGTGCAATTGCGCCAACTACATATTCACCTGAGATATCCCGTGAGGTGATGTCGGTTTCAGGACTTTCCAAAATAGCGCTAAGCCCTCTTCCCAATACCTTTTTTTTGCCTTGCATCTATATAATGATTTGTTTTTCAGAGGATTTCAACCGGGTCAATTCATTTTTTTGAAGAATCTCCCTTGCCAGGTTGAGATAATTGATAGAGCCGATACTGTCGATGTCATGCATCATTATAGTATTTCCGAAACTCGGTGCCTCACCCAACTTTGTATTGCGATGTATCAGTGTATCAAATACCATCTGTTGAAAATGCGTTTTTACTTCTTCCACAACCTGCTTGGATAGATTGAGCCGGTTGTCAAACATAGTAAGCAGTATTCCCTCGATATCCAGTTCCGGATTAAAACGCGATTGTACGATCTTAATTGTATTCAGGAGCTTACCGAGGCCTTCAAGTGCAAAGTATTCACACTGAACAGGAATGATCACCGAATCTGCGGCTGTGAGTGCATTGATTGTGATCAATCCGAGTGATGGTGAACAATCGATGATAACGAAATCATAAGCCTCCCGTACTTTCGCCACAACTTTTTTCATCATCTTTTCACGATTGGGGAGGTTGATCATTTCCACTTCGGCGCCTACCAGGTCGATGTGGGCTGGCATCAGGTCAAGATTGGGAGTAGAAGTGTTCAGGATGATGTTCGCCGGTTCCACGTCATCAATGATGCATTCATATATACTTGTCTTAATGTTCCGTGGATTAAATCCAACGCCGGATGTTGCATTTGCCTGAGGATCGGCATCGACAATCAGGGTTTTGTATTCAAGTACAGCCAATCCTGCGGCCAGGTTAATGGCAGTGGTGGTTTTCCCCACACCTCCTTTCTGATTTGCAATAGCAATTACTTTACCCATTTTCGGGTCAATTAATTTTTATTTAATTCATCTTGACTCTAAACCTGCAAAGGTCGCAAAATTACGCTTTAAAAGCGATGTGTTGAAAACTGTTGAAAAATAAAAAAGCCATCCATCCGGATGGCTATATGTCTTTGAATATTAGAACGTTTGTTATGTTTCTGAGTCGGTACTCAGGTCGTCGAATGAGATATTGAGATGCTTGTCGGTCAGCGGGATTTCGCTGGTAGAGTGATTTTCTTCAGGCTCTGGTTCTATTCGTTCTGGAGCCTTCCCTGTGCGGATAAATTCGATGGCATCATTCAGGCCATTAATAAATTTCTCAAAATCTTCACGGTAGAGAAATAGTTTATGCTTTTCGTAAAAGAATTTTCCCTGTTCATTGTTGAAACGCCTTTTGCTTTCAGTAATAGTCAGGTAGCGTTCTTCCGCAATAGTAGCCTTTACATCAAAAAAATATGTTCTTTTTCCTGCCCTGACAGTCCTCGAAAAAATCTCTTCCTTATCCCTGTCTTTATCTCTGTCCTTGTCAATTTTTTCATTCTCTTCCATCGTTCTTTAAATTGAATTGTGCATCATCAAATTTGTTGCTCAATAAACGCAAAAATATAAATATTATTTGATACAAAATTGGATTTTAAAAGCAAGATCAAAAAATCATTAATTTTTCATTAGTTTTGCGCCGCAGCAATTAACATCATTAGTAACTTTTAGTACCTCAATTTATGCTTGGCAGAAGACATTACAGAATAAAAGTGTTTCAGGCCCTATATGCATGGTTCCAGGGTGGTGAAAGTCGGAAGGATGTTGCAGAACGGAATTTAATACAGAGCATTGAGAAGATCATCGAACTTTATTACCTGCAAATTTCTTTTTTTCTTGAGGTTATTGAGTTTTACCGGATGCGGTCGGAAGATGCTAAAAACAAATTTTACCCGACCGAGGAAGAACTGAACCCTAACCTGAAACTTCTTAAGAATTCGTTTATCCTCTCTCTTCAGCAAAACAAGAACCTGCAGAAACAAATCAGGGATTACAAATTTTCCTGGACTGAGGAACAGGAAATGGTTCGCAAAATATATCTTAAAGTCCGGAACCTTAAAGATCTTCGCACATACCTGAGCCACAATGAAAGTTCCTTTGAAGATGATCGCGATATTGTTTACAGGATATTCAAAAAATGCATTGCGAAATCGACAGAACTACAGTTCTACTGTGAAGAGCGAAATATTTTCTGGGTTGAGGATTATCAGTCGGCTGCTCTTTTTATCCTGAAAACTTTTAAACAGATTCCTGAGGATTTTTCAGAAACCCAATCCCTGGTCTCGGTTTTTATCAAGGATGAAGATGATGATCCAAAAGAGGATAAAAAGTTTATTGTTGAGTTATTCCGGAAAACCATTGCCCAAAGTGAAAAGATTGAAGAAGTGATCAGACTAAAGACAAAGAACTGGGAACTAGAAAGGATTGCTCTTTCTGATATCATACTGATAAAAATGGCGATGGTTGAGTTGATGCAATTTCCATCGATACCTGTAAAGGTGACCATGAATGAATACATAGAGTTGTCAAAGTTGTTCAGTACACCTAAGAGTAAATTGTTCATCAACGGATTACTGGATAAGCTTGTGGAAGATATGAAAAAAGAGAAGAAACTTAAGAAAAAGGGAAGGGGCTTACTATAATATTATGATAGCATCCTCGTTATAAAATAAATAATCCTGACAGTGCAGCATCTATATCGATCTTTTCTTTTCATTCTTCTTTTTTGGAGTATCGGTTCAACTTATGCCCAGATAGGCGGGGGCTCGACGTTCGATTTTCTTGACCGTACTAATTCAGCAAGGGTCGCGGCAATGGGAGGAAATATTCTTGCGATCAACGACGATGACATCAGCCTGGTACTGACAAACCCTTCACTTATCAAAGCCGAGATGAATAACACCCTGGCATTGGATTTTGTAACCCTCAGTTCAGCATACAATTACGGGGATATCATGTATTCAAGATCGTTCAGTAAGATCGGCAATTTTGTCGGAACTTTCCAGTTTATCAACTACGGATCATTTACCTATGCTGATATTGCAGGAAATACTGGAGGTACATTCACTGCCGGTGAATATGCGTTGACTATCGGATGGGGCAGGACATTAACTCCGCATTTTTCTATTGGCGCCAATGGGAAATTTATCTATTCACAGCTCGAAAGCTACCATTCATCTGGGATTGCTGTTGATGTAGCCGGTTCTTACAACACAATTGATGATATATTCTCAGCTTCTCTTGTTGCACGGAATATCGGGTATCAATTAGTTCCTTATATTCCCGGGACACACGATCCTCTGCCCTTTGAAGCGCAATTAGGTCTCGCTGTAAAGCTTAAGCACATTCCGGTCAGAATATCCTTGCTTTATAATGATCTGCAGAAATGGGCACTGGCCTATTATGATCCTTTGAATCCTGCCAACCAGGTAGATCCAATTACAGGTCAAGTCAAAACGCAAAGTGGAATCGGGAAGTTTGCAGATGAATTTATGCGTCACATCGTAGTTGGAACGGAAATCACTATAGCCAAAGCATTCTCAATAAGGTTTGGATATGACTATCGTCTTCGTAAAGAAATGGAGTTATACGGTCACGCTGCCCTCAGCGGGTTTACTTATGGTTTCGGATTAAGAATAAAAATGTTCACACTGAGTTATGCGCGTTGTACATACATGGCCGGGAATTTTAATCCGAACTATTTTTCCCTTGCATTGAATTTTGGTCAATTCACTCATAAGAAGCAATAAGGTTGTGTCCTGGAATGGCTTCCATTACAACCTCTGCGATATCCATAACCTCAACCGGCGAGTGCTTTGCAAATGTTTTTTTACATAATGGACACGCAGTAACGAGGATCTCGGGATCGCCTTCAAGATAATTTCCCAATGCTTCCCTGGTTATTTTATTTTTTTCTTCTGTCCCTGCATTTAAGAGGGCCAGGCTTCCGCCGCAACAAAGTGAATCCTTGTATTCCTTACCGATAATCACGGGATCGGAGATCTTTTTCAACAATTCCCTGGGTTCATTAAAAATACCTGAACCACGACCAAGGTCGCAGGGATCATGGTATGCAGTTTTGCGAAAATAGGCCTGAAGCGGCACTTTCCCTTTCTTTATAAGTTCAAGGAGATATTGGGTATGGTGAAGGATGCGAAGTTCCAGCTTGTATTCCTCATTGAAAACCCTGAAACAGATCGGACAGGAAGTCACCAGGATATTTGCCTCCGAATTTATGAACATTTTTTTATTCTGCTTGACTAATTCTTCTGCTTGTCTTGACTTCCCGGCGAGCATCAGGGGCCGACCGCAGCATATCGAATGATCTTCATCCAAGAAAAGATAATCGACTCCTGCAGTATCCATTATCTTTTTCATAGCGAACGGAATTGAAGGCGTCAGATGTGACATGCAGCCTGCAAAATAAATTACCTCAGCCTTCCTTGTGTTCTTTTCTGTAAGGAAAGAATAATCCATTAATCGAGAGTCCTGGAAAGATTCCCTTTGAACGATCCTCTGAAAATCAGTATGAATTCCAACGGGACACGTTTCCTGGCAACGTCCGCAGATCAGGCAACGCATGGCATTACTTTCCATGACCTGCTGGTTCCTTATCGACTGAAGAAAATAGACTGCCTGTATATCATTGATCCCCGCTGCTGAATTCATTTGGCAGACATCGATGCAAACGCCGCACCGCGGACAGGACAATACTTCAATTTCAGATAGATATTCTGAACCTTTTTTAGGATGGATCCCGAAGTTCCTGCTGAAGATCAGTATTAGCTCAACAGGAATATGCATATATCTTGAATAGGGCAAGGTGACGAAAAAGATCCCAAGACTCAGTGAATACATCCACCAGAAAGAATATGCGACAGATTTATCTGAGAGTGGCCATACAAATGCAAGAACATTGCCAAGGTGCTGGGTCACAAATCCTCCTCCATAGCCATAAGCGCCTGCCGTAAAGCTTTCAGCGAGAAGCCGCAGAGGAAAGATCAGCCACAGGCAGGTCTTAGCTACCTTGTCAGTGAACTGAAGTTGAGTTGTTTTCTTCAACCCGAACCATTTTGAACGGGTTCGTTTGATGATTGCGAGAACAAGCCCGCTCAGAATGAATACAAGGATCAGGTCCATCGAGAACCTGAAAAATCCCGGAACAGTAAAGATCTCAAAAGGAAGAACGCGTTTATCATGAATAAAAAATTTCAGGAAGATAGGATAATAGGGGGGATTGATCCATAACCCGCTATAAATCCTTGATTCCATGGTGCCGAAAAGGATCAGAAGGAACCATCCGAAGGCAAAGCTCATATGCATAAAGCCCAGAAGAGGATTTTTATGAAACATTTTCCGGTGCAAGAGGCTTTCGAAGAATATTTCTTTTAATGCCCGAAAAAATTTTGGACTTCGGAGACCTGTTCTAAGCCTTTCCTTGTCAGCAGGGTCCATCCTGCCGATCCAGTTCCAGTTCTTTTTGATCAATGCGAAGAACAGAAAGATCAACCCGAGGATAAAAGGAAGGACGAACAGGTTAAAAGTCATATTCCATAGATTTCCAATGCATTATGGATAGCCAGGATCAGGTTTCTGAGGTTGACGCCACGCGGACAAACAAGCTGGCATTTACCACACAGCATGCATTTAATGATATTTTCTTTTAGTTGATACGTTTCCCCTCTTTGAATAAAAGTATGAATCTGCCGGATGTTGAAGTCCGTAAGATGTCCTGTCGAGCAGGTAGCTGTACAGCTTCCACAGCCCATGCAAAGCCGGATCGAAGGTTCGGCCCCGGTTACATACCGGAATACTTTCCTATCGTTCCTGTCATAATCAATTTGCCTGTCTTTACTGATCGTATAACCAAAGGATCTCATATCAAATGCTCATAGATTAAACCAGTGATGTCAGATATGCTGCAACCTGCAATGCTGTGGCCCGGGCATCCGTAATAGTATTTGGTATACTGGCAGGTCCTTTCACGGTTCCTGCAAGAAAAATGCCCGGGATTGATGTGGAATTAGTAAGGGTATGCTCATCAGCGGGGGAAAGAAACCGGTCATCTCCTTCTTTTAATCCCAGAATTGCTGCTATGTGCCTGGTTTCAGGTGAAGGCATAAAACCTACCAGGAGGATTAATAAGTCAACATTCATTTTCAATGGCAGTCCCGTTAAAGTGTCTTCTACTTTGATAAGTATCGTATGATCCTGATTCTCGGAAGCCTCGGAGAGCCTTCCGCGGATAAATTGAACTCCCCATTTTTCTTGTGCTTCGAAATACATCTCCTCGAAATGACGGTCAGACATACGAAGGTCTGTGTAAAAACAGAAAACTTCAGTATCAGGCATCATCTCCCTGATCTCTATTGCCTGCTTGACCCCTGTAGCACAGCACAATTTTGAACAATAAAGATTACCTGCCTTTTCATCCCGTGAACCGACGCAATGTATGATCCCGACGCGATTGGGAGTCATTCCCTTTAAAAGGCTCTTCAACTTATTGTTTCTGAAGGACTCTTCAAGGTCAACAGAGGTGATCACGTTATCGTATATACCGTAACCGTACTCTTCTTTCTTACAGGCATCAAAAACTTCATAGCCTGTTGCGATGACCAGGGCATCTGAATCCAGCTTTTTTCCATCCTTTAATTCAATGGTGAACCTTTCTTCGATATTTCGGATCGTATCTATATCTGCATTCATATGCAATGAGATGCTCTTATTCATTCCAAGTTCAAGGTAATCAGACACCTCTTTACTATTGCGTCTGTCCGGAAACAGACGGTCCCAACTGTTCAAATGGCCGCCAAGACGTGACTGTCTTTCTAGCAGGTCTACTGAAATTCCAAGTCGTGCAAGTTGAGAAGCGGTTTCCATCCCAGCAATACCCCCTCCTACAATGATGGCTGTTTTTCTCATAATTTTTCGGGATAAAACTTCAGAAAAGAAGGTTGTTCAGGTCTTCCAAGAGACCGACCATTGATGCCCCTGAATTTCATCTCAGGATCATAAGGGATACCGATCTTTTCCAGTAATGGCTCAACGGGAACCTGGTGAACCTGCAAACCTATGTCCCAGGGATTGTATCCGAGAACAATACCGGCCAGCTCCTCATAGGTGAGCACCGGGATCCCGTGGCCATTTTCACCATAGGTTTTTCCTTCCATCTCGCTGATAGCATATTGCCAGCGATCAAGAAACATAGGACAGCCCGGACAATTGGTGAGGATCATATCAGGCTTATAAGGTTCCATTGAGTCGAACTTCTTTTTCGAACAAGAAATTGAGAAACCACGGTTAGCCTGAATTAAATATTGCCTGAACCCAAACCCACAGCAATGCCGGCGTTCGGGATAGTCGATCACCTCACCGCCCCATTCTTCAATCATACCTGTCAGAACATATGGATACTCTGCTCCGCCGACTCCTTTGCAGGGGAACATCTTGGAATAATGGCAGCCAATATGTTCCACAACGCGTAAAGGCTGGCCTGTTTTTTGGTTTATCAGCCTGTATTTACTCTTCTCCGAAATCTTTTTCCTGAATTTGAAAATGATGTCGGATGCATGGGAAACGTTGTGGGGCTTTTTGAATGTTCTTCCGGTGGCCCTGTAAAGAAAATCACGTGTCTTTTCTTCTGTTTCAGGAAAATGATCCCATGTTTCCAAAACTTCTGAGTACAATCCGAAAGAAGTGATGCACGAAGTAGTGAAATTTTCATATGCGGCTTCAGTCATCAGTGCAAATTGTCTGGCTACCATTGTCATGGAAGTTTCGAAAGGAACTATATCGGAGTGATAGCCGATCCCAGAGCAGGTAGTGTGGGAAGGATTTTCATAAATATCCTTGTGAAGCTCAGATTGTAAAATTCGAAGGAAAGTCTTTTCTGAGCCGGGGAAAAAGTTCTGTCTTACACAACTTCTCACATAGAAAAAATGATCATCCGCGATCTCTTTCTGATAATCCCTCCAGATGCGCTGTTTACCTTCAAGCTTCATGTTTCCTGGTATGATCCCCCGAATTAACTGTGTAGATAAATTTTATATAATCATCATTATTTCCGCTTTCCATCTCCATCCCCATTTCCCTTGCTTTTATTTTCGAGAATTCTTCAATCTTGTCAAACCTTGAGATACCCCCGGTGACTTCAAATATCCTGTATATCTCATTTAACGCTTCATCAGGTATCTTCCTGAGAATACCGGGCCCTGTCCCTTTATAATTGGCCCCAAGTCTGGCCATAACGTCTTCAATGTGTTCATGTTCCCATTCCCAGACTGGACCCTGTTCAGGATGCAGTTCAGGCAGAATCTCTGAAGGGAATAAACAGTAACCATATTCCAGGATCCATTTCCCTACAGTACGTTTGATTGCCAGCTGCTGTCGCCCTTTTTCTGATTCAATAAAATATCCCAGATCTTGTGAGAGGGAGCGCAGGGCCTGGATCATCAAACCCGGGGCATTTCCTCTTGGACAGCGGGTCACGCACGACATGCATTCACCGCAATACCAGATGGTATCACTCTTCAGCAAGGCTTCGATCTGCGAGTCATCCTTTGTCTGGATAATATCCAGGATCCTGCGTGGCTGGTAATCATAGAACTCAGCAGCAGGGCAGATAGCCGTGCAAGTGCCGCAATTCAGGCAGGCCTTAAGTCCTTCCCTGGCGCGGACATCTTCAAATAACTTAGTATAAAGATCAGACATTAAAATCTTTATTCAATTGTTGTATCACAAAGGTATTGAAAAACTGACAGAAAGAAAGGAAAACGAAAATTGATAAACTTTACTTAGTTCACGATTTTCAGGGGAGGGCCGGTTGTATCTGGTAATTACCGGATTGTGAAAACATATTGAAGCATGTTTGCTCCCATCTGTAAAGCTTTTAACCGGGTAGCTTCGGAGTCATGATGGACATCCTGGTCTTCCCATCCGTCACCAAGATCACACTGGTAAGTGTAATAGAGTATAAGCCTGCCTTCCCAGAATAATCCAAACCCTTGTGCAGGCAACCCATCATGTTCATGGATCTTGGGAAGGCCATTCGGGAAATTAAATGGTTTATGATAGAAGGGGAAGCTGATGGGAAGCTCAACCAGATCAAGCTCTGGAAATAGTTTTTTTAACTGTGGCCGTATGTATTTATCCATGCCATAATTATCGTCGACATGGAGGAACCCGCCCCCGATGAGATAATTCCTGAGATTTTTCTGCTCCTGCGCAGAGAAAATCACGTTGCCATGGCCTGTCATGTGAATAAAAGGATAGTTGAAGATCTCAGGACTTCCCACATCCACTGTTGGCACATCTTCGTTAATGTTCGTTCCCAGGTTTTTATTAGCAAACTTCACAAGATTTGGGAGGGAGGTCGGATTGGCATACCAATCTCCTCCCCCGTTGTACTTCAATAAGGCTATCTGGTAGGAGGGGACAGGTGAAGATGAGGTTAACAGGAAGAATATGCCGATAAGAAAGAGCCATCTTTTCATAAAACTCGAATTTAAAACTGTTATTATGAATTCATTAACAGGATCGTATGACAAGCTACAATTCCTGCTGTTTCAGTTCGTAAACGACTTTTTCCCATTCTTATTGGAATAAAGCCCCTTTTTTTTGCCAATTCTATCTCCTCCGGGGAGAAATCCCCTTCTGGTCCTATAAGGATCAATGCATTTTCACCTTTATGATAAATCTTTTGAAGTTCAGCTTCTTCACCGGATTCGCAGTAACCAATAAATTTCTGACTTGTGAAATCCCCGGGTAATACCTTCTTTAGATCTGCAGGCTCATTCAGCTTTGGCAGGTAAGCCATCAACGATTGTTTCATGGCAGCAATAAGTATCTTTTGCAGGCGATCCGTTTTCAGCTTTGACCGCTCTGAATGAGCGCAGAATATGGGTGTGATCTCGTCGACCCCGATCTCTGTCGCTTTTTCCAGGAACCATTCGAACCGATCCATGCTTTTCGTGGGGGCAAGACCGATGTGCAAATAGTTTTTTCGCTTCAGGTATTCCTTTGCAAAGGAAACCACTTTGACCGTGCATTTCTTTGGATCAGCATCCAGGATGATGCATTTATAAAGATTTCCTTTGCCATCAGTCAGATGGATAATCCCGCCTTCTGCCATCCTAAGAACACGGGTACAGTGCCATGATTCCTGTTCCTCAAGGATATTCAGGTCCGGGTTAACTACAGGTGAATAAAAAAAATGCATGTTAATTTATCAGTTAAGAGATATCCTATCAGCATTATGGCTCTTATTATGTTTTTGACAGAATGAGAACATGCTGAAAGGATTATAATAAAATAGATGATTTCTTAACTATTCTATTCGAGAATAACCTTCCTGACAGTTGTGAATTTATCAGAAATGATCCTGAAAAAGTAGACACCCTTTGGGAATCCTGACAAGTCGAATTGTTTTTCAAAATTCCTCGTTGTCCCTGTAAAGTGATCAGTAAATATTGTCGTTCCCTGCAAGCTGATAACAGAAACATCGATCCGGGATGAGGAGTGCTGTACCAACAGGTTTACAATACCGGTTGCAGGATTAGGGAATAGACTTATCTCATCGTGATTATCACTGATACGAGTGATCCCCGTGAATTCAGATATACTCACATTATCAATAAAGAGGTTATTTCCTCTATGATTGAATGATTCGAACATGATCTTGACATTTTGCATTCCGGCCCATGGTGAAATATCAAGCTGATAACAGTTTGTTCCATAAGAGGATCCGCACCAATCGTAATCAGATTGAGGAAAGAAAGGGGTCGACAATGGGGAATGCGTTGCAAAGACATTCGGGGAACCATTGGGCCCCGCAGCAAGAAGCCGGGTCCAGGTTATTCCGCAATCAGAGGATATCTTTACAATAAGTGAATCAATCACAGTAGCATGCTGTGCATAGGCATGCTGGAAAGTCAGTACAAGGGTATTGTAAGACGAAAGGTTCAGCGGAGGGCTGATAAGCTGATCCCGGCTGGCGACTGTGTAGTTATAAAAATTGATCCATGCCGCAATATGCCCTGGGCTTGTGCCGGCGATTGAAATAGTATCCCATGTGATGTTATTGTCCGGGTTAAGGACCGTCCAGTGCTGAGCATCAAAGCCATTTTCAAATCCTTCGGTAAAAGGAACCAGGTAACCTCCATATGCGATATAATTCAGTTTGGTCAGCGAGTTGGTTCCTTTGCTGTTGGTCGCAGTCAGTCTTGCCGTATATAACCCCGGAGCGTTGAACTGTACAACCGGGTTCTGGGACGTGGCTGTAGTCCCCTGGATGAAAGTATAAGTAGCCGGTGCGAAATCCCAGTACCAGGAAGTAGGACAATAATTAGTCTCATCCTGGAAATGAACGACATCACCTATACAAAGGACAGTTTTATCGGCAGTGAATTCAACTAACGGAGCCTGGGCGTTACCCACCGTGATATAATTTGTTTTTGTCAGGGAGTCAGAACCGTTTATGTTCCATATCTTCATTTTTACATAATAGACGCCTGGCGTGTTATAGACGATGCCTGAAGGGTTCTTGACCGCAGAGGTGGAAGGAGTCCCTCCTTCAAATGTCCATAACCAGCCGGTTGGAGTTCCGGTTGAAATATCTGTAAAATTGATGCTACAACCGGCTGTAATGTTAGTATTGCTGGCTGTGAAATTTGCCACGGGGGAGCCGTAGTACATGCCTGAACCCCAAAGGCCTCTTCCATAGGTGCATCCTCTTATCACATCGCTGGAAACGCTGTCATTATCATAATAAATATCAAGCTTTGTAATCTTGGCATTGGCAGGCAGACCATTGTTGAAAACTATCCAGCTGCTCATGGCAGAATCCTTGAAATAAACTCCGGCATCTGTACCGAGGTAGAGCCCTTCATGATCATTTTTATAATAGGTAATATAATCCGTATGGATAGCAGGCAGGTTCAAAGTGATGTTGGTCCAGCTGACGCCTTTGTTGACTGATTTATAAACCGAATTGCCGATCGTCATATAAACGGTATTCGGCTCAGTCGGGTGTGCAGCCAGGCTGGTAGGAGTGGAGGCCTGAGGAAGGAAAGAAGTAAGGTCAGTCCATAACGGATTAACATCATTGCAGTTGTCTGACCTGAAAAGACGGTTGTCTGAACGAGCTGCGTAAAGAATATTTGTGTTTGCTGGTGATTGTTCAACCACCGCCATGTCATTGGTGTTGCTTCCGGCCAGGTTATTCGATATCGCCTGCCATACAGGATTTGCATCTTTTACGTCATTGCTTCTCCATATATTTTTATAGCCAATGAACATCGTATTGGGATCTGTTCTATGAAGGATATATGGTGTCACCCAACCTCCGCTTTCCGTTATCCCGTTTATTCCGTTCCCGGCAATATGATCTTGGTTTGAATTATTATATACCCTGTAAATATCTCCATAGTAAATTGTGTAATAGGTATAAGCATCATTAGAATAATCAATGATGCATTCCATTCCATCCCCTCCACCGGTCTGAACCCATCCGGTTGGGGTCAATGTATAGGTTCCGTTATCCTGGAATCCATTAATGACATGGTTCTTTGATAACTGAGCCTGTCCCAGCTTATAAATTTGTCCGATGGTTACCCCAACGATCAGGTAATTCCATGTTGAGCCTCCGTTGGAGGTTGAGAACACACCGCCGTCATTCCCTGCAAATAGTTGACCGTTTGCCGGTGAATATCCGAGAAAATGGCAATCTGCATGAACAGCAGGTACACTACATCCTCCGTACCAATTTGAATTGATAGCCCAGGTCGATCCCCCATCTGTTGATTTCCAGACATCCACACCCCCGACATATAAAGTGTTCGCATTGGTCGGATCAACGATTATAGCAAGGTCATACCAACCTTGTCCTCCGGTATCACTTCCATCGCAACTCCATCCGAGGATGTTAGGGGTGCTGGAGCGAAGACTGAAAGTCAATCCTGAATCCGTAGAGCGGTAAACACCTCCATAACCACTGTCATCTCCTGCAAAAAGAACATAGACATAAGCTGAGTTTGCTGTAGAAACAGCAATTGCAGTTCGTTCTCCGCTGCCAAGTCCTGAAGTGATGACATTAAATGTCACCCCGTTATCAATAGACCGGTAAAATTGTGAACCGCCGGCAGCATATACGATGGAATGATTGACCGGGTTAAATTCAATGCAATTGAAATTTCCTGATTTTGACTGGGTCCAGCTGCTTCCTCCATTGGTAAGTACGGTAGATCCCTCCGCTTGTGGCTGCAATCAGGATGGATGCATTGGTGGGATCCTGAATTATCCTGCCGACAGTCTGGTCGCCCATCCCTGTATTTGAAGTTGTCCATGTAAGTCCGCCGTCAGTACTTTTATAAACACCCAATCCTGTAGCATCCCCGGCATCACGATCTCCTGTTCCAATGAAAATCCTGGTGGGGGAAGAATAATCGACAACGATGGCAGAAACCCCCAATGTGGGTAAGGTGTCTGTATGTGTAACCCAGGTCTGGCCTCCATCAGATGTTTGCCACATCCCGCCTGAAGGTGCACCGATATAAAATATATTCGCGTTAGTTGGATGAAAACCCACCGTATTGATCCTTCCCAGTCCCTCATAACCAGCAGGTCCCGGTAATGGGATTGTAGCAGGGCCTAAAGATATCCAGTTGCCATATGAATTATTGTTGGTCATCTTAAATTGTTGATATGCATTTTCTGCCAATTCGGGTGCAGGCCGGTCACCATTTGGAAGCACACGGCTTTGCATCATGTATTCCCAGCGTTTGAAGACTTTCCATCCGCAACCCTTTGTGATCTTGCGGTCTTTCCAATAAATATTAAATGCCCGCTGAACTTTAAAAAAGTTCACATTCGGATCTCTCATCATCTGGATCCAATAGGGATAATGAGCCGTATCCTTTGAAACAACTGCACCCTGGTTGTTTTGCTGTGCCCTGCCTGGAAATGTCAGCAGAAATATGGAGAATGCAAAGAGAAGAAGTTTTTTCATTATGATGGGGATTAGGTGTTTTCTATGTACAAATATACGGATATTTCATTTAATTGCTTCATTCCCAACTTTTCAAGAGAATAGCTTTTCTATGATTACCAGGCTGAGAACTGCCAGCAAAAAAGCATTCGTGATGACAAACATCATTTTATAACGGGGAGTGCCAGTGAAAGCCAATTGGTGAATGAAAAAGACCAGTATCAACAGATTAAGTCCCAGGATAATTATTTTTGATACTAAGAACATCCATAGTCCTGAAAGAACTAAGAAAACAGATGTGCCAGTAGCCCCGATCATCCAGGCAAGAATGATATTTCGAAATTGTCTGATACTGAATATATCCGTCATTACAGGAAATCCTGCTAACCTGTATTCATCTCCGTATTTAAGCATGAGCAACCAAAAGTGAGGAATCTGCCACATAAACAGGAAAAATGCCAGCAGCAGGACGAGAGGTCTTGAAAGAGAACCACCTGCAGCCGACCAGCCCATAAAAACAGGGATTACCCCGCATAAAGCGCCTGGCACAACAGCAAAAGCAGTCTTTTTTTTTAGCCACGTATAAAATCCATTATACCAAAAAATATTCAGGATCCCCAGAATTAAACATGTCCAGTAACCTCCTGACACAAGGATCCCGAATCCCAGGAACATCATAATGAATGTGATCAGTAATGCCGTCTGTGAAGTTAATTTGCCTGATGGCAGGGGCCTCTCTTTGGTGCGATCCATTTTTAGATCCTGTTCTTTTTCCTGGACTTGATTTAACGCTGACGCGCCGCAGGCAAGAAAAAAAATACCGGCAAGAGGGAAGATTAATTTTACTGAAATTTTATCCGAAGAGATGACTTCTGCAGCAAATGCAGATAGCGTCACTGAAAGTGCAATGTTGATCCGGATCAGCTCCGGGAAAATCCTTGTCAGAGAGGAACGCAAAACTATTTCAGGGTTTTCAGAAATTCTATGATCTTTTTTATGTCATCATCTTTGAGGGTTCCTTTATATGACTTCATTAATCCCCCTGGGAAACCAACGACGATATCTTTATCAGGCTCATAGATGGATGTTACGATGTAGGCATCATCAACCTTCACTTTTCTTTCTTTCCCATTGGTTGTAACTGTTTCCATTTTCCCATAAAGGCCTTTAAAGGAAGTACTGACCAGTTTGGACCCATCAAGTGAGTGACAACCTGTGCAGGCATTATGTTTCATGATTGTGAGGCCTGCAAGGTCCGGAGATGAAGCTACCAATGTATTTAACCAGGTATCAAATTCCCTTGGTGTGACTACCCTGACTTTTGTTCCCATATAAGAATGACGCAGACCGCAATATGCGGTGCAGAAGATCTCGTAATCACCTGTCTGTTGCGGTATAAACCACATATAATTGTTCTTCCCCGGAACCACATCTTCCTTCACCCTGAAAGCCGGTATTGAGAACCCATGAATGACATCTTCAGAATGGAGGTTAAGTCTGACCGGTTGATTAAGCGGAAGTACAAGCTCATTGGCGACTTTTGATCCGGAATATTCAAAGCTCCACTGCCACATCCTGCCTATCACCTTCACCTGCAGGGCATTTCTCGGTACCCATATCATAGGTTGAAACGCTGAATATCCGAAATAGAATAGGAAGAGAACAATTATAATGGGGATAGTGATCCAGGTGACTTCGAGCGCGGTGCTATCTTTAACCTGGACCGCTTTTGGATGCCTTTTCCTGTTATACCTGACGACAAAGTAGATCATGGTGAAAGTTATCAGTATTAAAAAGAAGAAACTGATCCCAAAAAGCAGTTTAAAAACCCAATCTACTCCTTCAACAAAATTTGATGCACCGGACATATGTTTTTAATTAATCATAACACATAAAGAATAATACCATACTTCTTACTTCTTTCATTCTATCGAAATATATAGTCAGCGAATGTAAGCAGGATCACAGAGAGGTAAATTAGCAGAACCATGATCACAAGGATCCTGAGCAGAAGATCTTCAAGTTTGAGATGCATAAAATAGGTCATCACTATCCCTGCTTTGGTGGAAGCCAATACCAATGCTATCAAGGCAGTATATGCAGTCAGATTGACCCAGGGGACCAGGATGGTAAACGTAGTGAGTACCAGCAATCCTATAAGTACTTTCCCGTAAACCGGATATTCTGTAAGGTGTTTGACTTCAGTAGCCATACTTTATTTCTATTGGACGTTTACGATTGACGTTTTTTGCTTTCAGTTTTATGATATTTATTAATTCAACAACTTCCTGCCTATCAGGTAACCAGGTACAAGAGAGGAAACAAAAATATCCAGATTAGATCTACAAGGTGCCAATAAAGAGCACCATTTTCAAGCAATACATAATGACCATCATTGATGAGTCCCATCCTTATTTTGATCAGGGCAACAACGAGAATTATCGCTCCGATAATAAGGTGAAGCATGTGCAATCCGGTCATAAAAAAATAGAGGCTGAAAAAAAGAATATACCCGTGCTTGAGCGACTGCATCAGGTCTGAACCGGGGTACAACATGATCGCGATCTTATGTCCCCATTCGAAATATTTATCCACGAGAAAAATGACAGCACACAGGAGAGTGATACACAGGAGAATGGTCGCCATTCGTTTATCCTTTTTCTGCACGGCTGTAATTGACATGGCAACCGTCATACTGCTTACCAGCAGGACGACTGTATTCAAAGCTCCGATAAATGTATTGAGTTGCAGGGATGCCTGGTGAAAGTCTGCAGAATACCTGTGCCGCATGACTGCATACACAAGGAATAACCCGCCGAAAAGCAGGATCTCGGTAAAGATAAATACCCACATTCCCAACTTTGCGCCAAAATCATCCCTTGGCATTACTATATGATCCGTCGAAGTCATTACGAGTTATGTTTTGTTAATTATACTTTATGTTTCAGTTACGCTCAATTACCACTCACTCTTTACTGCTTACCATTCTCTGGTTCGCCTTTTATTCATAATCATAAGGTTTATCCGGTATACTGGGTGGAGTTGCAAAGTTCTCCATTGGAGGGGGAGAGGGCAATCTCCATTCAAGAGTCCTTCCACCCCATGGATTGGCTGTTGCTTTCGCTCCATTCTTCCGGAAAAGGTTTACAATAAGAATAATAAACCCGATCCCAAGTATATATCCGCCAATAGTTGATATCTGCTGTGCCGTGGTGAACTGAGGGAGATAGTCAAAATACCTTCTGGGCATCCCCTCGACTCCGATAACAAACTGAGGAAAATACAAAAGATTGAACCCTATGAATAAAAAAAACCAGGCAATGTTCGCGACACGAAAATTATACATCCTGCCGAACATCTTTGGGTACCAGTAGTGAATAGCTCCAATGAAAGCAAAACCGACACCTCCGAAAATAATATAATGGAAATGGGCTACAACAAAGGATGTATCATGTACCTGGATATTGGTTGCCAGCGCTCCCTGCACCAGGCCTGTCAATCCACCGATAGAGAACAGGAAGATAAATGCAATGGCATAAAGTAAGGGTGGTTTCAGATCGATTGAGCCTTTATACATTGTCGCTACCCAGTTGAACACTTTAATAGCGCTGGGGACAGCCACCAGGAATGTCAGCAGCGAAAATGTCCAGATGGCTTCTTTGCTCATCCCTGAAGTGAACATATGATGTCCCCATACAAAATAACCTACGCCAGCAATGGCAAGGCTGGATATCGCAATAGCCTTGTAGCCGTATATCTGCTTCTGGCAGAAGGTTGGGATGATTTCGGTGATGACGCCCATGGCCGGAAGGATCATGATATACACCGCCGGGTGAGAATATATCCAGAACAGGTGCTGGTAAAGAACAGGATCACCCCCTAACGCCGGATCGAAGAACCCGATGTGAAAAACTCTTTCTGCAATGATCATAAGCAGCGTAATACCTATCACGGGAGTTGCCAGCACCTGTATCCATGCCGTGGCATAAACTGCCCAGGGCAGCAGGGGCATCTTGAAGAAACTCATACCGGGTGCACGTAACCGATGAATTGTCACTATAAAATTAATTCCTGTGAGAATGGAAGAAAATCCGAGGATGAAGGCTCCGCTTACCGCAGCTATTACATTGGTGTGCGTTTGTGTGCTGTAAGGAGCATAAAAGGTCCACCCGGTATCCGGGGGACCATTCCCGGTGAACTGTGAAATGACAACAACTGCTGCACCAAGGATATAAAGATACCACGCAAACAGGTTGAGCCGTGGAAAGGCGACGTCATTGGCGCCTATCATTATAGGCATGACAAAGTTGCCGAAGACAACCGTCAGCCCCGGGATCACGATCAGAAAGATCATGATAAGGCCATGCAGCGTAAAAATAGCATTGTAAGTCTGAGGACCATAGAACTGCTGTCCTGGCTTGAAAAGCTCTGTGCGCATGGTTTCTCCCAGGATTGCACCTATAATGAAGAAAGTCATGATCGACCAAAGATAAAGAAGCCCGATCCTTTTGTGATCTGTGGTCGTGAGCCAGGCTTTGAGCCCTTTTCGGTTCCCCGTATCGATCAGATAGCTGGGTTCTTCATGAAGTGTATTTTCTGTCATGGATTAAATATCGTTACTGTTAACTTGATGAATTTGATATTTTCTTTGATTTGGATCTTTTTCGTGATGATCGCACCAGCAAAGTGACAAAAAAGATCACTGCAAGAAAAATAATGATAGTACCACTCACTTTTGTCACAGCCAGGCTATAACGCCTGCCAGCTGGGTCATATGTAAAGCAATATTCCAATACCCTGTTGATCGTAGGCCTCGAAATCCCCTTCTGTGCTTCGATCAGTGCCATTTTTACATCGAATGGGAGAAAAGTCGTTCCATAAAGATAACGGGTGATCTTACCCTCCGGGCTTAAAATGATGATACAGCTGGGATGAATGAAATCGTTGCCTGCGCGAATGAACTTGAATCCAACAGCGTTGGTGAGTGTATGAATATTTGAACTGTCACCTGTAAGATAGTTCCAGTATTGTTCATAATGTCTGCTTCTCCTGTCAAGGAAGTTTTTCTTCTTTTCTGATGCTTTCTCAGGAGTATCCTGTTCGTTGAAACTGACAGTAATGAGCTGGTAGTCTTTACCTGGCTGCATATCCAGTTTCCTGACAACATTTGAAACACTGGAAAGCAGTAGTGGGCATATCCCCGGACAATCAAAATAGACTAAAGACAGGATAGTTGGACGTTTTATCAGTTCTTTCAGCATCACTGTTTTATTATTTTCATCCCTGAATGACAAACCATCCGGAAGGACTTTATCGAGATGTTCTATAACACCTACTTCAGTCGTATCTGAAACATCCTGAGCCACTGCACGGGGGCCTCCGAAACATGCCAGGGCGAGGAAAAACAGAAATATACTTTTATAATTCATACAGTTGGGTATATTGAAGTTATAGGGGTCGTTATGATCCTGAGACGGCATTTTCATTCCTGTAGATCCCGGCAATCATCAATGCACCGCCCATCAGGGATGCATCTTTCAGAAGTTCGATCAGGGCAAGGGTCGAGACCTTCGTATTCATCTTCAGAATAGTTATGGGTGTCTGGTCAAATAACCCGGGAATATGAATGGTGAGGATGAAGAGGAACAAGAGGATGGCCAGGAGCAGGCATGACAACTGAACGTACTTCTTTGCAATAATGGAAATACATGCTGCAATGAGCGCTAACCCTGTAATAAGAATTGTATATCCGCCTCCGGGAATGAAAGTACTCATCATTCCAACATAGTAACTTGTCATAAGAAAATGGTTTAAGCCCATGATCCCGAAGGGCAGCGCGAAAAGGATCCTTCCGATGGTTGTCAAATATTTCATGTTTTTTTGTTTTATTACATGGTTTGCTTCAGTTTCTTAAGTGATATTAAAATATAAAAGATAAATCCCCATACGGCGATTAAAGAAAGTGAGAAAGTCAGGACCAGCCAAAGCGGCGCTTTTGAACGGACAGACCACATGGCATGTGCATGGGTCAGGCTTTTTAACAGGAATGGCTTCCCGATGGCAAGATGCGCATTGGCCTGGTTTGAATTAAGTACCCCGGTTTCATCTTTGACCCTCGCAGAAAGATCAAGGATACCAAAACGACCACCGGGAAGGTCTGAGGGGAAGTCAAACATTGCAAGCCCCTGGCCATTTGTAGTTACAGGATCACCCACCCTGAGTGTTCCAAAATAACGTTTTACATTTAATTGAATATCGATGCCTTTTGCCGGGATCCCGGATTTGTCTTTTTGGATATCCATGCACAGGACATAAAGCTTCTTTTGCCTGTAATTGCAATACATACGCAGATTGAGGTTTTTACTTCCGGGTCCCGCATTTTCAACGATAGCTGGTTGCACATAGGTGGAATTAAAACTCCGGATATAGGAGATCACATCCCAGCGTTCTTCATCTGAAAGTACATTCCCAAATTGCGGCATCGGGGCTTTACCCGTCGTGATCCTGTAAAACATCTCACCGTCGGTCTGTCCCTGGAATCCTGCAGAAGCAGGATCTCCCGGCGGGGGGACGAGCTTTGCCCAATTCTGTTTACCGGGGTTCCCATGACATGATTTGCAGTTCTTCTGAAATACATTCTCTCCGCTCTTTACCGTCTCTGCTGTGAACTGAAATCGACATACTTTTCCTTTTGCCTGATCCGGAACCACCCATAGAGGAGCAATTGATTGTGCATAAACGCATGTCCTGATGATAAGAAAAATGAAAAATAATCCGCCAAAGTACTTCTTTATGATCATATACTTAATTTGTACATCTGTTCACTGTTCACTGTTCACTGTTCACTGTTCACTGTTCACTGTTCACTGTTCACTGTTCACTGTTCACTGTTCACTGTTCACTGCTCACTGCTCACTGCTCACTACTCACTACTCACTGCTCACTGCTCACTGCTCACTCTCTTTTATCAATCCCCTTTCCTCAGCTGTTTCCCTGATCGGAACTACAGGAAAAAACTTCGACAAAAGGGTAATAATGATCAGCACCATAAAAAATGAAGCTAAGGTGATTGCGATCTCTGTAAGTGTCGGGGTATATACTTTAAAATTATAGGGCACATATTGAATTGGCAGATAAGGATGTTCCTGGGTCGGGACTACAATAATATATCGCTTGAACCAGGAACCGGTAAAAACGGCGAGAGCGATGATCAGTAGTGGAAGGGGTGTTCTCATTTTCCTGAAGAGGAGAAGAATAATTGGAAGAATCAGTCCTCCAATCTGAACAGCCCAGAAAAGGAAGGCAAATCTGCCTGTGAAGAGATCATAAAGGGTGATAGCTTCTGCAGTCTTAAGCTTGTATGCAGGTACAAGGAATTCATTGATGTTAAAGTACAGGTAGACGAACATCACCAGCGCAAGGAGTCTGCCCATTTTTTCGAAATGCCCGTCAGTGATGTAATCGTGAAGTTTATAATTCTTTCTGAAGAAATACATGGCAATAAGCACTGCTGATCCTCCTGATACAAAGGCTCCGGTAACGAAATAGGGACCGAAGATGGTGCTGTCCCACCCGGGGCGCGTGGTCATGGCAAAGAGCCATGAGGTGACGGTATGTATGGCTAAGGCACAGGGGATAATCAGAATAAGAAGTATCCTTACACAACGCCGTATAACAGCGTTCTTCTCAGGCGTGTCTGTCCAGTTCAGGGATAGCACTTTGTAGGATTTTTTTACCCATCCCGGCAGATGTTCCGTTTTTTTATGGACCCAGGCAATATCCGTTATCATCGTGAGGAATAATAACAGGGCACTAAGTACGAAATAAGTAGTAACCACTGTAACATCCCAGAGAATGGGTGATTGAAACCTGCCGTAAATAAAAACATATGCAAGACGGTCGGGACGGCCCATGTCCATGATGATGACCACTCCGGCAATGGCAGCAAAGGCAACAGCAATGATCTCTGCGATCCTTGCGATTGGTGTGATCCATTTGATGCCGATGAGACCCAGTACCCCGCTGATGAGCATTCCGATCAGGCTGGTAGCGACAAAGAAAACAAAATTGGCAAGATATAATCCCCAGGAAACATAATCCCGGATCCCGGCAACGCCCAAACCAAAACGTAGTTGAAGGGTATAAGCATACAGGCAGAGGCAAAGACCTATGATAAGGAATCCCATCCATATTTTAAACCCGCGTGTCATGCGGATATGAAAAGTAAGGTCCTCCGTTATTTTCTCCAGTGTATCTCTGTTTTCATCCATAATCAGCTCTTTTTCGGTTCTGCTTCTTTTGAGGGTTCAAAGGGAAACAATCTGTTTTTGGGAGGCAGGTAATATACCCTGGGTTTAGTGCCCAGTTCAGACATTAGTTGGTAGGCTCCGTTTTCTTCAAGTAATTTGCTGAGTCTGACTGTTTCTTTTGTTGTGCCATTCGTCACTGCATCCTCATTCTCATCCCCAAAATAATACACACCGTTGGGACAGGCAGAAACGCAATAGGGAAGCTTGCCTTCGCGGAGCCTGTCTGAACTCATCAGGCATTTTGTGATTGTGCCGATACGTTGAGGTATATTCAGCTCAATATTATACGGAAGTCCCTTATCCTGTTCATCATACTTTGGCTTGCTCCAGTTGAGCATTCGTGCCGAATATGGGCATGCAGCAATGCAGAACCTGCAACCAATGCAACGTTCATTATCGATAAGAACGGGACCATCCGGCCTTTTGAAAGTGGCATCAACGGGGCAAACAGCTACGCAGGGTGGGTTGTCGCAATGCTGGCAGGGCTTTGGCATGTGGAATGCAGGGGTATGCGCATTTTCCTTCATCTCCAGGGTGTTGATATGAAACTGGTCAGGTCTGAGATGATGGGCTGCCTGGCAGGCTGCAATACATTGGCGGGCATTACGGCATTTTGAGAGATCGATCACCCATATCCAGCGCCGGCCGGGAATCCCTTCCCGTCCCCTTAGCATCATCTTTTCCTCAGGCGACTTCTCAAAGGCTTTTAACTCAAGCGAATCTACCTCAACGAGCTGATTGTCCTGTGTAAGTAAAACACTCTTCTTTCCGCCTTTGGACTTCGATCTTTCAAATATATCGCCTGAAAAAAGCGCAGCAGCCCCGGCAGCGGCTCCGGCCGCTACCAAACCAAAATTGCGTAAGAATCTTCGCCGGGAGAGTTGTTTTGGATCTTCAGATCCATGATTCCTTCTATCCTGATTGTCTTGACTTTGTTCATTCTTTGGTTGTTCTTCCATAGGCTTGGCAAATTCAGGGTATCATATATGCAAAAATAAAAAAATATTTATATGTGATAATTTAAAAAAAGAACTAAAAAAAAGCTGCCTCATAATGGGGCAGCTTCCAGAAATTCCGCCATAATTTCTGTTTATTCGCGTTAGCGGAAAATAGATTATTGAATAACGACTTTTTTGACTATCGTACCGTCGTCCATGATAGCTTTCAAATTATAAACGCCGGTACTTAGTCCTGTGGTATTGATATTGACCCTGGTCTTATTGATCACCTGGCTGATAACCAGCTGGCCAGTTGCATTATAAACACTGATCTTTTTTATGTTGCCGTTAGACTGGACTGTTATCATATCCTTGGCAGGATTAGGGAAAACAGTCAAATCGTTCTTACTGAGTTCATTAATGCCAACACCACCGACATGTATATAACCGGTTTTGACCAGTGTATTTGTACCATAATCACTGGTAACAACCAAAGTAACATTATAAGTACCCGGACTATTGTAAGTGATTGCAGGGGGGGTCTTCAAAGCTGAGTTTGCCGGGATCCCACCCTGGAATGTCCATTGATAAGTTGACGGATACCCTGTCGACTGATCGATAAAAGAAGCTGTTCCTCCGAGTGCAATCAATGTATCTGGTGACATAAAAGCGGCTACCGGTTGTTCAAGATGTCCGGTCCACATCCAGATCCCGCCAGTAGTTGCATCGGTATTAAAATGCCCTGCCCATGCGGTTGAGTCATTATACCAGTTACATGCGAGGAACTGGGTTCCAAGAGTATTATCCATAACTGTCCAGGCGTGGCCATTGTTCCACGAATAGGTTACCCCTGTTGCACTTTCACTGTAATTAGGATTTGCTCCATCAGTGACATAAGTGCTTGCTGAACCTTGTACTGCGGAAAGCCAATTACTGAATGCACGTCCTGTATAAGTTACAGCGGCCCATGTATGCCCACCATCTGTGGTCTGGAATATCTGCAGGCTTGTGTCACCGTCAGTTGCAGCTGAATTGTAACCCTGGGCAACAAGGCCGTTTAAGGTATCAATGAAAGCGATATGGGCGACGCCCATGGTACCACCCGAAGCAGGAACGATACCTGTTGCTTTAGCAAACCAATGATACCCGCGGTCGTTCGAGATGTATATATTTCCTTTATTAGTGCCGAACATAACAGTACTGACTCCAACTGCATCGATAACGCCTGTCCATCCGCCTTCCCCCGATTGCACAGTTCCATTTATATTTGACTGGGGAACCCTCGTCCAGGTCGTGCCGCCATCTGTCGTTGTATAAATTTCAAAGTAGCCACTGTTAACATCTCCATGACACATTCCGATGTTTGCATCCCAGAAATGTACATTATCAGGAAATGAAGCAGATCCTTGCAATGCCCCCGTCATATGTGTCCATGTTGTTCCACCATCTACGGTTTTATATACCCCACAGGTATTATCCTGGGTTGCTTTATTATATAATGTAACCCATGCAACCTGGTCGCTAATGGCAGAAATACAGCCTAACCCATAAGTGGTTCCTCCCAGCACCTGTCCGGGTGTCCAGAGAGTTCCTGCATTAACAGTCCTGGTAAATTCATTGATCGTCTGACCACCACCTGAACCATCATAAGCTAAAGCCCAGACTACATTTGGATTAACAATATCAACAAAATCTAGTCCTCTGTCAGCAGTCGTGAAACCTGTCGCTTGTTCTACCCATTGGGCTTTTGTGAAAGCCGATATCGCCACTAAGGCAATAATTAAACATACAACTTTTTTCATAATTTCTATATTTTTATGTTTCTGCAAACTTACATTGTTTTCAAAATAAAAACAACAACGAAAGAAAAAAAAAGAACAAAATAAAATATGGAAATTTCAAAGACCCGGATCTTACAGGTATTTATGATACAGGGGTAATGACAAAAGAAGCTGCCTCATAAAGAGACAGCTTCTCCAGGTTCTTTCAGGACTTTCTTCCTTTTGGTAAATCCCGATAGTGATTATTGAATAACAATTTTTTTAATGACCGTGCCGTCGTCCATAATAGCTTTCAGACTGTAAACGCCGGTGCTCAGGCCTACGGTACTGACGGTGATCTTTGTGGTATTGACCGCCTGGTTGATAACGATCTGGCCAGCAGCATTATAAACATAAAGTTGCTTAATGTTACTGTTGGACTGAACTGTCATCATGTCTTTGACAGGATTAGGGAACACAGTCACATCGTTCTTGCTGAGTTCATTAATGCCAACACCGCCGACATAGATATAGCCGACCTTGATCAGGGTATCAGTGGTCCAGTCGTTATGAACGATCAATCTTACATTGAAACGTCCCGGAGTATTGTAGGTAATGGCAGGAGGAGTAGTTCCCGAATAAGTAGCAGGGATCCCGCCAGTAAACGCCCATGAAGAAAGGGTCGGGAATCCGACGGAAAGATTGGTATAGGTTACAGATCCACCCAGGGCGATAGCGGTATCACTGGCCACGAATCTGGCAGCCATTTGAACAAGCGAGTCACCTGTATATATATACATACCGCCTGTGGACTTTTTCGAAGCAGTTGTTGATCCTGCCCATCCAGTTACAGGGTTGATCCATGAATTAGCATCATAATCACCACCTGCCGTGATGACAGTCCAATGACGGCCTCCGTCATAGCTGTATGAGATCCCCTGGTCAGTGCCTCCACCTGCAAGTCCTGCAGAACCCACATAAGTGGCAGCGGTACCCGGGATATATGTGATGTACCTTCCATACATGTTGGTAGTGATGGTAACATCCTGCCAGGTGGCACCTCCGTTAGTTGTCAGATTTATTGAAGTGTCCAACCCAACATTCAGGTAAGAAAGGAAAGCAAAGCCATGCAAGGTATCCTGAAATACCGGCTGTACTACCTGTGTGGTTCCATATATGGTCTCTGAGGCAGTCCAGTGCAACCCCTTATCTGTAGAGTGGTATATCCTTCCTTTAGTGGTCCCAAACCATACATGGTTTCCAATTGAACAATAATCACCGGTTATTCCGGTCTCTCCCGAAAGAGGCGTAGGTATGTTGGCTGATGGGACGCGGGTCCAGGTTACTCCTGCGTCGGGGGTCGTGTAAATTTCGAAATACACAGGAGAACCAATCGGGTCACCAATACTAAACCCGTCGTTGTCGTTAAAGAAACACATAGCATCGGCAAAAGAAGAGCTCCCGTATGCAGTACCCTGTTTAGCCCATGTGGTGCCACCATCCGTCGTTTTATAGAGTCCCTGGGTAGCGCCAGTGTTGAACACTGCCCAACAGGTGTTCGCATCAATGGCAAATAATTGTGATAAACCGCTTCCGGCATTGAAAGTTCCTGATGTCCATGTCAACCCGCCATCGGTCGATTTGGTAAAGACATCAAGATTTAAACCTGTACTGGCAATGCCATATGCCCATAAAACATTTGGATTATTCAAACTAACTGAGATCTGGCCAACAGCATCACCCGTTGGAAGATTAGAATTAACGCTGTTCCATGTTTGTGCCAAAGTGGCTGTCGCAAAAGCCAGGATAACAATAAAAGAAAGTAAGATCTTTTTCATTTTGTCAATTTTTTTGGTTAATAATTTTTTAATTGCACAAACTTACTAATATTTTTACGAAAATCAATATGAAAACGAAAAGAAAGATTCATTACCCCCCTCTCCAGGTTACAAACCTATACGGTATACTTTAGGTATATTCAGGGTAAGACAGTCACCTTGTCACCTTATCATCCCTATATCCAGGCTTTGATCAAGATTCACTCAAACAATAGTTTCCCGCCGTTCTCTCTGCGATCATCCTTCGACATGCCTTCGACATGCCTTCGACTAACCTTCGATCAAGCTTCGATCAAGCTTCGATCTAAATATACCTGAAGCACACTGAACAGATAGCAGTCCCTATACGATTTTTTAGTACTTTTGCCCATGACTTTTACAAGATAAAATAAAAGAAGAGATCTATGTTTGAAGGATTGACCGATAAGCTCGACCGGGCATTTAAAGTCCTTAAAGGACAGGGTCATATAACCGAGATAAATGTCGCTGAGACCTTAAAGGATGTCAGAAAAGCATTGCTTGATGCCGACGTCAGCTTCAGGATTGCCAAACAATTTACCGACCAGGTGAAGGAGAAAGCACTCGGACAGAACGTACTCACTTCCGTCTCACCGGGACAACTCATGGTAAAGATCGTTCATGATGAACTGACGGAACTTATGGGGGGCATGAAAACCGACCTGAACCTGAAAGGGGATCCTGCCATCATACTGATCGCAGGATTGCAGGGATCGGGTAAAACCACATTCTCAGCCAAGCTGGCCAACTACCTTAAGACAAAAAAAGGAAAAAGCCCTATACTGGTGGCCGGTGACATTTATCGTCCTGCTGCCATTGAACAGTTGAAGGTACTTGGACAGCAGATCGAAGTTGAAGTCTGGTCAGAGGACGATAACAGGGATCCGGTGAAAATTGCGAAACATGCCATAACCTCGGCGAAAGACCGGGGATTCAATGTCGTAATTATCGATACTGCCGGACGACTCGCCATTGACGAAGAGATGATGAATGAGATTGCCGCCATTAAAAAAGCGGTCAATCCCCATGAAACCCTGTTCGTAGTTGATTCCATGACAGGACAGGACGCAGTGAATACGGCAAAGGCATTTAATGAGAAACTTGCCTACGACGGTGTGATCCTTACCAAGCTCGATGGTGATACGCGCGGCGGTGCAGCCCTGACCATTCGTGCCGTAGTTGAAAAACCAATAAAATTTGTCGGGATAGGTGAAAAAATGGAAGCCCTCGATATCTTTTATCCCGAACGTATGGCCGACCGTATCCTGGGGATGGGCGATATCGTCTCGCTTGTCGAAAGGGCACAGGAACAGTTTGATGAAGTTGAAGCCCATAAGCTTCAGAAGAAGATCGCCAAAAACCAGTTCAACTTCAATGATTTTCTTTCCCAGATCAAGCAGATCAAAAAAATGGGTAACGTCAAGGACCTGATGGGCATGTTACCCGGAATGGGAAAAGCCCTCCAGAACATTGACATCGACGACAATGCATTTAAAAGTATTGAAGCCATCATTTATTCCATGACCCCTGAAGAAAGGGAAGATCCTGTCGTGATCAACGGGAGCCGGCGGAAAAGGATAGCCACCGGAAGCGGTACTACCATCCAGGATGTCAACAGGCTGATCAAACAGTTTGACGACACGCGCCGCATGATGAAAATGATGACCACCAGCAAGGGCAGGGGAATGGCCAACATGATGCAGAACATGAGAAAGATGAATAACTAAATAAGATATAATGAAGCTACTGGACGGGAAACTGGTATCCGACAAAATCAAGGCGGAAATAGCAGCGGAAGTAAAATCAGAAATGCTGGATGTTGGCAAGAACGTACCTCACCTGGCTGCCGTCCTCGTTGGAGACGACCCCCCCAGCCAGACCTATGTAGCAGCGAAAGAGAAGGACTGCAAGGAAGTCGGGTTCATTTCGTCCGTTTACAGATATTCTGCTGGTATATCTCAGGAAAAACTCCTTGAAGTCATCAGGTTCCTTAACCAGGATCCTGAGATTGACGGGTTCATCGTGCAATTACCCCTCCCCCCGCACATCCAGGAACGCACAATAATTGAAAGCATAAACCCTTCCAGGGATGTGGATGGTTTTCATCCCGTCAATGTTGGCAGGATGGTGCTGAACATCCCTTCCTATCTCCCGGCGACTCCATATGGTATTATCACTTTGCTTGAACATTACCAGGTAGAAACAGAAGGAAAACATTGCGTCGTGCTCGGACGAAGCAATATTGTCGGTACGCCCGTCAGTATCCTCCTTTCACGCAAAAGTAAGACAGGCAACGCGACAGTAACGCTTTGCAACAGCCATACTCCGGATATAAAATCCATTTCCGCCACAGCAGACATTCTTATCGTTGCCATGGGTAAGCAGGAATTTGTGACCGCTGATATGGTTAAAAAGGATGCAGTGGTCATTGATGTGGGAATCCACAGGGTCCCATCCGGAGAGACAAAATCCGGCTACAGGCTTATCGGCGATGTGAAATTCGACGAAGTGGTAAAGAAATGCAGCTATATTACACCGGTACCTGGCGGCATCGGACCGATGACAAGGGTATCACTCCTCGTCAACACCCTGAAGGCTGCTAAAAAGGAGATTAAATTCTGATTGTTGGTTCAGAACGATGAAATATTACTGAGGGAAGGGAAAATGCTTCCTGTGATAGAAGAGTTCTATTCTCTCCAGGGTGAAGGGTTTCATACAGGAAGGCCTTCTTATTTTGCGAGGATCGGTGGCTGCGATGTCGGTTGCAATTGGTGTGACAGCAAAGAATCATGGGATGCTTCAAAATATCCTCCTGTCCTGACAGATAAGATCATTGAACATGCCGCTTCATATCCTGCTAAAGCAATTGTCGTGACAGGAGGAGAGCCGCTCCTGTACAATCTCGATTATCTCTGCAGGGGGCTTCACAGGGAGGGGGTCACGATCTTTCTCGAGACTTCAGGGTCATCAGGATTAAGTGGTGAGTGGGACTGGATCTGCCTTTCACCGAAGAAAGATGCACCACCAATGCCTGGGATCTTCGCAAAAGCAAATGAAATCAAAGTTATTATTGAATACCCGGAGGATCTGGATTGGGCAGAGGAAAACGCAAGCCGGGTGTCATCTGGCTCCATCCTTTACCTTCAGCCTGAATGGAGCCGGCGCGAAACGGTCATTCCATTGATTGTAGGATACATAAAGGCACATCCTGAATGGAAGATCTCTTTACAGGCACATAAATATATGAGGATCCCATGACAAACCGTTCATACAACCTTTAACCATGAAACGCAAAGCATTCAGTGTACTGCTCTCCTTCTTTTTTCTATGTTTGATGAATCTTGCCGTTTCCCAGACCTCGCCGCTTTCCACTAAATCAAAAAAGGCAGCCGCAATGTTCACCGAGGCCATAAATTATTATGACCAGAAAGACTATCAGAAAGCAATGCGGATCCTGGATAAGGCCACAGAGGAAGACACCGCCTTCGTGGAAGCCTATATCCTGAAAGGCGATATCATGTCTGAACAACGTTACCCGCGTGAAGCTATCGTGCAGTATAAAAAAGGCATTGCTGCCAATCCTGAATTTTCTCCCATTCTATACTTCATTACAGCCAATGCGGAATTGATGACAGGCCTTTATAGTAACGCCCGTGCTGATTTTGAGAAATATCTGACCTATCCCGATCAACCGGGGGATAAAAAGGAAAAAGCTAAAAAGAGTATAAAATCATGTGATTTCGGGATCAACTCGATGGCGCATCCTGTTCCTTTCAAGATGGTGAACCTTGGTGACAGTGTCAACTCGCCTTTGGATGAATACATGAATGCAGTGACTGCAGATGAACAGGAGTTGTACCTTACCCGCAAGCTTCCACGCTCCCATAATGCTTCGTCAGAATCTACAGAATTTAACGAAGACTTTTACAAGTGTGTGAAGACAGATAGTGTCTGGCGAAAAGCGGTCAACCTGGGCCCGCCTGTGAATACCCCGGGAAATGAAGGGGCGCTGTGCATTTCTCCCGATGGGAAATATATCTTTTTTGCAGCATGCGACCGGCCGGATGGTTATGGAAGTTGTGACCTTTACTGGGCAAGGAGGACCGGCGATGAATGGTCGACGCCGGAAAACATGGGCCCTGTCGTGAATTCGAGTTCATGGGATTCTCAGCCCTCTTTTTCTTCCGATGGAAAGACACTCTATTTTGCCAGCAACCGGGAGGGAGGAAAGGGCCGTTCAGATATCTGGAAGACTGAACTCAAACCCGATGGTTCATGGACTGCCCCGGTAAACCTTGGAGATTCCATTAATACAAAGGATGATGACCTTGCCCCATTCATCCACCCCGATAACCACACTTTATATTTTGCATCAAGGGGTCATCAGGGAATGGGTGGCTTTGACCTGTTTGTCTCAAGGATGGATGCCAATGGTAACTGGTCAAGCCCTGTTGATCTGGCCTATCCGATAAATACTTATGCCGATGAGATCAACCTGGTAGTAAATGCGAAAGGCGACGTGGCTTATATCTCAAGTGATAAACCAGGCGGCAAAGGCGGGATGGATATCTATTCCTTTAAACTCTATAAAGAAGCACAACCGGTCATGGTTACTTACTTTAAAGGCGTTGTTTTTGACAAGGAGACGAAGGCCCGCCTGGAAGCCAGGTTTGAGCTAATCGACCTGGCCACAGGAAAAACAGTCTCAGGTTCTTCTTCTGACCCGGTAACCGGCGAATTTTTGCTCTCCCTTCCCACCGAAAAGAACTATGGCCTGAATGTCTCAAGACCCGGGTACCTGTTTTATTCCGATCATTTTGAACTAAGTGGTGAAAATTCAGAAGCGAAGCCATTCATTTATAATGTCCCCCTTCAGCCCATCCGCGTCGGTGAAACGGTGATCCTGAAAAACATCTTCTTTGATACCGATAAATATGATCTGAAGGAGGAATCAAGAAGTGAACTTGGCAAACTTATCCAGTTTTTAAAAAATAACCCCCAGGTCCGCATAGGGATCAGTGGTCACACCGACAACCATGGGTCGGCCGATCATAACATGGTACTTTCTGGTAACCGGGCCCGGGCAGTGTATGACTACCTCGTTGCGAACGGTATTGCAAAAGAGCGACTCAGCTTTGCAGGCTATGGTATGACCCGTCCCATTGACACCAACGATACTGAGCAGGGGCGGGCCAATAACCGGAGAACAGAGTTCAGTATAGTGGCAAAGTGATTGACCCCGCTTGTTATTACCAATTTAGCCCCAGATTTTTTTGTTTCTCTGGTAGTAAATCAATACCTTTGCACCCCTGAATTTTGAACACAGGAATAGAATGATCAACATAACACTACCCGATAATTCTGTGAGGCAGTATCCTGAAGGTACAACCGGGCTGGAAATTGCTAAAAGCATCAGCGAAGGGCTTGCACACAATGTCCTTTCAATCTTGGTGAACGGTGAGGTCTGGGATGCAACGCGTCCGATCCATGGTGATGCGAGCATAAAGTTGCTTACCTGGAACGATGATGAAGGTAAAGGTACTTTTTGGCATTCCTCGGCACATCTGATGGCTGAAGCGATTGAATTGCTTTACCCCGGATCCAAATTTGGCATAGGGCCTCATATTGAGAACGGGTTTTATTATGACATAGATTTTGGAGATAAGACTATTTCTTCTGAGGATTTTCCAGCGATTGAAGCAAAGATGATGGAGCTTGCAAAGGAAAACCAGGCTTTCAGGAGAAGAGAAGTCCGCAAATCAGAAGCGATAGAATATTTCACAAGGAAGAATGATGAATATAAGCTTGAACTGCTTCAGGATCTGGAGGACGGGCAGATCACCTTCTATGAATCAGGTTATTTTACCGACCTGTGCCGTGGGCCGCATCTTCCCGATACCTCGTTCATCAAAGCCGTCAAACTGCTGAATACAGCCGGTGCATATTGGAGAGGCGATGAGAAACGCAAACAGCTTACACGCATCTATGGTATCTCGTTTCCAAAGCAAAAAGAGCTGACCGATTACCTGGCCCTTCTTGAGGAAGCTAAGAAGCGGGATCACAGGAAGATTGGCAGGGAAATGGAACTATTCACATTCTCCCAGAGAGTGGGTCTGGGGCTTCCTTTGTGGCTTCCGAAAGGCGCTTTGTTGAGGGAACGCCTTGAAATGTTCCTGAAGAAAGTTCAGAAAAGAGCCGGTTATCAGCAGGTCATATGTCCTCATATCGGGAACGTAGAATTGTATAAGCTATCGGGACACTTTCAGAAATATGGTGAGACTTCATTTCGTCCGATCTCTACCCCGGTCCCCGGGGAAGAATTTTTCCTGAAACCAATGAACTGTCCGCATCACTGCGAAATATACAGTTCCAAGCCAAGATCATATAAAGACTTGCCGGTCAGGATCGCTGAATTTGGAACGGTTTACAGGTATGAACAGAGCGGTGAGCTTCACGGCCTGACCCGCGTCCGCGGATTCACGCAGGATGATGCCCACATCTTCTGTACACCTGAGCAGGTTAAGGATGAATTCAAAGGGGTGATCGACATTGTCATGCTGATCTTCAAGGCACTTGATTTTAAAGATTTTATAACTCAGATATCCTTCCGTGACAAGAACAATAAAGAGAAATACATCGGGAGTGATGAGAACTGGGAAAAGGCCGAGAAGGCCATCCTTGAAGTTGCACAGGAAAGGAACCTGAATTATGTGATCGTCCCGGGGGAGGCTGCTTTCTATGGCCCTAAGATGGATTTCATGGTGAAGGATGCTTTGGGGAGAAAATGGCAGCTGGGAACAATACAGGTAGATTATAATCTTCCCGACAGGTTTGAACTTGAGTATATAGGGAGTGACAATCAGAAGCATCGCCCTGTGATGATCCACCGTGCTCCCTTCGGATCGATGGAACGCTTTGTAGCTGTATTGATTGAACATACCGCTGGTAAGTTCCCCTTATGGCTGACCCCTGACCAGGCTATCATACTGCCAATCAGTGAAAAATATCAGGATTATGCAGAAAAAGTTTTACAATTCCTGAATAATTCCGATATTCGCGCCCAAATTGACGCCAGGAATGAGAAAGCCGGCAAGAAGATAAGGGACGCCGAACTGGCAAAGATCCCGTTCATGCTGGTGGTAGGGGAGAGGGAAGAACATGAAGGGACCGTTTCTGTCAGAAAACATGGTCATGGTGACCTGGGCCCTCAAAAGCTGGAAGACTTCGCGAAGTCTGTAAATGATGAGGTAGCCAAAGAATTAGGAGACATTATCTAACAGGAAAATAAATTTATAACTTATAACCAGTAGGAGGAAGAACCATAGCAATACCGTCAAACAACAACTTTAGCAGGGGAGGCCGCAGGCCATTTGTAAAAAAGGAAGACCCTCACAAGATCAATGAAAATATAAAGGCCTCTGTCGTTCGGGTGGTGGGTGAAAATGTTGAACCGGGAATATACAACCTGCGAGAAGCATTGGCCATAGCAGAGAACAGGGGACTAGACCTTGTGGAGATCTCTCCCACAGCAAATCCGCCGGTTTGCAGGGTGATCGATTACAAAAAGTTCCTGTATGAGCTGAAGAGGAAGCAAAAGGAAATGAAGGCGAAGACCGCCAGGATCATAGTGAAGGAAATCCGTCTCGGGCCCAATACTGATGATCATGATTTCAACTTCAAACTAAATCATTGCATAAAGTTCCTCAAGGATGGGGCTAAGGTAAAAGTGGATGTCTTCTTCAAAGGAAGGTCCATCATCTATAAAGAACAAGGTGAAATGATCCTGCTGAAATTTGCCCAATCCATCGTGGATTATGGAAAGATCGAACAAATGCCCCGACTGGAAGGGAAAAGAATGATCATGATCATCGCACCAAAGAAATAAAACTTCTTTTTCCTGCATCTTTTTATTGCCAGGGAAGGAGGTCAAACTAAACAATTCTAAACTCAGACAAATGCCAAAAATGAAATCGAAATCCGGCGCAAAAAAAAGATTTGATATAACAGGCACCGGTAAGATCAAACGGAAGCATGCTTATAAAAGCCACATCCTGACGAAGAAATCAACCAAGAGGAAACGTAATCTCACTTACTCTGCGTTGGTATCTAAAGCAGATGAGGCCAATGTAAAGGAAATGCTTCAACGTTAATTCAATCATTGTTTAACTTGCCTGTAGCTTTAAGGACCCTTTCAGGGACGCTCAGGTAAAAAAATGAAAAAATGCCAAGATCAGTAAATGCAGTAGCTTCAAGAGCAAAAAGGAAAAAACTGCTCAAACAGACAAAAGGACAATTCGGACGCAGAAAAAATGTCCTGACTGTAGCTAAAAACTCTCTCGAAAAAGGGTTGACTTATGCCTACCGTGACCGCAGGACCAAGAAAAGAAACTTTCGCGGCTTGTGGATCACCCGCATCAATGCAGGCGTCCGCGAATATGGAATGACATATTCTGTATTTATGGGCAAAATACTTGAGAAGAATATAGCTCTCAATCGTAAAACTCTTGCCGACCTTGCAATGAACCATCCGGAAGCTTTCAAAGCGGTAGTTGATTCTTTAAAGGAATAGCCTTTTACAAAAAACTTTATTTGGTCCATTATATTAAGTCATGCCTGACGTGTGAACTGTTATGATTGTGATTATATTAATTTATCACCAGTCTTTTTTTTTGTAAGATGAAAATCTATATTTGCAAAAAAAAACTCTATGAAAAAACTTTACTCTGCATTACTGGCGCTGTTATTACTTACAAGTGTCCCGGCAATTGCCCAGAATGGATTATATTTTGGAATAGCCGGAAGTGTTGTATCCACCTGGATCACGAACCAGAACAACTACAGTCATCCTCCCCTGGATTACGTCAGGACTTTTGGCGGATCCGGTAACCTTAACGTTGGCTTTGATTTCATGAAGCAACTTGGTGTCAAGATAGAGATAGGATATGGCCAATTCGGGCAGAAATATACCAAGACAAAGACCGATTCTGCTTTCACGCGCCAGGTCAAACTGAACTACCTCATGATCCCTGTCATGTTAAAGTACAGGACCAGTGGGGGACTTGCAAAATTCTTTGTTGCCATTGGACCTCAGTTCAACCTTCTGCTCTCAGCAACCCAAAATTATCTTGTGAATGGTGATACCTTCACTGAAACAGAGCAGACAGTATCAGGAAAGACATTCGTAATAGGTCAGAGTTCAATTAAAGACAGATTCTCTTCATCGGATATTGTAGCCAGGATGGATCTTGGAGTTGATTTTACTCTTATCAAGCATATAATGATCGAATTCGGATTAAAACTGGGATACGGTCTGACAGATCTCAATGCCACAGATTACAGGCTAAAGGACAACACGGGAAATTATCATGCATCGCATAATGCTTATGGAGGACTTACACTTGGTATTAATTACCGCTTATAACAACCGGGGAATTTAAAAAAAAAAGAGGCGATTTGGGTCGCCTCTTTTTTTTTATCTTGATGGACAGGTAAATAACTTATTTTTTAATCTTGATCTGGGATTGCATCTTAATTGAACCAACGGACTCAGTGTAAGCCCAGCCTGGTATAATTTTTAAAGAATTGCATGAACTGTTCAGTGACAAGGCGCTTGGCAATAATTTCTTTCCTGTTATTCAAAATATAGATTACAGGAGTGGTGTTCACATCCCACTGCTCATGATAATCGCCTGTCAATGTTCGTGGGCCATCCACATTTATCCAGTTCATCTTTCTTTTTCTGATCGCTGATTTCCATTTAACAATGGAGGTGTCAGAACATACCGAGAAAATTTTTAAGCCTAAGCTGTCCTTTTCCTTATCATAGAAATCCTTCAGCTTTGGTATCTCCTGTTCACAATGTCCGCAGTCAGGATCCCAGAAGAAAATGATCAGGAAATTGGATTTGACCGAATACATTGATACCGGCTGATTGTTAGTATCGATCATGATCATGTTTGGAGGGATCTCACCAATCAGTAAAGGTCTTAACCTGTTGGCTTTCTTTATAAGGTTCTCGACAACAGAAGCCCGTTCCCACGTAGCCTGGTGGGTGATATAATAGGTATCAACAACATGAACGAAGACGCGATCAAAACCCATGATCTCAGAGCTTTCTGAATAATATGTTGCAAACCATACCATGTATTTAAACATTTCGGGGTTTGGTCGCGCCTTTTCAATGAGGATGTCGAATTCCTTTATTATGGAGTCGGGATTCTGATAAAGGACCTTGTCGAAATACTTCTTAAGCTTATTATCAAATACGGGGGTCCTTAGAAGCCTGTCATCAGTGAAATTGGTCCCGTCCCAGTAATGTGCTTTTATATAGCGGTATGCAAAGGTCGAATCTTTCCTTCCATTGGGCAGCACCGGCGTTTCAGGGAGGTCAGGTTCACGCATGGCATTGATAAAAAATGCGACGAAGGAAGCAGGATATTTTTCTGCAAGGTCCAGCTTATACCGGATGATATCCTTATTTATCTGCTCTGATTTTTCAGAGATAAGTCTTATGGAATCCTTACTGGTCTTCCCGCGAACAATTTGTTTTTGAAGGGCCTGGATCTCTGCAAAACGGGTTTTATTGTACTTAAGATAATCATAGAACAACTGGTTTTCAGGTGAATTCGTGATCACCATCTTTCCTGCAAGGTCCTTACGGTCGGTTTCCATACTGAACTTGTGGTCGTTGTTGATGATGAATTCGAAATAGCTTTTATCATTGATCACTGCAAGATAGATGCCTTTAGGATAATCTGCATTGGCTTTGAAGGTAAATCTTCCGTTACCATCCACTTTCAGGGTATCCTTTACATAGGTTCCGTTGCCATAATAGGTAGCAATAAGGCAGATGGTATCTTTAATCCCATTAACCTGGAATTTGATAACGTATCCTTCATTGGCTGCACTCACCCTGGTTGAGATCATAAATACGGGTAGCAAAAAGAGAAGAAGTCTTTTTAAAAGACTTATTTTACTGGTGTTCATCGCGTAAAAGGTCATTAATCGTTTTTACAGGGTTAAACGTAATAAGAGGGATCTCCACAAAGAGTGTGATCCATCCAGCCATAGAACCATTCCATAAGCCGGGCAGTTCCTGGGCTTTTAACGTCCGGCTTCCGCTCGATTTGAGTGAGATGAACCCGGTTGATTCATCAACAAAGTTATGCAGATTAAACGGGTTTCCTTTATAATCTATTGTACAGCAGACCAGGTCAACGGGATTAAAATGTGTGGAAGTCCTGAAAATGGCATTTTGTCCCGGATCTCTGAGATCGACCTGTGAAGATTCAACGATCTGGAGAGAAGTGCTGCCGTCTTTACCGGCAACCCAGAAGGGGCCACCACCAGGTTCGCCTTCATTTCTAACCATGCCGCAGACCCGGATAGGGCGGTTAAGTTCACAGTTCAGTATAATCAATTGTTTTTCCTCTGACTCATTATCAAACCCTGCCGGAAGTGTTACAAGATTCTGTGAAGATACGAAGGCTGCCATCATCCTGATCTCTTCAGCAGTGATGCTCCCTGATACTGCTTTCCTTAAAAAATCAAATATTTTCTGTCGTATTTGCAGCAGGTAACCTCCGATAAGCTTTTTAGATTCAAATGTCGGAGCCTTAAGTCGGTCGGGAACGATATTGTCGATGTTTTTGATAAAGATGACATCTGCATTAAGATCATTAAGATTTGATAGGAGTGCGCCGTGGCCTGCAGGCCTAAAGAGCAGTGTTCCGTCAGGATTCCTGAAGGGCTGGTTTTCTTCATCGACCGCAAGGATGTCAGTTGAGGATTTTTGTATAGAATGTTGAATATCAAGATGGTTGTCAAAACGGTCTTCATACTTCTTCCTTATGGCTGCTATTTTTTCCTCAAACTTCAGGATGTGCTCAGGGGAAAGGGTAAAGTGGATTACTGATACACCGTGCTGGTCCCTGGTATAGTTTGAGGCTTCTACCAGATGCTCTTCCATGGCGGTCCTTGGGCCATCTTCATAGTTATGAAATGCCAGCAGGGCCTTTGGAAGAGCGGCATAATTCAAACCTGCCTCCCCTAAGAGGTGATCGAGAATGGGGGCGAAGTCTTTTGCAGCTAATGCCTGCCTGATGTTTTTTCCTTCTTTCTGCAGTGATGTCTCCAGCTCATGAAAAAATGCGAAACGCTGGAGGTTCCGGAAAAAGCAATTAACGGAATTAAAGCCGGTATCTGAATAATAACTTTCAGGTATTCCCCTGCCAGACAGTAACGATTCGCGGAATTCGAATAAATGTTTGAACATTCTGCTCGCAGCACCAGAGGCAGGCACAAATTTGATGACTTTCAAAAAGGGAGAATGTTTCTCAAAAAAGCGAATATGCTCATTTTTTTCGTGCTCACTGAAAGTAATGATGCCGTCGCCATCGATTGAAGGACGGATAAGCCGTATGTAAGGGAATCCATTCCTGAAATGATCAAGCTGATTCTCAATGACTTTCAGCTTTATGCCTTTTTTTTTGATTTGAATGAGGTCATCCTCATGCAACATGGCGACAATTTTTTAATATCTTTGGCAAAATTATTTTAAATTATGAAATATCCATTCAAATATCATTCATGCAAACCGTGAATGATAATAATGGATATTCAATGTGATCATTAAAAACAAAATCATTATCAAATGAAAACACTATTCACTACAGTATTGTTCTTGCTTGTGATAACAGGTTTCTCACAGATCCCACAAAAATATTTCGTAGCCTTTACCGATAAAAACGGGACACCCTATACAATCAGTGATCCACAGGCATTTCTTACCCAGAGATCGATTGACCGCAGGCAGACCCAGGGAATTCCCATCACTGTCCAGGATTTGCCGGTAAACCCGGCGTATGTCAATGCAGTTGCAGCCTTGGGAGCAGTGGTTTACACACGTTGTAAATGGTTCAATGGCATAACTGTCTTGATTGCTGATTCTACAACAGTATTACCACAGATCAAGGCACTTTCTTTTGTTCAGAGTGTCACACGGGTCACCGATTACACTTCAAAGAAATCAGGAGGTGACGGGAAGTTCCGTTTAGAAGAACAGTTACGGAGAACAGGTGGGAAATTGGGCTTAAACACACTGAAATCGACCCAGAGTTATGATTATGGTCCGTCTCATGGCCAGATACATCTTATTAATGGGGATGTTCTGCACAATATGGGTTACAGGGGCCAAGGAAAGGTAATTGCGGTGCTGGATGCAGGATTTCTGAATGCAGATGTGATCCCTGCTTTTGACAGTCTCAGGGCCCATAACCAGATCCTTGGAACACGTGATTTTGTTACTCCCGGGGGGAATGTATACCAGGAACACTGGCACGGATGCTCAGTCCTTTCAACCATGGGTGGCGATACTCCCGGCCAGTTGATCGGCACTGCACCTGAGGCGTCGTACTGGCTTATCCGTACTGAAGATGCAAACACTGAAAATATAGTAGAAGAATACAATTGGGTAGTTGGTGCCGAAATGGCTGACAGCGTTGGCGCGGATGTGATCAATTCATCCCTGGGTTATACACAGTTTGATAATGGTTGGATGGATCATACCTGTGCAGATATGAACGGTTATACGAATCCCTCGACAAGGGGGGCAAATATTGCTGAAAGTGTGGGGATGGCCCTTAGTATAAGTGCCGGCAATGAAGGAGGATCTGCATGGACTTGTCTGAGTTCTCCAGGTGATGCCCTGGATGTATTGGGCATTGGTGCCGTAGATTCGCTTGGTAATTATGCTTATTTTAGCTCTACCGGTACAGTCAACGGGAACTATGTAAAGCCGAATATTGCGTCGGATGGATGGAATGCATGGGTTGCTTATTATGACAGCACATTCGGGTACGGAAGCGGTACTTCATTTTCATCTCCTATCAATGCAGGAATGATGGCATGCTTATGGCAGGCCAAGCCAAACCTCGCCCCGTCACAACTTTACCTGGCAATCGAAAGAAGTGCAAGTCAGTACAGTGATCCTGATTCCTTACTGGGATATGGAATTCCCAATTATGCCATGGCCTTAGAGCTAGCCCAGGTCGGAATAAAGAACAAAGGCAGTTTCCAGGCTTATCCAAATCCATTCAGAGATGGTTTTACTATATCCACAGGCTCAACAATGACTGGTAATTTAGAGGTCAGTCTGATCTCTATCACAGGTGATATCATCCTGAAAACCAATAAACTGGTAACTTCAGGAGGGGGGAATACCATTAAAATAAACAATCTTGCCGCCATTTCGCCGGGAATGTACATACTGAAGATATTATCCGGAACTACAACACAGTACCTTCACATGGTAAAAATCGCAGATTAGTTCAACCTGACAAATAAAATCTTCGAGGCTGTCCTAAAATCACGGGACAGCCTTTTTAATTTGTTTACCTCCGGAGACAAAACTCAAATATTCAATCCCGGAGAAGATAGTGCCCCTTTTGAGTTAACCTCATTGACACTCTTATCTTTTATTCTATTCATATTCTGTTTATTACAATTATACCAGGAGTGAACACCGGGAAAATGTCAATCGAACCTATATCGAAGCTTAATCGAAGCTTGATCGAAGGTTAGTCGAAGGAGGGACGGAAGGAGACTGAAGTTTGATCGAATCCTGACGGATGGAATGACGGAAATAGAGAGTGTATGTCAACCGAATATCAGGTAAATGTCAGACCGTAATAATTTCTGATGCACCTATTTTAAAATTAATATCGTTCGGAGATCCTCTCCTTTCATCAAGATTATTCACAAAAGTAAATGTTCATTCGTAAAGTTTAATGTGAGCATAAAAAACTCGTTTACATTTGTGTATACATATGTAAACATGCCTTCATTAAAACATTGGATCAATTAAATTTTTACAATAGTAATCTTTCTGATATTCCGTGCTCTAAAACATATTTTACTTGTTCAGCCAGACAAATAAGACAAGGAGTAATTACGAATATTTTAAATGTCATTAATGTCTTTTAGATTGTTTATATATGTAAATACATTTGTAAACATGATCTGATTTGTAAATTCATATAATGAAAAGTCAATAATTACTGACATCCTATATCTCAATGTGTTATATAAATAATCTCATTTGATTAATAAACAGAATCTTTCGTGATAAACAATCTAATTCTAGGAAAACAGTTTGAAACTTCTTTGAACAATCTATAAATCACTGCATCATAACATTATATAGACAATTATTTTGTAAAAAATACATGTGTAAACAACAAAATAATGATTTGATTAATGCATTTATAATCATTATAATACAATGATTAATTAAATGATTACATTAAGTAACCGTTGCTGTATACAATATTAAATGTAAACTTGATTTATTTGGCAGAATTCGTTACCTTTGTTACTTAATTTTTCCAAAATATGACAGACCGTATTCTTTCTATCATTAAATATTTCCATCTATCTCCTTCTGATTTTGCAGAAGAAATTGGAGTACAGAGGTCAAGCATTTCCCATCTTATATCAGGAAGAAATAGACCAAGTCTGGAGTTCGTTCAAAAGATCCTGACAAGGTATCCTGATATAAATACTGAGTGGCTATTGAGCGGGAAAGGTGAAATGTTAAGAAACGGTATCACTCCTATAAGCAATGAATTGCACCTTGAAGATACAATAGTTAAAAATAAAGAAGAGGTAACGGAACCTGAAAAACGGGATATTTCACGAATAATACAGAGAAAAAAGACAGTCGATAATGAAGGAAGGCAGGTAGAAAAGATTATTTATCTGTATAAGGATAAGACCTTCCGTGAATACTTCCCTGAATAGGTGTTTAGTATAGTTCAAGTCCTGAGAAGAAGAAATTACCTTCGATCACTGCATTTGCATCACTATCAGAACCATGAATAGCATTCTCCTGCACATTTTTTGCATAAAGATGACGAATTGTTCCAGGGGCTGCTTTTGCAGGGTCTGTAGCACCGATTAAGGCACGAAAATCATCTACTGCATTATCTTTCTCAAGAATGGCAGCAATAACAGGCCCTGATGACATAAAGTCCACGAGATCATGATAAAATGGGCGTTCTTTATGGATCTCATAAAATTTACCGGCTTGTTGTCGGGTCATTAGGATCATTTTCAAGGAGATAATGCGAAATCCTGCTTCCAGGATCTTTGCAAGGATAGCACCGGCTAAACCTTCGGCGACCGTGCTGGGTTTGATCATGGTAAATGTTCTCTTTTCAGGCATGGTTTGATCGTTATTTATTTAAGGTTTTGAAACGTAAAATTACGAAATACAGATGAATTCTGTAACTTTGCTGCCTTCAAATGAATAAACGACTATTGCAACGATCTGAGCTTACACCTATAATCGAACTTCTCGCGACACGACGAAAGATCCTGATAACAACGCATACCAATCCTGACGGAGATGCGATCGGTTCAAGTCTTGCCATGTATGGTTATCTTAAGAAGAAAGGACATGATGTCTCGGTGATGATGCCTGATCCTGATCCGGCATTCCTATCCTGGATGCCTTATCATTCTATTCTGCTTGCGTACCGTGATCAGAAAGAGACCTGTCTGAAGATTATTGAACAGGCTGATGTTATTTTTTGTCTTGATTACAATGGTTTAGGGCGTTTGAGCAGTGCTGAAGGACCCGTACGTAAATCTCACGCCGTCAAGATACTGATCGATCATCACCGCGATCCTGCTCCTGATTTCAATTATGTGATTTCGGTTGTTGAAACCTCATCGACATCTGAACTTGTTTATGATTTCATTACCGGGTGCGGGGATGGAGATTTGGTTGATCACGACATCGCATCCTGCATTTATGCCGGGATCATTACTGATACGGGTTCATTCAGCTATTCCTGCAATTATGAAAAGACCTACCTTATAACGGCTGATCTTTTCCGTAAAGGTATTGATGGTGAACATATCCATCGTCTTGTTTATGATACTTACTCAGAAGAGCGGCTACGATTATTGGGATATTCCATCAGTGAAAAACTTGTCGTACTAGGCGAATTCCATACGGCTTACATTTACCTTTCCAAAGCGGATCTCGATAGATTTAATTATCAGATAGGTGACACTGAAGACGTCGTAAATTATGCCTTGTCCATAGGCGGAGTCAATCTTGCTGCCTTGTTTAGTGAAAGAAATGGCATTGTCAGGATTTCGCTACGATCGAAAGGTAATTTTTCGGTGAATGATATTGCACGAAAATATTTCAATGGTGGGGGCCATGTTAATGCCGCCGGCGCTGATAGTTATGCATCCCTTGAAGAGACTGTGCGGATTTTTGTGGAAATGCTTTCTGAGTATAAAGAAAAGTTAAGTTCAGTATATTGATGGGATTGGTTATTTCCAATAAACGGTATTTTGTACCATTGTCCTTTTTCATTTCTATCATATTCTGTGTTGCCTGCAGTGAAAGCCCTCAACCATCCAATTCAACCAGGCATCTAAGCATGATGAGTGACAGCCTTGTTAATTACAACCGGGGAGTAGTAAGGACAGAAGATCAGCAAATAGATGATTTCGTTGCCCGTTACGGATGGAATATGATAAAAACAGGCACTGGCCTGCGGTATCTTATCTTTCAAAAAGGAAGCGGTGTAAAAGCAATGAAAGGGAAAATTGCCGTGATCCGTTACACGCTGCGTTTTCTTAATGGAGATCTTTGTTACAGTTCAGATAAAGATGGACTTAAGGAATTTAAAATTGGTTATGGGAACGTTGAAAGCGGGGTAGAGGAAGGAATTTTGTTAATGCGCGTTGGGGACCGAGCAAAATTTATAGTACCTTCGCACCTCGCTTTTGGGTTACTTGGCGATCAAAACAAGATTCCACGACAGGCAACGCTTGTATATGATATCGAACTGGTAAAAATTAAATAATTCTAACAAAAACAATTAATCTATGATGAAAAACACATTCTTCAAATTGGTTGCTTTGGTGATGATGGTTGCAATTGCCGCCTCATGTACTTCAAAGTATCCCGGGTTTAAAAAATCAGATACCGGTTTGTACTATAAATTGTACAAGGTAGGCAAAGACACAGTAAAGCCAAAAGTTAAATATTGGATTTCAATGAATTACAGGTTAATAGTAAAATCCAAAGGAAAGGACAGCACCTTCATTGACAGCAGAAAAAGCAAACAAGGCCCACTGCGGATGCAGATACCTCCTTCAGATTATAAAGGCGATATTTATGAAGGAATGCGAATGCTGGCTGCCGGAGACAGTGGTGAGTTTATTCTCAAAGCAGACTCTCTTTTCAAGAAGACCTTTCGTCAGGCTTCCCGCCCAAAGTATGTTGACTCCAACTCGATGGCCAGGTTTTCGATTCAGATGGTGACGGTTGATTCACCGGACGCTTTACAGAACAAGGAAAGAGAAACATTGGATAAATTCCTTGCTGACAATAAGATAACTACAGCACCTACACCTTCGGGATTATATTATATTGAGCAAGTTGCAGGGAAAGGGATCAAGATTGATTCAGGCTGCCAGGTTACTTATAATGTGAAGATTTCAATGCTTGATGGCAAGCAGGTTTATAGCCAGGACAGTCTTAAATTTGTATATGGCAAACGTCAGGATATGTCGGGTTTCCTTGAAGGGATAAGGATGATGAAAAAAGGTAGCCAGGGACGTCTGATACTTCCTTCTCAACTTGCTTTCGGAGAGCGTGGTTACCGTGAAATCCCACCCTACACTTCTATCATCTACGATGTCAAGGTTTTGGATGTTAAATCAAAAGCTGAATTCGACAAGATCCAGACAGCAGAGAAAAAGAAACAGGAAGCAGAGAAGAAGAAAAAAGACCAGATGAAAGCAGCCGCAAAAATAGCCGAACCAGGTCTTTTACAGAAATATTTGAGAGATAATAAAATAACGACGAAACCGACAGCAAGCGGCCTTTATTATATTGAGAAAGTAAAAGGGACAGGGCCTCAGGTCCATGCCGGAAGTAAAGTCAGTGTTCAGTATACCGGTACTTTGCTTAATGGAAAGAAGTTTGATTCCTCCCGTGACCATGGTGGAAAACCATTTGATGTGGAAGTTGGAAAAGGTAATGTGATTAAAGGCTGGGATGAAGGATTACTGCACATGAGCAAAGGCGGGAGAGCACTGCTAATATGTCCTTCATCAATTGCTTATGGTGAACAGGAAATGGGAAGCATACCTGCATATTCGACATTGGTATTTGATATTGAAGTTGTGGATGTGAAATAATCCACTGTTAATTTATTTTGACTCCAGAAGCTTTTCCAGTGCAAAGAGTTCGTCTCTGTACCTGGCGGCCTCAAGGAAATCTAGTTCTTTTACGGCAGATTCCATAGATTTCCTTGTTTTGGCGATAAGTTTCTGGAGTTTTTCTTTTGTCATATAATTGATAACAGGATCAGCGGCGATATTCACGCTTTCTTTCTCAACATAAGCTTTAGGAAAGGTTCCCCTTGTCCCTGCTACAGCAGTTTGCCTTAGTATATCGCTCATGGATTTGACAATTTGTGAAGGAACGATATTATTCGCCTGATTATAATTTATCTGTTTCTCACGTCTGCGGTTGGTCTCATTGATCATTCTTTGCATGGAATCAGTCACTTTATCTGCATACATGATGACCTTGCTGTTAATATTCCTTGCTGCTCTACCTGCAGTCTGGGTCAGCGATCGTTCCGACCGCAGGAACCCTTCCTTGTCGGCATCCAGGATGGCGACCAATGATACTTCCGGCAGATCCAATCCTTCCCTTAGAAGGTTCACCCCGACGAGGACATCAAAATTGCCCAAGCGCAGGTCACGCAAGATCTCTACCCGTTCCAGGGTATCGACATCCGAGTGGATGTACCTGCAGTTAACATCAACACGTGCCAGGTATTTTGCCAACTCCTCAGCCATCCTTTTTGTCAGCGTAGTCACCAGGGTCCGTTCATTGTTCTTTTTACGCTGATCTATCTCATCAAGAAGGTCATCGATCTGGTTCAGGCTGGGCCTGACCTCAACGACAGGATCGAGCAAACCTGTTGGCCGGATTACTTGTTCAACGATCACTCCCTGGCATTTCTGCAATTCATAATCCGCTGGTGTTGCACTTACAAAAACTGCCTGGTTAACCATCACCTCGAATTCATCGAACTTAAGGGGCCGGTTATCCATGGCAGAAGGGAGCCGGAACCCATATTCCACGAGGTTTTGTTTCCGTGAACGATCACCCCCGAACATGGCCCTGATCTGGGGTATTGTGACATGGCTCTCATCGATGATCATCAGGTAATCATCAGGGAAATAATCCAGCAGGCAGAAGGGTCTGGAACCTGAAGAACGTCCATCAAAATACCTTGAATAATTCTCTATTCCTGAGCAGTATCCCAATTCCCGCATCATTTCTATGTCATAACCGACCCGCTCTTCCAGACGTTTAGCCTCATATTCTTTTCCGATCTCCTTGAAATAGGCGACCTGTTTTACCAGGTCATCCTGGATCTCATAAATAGCCTGATTCATTTTCTCCCTGGAGGTCACAAATATATTTGCAGGATAAATTGCCAGGTTCTCCGTTGAATCTATCCTTTTCCCATTTACCGGATCTATGGATTCGATTGATTCGATCTCATCACCAAAAAAGATGATCCGGAAGGCATAATCCAGATATGCCGGAAAGATATCGACCGTATCGCCTTTCACCCTGAACTTTCCCCTGGAAAAATCACTCTCTGTCCTTGAATACAGACTATTTACGAGACTATGAAGGAATTTGTTCCTGCTCATCTTTTCTTTAATCCTGAAGTGTATTATGTTTTGTGAAAAATCATCCGGGTTACCGATCCCATAGATGCAGGATACGGAAGATACAACGATCACATCCCGCCGTCCTGAAAGCAGGGCGGAAGACGCACTAAGTCTTAGCTTTTCTATCTCTTCGTTGATAGAGAGGTCCTTCTCAATATAGGTGTTAGTTACAGGGATATAAGCCTCAGGCTGGTAATAATCATAATAGGAAACAAAAAATTCCACAGCATTATCAGGAAAAAATTGCTTGAATTCCCCATAGAGTTGAGCAGCAAGAGTTTTGTTGTGACTCAATACCAAGGCCGGCCGTTTGACCTGTTGAAGAGCGTTGGCGATAGTAAAGGTCTTACCCGACCCGGTAACGCCCAATAATACCTGGGCAGGATCACCGCGTTCGATACCTTCAACCAGCTGTTGAATTGCCTGCGGCTGGTCACCTGTCGGCTTGAATTCAGATGTCAGGTTGAATTCCATAAATTCTGTTTAATCCTTTTTAGTTTCTTTCAACAATACCTGTACCGGATAATGGTCTGAAAAGTCAACACTGCTTTTCCTGTAGTTGAATGCTGTAAAAGCATCATCATAAAGGATGTAATCAATCCTGAAAGAAGGAAAATCACCTGCATATGTATTACCCAGCAAACCCGTACCTGCCTGACAATAAGAATCATGAAAACCGGAAGTCATTTCATGATAGGTGTATGAAGCAGGAGTATCGTTAAAGTCCCCGCAAATGATAACCGGGTAAGGTGAGTGCTTAATATTTTCCCTGAGGATATCAACCTGGTTTGCCCTGATTATAAAGGCTTTTTTCAGTTTTGAAAAAATCATAAATACTCCCTGTCTGAGAGCGAAATTTTCATTTGGATTGTTTGCCTGGTCAGTCAGCTGTGCGTAAAATGAATAATCATCTTTTCCAAACCTGATAGATTCAAGATGGATGTTGAAAACTCGAACAGTATCTTTGCCTAGGACCAGGTCGGTATAGATCGCAAAAATGTTGTGGTTGTCTATCCTTAGCTGTCCAAGTCCAGTGATAGGATAACGGGAGAATGTAGCGATGGCGAAGATCTTTCGTTTGTCCTTCATCTCCACATAGTTCCTGATTGAATAATAGTTAGTGTGGAGTTCGCCTGTGAATTTCTGCAGTACTTTCAGACTATCCTCGCTTCTCAGGAAAAATTCCTGGATACAACAAATATCAGGGTTCTGCTCAACAAGGAAATCAGTTACTTTAGACAACATTCTGCCTTTGATCTTGCCTTTTTCATTTGGGTTACGAACCTCAAAAAGGCTATGGACATTGTAGGACAGAACTTTTATGTAACCGGCATGTACATTACCTGATAGAGATTTTCTGTATTGAATGATGGTCAGGAGATGGTGATATCCCATTAAAATGACGATTATAGAGATCCAGATGAATCGTTTCCAGAATATAAGCCAAAACAATACGAAAAACAGGTTGAACAATAATAAATATGGATAGGCAAGGCCGAAAAAAGCAAAAAACCAACAACGGGCAGGACTAATATAGGAAGCAGCATAGGCTAAAAGAAGAGCTATCACTGCAAGGAGGTTCAGTATTTTCATCAGCCTGCGAAGGAACTTATGACCTTTTCCTTTTTTCTTTGCTGCCATTGTCATCTGTTTTTCCCTGAAGACCTGAATAGAAGGTCTTTTTCTTCTTTTGTCAGGCTGTCATAGCCACCCCTTGAAATTTTTTCAAGGATGGTATCGATCTTTTCCTGATATAATTTTTTTTCAGCATTAAAATTCTCATCGGTTTTAGGCCTGCCAGAATAGGGCTGGGAGGTGGAGGGCTTAGACCGGGGCTTGAAGATCCGGCCAATATTTTTCAGAGTTGTTGTAAATACCCCCGTTGAGTAGGCATACTTTGTTTTTCTTAAGTACAGCGAGAAAAAATATCCAAAGAATGCGCCTCCTATATGAGCTATATGGCCTCCTGCATTTCCTGAAGGAATAGCAATAAAATCAAGGGCAAACAGTATAATTGCCAGGTAAAGGATCCTTATCCTGCCAAAGAAGATCAGTTGAATTGAGTAGTTCGGAACAAAGAATGAGATCGCTGTCACAATCGCCATTATTGATGCGGAAGCCCCCAGGGCTAAGCTTATTTCTAAGGAAGTATGAAAGACAGGGAAGATATTATAAGCAAGAACATATAGCAAACCTCCTGCCATTCCCCCAGCCAAGTAGGTAAAAAGCAACTGACGTGAACTCAGGTATTCCATGAATATCCTTCCAAACCAAAACAACCAAAGCATATTGAACAAAATGTGCCAGAAATCGATGTGCAGGAACATGTATGTAACTACAGTCCAGGGCCGGGATATAAGATCTTCCGGGTTGGCTGGCAAAGCGAAGTAATGAAGGGTCCAATTATCGGCAAGAGCCACATCAGGGTGATTATAAAGGTAAAAAATGACATAGACGACTTTAGTCAATACCCATATCAGTAAATTGATCAGGATCAGAATGGAAAGCATCGATCCGCTCCTGAAGAAACGTTTAAATTCGTCTGAAAGATTGCGTGAGTAGTTCATTGTGCAATTTGCCCTGTTATCCGGAATAGGGTCTTTTTCTCCAATAAAGTATTAATAAAAGTCCGAAAAGCATACCACCAAGGTGTGCAAAATGAGCAACATTGTCAGTAGGATTATTTCTGATTCCCGAAACCAGTTCAATGAGGAAGAATCCTAATACAACCCACTTTGCTTTGATCGGAACTAAAAGCCAAAGATATACCAGCATATTGGGAAACATCATACCAAACGCAAGTAAAATCCCATAAACAGCTCCTGATGCCCCAATAGTGGGGACCGAAAGGTACAGGTCTTTCAGTTGTTGGATATAAACGAAGGAGTCGTTGATCAATTTATGATCATTTGCATTCATCTGCCATACGTTGATAAAATTGACCAAAGAATCTGCATATTGAGGGAAATGGGTCCTGACGAACCCAGCGAATGCATCAGGAGAAGGGTTATGTATATAAACTTCCGCAGCAGCCTGTATGGAAGAATAATCCAACCAGTGCACAAAAGTTTGAGTAGCCGCTGCCCCGAGTCCACAGAATACATAAAAAATAAGGAATCGTTTTGATCCCCAAACATTTTCCAACAAGTACCCAAACATCCATAGAGCGAATAAGTTAAAAAAGATATGAGCAAAATTTGCATGTATGAACATGTATGTCACGAACTGGTAAGGTTGAAAATGAGGGGATTTTATGTAATAAAGTCCAAACATTTTTTCGAGGTCAACTCCATAATTACTCAGGGTGATAGTTCCCAGGTAAAACAATCCGTTGATAATCAGCAAATTCTTAACGACTGGAGGAAGAAGTGTGAAACCGGTGGGGCTATATTGATCGCTCATGCATTCATTTCTTATTTAAATTTTTTATTCAGGTCATCGAAACTCGTGAAGATCATTGTCGGATTGCCGTCGGGTGTCAGGTCGGCAACCTTACAGGCGAATAGTTGTTCGATGATGCTCTCCATCTCTTCTGTCTCTAATTTCGTCTTTTTAAGAATGGCCATGCTTTTAGCCAGTGACCTGGATATCCTGATGTGATATTTGGTTTTACCGTCATCAGTACCTGATTTCAGTCCTTCAAGAATGGTCTCAAAAAGATCGGTAATATTTTCTTCTGTACATTCGGCAGGAATTGCTTCCACAAGTATTGTGTTTTTCCCGAATTCCCTGATGCCAAAACCTGCTTTATTAAAAACATCAATCATCTCTATCGTCATCTCAAAATCTTCCGGTGAAAGAAGGATTGTTTGAGGGTGAAGCTGATGTTGCATAGAGGTTTGATTGTTTTCAAATGCATCAAGCAAACGTTCATAGATGATGCGTTCGCGTGCCTTTTGAGGATCCAGAATGACGATGCCACTTGGTGTAAGGCTGATAATGAAACGGTTTTGCACCTGGAAAGGAGGGATGTAATCTTTTTCAGAATCCTCTTTTTCCCAGTCAGCTAAGACGCGTTGTGCAGCCTGTCCGGTTTGTTGTGTCTCTTTCTGTTCGAAATGAATCTCCTTTAATGGGTCATAAAGAGGTTTCCATTGATCTTCACTTACCTTTCCCCTGGGCGGCATTTGGATCTCGAGTTGGGGTTTTACTTTTTTTTCAAATGGATTATAATCAGGATCAACGATGATGTCAGGAGATCTGATCTCTGCACCTTTGGGCAGCGGCGGAATATCCATACTGGATTCCTTTTCGAAATCAAGGGAAGGGGCAAGGTTGAATTTTCCGATGGACTGGCGGATCGCAGAATGAAGGATGGCATAAATGCTTTTGATATCCTGAAAATTAACCTCGGTCTTGGTAGGATGGATGTTTACATCGATGGTCTTTGGGTCGACATCCAGGTAAATGAAATACGTTGGAAAAGAATCCTTTGGAATCAGCTGCTGAAATGCATTTTCAATGGCATGATGAAGATAAGGATTCCTGATATACCTACCATTCGTGAAGAAATATTGTTCTCCCCTGGTTTTTTTCGCAAATTCCGGCTTTCCGATAAACCCATGAATATTAACAATGCCAGTTTCCTGGTTGACAGGGATTAATCGCTGGTCATAAGCATTGCCAAGCAATGCGACCAGTCTTTGTTTAAGGTTTGAGGCAGGTACCTGGTGCAAGATCCGGTCCTGGTTATAAAGGGTAAAGGCAATATTAGTATTAACCAGAGCGACGCGAAGGAATTCTTCTATAATGTATTTTAACTCAAGCGAGTTAGATTTAAGAAAGTTCCTCCGGGCGGGCACATTGAAGAATAAATTTTTCAGAGAGATGCTGGTTCCTTCGGGGGTACTAATGGGAGATTGACTTTTAAAATCTGAGCCTTCGATGATAATAGCGGTGCCAATTTCATCGTCAATCCGCTTTGTTTTTAACTCAACCTGGGCTATGGATGCAATAGAAGCGAGGGCTTCTCCCCTGAATCCCAGTGTATGTATTGCCAGGAGATCGTTTGCAGTTTGTATCTTCGAGGTGGCGTGTCTTTCAAAGCATATACGGGCATCCCGTTCTGAAAGTCCACACCCATTATCAATCACCTGGATTAATGTTTTCCCGGCATCCTTTATGATCAGTTTTATTTGCGTTGCTCCTGAATCGACAGCGTTTTCCAGCAATTCTTTCACTGCCGATGCAGGGCGTTGAATCACTTCACCTGCAGCAATCTGGTTAGCTACAGCATCCGGTAACAAATGTATCAGGTCAGGCACGATATGAGCTATTATTCTAAAATGATGACGTATTCTCCTTTTTATTCAGGAATGGAAGAAACAAAATTACCATATTTTTTACAGGGATGAGTAAACAGGATGATAAGAATCATCATCCTTTGTAAGCATAAAATGAAACAACAGGAGTTTTTACAAAATGCTCTCGAAGAAAAGTCATCTTAATAACAGAGGTATTCACTTGTTGCAATGAATTCCGAATGCTCAGATAAAAACGTATGATCCAGGTTGATTAAAACCTCGTTTTATCTAACACAGGGAACCGCATTTCAGTAAGGTAAAATGCTCCATAGAATACTGCGCTGTAAAACAATGTTCCGATCAGATCGTTCAGGAAAAATGACAATCCCTGAGAGAAATCACGAAAGAATGCCAGGCCCATGGCGTAACACTCCAGCAAACCCGCGAAGGTTTGAGGATACATCGGGTGTGGATACAAACGATCAACGAGCCATGAGGAGAAGTTGGTTATCAGGAAAAAGACTATTGCTGATAAAAGCGAAGCCAAGATCACACTTCCAACATTTACTCGTTTACGGATAGCCATACCGATTAATACAGTGATCGAAAAACCCATGTAAACGGCAAGCATATTTGCATGCAGACCAATAATGATATCGCTCACAACCATAGCGGCGATTGGGATAGCAAAAGCATACTGCTTTTTATCAATATAGGTCCCTGCAAATAATGCCATAGCCGCAATCGGGGTTAAGTTCGGCCAATGGGGTAACAGACGCAGCAAAGCTGCAATTATAATTACTGAAAGAACAACAAAAAACCTCGGTGTAAAGGTTTTATATTTCATTATATATTTTGGTTTAAGTTCTACAAAAATAATAAATGATTTTAATTTTACCATAAATTTTTTTAAAATGTTCTAAATTAATCGAAAAATTCTGAAAAAATCTGACCGATGCTAAAGAAAATCAGCCTTTTTATATCTCTAATTGGTTTATATTCAGGAATAAACGCCCAGGGAAAGATGAAAACCGATCTTATTCTGATCAATGGAAAAGTATGCACTGTGGATCAATATTTCAATTACGCGGAAGCATTTGCTGTAAAAAAAGGATTATTCATAGACATAGGAACAACCAAGCAGATATTGAAGCATTATGATTCAGACTCAATTATAGATGCCAAAGGGAGCTTTGTTTATCCAGGGTTTATAGACGCCCACAGCCATTTTTTTGGTTATGCACTTAGTCTCAGGGAAGTGGATCTGACAGGAATCAAGTCGTTTCATGAAATTATCGATCTTCTTCTTAAGAATAAAGATTCATATGATAGTGAATGGATCGTTGGCAGGGGATGGGATCAAAATCTTTGGGAGAAAAAAGAATTTCCTGACCGATCGGATCTGGATATATTATTTCCTGACCGGCCGGTTGTTCTTATCCGCATTGATGGCCATGTAGTTCTTGCCAATGGAGAAGCGTTAAGACGAGCCGGCATCTCAGAACGACATAATTTTAAGTCCGGTGAGGTAGAAAAAAAGAATGGCTGGATAACTGGTATCCTGAGTGAGAATGCCTCTGACCTGATGAAAAGCATCATCCCTTTACCTTCCCGCAATGAACAGTTGACGCTTCTTAAATTGGCACAAGAGAATTGTTTTTCCGCAGGGCTGACGGGAGTAACTGATGCAGGACTTGATTTTCCTGTCGTCAGTCTTCTTGATTCAATGCAGCAACAGGATTTGCTGAAGATCAGGTTATACGTAATGCTCAATCCCACGGAAGAGAATATTCAGAACTTTATCAATGTAGGACAAGTCATTTCCCCCCGACTTATCATCCGGTCAATAAAGCTTTATGCAGATGGCAGCCTGGGATCCAGAACAGCCTTGCTAAAAGAACCCTATGAAGACGATCCTTTGAAATATGGAATACAGGTTACTTCTCCGGAGAGGATCATGGAGGTATGTGCACTTGCTGCACAAAGTGGGTACCAGGTAAACACCCATGCCATCGGTGATTCAGCAGTAGCAATGGTTTTAAGGATCTATGCTGAATTCCTGAAAGGGAAAAATGACTTACGCTGGCGCATTGAGCATGCGCAGGTAGTTGATCCCCGGGATATTTCGATGTTTGGTAAATATTCGATAATTCCATCTGTCCAATCTACCCATGCAACATCCGATATGAAATGGGCCCCTGACAGGCTTGGTGGTCGAAGAATCAGATATTCCTACGCCTATAAAAACCTCCTTGATCAAAATGGATGGTTGCCAAATGGAACCGATTTCCCGGTTGAAAAGATAAGTCCAATTCTCACCTTTTATGCTGCTGTAGCAAGGCAGGACATCAATGGAACTCCTGCAAAAGGATTCCAGATGGAAAATGCCTTAAGCCGGATAGAAGCCATAAAATCCATCACAATTTGGGCAGCTAAAGCCGGGTTTGCTGAGGATCTAAGAGGAAGTATCGATCTCGGTAAGATGGCCGACTTTGTGATCCTAGACCATGATATAATGACATGCCCGCTTAATGAAATTCCTACTGTAAAAGTATTGATGACTGTAATTGGAGGGGAGAAGGTAGTTGATAAACTAAAATAAGGGATTAAAGAGTCTCAATTATTTTTCGATCTATCCCGGTTATCAAGGAATTTGACGGGTTTACGGTTCTTCTCTGGAAATTGCATCCGCTGGATGTCCTCGTCTGTTTCGAATCTTATTAATGGTGCTACACGCAATTTTGCGCGGAAATGGTCTTTGATGTCCTTTTCTTTAGAGGAAACCGGTACTTTGCTGCCAACATGGATGATTATCTCATCCGTCCCGATCTCATTGGTGAAAACTTCAACTATATAATTTGAGATGAAGTCGATGCTGTCGAGGATATCATAAAGGGCAGGAGGATACAAGGTCGTTCCTTTGAATTTGATCATTTGATTTTTTCGCCCGATCACCGGACCGAGCCTGATGGTTGTCCTGCCACATTTACAAGGGGATGAATAGTGGAAACAAACATCACCGGTTTTAAAGCGAAGCAGGGGCATTCCTTCCACACCCAATGTCGTAATTGTCACTTCACCGCATTCTCCTTCGGCAACAGGCTGGTCACGATCATCAAGGAATTCCACGATTATTAGTTCAGGATGAAGATGGCCGCCGACTCCTTCGCTGCATTCGGTAAAGGAGGTCCCCATTTCTGTAGATGCATAGGTCGAATAAAGCTTGATGGGCCATTTTTCAAGTATCCTGCGTCCGAGAGTATTGGGTGTGAAATCTGTATTTCTTAGTGGTTCTCCTATGCAGACAGCTTTTTTGATACTGCTGTTCCGATAATCGATATGATTGGTCTCTGCATATTCAATGATCTTTAGAATGAATGAGGGAACTGCAATGATAGCTGTAGGATGAATTCTGTGGATGGTATCCCATTGGAACTCAGGTATTCCATTTCCGACCCTGACTATCCCTGCCCCCATTTTGCGGATTCCCATGAAATATGCGAGACCTGCCATGAATCGCCTGTCGATTGTCGTCATAAGTTGGTAAATATCGTTTGTCGATCCATCAGCGCAAGTGAACGAAATTGCTTCATTGTATGCCAGCCGGTCAAGATCTTTGTCCGTCATAGCGAAAGTGACAGGGTCCCCCAAAGTTCCTGACGTGGTAATATAATCGATGATAGACTGTCTCGGCACACAGATAAAATCCTCATTGTGTTGCTGAAGATCTTCTTTTGTAGTTGGCGGGATATTCACAAGGTCCTGAATGCCTTTGATATGGCTGATATCAATCCTGTTACGTTTGAAATGATCCGCATAGAATTTCGATTTTCTGTCCAGGTAAAGAAGCTGTTGTTGAAGCTTTATTTCCTGAAATTTCCTGATCGCTTCAACCGGACTATGTTCGATTTCAGGTAAAAAAGGAGAACCCATCATGATGAGCTGTCAGAAACAGTATTTGTTAGAATTTGAATCCAATCATGATACGATAAGTAGTATTGTCGACTAAATGTTTAGGCTTGGAGGAGTCAAAATCATTGTATGTCGCCTTACCATAGTTGTATTGAAAAGCAAAAAGCATTATGGAGTACCTGATATTCATGCTAATCTCATTCTGGGTCAGATTATCTCCCCATTCATCGGTCACTTCATTCCGTATTTGGTGATGAAGGTAAGCTACATATGCATTGAGTTTCCACGACAGATCGATAACCAGGCGATCCACCGGACAAACAGAGATGACCGGTCCGAATTTCTGGCCTAAATAGTAGTACCAGTATTGGGTTTTTGGACCGGAAATCGAATCTGATTTAATAGAGTTAAAAGAAAAAGAGATGAATGTTGCATCTATCCCGGCGCGAAGATGATTATTAGCAAAAGCCGGCCCTATATAGATTAAGAATCCCATATCCATGGCACCTCCCAGGGATGCCTGAGGATAAATGGAAGGATAAATTCCTTTATCCGTCTTATCCATGATACTAGATCCCACAGCATAGGTTCCCAAAGGAAAGGAGGGGCCTAGTTTAATATAAAAACCGGGATTTATGTGGTTTGGATTGGAAGCATGCTGCGTTTTATGAGATACCGTCGCCTGCGTAATAGTATCCTGTGTAAAAGATTGGAAAGGAAGAAAAAGTACGGTGAGTAATAAGCATAATGAAGAATTTTTCATGCACGAGAACATTTAAATTTTGTTTGAAACGGACTTCAAATATAAAGAAAATTGAATCTGTAATTTTAATTAAAATCTAATGTGGGTCGGCTGAGGCAATTACGATTTGTTCTTTTCCTGTTCAGTCAGGATGAATTCTGCAATACTATTGATTGAACGAATCACATAACGAGCCAAACTTTGATCCGCGATACGGATGCCATATTTACGCTGAAGGGCCATGATGATCTCAATGGCATCAACTGAATCCAGTGTCAGTTCATTATCGCTCCCGAACAATGGTTTTTCATCATCAACATCTTCAGGATTAATGTCTGTAATGTTTAAGGTCTCCATGATCATTTTCTTGATCTCGAGTTTAAGTTCTGGCGATGGTTCCTTTGTCATATACTTAGTTTAGTTTATTGAATTTTTCAGGCGCCGAAAGAAGCGTTCTTCCACTTCGGCACGTCCATTAAGCATGGTACTCAACTCTTTCAGCCGTTCAGGCCCGAGTTCGCGATTCTTCCCTATCCTTGATGCAAACAAAGATATTTCCCTCCATCCGTCACCGATCTCCATCATTTCTTTTGACAATTCACTCCATTCAGGATTGCCAAGGATCTTAGAGCCTTGCTGAAGAAAACTGGCATACATGAAGCGGAATCCAGCTCCTCCGGTTCCCTGGTCCTCCAGGAGGATATTGATCTTCATGATCTCATGTGAAAGATGTTCAATGTCCCTGGCAAATGAAGGCCATTCATTTACCTTCTTTGCAAACATGCGGATTCCTTTGATGCCAATAAAAGGCATCGGGATGCTAAGCATGTTAAAACAAACTTTTTTAGTTCCACTTAAAATGGCTTTTTTAAAGTCAAGCTCTTTAGGGATGAATTCAGGATAAAATAAAAACCCTTTTGGTGACATGTTTCCGCCGGTAAAGCGGGCTTTTCGCAATGATGTAGATTCCAATTCCACCAGATTGGGGAAATAACTGTCGGAAATGATATACTTCGATCCTGTTTTCCCGACGACAATGATAAAATGAACATTGATATGAACGCGCTCCCACTCAGGAAGGTAATCCATATAAAAAAAATCAACCTGGACGGCCACGGGGATATTATTTTCAAGCAGTTCATCCAGCTTTTTCATTCCTTCATCAGGAGAATGGAATTGTTCAGTATAAAATTTTATGCCAAGTCTTTTTGCAAGATTTTTACGTATCGATCCAGGTTTATTCCTAACAATAAAGGTCGGGAACGTAAAAGATTTCATCTTATGAAAATAGCCAAAGAATATGCCGCTGGAGATACCGAAGACAAGAGGTTCGGAAATGTCAAGACCGGCATTATTCAGGAGAGAAGTCACGGCTCCCGATTCACAATGTGCTGCCATCTTATGCTTGTAGGTAATAGTGCCCATCATGAACTGGTATTTGTATCATTAGGATTGCCAGGTGTCTTAATCAGCAGATTCAGCATATCTGGTACTATTATATTGAACACATCGGAATAAATTTGAAGGGTCTCTTGTGTTACAGTTTTAAAATAATCAGCTTGAAGATGTTTTTTTACTTTCCTTTTTTTGATTCCTGTGCGGGCTGAAAGTTCACTGATGGTAAGATCTTCCAGAACCATATAGTAATAGATGGGACTAACCTCGCCTGATTGAACCTTCTGTTTCAGAGATTCCTCAAGGTGCCGGCGTTTTAACTTAAAATCATCAAGGAAGTTTTTTGTGAGGTATGAACCGGTTTGCAATGGCTCATAAGTCCCATCTTCCTTCTCCACATAAAGTATCAGTTGTTGCTGGGGGCAATCAATAATACCGTCTTTTTCTTTCATGTGGCTTTATTATATCAGGTTAGTACCTTACTTACGTTTTGCAAAAATAACAATGGAAACGATCATAGCAAAGGCAAAAAAGATGAGCAGTTTGAAAATGTTCGGGAGAATGGATCCCAGTGTACCTTCACGAATAAAAATATCCAGGTAATTGTCTATGCCCCACCGGATCGGAGAAATAAGGCTGATATTCCGGATCGATTCAGGCATAAGGTAGACAGGGAGAAAAGTGCCACTGATAACTCCAAGGATGACTACTATTACTGATCCAAAAAGAGCAGCTTGTCCCTGTGAAGTAGCCAGAGTGCCTACTAACAGCCCGAATCCTGTAGCCGCCAATGCCGCACAAATAGTCGCAAATATAATTATAGTGTAATGTGATCCCAATTGCAGGGCAGGCATTCCATAGAATACAGGCATAATCCAGGTTCCGACCATCAGCATCAACAGGAACTGGATAAAACAGACACCCAGGAATAAAATTACTTTCGAAGAAAGAAGAATGGCGACTTTAACAGGCAGAGTTCGCAATCGACCGAAGGCTCCTTCAATTTTTTCGGTAACCATGCTTCCTGCCAGGGGGATCACGATAAAAAACATGGCAAATAAAATGAATCCCGGAACATTGTTCTGAATGATAGAAGGTTTGATCACAGCATTCTCTTTTGTGGCATAGATCTCAGTGACGGGGGGCATATTCATCATGCTTTTTCTGATAAGCCCGTCGATCCTATATGCCGTTACCGGCGACATGGATTTTAACAAATTTTCAATTGCGATCTGGCTTTGAGCTCCTTTAATAAAATAGGTCAAAGATGCTGTCAATGAATTCTTAAAGGATGCCTGGAGACTAGGATCGATAAGCAATTGAACAGGCTTATCATTTGCTGTAATAACTATACCGACAGGATAATCTCCATTTCCGATCCTTTTACGGGCGATTTCTTCCGTTAATGGGATTTTAGCCTGGTTTGATATCAAATGATAAAGTCCTGAACTGTCTAAGTTTTGATGCAGAAGTCTGGAAAAACCGGAATTGGCATGATCTATAAAAACGACATCAGTCTTAGATTCTTTGGATGATTTCAGGGCATTCTCCTGGGCAAGGGTAACGATAAAGATCAGCAATACCGGCATTATGAACAGGATTGCCAGTCCCGGTATGTCACGGATAAGAATAAGAAATTCTTTTCTTAAAGCTGAGAATAGTCGATGCATAAGGCAAAGATATAGAAACCTTCTTAATGAACCCTACCCGTTAGTCTTCACCTTAAGCGATAACTGCTTCAATAACGCTAACAGGGGCAATTGTGGAGATGAGCCTGTTCAGTTTGAGTCCGGCTGATTGAAGGAGCGTCTCAAATTCCCTAAGGGTGCGTTCTTTTCCTTCATTCATAAAGACCATCATTTGCAGGTCGATCAGCTTACCGATGGTAGAATGGTTTGTTTCGTCGAGGATCATTTCGAGGATCAGGATCTTTCCATGGGGTGGCATTACTTTCCTGATATTGTTAAGGATTATTAAGCTGTCTTCAGTATTCCAGTTATGAATAATATTTTTTAAAATGTATACGTCTGCTCCTGCAGGTGCCGTATGAAAAAAACTCCCCTCGATTACCTGTACCCGTTCCGTAACGCCGAATTTTTCAAAAATCTTTCCGGAGTTATTCAGTCCTTCCGGAAGATCAAACAGAATACCTGTTGAATTTTTGTTTTTATAAAGAATACTTGAAAGTAATAATCCTTCGCCTCCACCGATATCTGCAATCACATGATATTTGCTGAAATCCACTGAGCTCAGGATAGGTTCAATGGATATTTCGGACAGGTTTGTCATAGAGCGATCAAAGAGTGCTGATTCATCAGGGTGTTGAGAAAGATAATCATAGATAGTCATTCCATGAATCTTTGTGAATGCTGATTTCCCGGTATGTACTGAGTAAGAGAGCTCATTAAATAAGGACCAGTTAAGGGTCCCGAGATGTTGCAGAAAAGTATAATGCAAAGATCCTTTCCCGTCTGTCAGAACTTTTGAAAATCTTGTGTTTTTGTACAGACCTTGCTTCGTCCTTTTAAAGATGCCTTCACTTGCGAGTGCACGCATCAGTCTTAAAAGTGCCTGAGTATCTGAGTTTGTATTTTCTGCAAGTTGTTGTATTGTGAGAGGCTTTTTCTCAAGGATCCCTGCAATATCAAGTTCAGCAGCTACTTTAACGGCTGCCAAAAGCCAGAATGAAGTAAACCGCTCGTACATCACGATACTGGGAGGGAAAGTTCTCCTGTAAAGCCAAAGTAAGCCGGAGCGGAACAAGTTTATTAAACCAATGAACCAGACGGGAGGGAGTCTTCTGATTATGATTTGATCAGCCATGGTGTCGGATTTATCGCGCGAAATTACAAATTACCCGGAGATATCTTAGAATTCGCAGGGTCACAGAGTAAATTACGAATTACGAATTACAGTTGAGATGATCAATTTGAAGATTTGAAAATTTGAAAATTTGGAGATGATTTAAGAAATAAATTGAAAGAATTTTTTAAAAGTGTTCAGATGTTAGGGTAAAAGCTTATAGAAAACGGTCTTTTTTCTAAAATGTTATGTCAATAAATAAATCGGTAGGAATAGTTGTTTTTATTGGTATTTTCATCTATCTTTGTAAGATAAACCAACCACGGGTATAAACCCCAGGGCAAGCCCTGGACCCTAATTCCGCCCCAAGGGGCGGAGTACCTGCCTGCCGGCAGGCAGGTTATACCCTGCGACTTCGTCGGGATTGACTGCCTGACGGCAGTCAGGTTCAGCTATCAATTTTAATTCACTATGTTCTTAAACTCGATGTTTCACGAATAAATTAAATGTTATGATTGTAGATGATAATGTACTATGGAAAAATCAACATGGAAGGTTCGATAAGTGGATCTTCCGGGTTGTCGGCGGTCATACTGTAAGGTCCAGGTATCCGGATTATTCGAATAAGCAATGGACTCAAAAGCAGGTGGCCAGCCAGGTGAAGTTCAAGGATGCCACGGATTATGCGAAGATGGTCATGGCAAATCCTAAACTGAAGGCGAAATACCAAAAGAGGGTGACGGGTCTACAAAATGCCTGGAATCTTGCTATTGGTGATTTTATGCGGAGGTCAAAAAGGGAAGAAGTTGATACAAGCGGTTATGAAGTTCTGCGGAGAGATCTGTTCAATAATGCTGCCAGGAGTAAGAGCGTAGTCAAGAACAGAGGACGAGTGGCGGTACGGGTGGCTGAGGTGCCAGGAAGGGTTCGGGGTGAAGCGTTCGGGGTTCAGGGTTCGGGGTTAAGTGTTAAGTGTGAAATCTGAAGTGTAAAGTGCAAAATTTAAAGGATCTGTGTAAAGCAGGCCTGGGTGAGGTGTACCCAGGCCTGTTTTTTTTTGCATAAAATCGTCTTGAAACCATTATTTTTTGTTTTGAATGATCAAAAAAATCGATTTTGGGTCGGGTTTTGGGGGATAAGGGAGGGGTAAAGGTTAATTAGAGGTCAAGTATAGTTTAATTATAGACTGGACGGAAGGACGATTGCTAACTGGTTGATTGATTTGAAGATTTGAAAATTTGGAGATTTGAAGATGATCAATTTGAAGATTTGGAGATTTGAAGATGATCAATTTGAAAATTTGGAGATTTGAAGATTTGGAAATTGGGAAGCCTGAAAGGCTTCAATGTGAATAACCCCGGGTGAAACCCGGGGAAGGAAGGCGCCTACGCGATGCACAACCCTGAAAGGGTTGAATGTAACATTTGTTACAGGGTCACAAGATCTCAAGTCTCAAGTGTCAAGTGCCAAGTGCCAAGTGTAAGCTGAGAAATATTTTGCTCGTTAAAAACGAGCAGTGAGTCGGCACGTGTCACAGACGCGCGCCAGCGGGGATACTCAATTTGAAAATTTGGAGATTTGGAGATTTGGAGATTTGGAAATTCGGGAATTTCCCGAGTCATTCTTCCATCAGGTTGTTGACTTGTTCCCGGGTGAGGCGTTTCCAATGAGGATTCTGGTAGCTGGTTCCGTCCCAATCAAACGATACAAGGTCAAAGGTTTCACCATAAAAGCTGAGCTTGCTTTTTAGATCAGGAGTATGCTCGATAAAAATAAAATTATCCGGTTTCTCTCCGACTACTGATAATATCTGGCTGGCGAGGGGGGCACACCATTCCGTTACTGGTGTTCCAGGGTTTTGACGGTAGATCTCTGTTGCAATTGCAAGTGTCTTTCCGTCCTTCCTTTTAACAATTTTCAATCCGCATTTTGATGGACTTTCCCATTGGCCCATATAATTGAAGTACCGATCCATATAGTTGTTGAATTCCGGGTTGGTTTCCATCAGTTATGAGCTGCTGATCTTAATTAATAGTGAGAAGGATTAATATTTATGCCACTTCATTTATATTCCTGCCGAAACTCTGATCCAACAGATCCCGTCTTCTTGGTTTGTAGGTTCCGTCCAGCTGTTCTCGTTGAATGACAGTCGAAAGCAGGTTAAACATTTTCTGAGTCTGTGGTTCATCCTGGTAGAATGTTTCCCAGGCATAATAATATAATTCCTGCAGTCGGTCGGCTGTGATGTGTTTGGGATGGTAAACGACCTTGCCTGCATTATAATGATCCCAGTCGTGATCAAAGATTCTCCCTTGTTTAAGAAGGTCACTATAAGCTTTGGTGTGAGGGAACGGTGCGAGTACCGTAAATTCTGCAAGATCAAGGTCAATCTCGAGAAGAAAATCTATCAGACGTTTGATATCATCTTCTGTTTGATTATCAAGGCCAAGTAGGATCGTTCCTTCTACACCGATCCCATGATCGTGATATTGCTTTATCCGGTTACGGATATAATCGGAACGGTCAAAAACTGCCTGGTAGACATACCATGCGCCAGCTTGTGCTGCGAGATCAAGTACCTCATCTTTATCCTCAATGGTATGGCTGACCCATTTTTTCTTCAGCGGGATCATTGCGCGAAAAAGATCCTTTTCCCATTCAGTATCAAGTGCAAGTGAATTGTCGACAATAAACAGTCTGTTGTTCTCCATCTGAGAGAGTTCTTCCACAACACGGTCGATAGGGCGTGGCCGAAATCCTCTTCCCCCAAGATAGCGTACAGCACAGGGATAGCAGTCATAAACGCAGCCGCGGGAGGCGTGGAACAGGTCAACCATCCTGAATCCCTTGTGATAATACAGATCTTCTTTCAGAATATCCCGCCTGGCAGGGCCTATGAGACCCATATCAGGTGGTTTGCTTATAAAATTATAGACTTTTTTCAGTTCATTTTTACGAAAATCTTCAAAAACTGTAATCATCCTTCCTTCAACTTCTCCAAGGAAAACAGAATCTGCATGAAGCATTGTCTCTTCCGCATGCAACATTGTCGAGATCCCTCCAAAAATGACTTTTTTCCCCAGTTTACGGTACTGGTCTGCAATTGCCCATCCCCGCTTCACCTGAGTAGTAAGCATCATAGAAATCCCAATAAAATCAGGAGACTCATCAATTACAAGATCTTCCACATTCTCATCGGTAAAATCCACTTCCACAAAAGATGGCAGATCAGCGGCCATCACTACCGGACCATGAGGAGGGAGGTAGAATATGGTTTGTCCTTCGAGTTTATCCCAACGCGGGTATATTAGTTTGAACTTCATGATTTTCTTGTTTTCAGTTGAACGATACAATCAGCAAGCTTTTTAATGATCTTTTGCTTTTCGTTCTGCCGGGGAATCACTTTCCCAAGGGCCATTCTATAATATCTCTCCGCACTATCGGGTTGATTTTTCCAGTAAAAATAATCTCCAGCTAAAGAGTAAACCTGAAAGAATTCCCTGTTTGTCCCGATCAATTCATCAATGAACGAACGCTGAAGGGTTTGTTCTTTTCCGGACCGGATCATGTCTTTCATCTCTTTTCTCAATTGTCTGAACCGGTTGAACTGCTTATAACTATCTGAATTTAAAAATTGGTCCGGGGGAATTGCCATGCCAGTTTCAGAGATTTCGGTTTTTCTGTGCAGTGCGGCAAAATTATGAAATATTTTAGATATGTCGTAACATGTATATCCTCCTATTTGCCATGGGCCATCTGACACCCAGACCAGATGTTTTTCCGGCTCGAAGATAACTGAATGGTGTGCGATAAGCTGGTTGATAGCCTTCTCATTTCCCATACCTATATCAGCATGGTTCAAACCTGACTGATCCCTGAGAATTTTAGTCATTCCCCCGATGTCGAGAGGTTGTTCTTCGGTAATATCCTGTAACATCTTTTTATACCTGTATAATGAAGCATTCTCCTTCATGTCTTTAATATTCTTTGGATCTTCACTGAATACCTTTGACCTGAAATGATTGGTAGAGACTATATAGTTGTTTTGCGGTTCAACCAGTGCAATTTTATAAGGTGATTTTTCAATGATTGAGGCTTGCCCATCATTAGCTGAACCGATGAGAATAGATTCTGAAACAAAAGTTTCTCTTTTCTGAGCAATGGCATAAGCTTCTTTAATATTTTTAGCATACTGAAGGATCTCTCGTGCCAATATGGAAATTGGCGTTCTTGCAGAATATGGAATATCTGATTTGGCAGCATTGATAGTAACTGTCAGTCCCTGCTCGTTCATTCCTGAAACAGCACCTGTCATTCCTCCCCAGGTTATCATCATGAAGGGATAGCCTTTTTCAGGTTTTTCAAAACAAACGATTTTATTTACAGCAAAATCATCCCCGACATAAAAGTCAAAATTCCGTCCTATAAGCAAGGACCCGTCCTTTGATTTATCTTTCCAAACGCCAAACGACGTACATTCTACCATTTGAAAATCCTGCAATGCATGACCGATGTCATGGGCCGAATGATAATTCAGAAGCCGCTGATAGTTGTTTCCAATGAAGTTGAACTTATCGGAGGCCGATAATGAGATCCCATAAATCTCAAATTTATATTCATCCGGGATATAATCTTCCAGATCGCGGTTAAACCAATAAATAAAATATCTCAGGAATTTCAGGTAAGAAGGGGAGGGGATCATCTGGTTGATTTGGCTGGTAAAGGCCAGTTCCTGATCTTCAATCAGGTTATGTGTCAGTTTACCTTCTATCACACCGCGTTGAAAAGGTTTACCTTCGATATAAAGTTCCCATAATCCTGAACTTCTATGCTGAAGCCAACCACTGCCACAGGTATAAAAACCTTTCTCCGGGGAAGTAACAGTAAGCTTTGTAATGCTCGTGTCAGAAGGTTCAGGGATAGTGACTCGGGTATCCAGCTGGAACCATATCCCTAAAAAGATAACAATAAAGAATAGTGCTATGATTATGATAAATATTATCTTAAGAAACATTCTCATTTTCAGGCTTTTCTTATTTTATTTAACAGATATTCCAGTCCGAGTATCTCACCACAGGTCAGTACAGCGCCGATCGTTACACCGAGTACCCCATGAATATTAATATTCTGGCCTGTGAAATAGAAACCGGGGATCTTCGTCACTGGTAAAAGTGTCGTCAACAGCGAATCCTGGTAATTGCGTTCGATTCCATACATTGATCCTTCCGGTACACCATTGTAATCGCGCCAGGTCAGTGGTGTAGATGCTTCCATGTAACCAATCGCCGACCTTAACCCGGGAAATCGTTTCTCCGCAAGGTTGACAAGTGATTGTGAACATTGTTCTTTGAATGCCAGGTATTCCCCGCTACGGTCAGCATGGCTGGTATGTTCCCATTTCTTCACCATTTCGAAAGGCATAGAAGTAAGGATGATCATACTTTTTGCAAAACCATTTTCCGGTTCATATGCCGGTGTATGCATCATGTAGCCCGATGGCCAGTTTTCAATACTTTCATCATTCCAGACATCCACAGTTTTATGGAAATAATAATTGTGATTGAAATATGGGAATGAACGCTCTTTGAGGACGATATATATTGCAAAGGAAGAAGTGGTGTTTTTCAGATTTATAATGCGCTTGAAGAAAGATTTTCTAAAAACCGATGACTCCATCATTTTTAATGTCTTAGCAGGATGAATTCCCGATATAAATCTCTTTGAAGAAAAGCATTGTCCGGGTTTCGTCATTACTTCAAATTCGTTTTCATTCAATCTGATCTCTGTGACTTCCTTTCCATGGCTGATCTCTCCTCCGGCAGAGATGATCTGTTCAGACAGCACATTGGCTATCTGGGCACTGCCATCAACCGTTCGCCATGCACTTGAAATGAAAGAATGGTTGATCAGGGCAGGTATGTGAAGGGGGGTACGTTCTCTGCTTCCTGCATATAAAAGATTGTTCCCTGCCAGTACTGATGTAAGTGTCCTGTTCCCGGAAAGTGTGGTATAAAAATCACAGGCACCCTGATTGCGGTAATAATCTTCCTTATGGTCTGCCGGCATTTCAAGATTATAGAGCGGGAATGCCTGGCTGATCTCTTTCAGTCGACAAATATATTTTTCGATAGTTTCTTTTTCAGAGTTGAAAAATGAATGAAGTTTATCAATAAAACGGTCAAAACCCATGGCCAACGGGTAGTCTTTGCCATTAATGCCGATAACATCAAAACCATCAGGATCCATTCTTTCCAGCTTCAGAGATCGTGTAAGTCCGAAATAGTTCCAATACCTGTTTAATGTCTGGCCTGGATCCATTCCCCCGAAATAATGAACGCCTGTATCAAAAACGACATCTTTACGTGTAAAGGTCTGAAGACATCCCCCTGCCTGCTGATTTTTCTCAAGGATACATACACTCAACCCTTCCTTTGCGAGGATATATCCGCAAAGAAGTCCGCCAAGACCGCTGCCTGCAATGATCACATCGTATTTCATTTCAGTTTTCCAATCTTTTACGGATTATACATAAGATATTGGATGTATTCTCTGCCTCCTGAACCACTTCCATCTTCAATTCCTTCATGTCAACGATGCGACTGATGCTTTCCAGAGAAATGAAATAAAAGTCTTTGGAGGCACAGGTTGTCCTGTTGAGTCCAAAATTACAGGTCGAAAAAACTTCAGTCCATTTGGTTCTTTTATGGCGTTTTTGCTTTTCCGGATCTGTATCTCTCAGCAGGATCATACCACCCGGATTAAGTTTTTCAATGCAATGTAAAAGAACTTCTTCCTGATTTTTTTGTGGCATGTAATGTAAAACATCGGTCAGAATGATGACATCTTTATTCCTGTATGAGTAACGGGTTATCTCTTCGCAGATAAAATCAATATTTTGATTTTTCGAAAAACAATTTGCTGCCACGCAGATCTTCTCCGGATCATGATCCACTCCCGTGATTTTTCTTGAGGGTGAAGTCAGACTGAGCATATAGGTCATGAATCCATATCCGCAACCAAGGTCAAGGATCTCACCTTCTCTTGGGATCATTTCATTATAAGCCTGATAATACTTTTCGATCTTCATTTTTAAGCGTAGATGCCATTCCAGTAATGGCCCTTTAAAAATATAATTTAACAAAAGCTTTTTTCGATAGTACTTACAAGTTCCCTCCTGTTCCATGAATTTCGCATATTCATGTGAATAAAATTGCCGGAAGTGTTTTGATCTTTCAGAATAGTTCAGATCCATATCCGGATTATTATTTGTTACCCGGTCGAGTATCTTCATACGCAGCCCTGATGGCCTGCCCCAGAATTCACCCCGGCCCAGGAACTCCCCTGAACCAAAAACCACAATTGGGAGAATATCGATCTGGAGTTTTTCAGCAAGATAAAAAGCCCCTTTGTGAAAGCGGTGAATGCGATTATCGATATACCGGTGTCCTTCGGGAAAGATAAGAATAGAGTATCCCTCACCGACTTTTTCTTTCAATTGATCGAGGATGCTATCGATACCTTTATCAGCATTGAAAAAGCTTGCCATCCGGGCAACCGGTCCAAACAAAGGTGAATTCCACACCCATTCATTGGTCAGGATGATGATTTTCGGATGGAGACGCAGAAAAGAAGGTGTTTCGATAAGTGACTGGTGATTGCTGATGATGAGAGCAGGCCTGGAGAAGTCTTCACCGCGCGGATTGTAAAGTTTCCGGTTTGTAGGGAATGTTACAAAGATATATGCTTTGCAAAGCTGGCAAAAGAGCCAGTGAAATGCATACTCCTTCTTTTTTCTTGAACCGGGGTACAGGAGGAAGATCAGTCCTCCAAAGATAACCTGAAGGATCGCTACAAGGACGATGTTTCCCCAGGTTATGAAGGTCTTGAAAAAGATCCGCATAGAAACAGGGTACCTTCCCATTTTCAGCCGGTTTAACAGGAACCAACGGATAAACATCGGTTGGAGGGTAAAAGACACAAGAACTACTGCAATGATCCCGAAAACAGAAACAAAAGCTATAGAATTCAGCGCTGGATGTAAGGCGAAAAACAATGAACCTACGCCGAACAAAGTGGTAGCAGAAGAAAGAATGATGGCGGTCCTGTATGAAGATATTTCTTTTGTGCCATATCTGTATTCGAACAGCAATCCACGCATCATTAGGATGCTGTAATCTACACCAAGTCCGAAAATAAATGAAGAAACGATAATGTTAAAGATGTTGAAGCGGATGCCAGTCACACCCATGAATCCCAAGGTAAGGAGCCAGGCGGCAAACATCGGGAAGGCTGTCGTAAGGCCAGTTTCGACCCGGCCAAAAGAAAGCAGCAGGAGCAACGTGACAAAGATCATTGAAAGCCTTACCAACAGATTAAAATCGTGTTTTACATTTGCTGCAAAATGGTTAGTCAGGATTTGCTTGTCGAAGACTACAATACCCGGTTTTCCTTCAAATACATGGTAGACTTGCTTCTTATCTTCCTGTCTGACCTTGATCAGTGTGGTGATCATAGAAAGATCTTTGATTTCAGTGATATAATCAGAGAGAATGCCGGATGTCAGCATTTTAGTCTCCACCGGATTGAGAACTGTATATGTTTTTGTCAGATGCCGGATAAACGGATTAAATGAATTTTCCCTGAAATGAAGATCCACAGTAGCTTTGTTCAGATCATGTACAAGTTGGTCTATTCGCTTTTTTGTCCAGAATTGATTCCATTGCTTGATCTTTAGCTGCTGAAGTGAATCTGAGAGCAAAAGTCCATCGCAGCCTGAGACACTATGAATTACACCTGATCCTTTGAGAGGTTCCATGCTCTGGCGCATTCCTTCCTGCGTCTTCAATGCATCTTCAAGGGTTCTGCCCGTTGATACAAGGTAAACTGTTTTCAGGGAAGCTCCAGTGATCCTGTCAAGATCCTTTTCCATGTTTTTTAATTTGTCCGGCACAAAGTTCAGGGACAACATATTGTCTTCAAAACCAACCCTGGAAAGGAAAAATATACTTAGAGCCATAGCGCCCAGTAGCAGAATTACGACGATCTTACTTTTTTCATAGGAGAAAGCAGCAATGCGATCAATGAAATTACCGTTCCTTTTATTCCATCTGAGGTCATGTTGGTTCAGGAAGTGCGGGAGGATGACCAACGCAAAGACTGCGGCACCAGCCACGCTGAAGGCTGCAAACCATCCAAGGTCTTGTAAAACCGATGAATGCAGGAAGATCAGGCAGAAAAATGCACCAACCGTGGTCAGGCTGCATAGAAAAATAGTAAGGGTTATCTCTTTCAATACCACGAGTATATCGCCCTTCTTTTGATAAAGCGTGATGATGTAAAGTGCATAATCTACTATCAATCCAAGGATCACTGACCCAATGCCAAGAGAGATAACAGAGACCGTGCCTTTTACCACGTACAGGATTGCCAGAGCGAGTCCTCCTCCGAACAAAGCAGGCAAAAAGCCAAGCAAGGGGATCTTAAAGCTTCTGAAAAACCAGCCAATCAATAGAAAAATGAGGCACAAGGCTATGATCAATGTATGGAGGATATCCTTCTTTATTTGGTGCGCATTTCCAACAGCAAAAGCAATGGCCCCGAAATATTGTCCCCTGATCTCAGGTTTACTCCCAGCACTGATCCTTGCCAGCAGTTGATCCAATCCAGTGATTAGTTTTTCGTTCCGGTAGGTTTCAGATGAAGAATTGGCAGGTGTAACAAAAAGAAGCAGGTTTTTTCGGTCTTTTGACAGAACAAATCCATCCACAATGTCAAAGTTGTCACCAGACTCGAGTGTTTTTAACTTATTCAGTGCCTGGTAAGTCAATCCTAAAGGATCACGCATGATCATTTTCTTAAAGGCAAATCCCGCAGGGGACATGATATTTTTATAATCATGTTCAAGGGCTGAATGAATGGATGCAGGAGTAATCAAGCTATCAATGACCCTGTAATTATTTTGATCCATGTAAAGTGGAAGATGGTCGTAGAAAAGATCAAGCCATGTGGTTGCTGAAGCGTCCGTTACATTTCCAATAATTCCCCTGATATATGTTGAATCAAAATGGTGATTAAGGCTATCAACCAGTGCCTTGGCATACATTATCAACTTCTCGGGATCAGCTTTGGAAGAAGTATCGGCAAGTGAAAGGCGAATGATCAGCTTATCATTGATCCTGGTATGGTTTACAACATTAGTAAATGTCACCTGGTTGACATCTGAACCTGAGATATCAGTAATGTCTTCCCGGAATTTTATCCGGGTTGCAAAAAAAAGAATAGTTATAAGAGTTGTGCAAAGAAAAATATAAAACAGCAACCTTCGCTCCCTGAAAAAAAGATAAATTTGAATAAAGCGTTCAGACATAGGATCAATAAAAAAGAACTAGGGTCGGCCATGGTTACTGATCTCTTTTCTGGCAATCTGCGGTTTCCTTAGGATTCGTAAAAGTAAATAAGTAATTGCCCCTAAAACAACTGCTAAAAGAATTCCAAAAATGATGCTTCCTACCAGATACTGTACCAGGTTTGCTTTCACCCATTCAAATGTTATTCCTGCTGAATAATGTACTGTTTGAGTTTTATAACCGATGATGATCCCCCCTGTAATGTAAGACAGGAAGACGATCAGGGGCAGCATGGGAGGGATACTTATATTGGATGCAGCAACCGTAACGAATCTGTTTAATTTCAGAATAAAAGCGACTCCAAATGCAACCAGCATCTGGAATCCCCAGACAGGGATTACACCTATGAACACCCCTAAGGTCACCGATATGGCTATCTTCATATTAGAGTCATCACTGTTGATAATGTAGTCCTGAATGAATTTTCTAATAGATTTTTTCCGCAGTGCTTTGATAAAACGAAATGGATTGATCCACAATAATGCTACCAGTACAAGGATTGTGTTGACAATGCTAACCCTCATGAAATCCTGGAATTTCCTGAAATGCGATACCCTTTCACCCTTTGGAGCATAATGGACCTTGACTGGAACAGATGTGATATTTACATCTTTCCATGCAAGTCTTACCAGAACTTCAATCTCAAATTCATATTTCCTACCCCAAAATCGCATTCCTTCTATCTTTTCTAACGGATAAAGGCGGTACCCTGATTGGACATCCGGCATCTTTAGCCCTGTTTCGACGCGGAACCAGAAGATGGAAAATTTATGTCCGAAGGTGCTCGTTCCTGGTACACTCTCATGTTCCATATTCCGGGAGCCGATGATGACTGAGTCAGGCTCCTGTTCAATTTTATCAAGGAATTTCGGTAGGTCATCTGCATAATGCTGGCCATCGGAATCGATGGTTATGGCATAACGAAATCCCTGCTTGATGGCATGATGGAAACCCAGCCGCAAAGCATAACCTTTTCCCTTATTATCAGGGATTTTAATAACGCAAAGAGATTTTATCCTATTAAGGATATCCGGTGTTTTGTCGGTGGCACCGTCATTCACGCAAATGACATCATCAGTATATTCCAGGGCATCCAGGATGATTCGCTCCAGGGTCTTGTCATTATTATATGTCGGAATAATAATGCAGCATTTCAGATCCTTGAATCTCTGCTTGCTTTGTACCACCTCGGTCATCGTATTTTAGAATAATTCTCAACGGTTCGGACAAAGGTACATTTTTTCATGAAATAGGGAAGGTATGGTTTGTCATCATCGCCATTGCTCAATTTCCTATCTTTGTAAATTAATGTTACGCAGATTACTACATGAAAATATTGCTCATAAATCCTCCAAGGAGCCCGGAGAATAACATCCTCCGGTTTGCCCCTGAAAATGCAAGGCAGTTTATTCACAGGAAACTTATTGGTCCACCATTGGGGTTGCTGACAATTGCTGCTGCAGTCAAGGATTTTGATGTCACTGTATTTGATTCGAAAGGTGAATACGATCTTGATGCAACGACGCCACCTCTGGATATCCTTATAATTCAATTGCTTGAAAAATACAGACCTGATATTGTAGGCGTCACAATAATTACATCCGAATTTGATTATTCCCTGGAGATATTTCGGGTTGTAAAGCAATTCGATCCTTTAATCCTGACAGTAGCAGGGGGATTGCATCCCACACTCTGCACACAGGATTTTGCAGGAACATATGCAGACATTGTTATTCCCGGGCAGTCAGCGCACCTATTCAGAGATGTGGTAGTTGCAAAAGAAAAGGGATTGAAGTTGGAATCAGTTCCAGGGATATTTCTGAATGTTAAAGGAGATCTGAAAAAAACACATGGAAATCCCAGTATCAGGGATGCTGCCAATGCGGATTACCTCATGCCTGACCGTCGTCACTTAGATCGTTGGATCAGTACTTACAAAGTCGGCAACAGCCCTTATCCCAGTACTTATGTTTTTTCTTCGCTTGGATGCCCCTACAAATGTACCTTTTGTTCGATCTGGACACAATTCAAAGGGAAATACTACCAGCGGACAGTTGAAAGCATGATAACCGAGTTGAAGTCGATGGATGAATACCCGGTTGTACGCTTTGCCGATGCGAACACAGTGGTTGACCGGAATTTCATGGACCTTCTTTTCGATCAGATTATTAAAGAGGGTATCCACAAGACATTTATTATGGATATCCGTGCGGATGTCGTAGCACGCTATCCTAAGCTAATTGAGAAATTCGCAAGAGGGGGCTTAAAGGTCGTTATATGTGGATTTGAATCTTTCAGGGATGAGGAGCTTAAAAAATATCATAAGGATTCTCCTGCTATTGATAACCAGGAAGCTATCCGGGTTTTTGAACAGAATGACATCATGGTGAGAGGAAATTATGTTATACCAAATGACTACGGAGTTAATGATTTTAAGGCTTTGGCAGAATATGCGGATAAGAACCGGGTCGTTTATGCCGGGTACACAGTGCTTACACCCATGCCCGGAACCGTTTTTTATCAGCAAGTAAAGGAAAAGATCATTGATTTTAATTACAAAAAGTATAATTTTTTCAATTCCGTTATGGAAACAAAACTGCCACATGACCGGTTTCACGAAGAAATAGGCAAACTATGGCTGATCAAGAAAGGGGACGATGTTATTTAGGAGTTATTTAGACAGACAATTCGAAAAATGAAAAAAGTTCTACTGGTAAATTGCAATACTGAAAATACACCCTATCCTGTCCCACCGATTGGACTGTGCCTGATTTCTGCAAGTCTTAAGGACTCCTGGGATGTGAGCATATTCGATTGCACATTCAATGGCGGACAAGGCCTCGTTGACCATGTTATCCAATTCAATCCTGATTATATCGGATTCAGTCTCAGGAATATTGATAATACAATTCCGGATAATTTTATCTATTATGTTGATACCCAAATCTGCAATATTATTCTGCCTGTTAAAAAAGCCACATCAGCAAAGATCATTTTAGGAGGTAGCGGATTCAGTATCTTTCCACAGGAAATCATGGGTTTGACAAAAGCAGATTATGGCATTATTGGAGAGGGAGAGACAGTATTTTATAATTTGCTGGATGCACTTGAGAAGGGTAAAGAAATCATACCTGACGGGAAATTGTTGGTTGGCAAAGGAATAAATAGTAAAGGCCAGAGAAGCGCCATTCATCCCCTCTTTCTTTCAAATATTTTTTCAGAAATCGACTGTAAAATTGATTTTACTCCTTACAGGGAAAAAGGTGTTTATCCAATTCAAACCAAACGAGGCTGTTCTCATAAATGCATATATTGCACTTATCCTTTGCTTGAGGGTGTGGCATTCAGGACACGGAAACCAAAGGATATTGTCGACGAAATTGAGCAGGCCCATGACAGGCTGGGAGATATCATGTTTGAATTTGTCGATTCGACCTTTAATGATCCTTTGGGACATGCGGAAGATATCTGTCGTGAGATCATTAGAAGGAAACTCCATCTACGGTTAAGAACAATGGGCATTAACCCGGGAAACTCAAGTGAGGAACTCTTTGATTTAATGATAAAAGCGGGTTTCATCCAGATCGATGCCACCCCGGATACAGCGTCTTCGGCAATGCTGTCAAATCTCAGGAAAGGATTCGAGTTACCTGAGGTCCGGCGAATGGCAAACAATATCAGGAAATTCAACTTGCCTACAATGTGGTTCTTTCTTTTTGGAGGTCCCGGAGAAAATCAGGAGACATTCAAGGAAACCATTGATTTTATTGATCATTATGTTAATCCGGAAGATCTTGTATACATGGCAGCAGGACTGCGGATATATCCAAAGACACCTCTTGAAAAGATAGCTCTGAAGGATCAGGTGATAAAACCTGGCCAATCACTAATGTTTCCTCCTGCGTTTTATTTTTCAAAAGAAATCCCGAAAGAGAGACTTGTTCAATTAATCAATGAGACAACCTCGGAACGGGTCAACTGCCTTTATTCATCTGACACACGCCCCTCTAAAGAAATGTTAATAGAATCTATTAGAATCCGAAAGGAAGAAAAACTTGATGAACCGGTTTTCAGAACCTTGTTAAGGGTCAGGAGGGAATGGAGAGCAAAGGGAATGTTATAATTGCTATAATTGAACAACGACTTTTGGCTGCAATTCGGTTTCAAGGCTCCAGGTAACTGCTTTCCCATATCTTAGCCTGAACACAGCCATATATTTGAATCCTACCTGTTCTATCCATGATGTCATAAACGGTCTTACGGCGAGGATCTCTTTTTTGAGTTCCAGGTCTTTATCAAGATTTTCGACTTGTCCGCTGATCCTCACCTGGAAATTTTTATTATGAAAGCAAAGTTCAACATAAGGGTTAACAGAAAGCTGGCGGTACACATCTTTGAATTTTCCTACCATTATGTAGATACCGGTCTCATCTGCTTTATGTAACAAGAGTGTACGGACATGCGGGATGTTTCCATCGCAAGTAGCAAGGGCAAATGCCGGGTTTTCATTTAAGAACTGAAGTATTTCCTCTTTATTCATGGCTGATTTTTCAGGATACTGGTTGAATACATAAACAGTTTATATTTTTTATTTTATATCCATTAAGGCAGAATATGAATTGGCTGTCAAGGTTACCGTATCCCCCTCGATGAACCTGGCATTCTTTACAATTCCTTTTCCTGAGCCACATTCCACGAATCTTGTTACGCCAAGTTCCTGGAGGTATAGCTGTGTTTTATACCAGTTCAGTGAAGTGAACAGGTTACGAACCACTTCATTCTTAAACGCATGTTCTTCAAGCAGGATTTCCTGGTCGACCAATGAGATAATCGGCATTTTAGGGCTCCGGAATTGCATTTGGTTAACAAATTCCGTGAAACCTGCTTCAGTATCTTTTAAAAAAAAGGAATGGTAAGGAATTGAAACATTAAGCACACGTGTACTTAGCGCTCCTTCTTTTTGCGCGATCTCGGTAATTTTGAGAATATCTTCTGCTGTACCGGAAATGGAAAATGAACAGACACTGTTCTGGATTGCAGGTTTCAGGTTTAACTTTTCCTTATTAATCATTGCTTCCAGGTCATCCAGATTAAGGCCGATGATTATGCACATCCCGTAATGTTGTGTCCTGATAACTTTTTTAATCTCATTGAAGGCCTGGCGGATAAGTACAAGTCCATCAAGGAAAGAGATGACTTCTGACTGAAATAAAGCGGCATAGATACCCATGCTATATCCGGCACAATAGGCTGGAATAATTTCTTTTTGCCTGAACCAGTTAACCAGGGAGCATGCCTGAATGTATGCAATATACTGGGTTTTCAGTTCATCGTCCAGATAGGTCTTTACGGGGATATTAAATTGTGTCAGATCGGGATCGGCAAATTCAGCTGCTCTTGAAAGATATTTCCTGAAACAATCATCGAAACCAGACAGGTTAATAAAAGGATCGTCAGGATAATCACTGGCGAAAGGAGGGAAAATGAACGCTAATTTCTTCTGTGACAATGAAGATAAATCATTTTATTTGTCCAGCTCCAGAAGCTTGTTTTCATGTTCTATGATCAGGAGCTGCATATCGATCAGTTGGCCTATAGTTTGAACCGGGTGTTTTACCGAATATTTTCCGATTGTCTTAAGTTCAATATCCAGGTTATATTTCTTTTTAAAGATTTCAATGAGTTCAAGGAACATAAGCGAATCGCCATCTATGTCGTTTATTATGTTGGTATCATTATGAATATCCTTAATATCCACTTCACATTCATCAGCAAAAAAATTGAATACAATATCCGTTACTTCTTTTTTCGTATTTTCTGTTATCAAGGCCATTATGGAGTGTATTTAAAATCATCTGCAAAAGTAGAATATTTTTTGGATCAAAACTTATATTTTATTCTGTTAATTATCAACGGTATTTCCTGAACACTAAGGTTGCATTATGACCTCCAAAGCCGAAGGAATTTGAAAGCGCAACATTGACTTCCGATTCCCTGGAATGATTTGGAATATAATCAAGATCAAGATCGGGATCAGGGAGATCAAGGTTGATAGTGGGGGTAAGAATACTGTTCCGTATTGACATTATTGTGATTATACCTTCAATGACCCCTGCAGCACCAATGGTATGGCCAATCATAGATTTGGAGGAGGAAACAGGGATATCATATGCATGGGGACCAAACACACGTTTAATGGCCATTGTCTCGTACCTGTCATTCAGCTCTGTGGATGTGCCATGGGCATTGATGTAATCAACCTCTTCTTTATAGATCCCTGCCTGCTGTATGGCTTTTTCCATGGTATAAGCCATACCCTCTCCTTCTGTCATAGGGGCCATAATATTGTATCCTTCACTGGTAAAAGCATATCCGGCAACTTCAGCATAAATAGTTGCATTTCTCTTCTTTGCCGACGTTTCTGATTCAAGTATCATGATACCGGCACCCTCACCGATCACAAAACCATCGCGGTTTTTGGAGAAGGGCTTGCTGGCCTTTTCAGGACTGTCATTTTCTACAGAAAGGGCATAAAGAGAATTGAATCCTTCGATCTCTTCAAAATTCACAATAGAATCAGCTCCTCCAACTATTACAATATCAGCCTGGTTATTCCGGATCATCTCGAAACCAAGTCCGATAGCATAAGCCGAAGAAGCACATGCAGTGTTTACTACGAAATTAGGTCCCATCAGCTTATATTCCATCGAGATCCATGCCGACATCGAGTTAGTCATGCTCTTAAAGATCCTGTTTTGTTGAGTCGTCTCTTTTTCAGTACTGGAATTGCCGGTATTCACTACCCCAATAATGACGGAACAACGTGTTTTATCCATTTCTTCAAACGATATCCTGCTCCTTTCAACAGCTTCTTTCGCACAGGCTACACACATCTTAGTGACTCTTGTCATCTGGTTCCCTGCACGTTTTTTAATGTATTTCCTTGAGAATTCATCAAATTCAGAAGGGACTTCTGCAGCAATCTGTGTAATATTTTTCGAAGCATCGAACAGGCTGATTTTCTTTACACCACTCTTCCCGGCAACAAGATTCTTCCAGTTGGTTTCCAAATCAAGACCGAGCGATGAAATAATATTCATCCCTGTGACAACAATTCTTTCAGACATTTCTTTTGTTTGGAATGTTAATTTATTTAAGTAAGTCCACTCCCAACATCCTCTTCCACCAGGCAAATTAATTTCTGGCTACCAGAGTATGTTTGTATTTGAATGGTGTTCCCTATGATGCACAAAAATAACAAAATGGGAAAGGGAATACAAAAAATATTGAATATGAAGGGTCTTTCAATAAATTAAAGGGGTTTCAGCACCGAAATATTCATCCATTGCAATTTTTAATTCTTTCGCAGGGATCCCGGATGAATGACACAGTTTTTTGAATGCAAATTCGTACGAGGTCTTTAACCTGGATAAGATCTCTGCCTCATTTTCGGGGTAACCTGGATTTGAAGAACTTGCTTCTGTGTAAAAGCCCCCGTTCTTCTTCGTTCCTAACCTTCCCTGATATACAAGTTCCTCAAATTGTAAGATTAATGGATGAAACCGGTCTTTTGAAGGATCATTTTTTGAGTAATTCTTTACAGATGCAAGCATAATATCAATACCAACGCTGTCAAAAAATTCAAATACCCCGATCGGGAAAAAAAATTCCCTGACGATCCTGTCAATCTGCATGATACTTGCTTTTTTTTCATTCACAAGAAGAAAAGCTTCATTTTGAAAATGAAGGAAGATACGGTTCAGGATAAAACCGTCCTTCTCTTCCAGTACCAGGAACCTGCGATGAATGCTTTCCAGGAAAGAAGTAAGCTCTTGTAATGTTTCCCTAGAAGATCCCGGAACCAGGATAACCTCGACAATGTTTTTCAAAGCAACAGGATAAAAGAAATGAAGACCGGCAAATTTTTCTTTGCGATTTTCAGATGGTATAAGTAAAGAAGGATTGATGGAAGAAGAATTCGAGGTCAAAATGCACTCATGTGACACAATGGCGTCAAGTATTTTGAATAAGTTCTGTTTGGCTTGTAGTTCCTCATTAATGGCCTCTATAATTAATTCACAGTTTGCAGTATCATTTAGGGTGTTGGATATTGTCAGACGTTTACGGATGCTTTGAACTCTTTCCATATCATAGATTCCAGCTTCCAGGCCACGATTCAGCCGTTTATTGAAAGTACTTCTGAGCTTTTCAAGATCAGCATCCTGACTGCAAACCCAGGTCAGGTTAAAATCCATATCGAGAAGGTAGTACAACAGGTTGGTCCCCATTTTTCCCTCTCCAATAACACCAATATTCTTAAGCACTTTAATCATAGTTACTTAACAATAATAAACAGGACTGCATCAGCACTTGGTCCTCCATGGTTCAGTAGTGTATTCCATTACCATTTTCCTGTAATCTTCCATGTGTTTCTGGTGTTTTGCGATCTGCCTGTGGCAACTCAGCATAGACATCAGGTAGCCAAATCCTTTATCAATCGCAATCTTTTTCTTTTGTATAAGATTGAAAATGAACCAAAACAAATTTCTTTTGGCAGGATCCATTGTCAACACAAATTCTTTAACAAGGATCCAGGACAACCGGGCTTTAAGATACCAAGGGATATCTCCACCTTTATGAATGAACGCACCATCGGAAAAGAGCTTTTCTGCTTTAAGAAGAGCTGTATCAAAGGAATAAAGCTTTTTTATTGTTTCCATATAGCGATCGAATAGCTCGATCTGGGACATATTCATATAATGAAGGGTGGGGAAATGACCGGATCCGAATTCAGGCCTGCAATTTGCCAGCCGTCCTTCTTTCTGGTATTTTTTGTAGATTTCGCTTCCCGGAGGTGCTGCCAGCAGATGGAGGTTTACGCTGGGCATGTTCGTTCGCATCGAAAAATCGAAAATCTTATCGAACTCCTCCAGGGTGTCATTATCAAAACCGACAACAAATGAAGCATTGATATGGATTCCGTGGGAATGGATCTTGCGGATGGCTGGTTCATAAATGGTTGCTGCCTTGTTATGATGCTTATTGGTTTCGTCAAGGCTTGCAGGATTTAAAGATTCAAAACCGATGAGGATATTGAAACACCCGGATTCTGCCATCAGCCCAAGAAGTTCATCATCGTTGGCCACATCGATGCTGCACATACATCCCCATGAAATCCCGAGTGGCTTCATCGCTATCATTAGCTCCTTGGCGTACTTTTTATTGATGGTCAGATTGTCATCGACGAAAAAAAGATAATTTGATGGGGCCGCTTTAATTTCCTCTATCACATTTTCAATCTCCCTGTATCGCATTTTCCGTCCGAATAATTTTGAAACAAGACAAAAATCGCAGTTAAAAGGGCACCCCCTTGAAGCCTGGATAGCTACCTGGAAGATCTTCCTTCTTTTGATAAGATCCCAGCGGGGAGGTTTTTGCCTTTTGTAAGGGATGAATTCATCAGTCCTGTAAACCGGCTTCATATCACCTTTCTCAAAATCCCTTAGGCACTCTTCCCATGACCCTTCTGCTTCGCCAACCACAATGCTGTCAGCGTGGTCAAGTGCCTCTTCGGACATGAAAGAAGCATAAGGACCTCCCAAAACAACTTTTACTCCTCTTGAACGATAATTATCAGCCAGTTCATAAGCGCGTGTAATTGTCGCTGCAAGTGTAGTTATACCGACAATATGGGGGAGGGAATTTAGAGGGAGTGGTTCTATGTCTTCATCATAAATATGGATATCATAGTGATCTGGCGTCAGGGCTGCAACAGTTGGAAGTGCCAAAGGGATCATCAGCCTCTTCTTCCCGAACATCTTCGCCAGTTCAACATGTGCAGGATAATTAATGAACTCCTGGTGTGGTGATATAAGATAAAGTTTATATTTTTTTGTCGTTCTCACCTCTAATATTTCAAACGGATTACTAAATGTAATATCTTATTAAATAGCCGGCTTGCATGAATTTACTGACTTCTGTGACAAAACTGAGAAGAAACTCTCCATTATTCAGCTTCTCTTCTTTTTTGATCTTATCAATACAAAGCAAGGCCATAGGCGGACCGATGTACCCCATACTTGACATCTTCGAGTAAAGTGAATCCCTTGAAATTCCCAATGATTCACACTCATCCATGACCAGTTCAGTAATATGCTTTGAGGGAAAATTGATCTGGAAAAAACGCAACTTGGATAAATCTATTCCATACCTGGTGATCATACGTCTTAACCCTTTCAGGAAAACCGATCCGTCATGATCATGAAAGTTGACACTCAGTTCTTCCTGAAACATCTGAGCAAGATGATGATATCCTTTTTCAAATTCCTCCTTAGGATTCATCCAGTATGCAGGGCGTTTATTACCCATGGCTGATGGTTTTTTCCCGCCAATGGATTCCATGTAAACATGATCGATAAAAAGTCCATCCGATCGCTGATCTTCTGCCTTCAATATAAGGGCAGCAGCGCCATCACTAAGAAAATAACGGAGAAACAGTTCTTCCTTTGTGACCAGTGACTGATTATAATATTCGGCAATCAACTCTGAAGAAGACATGCTTGATGAGATCACCAGTGCATTTCGGTAACGACCGTTCTTTAGCAGGTCATGACCAAGCAGAAGTGCTTTATAGGCAGAAGTGCAGTTGGCATGAATAGAGATCTCCCCGCATTGCTCAATGCCCAGTGCTTCCTGAATCCTTACTGATGCCGTTGGCATCTGGTCCTGGTGAGCACTGCCATATAGTATAAGATCGACCTCAGGAGCTTCCATTCTTGCATCAGAAAGCGCTTTTTTTGCTGCTTTGACCGACATCGTCACATTGTCTTCTGTAAACTGACGGGTGAGAGGATCAATAGCAAAATGGTAATATTCAATATCGAGCAGTTCCTTCATCAGGGGGCGGATTCGTTCAAGCCATCGTCTGACCTTCTGAGGTGCCTCTGACATTTCTCCAAGATAAAGATCTATCTTATCCATCGGAATTGATTCTCCTGGCAGATAGCTACCTGATCCGGCTAGCTTTACAAATGGACCTATATCAGTTGAAGAAGGGATCATTCAATGCAATTTGTCGTAAATACAAGGAAACTTTTTGTTTTTTATAATTCTGCATGATTTTTCGTGCAAATGCCATAGAGAATTCAACAACTTTTCGCTTTTGAACAATCCTGTCTACAAGATGATATTGAAGTGCTTCCTCTGCGCCGAATGTGTTGCCTTTTAATATCAGTTCAAGAGTCTTAGCCTGCCCGCATAATGAAAAAGTTTTCCGGATACCGCCGAGTCCGGGAATAAGATTATAGGTGGTTTCGGGTAAGCCGAATACAGCGTCTTCACCACAAAAACGAAAATGGGCGAACAGTGCAAGCTCGAAGGCAGATCCAATACAAACGCCACGAATAGCGGCAATTACAGGAATTTCTGTTTGTTCAAAAAATAGAAAAGAACGGTAATTCCTTTCAGAAGTAGTCCTCAAACCATCCTTCTTTATCTTATCAGTTCTTTCGCCATCTGCAGCGACCATTTCCAATAGCTCTTCCAGGTTAGCCCCGGATGAAAAATGCCTTCCCCTGCTGCTTATAATAATCGCCTTCAATCCCTTCAAAACCTTAAGACCATCGACCAAATCAGTGAATTCAGTAAAAAACTCGGAAGTCATCAGGTTAGAAGGAGGCTGGATCAGTTCAATGTGTCCGATGCCATCAGTGATATTAAAGGAAATAGTATTTAAGGACTGGTTCATGCTTTCTAACAATCTACTTTCATCTTTATGAATTTCAATAAGATAATAGGAGTATCAGGGTAGGTTTACATCAATCGTTTTCCTTTTTTCTCCGTATAGATTCGACCCTTGCCAGGTCACAAAACATTCTCGTTTCTTCGCGTATCGATTCATCAACAGGTAACCTTCTGGAATTCTTAAGAGCCTGCATTACATAGTTTATGACTGTTATCTGGCGGCCTTCGGTGATCTTTCTGAGGAAATTTAATGTGTAATTCAACGGGTCCTCGTCTTGAACAACAGTATCTACTATTTTGAGCAATAGCGCTTCTTCAGCATTAATCATGTCACCTCCGAGTATTATTTTGAGTAAATCTTTTAAATTGACACGTTCATCTAGACGGTCAATTCCTCCGAGTCCGGGCATCAGACCATGGTTGGACTCCGGAAAGGCAAACAGTGCATTGCTGCTGCAGATCCTTATGTGACAAGCCAATGCAATTTCCAGCCCTCCGCCAAAACATACGCCGCTGATCGCTGCAGTAACAGGGATATCCAGGTCCCTGATATAGTCAAGCAGTTTCTTTCCTTTTTCGATCTGGTCTTCTATTTGCTTTCCGTTTTCAGCCATTGTAAAGATAGAATCCATGTTTGCCCCCCCTGAAAAATGTCTTCCCGATCCGGTAATGACCAGGGCTTTAAGGTGGTTAGCTTCTATCCAGTCCTCTAATTCAGCAACCGGTATAAACTCTGGATCAGTCAAATAGTTTTGTGGCGGGTTATCCAGGGTAATGATACCGATCTCCCCATTGATTTTCTTATTGATCATATTGATCCCGTTCATTGTACTGCTGAAAGTTTCTGTAAAATAAAAGAGGGGATATCTAAAGGAATTCGTTGTTTGTTGACGAAAACAGTCTTGATAACAGCTCTCGATAAAGTAATATTGTTTTTTTTATTCAGGATCTTTTGTTTGAAAACCAGGTAAGGCTTTTCTGCCTTCATTGTCGTTTCTATAACAAGCTCATCAAATAGATTGGCTTCCCTCTGATACCGGATATGTGTTTCTATCACGACCAGGAACAAATCTTCATTGGTGATATATTTCAGGAAATTCATATCCTTCATGAAAACCCACCTTGCCTGTTCAAGGTATTGAATGTAAACTGCATTGTTGACATGCCCGTATGAATCAAGTTCGTAACCTCTCACAATTAATGAAGTGCAGTGTGGGTGATCTGATTTCATCTTTTAGTTGCCTGGTTTTTATTATTCATGTATGAAAATGCCTTTGAACTTGAGAAAAATAACTTCTCCTTCCTGTATGGTTGCGTTAGCTGAGATTTCCCCGTTTTCTTTAGTTTTCAGATAGATGCCAGCATCGAAGATGCGGTTCTTCACAGGAACCATGATCGAGATGAATTTAACATTATCAGCTTGTTTTAATCGTAATGCCCTTCCTTTGATCAGTGAAACTAACTCGTTTATCATCTGCAACTGGCAAACTCCGGGAACTACAGGGTTCCCGGGAAAATGTCCTTCATAAACAGGGTGGGAGGGATTCAGTTCAAGCTTAAAAAGGTATTTTTCTATAGGTACTCCCGAATTCAATGACTCTCTTTCAGGCCCTGACCAATGATGAACTGTGTAGAAGTCTTTTAACAACATATGATAAAAAGAGATGCAGAATTTTGCATGTAAAATTACGAAAAAATACAAGCCTGTATATGCCTGTCAGATCCCGGCTTAGTTGCTAAGGAATATCATATGCAAGTTAAGGCGAATAGCCGGGTTTGAAATATTGACTTTTGCCGGGTTAAAGCGCTTATAACCGGATACCAGAAGAATGGTTTTTCCTATTATGGAACGCATGGTCTGGATACTGCAGATTTTTCCTGAACCCTTAGGATATAAGTACAGGAAAGATCCTCTTGCTGACTTCACTCTAAAAACAATTAGTTCAAGATCTTTAGACTGGCTGCGTTTCATTCTTTTTATCGTCGTGTCAGGAACCATAAGAAGCCGAAAATCATTCTCAATCAAGTGCAGGAGCGAATTCCTTTTAAGTGAGGGAAAACAGGAATGAATAATCAGCTTATCTCCTTTTAATTCAAGATCAAAGTAGTTCATTCCCAGTTCATTAGTAAATACAATACGTACAGAATTGTCTGAAATCCTTTTTAGAAAGAATAATCCTGTAAGGTGATGTTTTGAAATATCCAGGCTCCCTTTGTAAAGCACTTTTGTAAAGGACGAATCAAATATTGAGGTTTTATAAGTAACTTGTTCCGGGATAGTTCCATTTGTCTGTCCCATGGTCAGTAAAGAGATTCCTGTACACAGGAAAAGGAACAGCAGATATTTACTGAATAAGGAACTTCTCATCGGTGATGTTTGCATTGATCTTTTCCCCTGTAAAATCAATTATGGTATAATCTCCTGAGGGTTCATGCATCTCAATTCGTGTGACTATCAAATCATTTTTATTAAAAAAGATTTTAATCTCGCTTAAATATTCTTTCAGTGTTGATTCCAGTGGTTTTAGTTTAACGAGGAAGGATCCTTCGTTCTCAAAAAAGGAAGGAAGGAACTTCTTCTCATCATTGAACAGATTACCCTGTACGCATCCCATTATGATGGAATTGATCTCGGTGAACATTTTATTATTCTGGAAATCAATCTGGCTTGTTTTCTCTTCATCTTTAATGAACATTGTTCCATTATTGAGGATGATCAGGTAATAAAAGGGATCTGTATATTCCCAGCGCAACTTTTTCTCTTTTTTAAACAGGAATTTGCCCTTTGTGATGATCTTCTCAGAAAGAATACTTAGATGTTTCTCCTGGATGAAGTTAGCTTCAATGGTTTGCGTTTTTTTGGTTACTTCCGAAAATTTTTGCCTGAAACCTGACGGATCTTTCATTTCGCTATACGTTCCCTGTGAGTGGGATGTTGAAAAGAGAAATATGAGAAAAGTCAGTATTGTTGCAGATTTATACTTCATAAGCAGAGATATTCAAAAGTTTTTCAAGAGATACGATTTGAAAGCCTGCCCGTTTCAATAACTCAGCCAGGTTTTTGATAATATCAATTGTTTGAGGAATTGTGTCATGCAATAAAATAATATCTCCTGGATGCAGGTTTTTTATAATCCTGGTCAGGATGACCTTTTCTTTCCTGCTGGAAGTATCCCAGGCACGTTTACTGAAACCGATCACATGAAAACCTGAGCCGCGCAACGCTCGTCTTAACATGGGATTGATCACTCCATACGGAGGCCTGAAAAGAAGTGGTCTCTTGCCAGTTGCTTCAAAAACGAGACTGGCACTTTGCTCCAGTTCCCTGCGCATGCGAGCGGTAGAATATAGATCGAACCAGTTAGAATGTGAATAGCTGTGTGTACCGATAAGATGCCCTTCCAGGTTCATTCTTATTAGAACATTTCTATTTTCCTGAGCTTTACTGCCTATGCAGAAGAAAGTTGCCGGGATCCCAAGATCAAGTAAATGATCCAGAAGCTTTGGGGTCAGTTCCTGATCTGGTCCGTCATCAAAGGTTAAAGCGATCATCTTTTCTTTTGTCAGGACATTGCAAAACACTTTCATATAGAATCCGGAACGAATGAAGAAAGACATTGAAACAGACAATATTAAATAGCCTGCAACAAGAAGAATAAAGTAATAATAATGAACCGGTAATCCTGAGATCCGGAAAATGCTTAACGTGAGCAGAAGGATAAAAAAAACGATGGTCGTATTCCGGTAAGTAAACATTCAGACTGAACTTACAAGTATCAATGAATGATCAAGGGTCCTGTAATGATTGTATATAAGGATATTTTGAAGTTTTTCAGGAACTGCTCCCGGAAGGCGAACTGATTCAGGGACCTTCATGTTTTTCAGCATCATAGCTGCAAGCCATAGCCCAAATGCAGAAACAGTATGGTACTCACCGCAAAGGTGCTTAAACCAGGCCTGGGGCGTATTCCTGAAGAGATCATTTCTGATGCCCTCATAAACCTTATCGTTTGAAATATCGCCGTTCAAACCCAGAAGTACGAGGTCGATGTCATCGATCTTGTGACCTGATTGTTCCAGGAATGAGGTGATACGCCCAGGGATCTTCTCTGGTTCAGGTTTGTAGAAGGTATCGAGGGCTTCGATCTTTGCATAATTCTTGAGACCCGGATTTGCTGAAAGAAGGAAGAATGCTGCTCCTTCACCTGCTATAGTGCCGCGGGAGTGATCTTTCAGCAGATCCATGTTATTGACCGGACCCTTTTTATAATGTCCAAGTCGTTGTAAGATCTTAAATGTGTTTGGCGTCATTTCATCCATCCCGCCGAGAAGCACTGTTCCCGATTCTCCTGAGTTTATCCGGATGAAACTGTCGAGGAGGGCACTTTCAAAGGAAAACCCGCGGTGAACATAAGTGAAGTTATAGTTGTGGCATTTCAGGATCAATGCAATTTGTGCACTGACAGTATTATGTGTTGACTGGATAAAAGACGTTGGCGTCAGGAACTCCTCATTGTTGATGATCATGTTCGTCAGGAACTTTTCAGTATCCTCAATGCATCCCAACCCTGTACCTGTGATTATCGCATCAGGGATGTTACAAGCCGCATCTGTCAGGCAGATCCTTCCGGCGGCCACTCCCATTTTAATGATCCTGCTCATCCTTCTTACCATATCTCCTTGAATGTATTCTTTGTAATTTGGATCCTGTATTCGCAGGCAATTCGTTTCAACACACATGACCTCCTTGAGAAAATCACCGTTACCCCAGGTTTTTTGGGGAGAGATAGTTCCTGTTCCGGTGATGAATAGTGGGTTCATAAAACTTTGATCCTTCATTAAATCAATTCGGTTTTGAAATGATCAGTGTCGAATTATTTCCTCCGAAGCCAAAGGAATTCGATAGGACATTCTTAACATTAACCCCTCTGATTATTTTTTTGAAAGGGGAGATGCTTAGTTCTTTCATCGGAGTCTCAAAACGTAGATTGGGGAAAAGGATACCACGAGTGATCGACATTACTGAGATCACGGCTTCCACTGCCCCGGCAGCACCCAACGTATGACCGGTATATGATTTTGTCGAACTGAAAAGCGGCATGTTCTTTCCAAAGATTTTCTGCAAGGCAACTCCTTCTGACAGATCGTTGTTCTGGGTGCCGGTTCCATGAACATTCACGTAATCAATATCTTCAGCTTTAAGATCGCTGACCTGGAAAGCTTTCTCCATTGCCAGAAAAGCCCCGGTACCTTCCGGTGAAGAAGCTGTCTGATGGTAGGCATCATTGGCATTACCATATCCTTTCAATTCTGCCAGCACCCTTGTACCCTTGGTTTTAACCACTCTTTCGGATTCCAGAACAATGTACGATGCACCTTCTCCAAGGGTCAACCCTGCCCGGTTTTCATCAAATGGCCGGCAACCATCTTTGTCAAGGATCATAAGTGTGTTAAATCCGTTGAGTGTAAATTTTGTCACAGAATCAGTACCACCGGCAATTACGCGGTCAAGAAATCCAGCTTTGATAAGCTGGGCACCGAACATTATGGAATTGGCTGAAGATGAGCAGGCTGTACTTATTGTCGTTAGGAAACTGTTTATTCCAAGAAAATCTGCGATTCGTTCTGTACTATCGCCACAGTCGTGGTTTACAATATCGATCAGGTGCCCTTTGTCCGGATTGCCCAGGAAAACTTTATAGAAATTCTCACTGCGGTCCATGCCACCCACCGTAGTGGCTGAGATAAGCCCGGTGCGATATTCATTGATATCATCTATACCTGCCGATCTGATCGCTTCATGCGCTGCAATCATTCCCAGACAGGCCGTACGGGTGAGGTTCTTTTTCCCGCTAAAGCCTGTCATTTCAAGTAACTCTTCATTGGATAATTTTACCTCGGCAACAGGCAGCTTATCCTTTAAGCTTGTATCGAGAAGGGTAATACCGGCAATGCCTGATCTTTCTCCATCCAGTGATGTAAAAGCAGACTCGGCATCGTTTCCAATGGAGGATATGATCCCTATCCCGGTTATGTAAACCCTTTGAGGCATGAAGATTGGGTTATTGATTAAAAATCAGCACTCTCGTATTATTGCGGATTGCAAAGGTAGCAGAAAAATTGAAATCCAGGAGGAAGGGGCATCAGGCGGACAAGCTGATTTTGCTAATGAATTTGTGAGTAATTTTTCTATTGTGGATTTTGGCTTAATTTTACCGCTTCATAAAAAATAAACTTGCAATCCGGCCGCGTTGAAGTAGATTATGTCAACATTCTTTATCAATATATATCGTTTTTTTCATCACAACAGGTGGGTGTTTTTTCTTTTTTTGGGTATAGTGGCTGGGGCAATACTTTTTTTTGCTTCAAAGATCAGGTTGGAAGAAGATATTACAAGTATAACTCCAGGAAGCAATTCTCTTAGTCCTTATGAATATGTGATCCGGAATTTCAAATTTGCGGATAAGTTGATCATTCATTTCTCACTTGCTGATACCACTTCAGAAGCTAATCCTGAACTCCTGATTGCTGCTGCGGAGAACTTACGTGACAGTCTTTTGTCAAGCCTTGATTCCACATATATCCGCCAGGTATTCCTGCAATTTAATGACACTCTGTTTGATTATGTCCAAAATGTAATTGATAAACACTTGCCATTATTTCTGGATGAAACTGATTACAGATCAATTGATAGTTTAATGAATCCCGGGCATCTTGGATCCCTGCTGAACAACAACTTCAAAATATTGAACTCACCAGCCAGTATGGTACTTCAGCAAAGAATAATTAAAGATCCATTGGGTATCTCAGGAATGGCTTCTAAAAGGTTCAGATCACTTCAGCAGGATGATCATTATATTCTTTACAGTGGCTGCGTATTTTCCCGGGATAAAAAACATCTTCTGATGTTTATTACACCAGCCAATCCATCAACTGAAACCAATAAGAATTCTGTTCTGATTTCAAGATTGAATAAATATATCGGCCTTGATTCAAGTCAGAAAAGCCATGTCCGTATTGAATATTATGGATATGCTGCAACAGCTGTCGGAAATGCCTACCAGATAAAACTGGATATCATATTGACCCTTTGCATAGCTGTTGTTCTCATTATTCTGTTGCTTGGATGGTACTTCAGGAATTTCCTGGTCCCTCTGCTCGGGTTTATCCCTGCTTTCTTCGGTGGCGGACTTGCCATGGTTGTCTTATACCTGATCAATGGCAAGATCTCATTTATAGCACTTGGGATTGGATCGGTCATCCTTGGGTTGATTATCGACTATGCCTTGTATATGGTCAACCATTACAGGAAAAAGAAATCGGTTGAACAGGTTATTACTGACATGTCCCATACCATAATTATGTGTAGTATTACTACGATCGGTGTATTTCTCTGCCTGACCTTTCTTGATTCGGATGTTCTTCATGATCTGGGCTGGTTTGCTTCCATCAGTGTGCTTGGGGCATCATTGTGTGCACTGATAATCCTGCCACAGTTTTTCGGTAAGTCGATCTTGCCTGCTGAAAATGAGGTTGTAAGGGGGACCATTGTCGACAGGATTGCTGAAATCGATTTTGGAAAGAAAATCTGGTTGCTGGCTGGACTGGCATTGGCAGTAGTGGTCAGCTTTTTTTTCGCCGGCAGGGTTTCATTTGAAAAAGACCTGAATACTCTGAATTATATGCCGGAATTTTTGAGAAATGCTGAAAAACATCTTGATCAGCTTTCTGGCAATAAGCTGAAGGATGTATATATCGTATCTGTGGGAAAGGATCTCAATAGCGCATTGAGACGGAATGAGATTACACGGAAAAAGCTTGAAACACTTAAAAAACAAAGAAAGATTCATGATTTTTCAGGGATTAATGAGCTCCTGCTTTCTGATTCTATGCAAGCTGACAGGTTGCATAAATGGAATGAATTCTGGACAACGGAGCGAAAACAATTGCTTCTTAATCAGTTGGTCAAAGAAGGAAAACAGGTTGGGTACAATGAAAGAGCATTTTCAGGGATCAGATCCCTGCTGAATACTGATTTTTCGTCTATCCCTGCTGGACAGGTCAATGCCTTACGCAATCTTCTTTTCTCAGATTGGATCAACCAGACTCCTTATATGACCATGATATCGGGGATTGCCAGGGTTACAGATTCCGAAAAACAAACAGTTTACAGAACATTTTCAGCGGATCCTGACCTGGTCATTTTCGACAGGCAGAGCCTCGCTGAACGGTTCGTCCTAACCGTTAAACATGATTTTGAACTGTTGATCACCTTGTCAATGCTGGTTGTTACCCTGTTATTGCTGATCTCACTAGGCCGGATCGAACTAACAATAATTACTGCCCTGCCCATGTTCTTCAGTTGGTTGATCACGCTCGGATTCATGGGGATCACTGGTCTCAGATTCAATATCTTCAACATTATTATTTCTTCTTTTATTTTTGGTTTGGGAGTAGATTACAGCATCTTGATGATGCGGGGACTTCTGAGCCAATACAGGACGGGGGTGAATGATATGAGCACTTACCAGGTTTCAATTCTTCTCTCATCGTCTACAACGCTTATAGGTGTCGGAGCGCTTTTCTTTGCCAGGCACCCGGCCTTGAATTCTGTTGCATTGTTATCAATTGTTGGAATTATAAGTGTCGTTGTTATTTCCTTCTCATATCAATCTTTGATTGCCAGATGGATCTTGCTGGATCGTCAGAAAAGGAGAAGTTCCCCATTGACCGCCAGGATTATTTTACATTCTCTACTTTTTACCTGGATCCCTCTTTTAATTATCACTTTCGTTTTAGTCGTTTATAGGAGATTGATAAACCCTTTGATGCCCGTTCGGAAAAAACGTAAGCAAGAAGTTTTTCATCATCTCGTCAGTTCACTTAGCTGCTTTTATATCCAATTGAATTTCCCATCGCATCATGCCGTCGAAAATAAAGAGGCTGAAACATTTCAAAAACCGGCGATCATCATTTGTAATCATCAATCACTTATTGATATTCCTGCACTTCTGGGGCTGCACTCCAGGATTGTTGTATTGACCGGTGATTTGGTATTCCCTGGCTGGGTTTATCGACCTATGAGGCTTGCAGGATTTGCCTGTCAGCCAGAAAATATTGACGATTCACTTTCTTATCTGAAGCAGATGGTATGTGACGGCTACTCTTTTTTGATCTTCCCTGAAGGGCACCGTTCAAAAAATGGTAATATTCAGGACTTTTATCCTGGCGCCTTCTATATCGCAGAAAAACTAGGGATTGATATTCTTCCTGTACTTATATATGGAAGTGGCGATTCTTATTCTGAAGAGACTTTCTGGAGAAAGCCAAACCAGCTTTTCACCAGGATCCTGCCAAGGATTTCGCCTGAGGATCAAACGTTTGGAAACAATTACCCTGACAGAACAAAGCAAGTCCGTCAATATTTGATCGAAGAGTATCTTTCTTTCAGGACCAGGCACAATACACCTGCTTATAATGCATTGAACCTAAGACTAAATTATGTTTATAAAGGACCTGTCCTGGAATGGTACCTTCGTGTTAAAATGGCACTTGAGAACAATTTTAGTACTTATTGTAACCTGTTGCCAGGTACAGGAGAGATCCTTGATCTTGGCTGTGGGTATGGTTACATTTCATATATGCTGAAGCTCACATCCAATGAACGTATAATTACTGGTGTCGACTATGATGAAAAAAAGATCTCTTTCGCCAGACATGGATACCTGGAAGACAGCGCGATCACTTTTATAAATGCTGATATTACTGAATACCTAATAACTCCGAAGGATGGATTTCTTCTTGGTGATGTTCTGCATTATCTTCCATATGACAAACAGAAATCACTTCTGCAGGATTGCATTAGAAATCTTAAACCGGGGGGCGTGATCCTCATCAGGGAAGGTAATTCAGATAAACAAAGAAGACATAAGTATACAAAATTCACCGAATTTTTCTCCACAAGAATTATTCGATTCAATAAAACTCAGGATGGAACGGGAAAACTTTATTTCACTTCAGCTCAGAGTCTCGCTGAAATAGCGGAGGAATATGGACTGGTATTTGAAATGATAGGTCAAAAGAAAATAACCTCCAATGTGTTTTTCATTATGCACATGCCATTTGAAAGCGGTATTTCAGTATTTTAACACAAATATCGGTGAGATGTTTTTCAAAAAGTCATAATTTCGTAGAGAATTCAAAAGTTACAGAGAAATACTTACAAATATTAACAGCCGTGCCTTATGCTTAAACATATCCTTAGATTCCTTATCCATGTTATTGATGGAGCATTATATGGATTTGTTGGTCCCTTTTGCATACTTTATATCATACCTCAGTTTTTAATGAAAGTCATTAAGATAAAAACTGAAGATGGTTTTGGGGTGCCCGGGGTTGAAATTGCCGGGATAATTATTATGTGGTTGGGTACTGCCCTGGCCATCTGGTGCGCGGTGTTGATGTTCATGTATGGAAAAGGAACTTTTCTAGTTACTTCTGCACCTAAAAAGATGCTGACTCGCAATATTTATGGTTATGTGCGGAACCCTATGATGTGGGCATTGTTCATTATAGTTTTTGGTGAGATTCTCACATTTGGCCACTTTATTCTCCTGGTATGGCTGATCGCTATGATCAGGATTATATACTTAATCGTGACTAATTATGAAGAGCCGCAGCTTGAGCGTCGTTTTGGTGAGAGCTGGAAAGAATATTGTCAGGAAGTGCCAGGCTGGCTTCCCAGGTTCTCTTCCGGGAAAGGGGAAGTCTGATAATATATTATAATTCCGGATATTGTCGTGATAACCATCAATCTGTTATATTAAATTCTAATCCTTTTTAATTATTATGGCCACCTGGGAAGGCAAAAGCAGAGGAAGCGTTCTTGGATACAGGATATTTGTCTGGACCATAATGCACCTGGGAATTGATTTTGCCTATTTCCTGTTAATTTTTGTTTCTGCTTATTTTGTTTTTACATCTAAAAAGACATTCGGATCATTATTTTACTTTTTCCATGGACGTCTTGGACATAACCGTGTTAAATCAATCGTAAGCATTTATAGGAATTACTATCTGTTGGGCCAGGGATTGATTGACAGGACCGCCGTACTGGCCGGCTTGAAGGACAAATTCGACTTTATCCTTGAAGGAAAAGAGGATTTGTTGCGAATGAGAGATGGAGGTATACTTATCAGCGGTCATATCGGGAATTGGGAAGTGGGAGGAAAAGCACTCGACTTTCTTGATAAGAAAATCAGTTTGGTTATTATAGATGCTGAATGGCAAGCTATTAGTGAGTACATTTCCGATGTTATAACCGACCGGAATGTTTACTTTATCAAAATTGGTAATGACTTCTCACATTTGTTTGAAATAAAACAAGCCCTGGAGAATAAAGAACTAGTATCTTTTCTTGGCGACAGGTTTATAGATGGAAATCAAACAGTTAAAATTGATTTTTTAGGTGAGCCTGCTCTTTTTCCGTTAGGCCCATGGCATATGGCATCTTATTTCAATGTTCCGGTTTCTTATGTTTTTGCTCTAAAAGAATCACGCAGAAAATATAGGTTTTATGCCACTCCTTTAAAGATCATTCCACCTGCTAAAAATCCAATGGAACGTTCAGCCGTGGTGATTGACTCTGTAAAAGAGTATGTTGCTGAACTTGAAAGGATAACTCGAAAATATCCGCTGCAGTGGCATAATTATTATAATTTCTGGAAATAACATACACAACTGGTTCTTCCCCCCGATCTGCAATCTCAAGATAAATTCATGCAATTATTGAGATATCAGGATAAAAGAATGATTCACATTATAATACTGGTTGTAGATTAAAATATTCCTGACGGGTCCAAGAAGTGGGTTGTTAATGTTGATGATTGCAGGAATTGTCTGTCTTTTCAGGATATTTGCGGCTAGCCATAGTGCAAAGCTGGTAGCAGTATGGTACTCACCACAGAGGTGTTTGAAATAAGCGATGCAGGTGGACGGGAAAAGCGTCCCTGCCAACTCATAATAGAAGTGATCATAACGGTTATCGCCATTGATACCCAATATCAACAGGTCAATATCAGGAGCAGTCAGACCGGATGCTGAAAGCATGCTGGTCAGGCGAAGCAGGAGTTCATCAGGAATTGCTGGTTTATAAAGGGTTTTTACGGCTCTTAGGCAGGCATATGATCTGTCATTTTTCTCTGCTGAAAGCAGGAAATAACCTGCACCTTCACCTGCCAGTGCCCCCGGTGAATTCCATTTCAGCATCTCAAGGTTCCTGACTTGCGTTTTTTTCCAGTGACCAGGGCGTCTTGTGATGGTAAGATGGTTCAGGGTCATCTCATCAATTCCCCCGGCAAGAACATCCTTTGCTGTTCCTTCGGCGATCTGCAACAATGCGTCCTGGAGACAGCTTTCAAAAGAAAAGGTACGGTGAACGTAAGTTGAATTATAATTATGGCATTTCAACTGAATAGCGATCTGTGAGCTTATCGTGTTATAGGTCGATTGCATGAATGGAGTAGGGTTAAGGAACGGCTGGTCATGGTGGATAGTTCCAAGAATTCTCTCAGTATCTTCTACGCTTCCAAGCCCTGTGCCAGTTATAATAGCATCGGGCATGGCACTCCCGGCCTCATTCAGGCACATTTTTGCCGATGCAATGCCAATCTTGATCAGCCTGCTCATTCGCCGCGACTGGATCGGGTCAATATAGGCTTTATAACTTACAGGTTCGATACACTTCAGGTAATCAGCATCGTATTCCATGATCTCTGTAAGGAAATCATTCGCTTCCGCAGTTTTCTGAGGAGAGATGATTCCGATACCGTTAATGTAAGCTGACATCTGTTATTTGCCTGATGAATTGGTTACCATTATTTAACCCTCGAAAAGATCAAGCTTGTATCATTCCCCCCAAACCCAAATGAGTTGGTCATTACATTGCCGACCTTTAGCCCTGTCATTAGTTTTTTGACAGGAATGAAATTAAGTTCCTTCATTGGTTCTGAAAAATTCAGATTTGGCCAGATTACCTGTTCAAGCAGGCAAAGTATAGAGATTATGGCTTCTGTTGCACCGGCAGCGCTTGTTGTATGACCGGTATAAGGTTTTGTAGAACTGACAGGTGGTATCCGGTTACTGAAGAGTCTCTCTATTGCTGTTCCCTCTGAAACATCATTGTTGTCAGTCCCTGTTCCATGTGCATTGATATAATGGATATCTTCTGCATTTAACCCACTCATTTCAAGTGCTTTTTTCATGGCAAGATATGCGCCGATCCCATCCGGAGATGATGCAGTCTGATGGAACGCCTCACAGGAATTCCCCCAGCCGGTAAGTTCACAGATCACACTTTCACCGGAATGATCCACCGATTCTTCAGATTCAAGAACAATATATGCTGCGCCTTCCCCAAGGTTAATTCCATTCCTCTTCTCATCGAAAGGTTTGCAAAGTTCCTTATCCAGTATCTTCAATGAATTAAAGCCATCAAGATGAAATTTGGTAAGGGTCTCTGTACCCCCTGCAACAACCCGGTCAAGATCGCCGTTCCTGATCATTCGTGCTCCGAGTTGGATGGCATTGGCAGAGGAGGAACAAGCCGTGCTTATAGTGGTTATATAATCTTTGATTTTTAGCAGATCTGCTATCTTTTCAGTACTGTCTGCACAATCGTAGGAGTCAATATAAATGTTCTTATTGTCATTCGCCAGGAAATCCTGGTAAAATAATTCACAGCGATCCATTCCGCCTACTGTCGTCGCAGAAATGAGTCCGGTACGCCTGTTGGGGAGATCCCCAATTCGGGCATCCTGAAAAGCTTGTTTGGAAGCTATGATTCCCAGTAAAGCATTGCGTGAATATCCTTCGGTCACGGGGATCCCTGCAAGATGAAAACATTCCTCAAGTGAGCACTTTACCTCAGAAACAGGGATCTCATCCCTGAGATTGGTTTCCAGGAATCGGATCTTTCCAATACCCGACCTTAAATGAAAAAGGGAATCTTTGGTTTCTGCGAGATCATTGCCGATGCCGGTGATGATACCTAATCCGGTAACAAAGATCCGTCGCGCCATTTATCAGGTTTTTTTATGCTCTGTAATAAACTCAGCCATTGTGCGGATGGAGTAAAATATTTTTTTCCCGTCTTTGGGGTCTTCTATCTTAATCCCGTAATTCTTTTCCAGTAGAACGATAAGTTCAAGGGCATCGATCGAATCCAGCCCAAGCCCCTCCCCGAACAATGGGGAATCCGGATCAATATCCGCAGCTGAAATATCTTCAAGGTTCAACTGTTGTATGACTTCTTGCTTCAGTTTATCAATCAGTTCGTCCATAGGTTTTATTGGTTGTTTTGATACAATTGTGTCAGACTCTCAATGTTAAAAGGTAAATATTCACCCCTAAAAAGATGTTCTAATATGTTTTTTTCTTTTTCGACAAGGAAAAGCACCGATTCGAATTCATCTTTCAGGACTTCAACCCATCCGCAAAGACAAACCTGTGCATGATCTTTGTCGAGCATTAAACTTACCAGTTCTTTGATCTTTGCCGGTTCAAAATGATCAGAAACGAAAAATGCATTTTCGCCTTTGATCTTATGCCTGATACAGATTTCTCCTATCACAATATTGGCCAGTGTATATACAAAAAGAGAAGGGCTTGGATAATAATTGGATTTATCTTTGATCGTTTCGTTATAGGACAGATCAGTATCCAGGCTCGAACTTGAATTCATGATCAAAATACCAATATCTTCTTTTCTGTACCGGTCAAAGAACGAAGCCTCATTAAAAAGCATCTCAGCACCCAGGAACCCCAATTTGCTCAGATTATCCATCTTATAAAACTTAGGATAACTGATCATTTCCTTTTTATAAAGTGTTTTAATGAAGGCTCCAAAATTAACAAAAATTTCATTGATTGGCTCGACTTTATCATTCCGTATTACTGCATTCTTGCGGATGATGTTCGAATGAGTTATGTAACAGGATTCGGCCATTCTTTTTTAACGATTATATCTTATGGAAAACCATTGCTGCATTGCACCCGCCAAATCCGGATGCGGTTTTAAGACAGTTCTGCAATTCTACCCTGGTATTTTTCCTGACCACGTTCAGGAGAACAGGCGTACCAGGTTCATCATATCCGGCAGAACTGAATAACAGATTGTCCTCCATTGAGCGGATCGTCGCAATAGATTCAATCACACCTGCTGCTCCCAGCGTATGTCCCCAATAGCCTTTGAAACTGTTTACAGGGACTGGTTGCAAACCGGCAATTTTAATTGCTTTTGACTCCATCTCATCATTGTAAAGGGTAGCTGTTCCATGGGCGGAAATGAAATCTATTTCATCCGGATTTAATAATGCTTCATTCATAGACCGCATCATGGCCAAGGCAAGCTCTTCCCCAGTAAGCGAAGGCCCTGATATGTGATTGGCATCATTGGTGATAGCTGATCCTGAAACTGTTATTAAAGTCGATTTTTTTAATATGGATGAAAGTACCAGTGTGCCACATCCTTCCCCAAGTGAGAGACCATTCCTGGCAATATCAAACGGCCTGCAAGGTTCGGGACTTAGGGCCTGGAATGAGAGAAATCCTGAAATGACAAATTCTGAAAGCAAGTCACCTCCTGCTATTACAACATGATCATACAACCCCGCATCGATCATCCTCGCTGCAATGCTCAATGCAAGGATACCTGAGATACAGGCATTCGAGACCACCACAGGCCTGTTGGCAAACCTGAAGAATGACCCGATCAGGTCGGCCATCTTCCAAAGGTAGATCCGTTCAGGATCCGCAAATTCACTTTTCCCTGCTTCAAGCAGATCGATATTACCTTTGGTACTGGATATTATAAGGAGGGAATTGTCTCCATAAATATCTTTTTCTGTTTTTTCTAAGGCACGATCGATAGAAACGATGAACATCTTTTCCAGGCGGGTAAATTCATTTTCATTCATATCCGGGTGGCGTTTGCCTAATACCTCACCGAACTTTGAGGTCAATAATTCAGTATCTACGAGAGAGAGAGGCAAAGCTGCAGATGTCAGCGAACGGTCATCGTTCTTATCTAATCCTGTCCTGCCGGATTCCACCTTTCTGATTACTTCTGTGGTGGAAAAACCGAGGGAATTAACAATATTATCTCCTGCTATATAGATGTTCTTCATTATCTTATCATTCACAAAAGTCCCCATTTTTTCTTCCAGCCAATAAAAAATTCCGGCGCCGTGAGCAACAACTCTTTTTCCGGTGTCAGGAAGACCTGCATTGAAGTGCCTGTAGCCATTAGCTCCAGATCACTTTTCCTGTATACCGAATATTCAAAAAGGATCTTTGCAGCTTCCGTGTTAATGAACCTTGTCTCGATAATGGCAGCATCGCCATAGACCAGGGGCTTTTTAAAATCACAAGTCACTTTGACAATAGGAATCATGACATTATGCCTGTGAACATCCAGGTAACCAAGGTTATATTTTGCACCGAAGGATTCCCGGCCATCTTCAAAGTACTTAAGATAATTTCCATGCCATACGATTGACATGGAATCGACTTCTCCGAATCTTACTGTAACTTCTTTCCGGTCGATGAGTTCCATATTATATATTGAGTGGGCTTTTAATTCTCCTGTATAGGTAAGTAATAAAGACCGATATGAGAAAAAATATCAGCAATTTGATGGCAGGATTAAGGATAGTGGCAAATCCTCCATGTCGCAGGAAGATATTGTAAAAACCACTTATGGCCCAATTAAGAGGACTGAATACAGCTATGTGACGCATTACCGTCGGCATCAGGTAAACAGGCACCCATAAGCCTCCCATAGCGGCAAGGATGATAATCGAAACTGCCCCGAAAGCGGCTGCCTGCTGGTGGGTATTTGCAATTGTTCCTACAAGCAGGCCATAACCTAGTGCTGCAAGCGCAGTGACAATGATCATAACGGCCAGTTCAGGAATATGATTGCCGATTATCAGCATGGGAATATGAAAGAGCGGCAGGATGAAGATCCCTGAAAAAATCATCAGGAGGGATTGTACCAGGCATACTACAAAATAGATTGCAACCCTTGCCAGAAGAAGTTTAATATAAGAAACAGGCATCGCCATCAGACGTGACAGGCTTCCTTCTTCACGTTCTTTGATCATGCTCCCCGTAAGCGGGATAATAATAAAGAACATTGCGAAGATTGCCCATGCAGGGACATTGTGCTGAACCGTAGTAGGGATCTCTTCCTCCTGCTTGTAATTAGGGAAAACTTCCTTGAACCGGAGAACTTCCCTGTATTCAATATCCGGCGGCTTATATGCCGGGAATTGTTTTGCCATCTCAGTGTTGAATGACCTGAATACCATTCCAGTCTCACTCTGGTAATTGAACTCCTTGATTGAACTGACAACTGCATTTTTAAAGGCTTTCCTGATAGTCGGGTCGAAGAATAAAGTAACAGTGTCAACTTCTTTCTGGACTATATTGTTCAAAAGCATCGGATTGAACATTCCAAAGCCGGCCAGTGTCTTTGCAACGGCCACACGCACATTGGCCCTCATCGTTTGCGTGATACCCTTTGGGACCACAATAGCGATCAGGTAATCGCCTTTTTTCACCGCAGCCCTGGCCGATTCTTGTGTTACCGGGACATGATTTACTGAATCGATCACATCAAAGAAGCCGGATGAACGAAGCCCTTTTTCCATGTTGATCCCTAGACTGTCAGCGTCATTGTTTACAAACAGGACATGAACATTGGGTTCCTTTGCAATGGCATCCCAACCGACCTCCTGCATAAGTGACATGATTACTATCAATACCATTGGCATCAGGAAAAGAATGGTAATTCCTGCTTTATCCCTAAGCAATAAAAGGTACTCTTTCCTGACAGCTGAGATAAATTTAAACATCCGGTTCGACAGTGCGAATTAAGTTTTTACGAGGTACTCTGTATATGCTTTAATCCCTTAACTCTTTTCCCGTTAAAGCCAGGAAGAGGTTCTCGAGATTTTTGAATTCAGGGTGATCAGCCACCAGTTCCTTAGGGTTACCGGTTGAGATGATCTTTCCACGATCCAGGATGGACACGCGGGTGCAGAGGTTCTCCGCTTCTTCCATATAATGAGAGGTATAGATGATAGTGGTCCCTTTCTTGTTTATTTTATGCAGAAAATCAAGGATGACGATCTTTGACTGAACATCTATGCCCACCGTAGGCTCATCCAGGAACAATATCTTTGGGCTATGTAGTAATCCTGCTAGTAGGTTAACCCTGCGTTTCATTCCACCTGAAAAAGTAGAGATCTTTTTCCTGGCAAACCTTTCAAGACCGAATGCAGCTAAGCGATCCATGATCAGATCTTTCAGTGCTCTGCCCCTAAGGCCATACATATTTCCAAAAAATGTAAGATTCTCCAGGGCAGTAAGGGTAGGGTAGAGGGCAATATCCTGGGGTACCACGCCGATCACCTGCTTGATCTGTTCGAGTTCGCTGCTGAGATTGAAACCGTCAATAACAACATTTCCTGAAGTCGGTTTGAATAAGCCGCATAGGATAGAGATCGTAGTGGTCTTTCCTGCTCCGTTTGGCCCGAGAAGACCAAATATTTCAAAAGGATAAATATCCAGCGTAATATTATCTAAGGCAGGTTCATCCGACCCTTTGTATCTTTTACTGAGTTTTTTAATTTCAATAATGGGATCTTCAGCCATTTAGAACTTTATTTTATCCAGTTTTACGTAGACATCTTTTTCCATATCTGCAATCTCATGCAGCATATTGCTGAGTTTTCCGTAATCTTCTTCAGGCTTTGACCGATTCTTGCAATTGCGGGCACCAATATAAGTAAATTCCCTCCAACGATTGGCAGCATTGCCCATCATGACTGAAGCAGCGGTCAGATCAGGGTTGTTGAATTTTTCTCCTGCTTCTTTAAGAAATGCCCCATAAATATACCTGAATCCGGCCCCGCCTGTCCCGAAATCTTCCGACATGCGTATGATCTGACCAAGGTAAAAAGATGCAGTTTCATTACCATGCTTCTTCGGCCATTTCTTCAGGTCCTTTGCAAGCCAATGGATCCCTTTGACTCCGATAAGGGGAAAGGGGACCTTGATCATTTCATATACCGTCTTCTTTATCCCTTTTTCAACTGCCGACTTGATATCCAGCTCTTTTTTTACATTATTGATCCAGTACATCTTTCCTTTGGGAGCAAAGGCTCCTTTTGCCCAACGCACCCTCTGAAGATCTTCAAAAGAGATCCGCTGTGGAAATTCCATCACGGTATCACTGACCCAGTAATCGTTGCCTTCTTTGCCAAAAGCTACAATGTTATGCATATTGTAATGCATCCGGTATTCAGGAGGGAAAAAGGTCAGGTTGAAAACGCCAACCTGCATGCCGGTTGGAATTCCTTTTTCAAGGTTCTGGTCAAGCACAGCCATCGACTCCTTTGGTTCCTTGAAATTCTTGATCACGGTGGCATCCACGCCCAGGTACTTCATCGACCGGTGAAATACCGTATTAGGCAGGTTACGAAATGAAATCATCGGGGCAAACTGAAGTTTCAGAAAGGGGAGGTAGCTGAAATACAACCCGTTCCCAATCCCGAACGCCATCGGTTCTGACATTTCGACACCATAAAAGTTAAAAAGATTTGAAGTAGCACCGCTTTCGCAATGACCAGCCTGGCGGTGTTTATAATCTATCATAATTTTGTTGTTTTCCATTATATGAACGGTTTAATTAATCAATATTTTTTAATTGTTCGAGTGTGATGTTGAAGACTTCAGTGTATTTTTTCAAAGTCTTCTCGCTGAGACGGTTAAATACCTTTGGTTTAAGGTGACGTTTAACTCTCCAAACCATGATGCCAGCATGCATTGAAAGATCCATTGGTGTTACAAGTGTTTTTTCCATGTAATATAAAATCGGGCTGGCTAACCCGGCTTTGACTTTCTGCCTGGCTTCTTCAATCCGGTCATTGAAAAGATCCCATGCTTGCTGAAGGGTGACCCTGTCAGATTCTCCATGGTATCCTACGCGTTTTTCAAAACTGCCGCTTTCTCCATAAGAATAGAAAAGTTCCCTGAACTGGCCATAGGCCTGGTTTTTGTAAACAGGATTTGATTCTTGTTCCATTTGAATCGCTATTAAGTTAAACTTGCTTTTTTAAAATGCGAAGGTAACGAAATTCATAACTCGGGTCACCTCTTATTTTGCTTCGTGTGAATTCAGGTTGGTAGCAAGAATATCTTCAATTCGCATTCTGCAATGCACCGGTCACCGAGATAGACTTTTCCATTTACAACAGTTGCTTCTAAGACTTTATGTAACAACGTGACTTCCGTTCTGATTTCACTACCCACCCTGGGAAGTTCATGGATCTTCAGATCTCTCAACCCCCCTATAAATCCGACCGGAGGCTCTTTCCCTGCCATTTTCGAAACGTACCCTTTGCCGGCTGCTGCAGTCTGGGCTATGTTTTCAATAAGGCCCGGCTCTCTTAAAAATCCTTCACTGCAAAACAGATTATCCTCCTGGATAACCAGTGAAGTAGTAGTTTGGGTATCGGTTACATCAATCAGCTTCCCGATCATAACGATCGGAGGCTTTTGCGGGATGTATTGTCCTATTGTCCCTTCAGTCACTATTATTTTTTCAGATGATGCCATAACATTCCTTTTCTTTGCCGGGCCCTCATTTTATTCATCACTGTAACGACATCTTCATCAGGGAATACAAACCTTCTCCCTGTTTTATCAGCCCGTTCTTTTAAAGTGCTGTAATTGATTCCTTTAGCCAGATAGTATACCGGTTCCAGTAAGTCGTCTTCAGAGGAGATTACGCCGTCTTTAATAGCCAACTCCTGCAGGCGGGTACCGGGATAGATACGCATGCCGATATAAGGGAAGAAGACCGTATTGTTGAAACGCTTCGAGTTCTCAAATCCTTCATTGATCGTTTCTTCCGTCTCTCCATATCCGCAAAGGATCAGGAAATGAGAAAAATAGATCCCTATTTCATTGCAGAGATCTGAAACATCAACGACTTCCTGTACAGTAAAATGCTTGCCATAATTTTTCAGAGTGGTATCAGAAAGTGATTCTGTCCCGAATTCTATGTGGGTCAGCCCTGCATCTGCATAAAGCTGCAATGTCTGCCTGTCCAGGCCGTGAGGGGAAAAATAAGCGCCCCATTTGATTTTTAAACGTGCTTTCAGTATTTTTTCAGCCAGCTCAATATTGAATGAATCATTGATGTTGAAGACAGAATCTGTAAAGAAAACATAATTGATATCCTTGTCAAAATACAGTTCGGACAAGGTCTCGACAATTTTATCTGCATTCAGCGTCCTGACTTCTCTTCCTTCAATAAGAGGATAAGTGCAATAAATACATTTATGAGGGCACCCCCGCTTACTCTGAATGTTAAGCATCCCGCTTTTTTTCCAGTAAAAATCAAGAAGATCGATATCGAATGAAAGATCCAACTGCTTCAGGTAATGGTTCCTAGGGTTCATCTGGATCCCCTCTGAATTCCTGTATACCAGTCCTTCTATGGAAGAGGGATCCGTTTTATTTTCCAGGCACTGGAGAAGGTTAAACATGCTTTCTTCCCCCTCACCGCAGATACCGAAGTCAGGCTCAAAGTACTTGAATAATTCAATTGGGAATATGGAAAATGCAGATCCGCCGATAATGATGCGGGTGCTCACACTATTTTTTAGCGTCTCAATGATATCCTTGTATCCCTTCAGAAACCATGTCTTTCGGGTTGAGTCCACATCATCCATATTACGCAGGGAGATACCCGTATAATCAGGCCTGAACTCAAGAAGAAATTCACGGAAAGATGCCAGGGTATGAAAATTAAAATCGAAAATACGGATCTCGAAGTCAGGTAACCTTGCTGAAAGATAGGAATAGATATATGAAAGCCCGATAGGGTAGACCGGGTAAGGAAAAACACATTGATTTGAAGAAACAAGAAGTAATTTTCTTTTTTTTATTCTGCCAGGCGCTCCCGGATATGAGGTCTTTTCCCGCAAATCCCAGAATTTATAATAGTTGAACCACTGGAGCGGATACCTGGTTACAATCTTCTCGAGCGCTGCAACATAAGCCTCCACTGCTTCTTTCAGGATGATCTCCCTTTTCTTCAGGTTCGTCGAAAATTCAACATTTCGTAATGGAGTGGCAAAAAAATGATAGTGCTTCCTGGTCTCTTTTACTGCAAAGACATATGAGACAGGCACTCCGAAACGAGCAGCGAGATTAACGGGCCCTGCAGGAAAAAGGGCAGGCTTCCCCAGCAGATCCACCTGGAATACCTTATTTCCTTCTATGAAACGATCGCCATGCATGGCTATGATCTCATGGCGTTCCAGCGCTTCCCTGATCTCCTGCAAGTGTGAATAATCTTCCTTTATGATGATGAAATTGACCTTGCGCTCAGTGAATACATTCGATAAGTAACCTTTGATTTGCTCATGCTCTGCATCGTACAATATGATGTTGATATTCTTTTCAAGCCGGTTGAGCAACTGCCCTGCAATCTCCCAGTTCCCGATATGCCCGCTGATAAGCAGGCCACCCTTGTCCATCTGGCGGAGATATTCCTCTCCTTCAAAATTGAAAGTGAACTTTTGCTGCAACCCGGCCAGGATCGCTATCTTATCCAGTATGATCTGCCCGAAATAATAATAATTCAGATAAACACTGCCCAACGAATGAAGAACGCTATAATTTAGTATCCTGTGAAAATAATAATAGATAGAGCGAAATGCTTTCCTTGAAGAGAATATGAAATAGGTAACGACAAATATAAGAAGGAAATAGGCAAAAGAAAGTCCAAAATGCTTAAGGGTCCAGACGAAGATCTTATATCCCAGGACGCCCCCTCGTGTTTTGCCTTTCCATGATGACATTAACAGTTAATTTGGATTGACTCTCCGGATCACATATGCATAAAAATCATCCAGCTTCTTTATATCGGTCATCTCCTCGGCTTTCATCTTGAAACCGAAATTATTCTCTATGATCACGAAGAGATCAACAAAATCAAGACTGTCTATTCCCAGGTCTTTTTTCAGATCGGCTGAAGGGGAAATCTGTTCTTCGTCAATTTCGATTTCATCAATCAGTAACTGATTGATTCTCTTTATGATCTCCTCATTTTGCATCATGCAACACGGTTAGTTTGATGCAAAAATAACGTTTTTTTTAAGAAGTTACTGATTAATTTTTCTGACGATAAGGGAAGAGTTGGTTCCTCCGAATCCGAAAGAGTTTGACAGAAATGCCTTGATCTCAGCCTGGGTTGTATGCGAGGCAATATTCAGGAGTTCAGTGTATTTATCAGGATTGTCAAAATTAATATTTGGCGCAATGAAGTCATTATTCATCATCAGCGTGGAATAGACGATCTCGCTCGCTCCACCCATCCACATCTCGTGTCCTGTCATCGATTTTGTGCTTGAGACCGGCGGACGTGACTTGCCAAAAATCTGGTCAATGGCTTTGGCTTCATTTTCATCTCCTGCAGGCGTTGATGTTGCATGTGCATTGATATAATCGATATCTGAAGCATCCATCCCTGCGTCTTTCAATGCCAGCGACATGGCTGAGACCGGACCATCAACATTTGGCAGGGAGATATGTTCGCCGTTGGAAGAAAATCCATAACCAACCACTTCACCTAAGATCGTTGCACCTCTTCTGATCGCAGATTCATAACTCTCCAGAATGACCGTTGCAGCTCCGCCGCTGGGAACAAGTCCGTCACGGTCGCGGTCAAAAGGCCTTGATGCTTTTTCAGGTTCCGATTCGCGTGTGGAAAATGCATTCAGCGCATCGAAGCTCGCCGTCGATTCAACGTTGATCTCCTGCGCGCCACCGCAGACAATTACTTCTTGCAAACCCTGACGGATAAGAAGGAACCCTATGCCTATGGCATGTGATCCGCTGGCACATGCGCCACTGACCGTGAAATTGATCCCCCTGAACTTAAAGATCACTGAGAGGTTCATCGAAACGGTGGAATTCATCGATTGAAAGATGTATCCCGATCCGATCATCATGGTGTCTTTTTTCTGACGCAGGATATCCACCGATTCAACGACGGGTAAAGCAGAACTGTCATTACCGTAAAGGATGCCTACATCATTTTTTTCCATGAAAGCAGCATCGATACCTGCATTACGCAATGCCTCGACAGTTGCCATGTAAGCATATTCACCCTGGACTGGTAATCCTACACGCATGCGGCGGTCGAGAATGCCCTTAAGGACAGGACGCTCAACAGTGCCGGTGAGTGCGGAACGGAATCCTATTGCCTTGCGGACCGGATCAAATATAATCCCCGATCTTCCCTCGTATAATGAATTCTTAACCTCACCGAGATCCTTCCCAATGACAGAATATATACCCATTCCGGTAATGACAACCCTGTTCATCGACATTTATAAATGCTCATTATTTTTATGATCAGGTGTAAAGGCCACCGTTCACATTAATGACCTCCCCCGTAATATAAGAAGCTTTTTCAGAAGCCAGGAACCCGACAATTTCTGCAACCTCTTCAGGCTTGCCAAACCGGTTCATCGGGATCATCGTCCTGAGCTGGTTCTCATCCAGGTCCTTGGTCATGTCAGATTGTATGAAACCGGGTGCAACAGCATTCACGGTCACATTCTTCTTGGCAACTTCTTGGGCCAGCGCTTTAGTCGCTCCGATAATACCTGCTTTAGCCGCAGAATAATTGGCTTGTCCCGGCAATCCTTTTATCCCTGATAGTGAAACCACGTTGACAATCCTGCCGAATTTAGAGATCAGCATGTCTTTTATGAGAAATCTTGTACAATAAAAGAACCCGTCCAGGTTGGTTTTAAGAACATCATCCCACTCCTCATCCTTCATCCACATCAAAAGGGCATCCCTCCGGATACCTGCATTATTAATCAATATCTGGATAGTCTTTCCTTCATTGTGTGCTTGCCAGTCACTAAGCGCTTTTTCCACTTCTTCCTTAAGGGCGACATCGAACTTGATAAGTTCCCCATCGCTTCCTTTTTCCTTCACCAGGTTCAGGGTGATTGCAGCTTCTTCCGGGCTGGAATTGTAATTGACCAGAATATAAAAACCCATCTCTGCAAGCTTACAGCAAACAGCTCTTCCAATGCCTCTTGAACCTCCGGTTACGAGCGCATATTTCATCGTAGCGTTGTTGGTTTAGTGATGGAAAAACAGACTCATTCATCTACTGAAAACTGAGGTTTGTTCTCCATGATATATTGTTCGATGTTGCGGATGTCGTTGTACTTGATCGTATCTTCCGTGAATTTCGGAACGATCTGCCGCAGGTCCATGTATTTACTGAATGAATAAGAAGATAATTTGTCTTTGATCTGAAGATAGTCAATGGCCTGGAGGATAGAGATCATCTCTATGGCCAGCACCTGGTAAGTATTATCAATGACCTTTTTCGCAATCAGTGCAGCATTGGTCCCCATGCTTACAATATCCTGGTTATCGTTATTGTTGGTAATACTGTGGATATACATAGGGAATGAAAGTGTCTGATTCTCGGCAACCGTTGAAACCGCAGTGAATTGAACTCCCTGCATGCCAAGGTTGAGACCAAGTCTGCCAAGATTTACGAACGGCGGTAGTTTCTCGTTAAGCTTCGGATTCATTAAATAGTTCAATTGTCTTTCGGCAAGCATCGATAACTTAGTAATAGCAATCTTAAGCTTGTCCATTTCCAGGGCAACATAATCACCATGAAAATTACCGCCATGGTAAACATTGTGATGTTCCCCGTCAATGATAGGATTATCACTTGTGGAGTTCACTTCATTCATAAGCACATGGTTGGAATATAATATAGTATCCATTACAGGTCCCAGTACCTGTGGAACACAGCGCAGGGAATAATATTCCTGCACCTTGTGCTTGAAAACTTCAACTTCAATTGTTTTATCATTATTGTAAAGATGATCTGCCCGGCGACGGATCAGCTGGCTATCCCTGAGGATGAATTTCATGTTCCGGGCAACCTGTCTTTGCCCGTGATGTGATTTTGCATTGTTCAGCCCATCGGAAAAATGATCATCATATGATTCCACGATCTCAGTTATCATGGATGAAGCCAGGGTAGACCAATCAAGCAGGTTATGTGCATGGATGGCATTGATCATCCCTATCCCGGTCATGGCAGAAGTTCCGTTGATCAGCCCCAGTCCTTCGCGGATGTGCATCTTGATGGGCGCCAGGCCTTCCTCTTTTAAAACTTCAGCTGTAGGACGCAAAACTCTTTTGTATGATACTTCTCCTTCACCGATCAGGTTCACGGCCAGATGGGCTAACTGGACAAGGTCACCACTGGCGCCCACGCCTCCGTGTTCCGGGATATAAGGGTTGATATCCCTGTTGATCATCTCTTTCAGCAACTCCACAACCTCGGGATGGATCCCTGATTTAGCCTGGACCAACGTGTTCAGTCGTGCAAGCATGGTGGCTTTGGCATAAATATCGGGGAGGGGAGAACCGCAACCTGCTGCATGGCTTCGTATCAGGTTGTATTGCAGTTCCAGTTCCCGGTTGTCGTTGATCTTGATCTGGGCCATGGGCCCCAGGCCAGTATTGATGCCATAGATCACTTTCCCCTTGGCAAACTCTTTCAGGAACTCAAAGTCTTCAGCAACTTTTCGACGGGATTCTATATCAATGTCTACTCGTTCACCTTCAAACAACACCTTGAAGAAATCGCCGATCGTCAGTTTACGGTTTCCGATTATGATCATCACACCTTTTTTAGCTATTACCAGGTAAAACAAGGCTTTTCAGCACTCCAGCCAGTGATAGGTATGCAAAGGTAAGTTATTTTCTGAGATTTAAAACTCCTTGCCAATAATGTTGGTAACAGGTTTTTGCAATTACTTAAAAAAAATTACCTTTGTGACATTAAATCCGGCCCCATAGCTCAACTGAATAGAGCGTCAGACTACGGATCTGAAGGTTGGGGGTTTGACTCCCTCTGGGGTCACCAGAAGATCAGCCACTTGCAATATTTTTTGTGAGTGGCTTTTTTATTTTATACAAACAAAAGTACAGAGTAAATTATTTGGAGAAAAAATACCTCGAAAACGTAGCTTAAATAATTAAGCGTAACTTTGTTAGAACTCCACACATAAAATTAGGCTATAGTGGTGCACATTGTTTTGAAGAAGAACAATGACAGGTCTGTCGAGGTGGGGAAATTTGTAAAGCAATAAAATCCATAACCATATGAAAAGACTTATCCGTATTTTACTTTTCTTGTTCCCTGTTGTTGCCAGTGCACAATCACCCTGGTACAAATCTTCTCCACTGAATTATGCATGGAAGAATGTTGGATATGCGGGGTTTTCACAATCAGGGGTTGCATTTACAAGCCTTGCATTTAGCCCATCGGGCGAGCCATATGTAGCGTTTCAAGATTGGGCGAATTCTGAAAGGGCAACAGTGATGAAATTTGACGGGAGTAACTGGGTGAATGTTGGCAAAGCAGGTTTTTCTACGGATCAGGCATTTAATACCAAGCTCGCATTTAATCCAATTGATAGTTTGCCTTATGTGGCATTTGTTGATGGACGAGATGGGGAAGCAACTGTAATGATGTTCAATGGAAACAACTGGGTAGATGTGGGATATGAATCCTTTACACCACCAAATGGTTCAGTTCTTGACTTAAGTTTCGCTATCAGTCCATCCGGACAACCCTATGTCGCTTTTAATTGTACTTTATTTGCCGAGGAAATCGCAGTAATGAAATTTGATGGCACCAATTGGGTGTATGTGGGAAGTGGTTTTCTTCAAATTGACCGTTGTTCATATCCAAGCCTTGCCATCAGCCCTTCTGACGGTTTACCATATGTGGCATTTTCATCTTTTGAATTAAATCAAAATGCGGTTGTTATGAAATTTGATGGGAATAGCTGGGTTTATATAGGTTCTTCATCAGGTATAGCGATGGGAGAGACATGTTGTGAAAGTCTCGCTTTCAGTCCAATTGATACTCTTCCATATTTGGGATATGGTGATGGTAGTAATGAAAGTAAAGCTACAGTATTGAAATTTGACGGTTCAAATTGGATCAATGTAGGGACTGAGGGTTTTTCAGCAGGTGTGATTAATTATACAAGCCTTGCCTTCAGACCGACTGATGGTCAGCTCTTTGTAGCTTATGCAGATTCTAATCATTCGGGCAAAGCAACAGTTATGAGATTTGATGGAAACAATTGGGTGAATGTGGGTCCATCTGATTTTTCAGCAGGGGAAGCTGATTATACAAGCCTGGCTTTTGATTTAACTGGTAAACCCTGCGTCGCTTATGGAGGAAGATATTCCTTAGATACAATAAAACCAACAGTAATGAAATATGATTCAGTCTATGCCGGGATAAATAAGTTACAGGAATCAAGGTTATCTATCTATCCTAATCCAGCGACAGATAAAATAACGGTAGACCTATCCGGGATGTCACAAGGCGGCAATCTTACAATAGTTGATATCGAGGGACAGGAATTTATTAAGCGCCAGATTATACCACCAAAAACACAGATTGACATAAGCGCTCTGCCCAGCGGAGTTTATTTCGTGCGACTAACTAATGATAGGATTGTGGAAGTGGGGAAGTTTGTGAAGCAATAAGAGTTAAACCGTCCTTGCCTGAAATATGTTGACCGTTTTCTGTGGTAACAAAAACAGAAAATCTCCAAATCTCCAAATCTCCAAATTTTCAAATCTTCGCGTTACGCGTCACGATTTTTCCGGTATGATGATAAAGAAAATGGAACTAATCCCGGGAAACGCTTGTTAGTTCTGTTCCTTTAACAACAAATCATTGATCGCTTGCTTCAGTGAATCTTTTGGTAAAGCGCCAACCGCCATTTGTGGCTGCCCCTCTTTTGGACAGAAAAGCATTGAAGGAATGCTTCTGATTCCAAAGGCAGAGGCAAGTTCCTGTTCCGCTTCAGTATCTATCTTGTAAATGTTGATTTTACCTGAGTACTCTGCCGAAAGTTCTTCCAGCAGGGGCGCTACCACCTTACAGGGTCCGCACCAGTCAGCGTAAAAATCGATAATGCATGGCAAATCGCCTTCAAATTTCCAGTCCTGATTTACCTCATAATTGAAGACTTTATCAAGAAATGTCTGTTTTGTCAGATGCTCAAGTGTCATAAAATGATTATTAGAGAGTTAAACAATATTTAATCTTATTTTGGCTGTAATTTTTTATAAAATGCCGGTTTTAAATTTCACTGCAAAGATAAAATATTTTTAATAATAAATCGCATAAGTATCACTATTTATTTTTATCTTTGTTGCTAAGTTGAAATTAATCAGCCGTTTTAATTCGTGAGAATCAAGATCTTTCTGCCTCAAACAGACTTTCAGTGACAACTTATCGAAGAAAATATGAAAATTCCTTTTGATAAAATTGAGATCAGGTCATTCGATTCAAAAGAAGCATGCCTTAAATTAATTGCTGGTCAGAAGTGGGTTGAAGGATACACCTGCCGGAACTGCGGAAACAAAAACTTTTGCAATGGTAAAACCCCTTATTCCCGGCGCTGCACACGCTGCAAGCATGAAGAGTCAGCTACTGCCCATACCATATTTCATCGCTGCAGGATACCCCTTCCCGAAGCTTTCAGGATGATATATATGGTATGCAAAGATCCTGCTGTATCCACTTATGAATTGTCCCGCCAGATGGACCTTCGCCAGATGACCTGCTGGAAACTGAAGAACAAGTTAATGGAATGCATTCGCGAAAAAGGAGAAATTGACCTTTTGTTCCGGGACGAAAAATAACAAACCTTATCATTCCTCATTTACCCTTCACCTTCTAACCCTATGACCTTATGCTTCAGCTGTCGCTCGTCTGTGACGCGTGCCGACTCACTGCTCGTTTTTAACGAGCAAAATATTTCTCAGCTAACACTTCGCACTTGAAATGACTAATTCGTAATTCGTAATTCGTAATTCGTAATTTACTTTGACCTTGTGCCCCGCCGGTTAACCACTTCATCAGATAGCTACTTTTACTTCCGGATTTTCCTTAGTCTCCCTCCGCCCTGTCTCCGCCCTGCCTCCGTCCTGCCTCCGACTAACATGTACTTTAGCTTTATTCAATCTATATCCCTTCCATGGATACCATCGATCAGGTCCAAATTCTCGTTTTTTGATCACTTTTTTATAAACAGACATACCTTGCATATTTCACTCCCTTGCCGAAACGCATTCGGTTGGCCTTCTGTGCCTTGCTCCACTTCCTGTTCTTATAATCAGGGACTACGGAAGCAACCGTCTTTCCTGCAACCACCCGTATGATCAGCCCCCCGATCCTCCCATGAAAGTTCCTTACTAAAACATTATCATCTGCAATTGCCATATGACATAATTTTTGATTTTACTGCATAATTACAAAATATTTTCCATTCAATATTAGTCTACTTGGAAAGTACTCCCTCATAAACAAGAGACAGTTCATCAAATCGCATCAATACCACTAAAAATAAAAAGTCTTATCTTTGAAGTCCTGATAAACATCATCGTTAAGTCTGCATGCATCTTATCTCGGAAACAAATCGAGCGCATGAAGTAAAATCTTCTCTACTATGAAAAACATTCTGATTCTATCCCTTGTGATGGTCATGATTGGACCCCCGATAGCCTGGTCTCAAACAAAAGGGCAGGGGAGTAGTCCGTCAAAAGTGCAGGTATATTACTTCCATCCCTCTGAACGGTGTCCGATTGACCAGTCCATCGAGGCGAATACCAAAGCCGTGATGCAAACATATTTTGCAAAAGAGACAGCCAATGGGACCATACTATTCAAAGTGCTGAATACCGAAGACAAAGCCAATCTCGCGGTCGTTTCAAAATTTGATATCAATGCCCAGGCGCTTTATATCGTCAGACTGGAAAATGGCAAAGAGATCTCTAAGGACCTTACCCGTTTTGCCTTTGACTACGGCAAAAGTAACCCGGGAAAATTCAAGGCAACCCTTAAATCAGAAATTGACAACGCCTTAAAATGATCCCGAGAGGATTGAGTTCCACGACTTGCCTGGGGTTCATACACGTGATTTGCCGTCAAAAAAAAAGAAGGTGACTCATAAGTCGAGTCGCCTTCTTTTTGCTTCGGTTTACTTAAACCCTCCTGCGAGAGTACTTTCTAAAAATCAATTCTATAAAAGATAATTTGACTTTCGATCCACACTCTTTTTTATTTGCATAGGTTATTAGTTGTAAACTACCTCCCTCATCAGTTTTTCACCAAAAATTGTTCGCATGGATACCCGGGTGTCCATTAGTTGTTTCGTGGCAGCCGCATCCCCGATTACTTTCTTATAAATTGCAGCCCATTTATCATCCGTGCCTTCCATGCTGGCCAGGTTTTTATATTCCACCAAAAGCATGATGTCCCAATCTTGCGGATTTGCAACATCACCGGCGAGGATTTTATAAGAAAGGATCAAACCCTGCTTCAAAGCTTCATCATGCAACGCTTTCCATGTTGATTTTAAGTTTGTAAGATACTCATCATTCATTCCGTATGTCGTCTTTATTAATGAGACAGTCCATACTGAGCCGTCTTTATAAACACGATCCTGTGCAATAGTGCGGGTACCTATAAGTAGAACCACTGCAAGTAATATTATTTTCATTGTCGTTTTCATACTGTTAAGTTTAAATTTCTGTGAATAAACGACAAAGATAATATGGTTCTCGTTATTTGTATATGGTCTAAATAAAATATTTTTCCACCAGTGTTTCAGTATCTTTCAAAGTCGCAACCCTTGCTATTGTTTCAATTGCAATAGCTGATATTGCCGCCCCATAGTCAAGATCTATATTTTCCATTGTATCATGGGTGTCATGATAACCCTGGCGACTGATATCATAATTCTCCATGAAAAGGATAACAGGAATTCCTGTATCTGAAAAAATGATGCCATCCGTATTATAAAGCGTGCTGTGCGGATCTTTCCAGGTACGTACCTCTGCATCAGGGAGGAGGTGCAAAGCCTTCGGCGGAATGGTCACACCGTCAGTCGTTCTTTTTCCCCGCCCGCATCCTTTTCTGTCAGGAGACTCATTCCATTTCTTAGCGTGTACATTCCATGAACGGCATGCCTGGAAAGCCTGGAATGAAAGCCTGAGTGATGCCGGGGAGTTCCCTGGTGCTATCTGGAAGATGTCCCGGCCGCTTTCACGGTTGTGTGCGATCATGTCCATCAAAACAACACCTTTTATATCAATACCAGAAAGATCTTTTATTGTGCCGTCAGTCTTGTGCAATTTCAGTGTCTGCTGGATTGCATTCTGGCAGAAATTACGGGCCCCCATGCAATCAGAAGGGAACTCTTCACCGGTAAGGTGCAACAGCCAGATATCCCGCTCGAGCAACCCTTCTTTGGCCATCCTGAGATAGATAGGTGCAGCAAGCAGGAGGGTAGAGGTGGCTGAATGATTATCGTCAGCGCCTGCGGCTGACAGCCTGGCCCCGGCATTGGCGCCTTTGCCATCATAAACATCTTCCATGTAGGCTGTGTCATAATGATCTGACATGACGACGGCTTCGCTCCGGTTTTTGCCGGGAATGATCAGTAAAATGTTCCTTTCAGATGCAGAACCATCCTGGTTGGCTTTCCATCCGCCATAATCATGAAACTCAAAATCAGTTTCCCAGCGAAAAGGCAATTCCCCGACCTCTGCTTCGCTTTCCATACCCGCAAGTCGGACCTCTTCACGATACCTGCCAATAAGATATTCTCCAAGCATTTCAAGATCCCTGTGGGGATGAGCCGCATACTTTAATGTCTGCGTATCATGGACCACATCTGCATTGTCTTTGTTGATGAACTTCCCATGAGACAGGTAAAGGATCTGGTTCCAGTAAGCTTCTTCATAGGTACGACTTGCCGTATCGCTGAATGTCAGGTGATTCGGAACTTCATGTTCGACGGTAACAGGCTTTAAAATGGAAGATATTGCGATTTTGATTGATTCTGCTTTTTTTTGATCCTTTGACCTTCCCGGGAATGAAGCGAGCCATCCTACCATGCTTTCATCCTTTGGTATCCTTATTATATGTCGTGCGAATTCTGCATCCAGAGGTTGTTTACCTAATTGTTCCCAGCTTTCCAGAAGGGCGATTAAGTTCAGGGATGTTTGATGGAGGTAATGATCGTGCTCAGGATTAAAATTATTCAGGATTGAAAGCTGCAATTCCCGTCTCTGAAACCTCGGCCAGAGTTCTATGGTGTTTGCAGGATCTGGTTTTTCGGCAGAATAGGCTGTCAGGTATCCTGTGATCGTTTCCGGGGAGATGACGATGCTGTTTCTATCTTTGGAGAGGCATCCGACCATTGGCCGGTGCCACCAGGTCTCATAAATCCCTGCCTGCATGGGAGGGAAAAAGAACCGGTATCGGAATAAACCGCCATTGATCACTTTTAACTCGGCCTCGCCAATAGTTTTTCTCCCTGCCCTCGGGCCATCCAGCAACAATTCCAGCGATTCATGCAACAACTGGCTGTTACGTGCCATGGGCTTATTGTAAAGATCGAGGGATTTAAGGTTAGTGCTGAAAAGCGTTTGCACAACAGGATCAACTTCTTTGCTGACGAGCAGGGCATCTTCATTTCTGTGTACTCTGTCCCAGCGGTTTGTGCGTATATAGGTATTGATGATAAAGTGCTCCAGGATATCTGCTTTTTCCCCGGCAGCTTTAGGTTCATGAAGCCAGCCCGATTGAGGGACGCGGATCCCGTGGAGGTCTTCATTCCTTTTCACCAGGCCCAGCATAGGCATCTGGATTGCATTGTACTGTGTCTTCTGAAGCCTGATATACTCCTGGCTTCCCCACATCATCAGGCTCCCTGGAAAGGGCAGCAATGCTAACTTCCCTGCAAGGTAACGCTCCTGTGCAACAGCAGGCAGCTTACTGAATGGACGGAATGTCAGCAGGTATTTTATGTTAGAAAGGTCATCTTCGTCTTTTATCAGATATCCCTTGGTCCAGGATGGAAGTGATTCCATCTTCCAATAGGTAAATGGATAAAAATCTCCTGTGGACAGGATCCTGAATCCTAGGCTTTTCAAATGCTCTCCGTTTTCAACATGTATTCCATAAGCATTCTTGAGGATCCATTGCATCAGCGATATAAAGACTTCTGCCGGGATTTCCTTACCTGGTTCATCATAGAATGATTTCCAGAAAGCTTTCTCAGGGCCCTGCTCACTGGCCCCGAAAAATGTCCAACGGACCCTTCCTTTATCGTCATTTGTTTTTGACAGTGCCATTGGCAATAAAGAAACGTACCTTTCGTTTTCCTGCCACCCTGTCTGTGATGCAATTTCATTCGGCCAGAAAAGATTTCCGATAAGGTTTTTTTGCTTGTGCCCGGCAAGATGTGGCGGAAATTTACCACTCCCCATTTGAACAACGTGTTCAAGTATCTGTTTTCCTGTAATTTCAAGTCCGGGCCTCAGCTGGAATTCTTCTTCAAATTCTGAGATCTTCCAGCCATAGGGGTCGTGAATATCGAATATCCTCTGATCGGCTTCTCCTTTGTAAGGCGAGATCCCAATCCTTACTGGAGGCATGTATTCTGAATAAGCGCGTAAAGGATAATTACCTTCTCCTTTATACCACGGGTATCCTTCGATGAATTCAAACCATCCATTCTTTTTCATGCTGATTGTTTTTGGGTTATCGTTGAATTTGAGGATCTTTACCAGGTTTGCCACCACTACAGGTCTTTCCTGGAGAGTATCCGGAAAACAATTCCTATCATCAGTATGGAGTAGATTAATGGAACGGCGCAATCAAGCAGGGACAATTGTTCCTGGATATTTAACCCTATGATCTTTTTAAGTATCGGGAAGTAAGGGTACTCGACGATACGGACGACGGAACTGACCGGAAGGAAGCGGGAAATATTATTTGGTTGAAGTTTTGGTATTTTGAGGATAAAATAAAGGACCGGCTCGATGATGATTGCATAAAGAGTGAAGAATGCAATCGATAAGCCGGTGTTTCTTAAAAGAAAACCCGTAAAGAAGGCAAATATCAGGAAGCTGAACATCTGGATAAAGAAGCCGCCTGCAAAACTCATCTTCTTGAGCATCATCGGCAGGTTAAAACCATCAGTATTGGCAATGCCAAGGATAAGTATGCTCAGGATAAGAATGAATGTTATGAGTAAGGAGATAAGGAAGATCAGTTGCAGTTTTGATAGCAGGAATTCCTGGCGGCTCATGCCATTGACAATGTTCTGCCTGATCGTTTTATTCGTAAATTCGTTGGTGATCAGGATGATCACCACAATGGCAGGAAGGATCAGTACAAACCGGATACTGGCAAAGAAGGTTATGTTCTGCCAGACATCGGGAAAAAAATAGAACCTCACATGAGGGAAGGGGATAGGACTATGTTGATTGAGGTTATCGATCCAGTTATTGATCGTGAACCCGGCCATCAGGATCCCCAGGATGAGGAACGTGAAGTATAGCCCCATCAGGATCCAGAAGACCTTGTAGGTCATGATTTTTTTCAATTCAATCTTCAGCAGCTTGACCATTGATCATGTATTATCGTGTAAGAGTTCCAGGAAATGTTGTTCCAGCGTCCTTTTACGTTCGCATAGATGGGTCAGCACAATGCCTTGTCTATAAAGGAATTCGTTGACTTCTGCAGGCTTTATCTGATCCTTGAAATAAACCAGCCACTTTTCATCTGATCTCACGATTGAAGCAAAACCCGGGTGCGTTGTAATGGCTTTTTGGAGCTGGTCCATGTCACTGGCAGCAATCTCGAGTAGCTCTGAAACTGCTAATACTTCCTTCACTTCACCGTCGAACAATTTTTTGCCTTTGTTCAGTACGGCTACGTGTGAGCAAATCTTCTGGACTTCATCCAGCAGATGACTGGCCAGGATGATGGTGATGCCTTTTTGTGCTACAACTCTGATCAGGTCACGCATTTGTGCAATCCCCTGAGGATCCAATCCGTTGGTCGGCTCGTCGAGGATGAGCACCTCGGGGCTTCCCAGCAGAGCTGATGCGACGGCCAGGCGTTGCTTCATCCCGTAGGAATAAGTGCGGAAACGGTCATTCCTGCGGTCATAAAGGCCAGCGATCTGAAGCACTTCATCGATGTCATTGTATGGTTTATCCTTGATATCCGCAACGATCTTAAGGTTTCTTGTAGCACTAAGATAGGGAAAGAAATTCGGGTTTTCTATAACAGAACCTATGCGCTTTCTGCTTTCTTTGTTTGGTGGCTTCCCGAACCATTCGAAGGTTCCTGTATCCTGTCTTATCAGGTCAAGGAGGATACTGAGAGTAGTGGTCTTGCCGCTTCCGTTCGGCCCCAGCAGGCCAAACACCTGTCCTTTATGAATCTCTGTAAAAAGACCATTGACGGCTTGTATTCTGCCGTATTTCTTTGAGATTCCCTGGATGGATAATACCTTTTCCAAAATTCAGCTATTATTGATTTTAAAGTATAAAATGTAAAATAGATCCCCCTGATTTGTCATATTATCTATTGGATGTTACTTGTATAGCAAAAATACAATTGGTTTTTTATTTAAATCAGGTTTCTTCTTTTTCCATTCAGCTAAAGGATGTGTTATAATCCTCTCTTCCGAAGTGGTCAGTGAAATGGCAAGGCAAAGCAATGTCGATCCCTGGCAGGTCTCTGTAATTGTCTGGAAAAGCTGGAGGTTCCTGTAAGGTGTCTCAATAAAGATCTGTGTCTGGTCTTTTTTATAAATGTCCTGTTCAATTTCCTTGAGTCGCCTTGTCCTCGCTGGTTTATCTATTGGCAGGTAACCATGGAACACAAAACTCTGACCGTTGAACCCCGAGGCCATCAGTCCAAGCAGGAGAGAGGAAGGGCCTACCAATGGAACCACCCTGATTCCTGATTCATGCGCCATCCGGACTATCTGAGACCCTGGATCTGCAATACATGGGACACCTGCTTCAGAAATGATGCTCGCATCCTGGCCTTTGAACAGTGGTTCAAGAAGAGTGGATGCATCATTAACACTGCTGTGCTCATTATAAACTGTAATGGTCAGACTGTCGATATCAATCTCAGGATAAACTTTCTTAAGGAACCGTCTTGCCGTCCTGATCTCCTCTACAATAAAGTACTTAATCCTGCTGATGATCTCACTGTTTACAATTGGAAACACATCACTTATTGAGCTCTCACCAAGGAAAGAGGGTACAAGATATAATGTTCCTTTTTTCATGTTTACCATGGTAAATGATCAGGATCGACGTTCCCTCCGGATAAGATCACTCCGACTTTTTTACCTTTTACATCTAACTTCCCGCTCAGTAAAGCTGCAACAGGAACCGCTGAGGAAGTTTCTATCAGGATCTTCATTCTTTCCCATACCAAACGCATCGCATGGATGATGGATTCTTCAGAGACCGTAATGATATTTTCTACATAGTTAAGGATGATCGGCAGGGTAAGGCTGCCCAGCGAAGTCCTGAGTCCATCCGCGATTGTATCGGGATGAAGGGAGGGCACAAATTTCTTTTGGTTGAACGACAGCCAGGCATCGTTGGCCTGTTCAGGTTCGGCCGCAATGACTTTCGTCCCATGTGCAAAATAAAAGGCAGCCAACGCAGAGCCGCTCAGCAATCCCCCGCCTCCGACCGGTACGAGCAGTATATCAGGTTTATCAGTGTCTTCAAATAGTTCAGCTGCTGCCGTCGCCTGTCCTGCAATGATGCGAAGATTATTATAAGGGTGGATTTCGATTGCATTAGTGACTGAAATAATATCTTTCAGTGTCTTCTCCCTTGCCTCAAGGGTGGGTTCACAAAAGGTAATCAAACCACCGTAATCCCTGACAGCATTGATCTTTACTGCAGATGAATTTTCAGGCATCACTATGTAGGCCGGCATGTTTCTTAACGAAGCAGCCCAGGCAAGTGCCTGGGCATGGTTACCGGATGAGTGCGTGCACACTCCATTTCCGGTTTGAGATTCATTGAGCGAGAATACTGCATTTGCGGCGCCCCTTGCTTTAAATGCGCCCACTTTCTGAAAGTTTTCACATTTAAAATATAGTTCTGCTCCTGTCATCCGGTTCAGGGTAGAAGAAGTCATGATGGGTGTACGGTTAATATAAGGCCTGATGCGATGGGCTGCCTGCAGAATATCTTCTGCTGTGGGAGGATTATGGAGCGATGTATCCAGAATGACGCCTATTTGGATTTACTGCGATTCTTCAATTTGGAGCCTGCAACAATTTCTTCTGCAAGGATACTGCAGGCAATATTCAGCTGCTCATATACTTTTTCAAAAGCGGGGAATCCGTCATACCAGGGATCTCTCACATTTTGGTTAAAGCCGGGAGTAACAACATTCATGATGTAATCGACCTTTTTCATATCCTTTTCATTACGTGCCATCTGGTTGACATTCGAATAATGAAAGGAATCCATAACATAGATCCTGTCGAACAGGTCGAAATCCTCTACAGAGAACATCCGTGCAACATGATCTGTAATATCAATACCTTTCTTTTGGAGAGTGATCACCGCTCTTTCATCTGCTGGATCGCCGGTATGAAAATTCTCGAATCCGGCGGAATCAACGATTGCTGGGTAATTCAGCTCTTTTAGTTTTTCTTTTAGAATGCCTTCAGCCATTGGTGACCGGCAGATATTTCCGGTACAGACAAAGAGGATCTTCACAATTTAATCTTCTTATCCAGTTCCTCAACGAACGTACGGAACTGCTTGTCGGTTTCCACGAGGTTATTGACGGTCCTGCATGCATGAAGCACAGTCGCATGGTCTTTATTCCCGCAATGCAGTCCTATGCTGGCAAGTGAAGCCTTGGTATGCTTTTTTGAGAAGTACATTGAAAGCTGCCGTGCCTGGACGATCTCACGTTTCCTCGTCTTGGAATGGATCATCTCGATGGGGATGTTGAAATAGTCACATACCACTTTCTGAATGTAGTCTATGGAGATTTCGCGGGAAGTGTTCTTTACGAATTTATCTATCATTTGCCTGGCAAGATCGAGCGTGATGGTTTTCTTGTTCAGCGATGATTGGGCCAGGAGTGAGATCAGTGCGCCTTCCAGCTCACGGATGTTCGTATTGATGCAGTATGCAAGGTATTCAACTACTTCATTTGGAATATCAATCCCGTCGTTATAAAGTTTCTTTTGAAGGATTGCGATACGTGTTTCGAGGTCAGGGATCTGAAGATCAGCTGAGAGTCCCCATTTAAAGCGGGAAAGCAAGCGGGGTTCTATGCCTTTCATTTCCACAGGAGGTTTATCAGAAGTCAATATGATCTGGTTGCTCTTCTGGTGAAGATGATTGAATATATGGAAAAATACATCCTGTGTCTTCTCTTTCCCTGCAAGGTTATGGATATCATCGATGATAAGCACATCGATCATCTGGTAGAAATGAATAAAATCGTTCTGGTTGTTGTTTTTGACAGAATCGATGAACTGGTTCATGAACTGGTCTGTCGTCACGTAAAGGACCGTCTTCTCAGGAAAATTATTTTTAACCTGCAAGCCGATGGCATGAGACAGGTGGGTCTTTCCAAGTCCTGTACCACTGTATATCAACAATGGGTTAAAGGAAGTCTTTCCAGGGTTGTTGGCAACGGCATAACCTGCCGAACGGGCCAGCCGGTTACAATCTCCTTCCACGAAATTGTCGAAAGAATAGCTCTCGATCAGCTGGGAATTGACACGTATTTTTTTAAGGCCGGGTATGATAAATGGGTTGGGGATCTCTTTCGAATTACCCCTGTTAAGGTCTATAGGCATAGATACAGAAGGATTTACAAGGGCTTTCTTTTCACCTGTAGGAATATTAACAGTATAAGGGCCGGGGTCTGTATTATCCATTATAATACTGTACTCCAGGCGACCCTCTGGTCCCAGTTCCTTCTTGATCGTCTTCTTTAGCAATCCGATAAAATGCTCTTCCAGCCATTCATAAAAGAACTGGCTGGGGACCTGTATAGTCAGAACATTATCCTTAAGCTGTACAGGCTTTATTGGAAGGAACCAGGTCTTGAAACTTTGATAATTAATATTGTCCTTTATAATCTTAAGGCAATTTTCCCAAACTTCTAGCGTATTCTTTTCCATTAACAAATTACCGTCAAGAGAATATATTCAAATTTCTTTCTTATATACTATGATTTAGAGTGTTGGATTTAGTCTGCAAGCAAAAATCCGCAAGGTTGCGATGTTCTGATTTCGATTAACAAATATTTAAAAAAAAAGTTTAAAAAAAAAATATTTTTGACTTGTTTTATAAAAATTTTTTATTTGAGAATGCCCGTTTTTACTCAATTACCCGTGTTTTTTTTTATCTGATGATTGCGTTTAGCAACTCATTATACTTGAAGATGTTTTAAACGATATTGTACCTTTTTTTATCAAAATGTAAGTTTGAATATTGTTCATATACAATTAGTTAAAATTTGAGATTAATCGACTTTGTTATAACTTGGACTTATTATAAATTGCATCAGATTATGTTAACAACTTGTTCACCGAGATAAGAAGTTGATCTTTATCCCCTGGATCTTTTGCAACCTGCCAATAATCTTCGTGCCAAGGGAGAGTCTTATGGAGAACCTTATTTTACAGGTGTTCTCAGACTCCTGTTCAATGATGTAAGCATGTTCTTCTTTTAATATTTTCATTACATCATTCATTAAGGGATATTCAAAACAAACCTCATAAATTTCTTCTACAGTTCTTGTGACCATGGTGGCATTTCCAATGGCCTCCTTCGCGGCAGTTCTGTATGCATTGATTAATCCCGGTATTCCAAGCTTTATGCCTCCGAAATAGCGAATTACTACAATGAGGATATTCGTAAGATCATTCGACTGTATCTGGCCAAAGATAGGTTTCCCTGCTGTACCTGAGGGTTCTCCGTCATCATTCGTCCGCCGGGTCGATTTATCATACTGCAGACAATATGCGTAACAGTGATGCCGTGCATCATGGTACTCTTTCCTCATCTCGAACAGACACATCTTGACAGCATCTTCAGAAGATACAGGAAATGCGAATGCAATAAATTTACTGCCTTTTTCTTTGTAAATGCCTTTGGAAGAAGAAGCGATTGTCAGGTAAGTATCATCAGGAAACATTTCAGGGACCCGGTATTTACTTGCGAAGATACATTTTATTTACCTTCGGGGTATGGAAAATGATCTTGTAACAGTAAAAATAATCCTTGAGGAGTTCAGGCGGAAACTTGCAAAGAACTATAGCCAGGAAGAAATCACACAGTTTGTGTATATCCTTTTTGAGGAATGGATGGGCTGGACCAAAGCAGATGTTCATATGGAAAGCAAAAAGTCATTGAGAGGGGAGGAGGTACTGCGATTTTGGGAAGCATTGCAGCAGCTTCAGGATAATAAACCGATACAATATATTACCGGTGTGACGCACTTCTTTGATACGAAAATAAAGGTCTGTGAAGGTGTTCTCATTCCAAGACCTGAGACTGAGGAACTGGTAGCATTGGTGCTAAGTGATTACAACCACCGGCAATACGAAAACCTGTCGCTACTTGATATTGGCACAGGTTCAGGATGCATCCCTGTTACAATTAAAAAGCGAATGCCCGGTATTGATACCACTGGCATAGATATCTCAGAGGTAGCATTAAATCTCGCCGGTGAAAACGCTGTTCTGAATCACTGCAGCATCAAATATTTCATGGCAGATATCCTTGACCGGCAGAACTGGAATACTTTTCCGGGTTATATGATCATTGTAAGCAATCCTCCTTATGTCCTGCAAAGTGAGCGTTTGTCGATGCATCCGAATGTTGTCAGTTATGAACCCCATGAAGCGCTGTTCGTACCTGATGATGACCCGCTGAAGTTTTACAAAGTGATTGAGGAATTCGCATTTCAGCACCTTCTGCGCCCCGGGTCGCTCTATCTTGAGATCAATGAAAGGTTTGGTAAGCCTATAAGGGAACTCCTTCTTTCAACCGGTTTTGATAACGTAGTTGTCATGAAAGACATTCACGGTAAGGACAGGTTTATTCGTGCCGAAGCAAAAACAGTGAACCTTGATATTTCTTACTGGAATGTTGAACATTAAGAATACGGTTCTCTTTCTATCTGTACAATTCTCTTATGATACCGCCTCCTACAAGCAGATCATTCAATTCAACGAATGGGATGAAGATATCGAACGCCCCTGATGCATAGGGTGCAATATCATATTGATTATAATAAAAACCGATCCCCTTACGGGTGATATAGAAGTTATCGGGTGGTTCGATCGTATCAGTATAGAATCCTGCATCCCTGAGGTTTTGTTCAGAAGGAATGTTGATTTTTAAATGGATTTTATCACTGATTATCTTACTTAACTGTGCTTGAGTATTCTCTTTGAAGATATCTTTCATCCCAATCTCCTTGCCGGTCCATAAATTTACTGATGTAAACTCCCTGGTTTGCAGTCCGTGTGCGCCACCTGTGAATGCATAATGATCAATGTAAAAACTCAGGATATGTGATCCGTTCATAAGAATGTGCAGGAATTTCAGAGATTGCCAGTAAAAACTTGAAGCCATAGATTCTTTGTAAATAGCCTCATTCCCGGAAAGGTAATTTTCAAAATAAAATTGTACCATGCCGTCCAGAAGCTTTTCTGGTTGGTTTATTCTGACCTGTTTACCGGTGAATTTCACCAGCATCAGGTGGATCAGTGAATCTGAGATCAGGGGATTGGCAGATTCACCCGGCAGAAGCATTCCCAGTTGAATGCTTGCAGTGGGCGATCCCGGTTTCTTGACAAGCGGTGTGAAGGCCTTACGGTAATAAACATTCATCGCGATACTGCCTTGGGGGTATTTTTCAGTCAGATCAAAGGGGAGCTTACTTCCATTTTGACTCTCGAAGGTTCCTGTTATAGACTCACTGTTGGCGAACCTTCCTTTGAACACACTTCCCTGGACAGCATTCAGTTCGTTTATTGTGAAAGCATCACTGGAACTCATCCTGCCACTAAAAAGGATGCTATTGTCACTGTTTTCTTTACCAGACGGAGCTTTCCCCTGTTGGATAAATGAGTAATCCCCATAAATTGTATCATTGATCTTGACAAGGTTCATCTCAACAGGATAATCCTTATTAATGGTCCCCAGCAGATGGAGATAGCATTTTTTAGGGACCATGTTCTGTGCATTTGCCCATCCTGTTCCCAGTGACCACCCCAGGATAATGATAAGAATTTGTGTTTTCTTCATTTTATAAGTTTAATATTCATTCACTAAAAATTGCACTCCCGATCCTCACCATAGTGCTTCCCTGTTTGATCGCTAAACGGAAATCGCCTGACATACCCATAGAGATCTCTTTGAATCCCGGGTCCGAGGGAAAATATTCATTAGACAAAGCATCGAAATAATCTTTTAATGTCCTGAATTCAATTTGTATTAGTTTCACATCTGTGGTGAATGTCGCCATTCCCATCACCCCGGTAATACAGACATGCTTTAACGCCTTGAATTCTTCGGATGACAGGAGGTCACTCGCTTCGTCATAGTTGAAGCCGAATTTAGTTTCTTCTGTTGCAATGTGGAACTGTAACATACAGGCAATGACTCGGCCATTCCTTTTCGCTTCCATGTCAAGTTCCTTAAGCAATTTCATGCTGTCGATGCTTTGGACCACATGTATGAAAGGGGCAATAAATTTTACTTTATTGGTCTGGAGATGCCCGATAAAATGCCATTCGATATCATTTGGCAACAGCGGCTGTTTTGCAATAAGGTCCTGGACCTTGTTTTCTCCAAATCTTCTTTGACCGGCCGTATATGCCTCCAGGATTCTCTCTATTGACTGCATCTTGGATACGGCGATCAGCTTGACATTCTGGGGGATCTCAGCATATAAGGAATCAAGGTTCTTCTTTATATTGATCATAAGAGGATAAGGCAAGGTCATCAACAAAGATACAATTTGATTTTTTCTCATTAGATACTAAAATATTTAATTAAAAGTTTTTCAAGATATAATGTAACTTTAACTTTTTATTCATATGGTAAAGAAGGTTCTTTTCTCGCTTTTTCGTCAGTTTCTTTTCTGGATCGTATTTTTCAATTTTACCAGGATCATATTTTTAATCTATCATCTTCGGCTTATCCTGGTTGAAAAAGTACCGCTTGCAGGTATTTTACCTATGCCATTAAAAGCACTGCGTCTCGATTTCGCAACAGCCTGTTATATTATGGTGATCCCCTTCATTATTCTACTGGTGCAATCGTTATACAGTCCCAAGTGGATCAACATGGTAAACAAAGTTTATACTGCCATCCTTTGTTTTGCTTATGCATTGACTGCTGCCGGCGAGATTGGAATATATAGCGAATGGAAAACAAAGCTGACTTACAAAGTGATAAAGTATCTGAGTCATCCATCAGAAATATACAATTCATCAGAATCAGGGATATTCATACTCCTTGTTTTTCTTTTCCTGTTTATGTTTCTTGCCGGATTTTTTGCCTACATCAAATTTTTCGCAGTTGACATCATCCGGGAGAAAAGGAACTATCTCTTCAGCCTTATTTTCCTACTTTTCACCCCACCACTGATGTTCATTGGAATGCGTGGAGGCATACAGCAGATCCCTATCAATCAAAGTGAATCCTATTATTCGAAGCACAATATCGTGAATATCGCTTCAGTGAATGATTTTTTTAACCTCTATATCAGCATCTTTGAAAACCTGCCGAATTTTAACCTGAATCCATATATATTTATGGATTCCAGGAAAGCAGCATTGGAGATCAAGGAAATATATCAAACCAGAAAGGATACTACCATTTCTATTCTGAAAACTTCGCATCCCAACATAGTAATCCTGATCCTTGAAAGCTGGTCGGCCGACCTTATTGAAGATTTGGGAGGAGAATCAGGAATTACTCCTGAGTTTAAGAAACTTGAAAAGAACGGCATTCTCTTAGATCACATCTATGCCCCGGGATCTCGCTCGGAACAAGGGATGGCATCTATCTTCGGGGGATTTCCTGCACATCCCATCTCCTCGATCACTGTGCAACCTGACAAATTCGTTAAACTACCCAGTCTACCACAGGTTCTGCAAAAGGAGGGCTATTCGACTTCATTTTATTTTGGAGGGCAGTTGATCTATGGGAATATTAAGAGTTATATCATTTTTAACAACTTCGACAAGATCATGGAAGGAGCCGATTTTCCAGAAAATATCCCAAGAGGGAAGCTTGGTATCCATGACCAATATACCCTGGATTATCAGATGCACGATCTTGAAAATCAAAAGCAGCCTTTCTTTTCTGCACTGTTCACTGTCAGTACACATTCGCCCTGGGACCAGCCTTATAAGAAACCACTGACATGGGGAGATAATGAGCACAATTACATAAATGCAGCTTACTACACTGACCATTGCCTGGGAGAATATTTTGAGAAAGTCGCAAAACAGCCCTGGTATAACAATACTTTATTTATATTGGTTGCCGACCATAGCCATAATTCATACAGGAACTGGGATCCTCAGTCGAAAGAATATCATAAAATACCCTTATTGTTTTATGGGAATGTAATCAGGGATGAATTCCGGGGAAAACGTTGGCATAAACTTGGCAACCAACAGGATATTGCCGCTACGCTTCTTGCTCAGCTGGGGATTGATCATAAACAATTTCACTGGAGTAAGAACCTTTTCAATCCTTATACACCTGAATTTGCCTATTTTTCAACTGAAGACGGTGATGGATGGATTCGTCCTGATGCTTATTTCTCTTTTGATGCCAGCACAAATTATTATCATTTCCTGGAGATAAGACCTGAGATCAAAGATTCAATACTTACTGAAGGAAAGGCTTTCCTCCAGGGAGTATTCGGAGAATATATGGGCGATTAGCAGGTCTATTCTAATGAATGTACAACCAGTCCGCTTCTCAGTTTGGGCTCAAACCATGTTGTCTTAGGTGGCATGATGTTCCCTGAATCGGCGATGTCGATCAGTTGTTTCATCGAAACAGGGTAAAGGGCAAAAGCTGCTCTCATCTCTCCGCTGTCAACGCGCTTTGAAAGTTCGCAAAGACCACGTATCCCACCCACGAAATCTATACGTGTAGATGTTCTAAGATCTTTAATATCCAGTATATGATCGAGGACAAGACGTGAAAGGATGGTTACATCAAGGACACCAATAGGGTCAGTATCAACAAATGTATCTGGCTTTGCTGTAAGGGAATACCAGGTTCCGTCAAGATAAAGACTAAAATTATGAAGCCGGTCAGGCTTATAGATCGCTTTACCTTTCTCTTCAATACTGAAATTGAAGGCGAGCTTGTCCAGGAATTGTTTTGAAGTCAGTCCGTTAAGGTCTTTGACTAGCCTGTTGTAATCAATGATGCTGAGCTGGTTATCCGGAAAATGAACAGCGAGGAAATAATTATATTCTTCAGCCCCGGTATGGTTCGGGTTATTTTGTTTCTTCTCATTTCCGACCAGAGCAGCTGCGGCAGTGCGGTGGTGCCCATCCGCAACGTATGTATATGGGATCTTTGCAAAAAGCTGCACGATCTTCCCAATGAGGATCTTATCTTTGACTACCCAGAAATGATGCCCGATCCCATCGGCAGCAACAAAATCATATTCCGGGGCATTCTCTTTGACGAATTTGGCCACGATTGCATCAATTTTGGGTACAGCAGGATAAGTGAAGAAAACAGGTTCCATGTTTGCATTGGTGATGCGCACATGTTTCATACGGTCTTCTTCTTTATCCTTGCGGGTAAGTTCATGCTTCCTGATGATACCATTCATGTAATCTTCTACTCCTGCACAGCCCACAACACCATATTGAGTCTTATTGTTCATCGTTTGTGCATAGATATACAGGTAATCATCAGGATCCTGCACAAACCATCCCTTTTCACAAAACAGGTTAAAATTTTCCCTTGCTTTGTCATAGACTTGTTGCGAATGACAATCTATCCCGCATGGAAGGTCAATTTCAGGTTTAATGATGTGATAAAGAGAATAAGGGTTTCCACTGGCTTCTACTCTTGCTTCTTCAGAGTCTAGTACGTCATAAGGACGGGAAGCTAAATCTTTAACAATTTCCTTCGGAGGTCTGAGTCCTCTGAAAGCCTTTAATATCGCCATAAAGATATTTTTTTTAAAATAAATGAATCGGGTGATAAGCGCGGAAATTAATCCAGACAAAGAACATTAACCATTGTCTTCGTCCTCTTCCGCTCCTGGTTCGCCGGGTCTCACGCTTCGCTGTAGAGAACCGATCAAGGCTCCGATCATTTTTGTCATTTCCATCAGGTGGTTCTTAGAGCTGTCAAACACCTCCGCCGTTATGAACTTTTGGTTTAACGCCAGTGTTGAAAGTACTACACATTCCCTCACAGAACTTTTCGCCATTTTAAGGTAATATACAAATTGACTCTTGTTCCGCGATGATCCTTCTGCAATATTCGTAGCAATACTAGTCGCAGAAGTCAGAAAGCGTTCAAAAAAATACCGTGCATAAGAATCGTCTTTCACATTCCGGCTCATCGAATATACCGTTTCGGTATATTCGAGTGCTTTATGGTAGATCCTTAGATCTTCAAACCTGAAGAAAGTCGTGGGTTTTTCTTGTTCGATGTCCATAGCAAAGGTCAATAAAGTGAATACTAAGTTCGGCAGGTGTATGATTTACTTCGAGACATAATGTTGACAAAAAAGATCAAATAAGTTCACTTGTTTACCTGGAATGTCCTATCACCATTTTTCAGAAAATTCACAATTTGTTTTGCCGCAGCAATGCCTGCATTGATGTTGGCTTCTTCGGTCTGAGCACCCATTTTCTTGGGAGTAATGAAATAACGACCCTTAAAGTTCGCTTCCAGTTCGACTTTATTTGCAGGTTCCACATCTGAGAGATAAGCAAAGTCTTTCCTGTCAGCGAATATTTTAAGGAGATCAGCTTCCTGTATCACCTCTGCCCTGGCTGTATTTACAAGTACGGCTGGTGCAGGCATTTTGGATAACAGTGCATAATTAATAGACTGTTTGGTCTGGCTATTGGCTGGAATATGCAGCGAGACATAGTTACAGGTGCTGTAAAGCTCTTCTGCTGAGTCAACTGCAATTACGCCATCTTTCTCAATATCCGTTTTGGGAATGAATGGGTCGAAAGCAAATACTTTCATCCCGAACCCATGGGCTATACGTGCAACATTCTTTCCGACATACCCATAAGCATGTATTCCGAGTTTTTTATCTTTCAGCTCAAAACCTGATTTCCCATTAAAAAAGTTTCGTGCATGATAAACCATCATCCCGAGGGCAAGTTCTGCAACGGCATTTGAATTCTGACCAGGGGTATTCATCGCACAAACGCCTTTTTCAGTCGCTGCCTGTAAGTCAATATTGTCATATCCTGCACCGGCTCTGACGATGATCTTTAAATTCTTTCCGCTGCTGATGACTGTTTTATCGGCTTTGTCACTCCTGATTATCACTGCATCAACATCGGCAACAGCGTGAATGAAATCATCCTGGCTGGTATAATTCTCGAGTAAGACCAATTCGAAACCGGCCTCTTCAACAACCTTGCGGATACCTTTCACGGCAATCGGTGCAAAGGGTTTATCCGTAGCAATCAGTACTTTCGTCATATTATAGCGATTTTAGTTTTTTATCAGAATATGGATTATACGTTTGCTTTTTCAAATTCATTCATGGCATCGATAAGTGCCTGGACGCTTTCTATAGGACATGCGTTGTAAACTGAAGCACGGAATCCTCCAACCGACCTGTGCCCTTTGATACCAACCATGCCTTTTGACTTTGCTAATTCCATGAATGCATCTTCCTTGTCTTTATATTGTTCTTTCAGGACAAAACAGATGTTCATCAGAGAGCGTGAATCTTTTTCAACTGTCCCGGTGAAGATCTTGCTTTTGTCAATGGTATCATAAAGAAGCTTTGCTTTCTTTTGATTCATTTCTTCCATTTTAAGAACGCCGCCAAGGTTCTTGATCCATTTCAGGGTTTCCAGACATGTATAAATTGCAAAACATGGTGGTGTATTGAAAAGTGATCCTTCCTTTATGTGGGTCTTGTAATTGAGCATTGTAGGAATTGGGCGGTCTACCTTACCCAGGATATCTTCACGGATGATCACAAATGTCACGCCTGCTGGTCCGAGGTTCTTCTGAGCTCCTCCATAGATCAGGGCATATTTGGATACATCCACCGGACGGCTAAGAATATCTGAGGACATATCAGCAACCAAGGGAACCGGGCTATCAATATCTGTATGTAGCTCAGATCCGAAAATCGTATTGTTCGTTGTTATATGGAAATAATCTGCATCAGCCGGGATTGTATAATTCTTCGGCACGTATGTAAAATTCTTGTCTGAGGATGATGCGACGACTTCTACCGGGCCAAAAAGTTTAGCCTCTTTAATGGCTTTCTGCGCCCATGAACCTGTTTCAAGGTAGGCTGCCTTGGTCTTCAGAAGATTATAAGGGACCATGCAAAACTGAAGGCTGGCACCTCCTCCAAGAAATAAAACATGGTAATTTGCAGGAATGTTCAGTAATTCTTTGAACAATGCAACAGCTTCATCAATGATGGCCTGAAAATCCTTACTTCGATGTGATATCTCGAGCAATGACATTCCGATGCCATTCAGGTCAAGGATAGCTTTTGCGGAATTCTCTATGGCAATTCTTGGCAGTACGGAAGGACCCGCATTAAAATTGTGCTTCTTCATAGTGATTTAGTGTTAGAATGTTAAATATATTTATGTTGTTGATTTTTATGCCAAAGAAAAAAACAAAGATAAAATAAAATAGCAATTAAAATCAAATAATCTGATAAAAAAAATAATTGAATGTACTACAAATGCAAGGGATTTACTTATTCCTGGCATCGACTCCCTGGATAAAATTCCAACGGTTATTTTGGAATAGAAACCCATCGTAAACATCTCCTGCCGGAACGAATACAGGTAACTTGCTTTCTGTTGTCTCAGCCAAGATAAGCCGGTCGCAAACGATCATAGAGGCTTTTGAATGACTTTCCTGAAAAGTCTGACGCGAGGCATTCCATTTTTTTCCTTTTGAAATGGCTTGTTCTTCATAGCGTAACGCCATCGTAGCAAGTGGTGAATATCTGAAGATCACGCGTTTATTTTGTCCGTCTTTATATTTATTGAATATTGTTTCCCCGAAATGAGGCAAGTAATTATTATCGAAAGAAAGAACTTCTATGATTTTCTGCATCTCAGTCCGATTTTTACCCTCCCATCCAAGAAGTGTATAGATCATACCATTTACAGAGTTTTTCGTAATGATCTTGTAATACAAGGCACCATACCAGCTATTTGAGTTTAATATGCTATGTTCAGGGTCAGGAATGGAGTCCGAACGGTCTTTAAGTTCAATAATCCTGAAATTATTTTTATTCTTTTTATCTATGATCTGTAAAAAGCAGAAATAGAGGTTTGAGCCATCGGTGACGGGAAGGTTCCAGTTATAGATCCTGAATCTTTTATCACCGGAAGTCATTTTGGCAAGTTTCTTCAGTGAATCGAACGAATAAACAAATGATCCTGGCAGTTCGATCGCGGCTTTCAGAGTTTTTTTGAAACAGAAATTGAGAGATTGCCTGGCAGAATCATTCTCACTCTTCATGATTTTTCTTTGAACAGATGCTAAAGAATCTTCCAGAATTGATAAATTAAGATGTTCCTGTGATTGCAGGGAAAGTGAAAAAGCGGTAAGGAAGAACAGGAAGGAGGCCAGGCAACGAGTAAACATAAGTGTCGTTTATTACAAAACGTCCAAAGTTAATTCATTATTTTTATTCGGTTAAATTTGCAGGAAAGATAACAGGATGGATTGGAAAAGCAGAATAGACCCTTTTGCATTACTCGGCAAGTTCCTTGGAGATTTTCTGGATGAAAAAGACAGGGGGGGAGACCCATTGTTTTCAAGACTGGAAACTGCAATCCAACAAGCAAACCTGATGAATCAATGGTTTACACGCGAAGCTATCGAATATGCGCTCCGAGTATGGGGTGTCACTCTCAACAAGGAAAACATGGAGAGATGGCTGGAGCCTTATACTTCTTTCGCCGGTAACCATCCTGCACTTAAAAATGTGGCTGTAATAATGGCAGGCAATTTACCTTTGGTAGGCTTTCATGATTTTCTTTCGGTCATCCTTTCAGGAAATCGTTTCACCGGCAGGCTTTCTTCAGATGACACAGAACTGTTACCTGCCCTTGCAAACATTTTGGCTCATTTTAATAATGAGTTGAAAGACAGGATCACATTCACAAAAGAGCTGCTCTCGGGGTTTGATGCCGTTATTGCAACAGGCAGTAACAATTCTGCAAATTATTTCAATTACTATTTTTCAAAAGTCCCGCATATCATTCGACAGAATCGTAATGGCATAGCAATTATTGCCGGTGATGAAAATCAACAGGAATTTTGTGGATTGGCAGATGATATCTTTCATTATTTTGGTTTGGGATGCAGGAATGTATCAAAACTTTATGTTCCAGAGGGATATGATTTTGAACCACTGTTCGACGCTTTCCAGCGATACTTAAGCTTCTCCACGCATCATAAATGGATGAACAATCATGATTATTACCGCTCAGTTTTTCAGCTGAATCAAATCCCGGTGATGGATAATGGTTTTGTACTTTTGATGGAAAACAAGGCCATTGCTTCACCGCCATCTGTTTTATACTATGAATATTATACTGATATTAATCAGCTTCTTGATCAGCTTCTGGTTAAACAAAATGAAATCCAGGTTACAGTATGTAAAAAAGAAATCCCCCTGTATTCCTGCCAGCCAGGGAAAGCGCAAACGCCAGGATTATCAGATTATGCTGATGGGATCGATACCATGAAGTTCCTACTTGGATTGAGATAGATTTATTCTGAGTTAAAAATTTTCCATTCTGAATTGTTGATTATTCGAATAAAACCTTTACTTTTGCACGCTGAATTTGAAATCCGTTAATAAAATGAAAAAAGATATTCATCCGAAAGAATACAGACTGGTTGTCTTTAAGGATATGTCTAACGACTATTCATTTCTTTCAAAATCGACAGTCCAGACCAAGGAAACCATCATCTGGGAAGACGGTCTCGAATACCCATTGGTAAAGCTTGAAATTTCACATACTTCCCATCCGTTTTATACGGGAAAAATGAAACTGATCGATACAGCCGGCCGCGTGGATAAATTCAACAACAGGTACTCCAAACATATTGAGAAGAAAAACAAAGAGTGAGAAGGGTAAATCAGATATTATAGCCTCCTTTTTTATAAAAAAGGGGGCTTTTTTTTATCTTATCAGGCAATAATTCCTAACTTAGCCGTTATTATTTTATTATGGAAAATCGGAACTACTCTACAAACACTTTGAACGAATATGAATTATATCCTCTTTGACGAAAGTAACGTCAGGACAACCCTTCTCCCGTTGACTTTTATGCGCCCGGTTGGAGATATAAGGATAGGGATCCTGACTATCCGTGAAAAATGGGAAAAGCGCCTTAATGCTAAAACATCATCTCTGACCGATAATTACCTTTCACGGAAATACCCCACAATAAAAGAGGATACCAATGTGCTTATCAATGGTTCTGTTTGCCCAACAGATGAAATCATCGAACTTGTGCAGAAGTTAGAGCCGGGGCAAACCATCATTTCAGGCGAAACCATCATAGCGCTGCACATGTCAGCCGAAGAACTTGATAGACCCGGTGACCCACCCGCGGAAGGGATCCAAGAACTCGAGGTGAAAGAACGTCCGTTACAGGTAAGCCATACATGGGAGATCTTTTCCAAAAATGATATCGCACTCCGTGAAGATTTTGACTTTTTGACCAAAGGCAGAAAATCATATCCTCTCAATAAAACCAATGTTGTCCTGGGAGATAACCAGGTCTTTCTTGAGAAAGGCGCAAAGGTAAATTGCGCTGTTCTCAATACAACTAATGGTCCTGTGTATATCGGTGAAGGCGCTGAAGTAATGGAAGGCTCTATGCTTCGTGGCCCTATCGCTATTTGTGATCACGCACAAGTAAAGATGCTTGCTAAACTTTATGGACCTACGACCATTGGCCCTTATTCACGGGTCGGAGGAGAGGTTAACAATTCAATGATATTCGGATACTCTAATAAAGCGCACGACGGTTTTCTCGGACATTCTGTCATTGCCGAATGGTGTAACCTGGGTGCAGACACAAATACTTCAAACCTTAAAAACACATACGATTGTGTCAGGCTCTGGAGTTACAGCAAGCAGACCTTCGTCAATACACATCTGCAATTCTGCGGACTTATTATGGGTGACCATTCCAAGTCAGGTATTGCCACCATGTTCAATACGGGGACTGTTGTTGGCGTGAATTCTAACATATTTGGCCCCGGGTTTCAGCGTAATTTTATCCCTTCTTTTACCTGGGGAGGTACAACCGGTCATTCCGGTTACAAACTGGAAAAGGCACTTGAGGTAGCTGAAGCGGTATTCAAAAGGCGTGGGATAACATTTGACGAAACCGAACGTGCACTCCTGACTGATATTTACCGCCTGACACTGAAGAACAGACGGATGTAAGTAATCGTACCTGAAGATATTTTCACATTTCCTGCTTTCCCGATACTTGGCATGCAAATTGATAAGCGTGGATACTTTAATCCAATGTACATTCCATGACATTTTGACTTAATTATTATGAAAAATCCTTTGAAAGAACAAACCCTATATTTCTCAGATATCCTCGATCCTGAAACTGAATTCATTCCTCTTTTATCTTCAGAAGATGAAGAAGCAATGAATTCAGAAGAGATCCCTGAAATCCTGCCGATCCTACCTCTGCGGAATACAGTACTGTTTCCCGGTGTTGTTATTCCTATCACTGTGGGGAGGGATAAATCGATAAAGTTGATCAGGGACTATTATAAAGCTGACAGGATCATCGGAGCTGTTGCACAAAAAGATGCAGGTATCGAAGATCCTGAATTCAAGGACCTGAATCTAGTCGGCACTGTTGCCTATATTTTAAAGATCCTCCAGATGCCTGATGGAAGCAATACTGCGATCATCCAGGGGAAAAGAAGATTTACGATCAATGAACCGTTACAGACAGAGCCTTATATAAAAGCCAAAGTTACTCCATTCGACAGGCCTCCGAAGGTCTCATCTACAACCAAAGAGTTTTCTGCGCTGATCTCTTCCCTGAAAGACCTTGCCATTCAGATAGTCAACAAGTCGCCAAATATTCCTTCAGAGGCAGCATTTGCGATCAAAAATATTGAAAGCCCTGCATTTGTCGTCCATTTTATTTCTTCCAATCTTAATATTGAACTTGAAGAAAAGCAAAAACTGCTTGAAGTGCACGATCTTTCGGAGCGGGCTAACAGCGTTCTTAAATATCTTACGCGTGAATTGCAGGTACTGGACCTGAAACAGCAGATACAAAGCAAGGTCAAGATAGATCTTGACAAACAACAGCGAGATTATCTTTTGAACCAGCAACTCAAGACCATTCAGGAAGAACTTGGCGGAAACCAGAATGCCCAGGAAATAAATACACTGAAAGACCAGGCCAAAGATAAGAAATGGTCAAAGGAGGTTGCGGAGATATTTGAGAGGGAGATAAACAAACTTCAACGAATGCACCCTGCCGCAGCTGAATATTCGATCCAGACCAATTATTTGGAAACTCTCGTCCAGCTTCCCTGGGGTGAATTTACCGATGATAATCTAGACTTGCATCATGCCCAGCAAGTACTTGATGAGGACCATTTTGGCCTGGAAAAAGTCAAAGAACGTATCCTGGAATACCTTTCGGTCATAAAACTTAAAAAGGACTTTAAATCACCGATCCTTTGCCTTGTAGGGCCACCGGGAGTCGGAAAGACCTCTCTTGGAAGGTCAATCGCAAGAGCGTTGGGGAGAAAATACACCCGTATGTCATTGGGTGGGCTAAGAGATGAAGCGGAGTTGCGGGGACACCGTAAGACATACATCGGGGCTATGCCCGGCCGGATCATACAGAGCCTGAAAAAAGTCAAATCATCCAACCCGGTATTTGTCCTTGACGAGATCGACAAAGTAATGGGAATGAATATCAATGGTGACCCGCAGGCTGCTTTGCTTGAGGTCCTGGATCCTGAGCAGAATTCTGCTTTTTATGATAATTTTCTTGAAACAGAATTCGACCTTTCACGGATTATGTTCATAGCGACCGCCAATACGCTCACAACTGTTCATCCTGCACTTCGTGACCGTATGGAAGTAATTGAATTGCCTGGTTATCTCCTTGAGGAAAAGGTACAGATTGCGACCCGACACCTGGTGCCTAAACAAATGGCAGAACATGGGGTGAAAATGAACCAGATGGTATTCAGCACCGAATTCCTGAAGGATATTATCGACGATTACACCCGTGAAGCAGGAGTGCGGAGCCTTGAAAAAACGATTGCAAAGGTCATCCGCAACAAAGCCCGATCAATTGTAACGAACGAGAAATTCAAAAAGAACCTGTCGAAAGACGATCTGCGCAAGATCATGGGGCCACCTATCTTTCAGGCAGAAAAAGCGATTAATAATGACATTGCAGGCGTCGTTACAGGCCTCGCCTGGACCTCTGTAGGAGGAGAAATATTATTTGTGGAAGTGAGCCTCAGCAAAGGGAAAGGAGACCTTACCCTGACGGGGAACCTCGGTGATGTAATGAAGGAATCTGCAACTATAGCACTGGCCTATCTGAAAGCGCATGCAGCTGTCTTTGAGATCGACCCGGAAGTATTCAGCAAATGGAATGTGCATATCCATGTTCCTGAAGGAGCTACTCCTAAAGACGGGCCTTCTGCGGGCATTACAATGTTTACTGCACTTGCTTCTGCATTTACACAACGGAAAGTCAGGGAGAAAATGGCAATGACAGGAGAGATCACACTAAGGGGAAGGGTATTGCCGGTGGGAGGGATCAAAGAAAAGATACTTGCTGCCAAAAGAGCAGATATAAAAGATATTGTACTATCTAGTGACAATAAAAAAGAAATCGAAGACATAATGCCTGATTATATTAAAGGACTTACCTTCCATTACATAAGCGAAATGGCTGAAGTGAATAACCTGGCATTACTGAAGGGTAAAGTGAAGGATCCAGTCCATTTTATATAATTCATGACCTGAGGGAATACTGAATGATCATTTGATTACGACCAACCTTCTTGTGTCATTATAGTTCTCCGCCTCCATTTTATAGAAGTAATTTCCAGATGGGAGGTTTTTGGAGCTTATCGTGCAGGTGAAAATACCGGCATCCTTTTTCCTGAAAAGCAAAGGCAGGACTTCCTTGCCAGTCGAATCAACCACGCTTATCCTGACCGATGACGGTTTCGGCAGTTGATATTTAATCGTGGTTGATTTTTTTAATGTGTCAGGTTCATTCTGAAAAAGACGAAATCCGGTATTGAAGTAAGAAGGTTCGATCCCCCTGGTTATTATGGCATGTTTTAGCAGAATATTCCGTAAAGGGTCAAAGATAAGACGGACTGGTTGTTTTGTAAAAACGAAATCATACATCTGGTCATTCATGTCATTGATTATCCTGAACATTGAAAAGGTAGAATCTACAAATACAACTTTAACCTGGACAGGCATCTTAAAAAAAGCAGAGTTTTTCTGATTTTGTGAAACAAGTAGTGTTAAGTCCCATTTTCCTGCTCCTGCATTTCTGATCTCAAATGAATTTGAATAGAGGGGATGACCCGGGGACCTCAGCCATTCATCAAAGAACCAATCAAGGTTTGATCCGCTTATCTCATTTGTCCTGGCTATAAAATCGCTGGTGACTGCATTTCCGAATATAAAATCCGTATCTGTGGCATAGGCCTTTAGTATATGGAAAAAGACACTATCTCCTGTAACGTACCTCAATTGGTGAAGAATACAAGCTCCCTTATCATAGATCACTGGTGTGTTATAAAGCAGATTAATGTCAGGAGTATGAATTGCCCAGGAAGGATTGAATATGGCGAACTCCGGGTTGTTGGCAAGGTAACGATTGGCCCTATTCTCAAGAAACATCCTGTAAGACTGTTTGCCCAAACTATGTTCAAGCCACAATGATTCACAATATGTTGCAAAGCTTTCATTCAGCCAGATATCAGCCCACGTTCCGCATGTAATGAGGTCCCCGAACCATTGGTGAGCAAATTCATGGGAGATCAATCCTTCCTTCCAACCATTTGAGGCCAGGTTGATCATTGTCTGATTTTCCATACCTCCCCAGGGAAACGAACTATTCAAGGAAGCGAACCCAATCTTCTCAAAAGGATATTCTCCAAAAAGCTTTGAATAAAAATCAGTCATTGATTTGACAGCTTCTTTTATGGAATCAGGAGTCTGCATGGATTGGAAATAAAATCTTACCGGGATACTGTCTTTCGGCTGATAAAATTTATGCCAATATTCAATATCCAATGCAAAATTGACTTCTGATGTCATTGAGATAAGATAGGTCGCGATGAGATCACGGCTGACCCAATGATAATAAATGGTATCATCTCTTATTAAAGAATCGGCCAGACTTCCATTCGATCCCAGTCTTACATTCAATGGTACTTTTGCAGTCAGGTCAAGAAGGGCTTTATCAGAAGGACGGTCCCAGCAGGGGAACCATTTACGTGCGCCTTCCGGCGGATTATCAGTAAAAAGGAAGCCCCCGTCAGAATAAACAGCGTGATCCGAGATTTTTTGATGCCTGTAAAAGATCTTTACGTTCACCAGACTACCCGTCTGATAAGTCCGATCAAGACGGATATTCAAAGTATCATTGGCATGCAGGAAGGAGATCGCATTCAACCCTACTGAATCAATATGGAGTGAGGAGTTTACTGCGTTAAGGCGAATTGAATTCAATGCAGAATCGACCTTAAAGGTGATTACCTCGATTGCAGAAAATTCAGTAGAATAAGGACTCTGATAACAATGATAAAGATCAACATTCAGCCAATACTTAAGAACATCATAGGAATGTTTCATGTAGTAATGGGAAGTATCCACCTGTTTTATAGATGATTTCAACCTGATGGTTTGTGCCTGTGATCCTGCAGATACAAGTAACGACAATCCCAGAAAAAAGAGCCGGGTTCTTTTCATATACAGGTTCAATAAATTTGGTCAGGGTTATTTTGTGAGGATCATTCGTCGTGTTTGCTTGTGATCACCAGCTTGCATCGAATAATAATAGCTGCCCGGTGTGAACCTTGAGCAGTCAACGTCAACCCAGTGTTTTCCTTTAACAGCGTATTCGTCGAGAGGGGAAGCAATTATCTTTCCGGTGATATCTATAATATCGAGGTGAACGTGTGAATCTTTCATTAATTCATAAACGATTTTCGTTTCATGGGTTGCCGGGTTTGGAATATTCTGGTACAGAATGAAGTCTTCAAGGGCAACGGGTTCTGAGATTCCAAGCTCCGTAGTTCCCTGTTTAAGTACGATCTCATCATCGGGATCAAATTCGAATCTGACAGGTTTTTTGTCAAACATCCAGGTGAAGAGCTGGTTGTTTACATCATTCATAGCCCTGAAGTTCGTATATGAAGAATCTGCAAAGGTCACGCGGAAATTCAGCATCATCCTGAAGAATGCCGGATGAATCTGTACCTGTGACGCCAGGAAATTCACCTGCCACAAATTGAGTCCGATACTATCAAAACTATACTTATTCTGGTACGTGGGATGGTTAGGTTGATAGATCCAATCAGTGAAATACCAATCATAATTTGCCCCGGTCACCTGGTTGACTTTTGCGTTAAAATCTGCAATTGTGGCAGATTTGAATTTTAGGTTTGTGTCCGAACAATAAGCAGGAAGCAATTGAAAAAAGAGTGTATCGCCAAGAAGATAGCGGATCTGGTGGAGGATACAGGCCCCTTTCTCGTAAGTAATGGCGTAGTTGAACAAAGTATCTACGGAGGGGGTGTTGATGGCCCATTCAGGAACAGAGATGGCCCAACCCGGGTTTTGTGTAAAATAGGTTGAAGCATCGGTCTGTATCTCACTGAGGTACACTGAATAGCCTGCTGTTTTTTCAACCCAGAAAGATTCCGACCAAGTAGCAAATCCTTCATTGAGCCAGATATCTGCCCAGGTGCCGCAGGTGATCATATCTCCAAACCATTGATGGCAAAATTCATGAGATACAAGATATTCGATCCAGCAATCCGGGCACAGGCTTGTGAGCGTCTGGTTTTCCATCCCTCCCCAGATGAATTCGTTGTCCAAAGTGGCAAAACCGTTTTTCTGAAAGGGGTGTTCAATATAGTTCTGGGAATAGTAGGTTGCCATACCAGGCAGGATGCTTTCAATATACTCAGGGTTTTCGCCAGGGTTAAAATAGAATCGCAGCGGGATACTGTCATTAGGATTATTTATCTTATGCCAGTAGATAATATCAATGTTGTAATTCATGCGTGCAGTCAGTACCATAAGGTAAGTTGCCAGGGGTTGTGCACTTGCCCAGTGGTAGGTAAGGGTATCTCCATTTATGGTAGAATCAACAAGGGCACCGTTGGATCCGCACCTTGCTTCTGCAGGGACCTTTACAGTAATGTCGAGCAATGCTTTATCTGATGGTTTATCCCAGCATGGAAACCATTTGCGTGCACCTTCAGGTTCGCAATCTGTAAATACGTGGCCACCATTTGCGTAAAAAGCAGTATCCGAGACATTATTATGATGATAATAAACCTTAACCTGGAATTCTTCGCCGGGGTTGTACGACCGGTCAAGTTGTACAGTAAGAATATTATTGCTATGAGTGAAAGACACGCCAGCCATACTTACAGAATCAATTTTTAATGAAATTGTGTTTGCATCCAGGTCAATAAAATTAAGTGCAGAATCGGCTTTAGCCAGGATAATGTTCGTGGCAGCATAATTTTTCGGGAAGGGATTGAAAAAACTGTTATAAATATTCAGGTTCATCGTATAGCTTAACACATCATAGTTATGCTTAGGTCCTCCGGTAAATGCCTCTTTCAATATTTCAAGGCTTTTCCGGCTCATTGCTGTTTTCTTTTTTGAGCAATAATATGCACCGTCTCTTCTTGGTTCCTGGGAGTGTACCAAAGAGGATGCAAACAGGCCTATTAAACATAGCAGGATAAATTTTTTCATTCTCAAGGAGGTTAGGGTTTTAACGAACAAAATTACATTAAAATCAGGTGGGGTCACAGGAATTTTGTTTGACTTTTTTCCAAAATCAAAAATAATATTATATTGCAATAGCAGATGATAATACAATAATGAGAGCCCAATATGGAAGATGTGGGAATGTAGTCTGTAGAGTAAAAGCTGAGACCATACGATAATAATCTTTCATTTTTTACCTGGACCAGGAGAACGAAACTGATTTTGGGTACGATATTGGATAGAGAAGGGAGAGTATAGGTTGATCGAAGGTTGATTATAGATCAACTGAAGACAAGACGGAAGGACGATCGTTAACTAATTGAAAATGAAGATGGATGCAAGATACCCGTTAATGAATGCAGAAGATAGGGAATGATTAAAATTCCTACATTTGTCGAACTGCAGGGATTGATTAAAGATGAAAAGATTCGTTATTACCTGTTTTGCATTATTAATTATCACGGGTTGTTCAGTGCATAATGACCTGGATCATGATAAAACGGTATTCCGTTATAACGAGGCTGCAAACATCACCTCACTGGATCCTGCTTATGCCCGCGATCAGGCAAATATCTGGGCTACTCACCAGATTTTTAATGGTCTGGTTCAACTGGGAACACACCTTGATATTTTGCCATGTTTAGCAAAATCGTGGGAAATTTCAAAGGATGGCAGGGAATACATCTTTCATTTGAGAAAGGATGTCTGTTTTCATGATTCACCTGTATTTTCAGGAGGAAAGGGCAGGAGGGTGGTTGCATCAGATGTCGTCTTTAGCTTTGCACGCATAGTAGATCAGAGGGTCGCATCGCCCGGAGCCTGGATTTTTAACAATGTAGAAAAGATCAAAGAACGATTTTCCTTTTACGATGTTAATGATTCGACTTTTATTATCCGGCTTCAAAAACCATTTCCGCCTTTTCTCGGGATATTAACAACCTTGTATTGTTCTGTTGTACCGCATGAAGCTATTGAAAAGTTCGGAAATGATTTCAGGAAGAATCCTGTTGGCACGGGCCCATTCAGATTCAAGATCTGGAAAGAAGGTGTCAAGCTTGTTTTGGACAGAAACCCAAACTATTTTGAATTTGATCATGGATACAGACTGCCATATCTTGATGCCATCGCAATTACATTCCTGGCTGATAAACAATCTGCTTTTCTTGAATTCTTAAATGGGAAATTGGATTTTATGTCTGGAATAGATCCAGGATACAAGGATAACCTTCTTACCAGGGATGGTAAATTAAAACCTGAATTCAACGGGAAATTCAGACTGATTGCCCAGCCATACCTGAATACCGAATACCTGGGTTTCCTAGTTGATACTTTTACTGCGTCAGGAAAAGACAGTCCTCTCAGGTTCAAGCAGGTCAGGCAGGCTATCAATTATTCATTTGACCGGAGAAAAATGATAAACTTTCTACGGAATAATATTGGGATCCCTGGATTGAATGGGATAATTCCCAAAGGGATGCCTTCTTTCGATTCCACATCAGTTTACTATGATTATAACCCTGAAAAGGCCAGGAGATTGCTTGAAGAAGCCGGGTACCCGGGCGGTCGTGGCCTGCCTCCGATAACCCTTTCCACCACATCAGATTACCTGGATATTTGTAAATACATTCAATATAAAACAGGAGAAATCGGTATTGAAATTAAAATTGATATTTCTCCGCCGGCTGCACTAAAAGAAATGAAAGCGCAAGCAAAACTGCCTTTTTTTCGGGGTTCCTGGATCGCCGATTATCCCGATGCTGAAAATTATCTTTCCCTGTTTTATGGCAAGAATTTCTCTCCTCAAGGACCAAATTATACGCACTTTTACAATAAAGAGTTCGATGCACTTTTTGAAAAAGCCATGGCATGTATAAACGATTCTGTCCGTTTTGAATATTACCACAGGCTGGAGGAGATGATGATGAATGATGCGCCTGTCGTAGTTTTGTATTATGACCAGGTATTGCGTTTTGTGGGGAATGATATTGAAGGGATGGATGCTGATCCGATGAATCTTCTGACACTGAAGATGGTCAGGAAGAAGAGTACTTAAAGTTCTACTTTCAATCCATCGTAAGCCAGTCTGATAAAGGAAGGGAGTTCTTTCTGCATGTCTTCATGGCGGCCCATTTGGTGGCTTATGTGTGTTAGATATCCACGCTCAGGTTTTAATCTTTCAAGAATAGAGATCGCCTCTTGCAGGTTAAAATGCGAATAATGTTTTTTCTTTCTTAAAGCATTGATCACTATCACGCGGGATCCAGCTATCTTTTTCATTTCTTCTTCAGGAATTTCGACGGCATCGGTGATATAAGTAAGATCGCCAATCCTGAAACCGAAAACAAAGTGATCTTTGAAGTGAAGTACTTTTATGGGGATGACTGCTAAGGAGGATATATTAAACTGATGGTTGTCGATCAGATGTAAGTTGATCTCAGGTACTCCGGGATATTTTTCTTCGCCAAATGCATATGAAAATTCCCTTTTTATTGCCTTCTGTACCTCACCTGAGGCATAAATATCAACAGGTTTCTGAAGAATATAATTGAATGCCCTTACATCATCCAGTCCACCGATGTGATCTTTATGTGCATGTGTAATCAGGATTGCATCAGCTGACCGGATGTTTTCACGCAACATCTGCTGGCGAAAATCAGGACCACAGTCGATGATTATAAATTTTCCTTCAGTTTCAATGATCACAGACGAACGCAGCCGCTTATCTTTAAGATCTGTCGACTGGCAAACATTGCAATCGCATGCTATGACAGGGATTCCTTGTGAAGTTCCAGTTCCAAGAAAAGTGAGTAACACTGAAAAATGTATTGGTTAAATGTGCCGGTAAAGGTACGAAAGGAAACTATCTCTTGCTATTCCTTACCCTTCTTCTCTTTAAATTCATTTATAAGTTTTACAAAGGTCTCCTTTACTGAAGTTATTGAAGTTGCCCTGAAGGCATTTGAACCGGCAAAGGCATATCCGGAATTAAAATTGCCTTTCACCGCATTGATCAGAGCAGTTATAATGCAATATGGGCTCGATGACACCTCACAAGTCTTGATGCATTTGAATGGGCATATGATGGGTTGCTTCTTGCCCTGTCTGACCTTTTCAAGGAAATCATTGAAAATAGCGCGTCCCGGCATACCAACAGGGCTTTTAATGATTCCGATATCTTCTTTTTTAGCGTCGATATAGGTCTGTTTGAAGTTCTGTGAAGCATCACATTCATTAGTGGTAACGAAGATCGTTCCCATCTGAACACCGGAAGCACCAAGCTTCATGATGTCGTATATATCTTCACCGGTATAGATACCACCTGCAGCTATAACAGGGATTTGCTGATTGTATTTTTCTTCAAAATGGCTTACTTCCTTCACTACATCGGGGATCAATTTCTCAAGTGCGTAATTTTCATCCTCTATTTGTTCTGTTTTAAAGCCCAGGTGCCCGCCTGCTTTTGGTCCTTCGACAACGATAGCATCAGGAAGGTAGTCGTAATGCGATTGCCATTTCTCACAGATCAGTTTTGCCGCCCTTGAGGAGGACACTATTGGAACCAGCTTAGTAATGCTGTCTCTTTTTAAGAATGATGGCAATTCAAGGGGCATGCCTGCCCCCGAAAAAATAATATCCACCTTTTCTGAGATAGAAGTTTTTACCATATCGACAAAATTCGACATAGCAACCATGATGTTGACTCCTATCACTCCCTTCGTTTGCTTTCGTGCGAGCCTGATCTCTTCTTTCAATCCATAAATACTGGCTTCAAGAAAATTTGTGGAAAAGTCACGGTAAAGAAGTCCTAATCCTGCACTGGAAATAACCCCGACACCTCCTTCATTCGCAACTGCAGATGCAAGACCTGATAAAGAAACTCCTACACCCATACCTCCTTGAATGATTGGAATTGAGATCCTAAGATCTCCAATGGAAAGTGTTTTCAATGAACCTTTTAATTTTTGCAAATATACGCCTCTTTTATTTCTCTTTTACTTTTTGTTGAAAATCGCTTCAATCCACTTCTGGCGGATGAGGAGTCAATTCCCAGCCTCCTGATGTGAAAACAATTTAATTTTTCAGGTTTTAACATTTTACTGTTGTTAAAAAAAGTAAATTATCAAATATATGTCCTGCGGAAACGTTATCTTTGTTCAGTATTAATGAAGCAATGAGACAATTTTTATGTTAAGGAAGATCCGGTCATTAATTGGGTTGTACTATTTTCGGAAAGAAATGAAAAAGATCAACAGGACCCGGAAACTTACAAACCTTAGAGTTGCAAAGAAAATCGGCATTCTTTATAATCTTGACACAGTTACTGATTATGATCTGATCTCTGAATTTGTGACCCAATTACAGCATGATCGCAAAGAGGTCAAGGCATTGGGATTTGTTGTGAACAAGAACCTTATCAGTCGTTTCCTGCCCAAATTATCGTATGATTTTTTTTCAATGAATGATGTAAATTGGTTTTATAAGCCAGCTAAGCAGAAGTTAATAGATTTCATTAAAAACGATTTTGATCTTTTGATTGACCTGGATATGAAAGACAGTCTGCCTTTGAAGTACATTTCCGGACTTTCCATGTCAATGTGCCGGATAGGCCGTTATTCAGAAGGCAGCACTTCGTGTTACGATATAATGCTTAATATTAAATCATCGACTCCTGTTTCTGAATTTATCAGGCAAATCACACATTATTTAACGATTATAAACAATGACGAAAAAAATCCAGGATAAATTACGTGGAACTGGTGTTGCGATTGTGACCCCCTTCACAAAATCAAACGCCATTGATTTTCTTGCTTTTGAAAAGATTCTGAACCATGTTATCTCCAATGGAGTGGAATATATCGTTTTGCTTGGAACCACCGGGGAATCTTCAACACTTTCAAAACTGGAAAAAAAGACGCTGATCGAATTTGCAGTTGAACGAATTGATCACCGGGTTCCGCTAGTTCTTGGATTGGGAGGAAATAATACTTCTGACCTCGTCCTTTCAATTGAAGGAACACCTTTTAAGGATATTGATGCCATATTATCAGTTTGTCCATATTATAATAAGCCTACACAGGAGGGGATTTATCAGCATTTTAAAATCGTCGCGGAAACCAGTCCTGTACCGGTAATCTTATATACGGTGCCCAGTCGAACTTCCAGCAACATTTCAGCTTCCACAACGCTGAGACTTGCTCTCGAATTCAAGAATATAATCGGGATAAAAGAAGCATCCGGGAGTTTTGATCAGATATTTCATTTGCTGAAACATCGGCCGGAAGGTTTTCTAGTAATATCAGGTGATGATTCTATCACTTTACCCTTGCTAGCGGCGGGAGCTGATGGCGTTATCTCCGTAGTAGCAAATGCCTTTCCAGGAAAATTCTCAGAAATGGTCAGGTTGGGACTGAATGGGGATTTCATTTTTGCACGTAAAATACATTTTGAGCTCATTGAGCTTATTAATGCCCTATTCCTTGATGGCAGTCCTGGCGGAATCAAAGCAGCACTGAACCTTATGAATCTTTGTGAAGATATTGTTCGTTTGCCGCTGGTTCCTGTTAATAAAGATGTACATAAGCTCATTAAAAAACAGCTTGAACAAATTAATAAAGAATGAAAAGAAACTTTCTTTTCCTGATAATGATTTCATTCTTTACGTTTATTCCTGCTGCTTATGCTCAGAATAATAAGCAAAAAATCCTTGATGATTTGTTCAAGAATAAAAAAGAGATCTATTTTTCTTTTCAGATATCGGAGAGGGCTGAAATCCAGGTTTTGACAAAAATAATTTCAATTGAGAATGTGAAGGGGAATCTGGTACTTGCATATGCCAACAGGAAAGAATTTGACCATTTTCTTGATCTTGGGTACGACTATAAACTATTGCCTTCTCCAGTATCTTTAGTGAGTGAATCGGACCTTTATATGGGAGGCCCCCAGGAGAAACCATATTCAGGGATCATCTGGAACTTTTATCCCACGTATGATCAGTATGTTGGATATATGCAAGCCTTTGCATCAAATAATCCATCCATCTGCAGACTTGATACATTAGGGTACACCACACAAGGAAGGCTCCTGCTTGGAGTTAAATTAAGTGACAGTGTCAATGTAAACCGGGTGAAACCTGAATTCTTTTATACTTCAACAATGCATGGGAATGAAACCGTTGGTTATATCCTGATGCTACATTTGATTGATTCATTGCTAAGTGGCTATGGCTCAGTTCCACGGATCACTAATCTTCTGAACAATTATCAGATCTATATTAATCCGCTGGCAAATCCTGACGGCACCTATGCCGGAGGGAATAACACGGTTTATGGGGCACAGCGGTACAATGCCAATGGGGTTGATCTGAACAGGAATTTCCCTGATCCTCAGGCTGGACCACATCCTGACGGACTTTCCTGGCAGGATGAAACCAAAGCATTTATGCATTATGATTCCATTCATCATTTTGTAATGTCTGCCAATTTCCATGCCGGAGACGAAGTGGTGAATTATCCCTGGGATACCTGGGCCAAACTTCATGCTGATGATGCCTGGTTCCAGTTCGTGAGTCACGAATTTGCCGATACCGCCCAGATGTATAGCTTCTCAGGTTATATGGCCGGATTTGATAATGGAATTACCGATGGCTATGCATGGTACCAGGTAGAAGGAGGACGACAGGATTATACCACCTATTTTCATTATGGCCGGGAAGTGACTATTGAACTATCCGATATTTTTATTATGCCCGCTGATTCACTAATAAGTTATTGGAACTATGACAAAAGGTCCTTTTTAAATTATATAGAAGAATCTTCTTTTGGAATCAACGGGCAGGTCACTGATACTCTTAAGGGTTTACCATTAAATGCCCAGATTATGATAACCGGACATGATATCGACAATTCCTGGGAATATTCAAATGATTCCAACGGATGGTATTATAGGCCGATTATCCAAGGTACGTGGACATTGACATTCACATGCAGCGGGTATTATCCGAAGACTATCAGCGGTGTCAATGTTACCAACCGTAATACTACAAGGTTGAATGTCAGAATGGTTCCACTTAACTACGGGGTTACGAATAAAACTCAAACCACTATCAATTTTATCTACCCCAACCCATCTGATGGTAATGTTAACATGCTTATTCCTGATCCGGGGATCAATTCTTTTACATTCTCATTATATGATATGACAGGCAGATTATTACAAACAGGAACTGTGAACAGGACAGGGAATAGGGCACTTTTCAATGTTGACTTTACTCAAAATCAAAAAGGTATTTATTTATTGAGACTGGATGCCGGAGAGACCATTTATGAAAATAAACTGGTAATTCAATAACAAGAATCAGCTGACCTTCGTTTTAAGATGCATTAATAATTTCTATAACCTGACTCCTATCCAGAAATAAATCCTGAAGAGTACCCATGCAATAAGAGATATCAGTATCCAGACCCATTTGATACGAATTTTTCTTGGTTCTTCATCGAAGAATAGATCTTTTGAAAGGCGGGCACGAATTAAAGCCGGAAGAAGTATCAGGAACATTGAGCCTTCGACAAACAATTCATAAGCATTTTCAAGCGGTTGTTTGACAAGTGCGATTATTCCTATTCCAATTAAAAAGGGGAAAAAGATCTGTGACATGAGAAACCTGCCCCTGTTAGTTTTTTTTATGAAATTGAAATAGATATTTCCTGTCAGTAATATGAATCGCGACAGTAATAAACCGCCAGCCAGCATCCCTACTAAAAGTCCTATCACGATCAACATTTTGGTGGCGTCGTCAAAATAGAGATATGCCAAGACCCATCCGAATCCCTGGTTTAATAATATGCCAAAGATCATTTCTCCTACAGACATTGTAAAAGCATGAAAAAAGATCCACATGAAAAGGAGGCGGATTGTCCAATTTTCATGGCTTGAAATGGCAAAGACTACAATAGTAACCAATGTTAGTATGAATGAGATCAAGGGTCCGATGCTACAAATAACCTGAACGGCATCAAATGTCCAGTCCCTGCTGCGGATGAGTAACACAACATCATAGTACATCATCACAGATTTTATATTAAAACTCTTGGCTGCGATGACGACAGCCATTTCTTTTAGCAGGAAAACAAGAAGATAGGCTAGAAGAAAAATAAAAGTAGAATTAAGTACTATGAAAAGGTATTTTTTTATCCCTGGAAAAAAGAAATTCCCGGTAATGAATTCTTTTAATGGTGGGACTTTGATCTTAAGCAGTTTACCTGTGCGATACAGATAACGAAGTTTGCGGAATTTATCAGGGTTCTTTTTATCAGATGGTGCAGATGGTGAATGTTTTGTACAGATCTTTCTTTTAACAATAAACCTCGTAATTCTGATTGAACGATGAATGCGTTCCCGGATGGTAAGGTTTGATGACTCCCTGGGAATAATCTGAGGAATGCCTGTGTTATTTAACTTCTGGTGGTATGCTGGCCGGCTTTCCTTTAATTTCTTTATTTCAGCATCGATTATCCGATTAAGCCTTTTTAGTGTTCTTATACGAAAAAAAAAGAAAGCATGGCGGAGTTTCCTTCTCAATTTTCGTGACCTCTTCAGCCATGAAGAAGAGATAATTCTCGGGTGATCCTTGTTTAGAGTTTTATGGAAGAGTGTACCATTAATTCGCAATGTGTGAACTTTCCTTTTGGTTTTATAAAAAAACCATAAGATTCCGTTGACAGAACCGGGTCTTTTAAGCATAAATAATCTGTCCTTCAGAAAGCATCGCCGACTTCAGGAACTCCTCCTGTTGAATATTCACCTGCTGTCAGTTTTTGTCTAATGATCTTGAAAGTATCGATGGTGTATTTTACATCTTCCAATGTATGAATGGCTGTGGGAATGAGGCGTAACATCACGATTCCTTTGGGAACAACAGGGTAAATCACAATAGAACAAAAAACGCCGTAATTGTCTCTTAAGTCTTGTACTAACCTGGTGGCTTCACCTACTCCGCCTTTGAGAAATACCGGGGTTACGGGTGATGCTGTGTTACCAATATCAAATCCATTTTCTTTTAATCCTGATTGCAATGCTTTGACGATCGTCCACAATTTCTCTCTCAATTCAGGTTTGCTTTTGATCAGTTCAAGCCTTTTCATTGCACCAATAACCATAGGCATAGGAAGAGATTTAGCATAGATCTGTGAGCGCATTTTATATGCAAGAGATTTGATGAGAGGCTTGTCACTGGCAACGAAAGCCCCTATACCGGCCATGGCTTTTGCAAATGTCCCGAAATAGATGTCAACCTTATCCATTACCTGCTGATGTTCACTTGTTCCCTTGCCACAAGGGCCCATGGTGCCGAAACCGTGAGCATCATCAATCAGGAGTCGAAAGCTGAATTTATCTTTAAGTGAAAGAATTCCTCTCAGGTTACCGAGATCACCTGACATACCATAGACTCCTTCGGTGATAACAAGAATACCACCGCCTGTTTCATTTGCAAGTTTATTGGCTCTTTCCAACTGTTTTTCGAAGCTTGCCATATCGTTGTGCGGGTATACAAAACGTTTCCCAATGTGCAAACGTAAACCGTCGATGATGCAAGCATGAGATTCTGAATCATATACAACGACATCATGTCGATCGAGCAGAGAATCTATGATAGAGACCATTCCCATATATCCATAATTCAGCAGGTAGGCTGATTCTTTACCTTCAAATTCAGCCAATTGGCGTTCCAGTTCCTGATGATATTCGGTTTGTCCTGACATCATCCTGGCACCCATTGGGTACCCCATTCCCCAGTCTGAAGCACCTTTGGCATCTGCTTCCCTGACTTCAGGATGGTTGGCGAGTCCAAGATAATTATTCAGGCTCCATACTATACATTCTTTCCCTTTAAAGATCATTTTATTGGATATCTGGCCTTCCAGCTTGGGGAAGTAGTAGTATCCGTGCCCCTGGTCGGCGTACTGGCCGAGAGACCCAATGTTTGAGGTTACTTTTTCAAAAAGATCCACTTGTAATCGTTTTTTTATAAGTTAAAATGACAGAGTTCATACCGGGAATTTCTCAATATTGATAATCATCTCCGAGAGAAGAAAACAACACTACCATTCACAATGTCGGAAATTAATTCCATAAAAAAGTCCCATGCAAAAATACTTCTTTAGGATAGATTATCAAATATATTCCCTCAACCCAGGAACATTATTCCAAAGTATACTAATCTTATCAGGAATTCGTTATCAGATATCCTGAAATCCCATGTAATTATTGAGTATCCTTGTACGTTTAGTCATGGCCTTCTTAGAAAAATATTGTTAATATAAAGGGAAAAATTGTAAATTTGCACTATGAAAAAGGGTTTCCTCTTCTTTTGCCTGTCATTGATGATTTTTCTCTTTGCTTCATGTAAATTTTCGAAATTGCTGAAAAGCGATGATACTGAAAAAAAATATACAACAGCATTACAACTATATAATGAAAAGGATTATTCAAGGGCTCTGCAACTTTATGACCAGCTGATGGGTGTAATGCGTGCCACTGATAAAGCTCAGAAGATATATTATAACCAGGCTTACTGTTATTATTATTCGAAGGATTACACGATGGCAGCCTACTATTTTAAGCGTTTTAGTTCGAATTTTCCCAACACACATGAAGCTGAAGAATGTACTTTTATGAGTGCATATTGCAACTGCCTGAGCTCGCCTGAATACAGTCTTGATCAAACTACCACTCGTGATGCCCTAAAGGAACTTCAGGCGTTTATTAATACCTACCCGGAGAGTAAACGTCTTCCTGAGTGCAATGACCTGATTGATAAAATGAGGGGTAAGCTGGAGACAAAAGATTTTAAGATTGCCCTGTTATACTATAGAATGGATGATTATATAGCGGCCATTACATGCTTCAACAATGTCCTGAAAGATTATCCTGAAACCCAGAAGAAAGAACAGATCATGTTCCTCATCTTAAAATGCTACTATAAATACGGCATACAAAGCATTGATTCAAAGAAACCAGAAAGACTTCAGAGAGCATTTACTGCATACACTGACTTTTCAACTTTATATCCTTCCAGTCAGTTCATGGCTGAGGCAAAATCTATGAAGGATAAATCTCAAAGGGAACTAAACATATTAGGAATAAAGAACCAAAAGAAACCCACGATTATTAACAAAAAATAGTACAATGGACTATAAAAAAGTAAAGACAGAAACCACTGCAATTACAAGAAATATTGAAGATTTCACAAAGGGAACGAATAATATTTATGAGACTGTATCGGTTCTTTCGAAAAGATCGAACCAGATCTCCCTTGAAATGAAGGAAGAGTTGAAACAAAAAATTTCTGAATTCACATCCACAACAGACAACCTTGAAGAGATTTTTGAGAACAGGGAGCAGATAGAAATTGCCAAATATTACGAACATCTTCCAAAACCGACACTTATAGCAATTCATGAGTACATGAATGGAGAAGTGTTTTTCAGGAATCCACATAAAGAACATCAAGACGACTTTTAATTTATTTGTCAATTTGGATGCTAAAAGGGAAAAAAATCGTCATCGGTATAACAGGAAGTATTGCTGCATATAAAATACCTATTCTTGTTCGGTTGCTTATAAAGGAAGAAGCGACAGTTCGAGTGATCATGACTCCTTCCGCTGCAGCTTTTGTAACTCCATTGACCCTTTCTACTCTTTCCCGGTCAAAGGTCATCATTGATCCATTTACGGAGTCGACTGGGGAATGGAACAACCATGTTGAACTTGGTTCCTGGGCCGATGTAATGGTTTTTGCCCCGGTTACTGCGAACACCTTAGGAAAGATGGCCAACGGTATTGCAGATAATTTTCTGGTTACTGCCTACCTTTCAGCGAGATGCCCGGTTTTCATTGCTCCGGCAATGGATCTTGATATGTATAATCATCCTTCCACTAAGAACAATATCAGCATCCTTCTTTCATATGGCAACAAGATCCTTGAACCACAAGTCGGTGAACTTGCCAGTGGACTTTCAGGGCCAGGGAGGATGGAAGAGCCTGAAAACATTATCTCCCAACTAAGGTTTTTTTTTGACAGACAGCAGGATTTCAACAATAAGTCCATTCTTGTTACAGCAGGGCCGACAATTGAGGCTATAGACCCTGTTCGTTACATAGGGAATCATTCCTCCGGGTTGATGGGATTTTCAATCGCAGAGGAAGCATCCCAGAGGGGGGCCAATGTTATGCTTATCAGTGGCCCTACCCAGTTAGGTCCCTCTGATCCGAAGATTCGTCATGAAAAGTTGGTCACCGCAGAAGAAATGTACCGCGCATGCAAATCCAATTTTCCTTCTGCTGATATTCTCATTATGGCTGCTGCCGTGGCAGATTATACCCCTTTTGAAGTATCCCGGGTGAAGCTTAAAAAGAATGAGAAAACAGTTTCTCTTAAATTAAAAAAGACCAGGGATATCCTTGAAGAGCTTGGGAAACTAAAAAACAAGAATCAATTCCTGGTTGGCTTTGCTCTTGAATCTGCCGATGGGATTCAAAATGCCAAAAAGAAACTGGAACAAAAAAATCTTGATTTGATCGTACTGAACTGTTTGGATGTTAAAGGGGCAGGTTTAGGGATGCCAACAAACAAGGTGACAGTTATTGGAAAGAAAGGTGTTCTAATGGAGAGTACATTGAAAGATAAAAGAGCGGTTGCCAGAGATATCATGGATATTATACATAAAGTGCTTACGAACCAGAAAACGGTCCGGAAATTAAATTAAAAAAGAAATGCGGAAGATCATAATATTATTAATAGTGTTTCTTGTTTCTATTCGTTCATACAGTCAGGAACTGGATTGCCAGGTTTCTGTCACTGCCCCGCAGATATCCGGTTCAGATAAACGTATTTTTGAAACATTGCAGACAGCAATCTATGAGTTCATGAATAACCGTAAATGGTCGAGTTATAACTTCAGAATGGAAGAACGGATTGAGTGTACGATGCTTATAACGGTTACTGACAGAATGGCACCTGACGATTTTAAAGGGACCATCAATCTTGTGCTTCGTCGCCCAATCTATAATTCCGCTTACAATTCCATCCTCCTGAATTGGATTGATAAAGACTTTCAATTTCATTATGTTGAATATCAGCCGCTTAATTACGCAGAAAACACTTTCACAGCGAACCTCACCTCAGTATTGGCCTATTATGCCAATATATTTCTTGGTCTCTATTTTGATTCTTTTTCAGATAATGGAGGTAACCCCTTCTTTAATAAGGCGCAATCAATTGTTAATAGTGCGCAAAATTCCCAGGAAACCGGTTGGAAAGGATTTGAGAGTCAAAAAAACAGATTCTGGCTGGTTGAAAATTGTCTGAATCCAGCATACAGCGATCTTCGTGATTTTTCTTATCGTTTCCATAGACTTGGCCTCGACCAGATGTATGAAAAACCTGAACAAGGGCGAAATGAAATGACAGAAAGCTTAAACTTGTTAAAAAACATCTACGATGCTCAACCCGGACTTTTTGCTCTCCAGCTGATCACAGATGCTAAAAGGGATGAATTCATCAACATCTATTCAGATGACAGGGTTCCGCCAATGGAGAAGACCAATGTTGTGAATATCCTGAAAGAAATTGATCCGGCAAACGGGTCAAAGTATCAGACGATTTTATCCGGTAAGTGATTCATTTGTTTTATTTTTGTGATAAGTTCCAGTTACGAGAATATATATGATCTCCAGACTACTAATTGAGAATTATGCTTTGATAGACCATCTTGAGATGGAATTCTCTAAAGGTTTTTCTGTCATTACAGGCGAGACAGGGGCTGGTAAATCTATTTTACTTGGCGCTTTATCCTTAATCCTTGGAAACCGTGGGGATGGTTCTGTTTTGCTTGATAAATCAAGGAAATGCATAGTAGAAGGCACTTTTAATATCAAAGGGTATGACCTTGAGAAGCTTTTTAAGGAACATGACCTCGATTATGATGACACTGCAATCCTTCGCAGGGAAATCCTGCAGAATGGCAAATCCAGGGCATTTATCAATGATACTCCTGTCAACCTTGGTCTCATGAAAGATCTTGGGGACCACCTTGTAAATATCCATTCACAGTTTTCCATCATCACCTTGAATGATGCTGATTTTCAACTGGCTGTACTGGATAATTATTCAGACAATCTTCAAATCATCCAGCAATATCGGGATAAATTTTCCCAATTTATTCAATTAAAAAAGGAAGCAGAAGAGTTAGTCAGAAGGGAGACTCTTGCGAGGAAAGATCAGGATTATTATCAATTCCTTTTAGATGAGCTTGAAAGTGCAAAATTGTCAGATGGTGAACAAGAATCAGCAGAACAACGTCTGGATATCCTTACGCATTCTGAAGAGATCAAGACAGGGTTGTTGCGTACCCTGGATATTCTTTCGCTTGGAGAACAAAATATCGCTGACAAGCTTTCAGAAATTGTGAATATTACGAACAACCTCTCTCTCTTTTTTAACTCCCTAAAAGAGATAAGTGACCGTCTGAGAAGTAATCAGATTGACTTGCGGGATATTGCTGAAGGTATAGAAAGAACAGAACAGGATATTGATTTTGATCCAACAGAGATCAATGCACTGACCTCACGCCTGGACCTCATTAATCAACTAGAAAAGAAACACAATACACCTAATATCGCCGGGTTACTTGCGGTGAAGGAACAGATCAGTGGGAAGCTGCTGGAAATGACCTCGCTGGAAGACAGGATCATGATCATAAATAAAAAATCAGATCAGGTCAGGGATTGGCTTCTCAAAGAAGCAGAGAAACTTTCTGAAAACCGTGTGAGAGTGATCCCTGATCTTGAAGAAAAGATCAGGCAAACCCTGGTAAAACTGGGGATGAATGATGCACAGATAAAAATTGATGTAATACGACTCGAAGAGTTGACTCCTGACGGAATTAATAAAGTGAGATTCCTTTTTAGCGCCAACAAAGGGATAGCTTTGAATGAGATCTCCAGGATCGCATCAGGTGGAGAATTGTCAAGGCTTATGCTGAGTATTAAGTCGCTCATATCACAAAAAAACCTTCTCCCCACAATAATTTTTGACGAAATCGATATGGGGGTTTCAGGCGAAGTGGCAGGAAAAGTGGGAGATATATTGAAAAAGATGGGAGAGTCTATGCAGGTTATCGCAATTACTCACCTGCCTCAGATCGCTGGCAAAGGACAGTCCCATTATTGGGTTTTCAAATCGAACGAGAGTGATACTGCAAGGACACAAATAAAGAGATTAGATCAGAAAGAAAGGGTTCATGAGATTGCAAAGATGCTGAGTAATGAAAAAGTTTCTGAAGCAGCTTTGAAGACCGCAAAAGAGTTAATAGGGTCGTAATCACTTCTTTATTGATAAATTATGGCATGTCAATTATTAACGGGTAAAAAAGGGATCATTTTCGGTGCTTTGGATAGTAAATCCATTGCCTGGAAGATTGCTGAAAAGGCATATGAACAAGGTGCTTTATTCACCTTATCCAATACCCCGGTGGCTTTGCGTTTTGGTGAGATCAAAGTATTGTCTGCAAAATGCCATGCCGAGATCATTCCTGCAGATGCAACCAGCGTCAGCGATCTTGAGCATGTTTTCCGTCGTACGATGGAAATATTCAATGGGAAGATTGATTTCGTCCTCCATTCTATCGGGATGTCAATGAATGTAAGAAAATCAAGGGAATATGATGACCTGGATTACGATTATTTTCTGAAGACAATTGATGTTTCAGCATTGTCTTTTCATAAAATGCTGCAGGTTGCAAAAAAAATGGATGCCATAAACGACTGGGGATCGATACTGGCACTTACTTATATTGCAGCTCAGAGAACATTAGTTGGCTACAATGATATGGCTGATGCAAAGTCATTACTTGAATCCATCGCACGCAGTTTTGGCTATATTTATGGCAGGGAAAAGAATGTCCGTATAAATACGATATCTCAATCACCTACAAAAACGACAGCAGGAAGCGCTATCAAAGGAATGGACGGTCTCGTCGATTTCACCAACCGGATGTCTCCTTTAGGAAATGCCACAGCTGAAGAATGCGCTGATTTTTCCATCGTTCTTTTTTCTGATCTCAGCAGGAAAGTGACAATGCAGAACATTTACCATGACGGTGGGTTTTCCAGCATGGCAATGAGCCTTAAAGCCATGACACAGTACAATAAATCCCTGGATGAGGAAGCATGAGATTGGATTGGGGTACAATTCAATTTTCCTTTATCTTTACAGCCCTGAAAAAATAAATATTATTAAATGTTTTTCAAATAGCTTTGTCAATGAGAATACTTGTATGTATAAGTAATGTTCCTGACACGACGACGAGAGTAAAGTTTACAGACAGTTTTACCAAACTTGATACCAGCGGGATCCAATGGGTGATAAACCCCTGGGATGAATTATCGCTGACGCGTGCTCTTGAACTAAAAGATAATCCGGCCAATAACGTCCAGCAGGTGACGGTGGCTCATGTAGGACTCATTGGATCAGAACCTACGATCCGCAAAGCTTTGGCGATTGGTGCTGATGATGCAATAAGGGTCGATGCTGTGCCCGGGGATGCTTATTTTGTTGCAGCTCAGCTGGCTGAAGTGATTAAGAGTAATCCTTATGATATTATTCTTTGCGGAATCGAATCCAGTGATTATAATGGTTCAACAGTAGGAGGGATGCTTGCAGAGTTTCTGGGGTTACCTTCTATTTCTGCTGTTTCTTTCCTGAATATTGAAAATAACGAGGTCATAATTCACCGTGAGATCGATGGTGGAAAAGAAATTCTTACCATTCCTTTACCTTTTGTTGCAATCGTTCAGAAAGGTATTACAAAAGAACCACGAATCGCTGCGATGCGAGGGATCATGACGGCGCGTACCAAACCAATTAAAGTAATGAACCCGGTTGCAATTGAATTTTTTACTGAAGTAATGAATTATGAATTACCCAAACCGCATCCTGCCTGCAAATTTGTCGATCCTGAACAACCGAAACAATTAATTGAAATTTTACAGAATGAAGCTAAAGTCATCTGATCTTTTAAACAAACAAGAAATAATATGTCAGTTTTAGTTTTTACCGAAAATTGGGACGGGAAGTTTAAAAAACTCTCCTTCGAACTGGTTTCCTATGCTTCTAAATTGTCTGAGATGCTTAATACTTCAGCTATTGCGATGTCAATCGGTACGGTTTCAGATGACGAACTACAAAAGCTGGGAAAGTACGGTGCAGCAAAGGTCATATTAGCAAAAGGTGAAGGATTAAAAGTCCTGGATAACCAGGCATGGGTAAATATCATTTCCGATGTTGCTGAAAAAGAAAATGCAACTGTTATCGTTTTTTCAAACAATATTACAGGTAAAGCAATTGCACCACGACTCTCAGTGCGAATGAAAGCAGGACTGGGTGCCGGTGTGAGCGGACTTCCAGAGAGTGTTGACCCTTTTGTAGTCTATAAAAAAGTTTATTCAGGAAATGCCTTTGCAGATGTTCTGATACGATCGGAGAAGAAAATCATTACCCTTTCCCAGAACTCATTTGAATTGATTGAAAGACCTGTAGATCCTGAGATTATAAATTTACCGGTTGTTTTGGAACCTGGTATAGTGAAAACACAGGTTAAAGATGTCCAGAAACAGACAGGGAAAATACTTCTGACGGATGCGGAAGTAGTTGTTTCCGGAGGCCGTGGAATGAAATCACCGGATAACTGGGGTCCATTACTTGAACTCGCTGAATTACTTGGAGCTGCTACTGCATGCTCAAGGCCTGTTTCAGATGAGGGCTGGAGGCCTCATGAAGAACATGCAGGACAAACAGGAAAGATCATTGCACCGAACCTCTATTTTGCCATCGGTATATCGGGAGCTACCCAACATCTTGCAGGCGTCAGTTCTTCGAAATGCATCGTTGCGGTGAATACCGATAAGGATGCTCCTATCTTTGAAGCAGCCAGGTATGGGATTGTCGGTGATGCGGCCAAAATTCTTCCTAAACTTATTGATGCAGTTAAAGAAATAAAGGGGAAATAACTCCATTCATCGGGTTTTACAGGTTATAGTTTGTGGATCTTCAGGATCAAACTGATTAGATATGGTCAAACAGTACATTTTTGCTTTCTTTTTAGTTGTCACACTTGTTATCTTTTTTTATACGGCTAACCGTATAATCCGATATTTTATGCTTACCAGGCATGCCTTCCCGGTAAGGAATCTGATAAGACGGTTTAAAGTGATGTTTGTCATTGCCTTCGGACAGACACGGATTCTCCGGAAACACTTTATCGGACCTCTTCATGCACTTGTGTTCTGGGGTTTCTGTATTATACTTTTTGGTTCTATAGAGATGGTCATCGATGGCCTTTTCAGAACTGAAAAAGCATTAAAGATACTGGGCGGTTTTTACGACTTTATAATTGGTTCAGGTGATATCTTTGCTTTTATTATCGGGATAGCCATCATTTTCTTTTTAGGGCGCCGCTTACTTCTTCATGTTAAACGATTTAAAGGAATAGAGATGAAACCTGTTTCTCATCTTGATGCAAATACCTCATTGCTGTTAATCCTCTTTCTTATGATCTCATTGCAGGGAATGAATATGGCTTATTTAGGGATCAAGACATTAAGTAAAGAAAGTGTTTATGGTGTCTACCCGATAAGCCGCATTCTTATGGGTATATTTCCGGTGATGACAAAATCGACGTATAAGTTTTGGTATGAATTTTCCTGGTGGTCACATATCCTTACAATTTTTGTTTTTGCGAATTATCTTCCTTATTCCAAGCATTTCCATGTTTTTATGTCGGTACCGAATGTATTCTTTTCAAGGCTTGATCCCCTCGGCAAACTTCCTAATATGGATAATGTGACCCGGGAAGTCAGGCTGATGATGGATCCCAATGCAACGACATTGAGTTCAGAAATGGTAACGGCTTCAGAAAGATTTGGGGTTAAAGATGCTGAAGATATTTCATGGAAGAATTATCTTGATTCACTGGCATGCACGGAATGCGGACGATGCACTGCTGTTTGCCCTGCGAATATTACAGGAAAAAAATTATCTCCCAGGAAGATAATTATGGATACCAGGGCACGTATGAAAGAGAAAGGCCCCGGTATGTTGACAACAGGAAAAACGTACAATGATAATAAATCGCTCCTTCGTGATTATATAACCGAAGAAGAACTTTGGGCTTGTACAACTTGTAACGCTTGTGCAAGGGAATGTCCGATCAGCATCAATCATCCAACGCTCATAGTAGATATGAGGCGGTACCTTGTTATGGAAGAAGGTTCTGTTCCAAGATTACTAAAATCAGCATTCAGCAATATTGAAAACAATGGCGCTCCCTGGCAATATTCACAGGAAGACCGTCTTTTGTGGGCACAAGATCTAGATATCAGGAAAAGTTGATCCATATGATGACTAATGGAAACACGTAAAATTGAAATACCTGTAATGTCAGAAATGTTTGCCAGGGGTGAAAAACCTGAGTACCTTTTCTGGGTTGGCTGTGCTGGCGCTTATGATGACAGGTACAAAAAAGTAGTACGTGCATTTGTCAAGATCCTGACTTACCTTGATGTCAGCTATGCTGTGCTGGGGAAAGAAGAATCATGTACCGGGGATCCTGCCCGAAGAGCAGGGAATGAAATGCTTTACCAGATGCAGGCCTTACGAAATATTGAAGTCCTTAAATCATATGATGTCAAAAAGATCATAACGATCTGTCCTCATTGTTATAATATTCTGAAGAATGAATATCCTGACCTCGGTGGGAGTTATGAAGTGATTAATTATATACAGTTCATCGATACCAAAATCAATGAGGGGAAGCTTGCATTAGGATCCTCAGTCTTTGCAGAAGAGAAAGTAACCTACCATGATCCCTGTTATCTTGGAAGGGGGAATGGGATCTATGATAAACCCAGATCGGTTCTGAAAAAATTGACTCAACACCTTCTGGAAATGGAAAGACATAAAAGCTTTGCACTTTGTTGCGGTGCAGGGGGAGGTCAAATGTTCAAAGAATCCGAAAAGGGGGAAAAGGAAGTTTATATGGAAAGAACCGAAGAAGCATTGGCCACAGGAGCGAGTGTGATCGCCACAGCCTGTCCATTTTGCATGACCATGCTGACAGACGGGTTAAAGTATAAGGATAAGATCGATACGGTTAAGAATCTTGACATTGCTGAAATGATCGCATTTTCCTTGAACCTTTAGAAGAAATAAAAGACCAATTATAAATGTTTATTATTCAAAATTCCTGAAACCAACTAAAACTGACTTATAATGGGAAAAGACAAAACCTTAAAAAGCGGAGAATTCCTCGTAGATGAAATCGGATTTCAGGATATCTTCATTCCCGAAGAATTCAACGAAGAGCAATTGATGATTGCACAGACCTGCAAAGACTTTCTTGAGGCTGAAGTCTACCCAAATGTTGAAAAGACTGACGCCCCGGATATAAATCTTATGAAAACCATTTTAAAGAAAGCCGGAGAACTGGGATTGATGGGAATTGCATTACCAGAGGAATATGGTGGATTCGGGCAATCATTCATTACCCAAATGCTGGCAGCTGAGACCATCGGAGCGGGGTATTCATTTTCGGTAGCCTTCATGGCACATACTGGTATAGGCACACTACCAATCATGTATTACGGGAATGAAGAACAACGTCAAAAATATGTTACCCGGCTTGGAACCGGTGAATATCTTGGAGCTTATTGTCTTACTGAACCCGGTGCCGGTAGTGATGCCAATGCAGGTAAAACCAATGCACGTTTATCAGAAGATGGTAAGCATTATATTTTAAATGGTCAAAAGATGTGGATAACCAATGCTGGTTTTGCTGACATCCAGACAGTTTTTGCCAAGATTGAAAAGGACAGGGTTTTAAGCAGTTTCATTGTGGAAAGGAATACACCTGGGGTTGTTGTAAATCCGGATGAACATAAAATGGGCATTAAAGGGTCATCTACAGCCCAAATCTTTTACAATGATGTTAAAGTCCCAGTAGAAAATCTGATTGGCTGCAGGGGAGAAGGTTTCAGGATAGCTCTCAGTATTCTTCATATGGGAAGGATAAAACTGGGGGCAAATGTTTTGGGTGCTGCAAAGAAAGCCATCAATGATTCAGTGAAATATGCCAATGAACGGAAACAATTTGGCATGCTAATCTCAACTTTCGGTTCAATTAAGCATAAACTTGCTGAACAAGTGATTAAAACTTTTGCTTGTGAATCAGCAATATACAGGGTCAGCAAAGATATTGATGACTTGATATTGAAAAATAAGGCTGAAGGACAGGATAAAGGAAGAGCGACCATAGAGGCCATCAGTTCTTATGCTGTTGAAGCAGCAATTCTCAAGGTCTATGGCTCAGAAGCCCTTGACTTCATAATTGATGAAGCTGTGCAGATTCATGGGGGGATGGGATATTCTGCCGAAATGTCAGTGGAAAGAGGATACAGGGATTCGCGTATTAACCGGATATTTGAAGGTACCAATGAAATCAACCGGTTACTCGTTGTTGATACGGCAATGAAAAGAGCAATGAAAGGTGATTTTGATCTGTTTGGAAAGGCCGCAACCCTTTACGAAAAAATGAACGAAATTACAGATGGCAAAACAGGAACCGGAAATTATTTCGAGGAAAAGATCAGGATGATAAAGAACTTCAAAAAGATGATATTGCTTGCTATACACGGAGCGATGGCTCATTATGGAAAAACATTCATCCAGGAACAGGAAGTGATGAATAACATTTCTGATATGATCATGGAAACCTATATTTCAGAGTCAACTGCTCTTAGGGTACAGAAACTTGAAAGCATGAACAAGGAAATGGTCGTTTTTAAGGCTATCCTGGATGTAAATGTTTATGATGCAGCACATAAAATCCGTAAAGCAGCCTTTGACGCTGTAAATTCATTCGCAGCCCCTGAGCTTTCAGCTGATTTTATAAAGGTTATTGATATTCTCACAGCAACGGGATGTGTAAATATCAAAAATGCCAGAAGAATAATTGCGGACAAACTGATCGGGGATAATAGTTATAAATTTTAAGAGCTTTCGTCTTAAAAAAAAGAGAGCCTGGGAAACCAGGCTCTCTTTTTTTTTAATTATTTTGATTTTACCAGTTCTTTTGGGGATGATTCCGGTTTTGCAATGGTGATCTTGATTGATGATGATTCTTCATCAAAATCAATATTGATGATATCATTTGAAACCAGTTTGGTCCTGATGATTTCCTCTGCAAGTGCGTCCTCTACATACTTCTGAATAGCTCTTTTCAAGGGTCTTGCACCAAACTGGGCATCCCATCCTTTATCGCAAATGAAGTCTTTCGCCTTGTCAGTTACAACGATCTGATAACCCATTCCCTTGATTCGTTCGTACAGGTGTGAGAGTTCAATATCGATGATTTTATGAATATCTTCCCTTTCGAGAGAATCAAATATTACCACATCGTCAATCCGGTTTAGAAATTCAGGAGCAAACGATTTTTTTAAAGCATTTTCGATAACACTGCGGGCATGATCTGAACTTGCTGCTTGTTTGGCAGCAGTGACGAACCCCACTCCCTGGCCAAAGTCTTTCAATTGGCGTGATCCTATATTGGATGTCATGATCACAATTGCATTTTTGAAATCCACTTTACGTCCAAAACTATCTGTCAGTAAGCCATCATCAAGGACCTGGAGTAATAAGTGAAAGACATCAGGATGAGCTTTTTCAATTTCGTCGAGGAGGATGATAGAGTAGGGGCGACGACGGATCTTTTCTGTAAGCTGGCCGCCTTCCTCATAACCGACATAGCCTGGTGGGGCGCCAATCAGTCTGGAAACTGCAAACTTCTCCATATACTCGCTCATATCAATCCTGACCAGGGCATCTTCAGTATCGAAAAGATACTTAGCAAGAATTTTAGCAAGGTGAGTTTTACCGACACCGGTCGGGCCTAAGAAAATAAATGATCCTATGGGTTTATTGGGATCTTTAAGGCCGGCACGATTTCTGCGGATCGATCGAACGACTTTTTTAATTGCTGCTTCCTGGCCTATTACTGAATTTTCAAGCTCAGCTTCCATGTTCAACAGGCGATCACTTTCATTTTTTGCAATACGCTGAACAGGGATACCTGTCATCATGGCAACCACCTCTGCCACATTTTCTTCACTCACCAGTTCACGATTAATCTGGGCTTGTTCTTCCCATTTTCTTTTTTCCTTATCCAGTGAGTCTTGCAGCTTTCTTTCCATATCACGGTGATCAGCTGCCTCTTCAAATTTCTGGCTGGTAATGGCCTGCATTTTTTTCTTTCTTGTTTCTTCGATCCTGGCTTCAATATTGATTATCTCTGCAGGAACATGAATATTGGAGATATGAACGCGGGCTCCTGATTCATCCAAGGCGTCGATGGCCTTGTCAGGAAGATAACGGTCTGAGATGTACCTATTTGTCAGGCTAACACATGCTTTTATAGCATCATCGGTGTATCTGACAAGGTGATGATCTTCGTATTTTTCTTTGATGTTATTTAAAATCTCTATCGTCTCATCAGGTGTAGTAGGATCGACGAGTACTTTTTGAAACCTTCTTTCCAATGCACCATCTTTTTCGATGTATTGGCGATACTCATCAAGCGTGGTAGCGCCAATACATTGGATTTCACCCCTGGCGAGTGCAGGTTTGAACATATTGGAGGCATCCAGCGATCCAGATGCATTTCCAGCACCTACGATTGTGTGGACTTCGTCAATAAACAGGATTATATTCGGATTTTTTTCCAGCTCATTCAGAACTGCCTTCATCCGTTCTTCGAATTGTCCCCGGTACTTCGTCCCAGCAACCAGAGATGCCAGGTCAAGAGAGACGATCCTTTTATTGAACAGGGCTCGTGAAACTTTCCTTTGGGTAATCCGGAGGGCTAATCCTTCAGCGATGGCTGATTTTCCGACTCCCGGTTCTCCGATGAGGATTGGGTTATTCTTCTTTCTGCGGCTTAATATCTGTGCAATTCGTTCAAGCTCTTTCTGGCGGCCAACAATTGGATCTAACCGGCCTTCTTCTGCAGCTTTGGTAATATCCCTGCCAAAATTATCTAATACAGGGGTTTTCGATTTTGAATCAGAACCTTTCTTAGATGTTGCCCCAAAACTCTTTCCTCCTTCTTCAGGATCTTCATCGTCCTCGTCTTTCGGCAGGATATCTAATGGCTGTGCAGGAAGATCTTCTGAGTTATTTGAGATAATAGATTTGATTTCTTCTTTTACAACATCATAAGTTACATTCTTTCCAGCTAATAACTTAGTGACCAGGTTATTCTCATCCTTCAGTATAGCTAGTAGAAGGTGTTCAGTACCAATCAATTCACTGTTAAACCACTTTGCTTCCAGGTAAGTAATCTTGAGGGCTCGTTCAGATTGTTTGATCAATGGCAGGTTATCCGGATTTGCCGGTTTTTCTTTATTGCTTGCGACTGCAGATTCTATCTTGCGGCGCACTTCAGTAAGATCAACACCAAGTGTATTCAGGATCTTTATGGCGAGTCCTTCTCCTTCACGAATGATACCAAGCAGTAAATGCTCAAGCCCGATGTAGTCGTTCCCGAGCCTTACTGCTTCTTCACGGCTGAAGATAAGGACATCTTTGACTCTTTGAGAGAATTTTGCTTCCATGTTATTTTATAATCTTTATTATAACGTTGAAGATTTCTTTTTATTGAAATTCAGGAACAGTCAAAAACAATGCCATAAATTTTCTTTACCTAAAATATGGAATATTCAAAAGTACGATTGAAACCAAAGAAAGAATGAGGAAAGATCAATATTTATTAACACTTTCGTGTTCGTAACACCAAAAAATTAAAGTGAAAAAATGGCAGGTTATTACGGGAATTTTTCTTAAATTCGTATTTTAAAATGGATAATATTATCTGTTTGATATTTAGATGATTAACGAAGGAAAATACAATGGCTGAAGGTGAAAAAATAGTGTCAGTGAACATCGAGAACCAGATGAAGTCTGCTTATATCGATTATTCCATGTCTGTAATAGTGTCAAGGGCGTTGCCGGATGTGCGGGATGGCCTTAAACCTGTACATCGGAGAGTCTTATTTGGAATGTACGAATTGGGCAATACATCGAACCGTCCTTATAAAAAATCAGCAAGGATCGTTGGTGAAGTTTTGGGTAAATATCATCCTCATGGCGATACTTCTGTTTATGATGCAATGGTACGAATGGCCCAGGAATGGTCGTTACGATATCCATTGGTTGATGGCCAGGGAAATTTCGGATCCATGGATGGGGATAGTCCTGCTGCTATGCGGTACACTGAAGCGCGCATGCAAAAAATTGCAGAAGAGATGGTAGCTGACATCGAGAAGGATACCATTGATTTTCAGCTGAATTTCGATGATACGCTTAACGAACCGACTGTGATGCCGGCGAGGATCCCTAACCTTCTAATCAACGGGGTATCGGGGATTGCAGTCGGGATGGCAACGAATATGGCTCCTCATAACCTTAAGGAAACTGTAGACGGGATAATTGCATACATTGACAACCACGATATCACAATCGCTGAACTTATGAAATTCATAACCGCGCCTGATTTTCCGACAGGTGGTGTGATCTATGGGTACAATGGGGTTAAGGAAGCATTCGAGACTGGCCGTGGAAAGATCGTTTTAAGGGGAGAAGCTGCGATTGAAAGCGACGAACATGGCAGGGATGTGATCATTGTTACATCCATTCCATACCAGGTCAACAAGGCTGATATGATCAAGAGGACAAGTGAGTATGTCAATGATAAAAAGATTGAAGGGATCACAGAGATCCGTGATGAATCTGACCGGTACGGAGTACGGATTGTATATGAGATCCGTAAAGACGCAATTACAAACGTGGTACTGAATAAACTCTACCAATATACGCAGCTTCAGACTTCTTTCAATGTAAATAACATAGCGCTGGTCAGGGGACGTCCCCAGACGCTTAATCTTAAGGATATTATCCGCTATTTTGTCGAGCACCGGCATGCCGTAGTCATCCGGCGTACTAAGTTTGAACTTGCTGAAGCTGAGAAGAAAGCGCATATTCTTGAAGGATTATTGATCGCATTGGATAACCTGGATGCTGTCATCAGCCTCATACGTGAATCAAAAACTCCTGATGAAGCCAAAGCAGGACTCATGAGCACCTTTAGCCTGAGTGAATTACAGGCCAAAGCAATCCTTGACCTTAGGCTTCAGCGTCTCACCGGGCTTGAGCGTGAAAAGATAAAATCAGAATATGATGACCTTGTCAAGCTAATAGCAGACCTGAAAGAGATCCTTGCAGATGAATCATTAAGGATGAAGATCATCAAGGATGAATTGCTGGAAATCAAAGAAAAATACGGGGATGAACGCAGGACGAGGATCATTTATGATGCCAGCGATTTCAGGATAGAAGATACCATTGCTGATGAAAATGTGGTGATCACGATTTCTCATTTGGGATATATAAAGCGTACTCCTTTGAGCGAATACCGGGTCCAGAACAGGGGAGGCAAGGGAATGAAAGGGAGTGAAGTCAGGGATGAAGATTTCCTGGAGCATCTCTTTGTTGCGACGAATCATAATTTCCTGCTTTTCTTTACTGAGAAGGGGAAATGTTTCTGGATGCGTGCCTTTGAAATCCCGGAAGGGACGAAATCCTCGAAAGGACGTGCCATACAGAATATCATCAGCATTGATCCCGATGACAAAGTCAGGGCTTACATCAACGTCAAGGACCTCAAGGATGAGGAGTACACCGCCAATCATTATATCATCCTGGCCACAAAACGGGGAACCATCAAGAAAACGACATTGTCAGCTTATTCAAGGCCCCGAATGAATGGGATCAATGCAATTACAATTCATGAAGGGGATCAACTCCTGGAAGCAAAATTGACGAATGGAAAGGATGAAGTGGTCATGGCACTCAAGTCGGGCAGGGCCATTCGTTTTAATGAGAAAACAGTTCGGCCAATGGGCCGTAACGCAGCAGGAGTGAGGGGAATAAGAATTACGATGACTAATGACGAGGTTGTAGGGATGATCTGCATTCCGGAAGAAAAGAAAATGGAAATCCTCGTGGTCTCTGAGAATGGCTATGGAAAGAGATCCGATATTGAAGATTACCGTGTAACCAACCGGGGTGGGAAAGGAGTTAAGACACTGAATATCACTGAAAAAACCGGGTCTCTTATCGCAATAAAAGAAGTTACTGATACTGACGATCTGATGATAATCAATAAATCGGGTATTATTATCCGGATGGCAGTCAGCGATCTAAGGATTATGGGGCGTGCCACACAGGGTGTAAGGTTAATCAAGATCAATGAAGGGGATGCCATTGCTGCCGTGACAAAAGTTGATGTGGAGGAGGAAGGAAAAGATCTGGAAGGTGACGATGGATTGACAATATCAGAAGATGACGGAGACGAACAGACTATGGATTCCCCCTCTGAAGAAACTGAAAATTAATTTTCCCGATATTTCATGGAAATCAGAAATTATCTATTTTTGCTTACTTGATACAACATATCGATACAAAATCACTAAATAACTTTTATATGAAAAAGATCTATTTTATCCTGGTTTTGGTATTTTCCATTACCATGACTTTTGCCCAGAAAAATGTCAGGCAAACTGCATCGAACTTTTTAAAAGACGGGAAACTGGATAAAGCGTTGGAAAACATCAATATATGTATACAGGATGCCAGTACTGCACAGGATCCGAAGGCATGGTTTATTCGTGGAAATATTTACCTGGAGATTGCAAATTCAAAAGACGATAAATATAAGAGTCTTGATCCGGATCCTTTACAAAAAGCGCTTGATTCCTATAAAAAAGCTATTGAGTTTGATCCGAAGAAAGATTATTATGATGATATCTTTGCAAAGTTGAATTGGCAGCACAACAATTATTTCAATTCGGGAGTCGACAATTATAATAAAAAATCATATAAAGCTGCAATGCTTGATTTTGAAAATGCAGCAAATGCATTATCCATTGCCAAAGTACCCGATACACTTTCCTTGTTTTATGCATCAGTCAATGCAAGTCTGGCGGGAGAAAAGGCGAAACAAAAACAGTACTATATTGATTTGTTAAATGACCATGCAAAATCAATAGCCATATATGCGTCATTATCAGATCTGTACCGTCTTGAGAAAGACTCTGCAAATGCATTAAAAGTTATCAGGGAGGGTAAGAAAGTACATCCGAACGACTTACAGATGACATTATCAGAATCAAATGTTTATATATTTTTTAATGATGTACCCAAGGCATTGTCGACGTTAAATTTAGCCGCACAGAAAGACAGTACTAACTACCTTGTTTTCAATGCACTTGGAATAAATTATCAAAAGATCTATGAAGATACGCTTCAATCAGCAGCACATAGGGGTGAGGCATACAAAAGGTCGGAAGCTAACTATCTTAAAGCAATAAAAATAAAACCTGATTTTTATGATGTTGAGTTGAACATTGCATCATTATACTTCAATTCTGCTGTGCCAATTGCTCTTAAGGCCAACGGACTTCCACTTGAGCAGAAGGAGGAATATGATAAATTAGAAAATGAAGCAAACAGCTATTATAAACTCGCACTGCCATATTTAAAAAAAGCAGATGAACTTCAGCCGAATGATTTGAATACATTGAATTCACTGCGTCAGATCTATACAAGCCTTGGTGATGCTGAAAATCTCAAAATTGTTCAGGCCAAGATACTGCAACTGAGAAAAAAATAACTTAAAGAGATCAAAAAAAAACTGCTCCTGAATATTCAAGAGCAGTTTTTTTTGTGTTCATGTTTCCATGACAATAGAGGATAATGTACCAGAGATATCCTAATGATAATTTTTGTGTCTGATAAATTCTGAAAGAGGAGAAGAATTCTAAGGAGATCATATTTAAAGTTAAGGAAAGATAATTGTAGTTATTTTAATAATTAATATTACTTATTTAACATAATATTAATTATAAGGCTGAAAAGAAATATTAAAACGAGTATCGTGTTACGGTAAATGTGTCAATTTGTCAGTCTAAGCTCCCATTTTAATCGAATCTTGATCGAAGGTCAATCGAAGCTTGATCGAAGGTCAATCGAAGCTTAATCGAAGGTCAATCGAAGGATGATCGAAAGAGAAACGTTAGGGAGCAGATTCTGAGTTCTTTACTTGACAGGAAATACAATATCGGTTTCGATCTTCATAGGATCTTTCTCAGTCATCGGATCTGTCACATAAATCTCCCATGGTTCAAGCATCATCACCTTTCCACTTTCACTACAATACTGATGAAGTGCATTATATGTGGGACCTGTTTTATCATAAGGTCCGAAATAATAAGCAACAACTGCATTCAATGCAGGGATCTTTTCAACTCTGATACGTCCTTTACCCTTAACTGCTTTCTCAACAGGAATCCCCAAATCCATCATTGAAAACATCGTAACGGTGTCATATTTAAGATAAATTGCAAAAGGAGGCCCTTTTGGTTGTAGTTTACTTGATTTGATAAAATGCATGATATCTTCATATCCTTTTCCCAGGACTGTGGCATAGGTATTTGGCCCTGCACTATCCCGGATGAGCAATACAGTTTGTCCGGGGATAATTTTTTCTTCGATTTTAGGCCAGTCCTTTCGCTGATCCACAACTCTTTTCAAAGTTGCTAATCCTTTTTCAAAATCAGGAGCTAACATTTTACCCATGAACAGTCCCATGTAACGGGAAATTGGGTTATATCCAAGGTCACCTTCATCAATCCAGGAGACTTTAGCTGAGTCTCCCTTTGCCTCGATGGCTATTTTTCCTTTGGATTGATACTTTCCATGTTGGAATTCCAGATCGTAGCCAACAAGTTCATTCGGAATTAGCTGTGTCAAGGTCATTTGTCCATTCCCTATAACTTTGCCCTCCCATGTTCTTGTAGTACCGATTTTACCATCCGGACCAATGAGTTTGTATATGGCTGTTGAATCAAGTTTTTTCCACGGAGTCCATAAATCCCATTTAGTCAGATTTCTTGTAAGATCATAAATAAGAGCTGTTTTTCTTACCATCCGGGTACTCCTTTCAAAATGGTAAGTCTTTGGTAATAAATATGCTATAATTACTAAAATAGCGATGATGATAACTATCGCAAGGAAGATTCTTTTAAGCGTTTTCATGGTTTTCTGATTTATTTCTACAAATATATTATAAAAAAAGTCAGAATAGCATTGAAATGAAATTAGTATAAGCGGTCTGAATCTTTTTTCGAAGTTTTTTTGGTTTTCTCTCCATAATTTCTAAAGGATATGATTCCTCTTTCTTTACTACAATTCTGTTTGATGGATCGTATTTATTTGCAAAATATTCAATCCGCTTCTGCATGACCGAATAATAATCTAAGTCTGCCATACTTAATTATTTTAAGCTAAAAAAATAAATACACATGAATCTTAGTAAAAATAAAGATTCGATAGGAGCAAAAATATATTAATAATAACCTTATATCAAGACAATTAAATGATTTTTTCTACTTAATTTTTTTATGAAACAGGACAAAAATAGAAACTTAATATTATTAAGTAAATAATTAAGCTAAAATTTGCTTAAGTCTAAATTTAAGCTTATCTTTGTGCCAGATTAAGTAATATATTATAATGAAACGAGTTTTCACTTTCTCTGAGAAACCGGTTCTATTCATTCTCGACTTAGTACCATCAATCCTCCCCGGTATTGAAAAGGTCATGGCGGTATATTACTCCCCGGATATCAATGATATAGCCGCGACATTAATAAGGAAAGAACATGAAGAATATTTTCATGAGTCATTTCAAGTGGCAGATTCTGCATTTGTTTTCAACCAATTACGTTCTGACAATGCTACTTATACCTGGCTAAGGAAAGAGGATTTACCTTTTGAAATAATGCATAAAGAAAAGGTTCAGTTAGAAATATTTAATGAGCTAAATAATAATATTTTACTTATTAGAATATTCAATACAAATGATTTGAGAAACGACTTGTTCTTCATATACTTCAATAAGGATCTTAGTAATTTTGGCACTATTAATCCGGGAAAGATCCTTTCGACTGAAAATAAAACAATTATTGGCCATATACTGAGAAATACAATATTAACTTTTGTTAAAATCAACCAAAGTGACAAAGATCTATTTGCGACATTAAATGAGAACACACGTGCTTTGATCAAGGAAAGAAATTATTTACGTGAAGGATTGGAAATTACGCGTGAGAAATATAAGGAAGGATTGATCAGATTAAGCGACAGCTATCTTTCAGATTTAACTAAGAGTAATGGCGTAAGATACAGGCTGACAAATGATGCAGTTGAAAAGATCAGAGAGTATACTGGAGATATAGGCACATTAAAACCGCTGATACACCAGGCAGCTCATTTTGCAGAAACGATGAATCTTGAAGGCAATACAAGTGATATTTTAATTGCTGACTTTAATCTTTTTATGAATGAGAAGAAAGAAGTAAAGCAAAAAGAAACCGTCAGTGGACCTGTCCAGGATATTCCTGCTAAATACAACAAGACCTTCTTATTGCTTGAGAAACTTGAAAATGCTGCATTGCATGTTAAATCAAAAAATCTTTTATTGACCGGGGTCAATCTCGGGAATGAATTCCCCACTCCTATTACTCCTCCAGCAATTACAGATGCATTGAAAAAACACAAACAAAAGATCCTTTTCTTATTTGGTGAATTCCCTGGACGATGGCAAACGATCCGATCAGAATTCAGACCTGTGCAAAATATCCTGAATGCCAGAAAGTTCCCTGACCAGATTTCTGCTTGATACGTTAAATATTAACTTTCATTTTCCGGTCATTCAAATCTTATTATCTTTGCGCCTTTCTCAGGAAAGAAGTATCATGGTAATAGCAATTACGGGTGCAAACGGTCACGTAGGTGTAAATCTTTGCAAGGCATTAATAGAACAGGGATATGAGGTCAGGGCATTGGTCCATAAAAACTCACAGGGACTTGAAAAGCTTGATGTAAAACTGTTTAAAGGTGACCTATTGAATAAAGAATCACTCATCCCATTTATGAATGGTGCAGAAATAGTTTTCCATTTAGCTGCAAAAATCTCCATAAACGGTGATCCACATGGGTTAGTGCGGTCAATCAATACGGAAGGAACAAGATTAATGATCCGACTTTCCAAGGAATATGGAATAAGGCGGTTCATTTATTTTAGTTCAATCCATGCATTTTGCCAGGACCCGCATGACCAGGTCCTTGATGAAACACGGCCTTTAGTCGGAGAAGAAGCATTTGCATATGACCGGTCAAAAGCAGATGGAGAAAGGATCGTTATGGATGCGGCAACAGATGGACTTGATGCTTTTGTACTGAGTCCTACCGCAATAGTAGGTCCCATGGATTTTGAGCCATCGCTCATGGGGAAAGCATTCTTGCAACTTTACCATCATCAGATACCGGCATTGGTTCCGGGTGGTTACAACTGGGTGGATGTTAGAGATATTGTCAATGCTGCAATTCAATCAATTGAAAAAGGGGAAAAAGGTGAGAAATACCTGTTGAGTGGACATTGGCTTAGTCTACCCGAAGTTGCAAAGCTTATCGAAAAGCATACCGGCAAAAATATTGTCCGGACTGTTATGCCATTTTGGCTTGCATGGGTTGGTCTTCCGTTCATTACGTTATTCAGCAGGCTTAGTGGCAGAGTTCCATTATATACCCGAGAGTCACTTAAAATCATCATCCATGGAAGCAAGCAGATCAGCTTTAAAAAAGCAGAGATGGGGCTTGGTTTTAGTCCGAGAAGTATGGATGAAACTGTCAGGGATGTGATGAAATGGTTCGAGACGAATGGGTATCTTAACTAGTAAAATCATGATCATGAATACACATTACTTTTATTTACTTGTTTATGCATGGATTGCGGTTGCCATTTTGATATTCCCTCTGGTGCTGAGGATAGTAGCGCCATATGGTAGGCATATCACAACATCATGGGGCCCATTAATCAGCAACAGAGCGGGATGGATCCTGATGGAATCCCCTGCACTGGTTGTCTTCGCGGCATTCTTTGTTTTTGGAACAAACCATCACAACCTCCTTCCATGGATGTTTTTTACGTTTTGGATGATCCATTACGTCAACAGAACCCTGATATTTCCGTTCCGTTTACATACCAAGGGAAAAAAGATGCCACTCATGATCGTGCTCATGGCCTTTTGCTTTAACCTGATGAATGGATACATTAATGGATACTATCTGGGATCACTGTCAGAACAATATACTTTATCCTGGTTATATGATCCCCGTTTTATTGCAGGGATGCTGATGTTCTGTTCCGGTTTAGCAATCAACTGGCAGGCTGATAATATCCTGATCCATTTGCGGAAGCCTGGTGAGACTGGCTATAAAATTCCATTTGGAGGCTTCTTTCGGTATATTTCCTGTCCTAACCATTTTGGTGAGATCGTAGAATGGACGGGGTTTGCATTAATGACGTGGAGCTTACCCGGACTTGCATTCGCCATCTGGACCCTGGTAAATCTGGTGCCAAGGGCCTTGCATCATCATAAATGGTACCATGCGACATTACCGGATTACCCGGTCTACCGGAAGGCACTCATTCCATTCATCCTCTAAAAACGAAATGGGGATCTTTTCTTGTCGAAAAGATCCCCATCAAAATTTGGCAACCGTAGTCACCAAACATGTCAAGCTACAGTTATTATGGATGGCTTACTCAGTCGGGGTCTCCCCCATCTTTTCTGCCCGGTCACCTTCAGTCAGGAACCTAACGGTTTCTTCTTTCAGGGTCCCCCAGTTAAACGTTTTTACCTGGCATCAGCGAACTCTTGCAGTATGGGCCTCCCCCAGGTAGGATCGGCGAGTGCTGTCATCCTTGCGGGTTCCTGCTTTCACTTCTCCTTTTCGAGAAACTGGCCTTTTATCTCTTACTTGATGTTTCAAATATACTACCCTTATTATGGCGATTGCAATTTTTCATGTACCGTCTTACAAACAATCTATTAACAAAAGTTATTAACAGATTGTTGATAAGTTTTTCCTAAGATTCTATTGTAACAGTCAGTCGTCGTAATGTGAGTTCGTCCGACATTCCTTTCAGATCCTCATAATTTCCTGATTTCACAAGGCATCGTCCCTTAAAATGTGCAATAAACGCACATTGTTCTGCCTGTTCAAATTCATGACCACAGACCTCAACCAATGAATTAATGACGAAATCAAAGGTATTGACATCATCATTATAGAGGATCAGGTTGCTGAAAGTGTTTAGAAGATCTTCACTTTTGAAAGCCGGTTTCTCTTTATTTCTGACCATTTTCAATGGAAAAATTTAACAATGATACTCATTTTTGCCATACACATATCGTAATTTTGTTAAAATCTTGATTCAATAATAATCATATGATCTTTATGGATTTCATTACAAGATTGAAAGCAGAACTTGCTTTGCCTTTACCCGGTAAACAGGTTCAGCTGCGTATGACTTCAAACAGGAGAGTGCGTGAAATGATGGAGTCGAGGCAATTGGATCAGGCAATAAAAAGCAGTGTTTTGGTTCTTCTTTATCCTGGAAAAGAAAATGCTCAACCCAGTTTCGTGGTAACGCTCCGTTCGATCTATAATGGCGTTCATAGCGGACAGATCAGTTTGCCGGGGGGGCGTTTCGAATTAACAGATGAGAACCTGTTGCAGACAGCTCTGCGTGAAACCAAAGAGGAGATTGGTATTGATCCTGAACAAGTTACCATTATCGGGCAATTAACCGAATTATACATACCACCAAGCAATTACCTGGTTCAGCCGTTTGTAGGGTTTACCACCAAACATCCGTTTTTCTTCCCCCAGCAAAATGAAGTGGAAAAGATCATTGAAATCCCTGTACATTTATTATTGGATGAAAGAAACGTGAAGGAAAAAGAAATTATAATAGGTGGAACTCAGTTCACTGCTCCTTCATTTGTCATTGATGGAGCTATCATTTGGGGTGCAACTGCGATGATCCTGAATGAATTTAAGGATATTCTGCTAAGAGCCCTGCTATGAATCCAAAAGAATGATCTGATCTGAAATCTCACAAGAGTTTTTTAGCATGGCTGAAACTGCACAATAGTTATCCCTCGAAAGCCTGACCGCCCGGTTCACCTTTATAGTTATATCCTCATTATTCTTGAATCCAGGGCCTGTAACAAGATAGGCCAGGTGAATTTTTTGATAATATTTTGGATATTCCTCTGAAACTTCTCCAGTAACATTGATCCTAAAAGCTGTAAATTTCACTTGTTTCTTTCTTAGTATTGAAACAACATCCATCCCTGTACAGGCAGCAAGTGCTGCAAGAACAACTGGTTTAGGCCTGGGTCCATGATGTGTTCCTCCAAATTGCTCTTCAGCGTCAAAATGGAGTTGATGCCCATCAACCTCACTATCAAACGACATGTTGCCGACCCAATCGGTTTGAATTATCTCATTCATTTTATAAAGGGGAAATGTTTACTTTTTATTAGAGGTAGAAGTAAAGCAGAAACACCCTGGAATAACACCGGCAGTATAAGAATTTATCTGGGTACCTTTTATCTGATCAAATTGGTATACAGTTCCCTGCTGGACATAATCCTTGGCATCAGAAACAAAAATATTCCCATTTGATGGTTGAATACCTAAACCATAGTAAAGATGACCATTTGCCGGAATAAATGGTGATGAAGGGATTCCTGCAGACGAGACAGGCATCTGATAGATGCCATTATCCAAGAAATATAAAGTATCTTTGGTTGCATTGATACAAAGCCTAGAGGGGGTATCACTTTGATCCGGGAAGCTGAATGTTTTATCGACAGCCATCAGGGTCGGATCGATGCGTACAAGTGTTGGAGGTTCAAAATGATCGTAGCCACCGGTACATAGAACCCATATTTTATCCTTTTTATCCATCACTGCTCCAACGGGTTCTTTTCCGGTTTTAATGCTGTCAATGATTTGATCTGACTTGGTTTCGATAACAAAGACACATGCATTTCGCCGTGAGGTCGAATCACTCATAAGACCAATTGAAGTAACGAACACATGGTTGTTATACTGAATGAGAGATTCTGTCCATGTACCTGTATGGATAGATTTTTCAATTGTAGATGTGGACAGGTTTATGACTGAGATATCATTTTGCATATTGGTGACATATGCCTTTGAAGAATCGACAATTGCCATAAAACGAGGAGAATTGCCATCAGTTATTGATTTTGACAATTTAAAATCAGTCAGCGAAACGATGTCAATTTTATTAGAATTGTTCACAAGAATTATACCTTCTCCATTAAAGGTATACATACTTTCTGCCACGTCTCCCAGACTGCGGCCATTCTGAGAATAGAAGATATTCTGATAGGCTGTCTTATAAGTTGGATCAATAAAAGTGATGGAAGCATTACCCCAGTCATAATTTCCTTCATTGACAACAAAAATCCCGTGCTCGAAGGTGCCTGTAACCGGTGGTGAAACTGGATTAACGACACGAACCGAATTCTTGCTACAAGAATCTAAAACAACTAAAAAGATTAAAAGTGAGATGAGTTTCGTATAAGAAAGATAGGAAATATGCTTCTTGTTCAATGTCACCCTCTGAATATTTAATTAAGCAAAAATACCTTATTAAAGTACTACTTAATGAAATTGAATTTTAATGTTATTCCATAATTGCGCCCCGGCATAGGCCTGTCTTCAATTGACTGGTAATCGAGATTAAACAAGTTATTCAAATTCAGCTGTAAAGATAATATAAATTTTTTCAAATAAAAGTTTTTCCCCAAAATAATATTAGAAAGATAATAACAGGGCATGTATGAGGTGTTGTCTGTAGTTGTATATCGTAATCCGATATAGGAAAAAGTGTAGGAACCATAAAACCCGTTTCTGTTGATCCTAAGCGTAGAATTCAATGTGTTCTCCGGGGTATATATCAACTGTTTACCTACCGAATTGTCACCTATTGATGTAGCTTTTTCATTGGTCGACCTGCAATAATTATAGCCATTGTTTAATATAAATCTAAACTTGCATATGGTCCATGCCAGGTTGAGACCAAGTTCCACTCCATGGGCATGAACTTCACTAATATTTACCGGTTTATATTGTCCTGAAGTAGTGGGTAGCCATATTATCAGGTCGATCATTTTTGAATAATAGCCTGTCACAGTTGTTTCAAAAAAGAACCTCTTATCTTTTCTCCCTAGATTGTATACTATGCCACCTTCAGTCGCATAGTCGGTTTCAGGTTTCAGGTTTATATTGCCTAAGAATCCATAATAAAGATCATTTAGGGTAGGAACTGCATAATTCTTGCAAAGATTGGCCGAGACTATAAGGTTGATATCATTGAAAGGCTTGTACTCTATTCCCAATGCAGGAATAAACGGAAGAAATTTCCAATCGATCATATCCTGCCGCAAAACCAGGGATATCTGAAGAGGTTTTATTGGGGTATAATTGAATTCTGAAAATGCTCCAAGCGTCTTTCTTGTTTTATTTCCATTGTAAGAATCCGAATTCACCCAGTCGGAAGTATAATCAAGCCCTGGTTTAATGATAAAATTCTTGATTCCTGAATAAACAAGTCGTATCCGATTGGACCATGTATAGCAATGGTCATTCCATGTTTGATCTCCAAGAGTGAAGCGCATGAACTGATCAACAAGTGATGACCTGGCAGTAAGAAAATAATTATCACCTGATCTTCTCCATTCAACTATACTGCGTATGGCCCGGTCTATTTCTTCTTCCTTATAAACTGTATCGGTATTGGTTGTGATCGGCGGTATTTGGTGGTCTTCATCATTGTACCAGATCCTGGCTGTCACTACATCGTTTTTAGACAGTTTGAAAAAGGTTTCCTGCGTTATTCCTCCCAATATATATGCAGCATTGGTAAGAGTTTGTCTCGTTTGCGTCTGATCGTTATTATAAGGAAAGTCATTGATTGCATTGGAATAATTGAATTTTGTGAGCGACTGGACAAGATGGTTTCCCAATGCAAGGTTGACGTTTGTCGTATAGCTATTAAAACTTGCGAAAGATTGTGCCATCATTAAATTTATTTTGTTATTCCAGTCAGGATTGTTCACAAGGTTGATCACACCTCCAAAAGCACCAATTGTTCTTGCCACTGTTGCAGCCCCATAAAGAATCTCAAGACTTTCAAACTGGGATACCTGCACTTGTGAAAGGTCTATCTGTCCCAGCATTGGCGAATCGATATTTATCCCGTTCCATTCAACCTGTGTGTGAGTTGCTGTGGTACCACGGAAAGAAGGTGTAGCAAGGCCTCCGTTTCCATATGATTTTATAAAAATTGTCGATTGTTGTGAGAGAAGGGTCGAAAGGTCAGTACTGAGGTACTGGACAAGGATGTTAGAATCGATCCGTACTTTTTTAAAACCTTCGTTATGCAATGTAAAGCTTCCTGTGACCTCTACCTGCGAAAGCTTTATTGTGTCATTCAGATTCTGCGAAAAAAGAAAGAAGTCCTGAAGACTTAAAAGCAATAAAAAAACGAACCTGGGATATGTAGCTCTTTTTGTCAAATACGTTATCTATACTCCTTTTCTCATGCTTTTATTGTCAATGAGACTGGTGTAAAATAAACCAAAGGTGTAATGATGGTTTTTATGGTTGATAATACTTGTACAAAAATAGATTTTTTTTTTGCTCTGTATTATTTAATATGATAATTTTACTGACCTGTTATACAATGCAAAACAGATGAAATCATTCCGGGGAAAGTGGCTTTTTATTACCTTGATCTTCCTAATATCAATGATCCTTTCCTCATTCTCTCCTCACCATAGAGAGTCATCATTTAAGGGAAGCAGAACATACAGCGGACGTGCACATAATAAGAATAAAAGCAGGTACAACAAGAAATACAACTATAAAAGCAAAACAGTTAAAAAAGATTATGTGATTAAGAATGGCATTGCACGTTGACCGGATCATCCCGCCTGTAGTAATTTTATTCTGTTTGTCCTTTGCTTCTTGCCATGTAGTCAGGTACATTTGGTGGAATTATGCTGATGTAAGCGATTATAAGAAATTTCCTGCAGATACAATTTTGGCAAGCAGGAAGCCTCAATACATTCCCCGTCAGATCCTTCAGAAGCCGATATACTCCCCTATAAAGACCGGTAATAATTCGCCTGAAACACTCGATCAGTTTCTAACAGGGAACAAGACGCTGGCATTTCTTATTCTCAGGAATGACACACTTATCTATGAGAAATATTTTAAGGGATATAATAAGAACTCTGTGATCCCTTCTTTTTCCGTCTCCAAATCGTTTATTTCTGCTATGATCGGCATCGCTCTTTCAGAAGGTGCTATTCATGACATCCAGCAGCCGGTTACCGATTATCTTCCTGAGATGAAGGATCCCGGGTTTCATAATGTCACCCTGGAGAATCTGCTGACGATGCGGTCAGGCATCAAATTCAATGAAGGATATAGCAACCCATTCGGGGAGGCAGCCAAATTCTATTACGGATTAAACCTGGGAAAATACACGCGGAAGTTGAGAGTGGTTAAAAAACCTGGTGCATCTTATGAATACCAGAGTGGGAACGTACAGATTTTAGGGATGGTACTGGAAAAGGCCACAGGAAAAAGACTAAGTGATTATTTTGGTGAGAAGATATGGAGCCCCATGGGAGCTGCGAACCCGGCCACATGGAGCCTTGACAGTAAAAAATACAGGGAAGCCAAAGCATTTTGCTGTATCAATGCCATGCCTGAAGATTTTGCTCTTTTTGGGCAACTCTATCTTCATCATGGCGTTGCAAATGGACAGGAGGTTATTCCTGCCGACTGGGTCAAAAAGACGCTTACAATCCGAAATGATTCAAAGGATTCTCAGGGTTATCCATATACTTACCTGTGGAGGGTGCTGAATAATGGCAGTTTTTTTGCAAAAGGGATCCTCGGTCAGTTCATTTTTGTTTGCCCCCAAAAAAAGATAGTAATCGTCAGGATGGGTGAAAAAGCTGGTGATCTTGACTGGCCAGAATTCTTTCAGATGGTCGCTGATCAGTTATGATCATTGTTTGAAAAAAGCCTCTTCGCCTGGATAAAAAAAAGATTCTTTCGATTTTTTCTCAGAAAATGTAAAATAGGTGACAACAGCATCCGAACAGAGTTCGTTTTCCTGATTATATATTTCAACCTTTATGTCAGCAAGGTTTCTTCGCATACGCAGGACTTTTGCACGGACCGTAATTGAACCACCTGTCATATAAACAGGTTTATGAAAGTGAACATCAATTGAAGAAGTCACTCCTGCTGCCTTTATCTTTACATATACGACCCAGCTTGCAATTTCATCCATAATGGTTGCCAAAATACCTCCATGAACCACTCCATGATAGCCTTCAAATTGCGGTTTCGGATCCCAGGTAGAAATGAGCATGTCACCGTCTTCCTGAAAAGACATTTGAAGCCCTGATGTATGATCCGGCGAACAACCAAAGCAAGAATAACCTTCCCTGGTGATGAAAGGATTGATGATGTTACGCATGTTTCAATCAGAAAACCGGTGTGCTATTTGGTGACTCCGTTCTTATATTTAGTCTTGGTTACAGCTTTGCCTGTTTCATCATATTCTATCCATTCCCCTTCTTTCAATCCATTGATATATTGGCCTGTAACTTTAAGCTTACCGTTACGATAGAATTCCTGGTATACACCTTGATAATTATTATGGAGATAGTTGGCAACAGACTGAAGGGTATCATTTTCATAGTAGGTTTTCTGGACACCTTCGAATGAGCCATCTACATAGTTGAATTCGGCCATGATCTTTCCTGCCCTGTTATACCACCTTGCTACTCCGTTCTTTGCATCATCCTTATAAGTAGCATCTTCCTGGAGTTTGCCGTTATCATAAAAGATCTTCGAGCTTCCATTCCGTTTTCCTTTGGAATAATATATTTCAGTGAGAGGAAATTCATTATATGAACTGTAACTGATGGACTGTCCATCAAGTAGTCCGTCTTTATAGTATTCCGTTGCAAGGATACGGTTCCTGCGGTCGAATGTAATCGCAATCCCGTCTTTCTTTCCATTGACGTAGTTATCAATTCTGGCCAGCAGATTATTGGTGAGCTGTGTGACCCAGCATCCAGTCTTGTCATTGTTCACATAATAGCCTTTTGCAATTTGGTCCGACATCTGTTCTTCCCAATATCCAAACTTCTGATCCTTGAAGTTTACCCGGTTGACTGTGTCACTTTTTGGCTGTGTCCCCTGTGAATAAAGAAGAAACGGAACAATCATTAAAACAGAAAGAAAAAAAACAGTACGTTTCATAATTTCATTTTTTTGGTTTTGGCAAAAATAAGAAAAATTACTTCAGGTTATATATCAATTCACTATTTCAGCATAAACATCAAAATCATCTGCTGTAGTAATTCGTACCCTGTAAAAATTGCCAATTAAAAGGGTTCCAAATGCCCTGGGCACGAGTACTTCGTTATCAATTTCAGGAGAATCATATTCTGTGCGGCCAATGTAATATTCATTTTCCTCCCTGTCAATCATGACCTTGACCGTTCTCCCTATCCTTTTCGCGTTCAATTCAAGGGAAATACCCTGTTGAATTTCCATGAGGATTGCAGCTCTTTCCTGTTTTATTTTATCAGGAATTGTATTTTTAAGGGAATAGGCTTGCGTCCCTTCCTCATGCGAATATGTGAATACACCCAGCCGGTCAAAACGGCAATGTTCGACGAATTCTACTAATTCCCTGAAATCTTTAGATGTTTCACCAGGGTATCCGGTCATCAACGTTGTACGGATGACACCATCCGGCAAATGCTTGCGGATCAATGAAACTAAAGCAAGCGTTTGATCTTTGTCGATCCCTCTTTTCATTGATTTTAATATCCTCGAGTTGATGTGCTGAAGAGGAATATCTATGTATTTGCAAATATTGTCATGCTGTTTGATAATTTCCAGCACTTCTTCAGGGAAGCCATCAGGATAGGCGTAATGCAGCCGGATCCATTCAAGTCCAGGTATTTGTGCCAGCTGTTCAAGGATCTCAGGCAGCATTCTTTTTTTGTAGAGATCAAGCCCGTAGTATGTTGTATCCTGGGAGATAACATTTATCTCCTTGACCCCTTTGCCGGCAAATATTGTTGCTTCCCGGATGATCTCCTTAATAGGCCTGGAAATGTGTTTACCACGGATGGCCGGAATAGCGCAGAAGGAACAATGCCTGTCACATCCTTCAGCAATTTTCAGATAAGCGTAATGTGAAGGGGTTGCCAGTATTTGTTCTCCAAGAAGATATTTTCTGAATTTCCCTCCTACCCTCTCTACGATCCTGCTCAGTTCATTGACTCCGAAGAATGCATCGACTTCAGGTAATTCTATAGCAAGTTGTTCCCTGTAACGCTCTGTAAGGCACCCCATAACGAAGAGTGATTGCAGGCGTCCTTCTGTTTTGGCCTTAACAAATTGCAGGATCGTTTCAATTGATTCCTTCTTTGCATCAAGGATAAACCCACAGGTGTTGATGATCGCTGTATCAATGTTATCTTCGTCTGACGGATCCAGGATGATCTGAAAGGAAGAAGCATCGAGTTGTTTCATCAGGACCCCGGTATCTACAAGGTTCTTGGCACATCCAAGAGAAACAATCCCGATCTTATGAGGGATGGATTTCGTTTTCAAGGAAATTAAATTAGGTAAAGAGACTCTCCACGAACTCAACCCGGTCGAACGGCTGGAGATCCCCTATTTTTTCTCCGATGCCGATATATTTTACCGGGATCCTGAATTGGTCTGATATCCCGATGACCACCCCCCCCTTAGCTGTTCCATCGAGTTTTGTCAGAGCAATGGCTGTGGCTTCGGTGACAGCCATGAACTGACGGGCCTGTTCGATGGCATTCTGACCGGTAGAGGCATCAAGTACCAACAGTACCTCATGCGGTGCATCAGGGATCAATTTCTTCATGACATTCCGGATCTTTGAAAGCTCATTCATCAGGTTGACCTTGTTGTGCAAGCGTCCTGCCGTATCGATGATTACAACATCAATATTCCGGGAGATAGCTGCATTAATTGTATCATATGCGACAGATGCAGGGTCAGCACCCATACCCTGGGTAATTATCGGTACATCTGCTCTTTGCGCCCAAATCCTAAGCTGATCAACAGCAGCAGCCCTGAATGTATCGGCAGCACCTAATAAAACGGTTTTTCCAGCCTGCCTGAAATTATAAGCCAGCTTCCCTATGGTCGTGGTCTTGCCAACCCCATTTACGCCGACCACCATGATAACATAAGGATGCACACTTAAGGGTGTATTGAACTCCTCACCTTCTTCGAATTTCTTTTCCTGCATGAGTCTCGAGATCTCATCCTTCAGAAGGGAATTCAGTTCATTGGTACTGATGTATTTATCTTTTGCAACCCTTGCCTGCAGTCGTTCGATGATCTTTAACGTAGTTTCCACACCTACGTCTGACGTCACGAGGGTCTCTTCCAAACGGTCAAGAATATCATCATCGATGCGGGACTTGCCTGCAACAGCCTTGGAAAGCTTGGTAAAGAGGCTTGTCTTGGTCTTTTCCAGTCCCTTATCCAGGGTTTCCTTTTTATCTGCTGAAAACTTTGAAAAAATACCCATTGGAGATGATTCTGTTCAATTGACTATTTATAAAAAAAGCTTTTTTCACAGGGAAAAAAGCTTTTTCTCACTGACCAGTATAGGATCTACTTTTCGGCGGTTGCCAAAAAATCTTTAACTGCGTCATTTGGAACAATATTTTCTTTAAAAACATAAGCGCCGGTCTTAGCCGACTTTGCCATGCGGATCACTTTTGTGAAATCCTTTCCGCCGCTTGTCTGAAATGTTGCAACAACTTTCTTTGCCATGGATTATCTTCTTTATTTGATTTCTTTATGAACAGTTACTCTCTTCAGGTAAGGATTATATTTCTTCAGTTCCAGGCGTTCGGGAGTGTTCTTCTTGTTCTTCTTTGTGATATATCTCGACATCCCAGGCACGCCACTGGTCTTTTGTTCAGTGCATTCCAGAATAACCTGTATCCTCTGATCTTTACTCTTCTTCGCCATTTTTTCTTCTTTTTATTAAAGGACTGCAAAATTATGCCTTTTCAGAATAAAAACCAAAATATTTTCATAATTTAGCCTTGTCCTCAAAATTTCTCACATTGTCTGACTGGGCATCCTATATCCACGGGTACAAGGCATATCTGCAACTTGAAAAATCATTGTCGGTCAATTCTGTTGAGGCATATGTTCATGATGTGCATAAATTCGTTCAGTATCTGGATGTTGCCAACCTGAACCTGTCGCCAGAAAAGATCGAACTGCATCATTTTCAGGAATTCTTAAAATGGATCAATGGGCTGGGGATGACAGCACGCACGCAGGCGAGGGTTATTTCCGGCCTCAAAGGTTTCTATAAATATCTCCTTCTCGAAAATGTGATGATCGTCGACCCGACAGAAATGCTGGAGTCACCAAAGATCGGGCGCAGATTGCCCAACATCCTGGGCGTTGAAGAGATTGACATGCTGATCAACAGTATTGATCAGAGCAAATCTGAAGGAGAAAGAAACAAAGCGATCCTGGAGACGCTTTATGGTTGCGGACTGCGTGTTTCAGAACTGGTGAACCTTCGTATATCCAATCTCTTTTTTAATGAGGGATTTATCCGGGTTACAGGTAAGGGAAATAAAGAACGCCTGGTCCCTGTGGGAAGCATCGCCCAAAAACACATCATGATCTACTTGAAAACAGTCAGATCGCATCAGGAGGTCAGAAAAGGTAATGAAGACATCCTTTTCCTTAACCGCAGGGGATCCAAACTTACCCGTGTCATGATCTTTACCATTATCAGGAACATTGCTATAAAGGCGGGCTTAAAGAAAACCATTAGCCCTCATACTTTTCGTCATTCGTTTGCCACCCACCTCGTGGAAGGAGGTGCAGATCTCCGCGCTGTGCAGGAAATGCTGGGGCATGAATCCATCACAACCACGGAAATATACACTCATCTTGATCGCGAATACCTCAGAAGTACAATTTTACAGTACCATCCTAGGGGCTGAATATCCCGGCAATAAAGTATAACTACAACTTTTCCAACTAACAGATTGGCTATCCCAATAACTATTTAAAGGGTGAGTCAGGCTCTTTTGCCATATGGTTGTATACCATCTTATCCATAAAGGAAGGCATGAATTTGTTCAACAAGACTGTCATTTTCCCTTGTGTGGTGAGTACCAGGGTTCTCTTTCTCTTTTCAATGGCATCGGCAATTTTCTTTGCTACAGTCTCTGCCGGCATAAGCTTGCTCTCATCAAGAGGTGTTTCTCCCTGCTGACTTCCATCCTTTGCCAGCGCGACGTTCCTGATGTTTGATGCAGTAAATCCCGGGGCCGCGATCAGGACATGAAGCCCTTTTTTGCGATTTTCAATCCTGATCACTTCAAGCAAACCTTGTATGGCAAATTTTGAGGAAGAATATCCAGTCCTGCCGGGTAATCCTTTGTATCCTGCAATGGAAGAAATCCCCACGAGAGAGCCCTTTGACTTTAGTAAATAAGGCAATGCGAACTTTGAACAATAAACAGTCCCCCAGAAGTTGGTATCCATAAGTCTTCTTAATACATTCAGATCAACATCCTCAAACAAAGCCCTCATTGAGATCCCCGCATTATTGATCATGATGTCAATGCTCCCATATGTCTCAACAGCCTTCCTGATCAGTTCCCTGCAATCTGCTTCACTGGAGACATCGGACTTCACCGGAATAATTCGTACCCCCGTCTTCATAAGGTCTTCCGATATTTCCATCAGTTTCTCGTGATTCCTTGCAGAAATAACAAGCCTGGCGCCCCTCGATGCACATTCATAGACAAGAGCCCTGCCGATACCGGAAGTAGCGCCGGTAATAATAACTACTTTATCTTTCATGATCCAACAATTTGAAGATGCGAATATAGTTATTTCTTCCCGGGATGTGTTCCTTTGGAATTTGTAATTTCGCAGAAACGATGCCACTGAAATGACTGAAAGAGAAATGTTTTTCCGTTACCTGGGACTTCCTTCACGCCGCCCGCTTGGGCTTGAGATCGATCATGCTGAAGGCATTAACATTTATGATGTTTCCGGGAAGAAATACATTGACCTGGTCTCGGGAATCAGCGTAAGCAATATTGGTCACCGGCATCCTGCTGTCATCCTGGCAATTGAAGATCAGCTTAACAAATATCTGCATCTGAATGTATATGGTGAATTTATTCAGTCACCACAGGTCAGGCTTGCCCAAAAGTTAACAAGTTTGTTACCAGGTAACCTCAATTCCGTATATTTTGTGAACTCCGGAAGTGAAGCAATTGAAGGGTCATTGAAACTGGCAAAACGATTTACGGGGAGGACCGAAGTGCTCGCATTTCATAACGCATATCATGGCAGCACCCAGGGTGCATTAAGCATTCTCGGCAATGAGACCCTGAAAAATGCATTCCGTCCCCTGATCCCGGGGATCAGTTTCCTGGAATTCAATAATCTTAATGACCTTGAAAAGATCACGAAGAAAACAGCCTGTGTTGTTGCCGAGACGATCCAGGCTGAAGCGGGTATCATACTTCCTGAACAGGGTTTTCTTGAATCCCTGGCTAGGAAATGCAGGGAAACAGGTGCATTGCTGATCATCGATGATGTGCAGATGGGTTTCGGCAGGACAGGAAAGCTGTTTTCATTTGAACACTTTAATATTGTTCCGGATATCCTCGTACTGGCAAAAGCTTTGGGAGGAGAAATGCCTCTTGGTGCATTCATCTCATCCCGGGAAATCATGGGAACTCTGGCCTCTCAGCCTGAACTGGGACATATTACGACATTTGGAGGGCACCCCGTTTGTTGCGCGGCTGCCATTGCAAGTCTTGAGGTTATCATAAGCGAAGGATTGATTCTAAAAGCAGATTCACTTGGATCCATTTTTGAGAAACGAATTCAGTCTCATCCACTGGTCAAAGAGATCCGTAGAAAAGGATTAATGCTGGGTGTTGAGATCATTGATCAGGAAAAACGGGATAGACTGACAGAATCCTGTCTTAAGAATGGCATTATCATAGATTGGTTCCTTTTCCACCCGCGAACCTTCCGCATTGCGCCACCATTAACGATCTCAGAAGAAGAATGTAACACAGCATGCGATCTGCTAATAAAAGGCATGAATGAAGCAATGTAAGGATCCCCTGTCCAGGATGGGGAACTGGCATTAAATTAAAAAGGCCGTCTTATGATTCAAAGGCGGCCTTTTTTATTTGGGTCACATTAGTATTTATTTAAATCCCCAGCTTTTTCCTGATCTCCCTGGGTATTGCTTTCTTATTCACCATGATATCCATTGTCTTCAATTGCACATAGGGTTCTGAAGCATAGAAATATCCTTTATAAGGACTTACATCGGTCCCCCATGAATTCTTTACCAGGAAATAAGGATTGCCATCCTGATCTTTGGCAGTTCCGGTTATAAGCATACCATGGTCATCAGTGGTCTGGTAATTGTCAAATTCAACCTGGCGTTCTTCCTGGGTGATCTTTTGTTCCGGAAGAGGCTTATCAAATTTATAACGCAGTTTGTCTTTATCGGCATCCGACATCTTATCCCATTTTGCTGCTTCCAATCCTGCCAATTCCGGCGCATTTTTATCAGGCACTACAGCAATACCGTTCTTCCATGAGAATCCTTTTTCGCTTACATCTGCCCCCCATGCAACAGTATATCCATTGTCCAGTGAATTGTGGATCACTTGCATCAACTCATCAAGAGGAAGATTGTAAGTTTCATCCATGACCCAGTTATCAGGAACTTCAAGGATAAATTTGGAATAGAACGGGTGATGGGTGTAAGAGGTTAATTCTACATAGTCATCCGGGTTCAGTCCCATCATTTCACCAAAGGATTTCGGCGTATATTCTTTTCCTTTATAAGTAAACTTCTCAGGGACTTTACCGAGATAAGCATCCAGAACCCCATCAAAGGCCTGGTGCCACACAGGCGTCAGTTTTTTATTTGGATTTTTCACAATTGCATTGATCATAGCTTCGAGTACAGCATCCATTTCACCATGAACCGGTTTATCTTCCCCGATTACGTTCCCTGAATAGGCTTCAGCCGGTACCATCCCATATTTTCTTAATACATTCAAAACATCGTGGGCTTCTCCCCCACCTCCAAAATTATGCTTGCCATTGAACCTGACATACATTTCTGCTTTGTCAGAATATGCCTCTCTTACGCAAAACATATCAGAAAGGTTGAAAGTATCATGTTTCGTGCGAAGAAGCTCGGCTTCCAGGAATCCTACAGTTGAAAAACTCCAGCAGGTACCGGAACGGTATTGGTTTTTTACCGGTGTTGCAGGAACCTGCTTCACAATGGTAAAGATATAGCCGCTATCAGGCTTCTTGGCTGTTTCCTGGCAATGCCCGGATGGGATCGCAGTCATAAAAAACGCGATCATCAGAATGAATGGAATAGTTCTCATAGATTGTTTGTATTGAATGGTGTTAGTAACAGAAAATCATCCACAAAAATATGCAGATAATTTGATTTAAAAAGATCTGAATGCCTGGTATGATCAAAAGGTGCAATTAATCACGCCATTTGTTATAGTGATACTTTGACCACTATGGTTCTCCAGGGGAACTAAAGTCGCTGAAAATGTGCCCACTACTGATGTTGTTGTCAAGGTTGTAATATGTATGGTAGCAGTTGTCCCGGATACCGCTGGAGAAGTAGTATAAAAAGTCAGCGTCTTATCCTGGAAATTTATCAGGTTATATGAATCTGCAGTCTCGGGTATGCTGTATGTGCCGGTTGCCAGTCCTGACGAGGTAGGTGAATTGATCTGGAGAACAATTGCTCCAAATGGGTTTGTCAAAGTCGAATCCATTGCATTAAGTATGATACTATATGTATCTTCAGTGACAACGTCCACATATGACATTGGCATTGAATAATTAATCCCGCCGGATGAAAGTGTAATTGTGCCTGTTGCCGTATATTTTCCACTTTTCCAGATTGATGGTGTTGTTGGAGTGGAGCTCTCATTTTTTTTACCGCAGCCGGATATTATTATTCCGATTGCAAAAAGAATTAAGATGAAGCGACTCTTTTTCATAATGTTCTGTTTTATAAACTTTTAATGGAATTGAATCTGACTTGAGAATAATTTCCAACAAATATATAAAATAATTTAACATGCTGTATCCCGGACCAAATTCCTCGATCCGCGATAGCCGACAGACGGTCATCCGCACTCTGTTACTCCGTTGTTCCACCAACGTGGAGTAACCCTGCCACCCATTCCTAACTACTTAATATTTAACACTTAACACTTTTTTCCTATAGGCGTTCTATAAGCGTTCTATAAGCGTTCTATAGGAGTTCTATAAGGGTTCTATAAGCGTTCTATAAGAGTTCTTTATCTTAACTATATCCTAGATATATCTAAACTATACGTGAAGTACACTCAACTTCCCAAAAAGTCCTGACCTGAAAATATTATTAAAAATAACATGTATGATATTGAATGATAATTACTTAATACTAATAAAGTAACATTTAACACATTCCACCCCTGCACTTCGTCACGAAAAGAATGGCTCTTCCCTCTCAAAATCTGGCTGATAATTAGCGGCACTGTCTAACTCCTGTATCCAGCCATTATACATGCCAAGACGATCCAACTCTTTTACAATCAAGGAATATTCCTCAGGAGATACCGTCTTATTTAGCCGCGGATGACAGCTTACACGGGGTGTAGGGTAATACTGCGACATCAAAGAGACATTCAACTTTGGGGAAAGGTTTTCTGCAATAAAATTCAGGACTTTCAAACTGTTTTCCTTATGACCGGGAAGTACCAGGTGGCGGATAATTATTCCGGATTCTGCTGCACCTTCCCTGTCAAGATGGAGGACAGGCCCTTTCTGCCGGAACATTTCTTTCAGCGCAAGGGTTGCAACTTCAGGGTAGCCGGGAGCATCTGAATATTCGCCTGCCTGGGAAGATTCCATGTACTTAAGATCCGGCAGATAAACATCAATCATTCCCTTCAATGATTTGAGGGTCTCTACTTTGTCATAACCATTGGTATTGAACACCCAGACCGGCTTATATCCCAATGAATGAATGCACTGCATGATAATCTTTACCTGTGGGATAAAATGGGAGGGCGAGACAAATCCAACCCTGTTTATGCCTTGATCCAGGATTGCAGTGACCTGCCTGATCACCTCCTCCAGTTCAATCGCCGTCCTTTTGACTGGATTGCGGTTATCGCTGATCTGGTAATTCTGGCAATAGATACATTGCAGGTTACAATGTGTGAAGAAGATGTTGCAGATGCCATTTTTACCGCCTATGGCAGGCTCTTCACCATGATGGATGCAAATTGAAGATATATTGAAAGACGCATCACTTTTGCAGAAGCCTGTTCTGGATATGAACCGGTCGGCATGACATTCACGGGGACAAAGGTCGCAATTATGCAATTGTTCGAGTGGCGCAAGAAAGGAGTTAAATTCCATGAACGAATGGAGTTTTTGAGTACTTTTGAAACTCATTTTTCCTGTGCAAAAGTACTCAATAAATGAAGATAGAACTCTCAAGATATACGCACATACTATGGGACTGGAACGGGACCCTGCTTAATGATAACTGGCTCTGCGTTGAAGTTATGAATACTATGCTTTCGTCAAGGGACCTTCCGCTACTGACCCTTGACCACTACCGTGATATTTTCGATTTCCCGGTGAAAGATTATTATCTGAAGCTGGGATTTGATTTTCAGAAAGAATCATTCGAGATCGTCGGAATGGACTTTATGATCAGGTACAACCAGCGACAGATGGAATGCAGTCTGCATAAAGATGCTGTTTCAAGCCTGAAATGCATTGCTGAAAATGATTTCAGGCAGAATATCCTTTCTGCCAGGGAGCAGAATGAACTACGCCAGGAAACCATTGACCTGGGAGTTGCGGCTTACTTTGATCATGTAGATGGCCTGGATGACCATTATGCACGCGGGAAGACCGATGTAGGGCTCCGCCTTCTGAAAGAGATCGATGTCGAAAAGAGACGGATCCTGTTTGTAGGCGATACCTGCCATGATGCAGAGGTAGCAAAAGAGCTGGGCATCGATTGTGTCTTGATCCCGAATGGCCATCATTCGGAGGCCCGGTTGCGGGAATCAGGATTTCCTATTGTCAGATCATTAAACGAGTTAAGTGCAAGCCTATGTCATCAGGTCCGGTAAAGATCCTGTTTTTCCTCTCATTGGCTCTGCTTTCAGGATACAATGAAATCGCCGCCCAGGCAACGAAGGGACAGACCTTTCGGACCCACACATATACGCTGGGGGCTGTTAAAAAAGCCGAGCCTTTACCTGATTCAGTTGTAAAGATCGCATTCCTGGGGAATGAGCCCTTCCTTAATATGAGTAAAGAATCACGGTCAGCTTTTGATTTCCTTAAAGAAAGAAAGGGATTCTATCCTGTATATGTGACTTTCGACGAGCTTCGTAAAAACCCTAAGCTTCTTGATTCTTACAAGGCAGCCTGGTTCCACAAGCAGGATACCTCATATTTCTCCCTGTCTGAAACCGATCACAAGGTATTAAAGGAGATCAGGGAATTTCTAATCAAGGGAGGAAATCTTCTCCTTACGCTGAATGCCTTCCATTATCTCAACACTCTTGGAATCGAATCCGTGAAGCCAAAAGACAGCATCAAACTCAGCATCGATGAAGGTTATGGAAGAAAGCTGGGCTTTCATGCTTTCCTGAACCATCCTGTATTTAATGGAATGTTCGGCGGCGCTTACATTATGATGCCGGTCAAAGATACTGCCTTCAGGGTAACGGGGTATTTTGGCAATTCCATACCTAAAGAAGGTAAGGTGATCGGTGTTGACTGGGACTACATTTTTCTCAGGGAAGATTCAAAACTGATGCTGGAATATAATATTGGCAAAGGCAAGATCATTGCCGTCGGAGGATATACCTGCTATTCAGTCGCAAATATGAACCTAAGTCATCTTGAATTGTTTACAACCAATATATTCAAATACTTTTTTGCAGCTGATTCATCTTCAGATATCCATTACTGGAATTACCATCCTGCCACAGTTTATGCATTACCACTAAAGGCCAAACCCAAGGATACTTTATTTTCAGTCATCCCCGGCAGTGACAAGTGGGATAACCCGGTTGATCCGTTGGCAATCCAGAACCGGTTTGCATCAGATAATTTCTGGGATGTTGCCGGTGAACGGATGCTGACCATGGGCAATGAACAAGGGGGGATCGAAGAGATATGGTCACATCCTTTCATGGCCTTCAGGGATTATGAAGTAGGATTACGATTTGAATACCAGGATACAATCTTCTGGCTGAACGATGAGAGGCCTGAAGTCGAAGCTCATCCTTCCTGTTTCGTCCGTAATTATAAGTTTCATCGCGCTTACCTTCAGGAGATTATAACGAATGACCCAGAGCATCCCTGCGGTGTGATCCATTATGAATACCAGGGACTTTATTCTGCCGAACTTGTTATAAAAGTAAAAAGCAATCTGAGACTGATGTGGCCATATTCTGAAAAGTCTGTAGGATCTCTTGCTTATGCTTTTGACCCTGAATTCAGGGCCTTTATTGTCCAGGATCAATCAGGGAACTATACTGCTATGATCGGCGCAAACCGTGCACCTGACGCAGTAGTTACAGGTCAATTCTCTGATTTCAGTTACAATAAAGGAAAGAAGTCATTTTATGGAATTCCTGATGGTGAGATAAAGGTTGCAGGTCTTATGACCTATCCGCTGAAGATGGTCGACCGGCTGGACGTGGTTTTTGCAGCAACCAGCGAAGGCGGCAAGACAACACGACAACATTTTGGCACAGCCATCAGGGACCCGCAGTTGATTTCCCGGCGGTCCAGAATCCATATCGATAGCCTCCTTGCGCACAGTCTTATAATCCAGTGTCCTGATCCTGATTTTAACCTTGGATACTGCTGGGCTCTGATTGCGACTGACCGTTTCTTTGTAAATACACCCGGCATGGGCAGATCATTGGTGGCAGGCTATTCAACGACACGAACAGGCTGGAATGGCGGGCATAAAGTCAATGGAAGGCCCGGTTATGGGTGGTATTTCGGTCGCGATGGTGAATGGAGTGGTTTTGCCCTTTTGGATTATGGTGATTTTCATAAGGTAAGGTCAGAACTTGAATTCTATGGTAAATTCCAGGATCTTTCAGGTAAGATCTTTCATGAAGCAACAACTTCAGGTGTAGTTCATTATGATGCAGCTGATGCGACACCACTTTATATTGTACTTGCAGGCAAATATTTCAGACATACGCAGGATACTACCTTCCTGAGAACGAACTGGCCCATCATAAAAAAGGCGGTAAATTTTTGCTTTTCTACCGACAGGGACCATGACCATCTGATCGAGAATACAAACGTGGGCCATGGGTGGGTGGAAGGAGGTGAACTTTATGGCTCACATGCAACATTATATTTGCAGGGATGCTGGACCGCTGCTTTGGAAGAAACAGCCAACATGGCTGCTGCATTAAAGGATCCGGAAGCCGAGAGCTACAGGCTGGAAGCCGGGATCGTTAAAGAACTGATCAATACCAGTTTCTGGAACCCATCGAAAAAGTACTATTCATATGGGATGAATAAAGATCGCACCTTCAGGTCCGAAGCAACCGTTCTCCCTGCTGTTCCTCTTTATTTCAGATTAGGTGATAAGGAAAAGGCAAGGTCGGTGCTCGAACAACTGGCATCCAATGCCTTTTCAACAAACTGGGGCACAAGGATCATCCGCGAAGATAGTCCATTCTTCAAACCCACCGGTTATCACTATGGCAGTGTCTGGCCACTGTTCACGGGATGGACAGCCCTTGCCGAGTACGCATATGGGAATTACCAACAGGGCTTTTCCCATATTATGAATAACCTTGATATTTATAAGTACTGGGGCAAAGGATTCGTAGAGGAAGTAATGAATGGATCCACTTATGAGCCTTCAGGCGTCTGTCCTCACCAATGCTGGTCAGAGACCATGGTGTTGCAGCCTGTCATAGAAGGCATGCTTGGCCTGGTGGTCAATGATGGTGAAAATAAGGTGATCCTGTCACCGCACTTTCCTGCGGGATGGGATTCTGCATCAGCCAGGAATATCCGTTCCGGCAACTCAACATTCGATTTCAGTATGAAACGGACCGGTAAAAGTTATTTTTACACCTTTATCCCTCATAGTAACCAACCTGTTAACGTCGAATTCATACCTACTTTTCCACCGGGAACTATTTTTAGCCGTATCACGAGAGATGGCAATGAAACGCAATTTACATCCTTTAATGACCAGAAAAATACTTCATTGCTTGTCGATCTTAAACTTACGGGAACCACTGAGTTGCAGGTTGAATATTATGCCGGGATCGAAGTACTTCCTGCCGTCACAGATCCCTCCCCCGGATCTCAGCCTGAAGGACTCAGAATCCTTGGTGCAAGGCTATCAGGATACAAATATTATATTAGTACCGAGGATGAAAGAAAGACTTTAAGTAATATTGATGTTTATATTCATAATCAGGAAATTGAGAAAATTGAAAATGGTACTTTAACCGGGTCAGACGGAGATATTTTTCACATCAGTGTGATATTTGACCCCGGCCCTTCAAAGTACCAGAATAAGACTGTCATTATCTATCTAAAACAGGACCCTGCAACCGGGAAGGTTGTCCCGGGTCCTGAAAAAATCAACCAGGAAAAGAAAGTGTATAAGGAAAAGAAAATGAATTCTCCCAAGTGTCCCCGTTGGTATTAAAACAGGATCTATGCGAAGTATTAAAGATATCGGCCTTCCTCTTCTGGTTCTTTCCGCTATTCTTTTTCCCGGTCTTTTGCAAGGCCAGTTCCTGTCAAACCTGGATGCTACAAAAACTGATGCATTATTCACCACCTATGCAGCCCCTCTGGGCCGTTCCTCCTATACGATGGACCAAGGTTACCAGTTTTTATGGAATGATGAAGACAATGGCGCAGAATTCATTTCTAAGGATGGCCTGAATTTCGGGTTGGCGTTTTTCAAAGGGGTGGAACCCAGGTTTCGACTGAATGAAATGTACCGCGAGCCTGTTGTCACGGTTTCTTACAGTGACCTGGTCTCATATTATTATTATCCTTTCAGGGATATTCGTGTGGATGTCTTTTTCGATGTTTATTCATCACAATCTGCCGTTGCAGATATCAGGATAAAGAACGAAGGCGCCTTCACTGCTGAAATAAATATAGCACCCTATCTCTACTTTCCAGCGGGTGATAATGTTAATGATATACTGCACCAGGCCCCGTTCGACTTTTATTCATTTTCTGTAATGAAAACAAGGGATGAATGGATGAAAGAACATTCCATCCCCCTGGCAGAAGAATTGCAAGGCTTTATAGCCGGCGATACCCGGTTTGACAGCACGTTAGCCTTTGTGACCTGTAAAAGCAAGCCTGTACAAAACATTCATGATCCCTTCAGGAAGCTAAAAGATCAATTGATAAAAAATAAAAGAGATGTAACGGCAGTGAAAGGGTTAATCTGTTCAAGGGAATTGAGGATATACCCAGGTGACCAATTCCATTTCAGGATGGTCTTTGGACTGGTTGATAAAAAAACACGCATTCCTGACCTCGACAGGAAGATACAGCCATTGTTCAATGTTGATTTAGGGTTATTGGTCGCCGATGATGAGAAGGCTTATGGAAAGATCCCCCCGCTGTTTGTTCATGATCCTTCAGTGCCGGTCACCACGCCGATCTCCGACAGGAATAGAATGTCTTTGTCTTCTGCATTCAGCAGCAGGGACCTTAATTACTTATACTGGAGTTGCTTTTCCCTTTTAAGGCAGTGCATGATGCCACCGGAAGGGAAATGCAGTAATAACTACTATGTCTATTCCCGTGAACCGAAATGGGGCTGGGGATATGGCGGCCAGGTATTCCACGAAAGTCTTTCCATGCTGGCCTATGTATATATGGATCCTGAAGGTGCCATGAATTCACAGAGGGTTTATTTTGAGCGCCAGCATCCTGACGGCTATATAAATTACAGGACAGGGCCATACCTTGATGAGACCATTGAATTTAAGGGGAAATTAACGAGTTCTGCCCCATTCTTCAATTATGAGAACCTGGAGATCTTCAGAGTCACACACGACAAGCATTTTCTTGAAGAAGCATACAAGTCAGGCGTTAAGTTTTATGGTTACTTTGTTTCAAACAGAGACTCAAACAGTAACGGGCTTTGTGAATGGGGAGGCGAAGCATCACTTGAATCGGTGAGGGATGCCCGGGTCGCTGTATGGGACAACGTTGGCTGGCCATCCAATTTTGAAGGTCCTGATCTAAATTCCATGCTGGTTAAAGAGGCAAGATCGTTGGCTGAGATGGCGAATTTATTGGGTTACCGTCAGGAAGCAAGAAAATGGTTGGCAGATGCAGAGAGCCGTTCCGGGCTTATTAACAGGTTTATGTGGGATGATCTGACCGGCTTTTATTATAATGTCAACAGGAATGATCAGTCATTCACCTTCCACCATCCTGATGATCTGAAGATCAAGGAAATAATTGGGTTTCTCCCATTATGGGCTGACATCAGTGATACTGCCAGGACAAGAAAACTTGTTTCGGTACTGACAAATCCAGAAGAATTCTGGCGACCTTATGGAGTGCCAACACTTTCAGCTAAAGACAGTTACTACGACCCTATCGGATACTGGAACGGGCCTGTCTGGGTCCAGTGGGATTATCTCCTCTTCCGCGGGTTACTTGACAATGGATATAAGACTGAGGCAGAAGAATTGGCCGTGAAAGTTCTGGACAACATGATCTGGCACTTAAAACAGGATCATTTCTTCTGGGAACTCTACAGTCCTGACGACCATGAGGCAGGATGGAACAAAAGCTATATCTGGGCAGGGCTGGCTGCACGTTTCCTCATCGATCTTAAGAAATAAGTTTGTAAAGTTTATAAAGTTTTAAAGAAGGTTGTAATGAAAAAAGTCTATTTCGTTTTACTCATTGGGTTTCTCCCGGTTCTTCTCAGCGGCCAGACACTCAAGGTGATGTCCGATTACCTGAGGATCCATGCCAATGCCAATGACCCGCTGTATACCACCTATGCAGCAGCAATGTCGCGTTCCCGTCTTTATGGGGATAAAGCCTATAAAATGGATTATTATTCAAGTTGCAAACCCGTAACCTATTCAAGCGATCAAGCAGGAAGCATGTTTGCCGTCTGGAAGATAGACGGGGTCGTGGTCATGAATACTGCTGAATTTTTCAAAAAACCTGTGGTCGAATATTCCTTACCCGATATGATGATCATGGAATATGAGCCATTCAGGGGAATTCACGTCAAAGAGACCTTCCTTGTTTACAGCTCGACACTTGCAATTGTGGATATGGAAGTGAAGAACACCGATAAGATCGCGCATGAGATCGTGCTATACCCAGTGCTGGAACTGGGAAATGATTCACTTGAAATAATGAATTATAATACAAAATATGATGGATATGTCACGAATCGATATGAAAGTCCCTGGCGTCTGTTCAGCAGTTTAAAAACAGAGTATCCTTATCCGACCCGCACGGTTGATTTTTTTACTACCAATCAGAAGGTTTATTCATTCGGAGGATATTCAGGAGACATGTCAGATTTCTATAACAAGATAAAAACCGATTATTATTCGGATAAGCACAGTGATTCTCTTAATATGAAGAAGAGAGGATTTGTCAGTTTTATAGCACTTCAGCTGAATAAACGTTTTCGTCCCGGAGAGACCAATGATTTTCGCTATCTGCGGGGTGTTCAGTCACAGACTGAAATTGCTGATACCCTTTTCGCAAGGGCACAGAAGCTAAAGACGATGCTCCTTAGAACATTCTTCGAGGATAACCTGATATTATTCGGGCAGATCCCCAGGATCTCTTTCAGTAATGAAGCAGAAAAGCTGGTTTATCTCGGGGCTTTTAACCTTGCACGCGGTTCAATGTACCCAGCCTATGGAAAGACGAAATATAACTTTTATGCTTTTTCAAGAAATCCATTGTGGGGTTGGGGACATGGACACCAGGTGCTGCATGAATCGCTGAGCATGCTGTCATATGCCTTCCTTGATCCTGTATCTGCTGAAGGATCACAGAGGGTCTACATGGAACAGCAGGACCCCAGCGGGCTTATTGCATACCGTCACGGACCGCGGGGGAAACAGGATTACCCGCATAATAATATGCCAACGACTTCTGCGCCTTTTTTCAGCTGGATCAATTTGGAAGTCTATAAAGTTTCAAAAGACAAAAAATTTCTCGGGGAAGCTTATGCATCAGGTTCAAAATATGTGCAGTGGCTGGTCAAGAACAGGGATACCAATCATGATGGGACTTTTGAATGGGGGCCGAATGGCCTCATCGAAAATGTAAGAGATGGGTACAATGCCGTCTTCCAGGTCTCTGCTGAGAATTTCCTGGATGTGAATAAAGAGGATATTTCAGATGAACTGGAGTGCCTTGACCTGACATTGATGGTCATCAAGGAGGAGAAAAGTCTTGCCCAGATGGCTTCAGCGCTGGGGAAGCAGGAAGAAGCCGGGGCCTGGATGAAAAATGCCGATAATACCGCCAAACTGGTCAATAAAAGGATGTGGGATGATTCAACGGGTTTTTATTATTCTGTCAACAAAAAAGATTACTCCTTCAGGTACATGACGCGGGACCTAAAGAGACAGGAGATCATTGGTTTTCTTCCGTTATGGGCGGAAGTCGCCACAAAAGAACAGGCCGGAAAACTGGTAAAGACTTTGACGGATACGACGAAATTCTGGAGAAAATATGGTATCCCTACCCTTTCAGCAAAAGATCCCTGGTATAGTCCTTATGTGGATTATTGCTGCAAATGGAATGGTCCTGTATGGCTACTATGGAACTACATGGTGTACGATGGTCTGAAGAAATATGGCTATAATGATATAGCGAAACAGCTTGCAGCGAAGATGCTCTTGTGTGTTACCACCCAATTGTCCAAGAATCATAATTTCTGGGAATCATACAGTCCCGATAACGAAGTGCTTAACTGCCCGCCCAATTACATCTGGGATTCAATCATGGCCAGGCTGATCATTGAAGAAAATAATGGAAAACCGCCTAAATGATCTAATTTTGCACTCTGGTTCTAAAAAGAGACCAAGACCTTTCTAAATCCGGTAATATGAAGTATCGTTTATGGCATATCGGTGCAGTGCTGGGGATCTTAGTGGCTATTCTGTCATCCTGCAGCAACTCCGGTAAGGGCGACCTTGAAAACATACTCAGGCCTGGTTCAATGCCATTCCTCAAAGACAGCAAACTGATCCATATTTCCAGTCATGCAGCAAGGGGTGAAAAGAATGATATGATAACTGTTCCTGCAGGAAAGGCTGTAAATGTCCTTCAGGTCGGCGGTCCCGGTGTCATAACCCACCTATGCTTCAGAGTGGATTCAGGCGATCCCTGGTTCCTGAGAAAGATCCTGATCAGGATGTACTGGGACGATGAGGATAATCCTTCTGTAGAAGTTCCGTTTGGAGATTTCTTTGGCTGTGGATTTGCTTACAGGCCGTACACCACACCCTGTCTCGGGATGTCATCAGATGGTTACACCTGTTCATTTCCCATGCCTTTTGAAAAAGAGGCCAGGATCGATATCATAAATGAGACCGGCCAGGAGATCAAGGGATTTTATTACGAAATAGATTACCGGCAACCGGCAAGCCGAATCAATAAAGACCTGGGGTATTTTCACGTTTACTGGCATCGCGATGTAAATACCGATTATGATGCCGATTATACCCTACTTAATGCACGTGGTCGCGGATACATCGTAGGTGTTAACATGAGCATGCAATCATATGGTACAAAATTCAGTTACCCGAATGGTAATGCAACTGTATATGCAGACGGAGAGAAAAGAACATTGCCCAATGGAGCCGGTGCCGGAGATTATTTTTCAATCGGGGGAGACAGCAAAAGGGAATTTGCAAACCCATACAGCGGATGTGTTTATAAAGATGATTCATTGGTCAGGATAAGTGCATATCGCTTTTATATTGAAGATCCAATCCGGTTTAGAAGATCCGTCAGCTTAACGATCGAACATGGCAATAATAACAAGGATATTGCAGATTACAGCAGCACCGTCTATTGGTACCAGGCAGAGCCTCATGCCAAATTTCCGTCAATCCTTAAGGCTGGTCTGAGGATCCCATTGCGGCTTATCCCTGCTGACAATATGATAGAAGCTGAGAACCAAAAGTTCAGCCTGGGGAAGATCCAGTCGAAAGTAATGGATATGAGCGATTACGGAGCAGAATGGAGTGGCTCGAAACAACTTCTTATTGAATCAGGGCTAAATGATGAGTTTTCATTGTTCCTTCGCCATCTCGACGAAACGGGCTATGATATCAGGATATATTATACGCGTGGCCCCGGCTACGGAAATGCAGATATTTTCATGGGCACAGAAAAGGCTGGCAGGATCGACGGCTATGCACCCTATATTGAACCCGGGGGATTTGTCTTCATCCCTGGTTTTGAAAATATTTATAATGGCCTTCCACTGAAGTTCATCGTGACAGGGAAAGACAGTCTTTCATCAGGATATTCCATTGGGCTTGACGGGATCAGTCTTGAGCCAAAGAGGACATTTATCAAGGAGTGGAATGTGATTGGTCCTTTCGAAGATAAGTCAAACCCAATAAGCCCGCGCACAGGGATCGATTCTGTCTACCCGCCGGAAATCGCTTTCACCAAGAACCAGGCATATAAGGGAATAAACGGTAAGTATTTACATTGGCAGGTTCTTGATACCGGGCCTGATGGATTTTTATCTTTCGAAAATATGATCAATCCGGGGGAACCTGGTGTTTTTTATGCGCTTGTTTTTATTCAATCATCAGAAACACGGTTTGCCTCCGTATTGGTCGGGTCTGAAAACCCCGTTAAAATAATTTATAATCTGAAAGGTTATAAGCAGCGTTCCGGAAGGGTTTTGAGTCCAGACCAGGGAAGGCATTTAATAAAGATCAACAGGGGCTGGAATGAGCTTTTAGTGAAAATCGAAGTCAGGGAAGGACGTGCCGGATTTTATGCACGTATCCCTGATCGTGAAGGCCTGTTCCATTTTACCACCAGCCAATATCAGGTGGCCAACAATCCTGTAATCCGTGTATATTCAAAAAAGAAGAAATGAAAGGTGCAAGATCACTTATTGTCTTTATTGTTTGTATCTCCGGGATGTTCTCTCAAGCACAGATGACAGAGAACCTTGCAAAACCGATTCCCGCGTCATATTGCATCTCGACCATGGAGTACAAGCTGTACAATATGATCAACGCATACCGGCAAAGGTATGACCTTCCTCCTATCCCTTTATCAAAATCCTTATGTTTCGTAGCTTCGGAACATGTCAGAGATCTTTCCTTCCATCACCCCGACAGGGGGTCCTGCAATGCACATTCATGGTCGGACCAGGGAAACTGGAAACCTTTTTGCTACCCCCGCGATGAGAACAAGAAAAACAGTGTCTGGGATAAGCCAAAGGAAATGACTCCATACAGAGGCAAAGGATACGAGATCGTTTACTATGAAAACGATCCAGTCGTTATCGACAGTATTATCACATTGTGGAAATCAATGGATTATTTTAACAGCTTCCTCATGAATACAGGCAACTGGCAGGCAAAAAAATGGAATTCAATAGGGATCGGGATTTATGAGAATTATGCATGCGCCTGGTTTGGTGAATTGCCGGATCCTGAAGGGGGGCCAGCCATCTGCGGGCAGGAAGCTCAAAAGGCTGTTTCTCCCCAGGAAGAACAACAGGCCCCTGTTGGGAATAAAAATCAGGGAACTGATATTCAAAAAAAGAGCGTTGCCATTAAAGTTGCGCCCCCTGCGCCAATTGAAAAACCCAAGAGCCCCCAGGGAACGGTCATTCATGAGAACTCTTTGCCGGGGAAGCAATATTACTACATCATCGTTAAAGGGGTTGCCCCTGAAAAAGAATTACAGCGGTTCTTAACCGATCTCCAGTCAAAGGGTTATAAAACATCCCGTTTGATCGAGAGAGATGGAAAGCAAAGGGTTTCCATAATGAACTTCCTGGATAAGGCAAAAGCTGACAGTGCACTGATAAAGGTCAGAAAAAACTGGCCTGATGCCTGGATCCTGAAACAATAGCGATTTTTATCAGCCAGCCGATGGCCTTATATTCTCAAGGATCGATCTGGATAAACATCGTTTGAACAAATGGTCCTTCCTGTGGCGGGGGATCAAGAATGAAAATAACTGCAGCCCATCCACCCGGAGACGGAACATAATTTATACCGTATGTGTTGGCATCTGAGTACATCTGCAATGCCCTTGTCGGATAATTAGGATCATTTATAGCAGGCACTCCGCCATCGGCTGCACCGGGAGGATACCATGCTATATCATCATACAGCCAAACCAGTTGTTGCAGTTCATACCATTTAAGGTTCGGATACCAGTCCTTATGATTAAAGACCCAGTTGATCTTTGACCATTTTCCTGACTGTAACTGGGCATAGGTTGGAAGCAAAGACGGATACAGTGAGGAATAGACGTACATATTGTATGCCTGGCCGACATTGATGGTAGTTTGATGATCAGAGCACCAGGAAGCATAGGTACCGTTGCCGAACATATACCCTGCCGGAACATTTGTCAGTGTTGCATCGACATATCCGCCCAGACTTCCCGGAGCGTAGTTCCCGGTAATGGTATAAGTTGCGGTCGGAGGTAAATTCATATAAGGCGGCAGAATGAGCTCCGGGGGATTTGAAGGGTCATAGCAGCTTCCAAGAATGAAATCAGTCACTCCGTCACTTCCTTTTGGAATATTGCTTATATCATTGAACGTCCAGGAATAGAAGTACATGAAATTAAAAGCAGTTCCCTGGCGCACCAGGATATACAATTTCAGAATGAACACATCTGTCTGAAGGACGTAGTCACCATAGGTTACTGAGACCTTGTCGCCATAATGGTGAGCTGCATCGTCGTTTGTGAAGCTCTGTTGCTGTACCCCGTTTCTCCAGACATCAATCCTGAATATTGCCGGTGCATCAATATATCCTGTGGTGACCCAGTTCGGCTGATGGACATAATCTGAGCCTGCATACTGCGAGGCATCCTTTATGCAGAAATCACCAAAGAACCATAACTGACGAATGATCAACTCGTTCAGTTGAAAATAAACGAATCCAAAATCCAGGAAAACACTGGGTTTGAAGCATACTACATCCATCTTGACCTGTGTTTTCTCATCCGTCACTACGTTAAAGCTCCAGTTGAGCGGTGTCGTTACATAACCGGCCCATGGACTGCCTGTATGCGGGGTGGCCATCAGCAGAACGTCATCTGTACTGTCGTTGGGAGTGTGATGGTTTGAATATACGAGGAATTCGTTCAGTATGTGTTGTCCAGGAGACAACTTTATGGTATTTGTCCATGGGATGTTACCAACATAGAATACCGGGATCGTTTTCCAGCCACCGCCATCCATCTTGTATTTGACGTAATCGGCTGTCAGGGTGTCGTTGCAAACAACTGAATCGACCTGTGTTGATTTCAGGCCTCCGTTCTGGGTAACAGAATTGATGCTGAACTGAACATCAGCGAGGTTGCTCAAGCCTGAATCGGAACTCTTCCTGCAATTCGTGATAAAAAGCGCTAACACGATGATTGCCAGCAATGCTAAAAATCGTTTCATAAAAGATCTGTTTAAATAATTTAATAAGGTTACTAAAGAGATATGATGACCTTAATATTGATCTTTTCAGACCAATATAAAATACAGGACTTTTTACTGGTTCAAGTCAATTGCATAACCCTGATTAGAATAATCTAATCTTAAAATAAATGTTTTGATTGCCGCAGTGTAAATATAGCAAAATAGAGCCTGAAAAGAAGAAGGGGTAAATCATCCCCCCAGGTCATATACACAAACAGGTTATCCCGGTATATGAACAGGTATTACCTGGTTTACGGATTATTCTAGGGACCGCCTGCTATCTGAATTCCCCGAGTTTAACGACTGTATTCCAGTTCCTGGTGGTGGCTTTTACAAGTAATTTCTTTTCAAAGAAAGTATTCGACAATTTTGTGACTCCATAACCAATAGGGCAGTAAAGGTAGACTTCTTTGCCTGAAATAAGGAACCTGTCAGGAGGAAATCCGGTTTTCTGGATGATAGTTACATTTTCAGATGAGGGTTCTTTGTCAAGGAAAGTGACATGCAATTTTTCCATGTTAATGTTATTTTCCTTTAAAAATGGGTTTGAGGAAAGGATCATCTGTATCTCATCTGAGGTCCTGATTATTACCGGAACCCAGAAATGGTATTTTTCTTCTATGGCCTCCTCAATTTTCTCTGACAATACCAAGCCTGGTTGATGATCTTCAGTCCGGAATAGGATGTTCCCGCTCTGGATATAGGTCGTGACCTCCTTGAAACCGAGTCCTTCATATAATGCTTTAAGATCCGCCATCCGGATCTTTTTTTGTCCTCCTACATTGATCCCTCTTAATATCGATATCCAGGCGGGCATAGGTCTATACTGATCACTCGTAAAACAGGTCGCGCTGGGCAAACGCATATTCATGCTCGAGGAGCCATTTTTTGCGCCAAAGTCCTCCCCCGTAACCCACGAGCTTGCCGCCCATCCCTATGACACGGTGACAGGGGATGATGATGGATACGGGGTTTGTCGCATTCGCCCCTCCCACTGCACGCAGGGCCTTCGTGTCACCTATTCTTTTGGCCAGTTCAAGGTAGGTGATCGTGGTGCCATAGGGTATCTTCAACAGTTCATTCCATACCATCAGCTGGAAATGAGTGCCTTCAAGGTCGAGCGGGATACTAAATTGTCTTCGGGTACCTTCAAAATATTCGCGCAGTTGTTCTTTACAATCCCTGAGGCAGGCAGGCGTACGATTGATCCTGACTTTGAAGTTGATGAACTCAAGGCTCCTTATGCCCTTATCACTGCAGTCGATCTCTATGAAACCAACCGGTGTTTCAAGAAAGGCTCTTTGATTGGACTTCATATCATTTGGGTTTTGATTTCCGGCTCTTTAATGCTAATCCCAGCATTACCAAGCCGAATATGAGCATCCCTGTTCCCGACCAGAGGTTTATGTTAATTCCAAGGGAACGCTGGTATAAAGCTGTGTCTGAATTAGTGAACAAGCCAAAGGCAGAAAGGATAAGCCCAAGAATGGTGAACATCAAACCGATCGGAAATTTTATATCTATGCCCATAATCTTTAATTACTGAAATACTACCAGAATAATATAGTTAATATGACGCCAATTGACAATACCATGATAGCCAGTGTTGACGATCTCCTGTACCATGCATCCTCTGTTTTTATTGTTCTCGGCGTCAGTGAGTACACCAGGCCCCTTAGATCTTCATCGCTCTTTTTCCGTTTCGTGAAGAGAGATAAAATGACCGTCAGAATGGCGCTTGTTGAGAATGCGAAGATGGCTGTCCAGAAATTCTGTGCCATTTCAACCGGATATGCATGTAAATGGTATATCCACCCGCCCTTGACCAGGGTTGCCGCCCCTTCAGGAAACGTCAGTCCATGATGTATCAATGCGATTAAGAAGCCCCCCAGCAGACCTGTGAATGCGGCATGTCCTGTGGTTCGTTTCCAGAACATGCCAAGGAATATCACTGCGAACAACGGGGCGTTGATCATGGAAAAGATGGTCTGAAGGAAATCCATAATATTGCCGAAAAGACTGGCCAGGTATGCAGCTGCGATGCTGGTTACCACCCCGAAAATGGTTGCAAGACGGCCTACCTTTAAATAATGTTTTTCATCGTCATCCTTGTTCCCTGTCACGGGGCGTATATAGCTCTGGTAGATATCATAGGTCCATACTGTATTGAAAGCCGATACGTTACCTGCCATCCCCGACATAAAGGATGCCAGCAGCGCGGTAATGCCTAATCCAAGGACACCAGCAGGAAGGTATTGCTTCAGCAGGGCAATAATGGTGTAATCATAATTGTAATGCCCTGGTGAGATTTCAGGCAGTGAAAATCCTGATCCCGGTTTATTCAGAAGTACCAGGGCTGCAATTCCAGGGACGATAATGAGAAAGGGAATGAACATCTTGGGGATGGCTCCAATGAGCGGTGTATTCCTGGCTGCCGTTGTAGATTTGGCCGACATGGCCCGCTGCACGATCAAAAAGTTTGTACACCAGTAACCAAAAGAAAGCACAAACCCCAATCCAGCAAAGATCCCATACCAGGCGACTCCCATCGGGTTTGCCTTTGCAGTCGCTGTGTACTTCCATGTGGTGGTCCAGGTATCAGGAGCATAGCCCCTGGCGGTCACTATCGGTGCAAGCTGGTGTTGGAGCCCCGACCATCCGCCAAGATCCTTCATGCACAGGATCACAATCGGTAACAGCCCGATCACAATGATGAAAAATTGCAGCACTTCATTATAGATCGCTGAAGAGAGGCCGCCGAGGTATGTATAGGCAAGCACGATGGCTGCGGATAATACAAGGCTAATGTTAAAGTTCCAGCCCAACACCCTTTCCATCAGGATTGCAAGGGCATACATTGAAATTCCCGATGCGAGGATGGTCATTACTGCGAACAGAATGGCATTCAGTCCACGGGTTTTTTCGTCATACCTGAGTTTCAGATATTCGGGAACAGACCGCGCTTTCGACCCATAATAGAAGGGCATCATGAACAAGGCAAGAAATACCATGGCAGGGATGGCGCCGACCCAATAAAAATGAGTGGTGAGCATACCATATTTTGCGCCCGAGCCTGTCATTCCCATCACTTCAAGGGCGCCAAGGTTCGTGGAAATGAATGCCAGGCCGGCTACCCATGCAGGCATGGACCTGCCTGCTTCAAGAAACGCCTTCGCATCTTTCATGAACCGCTTTAACGCCCAGCCAATGCCAAGAACAAATAAGAAATAGATCACCATCACGAGGTAATCTATCCAGCTAAGAGAGAAATTTGTACCCAAGTCTGTCCTGTTTTTGTATGAATGATTGTAATAATTGCTGTCTTAACTCATCCGGATGGGATACAAATTTAATGATGTTTTAATGCAAAAGTAAAATCCATTAAATTTTTCATTCATGAGCAATCGTCGGTTGAGGGTGACAGTGTGACAAAGAGAATATCACAACAACAGGATTTAAATATTGGCAGGAACAGATCCGGGGTGTTGAAATGATTTCTCTCTATTTCATCCGGTCTTGATAAATTTCCCTGTTACAACCTCGTTCCCTGCCCGTAAGGTGTACATGTAAAGCCCTTCAGGAAGATCCAGGACATTTACGCTGATAGTATGATTGCCGGCAGGTACGGACGATTGTATCGCTGAATATAATCGCTCCCCCTGAAGGTCATAGATATCCAGCTGAACATCCGAATTATTTGAAAATTCATATTCAATTGTCATTTGAACCCGGGAAGGATTGGGATACGGATATGAATGATCTTTATTGGTGTCAATGAGCTGTATCCCTGCAAGACTTAACCCATATTCATAAGCTCCAATGTCGAAGCCGGCTCCCTGTGGCCGGAAATGATGCAGAAAGTCAAAGTTTACGCCTTCATCATCATAATATCCTGCATCAATAAGGGGGGAGCCGGCTTTCAGTTCGTAGCTTCCGTTCACAAAACCAGCATTAATGGTATCTGGAGCCTCGTAATTATGGCTTATGGTCACATCTGAAGCAGGATCTGGAAGATCGACATATGCATTATTACTATCCGCAGGATAATCTCCCGGGTTGATTATGGCATTGGATACTACCAGGTTATTCCTGCTGTTAACACTCCCGAATCGAACGCCTTCACTTTTTGGATTGATAATATCATTGAACATTATACGAAAAGAAGAATCATGCTGAACTGAAACATCATCGACATAGATTCCGTATTTCTTTTTTGACAGGTCACCGGGATAGTAAGTCCTTCCAGCATCGATTATCAGGTTGTTAAATATCCTGTTTCCTCCCAAACCATGATCTTCTATGCCATCCCCTTTTCCTTCACCTATATAATTATTATAGCAATCACATTTCGAGCCGCCGCCAAGAATAATGCCGGTACTCTGTCCAAAAACCCCGGCCTGGCTGTCGTACATGACAATATTGTTAAAAACCTGGCAATTGTCGGATGCAGAACTGACCTGGATCCCATCCCATCCTGTCGACCTGACGATATTGTTATAGATCCAAACACCTGATAGGATCTCAGGAAGTAAAACCGTGTCCTTTCCATTGCAGTTAATAGTTTCACCGTTATAGAATGAGCTGCCGATATAGAATCCTTCATTTCCGGTGCTGTCTACAAAGTTGTCATGGATGCGCGTATTGTATTGTTTAAAGTTGTTGCGGGTAGATTTTAATGAGCAATCGGGATCAGTTTTGGCAAAAAGTCCGACGCTTGCGGTATTTGTGATCTTGATGTGATCCATTTCAAAATCCGAGCTTAACTGATCAAAGCTCATACCTGCCCCATTCCCCACATGCTGTATATAGATGCCATAGAAGTTATCCGGGTCACCGCTTCCTGTAATCCTTACAAAGTCGCAATTTGAAACAGCTATGCCGTAACCATATGAAGTATTGACTGTGACCGCGCCTCCATAATTCATAAAGATGACAGGATTATCCTTAATGCCAAAGAAATCGCGTATCCTGAGGAAACTGCGGTTTCCTGCCTGGATGTACACGGTATCACCAGGCTGGACCTGGTTGAACGGGGCATCAAACCCTTCGGCAATTGTCGAACTGAGACTAATCAGGAACCTTGGGTTCTGTCCACGGGCACTGCAGATGGATAATAAAGTCAGGATCAATACAGCAGGGTAAAAAAGTCTATGCTTCATCTTTCTCGGTTTAATCTACCACCAACAGATGAGGGTAAATTCCCCTCTGTGTGAGGCGAAAACAATTCAATTAATTTGATACCCGTTGCCAGCGGCGAAAGTTTCTATTTTATTTTGAAACCTCAATGTTTACAACGAGAAGTTTTAATTTATTTTATTTAGAACGATTACAAATTAAACTTATTGTATTAAATTTTATTTAATCTGTATTTGGCTGTCGAGTGTCAATCTTCCGCTTAATGAGGCGAAAGCAATCGGGCGACAAGGTTGCAGGGGCAAAAGGTCGTGAACCGTGAATTATGAAGTTCGTGACGCGAAAATACTGAGTGAATGGATCTACAAGACGAAATAGAAGAATCAATATTATCGAGGAGGGCGAATTGATATACGGGTGACGGATTCACCGGGAAATGAGGCAAGGTATGTTTGCATCATGGATGGTATCCATGGAAGAGGTACAAGTTGAGTAAAGCTAACTTATGAATTAGTCGCAAACAAGTCGAAGGCATGTCGAAGGCACCTCGAAGGGAGAGGAAGCAAAATTCGAAGAAAGGGATAGCAGACTTATGAACTGGTAATTTGTCGCAGACATGGGTTGACAAGGTTACAGGGTAACAGGATGACAGGCTCAGCTGACAAATATACTGCTCGTTAAAAACGAGCAGTGAGTCGGCACGCATCACAGACGCGCGCCAGCTGAGAATATGGGAATATGCGAATATGGGAATTCGGGAATAACGAGATGATTGTGGATGGTGATGGGAAGAATAGATCTAAACGACTAACCACTCCTGGAAGATCCAGGTTTTGAGATAAGATAAATGATCCATCCTGAAGCAGTTATTACCAGCCCGGCAATTGATTCATGGGGTTTATAAATGAATCCATAAACCAGAATCCAGATATTGACCAGCAGAAAGAACCCCGGAAGGTATGGATAGCCGAATGCTTTGGAAGAAGCCCCGATTTTCTTCTGCCTGTAATGTGTGATAAAGACGCCGAGTACTGAAAGGAAAGTGAACAGGTTCAGCGTAAAACCTACGAAGATGATCACCTGCTCAAAAGTGGATGTCATGATGAAAAAGATGGCGATGGCGCTCTGGAACAGGATAGCTATGTAAGGAACATCATTCCGTTTGTGCGAAAGCCAGCGGAGCAGCCGGTAATCCTCCCCTATCGCATGATAAACCCTCGGGCCGACAATGATCATAGAACTGACGGAAGAGACCAGGAGAAAAGAGATGATCAGTCCGATGATCACACCGGCCTGGTGGCCAAGAACCTTTTGCGTAAAGATATAGCCGATCTCGATCTTTCCTGCCAATTCGGGAATCGGAACTGCATAAAGGAAAATGAAATTGATCATCATGTAAAGAAGAATGACGACAGAGGTCCCCGTGATCAGGCTCCTGGGTGTGTTCTTCAGTGGATCCTTTATCTCGCTCAGGATATATGCTGCAGCATTCCATCCCGAATAAGAATAAGATACAAAATACATTGAGATGGCAAAGGCAGGGCTTATGATAGCCTTCAGTGCTTTTGCGTCGATGTTGAACCCTATCTGAGTGTACTTTCCATATTTCAATCCAAGGATAAAGAGCAGCACGATGAAGGAGATTATTATTACTGTCATCACATTCTGGAAAACAGCACCGAGGTTCTTGTTTGTTCCATGAACGAATGTCAGGAACAGGATCAGAAGGACAGATAACAGTACAGGGAGGTTCATCTGCCCTATGAACCCCGGGAAATAGGGCTTCAGGTCGATGGCGCTGGAGAAATACCTGCCGAAAGCAATGGCAGCGGCAGCCAGTGGCGCAGCAAACCCTACGGTGATCGAGATCCATCCTGCCAGGAAACCCAATCCCGGATGGTATATCTTCGAGATAAAGTGGTATTCCCCTCCTGAACGAGGATAGATCACACTAAGGTATGAATAGGCGAAAGCTCCGCACAGGGCAACCACGCCTCCCAGAAGCCAGAGCATCATCAGTGCAAAACCTGAAGTAATGCCCATTACCTGGAAACCAAGACTGGTGAATACTCCTGTTCCGATCATATTGGCGATCACGACCGAAATGGCAGTCAGCAGGCTGAAATTATTCTTTACAGGCACGTCAGGTCTTCTTTTTGGCAAACAGGAGGTTCGTTTCGTTAAATTTCACATTGTACCCGATACGGAAAGGGACAGGATTTTTCTTTTCCTGCTTCTCATAGGCTGATTGAAGGTCAGGCTGGAATTTGTATTTAAAGAGGTCGATGGTTTGGGTATAGGTCCCGTAAAGTTTCACTTTCCAGCGCGACGTCTTGAAAAAGCGATAAGGGATCCCTGAATCATCCTGCAGTATTGAAGTTTCCTGGTCGAGAAGGTAATTCCTGATCACGTGGAACCCTGAAGTGAACATAAGGTAAGACGCTGCCTTGAGAAAGCAGTCCTGGCTGCCGAACGATTTTACAAACTGCAGCAACTCGGGGTGTTTTAAGAGGTTTTTATCAGAAAGATCATAGGAAAGATAATACAATACCTGTTGCTTGTTTTTGGCGGGATCAAAGAAGGTGACCTTTACACCAATGGTGGTCGTATCCTGTCTGCAGGGAATGATCGTGCCTTTATTATCCAGCGTGAAATAGGTGATCCCTGAAATACGGTGGCCTGATTTCCTGATGTAGAAAAGAATAAGCGGCAATGTGCCATCGAGCGATTGCCGGGTGAGGTCGGTCTCCATGCTTTCGGTCCTGAAAAAACCCAGGAGGTTTGAGTAATAGAGGGATGACCGAATCTCCTCGAGATAGTTAAGGAAATCTTTCTTTACCATGGTATTACAGCTGTGAAGCCTGCCAATTGATTCAAGGCCGATCAGCACATAATTTTCCGCACAAGGAAAGAAGGCATGGGCATAAAGGAAATCTGCTCCTGCGAACGGGTAAAACAAGGTAAGGGGTTTAGATGTGGCTGTATCAAGGTTTTTGCTTCTCCAGCGTTCAATTGGTCCGGTCTTATTCTTTTCAACCAGTTTCCAGTCATCATTGATATGCTGCTGGTATGCTCTCCATTTCTTTTCTGAAGAGAGGTCGATGCAATCTTTTGAGGGGTTGATCCCTGAAATAACAGATCCTATCTCATCATTAATGGTATCAATTACAGGTTCATTACTTTTTTTTGTTGATGCCAGGGAATCATTTGAAGCTTTATTATTACCTTCCTGGGAGGCTTTATTCTGGATACATGAAAAAAGAAGGAATGCCATCACAAGGCATAAACTTCGCCAAAGAAAACTCATTTTATTAAAGCATTGAAACATAGGGCAGATGTAATGTCCCGCAAAAGTAAGACAATTATGAGTGTCATGAAAACCGGGGTTAATAATTCTTGAATGTTCAGTGAAAATGCGTAATTTTGGCCAAAATTTTTTTTTTTGCCGATTAATTATTTGCTGATGCATAAAAGAAGCGGACTTCTCTTTTTGTTTGTTTTTCTGACCGTTGCCGGCTTATCTCTTGGCCATATAAATGTAGATTCCATATTTTTCAATCCTTCTTATTTTCAGCTAAAGCTCGACTCGATGTACCTCGGGCAATACCGGCAGGCATTAAAAGTCCATGAACAGGAAAACAGCCAGATGCTCGCCAATGCTCTTCCCGGACTCCGGTCGCTGACGGAGCCGGAGATCACACGACAGGTCAGCGAGATGAATTCAATCATTCATGTACCCTACAATCCAAAGGTCAAGGAATTCATTGATGTCCTTCTTTTTAAAAGGCCTGAAGCATCCTGTTTCCTGCTTACCCTGGCAAACCATTATGTTCCTTTTTTCCAGTCGATCTTTGACAAATATAATATTCCACATGAGCTTGCCTACCTGCCGTCAGTTATCTCGGCCTTCAACCCAGGTGCCTCTTCTATGTATGGCTCCGCCGGGATCTGGAACATTATGTACATCAGCGGTAAGCTGTACAAGCTGGAGATCAATTCGATGGTGGATGAACGAAGGAATTATGAAAAATCCACTGACGCTGCAGCAAGGCAGTTGAGGGATCTTTACGCCATATACAAGGATTGGACGCTGGCGCTTACAGCTTATGTCACAGGTACTGATGTTGTCAACAAGGCCATACGCAGGGCAAACGGCAAAAAGGATTTCTGGAGCCTTTACCCATACCTGCCTGCAGAAACCCGTGATTATCTGCCGGCCTATGTTGCCATGAGCTATTTCGTCAACTATCACGATCAGCTGAACCTAAAACCCCTTCTGGCCGATCTTCCTTTTGCCGCAGATACCGTTTGCATCAGGAAAGAGCTTCACCTGCGCCAGGTTTCCAAAGTACTGGATATCCCTATGAACATTCTGAGAGAACTGAATCCCCAGTATAAGCATGATATTCTTCCTGCCGGTCCGAAGATCTGTATCCTCAACCTCCCGGTGAGTTATGGAGATAAATTCAGGCTATATAAAGATTCCATATTCCGTTTCAGCGATTCTGTGGTCATGGCTTCACGGCAGCCCACTATCATATTTCCCGGAACTTCTTATTATCCCAGGAATGAATCCAGCAATGTATCGGGGAAAAGCCAGATCTATCATTCTGTCAGGTCAGGCGAAACCCTTGGCTTGATTGCGGCGAAATATCATGTAACGATCACTGACATCAAAGCCTGGAACCACATGAAATCGGATTTCTTAAGAGTAGGGCAACAGCTTCTCATATATACAATTCAAAGACAAGGAAGCCATCCTCCTGCTATCAAGAAATAAATAAGTCACATTCACACTGATCAGCTGCTAAAACTATCTATTTTTGTTCCTGACGCATAATGAAACCTATCCGAATATTTATTCTGCTGCTCCTGGTTTTTCTTCTCTTCTGCTTTCTGTCTTTTCTGGTGCCTGATCATGAACTGACGTTCTTTAAAGGCTTTTCTTTAAGAGTTCCTTCACCGGGTGAACTGTTCAATCCAGGCAAGACTAAATATGCCGATATTGCCTCGGTCATGCAAGTCCAGCGATCAGATACCGATTCACTGGTGAGGATAGCAGGGGATGATACATCTTATAAGCCTGATTCCCTTCATATAAAATTAGTTTCACAACCCCTTGATTATCCGGGTAATGATAAGACCCTTCTCTATACTTTTTTCCGTGAGCTCAGGGAATCGCTAAACAATAAGCGGGCTATTCATATCCTGCATTACGGTGACTCACAGCTGGAGGGGGACAGGATAACCGATTACCTGAGATCGAGGTTCCAGGCTGAATTTGGCGGTTCAGGGCCAGGGATCCTGCCAATAAGCGAAGAGACTTACCGTCTTGCTATGCTCTCTTCGGCTTCAGGAAACTGGGTGAAGCACAACCTGATGGGAAGCAAATTAAAAGACCAGGGGTCACATCCTTATGGCCTGATGGGAAGTTATTACAGTTTTGCTTTAAATGATAAGGATTCTGCCGGGGGAAATGGAAAACCATTGGAGGCATGGATCACCTTTAGCGGGAAGGGGTCAGCAGGAGGAAAAGCTGATCAATACAAGCGGTGCAGAATATTTTATGAGAACTTTCACCGGGCAGCGGAAGTAAGTTTCTTCAATGCGGATAAAAAGTTGCGATCAGATACCCTGCAAACAAGTCATTCCCTGAAAGAGTATGATCTCTCTATTGATGATACCCCTTCTGATCTAACGATCCGTTTCTCCGGATCCGACAGCCCTGATTTTTACGGTATCTGCCTGGACAGTCCTTCGGGAATATCGGTTGATAACATCCCTATCCGTGGCAGCTCAGGGCTTGAATTTACCCGAATGGACCCTACCCTGCTGACAGAGATGTGCAGGATGTTGAATGCCAGGATGCTGATCTTTCAATTCGGGGTAAATGTCATTCCCGGCGATCTTGATGATTACACCTGGTATGAGAACGATCTCTGCTGTCAGCTGAGCCAGCTGAAGAAGTTGGTTCCCGGCCTGAGTATCATCGTGATCGGGGTATCGGATGCTTCCAGAAAAGATGGCGACGCTTATGAGTCTTATTCCTGTGTTAAAAAGATCCTGAATGCCCAGAAGGCAGCTGCATTCAGATCAGGATGTGTCTTCTGGGATCTTTATGCAGCCATGGGAGGGAAAAATTCCATGCCCAGTTGGGTATTTGCGAAGGAACCGCTTGCATCGACCGATTTCCTTCATTTTAATTATGCCGGTGCAAGGATTGTCGGGAAGATGCTTTACTCAGCGCTGATCAATGATTACAATGACTTTATAAGGAGGAACCAGCCATGAAGGGAATGATCCGCAGGACTGGATTGCTCCTCTGTTTCATGCTGGGTATTGTCCCGGCCAGGGCTCAGTGGACAACTACTTTGCCTTCGGGTATCAAAATAGATGAGAACCTGGATAACCATTTTCTTTTTTATGGCAATGCAGGGAAGTCCTATGCATCCCTTTTTCAGTCAATGGACAGCCTTATCCTGAAGGGAGAAGGGACCATTAATATTCTGCAGATAGGCGATTCACATATCCAGGCAGGATTTATCCCTGAAGAGATGCGAAAGGACTTCGCATTATTTATTTCTGCAAGGTGCGGGGCCAGGGGGCTTATCTTTCCATACAGGATCGCAAGGACCAACAATCCTGCCGATTATTCCGTTAAATATTTCGGCAAATGGGTGCATTGCAGGAACGTAGAGCTAAATAAGAACTGTAGTCTTGGTTTTATGGGGATATTGGTCCAGACCCGCGATACGCTTGCAGGGTTAACTATCCATTTCAAGGAAAATGCCACTTTCCGTGAATTCAATCTTATCAGGATCTTTCATGATCCACTGGATACAAGTTTCAGGGTTGATTTCCCCGGGCTGGCTGGGATGTATCATGTAGTTCTGCCAATACAGGCAGGGTATACTGATATCAGGTTCGATACAATTATCAACGATTCTCTCAGGATGAGGATTGTCAAAAAAGACACGGTTGGCAAATATTTTACACTATATGGCATCGATTTCGAGAATGGGGATCCTGGTGTCGTTTATTCTGCTTCCGGGGTCAACGGAGCAGAAGTTACTTCATACCTCCGATGCGACCTGCTGAAAGATCAGCTCAGGGTCATGAAACCCGCCTTGGTCATCCTTTCATTGGGTACAAATGACGCTTACCCTGTTCATTTCAGCAAGTCAGAATTTGTTGCGAATTATGCTGAACTGGTGAACAGGATCAGGGAAGCCGCTCCCGGGGTACCTGTTCTTCTGACTGTTCCCGGTGATAGTTTCAGGCGCCACCGGTACGACAACTCAAACCTGTCAGAAGCACGGGAAGCGATCATTGAAGTAGCCAAACAAACCGATTGTGCAGTGTGGGATTTTTATTCTCTTATGGGTGGCCCGAAATCCATCATGCACTGGTATAAGGCAGGGCTTGTTGCAAAGGATAAGCTGCATTTCGACAAACAGGGATACCTCATCGAGGCTGACCTGCTATTTTATGCTTTTATGGATGCTTATTCATCATTCATTGATAAATCGAACGAACCAGATTAAAGAAGATGGACTTCCTGGAAAGCTTCTTCACTTATGACCCCGGTTCGCTCCTGATCTTCACGGGGATTAACTTCTGGATATTTTTCGCGATCCTTCTGTTCATTTTCTCATTTATTTATTCTAAGATCGGATGGCGCAACATTTTCCTTTTCCTTTCAAGCCTCTTCTTCTATTATAAATGCGGCGGGGGATTCGTCATTCTGCTCTTACTGGCTGTAGTCGCTACTTTTTACCTGGGGAAATGGATGGGAAGAACTCAAGTAAAACGGCAGCAAAAAAAGATCCTGCTGCTAACCATCTTCTTTAACCTGGGGATGCTTGTATGGTTTAAATACATGGCTTTCTTCATTGCGCTGTTAAACCAGGTGACTGACAGTCATGTCAGGGTCTTCAATTTTATTAACTGGGGATTTAACCATTTGGCCGGAACCCATTTAAGCATTACAGATATTCTTGTTCCCATAGGCATTTCATTTTTCACTTTCCAGCTTATCAGTTATTCAATAGAGATCTACAGAAAAAAAATAGAGCCTGTTCGTAAATTCAGTGATTTCGGCTTTTACATCACATTTTTCCCTTATCTCATCTCCGGCCCTATTGTAAAGCCACAGTATTTTATCGACCAAATCAGGAAGCCCCTGGAATTGACCAGGGATGAGTTCGGACTTGCAGTCTTCCTGATCATGTCAGGATTGGTCAAGAAGATCGTTTTTGCAGATTACCTTTCAGTGAATTTTGTCAGCCGGGTATTTGATAATCCGGGGCTGTTCACAGGGTTTGAAAGTCTCCTTGCTGCTTATGGCTATACCCTCCAGATCTATTTTGATTTTTCAGGATATACTGATCTTGCCATCGGGATTGCCTTAATACTCGGTTACAGGTTACCTCCCAATTTCGATTCGCCTTACAAGGCAAGAAATATCAGCGACTTCTGGAGGCGTTGGCATATGAGCCTGACAACCTGGTTCCGTGATTACCTGTTCCTTCCTTTCGCCTACTACCTTTCCGGGAAAATGGTAAAGCCGCGTTATTTCAAGATAAGAACAGAGCTGTTTGTTTATGTTGCCGTTATCCTTTTGACCTTTTTCATCTGTGGGTTATGGCATGGGGCTGCAGTAAATTTTATCATTTGGGGATTGCTGCATGGTCTGGCACTCGCCATTCATAAAATATTTTATCCCAAAGCGCGCAAGAATAAAAATGTACATCCGGCCAGGTTGTTTATTTCCCGTTTCTTTACATTTCACTATATCGTCTTCACCTGGATCGTATTCAGGATCTCAAGTGCAGAAGGATTCGGTATTATGATGAGAAAGCTGTTCTTCCATTTCCATGCTGCATTAACAGGACAGATCATCACAGCCTACCGGAAAGAGATCATTCTTCTCTTTGGAGGATTTCTGTTGATCTGGCTTCCTTCAAAAATAAAAGAAGTCTTGCAGCGTTCATTTGTGTCTTTACCTCTAATTGGGAAAGCAATCATAATTGTTTGTGTGATCTTTATCATTTACCAGTTCAAAATATCAGGGATACAACCATTCATTTATTTCCGTTTTTGATATGAAGATAGCTCCGTTTGTTATTTTTTTCTCGATCGTCCTGGTTATCTATGGGCTGATAAACACCTATGTTTTTACGCGGTTCATGCAAAGTATTCCTGCAGGGTCACCAATAAAAATCTGGGCGGTTGTTGTTTTCTGGGTTATTGTGGGATCTTTTATTGTTGCACGTTTCCTGGAATGGGTATATCCCTGTGATTTCACCGAGGTGCTGACCTGGATAGGATCTTTCTGGCTTGGAGCGATGGCCTATTTTATCCTTGCTCTTCTTCTTATCGATCTTGCCCGCCTGGTCAATCATTTTTTTCCATTCTTCCCACGAATATTCTATGTGGATTACCAGAAGACAAAGCTGATCACATTGTTCATTGTCAGTGGATTGGTAATTATCCTCATAACAGCAGGTTTCATTAATGCAAGGAATCCCGTGGTCAAATCACTGGATTTGAATATTTCGAAGAAAGTCAATGGCAGCAAAACTTTAAAGATCGCCATGGCTTCGGATATTCATCTTGGGACGCTGGTTGGGAAACGGAGTGCTTCACGCCTGGTGAGGATGATCAACGGGCTGCATCCTGATATCATTCTTTTTGCCGGCGATATTGTTGATGAAGATCTGAAATCGGTAACCCGCAGGAATTTAGGTGAGACACTGAAAAACCTTCATGCCCCTTTGGGTGTTTATGCCATAACCGGTAACCATGAGTACATTGGTGGTGCTGCAGAGGCGGTTGCTTATCTTACAGAATATAATATTAAATTTCTCTCTGATACTGCTGAGTTTCTTGATAACCGGTTTTATCTCGCAGGCAGGGATGATCGCGATAAGACACGTTTTACAGGGAAACCAAGAAAATCTTTGGCTGATATCCTTAAGAACGCAAATCACTCATTTCCTATCCTGCTGATGGATCACCAGCCTTTTCAGCTATCAATTCCGGAGGAACTGGGAGTGGATCTGCAGTTATCAGGTCATACGCATGATGGACAGATCTGGCCTTTTAATTACATCACCAATGCAATCTATGAAGTGGGTTGGGGCTATAAAAAGAAAGGGAATACACACATTTATGTCTCCTGCGGGTTTGGTACATGGGGGCCTCCAATGAGGATCGGAAACCATCCCGAGGTAGTGTCAATCACACTGCATTTTGAATAATCTATTCCCTGGTGAAGGGAAAGGGATTCTTCCACATTTTCCACACCAGGAAGAGAGGGAAAAGGAACCAAGGAGCATTCGCTATAATTACAAGCAGCAAGTTTTTTGCAGGTATCAATCCGAATATTTCTTCACTCAGGATAATAAACACGTTTGTGAAAAGGATTGACATGATAATAAAAGTAGGGACCCGAATCCAGTCTTTGCCTTTTATGAAAGCATAAGTTGCTGCTACGTAATATGGACCAAAGAAAAGAACATCCAGCCAGATAGTGGCTTTCCACCACATCGGCCGTGCCATCAGCAATGGATCAAAATTATTCCCCCACCAATGGACCATATCTATAAAGAAAGGAAGTGGCCATACAGGGTACCTGAAATTTGACGGATCTTTGACCACCAACTGCTCCAGGTCAATTATATAAGTGATGAACAGAAGGTTAATAAGAAAGAAAGCTATATAGATATAATCTGTGCGGCGTTCTTTTAATGGGATTGGGGTTCTCATCTTTATTTGTTTTTAGTAGTTTTTCTGCGGGCGGTTTCAGCCATCTGTCTTGCGATGGATAACCGGAAGGATGGTATGTTGGATATAAAAGTCCCAATTTTGACGCCTGTTCCTGAATGCATGCATGTCTTCGGTTTAAGCGCTAATTTTACCAAGTCTTTTGCTACACTCTCAGCTGTCTTTGGCTTTGCAAATACGCGGGAAAGGAAATTTTGTTTTCCCGACATCAGGAAATCCTGGGGCACCTCCCCTATCCTTGATAACGGGGCTGAATCTGTTTTGATATATCCCGGGAAGTATTCGCTGATCTGAATTCCTAATCCTGCCCATTCTGCCTGGATGGTCCTTGTCCATGCAGACAATGCAGCCTTGGAACATACATAAGGAGCATAGAACGGGATCCCCATCATAAAGCCGGGAGAGCCAATATTGATAATGTGACCATTTCCTTGTTTGCTGAAATATTTCAACGCCCTTTGTGATGCTACGACAGGAGCAACCAGGTTCGTTTGAAATGCCTCTACCAGGTCTTGCTGCTGAACCTTGTCCGAATAAGCAACAATAATGCAGGCTGCATTGTTGATCAGAATATCGAGCCTGCCATATCTTCTAACGGTTTCATCGATCATCCACGCAGCCTTATTGGGATCGCTAAGGTCTGCCTCAATGACAAATGCATCTTTCAACCTTGAAGCTATGTCTTCCAGCTTTTCTTTTCTTCTTGAGACAAGTACCGTTTTTGCGCCTTCACTGCCGAATGCAAGTGCAGTGGCTTCGCCGATCCCTCCAGAAGCGCCAGTTATCAGTACTACTTTATCTCTGAATCTGTTCCTGTCTTTCAATAATTTGTCGATTTGTTGCCAGAATATGGCATGATTAAAAAGTGTCCAAAAGTAGAAAGTTTATGTTACATGTGATGATTTTTCAGCCTGATGTTTGGCGGATTATTGAATTTGCTTTACGTTTGCTTTGATAATCAGGAAGAATATGAAAGAAACAATTCAATCCATGCTGATCCTTGTTTTCCCTCTGCTCTTGCTGCAGGGGTGCGGAAACAGGACAATAAAGAAGGAAGCTGAAATGAATAACCCGTTAAAAAAGATGTCAATTATGAAAGAAAACTGGGGATCACTTGATCACAAGGATGTTTATCTTTATTCGCTAGAGAACAAGAATGGAGTTGTCGTAAAAATCACGAATTACGGAGGGATTGTAACTTCCATCCTTGTCCCGGATAAGAAAGGGAAGATGGGGGATATTGTTCTTGGTTATGATAATCTGAATGGATATCTCACAGCCACTCCCTATTTTGGCGCCATTGTCGGAAGATATGCGAACAGGATAGCAAAAGGCACTTTTAGACTGGATAATAAAGTTTACAAACTTGCCATCAACAATGGGAACAATAGCTTGCATGGCGGGTTAAAAGGATTTGACAAGGTGGTCTGGGATGCCCAGGAAATCAATGATTCAAGCGGGGTTGGACTGATACTGACCTATAAAAGCAAAGATGGCGAAGAAGGTTATCCCGGCAACCTGGACGTGACGGTCAGCTACCTACTGAATTCTTCAGACGAACTGAGGATCACGATCGAAGCTATGACTGATAAACCGACCCCATTAAATCTTTGTAATCATACCTATTTTAACCTCAGGGAAGCTGACACAAATATTCTCGGTCACAGGTTAATGATCAATGCCGGCCGTTACACTTTTGTGAACGACGAGCTTATCCCGACAGGAGAAATCCGGCCGGTCAGAAAGACCCCATTGGATTTCATGGATTTTCATTCAATTGGTGAACGAATTGATAAGGTCAAGGGAGGTTATGATCACAATTATGTTCTGATCAGAAGAGATAATGAGCTGATACTTGCTGCAGTTATTGACGATCCTGTATCTGGAAGGGAAGTCAGCGTTTTTACGACCCAACCCGGAGTTCAGTTCTATTCCGGTAATTTTCTTGATGGCACCATAAAAGGCAAATGGGGAAAAGTTTACAAGAAGCATTATGGGATGTGCCTAGAGACCCAACATTTTCCTGATTCTCCCAACCATCCATCGTTTCCTAATACTATCTTACGACCCGGAGAGAAATTCAAAGAGGTCACCGTTTATAAGTTTGGAGTCGAGAAGGGTGACAAAGTGAGTGTACCCCGGAATTAATTGTAAATTACCAATTGTCGATTAATCAGTATCTGTCGGGTATGAAGTTTTGTTTCGACATTGGAGGTCTGACATAGTCGTTATCCTTTTCGAGTGGAGGAAGGATTATCTTTTCCCTTGGGACTTTTTTATATGGGATCATGCTAAGAAGGTGACAGATGCAGTTCAGCCGGGCCCGGCGTTTGTCGTCGGCTTCCACCACATACCAGGGCGATTCTTTGGTATCAGTATATACGAACATTTCATCCTTTGCCTTCGAATATTCAATCCACTTTGTCCGTGCCATCATATCCATCGGGCTGATCTTCCAGCGTCTTGTCGGGTCCTTGATCCGTTGAATGAATCTTCTTTCCTGTTCCATATCGCTTACCGAAAACCAATATTTGATAAGGATAATGCCCGACCCGATCAGCATGGATTCAAAATTCGGGCAGGACTTCAGGAAATCCCAGTATTCATCTTCCGTGCAAAAACCCATCACACGTTCCACACCTGCACGGTTATACCAGCTGCGGTCGAAAAGCACCATCTCGCCGGCAGCAGGAAGCTGATCGACATACCGCTGAAAGTACCATTGCGTTTTTTCGCGTTCAGTAGGGATCCCGAGTGCAACAACCCGGCAGACACGTGGATTCAGACATTCTGTGATCCTTTTTATTGCACCGCCTTTGCCGGCAGCATCACGGCCTTCAAAAAGAACGACGACCCTTAATCCTTTATATTTGATCCACTCCTGCAGCTTCACAAGTTCGATCTGAAGTTTTACCAACTCTTTCTCGTAAAAGTCAATTGGCATTTTTTCCTTCAATTCCTGCGGGATGTCTTCTATGATTTTTTCTTTTGAATTTTTCCCTTTTCCCTTATGTTTGTTCATTTTTGTTGTTTTATAGTTTTACAGTTAAAAGGTATTGTTACTGTTAATTACCAATTATCACTATTTCTCAAGCATTCTTGCACCATCACCAATCTCTGCAATGTAAAAATCAACAGTCAGCCCGGTTTTTATCTTATAATTCTCACCGACCTCTTTTATAAAAGCAGGAACTGAACCTTCCCTGACCAGGCTTACAGTGCATCCTCCGAATCCGGCGCCTGTCATGCGTGAGCCAAGAACCCCAGGTATTTTCCGTGCATACTCGACGAGAGTATCGAGTTCAACACCTGTTACCTCATAATTATCGCGGAGTGAATCGTGCGACGCATTCATAAGAACACCGAATTGCGGGAGGTCGTTTTTCAGCAGGCTTGCTACAGAGGCAAGTACACGCTGGTTCTCGGAGATCACATGACGTGCTCGTTTCCGGATGGTTTCATCCGGAATGCTGTTTTGTGCCTTGAAGAACTGTGGAAAACCAAGGTCCCCCAGCCTGGTTATGGAAAACTTTTCAGCAAGAAAGGCAACTGCCAGCTGACATTCTGCAACCCGCTCATTGTATTTGGAATCAGCCAGGCTCCTGGGTTTATTCGTGTTAGAAATGATCAGTTTATATCCTGAAAGCGGAATAGGGACAAGCTTGTACTCAAGGGTGTTGCAGTTCAGAAAAATTGCATGATTGGCTTTGCCCATCCCTACTGCAAACTGATCCATAATCCCGCAATTGACCCCGGCAAATTCCTGCTCTGCCTTCTGAGACATCTTTACTATTTCAAGCGTATCAAGTCCGGCGTTAAATAAGTAATTCAAAGCAATTGCCATGGCCATTTCAATTGAGGCTGATGAGGAGAGGCCTGCCCTGTTGGGAATGTCACCGTAAAACAAAAGTTCCATCCCTTCCGGATTGATCCTTTTATTTATAAATTGCTCACAGATGCCCAGCGGGTAGTTGAACCATTGAACCTGCTGCCTGATAAAATGATCAGCTACGGGGATAACCGTTTTCTCAGGATTATTCAATGAAGCAAGCTTTATCAGTTTATCATCCGTTCTCCTTATGAGGAGGTAGGTCCCGTATTGTATGGCGCAGGGAAATACAAAGCCTCCGTTGTAGTCAGTATGCTCGCCGATCAAATTCACACGTCCCGGTGAGAAGAACAGCAAAGGGTTATTTTCTCCGGTCCCGTAAAGATCAGTAAATGCTTTTCTAAGGTTTTCTATTTCAGGTATGGTCATGATCGGTTGATTAAATAATTATCCGAAATTACAATAAAATATGCTATTCTGTCATTTGTTCCCGATAAAATTCATGTAAGTATCAAGCATCCTTTATTGGTTTAAACCCGATTTCATTTGATCTGAAAAATAGTATTTTTGCTCCAATAATAACAAGTCTCGCCCTTTATGAAAAGTTGCCTTAGTTCAATCATCCTTATTTTCTTCACGATTATCTCAACTTCCGTTCTTTCGCAGGAAATGAAAAGGATTGACCTTGATGGAAAATGGAGATTCCGCATGGCAGGAACCAATGACTGGATGGATGCTAAAGTTCCGGGTTGTGTTCATACCGACCTGATGAGAAACCACATTATACCTGATCCTTTTACCGGCGACAATGAAAAAAATGTACAATGGATCAGTGATATCGGGTGGGAATATGAAAAAACGTTTACTATTTCAGATACTGTATTCAGATCTCCGTACATTGAGTTAATCTGTGAAGGATTGGATACATATGCCAACGTCTATCTCAACGATTCGCTGATCCTCGTTGCTGATAATATGTTCCGTGAATGGAATGCAAATGTTCAGCCGCTGTTAAAGATCGGGGTCAATCACCTGAGAATTCAGTTTCCTTCCGTCACAAATGAAAATAAGGCCCGTTATGAACGACTTAAACACAAGGTCCCTGGTGACGAGAAGGTGGTCTGCAGGAAAGCTGCCTACCAGTTTGGCTGGGATTGGGGTCCTATCCTGATCACAAGCGGCATCTGGCGTCCAATCTACATTCGCTGCTGGAGCCATTTGCATATCCTGGCAGTTCAGTACATCCAGAGAAGACTGACAGATTCTGTGGCCAATCTTACCGCTGTTTTCACTTACTTTTCTTCTATCCCTGATACTGCTTTCATCCGGCTTTCTGTGAAGGATAAGGTCCTGGCGGCAAAGAAAGTACCTGTTCAACCCGGTCTGAGTATTTCAAGGATTGACTTCCAGATCATGAACCCGAAGCGATGGTGGCCAAACGGACTGGGCGTTCCTTTCCTCTACCCTATTCACCATGAGTTTTATTTTGCAGGGGAACTTGCAGAAGAGGGGACTCAGAAACTGGGCTTGCGGACGATTGAATTGCTGGAAGAAAAGGATACGGCCGGAAGCAGTTTTCGATTTATGGTTAATGGCATTCCTGTATTCATGAAAGGTGCAAATTATATCCCTCAGGATAACTTTCCCACAAGAGTTACTGATTCTTCTTACAGGGCGCTGATTGCTTCCGTCAAAGCGGCAAATATGAACATGCTTCGTGTCTGGGGCGGCGGCATCTATGAAAAAGATATTTTCTATGATCTGTGTGACGAAAACGGGATACTTGTGTGGCAAGACTTTATGTTCGCCTGTGCACTCTACCCTGATAACAGGGAGTTCTTAAGGAGCGTTCAGATCGAAGCCATTGAAAATGTCGTCAGGCTTAGAAATCATCCATGCCTGGCTCTCTGGTGCGGCAATAATGAGATCGATGAAGGCTGGAAGAACTGGGGATGGCAGAAACAATATGGGTATTCTCCAAAGGATTCTGCCGAGGTCTGGAAAAATTACATGGGTATTTTCGAATTCATGCTGCCCATGGTCATCTCAAGACATGATTCTTTGAGGCCTTATATTTCTTCTTCACCACTTTTCGGTTGGGGGCATGAGGAAAGTACCAAAGAAGGAGATATGCATTACTGGGGCGTTTGGTGGGGGAAAGAACCTTTCTCAACCTATCAGAAAAAGGTTGGGAGGTTTATGACCGAATATGGCTTCCAGGGTTTTCTCCCAATGGAATCAATAAGAAGGTTCACAGTTCCTTCAGATCGTCAGTTAGGCTCACCTGTGATGAAGGCGCATCAGAAGCATCCGGTCGGATATGAAACCATAGATGAATACCTGCATCGTGATTATAAAAAGCCGAAGGATTTCGAATCTTACGTATATGTAAGCCAGTTGTTGCAGGCAGAAGGGATCAAAGCAGCCATCGAAGCGCACCGAAGGGCGAAACCTTATTGCATGGGAACCATGTACTGGCAGCTGAATGACTGCTGGCCCGTGGTTTCCTGGTCATCCAGGGATTATTATGGGAACCTAAAAGCTCTCCATTATTTTGTAAAGAACGAATATTCCACCATGCTCGTTTCTCCGGTTGTTGAGGACAAGAAATTACGGGTCTTTATCGTTTCTGACAGTCTTGATGATGCCAGTCCAGATCTTCATATTTGCCTCAGGGATTTCGGAGGGCGTATATATTTTGATACTACGATGCCAACCTGGATCAAAAGAAATTCATCTACTTGTTTTATTGAAACATCAATAGATAACATCACACGTGGAAAAGACCTGAAACAATTGGTTTTTAATGCCCAGTTGACTTCAGGGAATAAGATCCTTTCACGCAATAATTACTATTTCAGTCCTGTCAAAGACCTTCTTCTGGAAAAGGTGGTGATCAGAAAATCGATCCAGGAATCCCCGGAAGGATATCTCATTACACTATCTTCAGATCGTCTTGCGAAAAATGTCTACCTGGCTTCCGGCAGGCAGGGATCATTTTCTGATAATTTCTTTGATCTTCTGCCTGGTGAAACGAGGACTATTTCTTTCAGGACTAAACAAAAGATAAGTGGTTTTGAAGAGTCACTAAAAATATTAACACTTGCCGACACCTACTGAAAAAAAATAATAAAAATGAGAAAACTATTTATTCTAATTATCTTTTCATGTTTTGCACTAATCGTAGCTGCACAACAGTCGGGTATAAAAGTGATGACATTTAATATCCGTTATGACAATCCAAATGATGGAGATTATTCGTGGAAGAACAGGTTGCCCCTAATAAAAGAGATGTTACAGCAAGAGGGACCGGATATCATGGGTTGCCAGGAGGCGCTAAAAGACCAGGTCGACGGGTTACATGAACTTTTACCGGATTATTTCTGGTCGGGGGTTGGCAGGGATGATGGAAAGGATAAGGGTGAATATTCTGTGATCTTTTATCGCGCCAGTCGCTTTATAAAGCTGGATGGTTCGACTTTCTGGCTTTCTGAAACACCGTCAGTACCTGGTTCACGGTCATGGAATGCAGCCTGCACTCGTATTGTGACGTGGGTGAAGCTGAAGGATAAAAAAAGCAATAATATCATCTATGTATTTAATACGCATTTTGATCATGCCAGTCTGAAGGCAAGAGAGGAAAGCGCCAAGTTGCTTAAGAAAAGAATATCTGACATTGCAGGAAAGACAACTACCATAGTTACCGGCGATTTCAATGATAATATGAAGAGCAGCCCGATCCATATACTTACAGCCGGTTCCAGGGCACTTGTGAATACGCAAAACCTTTCTTCTACTCCTCCTGAAGGACCGGATTATTCTTTTATTGATTTCCCATTCAATCCTAAAAAGGGGAACACCTGTGATTATATTTTTCTCAAGAATAACAGGATCTTTAAAGTTACAGGGCACCAGGTTGTGACATTTCACAAAAATTATAAATACCCATCCGACCATATGCCGGTTTGCACAGAATTAGAAATATTGAACAACTGATCAAGATATGAAACCCAGAAATCTTTTCCTTGTAATCTCGCTATTATTGAGTTCAACTTCTTTCAGCCAGCAAAGCAGGATGTTGACGGATTTTGTCAATCCCTTTCTTGGCACTGGCGGTCACGGGCATACATTCCCCGGAGCCAGTCTGCCTTTTGGGATGGTTCAGCTAAGTCCCGATACGAGGCTAGATGGCTGGGATGCATGTTCTGGATATTACGGGACCGATAGCATAATCTATGGGTTCAGCCATACTCATCTGAGCGGGACCGGGTGTTCTGACTATGGCGATATCCTGTTCATGCCGGTTACCGGGAATGTAAGCCTGTCAAATTATGGCTACTGTTCAGCATTTCATCCCACTGCAAAAGATGAAAAAGCATCGGCCGGATATTACAAAGTTTATCTGAATAAATATCAAATAACTGTTGAGCTTACTGCAACGAAACGAGCAGGATTTCACCGATATACTTTTCCTGCAGCCAGTATTGCAGGTATAGTTATTGACCTGAAGCACCGTGACAAGGTTCTCGAATCCTCATTAAAGATAGTCTCTGATACTGAAGTCGAAGGCATGAGGATCTCAATGGCCTGGGCACAGCGGCAAATCGTTTATTTCGTTGCCAGATTCTCAAAACCTTTCACCTCCTGTAGAATTAAAGATATTAATGGGAATGTACCTGTTGGAAAAGAGATCAAAGGAGACAGTATTATTTCGTGTTTCACATTTCCCACAAGTCAAAATGAGAAGATCCTTGTTAAGGTTGGTTTATCAGCTATTAGTTGTGAAGGTGCCAGGAAAAACCTGGATGCAGAAATCCCTGGATGGGATTTTAATAAAACCGTGAATGATGCATCCCTGACCTGGAATAATGAATTGGGGAAGATCGTTGTTGAAGGCGGCACGCAAGAACAAAAGATAACTTTTTATACGGCTTTATATCATGCCTTTCTCGCCCCTAATCTTTATATGGATGTCGATGGCAAATACCGTGGCCGTGATCTGCAGGTTCACCAGGCGAAAGGTTTTGGTTATTATACTGTTTTCTCATTGTGGGATACATATCGTGCGGAACACCCTCTTTTCACGTTGACAGAGCCGAATCTTGATAATGATTTCATAAGGACCTTTCTACGTCAGTATGAAGATGGAGGGATGCTGCCTGTCTGGGAGCTCTCAGGAAACGAAACAGACTGCATGATCGGTTACCATTCAGTCCCCGTGATAGTGGATGCATATATGAAAGGTATCAGGGACTTTGATGCCGGTGAAGCGCTGAATGCAATGAAACATAGCGCAGAACAGGAGAGGCTTGGACTGAAATATTACAGATCACTGGGTTTTATACCTGGTGACAAAGAAAGTGAATCGGTATCCAAAACTTTGGAATACTGTTATGATGACTGGTGTATTGCGCAGATGGCAAAATCTATTGGAAATGAAGATGAATACAGGACATACATACAACGGGCCCAATATTATAAGAATATCTTTGATCCTTCTACCGGTTTTATGCGGGCTAAAATGAACAATATCTGGTTCTCCCCTTTTGACCCTGAAGAAGTAAATTTCAATTATACTGAAGCCAATGCCTGGCAATACAGCTTCTATGTTCCGCAGGATATGGATGGATTAATGTTGCTATATGGAGCGAAAGAAAAGTTTGCAGAAAAATTAGATGCGATGTTCGCGGCAGAACCGAAAACCACCGGTAGAGATCAATCAGATATCAGTGGAATGATCGGTCAGTATGCACAGGGAAATGAACCCAGTCATCATATGGCATATCAATATGATTATGCAGGGGAACCCTGGAAAACCCAGGCAATGGTTCATCGCATCTGTCAGGAACTATATACAAGCAAAAGGGATGGGTTATGTGGGAATGATGACTGCGGACAAATGTCTGCATGGTATGTACTAAGTGCGATGGGATTTTACCAATTAACGCCTGGTTCGCCTGTTTATGCTATCGGATCTCCTATGTTTCCAAAAACATCGATACATCTGGAAAATGGAAAAACTTTCTCAATAAAGGCCGAAGGATTGAATGAAAAAAACTTCTATATCCAGTCTGCAAACCTTAATGGTGTGCCATATACAAAATGTTACATCACCCATTTTGATATCCTTGCCGGTGGTGAGCTCAGATTTATTATGGGACCATCTCCTCAAAAGAACTGGGGTAGTCAGCCAGGAGATATCCCGTCCTCTTCAATCCGGGATAACCTGATATCTCCGGTACCTTCCATTTTGAATGCCAAGAAAAATTTTGCCGATACTACCACAGTATATTTAACAGTTCCCATAAGAGAAGAGACGATATATTATACAATTGATGGCAGTGATCCGACGACAAATTCAGCGATTTATCATAAACCTATATTACTGGATAAAACTACTACTATCAAAGCATTTGCATCCCTGCCCGGCTTACGTGAGAGTTTCAGTATCACATCGAGCTTTCAAAAGATCCCAAAAAACCGTAAGATCGAGTTAAGAACAAAATATTCCCCGCAATATACTGCTGGTGGTGACATGGCGCTGATAGATTTCGAAAGAGGATCTGATGACTTCCGTACCGGGTCCTGGCAGGGCTATGAAGGGGTGGATATTGATGCGATTGTCGACCTTGGAGAAGCACAACCAGTTCATTCTCTGGCTGCCGGCTTCCTCCAGGATATAAGATCATGGATATTTTTTCCTTTAGAGGTCACATTCTTTCTTTCGGATGATGGAAAAACATTCACCAGTGCCGGGACCATAAAGAATGATGTCCCTGTGAACCGTGAAGGAGCTCTCACGAAAGACTTTACACTGAAACTGAACGGATTAGCTGCACGCTATGTCAGGATGGTTGCCAGGAACCGTGGGACATGTCCCCCATGGCACCCCGGAGCCGGGAATAAGGCATGGATCTTTGCAGATGAAATTATCATAGAATAAAGGTTAACAATACCCTCTAATTCATTTGAAATCGGAAATGAATCATTAATTATTCATTCTCCTTTGTCAATTATTCTGATAGTTAATAATTGACAATAATCCTCTTCGCAACAGTTTCATGCTCACTTGTGATGATAACCGTATACATTCCATTTGGAACTGGACGGAGATCGATCACTTTGACAATTGAACCATTCACCTCAACCTTTGTTTCCTCATAGATCTTTACCCCAAGGTTATTATAAATGTTGAAGGAGAAAGATTCTTCTGAAGCAGTGATGATGGAAACATTAAACCTTCCTTCATTCGGTACCGGGTATAAATTGATCACGGATGCAGGATGAGGATTGATGCCGGTGATAATGATCAGTTTATGGTTCGAGGAATCGGATGAACAACCCTGGAGGTTGACCACATCCCAGTAATACCCTTGTTGTGTTGCGACATATCTCTGCCCGGTAGCGCCAATGATGAGTGTTCCTTCGAAATACCACTGGTTCCCTGCAGGAGCACTGCTGATCAGGGTATCCCCATGATTGGTGACAACCGGCGTGGGGGGAATGGAGTTCACCGTCACAAAGAAGTTCGGGGAAACAGTTCCGCTACCGCATGAATTAGTCCCCCTGACAGTAATGTTACCGGAAGTCGCTGTAGTTGTATAGTCAACGGTGATGGAATTAGTATTGCTTCCTGTAATGATACTGACACCAGATGGTACTGTCCAGGCATAGCCGGTAGCATTTGCTATTGTTGCGACAGAATAGACCACTCCTGATGCACCCACACAAACATCAGATGCTCCGGAGATCGTACCTGCAGGATCGGGCAACGGGTTAATCGTGACAGGAAATGCAGGTGATGTTCCACCGTCGCCGCATATGTTATTTCCATAGACGTAGATATTACCTGAAGTTGCATTGTCGGCGAAGTTCACTGTGATGAAGTTTGTACCTGCGCCAGTAGCTATCGTGGTATTAGGTGGCAAAGCCCAAATATAGGTTGTGGCGTTCGCGATCGGTGCTACGGAATAAGCTACACCGCTAGTGCCAGCGCATACAGTTGAAGTCCCTGTGATCGTCCCTGCCTGACCGGGCACTGGGTTAACCGTGACGTTGAGCACTGTGGGTGCCAATGGATAACAACCAACGCCATTGCTGTAAGTCACACTTACCGTTTGTGCACCTGCAGCAAACCAAGAGACCTGGATCTGGTTGGTACCATTTCCACTACTGACCATACCACCCGACGATACAGTCCACACATAATTCTGCATGCCTGATTCGGTAGTGTAATTATAATAACCCGAATTAACGCACAGGTTAGTCTGCCCGGTAATAGTGGGAACCGGCAAAGGATTAACAACTACGTTATAGATGAATGGAGAGGGCGCTGTACATCCGTTGACATTGGTATAGTTCACGCTGATGGTCTGTGTACCTGCAGTGTTCCAGGTCACAATAACCGTATTGCTGTTTGTAGTTCCACCACCAGTGATGGTGCCACCGGCAGATACAGACCAGATGTAATTGGTCATCCCTGCCTGTGTGGTGTAAACATTACCTGTAGATGCTAGACAGACTGGTGTAGGTCCCGAGATGGTCGGGACTGGTAAAGCATTAACGGTGACATTGAAAACTATCGGGCCAGGAGCGGTACAGTTGCCGCCATTGCTGTAATTGACACTCACAGTTTGGGCCCCGACTGTAGTCCATGTAACAGTAACTGTATTATTTCCAGTTCCGCCACCGCCGGTAATTGTACCCCCTGCTGAGACACTCCATATATATCCGGTCATCCCAGGCTGAGTAATATAAACATTTCCTGAAGACCCAACGCAAACCGGGTTTGGACCGCTTATGGTTGGAACCGGTAGCGGGTTAACGGTAACATTATAAGTTGTCGCAACCGGCGCAGTACAGCCATTGGTATTGGTATAATTCACACCGACAAATTGTGCACCCGCAGTAACCCAGGTGACAGTAACGGTATTGTTTGCCGAACCTCCGCCTGAAGTGACAATGCCACCTGGAGAAACCGACCATACATAGTTGGTATTTCCTGCCTGAGTGGTGTATACATTACCGATGGATCCAACACAAACCTGCTGAGGACCTGATATTGTGGGATTGGGTGAAGGATAAACATTTACGTTAAGTACTGTAGGGGCAGCAGCGGCACATCCAGCGGTACTGGTGTAAGTAACACTAACTGTTTGAGCGCCTGAACCTATCCATGAAACGTTGATCTGGTTAGTGCCGGATCCATAGTTGATTAGTCCACCCAATGAGACAGTCCACACATAATTCTGCATGCCGGCTTCAGTAGTATAATTGTAGTAACCTGAATTGACACACAGATTCGTTTGTCCTGTTATTGTGGGCACCGGCAATGGATTGACAGTAACGTTAAAGACAAACGGGGCAGCAGCGGTACAGCCATTGACGTTGGTGTAGTTCACTCTGACGGTCTGTGCACCTGCCGTTGTCCAGGTTACTGTAACAGTATTGCTGTTTGTAGTTCCACCCGCAGTAATGGTACCACCGGATGAGACAGTCCATAGGTAAATGGACATACCTGCCTGGGTTGTATAGACATTACCAGCAGTTCCTGCACAAACAGATGCCGGACCTGCTATTGTTGGAGTTGGAAGTGCATTGACCATGACGTTGTACACTGCAGGAGCAGAAGCGGTACAGCCGTTGGCATTGGTATAGTTCACACTGACAGTCTGGGCTCCAACCGTGTTCCAGGTGATGATGACGGTATTACTGTTTGTAGTGCCGCCTGCAGTGATAGTGCCACCAGCAGAGACTGACCAGATGTAATTAGTCATACCTGCCTGAGTCGTATAGACGTTACCAGCAGTGCCGGCACAGACGGAGGCCGGACCTGTAATGGTTGGCGTTGGCAGTGCATTGACAGTGACATTGTAAACTGTAGGAGCAGTAGCGGTACATCCGTTGGCATTGGTATAGTTCACACTGACAGTCTGGGCTCCAACCGTGTTCCACGTAATAGTGACACTCGTGCTGTTCGTGGTCCCGCCAGCTGTTATAGATCCACCGGCAGATGTTGCCCAGATGTAGTTAGTCATACCAGCTTGTGTGGTATAGACATTGCCCGTGGAGTTCACGCAAACAGACGCCTGACCTGAGATTATGGGAGACGGCAACGCATTGACAGTAACATTGTAAACTGTCGGTGATGCTGCGATACAGCCACTGCCATTTGTATAGATCACACTTACTGTTTGTGCGCCTGGTATGTTCCAGGTAACGGAAACTGTATTACTGTTTGATGTCCCTCCTGCAGTAATGGTTCCACCGGCAGAAACAGCCCAAATGTAATTGGTCATACCAGCCTGCGTGGTATAGACATTACCAGTGGTACCTGCACAAACAGGAGTAGGACCTGCAAGTGTAGGAACCGGAAGTGCATTGACAGTGACGTTATAGACAAATGGAGCAGCAGCAGTGCAGCCGTTGGAATTTGTATAGTTTACACTGACGGTTTGAGCGCCTGCTGTATTCCAGGTCACCGTAACGGTATTGCTGTTTGATGTTCCGCCTGCAGTAATGGTTCCACCGGCAGAAACTGACCAAATATAATTTGTATTACCAGGTTGTGTTGTATAGAGATTGCCCGCTGTGCCAGCACATACCGTTGTAGGACCTGCAATAGACGGAGTGGGCAGTGCATTGACAGTAACATTGTAAACTGTCGGCGATGTGGCAGTGCAACCATTGGAGTTAGTGTAATTCACGCTGACGGTCTGTGCACCTGCGGTGTTCCAGGTTACAGTGACACTACTGCTGTTCGTAGTTCCGCCTGCAGTAATAGTTCCGCCTGCAGAGACAGCCCAGATGTAATTGGTATTGCCAGCCTGTGTGGTATAGACATTACCTGTAGAGTTAACGCAAACAGATGCCGGTCCTGCGATTGTAGGAGTCGGCAGTGCATTGACGGTGACGTTGTAAACCGTCGGTGCAGCAGCGGTGCAGCCACTGCCATTCGTGTAGTTCACACTGACGGTCTGTGCGCCTGCTGTGTTCCAGGTTACAGTGACACTACTGCTGTTCGTAGTTCCGCCTGCAGTAATAGTTCCACCTGCAGAGACAGCCCAGATGTAATTAGTATTACCAGCCTGCGTGGTATAGACATTACCTGTGGCACCTGCACAAACAGGAGTAGGACCTGCAATGGTAGGTGTGGGCAGTGCATTGACAGTGACGTTGAATACTGTCGGAGCGGCAGCAGTACAACCATTTGAATTGGTATAGTTCACGCTGACGGTTTGTGCGCCTGCAGTGTTCCAGGTAACGGTAACGGTATTGCTGTTTGTAGTTCCGCCTGCGGTGATGGTTCCACCTGCAGAGACAGCCCATATGTAATTGGTCATACCTGCCTGTGTGGTATATAAATTACCTGTAGAACCTGCACAAACAGGTGTTGGACCGGCAATGGTAGGTGTGGGCAGTGCATTGACAGTAACATTATACACCGTTGGTGAGGAAGCAGTGCAGCCACTGCCATTGGTGTAGTCAACACTTACGGTCTGTGCGCCTGCTGTGTTCCATGTAACGGTAACGGTACTGCTGTTTGTTGTTCCGCCTGCGGTGATGGTACCACCGGCAGAGACAGCCCAGATGTAGTTGGTATTACCTGCCTGTGTGGTATAAACATTACCGGTAGATCCTGCACAGACAGGAGTAGGACCTGCAAGTGTCGGAGCCGGTGTTGGATTGGCAGTAACATTGAACACGGTGGGTGCGGCAGCGGTACATCCATTGGAGTTGGTATAGTTCACGCTGACGGTCTGTGCGCCGACCGTATTCCAGGTAATAGTAACACTACTGCTGTTTGTTGTTCCGCCTGCAGTAATGACACCACCTGCAGAGACAGCCCAGATATAATTGGTCATGCCAGCCTGTGTGGTATAAACATTGCCGGTTGATATTACACAAACCGGGGTTGGACCTGCAATGGTCGGGACCGGGAGAGCGTTCACAGAGACGTTATATACCGTTGGTGAAGCAGCAGTACAACCACCTGCATTGGTATAGTTCACACTGACGGTCTGTGCCCCAACCGTGGTCCACATCACTGTGACGAAACTACTGGTAGCAGTTCCACCTGCTGTGATAGTGCCACCGGCGGAGACTGACCATACATAGTTGTTCATACCTGTCTCTGTGAGATAATTATTCCCTGCAGATGGTACACCACAAATAGATGCCGGGCCTATAATTGTTGGCGTCGGTACGGCATTAACGGTAACGTTATAAACCGTTGGTGCAGCAGCAGTGCAGCCACTGCCATTGGTGTAGTTCACACTTACAGTCTGTGCTCCGGCTGTGTTCCAGGTAACAGTTACAGAACTGCTGTTTGTGGTTCCTCCTGCTGTGATGGTGCCACCAGCAGAGACTGACCAGATATAATTGGTATTACCTGCCTGTGTGGTATAGACATTACCTGGGGTGCCGGCACAAACCGGTGTAGGACCTGCAATGGTAGGAGTCGGCAAGGCATTGACAGTGACGTTGTATACGGTGGGGGCAGCAGCAGTACAGCCGTTGCCATTGGTATAGTTAACGCTTACTGTCCGGGCTCCTGCTGTATTCCAGGTAACGGTGACGGAAGTACTGTTTGTTGTTCCTCCTGCTGTTATCGTACCGCCTGCCGAGACTGCCCAGATGTAATTTGTATTACCAGCCTGCGTGGTATAGACATTTCCTGTTGAACCTGCACAAACCGATGCAGGCCCTGCTATGGTCGGAGATGGAAGTGCATTAACAGTAACGTTGTAAACTGTCGGGGTGACGGTAGTACAGCCAAATGCATTGGTGTAGCTTACGCTGACACTCTGTGCTCCAACCGTGTTCCAGGTAACGGTAACGGTATTATTAGTAATTCCGCCGCCGGCAGTGATGGTACCGCCTGCTGAAACACTCCAGATATAATTGGAATTACCGGCTTCTGTAATATAGATGTTACCTGTCGAGTTAAGACAAACAGAAGCAGGGCCGGAGATTGTTGGCAGTGCCCTCGGGTTAACAGTAACGGGCAACACAGTTGGTGAAGCTGCAGCACATCCGAAAATATTGAGATAGGTTACGCTTACAGTCTGTGCGCCTGCTGTATTCCAGGTAACAGTTACCGTATTATCGGTGGAAGTACCACCGGATGTGATCGTCCCACCGGCAGAAATTGACCATGTATAGCTGAAATTACCAGCCTCTGTGGTATAAACGTTTCCGGCAGAGTTTGCACAGACGTTAGTGGGACCTGTAATAGTCGGTGTAGGCAGTGGGATGACGATAACGATCATTGACCCCGGGGTTCCGCCAAAACAACCAAAACTGTTCGTGTAGTTCACGGTGACTGTTTGTGATCCTGAAGTTGTCCATGTTACTGCGATGGAAGCTGTTCCCTGCCCGGAAGTGATCGTACCCCCGGTCACTGTCCAGGTATAACCAGACATCCCTGCCTGCGTTGTATATATATTCCCTGTTGAATTATTGCAAACCAGGCTGGGTCCGCTGATAATGGTTGGTGAAGGTAAAGGATTGACTGTCACAGGATAAACGGTTGGTGATACAGCAGTGCAACCATTGCTATTGGTATAATTTATGCTGACACTCTGTGCTCCAACCGTGTTCCAGGTTACGGTAACAGTATTATTGGCTGTTCCGCCACCTGCTGTGATGGTACCACCTGCAGAGACTGACCAGATATAATTGGTCATGCCTGACTCCGTGGTATAGACATTTCCGTTTGAATTAACACATGCAGAGGCAGGGCCTGCAATGGTCGGAACCGGCAGAGGATTCACGGTAACGTTATAGACTGTTGGTGCAGTTGCAGTGCAGCCATTGCCGTTGGTATAGTTGACACTGACAGTCTGTGCACCTGCCGTATTCCAGGTCACAGTAACCGTACTATTTGCAAGTCCGCCGCCTGCTGTAATAGTGCCACCGGCAGAGACTGCCCAGATGTAATTGGTCATGCCTGCCTGTGTGGTATAGACATTACCTGCAATGCCAACGCAGACAGTAGCAGGACCAGAGAGGGTCGGTACTGGAAGGGGATTGACGGTGACGTTGTAAACCGTTGGTGAAAGAGCGGTACAGCCGGCAGCATTAGTATAATTAACGCTGACATATTGTAGCCCTGTCGTAGTCCAGGTGATGGTGATGGTATTGCTGGTTGCAGTACCACCTGCAGTGATGGTACCACCAACAACAGTCCAAATATAATTAGTTTGACCAGCTTCTGTAGTATAGACATTACCTGAAACGCCAACGCATACCGGATTAGGACCTGCTATGGTCGGAGATGGAATGGCATTGACGGTTACGTTGTATACTGTTGGTGCAGCTGCGGTACACCCATTGGAGTTGGTGTAGTTCACACTGACTGTTTGCGGACCGACTGTAGTCCAGGTAACTGTGACACTGGTGCTGTTTGTGGTACCGCCTGCGGTGATGGTACCGCCGGCAGAGACTAACCAGATATAATTGGTATTACCTGCCTGCGTGGTATAGACATTACCCGTAGAGTTCACACAAACAGATGCCGGGCCTGCAATGGTCGGCACCGGCAGAGGATTCACAGTAACGTTATAGACTGTTGGTGCAGTTGCAGTGCAGCCATTTCCATTGGTATAGTTGACACTTACAGTCTGTGCACCTGCTGTGTTCCATGTCACTGTAACCGTACTATTTGCGAGTCCACCGCCTGCGGTGATGGTACCGCCTGCAGAGACTGACCAGATGTAGTTTGACATCCCTGCTTGTGTGGTATAGATATTACCGGTTGAGCCTGCACAGACTGGTGTCGGACCTGCTATTGTCACAATTGGCAATGCATTGACAGTTACATTGTAAACTGCCGGGGTAGCGGCAGTACAGCCATTACCATTGGTATAGTTCACGCTTACGGTCTGGGCACCTGCTGTGTTCCAGGTAACTGTGACGGTATTGTTGCCTACTCCGCCACCGCCTGTGACAGTACCGCCTGCAGAGACTGACCAGATGTAATTGGTCATGCCGGCCTGTGTTGTATAAGTATTTCCAGTGGATCCTGCACAAACCGGTGTAGGACCTGCTATTGTCGGGTTTGGCCGTGCATTAACGGTCACTGGTAAACTGGTCGGACTTGCAGCATAGCACGCAAAACTATTCGCGTAGTTCACACCTACTGATTGACCCGGTCCTGAGTTCCATGTCACGGTAACAGTATTATCGGTTGCCGTTCCACCGGCTGTGATTGTTCCGAATGAAGAAATAAACCATGTATAGTTTGTCTTTCCTGCATCGGTCGTATAGACATTTCCTGTTGAACCGGCACAAACGTTTATGGGTCCGCTGAGAGATGGAGTTGGTAAAGGATTGACTGTTACAGGATATACCGTGGGAGAAGCGGCAGCACACCCGTTAGCGTCTGTGTAGTTAACGCTTACACTTTGGCCACCTGCTGTGTTCCAGTTAACAGTAACAGTATTATCAGTTGCTGTGCCTCCGGAAGCGATCGAACCACCGGCAGAAACAGACCAGGTATAATTGCTCTTGCCGGCCTGTGTTGTATAAACATATCCTGTTGATCCGGCACAAACGTTATTGCTCCCGCTGATCGACGGGGTAGGAAGTGCATTGACAGTAACGTTTTCAACTGTCGGTGCAAGGGCAGTACAGCCACTGCCATTGGTATATTTGACACTGACTGACTGGGCTCCTAAAACGTTCCATTTGACGGTGACCGTACTATTTGCTGTTCCCCCTCCTGCAGTGATGGTTCCACCTGCAGATACTGTCCAGATATAATTGAACATTCCCGCATCTGTTGTATAGACATAACTTGAATTCAGACAGGCCAAAGATGCCCCGCTTAGGGATGGCACTGGGAAAGGAGAAACAGTAACATTGTATACTGTCGGAGATGTAGCAGTGCACCCACCTCCATTGGTGTAGTTTACACTTACTGTCTGGGCTCCGGCTGTATTCCAGGTCACAGTAACTGTATAATCAGTTGCGGTGCCACCGGCAGTAATGGTTCCACCGCCGGTTACAGCCCATATATAATTTGAATTACCGCTTTGTGTTGCATACACTTGCCCTACCGGGCTGACACAAACGTTATTATTTCCTGAAATGGTTGGAGCAGGAAGCGCATTGACTATCACATTGTATACCGTTGGTGAGGCAGCAGTACAGTTGTTGCCATTGGCATAGTTTACACTTACTGATTCGGTTCCAACTGTGTTCCAGGTCACAGTAACCGTATTATCAGTTCCTGTACCGCCGGCAGTGATGGTACCACCAACAACCGACCATATATAACCATGTATACCGCCCCCGTTCTGGGTCGTATAAACTTTCCCGGCAACACCGATGCACACTAGTGTAGGACCTGCAATGGTAGGTGTCGGCAAGGCATTAACAGTGACATTGTATACGGTGGGAACAGCGGCAGTGCAGCCGTTGCCATTGGTATAGTTAACGCTTACCGTTTGGGCTCCTGCTGAATTCCAGGTAACGGTGACGGAAGTGCTATTTGATGTTCCTCCAGCGGTTATGGTACCACCTGCCGAGACCGCCCAGATGTAATTTGTATTACCAGCCTGCGTGGTATAGACATTTCCTGTTGAGCCGGCACAAACTGTCGATGGACCTGATAATGAAGGGGCTGGTAACGCATTAACAGTTACAGGGTAAACCGTAGGTGAGACAAGAGTGCAACCAAATCCGTTAGTGTAATTGACGCTGACAGACTGTGCACCTGTCGAGTGCCAGGTAACTGTAATATTATCTGTTCCGGCACCTGCAGTTATGGTACCCCCGGCTGAAACAGTCCAGCTGTAGCTGGACATCCCACCTTCAGTAAAATACAGATTGCCTGTTGAATTAAGACATGCACTGGAAGGGCCTGTAATAGTCGGCAAAGGCAATGGATTGACTGTGACATTATATACAGTTGGTGAAGAAGCAGAACATCCGAATGCATTGTTGTAGTTGACACTGATGGTTTGGGCTCCTGCAGTGTTCCATGTAACAGTAACGCTGTTGGTCCCGGCACCTCCTGTGATAGTGCCTCCGGCCGATATCGACCAGGTGTAGTTACTCATCCCTGATTGAGTGGTATAAATATTCGCTGTGGATCCTGCACAGATGCTTATAGGACCAAGGATAGTCGGTGTGGGTAATGGAATAACGATAACTGTCATTGAGCCCGGGGAAGCAGCGGTACATCCGTTGCTGTCTGTATAATTTACACTTATAGTCTGAGATCCTGCCACGTTCCAGGTCACAGCAATAGAAGAAGTTCCATTCCCGGATGTTATAGTACCTCCTGTCACAGTCCAGCTATAACCAACCATTCCTGGTTGAGTCGTATAGATATTGTTCACTGAACCATTGCAAGCCAGTCCGGAACCGCTAACAGTCGGGCTTGGTAATGGATTAACGGTCATGATAACCTGGTTGGATGTTGCCGGGTTACCGGTAGTACAGGTTGCGTTTGAATTCAACACACAGGTCACATTGTCCCCGGTTGCAGGTGCATAGGTGTACAATGGGCTGTTGGTTCCAACATTAGTACCATTAACTTTCCATTGATATGTTGGTGTTGTTCCCCCATTAGAAGGTGTTGCTGTAAAAGTGACGGATGTCCCTGCACATACTGGATTAGCAGAAGCGCCAATCGATAAACTGACTGGTAAATTTGGATTCACCGTCATTATGACTGTATTGGATGTTGCTGGATTGCCTGACGTACAAGTTGCATTGGAAGTGAGCACACAAGTCACCGCATCATTATTCACTGGAATGTATGAATAAGTAGTACTGATAGTGCCAACTGGCAATCCATTGACTTTCCACTGGTATGAGGGGGATGCTCCTCCATTAGTTGGAGCGGCAGTAAAGAGTACAGAAGTACCAGCACAAACTGGATTGGCAGAAGCATCAATTGAAATGCTGACAGGAAGATTTGGATTCACGATCATAGTAATGGTGTTGGACATTGCAGGATTTCCTGTCGCACAGGTTACATTTGATGTGAGCTCACAGGTCACAGCATCATTATTCACAGGAACATATGAATAAGTGGGACTGTTAAGACCAACATTGATACCATTGACTTTCCATTGAAATATTGGGGCTGTTCCTCCATTGGTCGGTGTTGCTGTAAAAGTGACTGATGTCGCGGCACATACCGGGTTAGCAGTGGCGCTAATGGAAACACTGACCGGTAAAATCGTGCTCACCGTCATTGTCACGGGGTTCGAAGTTGCGGGATTGCTTGTAGCGCAAGTTGCATTTGAAAAAAGGACACATGTCACAACGTCATTGTTCACGGGAATATAAGAGTAGGTAGTACTATTAGTGCCGACAGGCAACCCATTAACCAGCCACTGATAGAAGGGCGCTGACCCTCCATTGGTCGGGGTTGCTATAAATGTGACAGATGTCCCGGAACAAACCGGATTGGCTGAGGCACCTATGGATACACTGACCGGTAAATCCGGATTCACCATCATCGTGATCATGTTAGATGTTGATGGATTACCAGTAGGACAGCTACAATTCGAGGTCATGACACAGGTAATTGCATCATTGTTCAATGGAATATATGAATATGTCGCACTGTTAGTTCCGACTGGTAATCCATTGACTTTCCACTGGTAGGATGGACTTGTTCCGCCATTTGTAGGAGTAGCGGTATAGTTAACAGTGGTACCTGCACAGACTGGATTGTTATCGGCAATGATTGAAACGCTGACCGGCAAAAGTGGGTTCACGGTCATGTTGATGGTGTTGGATGTAGCAGGATTACCCGTAGCACAGGTCGCATTGGATGTAAGCGCACAGGTCACAGCATCCGTGTTTAGAGGGATATATGAATATGTTGCACTGTTAGTTCCAACATTGATACCATTAACTTTCCACTGATACGATGGGCTCGCTCCCCCATTGGTCGGGGTGGCAGTAAAGGTGACCGTGGTACCTGCGCAGACAGGATTGGCAGAGGCACCGATTGAGACGCTGACCGGCAGAAGCGGGTTTACGGTCATGTTAATAGTGTTGGATGTAGCGGGATTACCCGTAGCACAAGTAGCATTGGATGTAAGCGCACAGGTCACAGCATCCGTGTTTAGAGGGATATATGAATATGTTGCACTGTTAGTTCCGACCGGTAATCCATTGACTTTCCACTGGTAGGATGGACTTGTTCCGCCATTTATAGGAGTAGCGGTATAGTTAACAGTGGTACCTGCACAGACTGGATTGTTATCGGCAATGATTGAAACACTGACCGGCAAAAGTGGGTTCACGGTCATGTTGATAGTGTTGGATGTAGCGGGATTACCCGTAGCACAGGTCGCATTGGATGTAAGTGCACAGGTCACAGCATCCGTGTTTAGAGGGATATATGAATATGTTGCACTGTTAGTTCCGACCGGTAATCCATTGACTTTCCACTCGTAGGATGGACTTGTTCCGCCATTTGTTGGAGTAGCGGTATAGTTAACAGTGGTACCTGCACAGACTGGATTGTTATCGGCAATGATTGAAACGCTGACCGGCAAAAGTGGGTTCACGGTCATGTTGATGGTGTTGGATGTAGCAGGATTACCCGTAGCACAAGTAGCATTGGATGTAAGCGCACAGGTCACAGCATCAGTGTTTAGAGGGATATATGAATATGTTGCACTGTTAGTTCCGACCGGTAATCCATTGACTTTCCACTCGTAGGATGGACTTGTTCCGCCATTTGTAGGAGTAGCGGTATAGTTAACAGTGGTACCTGCACAGACTGGATTGTTATCGGCAATGATTGAAACGCTGACCGGCAAAAGTGGGTTCACGGTCATGTTGATGGTGTTGGATGTAGCAGGATTACCCGTAGCACAATTAGCATTGGATGTAAGCGCACAGGTCACAGCATCCGTGTTTAGAGGGATATATGAATATGTTGCACTGTTAGTTCCGACCGGTAATCCATTGACTTTCCACTGATACGATGGGCTTGATCCACCATTGGTCGGAGTGGCAGTAAAGGTGACCGTAGTACCTGCGCAGACAGGATTAGCAGAGGCACCGATTGAGACGCTGACCGGCAGAAGTGGGTTCACCGTCATGTTAATGGTGTTGGATGTAGCAGGATTACCCGTAGCACAGGTCGCATTGGATGTAAGCACACAGGTCACAGCATCAGTGTTTAGAGGGATATATGAATAAACTGCATTATTAGTTCCGACATTGATGCCATTTACTTTCCACTGATACGATGGGCTTGCGCCACCATTGGTCGGAGTGGCAGTAAAGGTGACCGTGGTACCTGCACAGACAGGATTGGCAGAGGCACCGATTGAGACGCTGACCGGCAGAAGTGGGTTCACCGTCATGTTAATGGTGTTGGATGTAGCTGGATTACCCGTAGCACAGGTTGCATTGGAAGTAACCACACAGGTCACAGCATCCGTGTTTACAGGTACATAAGAATATGTATTGCTATTAGTTCCAACATCGATACCATTGACTTTCCACTGATATGATGGGCTTGATCCACCATTTGCAGGAGTAGCGGTAAAGTTGACAGTGGTACCTGCGCAGACAGGATTAGCAGAGGCACCGATTGAGACGCTAACCGCAAGGAGTGGGTTCACGGTCATGTTAATGGTATTGGATGTAGCAGGATTACCCGCAGCACAAGTGGCATTGGATGTGAGCGTACAGGTCACTGCATCCATGTTTAGAGGGATATATGAATATGTTGCATTGTCAGTTCCAACATTGATACCATTGACTTTCCACTGATACGATGGGCTTGCGCCACCATTGGTCGGAGTGGCAGTAAAGGTGACCGTGGTACCTGCACAGACAGGATTGGCAGAGGCACCGATTGAAACACTGACCGGCAGAAGTGGGTTCACGGTCATATTGATGGTGTTGGATGTAGCAGGATTACCCGTAGCACAAGTCGCATTGGATGTGAGCACACAGGTCACAGCATCTGTGTTTAGCGGGATATATGAATATACTGCATTATTAGTTCCAACATTAATGCCATTTACTTTCCATTGATACGATGGGCTTGATCCACTATTGGTTGGAGTAGCAGTAAAGGTGACCGTGGTACCTGCGCAGACAGGATTGGCAGAGGCACCGATTGAGACGCTGACCGGCAGAAGTGGGTTCACCGTCATGTTTATGGTGTTGGATGTAGCTGGATTACCCGTAGCACAGGTTGCATTGGATGTGAGCATACAGGTCACAGCATCCGTGTTTAGAGGAATATATGAATAAACTGCATTATTAGTTCCGACATTGATGCCATTTACTTTCCACTGATATGATGGGCTTGATCCACCATTGGTCGGAGTGGCAGTAAAGGTGACCGTAGTACCTGCGCAGACAGGATTAGCAGAGGCACCGATTGAGACGCTGACCGCAAGGAGTGGGTTCACGGTCATGTTAATGGTATTGGATGTAGCGGGATTACCCGTAGCACAAGTGGCATTGGATGTGAGCGCACAGGTCACTGCATCCGTGTTTAGAGGGATATATGAATAAATTGCATTATTAGTTCCGACATTGATACCATTGACTTTCCATTGATAGGATGGGCTTGCTCCACCATTGGTCGGAGTGGCAGTAAAGGTGACCGTGGTACCTGCACAGACAGGATTGGCAGAGGCACCGATTGAGACGCTGACCGGCAGAAGTGGGTTCACCGTCATGTTAATGGTGTTGGATGTAGCTGGATTACCCGTAGCACAGGTTGCATTGGAAGTAACCACACAGGTCACAGCATCCGTGTTTACAGGTACATAAGAATATGTATTGCTATTAGTTCCAACATCGATACCATTGACTTTCCACTGATATGATGGGCTTGAACCACCATTTGCAGGAGTAGCGGTAAAGTTGACAGTGGTACCTGCGCAGACAGGATTATTATCGGCAACAATAGAAACACTGACAGATAAACTTGTACTCACTGTCATTGTGATTATATTGGAAGTTGCAGGGTTTCCTGAAGCACAGGTCGCATTGGAAGTCAGCACACAAGTTACAACATCATTGTTTAGAGGAATATATGAATATGTTGCATTGTTAGTTCCGACAGGTAATCCATTGACTTTCCACTGGTAGGATGGACTTGTTCCCCCATTTGTAGGAGTAGCGGTATAGTTAACAGTGGTACCTGCACAGACTGGATTGTTATCGGCAATGATTGAAACGCTGACCGGCAGAAGTGGGTTCACCGTCATGTTAATGGTGTTGGATGTAGCTGGATTACCCGTAGCACAGGTTGCATTGGAAGTAACCACACAGGTCACAGCATCCGTGTTTACAGGTACATAAGAATATGTATTGCTATTAGTTCCAACATCGATACCATTGACTTTCCACTGATATGATGGGCTTGAACCACCATTTGCAGGAGTAGCGGTAAAGTTGACAGTGGTACCTGCGCAGACAGGATTATTATCGGCAACAATAGAAACACTGACAGATAAACTTGTACTCACTGTCATTGTGATTATATTGGAAGTTGCAGGGTTTCCTGAAGCACAGGTCGCATTGGAAGTCAGCACACAAGTTACAACATCATTGTTTAGAGGAATATATGAATATGTTGCATTGTTAGTTCCGACAGGTAATCCATTGACTTTCCACTGGTAGGATGGACTTGTTCCGCCATTTGTAGGAGTAGCGGTATAGTTAACAGTGGTACCTGCACAGACTGGATTGTTATCGGCAATGATTGAAACGCTGACCGGCAAAAGTGGGTTCACGGTCATGTTGATGGTGTTGGATGTAGCAGGATTACCCGTATCACAAGTAGCATTGGATGTAAGCGCACAGGTCACAGCATCAGTGTTAACAGGAATATAAGAATATGTATTGCTATTAGTTCCAACATCGATACCATTGACTTTCCACTGATAGGATGGGCTTGCTCCACCATTGGCCAGAGTGGCAGTAAAGGTGACTATGGTACCTGCGCAGACAGGGTTGTTATCGGCAATGATTGAAACGCTGACCAGCAGAAGCGGGTTGACGATCATGTTAATCGTGTTGGATGTTGCAGGATTACCCGTTGTACAGGTCGCATTCGAAGTCATTATGCATTTTACTGCATCGCCTGTCACCGGAGTATAGCTGTACGTAGGACTGTTTGTACCTGCTGCAACACCATTGACCTGCCATTGATAGAATGGCGTTGTTCCTCCATTGGTCGGTGTGGCTGTGAATGTAACTGATGTCCCGGCACATACCGGGTTGACTGAGGCAGTTATTGATACACTGACCGGCAGATTTGCATTCACTGTCGTGGTATTCGTTGCCGGACTGGCCCCTGTACACCCGTTGGAATTATTGTAATTTACTGTTACTGTCTTGGTGCCTGTTGTCAGCCATTGCAAGGTGACCGTACTACTCGAACTACCTATTCCTCCCGAGATGATCGTATAATCTGTGTTCAGAATCCCGGGTACATTCCATACATAGGATGTCTGTCCTGCCTGCGTGGTATAGCCCACATTTGTGCTGGCACAGGTGTTGGCCCCGGGGGCAACCGTGAATGAGGGAACAGGTAATGCATATACCGTCATCGTGATCGTGTTGGAGGTGGCAGGATTACCCGTGGTACATGTGGCATTCGAAGTCATTATGCATTTTACTGCATCGCCTGTCAACGGAGTATAACTGTAGGTAGGACTGTTTGTACCTGCTGCAACACCATTGACCTGCCATTGATAGAATGGCGTTGTTCCTCCATTGGTTGGGGTGGCCGTAAATGTAACCGATGTCCCGGCACATACCGGGTTGGCTGAGGCAGCTACCGATACACTGACCGGCAGATTTGCATTCACTGTCGTGGTATTCGTTGCCGGACTGGCTCCTGTACAGCCATTGGAATTATTGTAATTTACTGTCACTGTCTTGCTGCCTGTTGTCAGCCATTGCAAGGTGACCGTACTACTCGAACTACCTATTCCTCCCGAGATGATCGTATAATCTGTGTTCAGTATCCCGGGTACATTCCATACATATGACGACTGGCCTGCTTGCGTGGTATAGCCCACGTTTGTGCTGGCACAGGTGTTAGCCCCGGGGGCAACCGTGAATGAGGGAACAGGTAATGCATATACCGTCATCGTGATCGTGTTGGAGGTAGCAGGATTGCCCGTGGTACATGTGGCATTCGAAGTCATTATGCATTTTACTGCATCGCCTGTCAACGGAGTATAACTGTACGTTGGACTGTTTGTACCTGCTGCAACACCATTGACCTGCCATTGATAGAATGGCGTGGTTCCTCCATTGGTCGGGGTGGCTGTGAATGTAACCGATGTCCCTGAACATACAGGGTTGGCGGAGGCAGCTACCGATACACTGACCGGTAGATTTGCATTCACTGTCGTGGTATTCGTTGCCGGACTGGCACCTGTACACCCGTTGGAATTATTGTAATTTACTGTCACTGTCTTGGTGCCTGTTGTCAGCCATTGCAAGGTGACCGTACTACTCGAACTACCTATTCCTCCCGAGATGATCGTATAATCTGTGTTCAGAATCCCGGGTACATTCCATACATAGGATGTCTGTCCTGCCTGCGTGGTATAGCCCACATTTGTGCTGGCACAGGTGTTGGCCCCGGGGGCAACCGTGAATGAGGGAACAGGTAATGCATATACCGTCATCGTGATCATGTTGGAGGTAGCAGGATTACCCGTTGTACAGGTCGCATTGGAGGTCATTATGCATTTTACTGCATCGCCCGTCAACGGAGTATAACTGTACGTAGGACTGTTTGTCCCGGCTGCAACACCATTGACCTGCCATTGATAGAATGGCGTTGTTCCCCCATTGGTCGGGGTGGCTGTGAATGTAACTGATGTCCCGGCACATACCGGGTTAGCTGAGGCAGCTACCGATACACTGACCGGCAGATTTGCATTCACTGTCGTGGTATTCGTTGCAGGACTAGCCCCTGTACAGCCATTGGAATTATTGTAATTTACTGTCACTGTCTTGCTGCCTGTTGTCAGCCATTGCAAGGTGACCGTACTACTCGAACTACCTATTCCTCCTGAGATGATCGTATAATCTGTGTTCAGTATCCCGGGTACATTCCATACATATGACGACTGGCCTGCCTGCGTCGTATAGCCCACATTTGTGCTGGCACAGGTGTTAGCCCCGGGGGCAACCGTGAATGAAGGAACAGGTAATGCATATACCGTCATCGTGATCGTGTTGGAGGTTGCAGGATTACCCGTTGTACAGGTTGCATTCGAAGTCATTATGCATTTTACTGCATCGCCTGTCACCGGAGTATAACTGTACGTAGGACTGTTTGTACCTGCTGCAACACCATTGACCTGCCATTGATAGGATGGCGTTGTTCCTCCATTGGTCGGGGTGGCTGTGAATGTAACCGATGTCCCTGCACATACCGGGTTGGCTGAGGCAGCAATTGTAACGCTGACAGGATTATTTGGTAATGCTGTGACTATAGCACTGCCAAGCATGTTAGCTGTAATGTATGTTGCCTGTCTCCATGCAGTAGCTGTGTAAGTTCCTGCAGTTTGAAGGCCAAAGGATATTGCTAATCCTGTACCGGGAATGGCAGGCAATGTTACAACCGAATTCTTTAATATATTGTACCAGACGCCTGTTTGAGACCCATCCAGTCCTACGGATACCCCGGAGCCTCCAGTACAATAGCTGCCTGTACCCGTGACATTGAATGCTGATACAGGTGCATTCAGGACAGGGTCTGTTAAAGTTGTTGTATGCCAGGCCATATCTGTGATAAGCGTAGGGGTGCCAGTTACACCCGGAGGGACAATAGCATAAATATAAGTAGTTGCAGGAACTGTGTTCCACCATATCAGATCCATAGTCGCTTGCGCAAATGCGACCGTATTTGTGATTTGGAAGGTACCAATCATCAAACCAGTGGTAGGAATAAGTGAGCCATTAGAGTTGGGAGAAACCCCGTTGACACGAAATTCATAATTGTTTCCAATTAAAAACGTACTGACTCCTGCCGGTGTAAGCGACGACGGTAACTGAGTGGATCCTGTAACATAGGAACCTGTTAGCGTTCCCCCATTCAGTATTCCAGTCGTATTCGAAGCCTGGAATGATAATTGATAATTGTTGAGGTAAAAAGCTGTTGACCCTGTTTGATATATATAAACATCAAACTGGTAAACGGTCGAACTGATCAATGTGTCATTCATGGCCACGCATGAATAGCTTGGGGTTTGAGCCTTTGGACTAAAACCAGCAAACATCATGACTGCTATGATAAACGCTGTTTTGAAGATGTGTAAAACTCTCATAGTTCTCTTCTTTTATTTTCAATGATTACCAGCCTCTGAATATTATTATTAGGTTTTTTTTATTTTTTCAATAATGAAGTTAGAATGAAAACACATAATATTTTCATTCTTAATTCTGATTTAAACACTTAATTACATGAATTTAGCCGCTCAAAGTTATCTATTTTTTTTATTTTACATTTAATTTTAAAAAATGTTACAATTAATTATTATCATTTCATTAATAAGCCATTGGTTACGAACAGATCAATAATGAATATTTCAATAAAAGTAAAGTTTATATTTGCAAATAAATTTGATAACTTAAATGTCTTATAAACTCCGCGCTGACCTTATTTTGCTGTTAGCTGCCATTATCTGGGGTTTTGCTTTTGTTGCACAGCGTGCCGGTATGACATTTGTAGGGCCATTTACTTTTAACGGAGTTAGGTTCACTTTGGGGACTCTTTTTCTGATTCCATTTCTTTTTTTTGAAGAAAAATTCAAGCCCAAAGATCCTTTCCTTTTTTTCGACAGGAAGAAAATCTTACTGGGTGTCATTTGCACAGGAATTGTGCTATTTATAGGTGTATCACTCCAGCAGGTAGGATTAAAAACAACGACGGCCGGAAAAGCAGGTTTTATCACAGGACTGTACGTTATTTTCGTCCCTATCATTGGAGCTTTTCTGGGACATCGAACAAATCTTTTTACGTGGCTTGGGGTAATATTTTCAGCAACAGGTCTTTATTTATTAAGCGTAAAAGGTGGTTTCAGGATTGAGCATGGCGATCTGCTTGTACTTTTGTGTGCTTTCGCATTCACCTTTCATGTTCTCCTGATCGGATGGTTATCACCCAGGATGAATTCTATCCACCTTGCAATTGGACAATTCACTATCTGTGCCGTGCTGAACCTTATCATAGCTTTTTCCATTGAACAAGTCAATTCAGTAAAGATAATAAATGCAGCCATTCCAATACTTTATGCTGGAATATTGTCAGTTGGTATCGCTTATACATTACAGGTTATTGCCCAGAAAGAAGCTCATCCTGCCTACGCTTCTATTATCCTGAGTCTGGAAGCGGTATTTGCAGCAATCGGAGGATGGATGATCCTTCATGAATCCATTTCTACACGTTCGCTGGCCGGTTGTTTTCTGATGCTGACAGGAATGGTGGTAGTACAGGTAAAAAGATCGTAACTTTGCAACTACAACGCTATTAAAACAAACTAATGAGAAGGGTTTTCTTTATTCTTTTTTTTCTGATCGCTGTTACCTCTTTTGGACCTTTTCAAATCCAGGCCCAGGTAAAAGACGACACGGTTTTGCTTCCAAATCAAACCCACATTGTTCAGGTTGAATTTGATGATTACTTCTTTCCAAATACTCTTCGGGTAGATTATTATATTGCAGGTGATTACAAGCATGAGGCAGTGTATCTTAACCAGGTAAAACAGGAACCTTACTGGAGTGGTCCCCGTAAACATCTGATTGATCCCTTTAATTATGGTACTTATCGTATCGCAGTATTTGATTCTGTTTCAGGAACTTTGCTCTTTACCAAAGGATTCTGTAACCTTTTCCAGGAATGGAAACAAACACCGGAAGCCAAGCAGGTTCAACGTTCTTTTGAGCAGACTGCTATAATCCCTTTTCCGCGACAGACTATCAGGTTCCAGGTTGAAAAACGGAAATATGAAGATGGGAAATTCGAAAAACTGTATCAGATGTATATTAACCCGAATGATTATTTCATAAGCAGAAAGAAGATTCATCAGATTCCATTCGTAAAGTTCTATGATTCAGGAGATCCTGAAAATAAAGTGGATATCGCATTTATCGCAGAAGGTTATACTAAGGATCAGCTGGATAAGTTCCTTAAAGATGCAAAGAGGATCGGTGATTATTTTCTCTCCCAGGAACCTTATAGTGAATATAAAGACCGTTTTAACTTCTATGCCATCGAATCTCCTTCTGAAGAATCAGGTGTTGATATACCGGGACGAAGGATTTATGTCAATACCGATGTGAACAGCAGTTTTTATACCTTCGACATGGACCGTTACCTTACCTCATCTAATACAAAAGAGATTTATGATATCGCTGCAAATGTTCCATACGATGTCATTTTTATCCTTGTGAACAGCAAAATCTATGGAGGTGGCGGGTTTTATAACCATTTTGGAGAAAGCACAGTAGATAACTTTTTTTCTGAGATCGTATCCATCCATGAGTTTGGCCATACATTTGCCGGACTTGCTGATGAATACTATACCTCAGAGGTGACTTATTCCGATTTCTATAATACTAAAGTCGAACCCTGGGAGCCTAATTTAACTACGAATGTTGATTTTGGTTCAAAGTGGAAATATATGATCAGGAAAGGAACTCCAATTCCGACTCCGAGGGATGAAAAATACAAAGACGTTATTGGAATGTTTGAAGGTGGCGGTTATGTCGGGAAAGGAGTTTTCAGCCCAATGATGGACTGCCGGATGAAGAGCAATGAGGCAGCGGAGTTTTGTCCTGTTTGCCGGCAGGCGATCATCCGTATGATCAAGTTCTACAGTGAGTAAAGGCCTTATCTTCGATATTCGGCGGTTTACGGTCCATGATGGGCCGGGAATTCGCACAACGGTGTTTTTAAAAGGATGCCCATTGAATTGTTGGTGGTGTCACAACCCTGAAGGTCAAAGCGATCGTCCTGAAGAATCTGTGAAAACATTTATCCTAGATGGAAAAAAGTTTCATATGCAGGATCTGATCGGACATTGGATGAGTGTTGATGAAGTGCTGTCTGAGCTTCAGATGGACCGGATCTTTTATGAAGAATCTTCAGGTGGAGTCACTTTCTCGGGAGGGGAACCGTTAATGCAGCATGAGTTTCTGCTCGATCTGCTGATAGAATGTAAAATAAATCGACTGCATACAACTGTCGATACATCAGGTTATGCAGATCCAGCTCAGATTGATAGGATTCGCCCATTTACAGATCTATTCCTTTATGACCTGAAACTTATTGATGAAAATGATCATATCAGGTATACCGGTGTTTCAAACAAGCTTATCCTGGAAAACCTTGTCAGGCTGATCTCTGATGCAAAGCAGGTGATCATCAGGATTCCTGTCGTCCCCGGTATAACAGATACACAAAAAAACATAAGGGAGATAAAGGAATTTCTTTTGCACCTAACGAAAGAAAGCGGATCTGTTCCATCCTTTAATATCAGCCTCCTCCCCTATCATTCCATTGCAAAAAATAAATATGTCCGGTTTCATATCGAATATAAAACCGGACATCTGAAGGACTTGACGAAGAACTCCTTGCTTTCGTTGAAGGATGAATTTGAAGCAGAAGGTTTTCTTGTAAAGATTGGGGGATGAGGCATTTGTTCAGATATGTATATATTTGCATTCATAATTCTAAATTCCTGATTTCGCAATTTATTCCGTATCAAAAATGACTGACCGCATTAAAAGACTTAGGGATAAGAGTCTGAACGCGATAAACCGTCTTAATCCTGAGCGTGCCCTGCTGGTTACAAATTTTTATAAAAGCGGCATAGACAGTCAAGTTTCTGTTCCTGTAATGCGTGCACTTAACCTCAGCCATATCCTGGTCAACAAATTCATTTGCATCAATGAAGATGAATTGATTGTAGGGGAACGCGGACCAGCACCCAAGGCTACGCCCACATACCCTGAAATCAATCTTCATTCACTTGAAGATTTAGCAATACTGGATACAAGGCAAAAAGTTTCTTTTAAAGTTGATAAAGAGACAAAACGAATCTATCGTGAGGAGATCATACCCTTCTGGAAGGGAAAAAACAACCGTGATCGTATTATGAGATCCATGACTTCCGAATGGATTGACGCATATAAAGCAGGTATTTTTACGGAATTCCAGGAACAGCGTGCCCCAGGCCATACAGTATGCGGAAATAAGATCTATAGCAAAGGCATGCTGAATATTATTAATGATATCAGGAATACCACATTGCGACTGGACTGGAAGAATGATCCGTTCGTTTCTGAAAAACATGAAGAGTTGAAAGCAATGGAAATTGCAGCAAATGCCATAATCCTTTTTGCTCACCGGCATGCTGACAAACTGGAGGAATTATCAAACCTTACAAATAATAGCCAAAGGAAAGAGGAACTGTTGGAAATGTCTGCCATCTGTCGTCATGTGCCTGCCCATGCTCCCGAGTCGTTTCATGAATCACTTCAGTACTACTGGTTCATCCACCTCGGTGTAATTACTGAGTTGAATCCTTGGGATTCATTCAATCCTGGCCGCCTGGATCAACATCTTTATCCCTTTTATAAGAAAGGTCTGGAAGATGGAAGTCTGACCAGGGAAAAAGCCAGAGAACTCCTGCAATCAGTCTGGATTAAATTTAACAACCATCCTTCACCTCCGAAAGTCGGGGTTACTGCCCAGGAAAGCAACACTTATACAGATTTTTGCCTGATTAACCTTGGAGGTGTAACCCCCGATGGTTCTGATGCCGTGAATGAACTGACCTTCCTGATCCTTGATGTTATCGAAGAAATGCGTCTGCTTCAACCCAGTTCAATGGTACAGATCAGCAAAGTGAATCCCGACAGCTTTATTCACAGAGCAATGAATATTACGAAAACCGGGTTCGGACAACCATCCTATTTTAATACAGATGCAATTATCCGGGAACTTGTAAACCAGGGGAAATCGATAGAAGATGCCCGCAATGGAGGTGCAAGCGGATGTGTTGAATCAGGCGCTTTCGGAACCGAGGCTTATATTCTGACAGGATACTTCAATCTTCCGAAGGTGCTTGAGATCACACTAAAAAATGGAACCGATCCTTTGACAGGGAAAATGATTGGGGTGGAGACGGGTCCTCCTGAAAATTTTAGAGATTTTGATGAACTAATGAAAGCTTATTCAATCCAACTGAAGCATTTCATAGATATCAAGATCGAAGGTAACAATCGCATCGAGAAGATATTCATGGATCATATGCCCGTTCCTTTTCTTTCCCTGCTGATTGATGATTGCATTTCAAATGGGAAAGATTACAATTGCGGGGGAGCACGATACAACACAAGCTATATTCAGTGTGTAGGACTTGGCAGCATCACCGACAGCCTGACAGCCTTGAAGTACCAAGTATTTGACAAAAAGACGGTCAGCATGAAAGGAATGTTGAAGGCGCTTTCAGGAAATTTTGCTGATTTTAAAGAATTGCGGTTCGAATTGATCTACAATACGCCGAAATACGGCAATGACAATGATTATGCAGATGACCAGGCAATTTCCGTCTTTGATTTCTTTTATAATGCAGTGAATGGCCGTCCTACACCACGCGGGGGAGTTTTCAGGATAAATCTACTCCCAACGACATCTCATGTCTATTTTGGAAGTGTGATCGGCGCACTCCCGGATGGACGGAAAGCAGCAGAGCCACTTTCTGAAGGGATCTCCCCTGTTCAGGGGGCCGATAAAAAAGGTCCGACTGCCGTGTTAAGATCAGCCTCAAAAATAGATCATCTCCGGACAGGAGGCACGTTACTTAACCAAAAATTCACACCTTCTTTTTTTGATGATGATGAGAGCATCGTCAAAATGACAGCGCTCATCTGCAGCTATTTCCGTATGGGAGGACATCATATCCAGTTCAATGTCGTCTCAGCAAAGACCCTCAGAGACGCACAGAAGCATCCCGAAAGATATCGTGACCTGATCGTCAGGGTTGCCGGCTACAGCGATTATTTTAACGATCTCGGGGAAGAACTTCAAAATGAAATAATCAAACGTACCGAACAGGAATCAAGGTAAATACTTTCCAATTGCTGATTTGAATCTTATCATATGTGAACAGGTCATGGATGACTGGTGTCTACTTTATAGTTGACAATATTATGTGAATCGTCAGTCAGTTCATCGAGGATTTGTTTCTTATCTTTGGCCGGTAAAAGTGAATATTATGATTACAAACATGTACAGGATAATAAATACTGTTTTCGCAGTCTTCATGCCAATGATCAGCATTTGCCACAACGATTCGCCGACATTCATTGGATCTTTTAAGAGCATGAAAATGGTAGAACATGGAGTTATCATCATTGCTGACAATGCCAATGTTGAGGTGCTTCACTTTTCACCGACAATAGTGAGGATACGGATCAACATGGAAGAGCTGAAGCCGGATTTTTCTTATGCCGTGATCCGGCAACCAACAGGAAATTTTAAGGAGATCACAGATAAAAGAGATTCCCTGGTGCTGATCACAGATTCATTACAGGTCATCATTATGAAAAAACCCCTTAATATAAAAATTTTGAATTCGGGTGGAGCATTGATTTCAAGTGATTACCAGAATTTCAGCCTAAGCTGGCAGGGAACCGAGGTTACCTGTTATAAAAAGTTGTTCCCGGATGAAAAGTTTATTGGTTTAGGAGAAAAGACCGGCCCGCTGAATCGTCGCGGGAACGCTTATGTTAACTGGAACACTGACATTCCAGGCTATTCTTACCGTCAGGATCCGCTTTATGTTACAATCCCCTTTTATATAGGGATTCATGATGATGTCTGCTATGGTATTTTTCTCGATAACTCTTTCCAGACAAGATTCAACTTTGGCGCTTCAACAGATGATGAGTTTTCATCCTTTGCAGCTGCCGATGGCGAAATGAACTATTATTTTTTCGGCGCAAAGAACATACCCGGGATCATACGTGACTATACCTGGATTACCGGAAGAATGAATCTTCCCCCCTATTGGAGCCTGGGATACCAGCAATGCCGCTGGAGTTACTATCCTGAATCAGATGTTCTGAACCTTGCCAATACTTTCAGAGAGAAAAAAATACCCTGTGATGTAATTTATCTTGACATACATTACATGGATAACTACAAGGTTTTTACCTGGAATAAAGACCGTTTCCCTGATCCGGGGTCAATGATAAGTAAAATAAATGCGTTGGGATTTCATCTTGTCACCATAATTGATCCCGGGATCAGGATCGAAAAGGGTTACTCAACCTATGATGAAGGAATTAAAAACGATTGTTTTGTGAAATACCCTGATGGTCATTTGTATGTTGGAAGCGTCTGGCCTGGAAGGTGCCACTTTCCTGATTTTACTGACTCAAAAGTCCGTGAATGGTGGGGAAAACAATTTACAACTCTCACAGTGCCGGGTGTTGAAGGATTCTGGAATGACATGAACGAACCCAGCGCCTGGGGACAAAGTATTCCTGATATTGTCACCTTGGATTTTGATGGACATCACAGTACCCTTGCTCAAGCGCATAATGTGTACGGGCTGAATATGTCGAGGGCGACCTTTGAAGGAACAAAACACCTTCTGAATAACAAAAGACCATTCGTCCTTACCCGTGCTGCTTATGCAGGTATTCAGCGATACTCAGCTGTCTGGACAGGAGACAATAAAGCTACCGAGGACGACCTGATGATGGCAGTCAGAATGGTTAACAGTCTTGGCATTTCCGGAGTCTCTTTTACCGGGGCGGATATGGGGGGATTTATTGGTACGCCTACCAATGAGCTATTTGCAAGGTGGATGTCTGTGGGCGTCTTTACGCCATTTTTACGGAATCATGCAGAGATCAATTCAAGACATAAAGAACCTTGGTCATTCGGCGAAGAAATTGAAGAGATCTCAAGACAATGGATTAATAAACGTTACAGGCTTCTTCCCTATCTCTATTCTGCATTTTATGAATCCTCGCAGACCGGTATGCCGGTGGCAAGATCCCTTGCGATCAACTATCCAAGGGATGAAAAGATCTATGAAAATGATTTCCAGAATGAATATCTTTTTGGGGATGAAATACTGGTTGCCCCTGTTTCCAGTGACAAATCCATTTGCAAGGTCTATTTTCCCGCCGGTGAATGGTTCAGGATGAGTAATGACCGCTACTATAATGGAAAAACGGAAGCAACCGTAGATTGTCCACTCGAGGATTTACCTGTGTTTGTCAGATCAGGAAGTATCATTCCCTTGCAATCGGTTATTCAGAATACTTCTGAAAAGCCATCTTCCGTGCTTGAGATTAATGTCTACAACGGAAAAGCCCCTAATTCATTTACCTTTTATGAAGACGATGGCATCACATATAATTACGAATTGGGGCAATTTTGTCGTCGCGTCATTTCATTTGATCCTGTGAAAAGGTCAATAATAATAGGAAAAGCCGAGGGATCATTTTCCTCGAGGTTCAATGCTTTCCGGCTTATATTGCATGACTTTGGCGATATCATGGGTGTGAAGGTGAATGGTAAGGATCTGACCCTGAAACTGAAGAGCTCTAAACAGCGGTTCTTGGAATCAGCCCTCACCAGTGAAGATATTGAAATCACATATTAACAGAATACTGTATTATGAAATATCCATTATTATCATTCGTACAAAACACAAATGAGAATAATGGATATTCAATGTGACCATTAAAATCAAAACTATTATCAAATGAAAAACATCTTTCTTTTCCCGTCTTTGTTAGCTTTTGTTATTCTGTCCGGATGCAACAATGGAAATCATTTTATTTCAGACAAGGATTACAGGCACAAAGTCGAATCTCAGTTTGAGAAACAAAAGAAGCTTGCAGAAAATCGTAAAGATCAGTTATTTAAAATATTTGACCAAAATCTTTCAATCCGGGAAAAAGAGGCACTGGAGTTTCTGTACGCCTATATGTCGTTGAGTGATCTTGCTGATTATGATGGCCATTTTTTCCTGGAAAATGTCAGGACATCATTTGTTGCTAAAGATACATTCTCATGGGGAAAACTTGTTCCTGAAAACCTGTTCCGTCATTTTGTACTTCCAATCCGGGTGAATAATGAAAACCTTGACTCATCCCGGCAGGTCTTTTATACTGAATTAAAGAACCGGATAAAACATCTTTCGATGACGGATGCGGCACTGGAGGTGAATCATTGGTGCCATGAGAGGGTGACTTACAAAGGTTCAGATATCAGAACTTCAGCGCCTTTGGCAACGATGAAGAACGCTTATGGCCGTTGCGGTGAAGAATCAACATTTACTGTAGCCGCATTACGTGCAGTTGGTATCCCTGCACGCCAATGTTATACACCTCGCTGGGCACATAGCGATGACAACCATGCCTGGGTGGAGGTCTGGGTAGATGGTAAATGGCATTATATGGGCGCTTGCGAGCCTGAGCCTGAACTCGACATGGCCTGGTTTACAGGTCCGGCTAAACGCGCCATGCTTGTCAACACCAATGTTTTCGGTGATTATAATGGTCCTGAGGATGTCCTTATAAAAGATCAGAGATACACGCGAATCAACGTCTTATCCAATTATGCCGCCACAAAAAGGATCTGGGTAAAAGTGGTCAGTCAGGAAAATGTCCCTGTCGACAATGCCACTGTCGAATTCCAGATTTATAATTATGCTGAATTTTATCCCTTGCAGCGATGCACCACATTGAAAGACGGACTGTGCTCCTTCACTACAGGTTTTGGAGACTTGCTTGTCTGGGCTGCAAAAGGAAATAATTTTGGCTATCATAAGGTCACAATTGCAACTACAGATACAGCGACCATCATTTTGAACCATAAACCTGGCGAGACTTATTCTGAAGTTTATGATTTTATCCCCCCTCCTGAACAGAAAGTCAATGATCTCGTCAACGACTCTGCGAAAGCCCGGAATACAAAACGTACTGCCTTCGAAGACCGGATAAGGGCTGATTATGAATCGACGTTTATCGATTCAGCCAAGACTTTTCGTTTAGCTGCGTCTATCAGGATTAATGCAGATTCTCTTTTGCAAGTCCTCCATAGAAGCCGGGGAAACTGGCGTAATCTCATCGAATTTATATCATCGATCCCTGACGATAAGAAGAACCTGGTATTTTCCTTGCTGAATGATATTTCTGAGAAGGATCTTCATGATGTGACAGGGGATGTTCTGGATGATAATATCCTTTATTCCTTGATTTATAAACCCATGACAGAGGATAAAACCATCTTTTCTTCATTTATCCTTTCACCCAGGGTCGATAATGAATATTTGAAACCATATAAAGCACTTTTTCAGAAAAAATTTGAGCAAAGATTTATCCTGAACGGAAGAAGCAACCCTGAAACGATCGTGAACTGGGTAAAAGAATCCATCAGGATTGATGAGAATGCGAATTACGCCCGGGCTCCCATTACCCCAAGCGGCGTTTATGAATTAAAAGTCACTGACACCCATTCAAGGGACATCTTTTTTATTGCCTTGTGCAGGAGTTTCGGGATACCTGCCAGGCTTGAAACGTCCACGAGGATCCCACAGTATTTTTTCAATGAGGAATGGCATGATGTCTGTTTCACAAACCTGCCGTCAACAGCTGATCTGAGGGGGAAACTGGTGATAAATAATGATCCTGGCAACGACCGGAAGCCGGAATACTATACCCATTTCACCATTGAAAAGTATGGAGATGGATTTTTCCGCTCCCTGGATTATGAAACAGATCCCGTATTACATTCTTTCCCATGCACAATTGAAGTGCCGCTTGACTCATATCTTGTTGTTACAGGCAACCGGATTACGGGAGGTACGGTTTTAGCCACTCTTTCATTTTTTGATCTTGAAGAAAATAAAACTAAAAATATTCAGATTAAATTGCGGAAAGATCTTGCTCCGGCACCGGTAATTGGAAGAATAGGGAACACTGAATATTTCTTTAAAATGATGACAGGAAATGTTGGAACTCTTGATAAGAAAGGAACTATCCTTGCATGGCTTGACCCTGAGAAAGAACCTTCCCGCCATTTTATTGACGATCTCGTTCAAAATAAAAAAGTTCTGGAAAACTGGAATGGATCAATCTTGTTACTGTTCAGAACAGAAAAGGATAAAGATATCTTCGTGAAAAAAAATTCGTCTGTCCTGCCATCAAAAACAAAACCCCTCATCACTGCCAATAGATCGCTGGAAGATTTTCTGAAGATAATTCAAAAGAAGACCGTTTTAAATCTCCCTGTAGTTACATTTATTAACCCGGCCAATGAAGTAATTTATTTTTCAGAAGGATACAAGATTGGCATTATTGATGAAATTCTCAGCTATCTCCATCCTGAAAATAAAAAATAAGGACAACTCTGGGTCAACTCCAGTTATCCTGTCTATAAAACGACAACCTTATCTTTATATAAGAGGGTGTTATTTTGTTCAATGATAAGGAAATAAAGTCCTGGAGAAAGTGATCTATTGATTGTCACAGCCTCGCCTCCGTTGAAAGTGGTCCTGTAAACTTCTAATCCTGAAAGTGAACAGACCCTTAGTGTGTACGTATCTCCAACTTTAAAATCAGGACAGTATATTGGACTTCCTGTCATCATCGGGTTGGAATAGATACAGGGTCTCTGCAGTGCAGGATGTTCTCCGATTCCGGAGGGGGAGAAATAGAAATAATCTGATTTCAGCGAGTCTTGCCAGGAAGATGTCGAATTTATCCAATCCTGGGTCACTCTTTCCGATAAGTAATTAATCGAATCGTAGGTATAGTTGACCTGTGATTTGTTGACCCAGTCATTGGCAACAGCAGACCACTGTTGATTCAGCCATTTTAGTGAATCTCCCGTTGAGAAAACATAAGAAAATGTATCCAGAATACCGCCGGTAATCAGGAATGTCTGTGGGTCCACATAACGGGTATATGATTCTGCAATTTTTCCTGTTGCACTGTCGGTAATCTGATAGGCATTAGTGATATAGGTTAAATGGACGGTATCCCAGATATCTCCTGTCATGGAATTCTGCACTCCTAAAGGATTATAGGTGTAAAAAGTAAGGTAGTTTTCCATCCAGGTCTTGCTTGTCTGATTATAATTTTGCGTGCGGACCGTAAGGAGCCAGTTTTGCTGACTGTAATAATAGAGCGATCGCTGAACTGTATCCCATACATTCAGGGCTGTATCCCAGGTTTCTTTCATAACCATGTATGGCAATGATGTTGGATTATTAAAGTAAGTGGTCCTTACTGCATTAATCCAATCGGAGCTGGCAACATTCCAGGTATATTCAATGTTGCTGACCAGGAAATTATTGGAATCATATGCATTGACGTATTTAACGATACTGTCCCAAAATGAAGTGGACTTCTGCCATGAAAACAATATCTGTTCCAGTGGTTTCATGAGTGTTGTATAGGTATTAGTTGTTTTTGCTATATTATACCAGCCCTGGGTCGCGGTATCCAGTCCCATTGTAAGGCTGACCAAAGGAAGTTGGCTTGTATTGTATTGGTAGGTATACATTAATCCATATGTAAACTTATGTTGCTGGTTATTCCAGTTCTTTGAATAGGTAGTATCAGGAAGGTTCCTTGCCTGATAATGCTGGTACTGAAAAGTATTCCAGGTGCTGGAATACCAGAACTGATCGGTGATTGTAGTAGGTACAGAAATTGTATCCAAATAACTGTTAAGGACCCTTATATAATCCTGGAACTGTGATGTACTGGGATTAAACCTTCTGAATAGCTCTTCAGTCGGCTGTTTGGAACTATTCTGGGTAAGGTATTCCTTTAAATATAGCGACCAATTGCTGCTTGACCAGTTATAAGAATAAACGGAATCCAGTAAATATGAATCCGGACTTTTTTGTCCGCTTACAAGGCCACAAGTGGCAAGCAAGCATCCAGTGACGAATAAACGAAGAATATTTTTCATGGGATATGAGTTTAATTTGAAGGCATGAAATTACAAAATTTTTACTGATTTTATTGAAATCTGCCAAAAAATCAGAAATAAAAGATCAGGCAGATTGGTCTTCAGCGATCTGTTCCAGTGCCTGCAACCGCTGAAGCAAAGTTGGATGAGAATGATAAAAGAATACGTAAGCAGGATGTGGCCTTAGATTACTGAGGTTATTCACAGAAAGTTTCTTTAATGCTTCCATCATGGCGATCGGACTATAATGAACCCCGGCATAACGATCAGCTGTATATTCATGTTTCCTTGAGATTTGATTCAGCATCAATCCCAGTAAGAATGATAAAGGACTGTATAATAATCCGAATGCCAGAATGCCGACGTGAAAGCTCTGTTTGACTGACAACCCCGTGAGACCACTGAGGGCCTGGCAGAGTGAACGTGCCACAGCATTGTCTTTGCGGATAAACAACGATAGAATGAAAAGCATGATCCCGGTTTGCAGTAGGGAAAGAATAATACCTGTCAGTGTGTGTTTTTTCTTATAATGACCGATCTCATGGGCTAGTATGGCAACGAGTTCTTCGATAGTGTGGTCCAGGATTAAAGTATCATAGAGAACAATCCTCTTTTTCATCCCAAGCCCGGTAAAATACGCGTTTGCTTTCTTAGACCGTTTTGACCCATTGATTATGTATATATTTTTCAGCTTAAACCCTACTTTCCCGGCAAATTGCTCAATGGCGTCTCTTAACAGGCCTTGTTCCAGTGGTTTCTGCTTATTAAAAAGCGGAACAATGAGGTTCGAATAGAACATCGACATGAATATCATGAAAAAGGTAATGACTGCCCAGGCAATTACCCAGAAATAGTTGCCTGTGGATTCATAGATCAGGATGATAAGGGAAATTAATCCGCCACCTATGATAATGCCGAGCATCAAGCCCTTTAACCGATCCAGTATAAATGTGCTGACCGTGGTGCGGTTGAAGCCGAATTTCTCTTCAAGCACAAAAACATGATAATAATCAAAAGGCAGTGAAAGTACGCTGGAAAGCAACCCAAGGATCCCAAAGAAAAAGAGTGCGACCAAGATTGGATTATTAAAATAATGCCTGATAAATAGATCTGTCCATGCGAATCCCCCGGCCATCAAAATCAACAGCATACCCATCAGGGTGAGGGTTGATACGATGAAAGAAAATTTTTGTTTGCTCTTCTCATATTGCTGTGACCGGGCATATTTTTCCTGGTCATATATCCCTTCCAGTTCTTTTGGCAGTTGATTACTCCAGTATGTCGAATTCAGGTATGAGAGCAGTTGCTCAAGAGCATAATCCAGAATGAGGATTACCAGGATAATATAAAAAAACACATTTGCCATATTCCACTATAATTACTGATGATTGAGCCCGGTTGTCTTTGTGCTTCTGATGCAAAATAACTGTTCGCAACTAATAAATGCCACTCCTTTTCCTTATGAACCACTCGGCAGAAAGCAAGGCAACGATGAATATAAACAGCCAGGCACTGCCTGAAAGATCAATGAACCTTTTTTGACTGTAAGAAACCGGGCGAATGTCTTCTCTCTCCAGAATTTTTTTTTCGAGCTCATGGAGTGTCCTTGGATAGAACATTTCTCCATCATGAGCCTTTGCAATGCGGAATAACAGGTTATGATCGGCCACTGAGTTAAGAAATTCAAGGTTGAGAGGTGTCACAATGAATTCCCCCTTTTTTGTATAAACATTTTTCCCGGTCTTTACGGTAGCCTGGTAAGTGTAATTACCTACAGGGAATGTTCCGGCATTGAGGTAATATGCTTTATCAGTCTTTCCAGGTACAAAAGGATATGAATTATTCTTTTCATCCGTGATGGTGATGTTCACATCATCTTTGTTTATCAGTTCATAGGTTTCATTGTAAACTTCAGCATCAAATTCAACATTTTCGTTCTCCATGAAGCGGTTATTCACTTTCACCCTGAAAAAGCTTTTATCACCTTTTACACCAAGATACTGTACTATTTTATTGATAAGTTCGTCAAAAACTTTATGATCTCCTTTTTGCAGGTAGTCTGATAACCTCCATTTCCAAAGATTCTCGCCTGTGATAATTCCTGTTTTTCGCTCCTGTGACTGGAAGAAAAGGATCAATGGGACCTTTGTATGGACATTCCCAATCTTCTGATTGAACAGGACATCGGATACCTGTGAAAACTGATAGGTACCCAGGGGACTTACTAAAGGAGGAATATCCTTTAACACCTCCTGCAGGTCATTACCTATGGTAAATAATGAGAATTCATCATTGATTGAGGGTAAGGTTTCGGTATAATTTATTTTGCTGGAAGTAATAGTTAGCCCGGTCTTCAGTGCATTAAAAGCGTCTATATTGGTCTCTGTCCCAATTATGTACAAAAGTGAAATATTCGAACCGGTTATTGGCGAAAGGTTGAAGAACCCCTGGTTGGATGGAAGTTGATCGAGTATGATGAGGTCGTATTTCGATGGATTTTGGTCAAAGGCATCTTGTTTAAATGATTCAACTTCAAATCTCGTTGATCCCTCTAATGCCTGTTTAATGGCAAAAATATCCGGATGTGGCGCCTGGTAAAGGATAGCAATCTTCTGTCTGTTATCTGTAACATCCACAAAGAATTCCTGGGTATTATTCTGTATTGAAGTTTCTCCCGGCAAAGGCTTAAGTTGCACTTTAAAGCGCTGCAATCCTTTTGATCTTGCTTCCAGGTTTATTTCGATCTTTTTGAAGTCCTTATCTCCTGAGAATTGTAAAGTCCTTGTAAATAGCACATCCTCCCCTTTCATTACCTGAAGATCAGTCTTTTCATTACTGCATTTATCAGCTTCGATCTGAATCTCAACCGGAAATTTGTCGCCAATGAATGCTGTGTTGTTGCAGATTATCTTTTTGAGTATGAGATCACGGGGGAGATTGGTATCGCCCATTGCTACTGTAAATATGGGGAACCTGATCTTGTCTGCTGCGTAAAAAGGGTTGCTGCCCTTGTTATAAATGCCATCGGAGGCAACGATCAGGGCACCTATATTCCTGTTGGCATAACGGATATTCACTTCGTCAAACAAGGCGGAGATATCTGTTTCCTTCTCTGTGAAGGTTGTCTGCAAGTCATTAGAGACCCTGTCACCGAAAGAAAGTTCTGCAACATCAAATTGTTTGTGTAAGTCATTGGATAATTCCCTGATAGCATCGGGGTACTTTTTGCGATAAAACCCTGAATCCTTTGAGAGGAGTATAGAGCGTGAGTTGTCCTGTGCCAGTATTATCAGTGGCTTTTGGATGACCTCTTTTTGTTTTTTAATGAGTGGCGATAAAAGCAGGAATGCGATCAATGACACGGAAAAGAACCTGAATCCGGTCATGGCCCGGACCAGCCATCGGCTGATATCGTCTTTCCCTGTTCTGAAATAAAGAAAAAAACTATAAATCGCGCCCAGAAGGAGGCAAAAGAAAAGAAACCCAATCGGATATTCTGTGACAATTTCCAAGCTCTTGTTCGTTTCTATGTGTGCAGGCCACCGCAGACCCCGATAACCTGTCCTGTTATATAATCAGATAGATCAGAAGCAAGAAAAAGTGCTGCATTCGCCACATCATCCACCGTACCTGGTCGTTTTAATGGTATATCATTTACCCACTCCTTGCGCACCTCTTCCGGAAGGCGGGCAGTCATCTCTGTTTCAATGAAACCAGGGGCAATTGCATTGCAACGGATACTGCGTGATCCGAGTTCCATTGCAATGGATTTGGAAAACCCTATGATCCCCGCTTTCGAAGCGGAGTAATTCGATTGACCGAGGTTTCCTTCTATCCCGACAACAGAACTCATGTTGATGATAGAACCCGACTTTTGCTTGATCATAATGCGCTGGACAGCTTTCGTAAGATTAAAAACAGATTTCAGGTTCACTTTGATCACGAGATCCCAGTCAGTTTCCGCCATCCTGAGCAACAGGTTATCGCGTGTGATACCAGCATTATTTACAAGGATGTCGATCTTGCCGAAATCATTAAGCACATCATTCACAAGCTTCTCTGCATCCTGAAACGAACTTGCATCTGAAGCATATCCTTTTGCATTGATGCCGGATGATTTCAATTCTTCTTCAAGTCTTCTCGAATCATCATTATATTCAAGATCGGAGAATGCAATATGTGCACCGTGTGTAGAAAACTTCCGGGCAATACTCTTGCCGATTCCCCGGTTTGCCCCGGTTATCAATGCAACTTTTCCTTCAATGAGTCTCATTTTGGATCTGTTATTTTTCGCAAATATAGAAATATTTCAAAAAGCAGGGGATCATCAGATCCATTTAACTATGCTGAAATCCTGGCGGTGAGGAAGTTCTTTATTTTTAGGGAACATTCGAAGGGTGAAATCATATACCCCCGCATGGGTAAAAGGAACATCACATGAATAGGTCGCAATATTCTGTTCGGCTCTGGCAAGCAACATTTCTGTTATCAAAATAGGTTCTTTCACCTCATCATTTATCTTCTTTCCGAAAAGGATTTCAATGCCCACGTCTTCCGGAGAAAGACCTGCAATATCCAGTACGATCTCTGCTTTGAACGACTCCCCAAGTATCAGGGGTTTCTGGGTGGAATCGGGAAGATTAAGGGAAACTACATGAATATTATCCCATTCACGGATAACATGCCGCTTCCATGAGGCCAGGTGACGCGCCAGCTCAAAATTCCCGGATACCATTTTCGCTGAACGCTCTAAAAGTGGGTCATAATACTGCCCTATATAATCATCAAGCTGTCGCTTCATGGTAAAATGAGGAGCAATCTCAGAAATCGTATTTTTAATGAACGATACCCAGCGTTCCGGGACCTTCTTTGAATTTAAATCATAAAAGAGAGGAATGATCTCCTCTTCCAGCATAGTATATATCGTCTCTGCATCAAGATCATCCTGGAAATGCGAATCTTCATAGGTCGACTCCTCCTTCAACGCCCAGCCGGCGTCTGAACGGTAACCTTCTGCCCACCAGCCATCAAGAACACTGAAATTTACAACTCCGTTCATTACGGCTTTCTCACCGCTTGTTCCTGACGCTTCCATCGGGCGAGTAGGTGTATTCAGCCAGATGTCGACACCACTGACAAGATACTGGGCAAGTTCAATGTCATAATTTTCTACAAAAAATATCCTTCCCAGGAATTCGGGGGTCTTTGACATCTCATAAATCTCCTTGATCAGAGCCTGTCCTGCTTTATCGTTTGGATGTGCCTTCCCCGCGAAAATGAACCTCACCGGCATTTTCGTATTATTAACGATTTTCGATAACCGGTCAGGATTTGAGAATAATAAATATGCCCTTTTATAGGTGGCAAAACGACGTGCAAACCCGATTGTCAGGGCATCGTTTCTTGAAGCTTCACGCATTTTGAAGATTAGCTTCGGGTTCTCATTTCTGCGAGTCATCTCGTCGAACAACCGGTCATTCAGGTAATCGGCCAGTTTCTTCTTTTGTTCCATCCTGATCTTCCAGATGACACTGTCATCAACTTCCTGAATACTTGCCCATAATTCTGGATTGGACTGATCTTTTTCAAACCCTTCAGGGAAATGTTTTTTATAAAGTTCCTGCCATGATCTTGCAGCCCATGTCGGATAATGGACACCATTGGTAACATAGCCTATATGCAGTTCCTGGGGATAATATCCGGGGTAAAGGTCGGCGAACATCTCCCGGGTGACACGGCAATGGATCTTGCTGACCGCATTAACCTCCTGCGAAAGCTTGGAAGCTAATATACTCATGGAGAAGTCTTCAGCGGATCCTGCAGAGGTCTTTCCCAGGCTCATGAACTCTTCCCATTTGATATTTAGATGCTCAGGGTAATGTGACAGGTAGCGACGCATCAGATTTTCTGTAAACCTGTCGTGACCCGCCGGAACCGGTGTATGCGTAGTGAATAAAGTGGATGCACGGACGATTTCCAGGGCCTGGTAAAAGGTCAGCTTATCATTCTGAATGATGTCCCTGAGTCTTTCGATACCAATAAATGCTGAATGCCCTTCATTGCTGTGATAGATGTCAGGTTTTAAACCAAGTTTGTCAAGCATGCGGATCCCACCAATCCCGAGCAGGATTTCCTGCCTCAACCGGTTCTCCAGGTCACCACCATAAAGCTGGTAGGTGATCATTCTGTCTGCCTCGACATTTTCGTCAATATCGGTGTCCAGGAGAAACAAAGGCACCCTGCCTACATCAACTCTCCAGATCTTGGCATACATGGTCCTGCCAGGTAGCGCGAATGTGATCTTGAGCCAGTTGTTATTTTCATCCCTGACCGGTTGTAATGGCAGATGAGTGAATTTTTGAGGAGTATATGTTGCAATCTGTTCACCAGTAATGGAGATCTGCTGTTGAAAATATCCATAACGGTACAAAAGTCCAACCCCTATGATGTTATAATTAGAATCACTGGCTTGTTTCAGGTAATCTCCTGCGAGCAAACCAAGACCGCCTGAAAAGATCTTGATTGTATCATGAAGACCGAATTCCATACTGAAATAGGCTATTTGACGGCCATTCTTTGCAGTTGTTTCCGACATATACGCATCAAAGTGTTCTGTGAGTGCATTGAGCTTTGAAATAAATGCTTCATTTTTGCTCAGTGTCTGCAGCTCCTGGTAGTCGAGTGATTCGATCAGGGGTATCGGGTTGTGTTTCAGCTCGTTCCAGCGTTTTTTATTGATCATCTCAAAAAGATCATATCCTTCACTGTTCCAGGTCCACCATAGATTATTTGCGATCCTTTCAAGTGGGAACAAATTCTCAGGAAGATATTGCTGAACAAGAACTTTCTTCCATTCGGGCTTCGTCTCAATGACTTTTTTGATCGGCACCGTTTGAATTAGTGCCTGCTTGCCTTTATAAAGCTCAAATCTTTCTTCCGATTTGGCCAGTGCAAGGTTATAGGCGTCATGGTAATGGCTTATCAGGTTCTTCCAAAGAGTTGAACGGGACACTTCGTAAGCTTTGGACCGGATCTTAAGTATCTCTTTCTCAGACTTGCTACTCACCTGCAGCACAGCCTTCATCATCTCATCCACCACGAATTCATCGTTTTCATCCCCCCGGGGAATGATGGTCACACTGTCTTTTATTGTAGGATAAAGCGATTTCACCCATTGCCCGAACCCGGCAAGCGATGTGGTGATCGTAGGAATATGGAAAGCCAGACTCTCAAGCGGGGTATATCCCCAGGGCTCATAATAGGAAGGGAATATCGATCCGTCAAAGCCGACCAGGAGATCATAATAATCGAGATTGAAAATTCCGTCATTCCCATTTAGATATGCCGGAACAAAGATTACTTTCACCTTGTCACCAGGTGCATTATGAAGCTCATTTTTCCTGATCCTTCCGAGGATCAGGTCATTCTCAGGCTCATGCAGACCATGTGTCAAGAACTCATCAGTGACCGGTTTATTGAAGTTTCCTGCGGCTATCCGGTCCAATATCTCCTTGCGGGGGCCAAACTGGTATGCAGGAATGGTCAGAAATGCAATGACCTCACGTTGCAATCGTGATTGTTTGTTCAGCCTGCCCATCAGATCGATGAAAAGATCAATTCCCTTGTTCCTGAATTCATAACGCCCGCTGGTGATGATCAGGATACCGTCTTTGGGAAGTGATTGGTTTAGCAAGCCTTCCGCTACCTGGAAAAGCTTCTCCCGGGCTTTAGCCCTCTTTTCATAATAATTCTCACGTGCAGGAATAAATACATCATCAAAACCATTCGGCGTCAGCACATCCGCTTCTTTTCCAAGGAATTGCCTGCATTCGGTATTCGTGATCTGGCTGACAGTTGTAAAAGCATCTGCATTTTTTGCCGAAAGTTTTTCCAGTGATTGTTTTGATGTAATTCCAAACCTTAGCGCCATGCCATCCCCGTCATAGATCTCCATGTCACGGTATAGGGGCAGACCGTTGCCTGCTATACTTCGCCCTACAACGGTTGCATGTGTAGTAAGTACAGTACCTACCTGGGGAACTTTATTTTTAAGATACAATACACCGGCCCCGGTCATCCATTCATGGAACTGAGCTACGATCTTTTCATGGAATGAAACAGCGTAATCATAGAAACTCTCAATGACTTTAGCTGCAGCATAACCGAATAAAGCAGGTTCCATGTAATCCCACCCGCCTGAAAGGGAATCAAGCTTGTAAGTCTCCCAGAGCCAGGAGAATATTTTATCTTTTTGTGAGAAAAAAGGGGTGAAATCGATCAGCACAACTACAGGTTGACAAGATATATTCCATCGACCTATCTTGATCTTCAGACCTTCACTTTCCGCTTTCTGCCTCCAGGCTTTAAATAGGAATTTGTCTTCCTGGAATTCAGGATTCTCGTGGGTTTCTTTCCAAACATCAGGTCCGATAAGTATGTAGTTATCATGATATTCATTGACAAGGGAAAGGGCTTTAGTAGATATCACAGTATAGATCCCACCTACCTTATTGCAGACTTCCCAACTGGTTTCAAACAAATATCCTTTTGTTGTCGTCAGGGGATCATCTTTCATTCCAGCCATTAGTCAGATTATTTAGTAAGTAGCTTGATTTGTTTTTCGATTAGCTTCCTGGACTTTTTTACCTTTGGATCACTGATGGTCTTATGTTGTTTTGATAACTCTTGATAGGTTTTTAATGCCAGCTTGCCCAGGTTTTTTTCGATCTTCTCACGGATATCCTTGTGCGCTCCCAGCATAGCCGTTGAAACAGTTTCAATTTCCAGCTCCTTGAGCAGTTTCTTGACCTTCCTGTCAGAGAATTTGGGAATATCATCAAAATTTATTGATTCAACTGACTTTTTAACCGTTGGTTTCCGGGGTGACTTTAATCCTGTCTTCTTTTCTTTATCAATCTTTGCTTTTACTGTCCTTTTTGCAGCAGCTATTTTCACCGGGATTTCTTTAACTATTTTTTTGACGGATGCTCTTTTCGTTTTGGGAACTTCCCTGACCGGTTCTTCTTCTTCTTTTGGTTTTTTAGTTCTGGGCTTTGAAACCGCTTCATCTTTCTTCGCAACAGCTTCATCCAGCACTATCGAGAAATCTGAAAGCACATTCATGTAATTTATAAATGCCTCATAAGGAGAAGGATAAGGATTGAAATATTTATGAACGGTTCCGTCCGAGAACCACTTCGTGCACATATAATAAAAGTGGTCGGAAGTCTGAAGATACTGCCAGTCTTTTTCAATAGCTTTATCACCAAGTACCTGGATACGTTCTGTAAGTGCATATAATTTTGAAAAAGCTTCATCCTGAAGCTCATTGCCAAGCCATGAGGTAAGGTCCCGCTCTTCGTCGGCCCACGAGATCGGGTGAGGAACATGCAATTGTGCAACGGGCTGTAAAACATCGACAAGGTCAGATGGAGTCGAAAACCTGAAATTGGAATTTGACATTATGGCCTTCGGCAATGCCTTGAAAAAATCAAAGATCCCGGTTTCCTTCCACTGCCGTTCACCGATCGTTTCATAATCGATAAAAACGTTGACCACCTCTTCACGGGTTTCAATATTATTCAGCCAGCCGGTGAATTTTTCTGCAGTCAGCGGCCATTCTGGCCATGTATGCGTGGAAAATCGGAACGCGATATCATCGCTCAGCCTGAAATTACGCAGCAAAAGTTTCAGCTTTGGGTTCCTTGCACAGCAGTACATGTAATTGGGGCTCTTCCAGCCAAGGATATGTTTTGCCCCCTCTGTCATCATGCTTGTAAAACCCATCTCAGCCACCATCTCCCCTATTCCATCTGAATAGATCAGCTCGGAATTGCGAAAGGTGTTTGGTTTCCTGCCAAACAGGGTTTCAATGGTCCTGGAATGACGCGTTACCTGGCGGACAAATTCCTCTTTGTTTCCAAGGGATGCAAGAGAATGGGAATAAGTCTCGGCAAGAAATTCAACGCAGCCTGTCTCGGCAAGTTGTCTGAACCCTTTGATCACTTCAGGAGCATATTGCTGTAACTGTTCAATGGCAGTACCGGAGATCGAAAAGCTGATCTTAAAAGCAGTACCATATTCCTTAATCAGTTCCAGCATCATTTTATTTGCAGGCAAATAGCACTTTTCAGCAACCCTCTTTATGATCTGACGGTTCTGGTAATCATCATAGTAGTGATGATCATCTCCAATATTAAAAAACCTGTAGGTTCTTAACCTGAAGGGCTGGTGAACCTGAAAGTACAAGCAAATGGATCTCATATTCGGCATTTATTAATTGATCTATCGTTTTTTTATCTTTATAAGGTCAGGGCACGGTTATAAACCTCAATTACCCTGGCAGCGGCATTATCCCATTTCAGGTTATCTACTTCGTCTTTCCCGTATTTAATGAACATCTTCTTAAGCCCTTCATAATGCAGCAACCCGTAAATAGCATCGGCAAGGGCGTCAATGTCCCAGAAATCGACCTTGAGTGCATGCTTGAGGATCTCCGAGACCCCCGATTGTTTGGAAATGACGACCGGCACATTTGATCGCATTGCCTCCAGAGGTGATATCCCGAATGGCTCAGAAACTGATGGCATTACATATACATCGCTCATGGCAAACATAGTGTCGACTTCAGTTCCGCTCAGGAAACCCGTGAAGTGAAATTTTGTGCCAATATGAAGCTGAGCGGCACGTCTTATCATTTTATTCAACAGGTCTCCCGAACCTGCCATCACAAACCGCACATTCGGGTCTTTCTTAAGTACCTTGTTGGCAGCTTCGATGAAATAATCCGGCCCTTTCTGAAAGGTCACACGGCCAAGAAAGGTAACTACTTTTTCACGCACATGTTTTGACACTTCAGTCTTTTCATGACTTTCAGGCGGTTCGACAGCATTATAAACCGTGAAAACCTTATCAGGGCTGATGCCATAGCGTTCAATAACGATCTGCCGCGTCAGGTTACTCACGGTAATGACCAGGTCTGCCTCCTCCATCCCCTGTCGCTCAAGATCATATACAGTCTGATTGACATTTTCTCCTGAACGGTCGAACTCTGTCGCATGGACATGAACGACAAGCGGCTTGCCGCTGACTTTTTTGGCTGCAATCCCTGCCGCATAGGTCAGCCAGTCATGCGCATGGATCACATCATATATCGTTTCCTTGGCTATTACCGATGCTACGATGGCATAACGTGAGACTTCCTCCATGAGTTTGTGGCCGTATTTCCCTGAGAACAGGTATCGTTCTGAGAATACCGATTGGGTTTCGGCAGAACGTTTTACGGTATCCTCCTGGACCATCTTCTCAAACTCTTCAGGCCCGACATAAGGGACCAGGTTTGAGCCGATCTCCATGAATTTGATACGGTTCCAGTGTTCCTGGTAAATGGCTTTCGAAAAATCCAGAACCATATCACTGGCATTTACCAGCCTGAATCCTTCTTTTACCTCATCTCCATAGGCCTTGGGAACCACGAAGATAATGTCCACCCCCTGCTTGGTCAGACCTTTGACCAGTCCATATGAAGCAGTGCCAAGTCCACCGGTAATATGGGGCGGAAATTCCCAACCAAACATTAAGACTCTCATATTTCTCTTTTATTCTTTAATTAACAGGATCATTTACCGTATTGTTTAAGCATCCAGTTTATTCTCAGCAACTCTGACACACTCCACGCCTGTGAGATTGCACCTCTTGCGGCATGGGGCGGATCGCCGTCGTATATCTCAGAGATCGTTCCTATCCCGTGTTCTGTCATTACCTGCTCAAATCCGTCATAAAGCGACCGGATAAATGAAATGCCCGATTTGCCATAAAGTTTCAGGTAACCTTCAGAAAAATGACCAAGAAGCCAGGGCCACACAGTTCCCTGGTGATAAGCCAGGTCACGTTCAGCCTGGTCACCTACACAGGTACTCTTGTACCCCGGGTGTTTTGGTGTCAGCGTCCTCAATCCCCGGCTTGTAAGCAGCTCTTTCTTCAGGACTTGCAACACCTTTTCTTTTTTCTCATTATCGATCGGGGAGTATGGAAGTGAAGTTGCAAAAACCATATTGGGCCTTACAGTCCATTCTTTATATTTACCATCCACAAAATCTGCCAGGAACCCTTTATCTTCATTCCAGAAGGTTTCAACAAACGAAGCCGGGATCATCTCGGCCACTGGCTTCCATTCATCGGTAAATGCTGTATCACCTGCCAGCTCTGCAACTTCTATGCTGAAGCATATTGCGTTATACCAAAGTGCATTTATCTCTACCGGCATGCCGATTCTTGGGGTCACTGGCTTTCCATGAACAATGGCATCCATCCACGTCAGCGCTTTACCGGGTTCCCCGGCTGAAATAAGGCCATTTTCTTTCATCACGATGTTAAACTGCGTACCGGCCCTGTACCCTTCAAGTATCAGCTTCATCTTCCGGCTATACTCCTTCCAGATGGATGGTTTGCTTTTCGTGAACTCAGCATACTGTTGCAGCGCCCAGAAAAACCAGAGTGGCGCATCCACAGAGTTATATGCAGACTGATTTCCTGACCCGATATTAGGAAATAAAGGTCCTTTCAGATCGGCTATCATGGTGTCAATTACATTTTTGCAGGTTGAGAAATCGCCATTGACAAGGGTCAATCCGGGGACTGCTATGAAAGTATCCCTTCCCCACCTGCCAAACCATGGAAACCCGGCAATAATCTCTGTTCTGTTCCCCCTCTTTACAACAAACTGCTCAGCGGCATTTTTCAAACAATTTTCGAAGTTGTTCCTCGGTACGCGCTTTTCAGACTCCGCATTATAGGCCCTTTTTATTGAATTGACCGGTATCTCTTTAATACCGGCTACAAAATAAAAGCTCTCCCCTTTCTTTATCTCGAACTCGAAATATCCAGGCACATAAAGATCTTCCTGGTAATCATACCCTCTCTCCATCTCCTCTTGGTATTCAATGTTATAATACCAGTCAGGAACGTGGATGTACTCAACTGGCTTTGAAAGCTGGAGGAATAGATCTGTATATCCTTGGTACATCCTGATCTTGATGCCGTTCGGCACATGCTCATACTTTTTATCCGCAAATATATTTTCACGCTTTACCTGGTGAACGTTACGAAAAGCAAGAAAAGGCCTGAGCCTGATCTTTGTCGGTGAATGAGCATCTTTTAAGGTATATTTAATGATCATCCGGTCTTCGGAAGAAGTAAGTATCATCTCCTTGGTCAGCAACACCCCTCCCACGCCATAGGTAAGCTTAGGGATCGGCTCGATGGTAAAATCCATAAGGTATTTATGGCCTTTCGGATAAAAATTTCCTCCCGGGTATTTATGGATCCCCAGGTTGAACTCGGCTTCGCGCTGAATAACAGTTTCATCAAGACAGGACAACAAAACATGATTTTCATTGTCGATCCCGGGCTGTGGCGTCACCAGGAGTCCGTGGTATTTCCGTGTATTGCAATGAATGATGGTTGAACTGCAATAGGACCCGGCACGGTTGGATCTTAATAATTCCCTGGAAAGTGAATACTCCAGGTTGACAAGCTGGGATTTATCAAAGTTGATGTAACTCATGTTCAATTTATTTTCACGTCATTATCAAAAATTCCCTGCAGATTTCAAAATGCAAAAGTACAATATTCTGGGCTTTTTGCGTTTTATCGTTATACCTTGCAATTTTTCTACATTTGCAACAAAATCAATTCAGAATGTTCAGCAAAGTTAGTAGAATCAGTCTAATTCCACTCGTTATTTTTATGTTAATTATCACTTTCTCCTGCAGGAAACAGGATAAGGTCAGTTCCAATCCTGCATACAGGCTGACTTTTTCTGCAGACACTGTTTTCTTCGATACGGTCTTTACCACGATAGGATCAGTTACCCAGCAACTAATGGTGCATAATAATAACGCCTCAAAGATCATGATCTCTTCGATCAGGCTTGGTGGCGGAAGCAATTCTGTCTTCAGTCTGAACATCGATGGAACACCTGCCACATCTGTTAGCGATGTCGATCTGGCTGCACATGACAGCATGTTCATCTTCGTCAAAGTGACCCTGAATCCCAATAATCAAAATAACCCGCTGATAATCACCGACTCCATCCTGTTTAATACCAACGGCAATCTTCAGAAAGTGGCCCTGGTAGCATGGGGACAGGATGCATATTTCTATAAGAATAAAAAGCTCACTGGCAATGTGACCTGGGATAGCATAAAGCCTCATGTGATCTACGGTTATTTAAGGGTGGACACCAATGCAAGCCTGACCATCCAGGCAGGGACAAAACTCTATTTTCATAAAGCGGCTTACATGGCAGTTTCTGATCTCTCTACACTTACAGTTAATGGCATGCTTGGCCACCCGGTGAAGTTCCTGGGTGACCGGCTTGATCCCTATTACCGCGATCTGCCCGGCCAATGGGATGGGATCTATCTTGAGAAAGGCAGCCACGGCAATAAGATCAGCTATGCCATTATTAAAAATGGCAACTTTGGCGTCTCCGTCGATTCCGCTGTCGCTGTCAGCCCTCCAATGCTTGAGATCGATAATACGATCATACAGAACATGATCGACGATGACATCTATGCATATGCAACCAACATCCAGTCATGGAATTGCGTATTGGGCGACTGCGGCGCTGCAAACCTCGCACTCGATTTTGGGGGGAGCTATGAATTCGACCAGATGACGATTGGCAATTACTGGTCGAATTCAGTCAGACTAGATTCAGCGTTATACTTGAGCAATTATACCTATGACACGACCGGGAAAAAGTACACCAACCCGCTGACAAAAGCTTACTTTGGCAATGTCATTGTTTATGGGGCCCAGGATGATGAACTGAGTTTCGACAAGGATAATTCAGTGCCGTTCAATTTTATGTTCGATCATTGCCTGTTGAAGACCAATAAGAGCACAAGTGATCCAGTCCATTTCAACACTTGTATTGGCAATAAGGATCCCGGGTTCGTTAATACATCGGCTTTTGACTATGAGATAGATAGTATCTCGCCGGCAATTCGCGCCGGAACAACAATTATGGGGATTACAATTACATTTGATATTAAAGGGAATCTCATGGACTCCCCGCCTGATATCGGTGCTTACCAGTATATCCCGAAATAGTTCTTACTTTTTCTTGTTCTTTTTCTTCTTTTTTGTGATCTCTTCCAGCATCGCGGCTCCTATATCAGCCGGTGAATCGACTACATGGACGCCGCATTCGCGAAGGATCATTTTTTTTGCTTCTGCCGTATCTGATTTCCCGCCAATGATGGCGCCTGCATGGCCCATTGTCCTTCCTTTCGGAGCCGTCGCACCGGCGATAAAACTGACAATCGGTTTTGTTCCGTATTCTCTGATCCAGTAAGCTGCTTCAGTTTCCATGTTACCGCCGATTTCCCCTATTAGAACAATGCCTTCTGTTTCCGGGTCTTCCATGAAAAGCTTTACCACATCCAAAGCGGTCGTTCCCGGGATGGGATCGCCTCCGATCCCCACTCCTGTGGATTGCCCCAGACCGACCTTGGAAATTTGATCGACTGCTTCATAGGACAATGTGCCTGAACGGGAGACCAGCCCAATGGTTCCGGGCTTATGAATAAATCCCGGCATGATACCCACCTTTGTATCCGGAGGCGTGATGACGCCCGGGCAATTGGGCCCGATCAGGCGGCTGTTCCTTATTTTGATATAATCTCTGACAAACACCATGTCACGGGTAGGGATCCCTTCGGTGATGCATACGATCACCCTGATCCCTGAATCGGCAGCTTCCATGATGGCATCTGCTGCAAAGGGTGGCGGAACAAAGATGATAGAAACATCTGCTCCTGTGGCCTTAACAGCATCGGCAACGGTGTTAAAGATGGGCCTGTCCAGATGCATCTGGCCTCCCTTTCCCGGTGTTACTCCTCCTACTATATTCGTCCCGTACTCGATCATCTGCCCGGTATGGAACGTGCCTTCACTGCCTGTAAAGCCCTGGACAAGCACCTTTGAGTTTTTATTTACGAGAATACTCATTTTGTCATTTATGGATTTCAAATTATGTGCGATAAACAAAGATATATTCTTTTAGAGAAACAACCGGTGAATTTTGATATTTTTGTAAAAAAGAGCTGATGTACCATATAACGGGTAATGATACGATCTGCGCGATCTCAACGCCTCCTGGACTGGGTGCAATATCAGTCATACGCCTGTCGGGACCTGCAGCCATTGAGAGCATCGGAAAGATCTTTCATCCCCGGGATAAAGACTTGGATATCACCAGCGTGGCATCACATACGATCCATTTCGGGACCATCGGTGACTCGGCAGATATCCTTGATGAAGTCCTTGTAAGTCTCTTCAGGGCGCCCCATTCTTATACCGGGGAAGATATAATTGAGATATCCTGTCATGGCTCGCCTTATATTCAGCAAAAGCTTATCGAATTATTGATCGGACACGGATTGCGGCTGGCCAACCCGGGAGAATTCACCCTGCGGGCATTCATGAATGGCAAATTCGACCTTTCACAGGCCGAAGCTGTAGCCGACCTGATCGCTTCTCATTCAAGGTCCTCGCATAACCTTGCGATATCACAAATGCGGGGCGGGTTTTCAAAAAAGATACGCATACTACGATCAAAGCTTGTGGAGTTCACCTCGCTGATAGAGCTCGAGCTTGACTTCAGCGAAGAAAATGTGGAGTTTGCCAGCCGGCCTGAACTGATGAAGCTCCTGGCCGGACTTGAAGATGAGCTGGAACTCCTTATTCAATCATTCTCCCTGGGTAATGTGATCAGGAGCGGCATACCTGTGACCATCATTGGAAAGCCAAATGTTGGTAAATCCACCCTGCTGAACACCATCCTGAACGAAGAAAAAGCCATAGTCTCGGAGATTCCCGGGACTACCCGGGATGCCATCGAAGATACAATTGTCATCGGGGAATACCAGTTCCGGTTTATCGACACTGCCGGCTTAAGGACTTCCTCCGATCGAATCGAGAATATGGGGATCGAACGTACTTGGGAAAAGATCCACCAGGCTTCAGTCATCCTCTATGTCTTCGATGCCACGGAAGATTCATTTAAAGACGTAATGCAGGCAGTGTCTGAGTTCAAAGAGATAGGTAACAGATCAAAGAAACTGATCCTCATCGGGAACAAGGCCGACAAATTGAAAAGGCTCCCTTCAGGATTTAAAGATTTCGTAGAGTTTGAAACCATCTTCGTTTCCGCAAAGAGAAAAGAGAATATCCACCTTATCGCTGAAAGCCTGCTGAAGTCGGTCAAGGCTGAAAACCTCGAAGGAAGCCCAGTCGTGTCAAATATCCGGCACCTTGAAGCCCTCCAAAATGCCCTGAGATCCATCCGGGCTGTCAGGGACGGTTTGAATGTCACCATCTCCCCTGACCTCCTGACCGTTGATATTAGAAAAGCCCTCCATCACCTGGGAGAGATCACCGGTGAGATCACCAGTGACGAAATATTGGGGAATATCTTTGGAAGATTCTGCATCGGAAAGTAATTCCACCCAGGAATCAAGAAAGTGATTGATTTTCTTAAATCATCATTCGATGCCAGCATCACCGATGTGGAAAACAAGATCACATTTTAAAGCCTTCGGCCTTCAGCAGAATTCGGGTTCCGGCTTTCGCCGGGACCTCTTTTTATGGTCGTATTGACAGGAGGAATTTAATTCTATGACACCGCGCGGGATTCGGAGAAAACAGATTGCTTTTGTAATATTTTGGAAAGATTATCCTTTCTGGCTGATTTGCTCCAGCAAATCCAGTTTCTTTACAGTTATGAGCCTGCCTTTAAGGTCAATGATCCCTTCAGATTTGAATTTTAAAAGAACCCTTGTCGCACTTTCCCTGGAAACCCCGATGAGATCGGCAAGTTCCTGCCGTGAGAAAGGCAATTCAAACTGGTTTGCCTCGTATATTATCTTTGAAAAGTACAGGATCGCATCAGCAACACGTCCAAATATCTTCTTTTGGGACCGATGCAAAAATCGATTGATATTGTTTAAGCTATCCCGGCTTGTAGAAACAAGGATCTCATAAGCGAAATTCCCATTTTCCCGTACGAGACTATTAAACTTATTAATATCGATATAACATATTTTACAATCTTCCAACGCTGCATAGGAATAATGATTTATCCTGTCCCCAAATAAAGAGGGTAATCCCAAATAAGTGTGGTTCTTAACAATTTGTAATATCTGTTCCTTCTCCCCGGTTTGTTTAATGTATTCCTTTGCTAAACCAGTCTTTAAATATATTATATGAGATGTAAGAGAACCTTCATGCAGAATTACTTCTCCTTTTTTTAAGAAACTTTCCTGACTGTTGGAGGCAACAAGTTCTAATTGTTTAGAATTAAGCACGGCTGCGGCACAGGAAATATCTTTACAATCATGGCATGAATTTTCATTTTTATTTACGGCAGAAACCATATCAAATTGAATTGAATCAAAGAAATGATTGTCTTTGAGCATGCAAAGTTGCAAAAAAAACACATACCTGAATGTGTTATTTATCACATATATCATTCAAATGTACCACACATCATCTTATTAAGAGTCACATTCAATGGTACGAAGTATCACACTTGTTTGATCATATTCAATATTTAAGATGTTTAATTTTGATCGTTCAAATCTACTACTCAAAATAGCTAAAAAAGGAGAAGAAATGAAAATAGCAATACCAACAGATGATGGCTTTACAATTAATCAGCAATTCACACATGTTAAGGGTTTTCTGGTATTCACCATTCAGTTTGGGGAAGTTGTAGAACAGGAAATGCGATGGAATGTGAATAACGAAATCATAAAATCAGTGGATGAATTTTATAAGTCACTGATTGACTGCGATAAAGTAATAATCAGGGAAATAACATTGAAGCAAAGCGACTTTCTACACGTACATAAAACAGATGTGATAAAAACTGATGAGACGATAATCACAAAAGTGCTTATGTGGTATTTACAGACCATCATGCAGAAAGAATCGAATACATGCTGTTGCCCTTGATAACAAGGAAATATGTTCCAATTTCATTTCATCATTTCTCAATTTATCTGATTCCAACCAATCGATGCTGACTTTCCCAAAAGATATACCCAAAAGAACGACTTCCAGGGACATAATAAACCTTGAAAAATACTTTAATGTGTTCCGGGAAAATACAGTTGGCTATAATCATCGTTATCAAAGCCCTTATGGTCAGAGAACCATGCTTTATGCAGATTGGATTGGCAGCGGCAGATTATATCTTCCAATAGAAAAAACGATGATTAATTCTATTGGGCCGTTTATTGGGAATACACACACTGCAGCCAGTGAAAACGGCAATCTGATGACGCAGGCATATCAACTTGCACATAAGAAGATAAAAGCGCATGTAAATGCAGGAGACAAAGATGTAATTCTTACCACAGGTTTTGGCATGACCGGCGCCATAGTGAAATTTCAGCGTATTCTAGGAATGAAGATATGCGGTGAAATATCACATAATAAATGTCTGAAGGAATCAGAGAAGCCCGTCGTTTTTGTCACACATATGGAGCATCACTCAAATCAAACAACCTGGTATGAGACTTCTGCTGATGTTGCCGTTATTGAACCAGGGAAAGACATGTTGGTTGACCTTAATAGACTTGAAGAAGCATTAATTAAATATAAGGATCGAAAAAAGAAGATAGGATCATTTACCGCTTGTTCCAATGTTACCGGCATCCGGACACCCTATCATGAAATGGCCCGGTTGATGCATGAATACGGTGGATTAGCTTTTATTGATTTTGCTGCTTCTGCACCCTACGATGAAATTAATATGCATCCGGATGATCCATTTGAGAAGCTCGATGCGATATTTTTTTCACCACATAAATTTCTGGGAGGGCCAGGTTCTTCAGGTGTGTTGGTGTTTGATTCATCCCTTTATCATAGTAAAACACCTGATCAACCTGGCGGTGGAACAGTTGACTGGACAAATCCCTGGGGTGAATATAAGTACATTGATAATATTGAGATTCGTGAGGATGGAGGTACACCGGGTTTTTTGCAAGCAATGAGAACAGCATTGGCCCTGGAGCTGAAGAACCAAATGGGCATTACAAAAATGCACCAGCGTGAAAAGGAACTAGTCGCTACTGCTTTTTCAGAACTATGTCAGATCCCGGGTCTGCATTTATTAGCTGATAATATAAAAGACAGGCTTGGAATTATTTCATTTTATATCGATTCCATCCATTATAATCTAATCGTAAAACTTCTCAGTGATCGATTCGGAGTACAGGTCAGAGGTGGATGTGTATGTGCAGGTACTTATGGCCATTATTTACTGAATGTGAGTCATGAAAAATCAAAACAGATCACAGATAAAATCAATCAGTGCGATTTATCTGAAAAACCTGGATGGGTGAGACTTTCTATTCATCCAACCCTGAAAAATGAAGAATTACGTTACATCATTGATGCGATAAAACAAATCCAACGGAATCATTTAGAATGGGCAAAAAACTATTCTTATAATAGAAGGACAAATGAATTCATTTATAATAAGAGCATCAATGATTCTATAAATGTCGAATCCTGGTTCAATTTACTTTGTGATTAATATCACATTCACTTGTGATAATGTTCACAGATAAATCGTATTGTGTATTGTTTCACAATGCTACCTTTGTCCCGCATACATGAACATATATATATATTATAATATCATACGTTATGGAACTCGAATTACAAAAACAGATTGATGAATTAAAAACTAAAGTTTCCAGGATGGAAGCCGGAACAAAAGATCAATTATCTATGGTTGTATTTTCCGGTGATCTGGACAAGATCCTTGCAGCTATGATCATTGCAACAGGGGCTGCCGCTTATGACATGAAAGTAAAACTCTTCTTTACCTTTTGGGCGACTGCAGCATTGCGTGATCCGAAGAAAACAGGCAAAGGGAAAAACCTGATCGAAAAAATGTTCGGCATGATGTTGCCCAAAGGGAGTTCAAAAGTGACTCTATCAAAGATGCACATGGTAGGTATGGGAACAGCCATGATCAAAGGCATCATGAAAAAACACAAGGTGGCATCCCTTCCGGAGATGTTAAAAACTGCAGGGGAGATCGGTGTCGAGATCGCCATATGTGAGATGTCAATGAACCTGATGGGATTCAAGAAAGAGGAGATGATCGACTATCCGGGTATGACAATCTGCGGAGTCGCAACATTCCTTTCGGATGCCCAGGAAAGTAAAATTCAATTATTTATATAAAACCATTTTAAAATGACTACTGAAGAACTAAAAAACTTAAAATCGAACTCGATTGTAGATGCCCGTGGAACAGCTTGTCCGGGACCATTATTGGCAGCAAAAAAAGGGATCGGAGAAATCAATTCCGGCGAGATAATGGAGATTTATTCATCTGATGAAGGAACGAAAAACGATATTCCGAAATGGTGCCAGAAAATGACCCATGAATTCCTTGGAATAGTTGAAGAAGACAGCTATTCAAGGTTATTTCTGAGGAAAGCATGATGATCTGACCAATAGCAGAAAAGCAATTTCTGATTTATTTTAATCATTTCATGATAAGAAAACATAGTAACGGAACCTGTGATGGGATTCTTTGCAAGACTATTGTCTTTACATAATGATTCAAATCAGTAATAGTATGGGAGAAAGATTAAAACGACCAAAAATACTGGTCTTTTCCACGGATAAGATCTCAGACCCGGGTATTGATCAGGCTGGATTAAAGAAGATACATTATTCTCCGGCTGTTTATGTTATAAGTCTCCCCTGTTCATCAGGAATTAAGCCCCGTTGGATCTTGCATGCTTTGAAACAAGGATTTGACGGGGTTTTTATTGCTGCCGACGGGCATGAATGTTCATACAGTCCAAAATGTCCTGAACTGACAAACCATATCATTGAGGAATCCCAAAAATTGATGAAGGAGAATAACATCAATCCTAAGAGGATCAGGATGGCTGCAATCTGTTCCGTTTGCGCAGAACCTTTTGCAAATCACATGAACAATTTTACTAAAATTTTAGCTGAACTCGAATGATAAAGAAAAACCAAACATACGATACCCTCGTCATTGGTGGTGGAATTGCTGGTCAGGAAGCAGCATTAAACCTTGCCAATATGGACTATAAAGTGTTGTTGGTCGAAAAAGGATTATCGATAGGCGGCAAAATGATCCAGTTGAGTAAAGTATTTCCTACTCTTGATTGTGCAGCCTGCATCACTACTCCAAAGATGTCGGAAACAGCAAGACATCGGAATATCACCCTCTTGCTAAACAGTGAAATCGAAAGTATTGAGAAAACGAATGGTCATTTCGACGTGAATGTTGCAAAACATGCACGATATGTAATTCCTGAGAATTGTACGGGATGCCAGGAATGTGAACAAGCCTGCCCGGAAGTAAGACCGGATGAATACAATATGAACCTGGCCGGAAGAAAAGTCGCCTACATACCCTTCAGCCTTGCAAACCCAAGAATCGCAGTGATAGATCGTCAGGATACATCGGCTCCTTGTATTGCCGCATGTCCCGGAGGAGTCAAACCCTATGGATATATCACACTGGTAAGGAACGGGCAATATGAGGAAGCGATGAAATTGCACATGGAAGATGCTCCTATTCCAGGAAGCCTTGGACGTGCATGTTACGCTCCTTGCGAAGGAGAATGTACACGTGGAAGCCTTGAAGCGCCGGTTGATATTCGCAGGATCAAACGGTTTTTTGCTGAAGATTACTATTCGAAATATCCTGAGGCACCAACTGTTACTATCGAAAAGAAATCGGGTAAAAAAGTTGCTATTGTTGGATCCGGACCAGCCGGTCTTACAGCTGCCTATTTTCTTGCCCTGAAAGGCCATGATGTAAAGATTTTTGAATCAGCCTCTGAGTTGGGAGGAATGCTAAAACTGACACTCCCTGAATATCGTTTACCAAACAGTGTCGTTGACAGGGATGTTCAAAACATCCTGTCCCTTGGTGTTGATTATGAAGCTAACCGAAGGATTGAACGACTTGATGAACTGAAAAAAGAAGGGTTTGATATTGCATTTGTTTCAGTAGGAACACATGAAACTACTTCTATGAAAGTTGATGGGTCAAAGCTGCAAGGTATTGTCTCCTGCCTCGATTTTCTGCGCAAATCCAAGATCGATAAAAAGATCGATCTGACGGGTAAGATGGTAATGGTGATTGGCGGAGGAAATACCGCAATGGATGCTTCACGGACGGCAATAAGACTCGGAGCCTCAACCGTTAAAATTATTTACCGCAGAAGCCGTGAGGAGATGCCCGTATGGAAAATCGAACTACAGGAAGCAATTGAAGAAGGCGTTAAAATAGATGTATTGTGTAATCCGGTCAGGTTCATTGGTGAAAACGGCATCCTGAAAAAAGCTGAACTGATCCGGATGAAGTTAGGTGAACCGGATGAAAGCGGCAGAAAAAGTCCGGTTGAGATCAAGGGTTCTGAATATTCTGAAGAGGTAGACTTTGTTATTGAAGCTATTGGATTACAGCCAACTACTTCGATCTTTAAAAACGAACTTGAACTTGCTAAAAATGGCAGGATCAAGGTCAATGAGAAAACCCTCCAAACGTCCACTCCGTGGATTTTCGCCGGCGGTGACTCTGTAACAGGTTCCTCCACTATCATTGAAGCGGTAGGACAAGGTAAAAGAGCTGCTTTCTACATCGACAAATACCTATCAAACGAAATACTTGAAGATTTTGAATTCGGTGACAAACTGGCTGCCATAGATAAAAAAATAATCCTTGGCAGAGAGAATATTTTGCACCGGCCTAAAATGGATGATAATTTAAGGCCCATTGCAGAAAGGATCAGGGATTTTAAGGATATTGAACTCACCTTCACGGAAGAGCAGGTCAGACAAAGCACTGATCGTTGCCTGGATTGCAGCAATTGCCGGGAATGTCATCAATGCATTACTGCCTGCCCTGCCAATGCCATTGATTTTTCTCAAAAAGAAGAGAAAATATCAACTAAAACCAGCAGTATTATTGTTTCTTCCGGATTTCATTTGTTCAATGCGAATGGGAAACCGCAATATGGCTTTGCGAAGTATGCCAATGTAATTGATTCCCTGCAGATGGACCGTTTGATTGCGCCTACACGACCATTTAACAACGTTTTACGTCCAGGTGATGGAAAGATGCCGGGAAATATTGCCTATGTCCTTTGTACAGGTTCACGTGATTCAAGTCTTGAGAACTACCGTTCGTGCAGTGCAGCTTCTGTAAATAACCCAATCTGTTCACAAATATGCTGTATGTATTCTATCAAGCAGGCGCAATTGCTGATGGGTGCTTTACCCATGGCTGATATCACTATCTATTACATGGATATCCGTGCATTCGGTAAAGGATATGAAGAGTTTTTCCAGCAGTCAAAATCAATGGGAATTAGTTTTGTGAAAGGGAAAATTGCCCGGATCAAAGAGAAGGAAGATAACAGTGGTGATCTGATCCTTCGTTTCGAGAACATAGAAACCGGACAGGTAAAAGAGGTAGCTCATGACTTGGTGGTTTTATCTGTAGGTGTTCAACCCAATAATGAGATCGTAACAGCCTTTAAAAATGCACATCTTGAACTCGACGAATTCAGCTTTATAAAGCAGGCAGATGTTTTGACAAGTCCTGCAAAGACGACTATTGAAGGCGTTTTTGTAGCTGGTACTGCCGCCGGGCCTATGGACATCCCTGATTCAATCTTATCAGCTGGTTGTGCAGCATCTGAAGTCGCAGCATACTTAAATGTAAAATAACCCTTTCCTAGGAAAAGAAATATGGAAGAAAAGCAAAAAAAAGAACGAATCGGAGTCTATATCTGTCATTGCGGCGGAAATATTTCCGACTATGTGGATGTATCTCAGATTAAAAATCTTGTTAAAAACGAGGACGGAGTCATTGTTTCCAAAAATGTCATGTTCGCCTGTGCAGACTCCAATCAGAAGGAGATGATCAAGGATATTGAAGAAGAGAAGCTGGATGCTATTGTGGTTGCATCCTGTTCTCCTAAACTTCATCTTCATACATTCAGGAATGTTGCATTACGGGGTGGGATCAATCCCTATAATTACACCCAGGTCAACATTCGTGAACAATGTTCATGGGCACATTCCGACTCGCCGGGAGAAGCGACTGTAAAAGCCGCAGGTCTTATAAGGGCAGGAATCCAAAAAGTGTCCTTTTCCGAGGCACTCGAAAACATTGAAGTTTCTTCAACAAGAGCTGTGGTTATCATCGGAGCAGGTGTTTCAGGTATGCGGGCTTCGATCGATCTGGCAAAAATGGGAAACCATGTTTACCTGATTGAAAAGGAGAATTCGATTGGTGGAAATATTGCAAAATGGAAAGACCTGTTTATTACAGGGCAGAAAGGAAACACAATAATCGAAACCCTTGGCAAACAGATTAAGGAACTTACAAACATTACACTATTTACGAGTGCCACAATAGAGAAAGTTTCCGGCAGTATTGGTAACTTCATGGTCGACCTAAAAATCGGGACAGAAACGCTGAGTCTGAAATCCGGAGCCGTACTTGTCACAACTGGATTTGACTCTTACATTCCTCAGGAAAATGAATTCGGATATAAAACCTTTCCGTCGGTAATAACGCTTCCTGAATTCAGGGAACTTATCGATAACAGCAACGGATCACTGATGTACAATAACCGCAAGGTGAACAGCATTGCCTATATTTATTGTGTGGGAACGAGGCAAACAAAAGGAGAGAACAAATATTGTTCAAGGGTTTGCTGTACCACCGCCATTCATAGTTCCCTGATTGTTCATGAGAAATTCAAAAATGTCCAGGCTTATCATTTGTACCGGGATATCCGGACCTACGGCAAGCAGGAGATCCTTTATGAACGTTCCTCAAAGAGTGGCGATATCTTCCTGAAATATGATGAGAAAACCCCTCCTGTTGTAGAATCTTTTGGAAATAAGCTACTCATAAAAGTCAAAGACGAACTTACGAAACGGCAGGATATGGAACTGGAAACTGACCTTGCTATCCTGGTCACAGGTATGGTTCCTCGCAGTGATAGCCAGCAAGTCTCGGCATTATTAAAGATCCCGGTCGGAAACGATAAATTTTTCAATGAGATCCACCCTAAACTGAGGCCAGTTGAAACCGTTATCAATGGTGTGTTCATCGGAGGTTCCTGCCAGGGACCGAAGAACATCTCAGAATCCGTTCAATCTTCCCTGTCGGCAGCTGTCAAGATCAATGCACTTACCAAGAACCCGACTATTTTTCTTGAACCTATCATCGCCCGGATCAATTTTGATGTCTGCGTCTGGTGTGGCAAGTGCGCTGAAGTATGCGAATATGACGCGATCCATCCGCTGGAAATGTCCGGTAAAACTGTAGCATCCGTGAATGAAGCTGTTTGCAAAGGGTGTGGCATGTGTGCCCCCGTTTGCCCGTCCGATGCCATCGACATGGCGCAATATTCCAACAACGAGATCGAAGGGATGATCGACGGATTCCTGGAAAAAGTGGAACTTGAAACAGGAGAAACTACTTCTTCCCAGGGTAAAGGGGAAGAAGGCATCACTATGAAAGACATGCCTCAAATCTGGCGCCAATTAGCCACCTGCCTTAATGAGGATTCAAAAACGATCCCGGCCTTAGCCAAAGAACTTAATCTCAACCCGGAACTGGTTACCTACCACTTGATGACCATGAATAAATACAGTCTGGTTGAAGCCGATGGATTGGATGATTCAGATGAATATTATGCCTATAAATTAAAAAACCTTCCTCATGTCAAGAATTGATCCGGGTTTTGCATCCGAAATAAAGAAATATGGAGCTAAAGATTTCAGCGCATGTTTTAACTGTGGCAACTGCACTGCAATTTGTGGTTTGACTGATAAAAATGCCAATTTCCCCAGAATGTTTATCCGGCAAGGTATATTAGGACAGAAAGACGAGATCTTGCAAAGCAAAGAACTCTGGCTATGCTATGCCTGCGGAGACTGCTCTGAAACCTGTCCACGACAGGCCGGGCCTGGTGATTATATGGCTGCGATGCGTAGATATGCAATCGCCTCTTACGAACCTACAGGGTTAACCAAACTGATGTTTAAAAGTAACCCGGGTTTTATTGTATTGACTCTGTTTTTTGCTCTTCTGCTCGCCTTTTTCCTATTCACCCTTAAACCAGATCATGAAGTTTCCCGCTGGCTATTTACAATATTTCCATACGCAGTAATCCATAATATGGGATTGGTCATTTTCAGTATCACAGGATTGTCAGTTGCCTGGGGAGTGGTTGCTATGGCTTTAAAACTATCGAAAATAATTGATATCAAAGAGAAGTCAAATGGGAACTGGGTTAGTTCATTATTGAAAATTGGTAATGAGATCGCTACAATGAACCGGTACAAAACCTGTGATAAAGAAGAAGATTCCTTTTGGAAGAATAAAACTGCAGCAGTCCAACCCTGGTTTGTTCATTGGTCAATAATGTGGGGTTTTATAGGATTGCTTATTGCAACTGTTCTGGATTTTATACTAAAAGATCCGGAAACACAAATATGGTGGCCAAGTCGTATCATTGGGACCATCGCGGGGTTATTGCTTGTTTATGGGACCAGCCTTGCCATTAATTATCGTCTTAAAAAAGTGACCAAAGCCTATTCGGAAACAAGGTTGGCTGACTGGACGTTCCTCTGGTTTCTCTGGATTGCCGGGATAACCGGTTTCTGGCTTGAGATCTCCGTTGCCCTTAATGCAAATTATTTATTCAACCATATTGTCTTGCTCATCCACACGATTATTTCAATGGAACTGGTATTGTTGTTTGCATTTTCAAAGTTTGCCCATGCATTTTACAGACCCCTCGCTTTGTTTTTCTATTTCAGAAAAAACCAGGAAGCAAAAAAATGATAAAATGAAAAAAAGAATAAAAATTGCAATACCAACGGATGATGGTTTAATTGTCAGGCAGGAATTCGCGGGTTCCAGGGCTTTTGTAGTGGCGACAGTTAAAGCAGGGATGATGGTTCACCAGGAGGTGAGATGGAATTTGCTAAGTGAAATCCTGACTTCCGGACATGGTTTTTTTTACAACCTGGTTGATTGTGATGTAGTGATGGTAAACGAAATCGGGTATGGTCAGCGTGAACTCTTGAAAGTGATAAATAAAGAAATCGTTCTGACCGATCAAACGGAGATCACACAAGCATTTATTAATTATCTGGACAGTATTCCCAGTAAAATTGAAGTAAGACAAACAGCTTAATTCTTACGAATAAACTAATCACATCAATTATATGGCTCATAAAAATTCTGGTTTTACCACCAAACTTATTCATGAAGGATCTATTGATGATCAATTCGGTTCAGCTACAGTCCCTATCTATCAGACCTCGACTTTTTCCTTCAAAAGCGCAGATGAAGGTTCAAAATGTTTCAATGGGGAAAGCGATGGTTATATCTATACACGCATTGCAAATCCGACAATAAACGCCCTTGAAGAACAACTTGCCATACTTGAAAACGGATACAGGGGAATCGCCGTCAGTTCAGGTATGGCAGCAGCAACAACTATCTATTTGTCCTTATTGAGCAGTGGGGATCATATTGTAAGTACAGATGCAATTTATGGTCCTGCCCGTGGAGTTATGGAGAAACAATTTGTCAGGTTTGGGTTCCAATCAACATATTTGAACACCGCATATGTCGAAAAGATTAGAAAAGCGATCCGTCCCAACACCAAAGTCTTATATATTGAAACGCCTGCAAATCCAACTATGGATATTACTGACATTGCTGCCTGTGCAGAGATAGCACGTCAACATGGAATTTTGCTTGTGGTTGATAATACATTTTGCAGCCCTTATCTTCAAAATCCTCTGGACCTTGGGGCTGATGTTGTATTTCATTCTATGACCAAATTTATTAATGGGCATGCAGATATTGTTGCGGGAATTATTATTGCTAAAGAAAAACCAGTTTACGACCAGCTACGGAACATGATGATCAACCTGGGTTGTAATATGGATCCCCATCAGGCATACATGGTACTTCGTGGATTGAAAACATTAAGCATTAGGATAGATAAAGCCCAGGAAAATGCACACCAGGTTGCATCGTTTCTGGAAAACCATCCAAAGGTTACCTGGATAAAATACCCTGGTCTTTTATCTCATCCGCAATTTGCAATTGCACAAAAACAGATGAGAGGCAGTGGCTCGATGATCAGTTTTGGTGTCAAAGGTGGTTTCGGAGGAGCAAAAACCCTGTTGGACAATGTTCAGTTAGCCTTGTTGGCAGTGTCATTGGGGGGTGTGGAAACTCTTATACAGCACCCGGCTTCAATGACACATTCCAAAGTTTCAGTAGAAGAAAAACTTAAAGCTGGCATCTCTGATGATCTTATCCGTCTGTCTGTGGGTATTGAAAATGTGGAAGATATTATCGCAGATATTGACCATGCATTAATGAAAGTGTAATGATCCAACCATAAATGTGTTCGGACAACTACCTGTAGGCCGTCATTAAAAAAACCGTATACTCCTTAATTTTATCGGCCGGGATCTCTTTCCGGATAACAAAACAAGGATCAATTTGGATTTCATGAAAACCTTGTTGAAGGAGAAGTGATGTAAAGTTCTCCGGTTCAAATCCATGATGAACATTCATGTCTCCATCATGAAATGAGCCGTCCTCCTGGTATAGATCTGCAATTGCCAATATTCCTCCGGGAGCTAACAGATGATAAAATTTCCGGAAGATGGCATCAATATCACGGATATGATGCAGCACCATTTGACTATAGATAATATCGAACGGATCACCATCGTATTCATCTTTTTCCAGGTTTAAAAACAATGTTTTTATTTTTGAATGGTCACCAGCAGCCATCTTTTGTCCAGCCATTTTCAGCATTTCCCGCGAACTATCCACCAGTGTGATTTCCGAAAACAGGTCTTTCAGATAAAAACTAAGCAACCCGGTTCCTGCACCAAATTCCAGCGCTTTCATGCCGGGTTTGTCTTTAATCACCTCCTCAAGGCGACCGGCAATAGCGATTGTCCGTTCAAGATGCATCTTGTTCTTATCCCAATCCTGGGCTTTCTGATCAAATTCATTCATTGGCTTGCTATTTAACTTCATGATCATGACAGTTACGTTCATGTGCAGTACAGGTTTGCTCATTGTCTATAATGGTTCCCTTAAGGAATTCGGCAATGACTTTATCTGCCTGGCCATAACATCCCCTGACAACCTTAATACCAAATTCATTCAGGTGATTGATTGCACCGGCGCCAATGTTCCCTGCAAGCATAATGGATACTCCCTGCTTAGACAGTATCTGTGCAATTCCCGAATGGCAGCCACATCCGTCTGACACGACAGAACTCTTAGATTCAATGATTTTTTCAGTTGAAATTGTGTAAACGGTAAAGTTTTCTGAATGTCCAAAATGTTCATTTATAGAACCATTATGGACGGGTAAGGCGATTTTCATCATACCCCTTTCTTATTTAAATTATTTGAAAATAAATCAATCAATAACACCAGACTGCTTTGAAAAAATCATTCTCATAGCGATAAGTATTAATAAAATTCCGAATATTTTCTTCATAAGGTTTTCCGGAAGCTTCACTGCTATCATTGAACCAAAATATCCTCCAACCATAAACGTGATAGCAATAATGACAGCGTACCATATATTCACTTGACCTGCCTTGTAATAGTTGTAAGCAGCAAACAGCCCAATTGGAGGCAGCATGATTGCAACACTTGTACCCTGAGCTGTATGCTGATCAACTCCCAGGAAATAGACCAGTGCAGGGATCATGATAATGGCGCCGCCAACTCCGAACATTCCTCCAAACACCCCGGCCATCAAACCAATAATGACCAGGATCAGTATTGTTGTCAGATTCATTTTCTTACTCATGTTATAAAGACTCAATGACCCGTTTTAACTTCTCTGTTATCTCTAACGCTAATGATTCAAGATCATTGTTTTGAATTGCCATCATAGAAGCAACCGGGTTTATAGCTGAAACTTCTGTTGTTCCATCACCCTGATCAATGACAATGACATTACAAGGAAGCATCGTCCCGATCTTTTCTTCGATCATTAAAGCTTTGTAGGCATAGCCTGGATTACAGGCCCCAAGAATTCTGTATCTTTTAAAATCAACACCCAGTTTTTCCTTCAGCTTTTCATGAATGTTAATCTCCGAAATAATCCCAAACCCCTCAATCTTCAGTGAGTTTTTTACATTTTGAACGGTCTCATCAAATGAGCCATTTAAAGTTTTACTGAAATAATATTCCATCTTCTTTCTTTTTACTAATGCTACTATCAAATTTAATATTGCTGCTGCAAAATTAATAAGAAAAGTGATATTAAAACGATTTAAGTGATATTTATGCGCTTTAATTCAAAAAATTGTTTTATCTTTGCTGCATAAAATTTTAAGCAATGGATCAATCTTGTGAAGTAAAGAAGAAACAAAAGACATTTGAGGAGTTCGTTAAGTCCTCCTATTTCCTGAGACCTTTTCTGGATGTCGTCATCGGGGGAGTATCCGGGTACCTATAATGAAGATGATCACACCAAGGAATTATCGTATTTTTGAAATAAAAAAAATTGCAAGGATGATTTTTTTCCTTGCACTCGCAGCATTGTTTTTTTATAACTTAATTTTTTAACCAAAAACTTGAATTTTATGAAAAAGAACATGGGAACCCTCGACATTACCATCAGATTATTGATTGCAGCCATAGTGATCGTTCTGTTTTTTACACATGTCATTTCAGGAATACTTGCTATTATTCTATTGATCTTTGCTGCGATATTCATCCTTACCAGCTTATTCAGCGTCTGCCCTTTATATCTTCCGTTCGGGATCAGCACCCGTAGAAAGAAATAGGAAACTATCGATGTAAGTATTTTTAATGAAATCCTGGCGGGGGATTAACATTGTTTCGCCTTTTCTTGTTAATTGGAAAAACCGAAGTTCTTGACCACCCTCTGCCGGTGTTTGTTTACCTCAAAATCTTCTTAATTATCAGCAAGATGAAGTGGTCTGGTTGCTTCAGCGAAGACTGGTTAAAAGAAGAGTTTTTTCCACTTACCGTCTGAATGCCCTCTTTCACCGTTTTTTTTCTAAAGATCACATAATAATATTGATATCAGGTTCCCGAAAGGACTATTTTTACCGAGTCTAAATAAATATACAAACTTTATTTATTTACAAATGGTTAACCTAAAATTAAAAAACATGAAAACTATAAACGTAACACGCGTTATCTTGATTATTCTTCTTGTGGGATTTGTCTCTGCATTATCATCCTATGCAGCAAGCCCCGCAGCTGTAAGTGCAAAAAACATCCGGGCAAAATTCGTCCAGGCAGTCATGAACCCTGATGAAAACACAACCTTGCCCACAAGCGGTAAAGTAGAGGTTCTCTTTACAGTCAATGACGATGGCACCGTCAACATTAAAAAGATCGATTCTGATAATGAAGACGCTACCAAATATGTCAAAGATAAGATCACTAACCTTACCATGGATGAATTTACTCATCCTTATAACCAGTACTACAAGGTAAAATTCAGCTTCCAGAGAGACTGACCATTACCAGGCCGTTCTTAATGAACTGAATTACCAGGTACGAAAATTAATTTCTGATCCCTGCCCGTTGACCGGACTGAAAACCGGAATCGGTTGGGGATCTTAACTTTATTCAGATTAGTGCAGGATATCTTTTGAAAATTTCAAATCAATCAATACACGGAGTATTTATAAAAAAAAGAAGATCATGAAAACAAGAAAAGTAATCCGCATCATTATACTGACCCTGGTCATCGGGTCCCTATCAATATTATCAACTTATGCCTCAGGTCCGGCTGCAGTCACCGCTAAAAATATCCGCGAGAAGATTGTAAACCAGATTTTTAATAAAGACGACATGGAAAACCTCCCTTCTGAAGGGATCGTTGTCGTTCTCTTTACTGTGTCCGATGATGGAAAGATCGAAATTAAAAAGGTGGAATCAACAAATGATGAAGCCGGGAATTTTGTCACTAAGAAGATCACCTCCATCTCAGCTGAGGATAATGTCTATCCTTATCACCAGGTCTACAGGGTAAAATTTCAGTTTGATCAAAACTGACGATTCAAACAATCCGCCTTATCCCCGCCCCTCTCTCCATGGAAACGGGATCATCAGTGACGATTTCCATCTCTTTGAGGAGAAGGGTCAGGGTGAGGTGCGTTTATCAGATAAAAAATTGAAAAGCAATGCTTTATGGTGATAACCGCTCTATAACCCAGCTCCCATCCTCAAGCCGGTATCGTATCCTGTCATGAAGCCTGTATGGCCTCGATTGCCAGAACTCAAAAACCGACGGCGCGATCCTGTATCCCCCCCAGTAAGCCGGCCGTGCCGGGTCAGTCCCAGCCCCGCGTCTTACTTCCTCAAACTTCTCCTCGAGCGACTTCCTGTCCGGGATGACCCTGCTCTGCACAGAGGCTATGGCACTGATCTTGCTTTCCAATGGCCGTGAAGCGAAATATTCATCGGATTCTGCTCCTGCAACCCTCTGTACCTTCCCCTCGATCCTTACCTGCCTCAGGATTTCTTTCCAGTGAAATACCAGTGCGGCAAAAGGATTGACATCGATCTCAGTTCCTTTCCTGCTGTCGTAATTTGTAAAGAAAACAAAACCGCCCTGATCAAATCCTTTCATCAGGACCATCCTCCCCGATGGTATTCCTTTTTTATCTGCCGATGCCAGAAACATGGCTTCAGGTTCAGGCACCCCTGAATCAACCGCATCCCTGAACCAGGCAGAAAACTGGATAAAGGGATCGGCATTCACTGAATTCTGATCAAGGACAGCTTCTTTATAAAGCTCCCGGTTCCCGGATGATGGACCTTCCTGCATGAATTTTCATTGTTTTAGATGATCCAAAATTAATTTAATTTATAACTTTACCGAAAATTAAAAATCAGTTTCAATGTCAAATAAAGCCACAAAACGCGAACTGGAGGAGATGAAACAGAGTGGGGATGTGTCAAGGTCATATAAAAATGATGACATCACGGTTTTTTGGCGCCCCAAATTATGCATTCACTCTGCCAATTGCCTGGTGGGATTACCCGGGGTATTTGATTCCGGTGAACGCCCCTGGATAAATATCAATGGTGCCTCATCAAAAGAGATCAGAAAAACCATCAATACCTGCCCTTCACGTGCCCTTTTATATTTAAAGAACGCAAGCCCTGCTCCCGCCAGGACACGTAAAAAGTCAAGAAAGCGCGCTAAATTCGCCCGGATTAAAATATTGAAGAACGGGCCTGCCATCATCTCCGGTAACTTTGTCCTGCGTGACGCAGACAATAAAATAATCCGCCTCCGTACCGAAAAAGCTTCAATATGCCGCTGCGGTGCCTCCCATAAGAAACCCCTTTGCGATGGTACCCATCTTGCGATCGGTTTCAAGGATTGAACTTTCTGTATATAAAATATATTCGTTGAACTTTTAACATTTAGATGCATGATTATTGGTCTTATTAAAGAATCTGAAAAGGAAAAAAGGGTCGCCCTCTTACCCGAGGTCGTGGCAGCCCTGGTCAAATTGAATGTCCCCGTCATGGTTGAAAAGGATGCCGGTAAGCAGTCCTGTGTTTCGGACGAGGAATACACGGCTGCAGGCGCTACGGTCCATTCAAAACAAGAGGTCATTACAGGGTCCGGCATGATCCTGAAGATCAATCCTCCCACACCTGAAGAGCTTGGATGGATGAAACCCGGGCAGATCTTGTTGTGCGTGATGAATCCCCTGGTCGACCATGCGATGGTAAATAAGCTTGCCGCCGCAGGGATTACAGTCTTCAGCCTGGATATCATCCCCCGCACCTCACGCGCCCAGGCCATGGATATATTATCCTCCATGGCAACAGTGAACGGCTATAAAGCAGTCCTCACCGCTGCCAATACCCTGCCAAAGTTTTTCCCGATGTTCATGACTGCTGCCGGCACCATCACCCCTGCCAAGGTCCTGATCCTGGGTGCCGGCGTCGCCGGTCTTCAGGCACTGGCAACCAGCAGGAAACTCGGTGGCGTCGTAGAAGTCTTCGATGTCAGGGCAGCTGTTAAAGAGGAAGTGACCGGACTTGGCGGGAAGTTCATTGATGTGGAAGGCGCTATCGATGAAAAATCGGCAGGCGGCTATGCAGTGGAACAGACCGAAGAATTCAGGATCCGCCAGGCACAAGCCATCCATGACCATGCGATCCGCTCTGATGTGATCATCTGCACTGCCCAGATCCCGGGAAAGAAAGCCCCGGTTTTGCTGAAAAAGGAGACCGTCGAAGCGATGAAACCGGGCTCGGTCATCATCGACATCGCTTCATCCTCGGGAGGGAATTGTGAACTTACTAAAAATGACGCCTCTGTCGTGGTCAACGGCATCACCATCATCGGTAACTCTTTCTTTGCCATCGATATGCCTTATGATGCAAGCAAGATGTTCGGAAAGAATGTCCTTAATTTCCTTAAGCTCATGATCTCTCCTACTGCCGGATTCAATATCAACTGGGAGGATGACATCGTGAAAGGAACCTGTGTCACCCATAATAACGAGATCATAAACGAGCGGGTTAAAGCCCTGATTAAAAACTAAAACCTTATACATATGACTGAAATATTAAGATTTATCCTGTTGTACAGGGAGGAGATCTTCATTATCATCCTCTCTGTTTTTCTTGGGATCGAGGTGATCTCTCATGTTCCCTCTGTCCTTCATACCCCCCTTATGTCGGGGGCTAATGCTATACACGGGGTCGTGATCATCGGCGCAATTATCGTCATGGGTCACGCCAGGGATCTGCTGCCCATGATACTGGGATTCATAGCTGTAGTGCTTGGCACATTGAATGTCGTAGGCGGTTTTGTCGTTACTGACCGCATGCTTGAAATGTTCAGGAAAAAGAAAACTAAAAAATAAAGAGCTATGAATGATATTATTACAATTACCCGTCTCTATGAATTCTCGCCATATATCTCTGTTCTTGAGATCTCATATATCCTTGCCTCGGTCCTCTTCGTGATTGGACTGAAAAAGCTGAGCCATCCTGATACCGCCCGTAACGGGAACCTGTGGGCTGCAACAGGCATGAGCCTCGCCATCTTGTGTACCATACTGTTCCATAAGACTTCGGTTGGGACAAGCCAGTATGAAGGGATCCACAATATACCTTATATCCTTGTCGCACTGGTGATCGGTTCTTTCGTCGGATGGTTTGCAGCAAAAAAGGTAAAGATGACGGCCATGCCGCAGATGGTCTCGCTCTTCAATGGCATGGGGGGCGCCTGTGCAGCCCTGATCTCCATGATGGAATTCCCGAAGATGCAGACAGCCCAAGCTGGCCTCGCTGCTTCCAATATGCTCAACGGCGAAGCCCTGGCAATCTTGCTGGGACTTACGATCGGGGGTGTTTCATTCGCCGGCAGTATGATCGCCTTCGGAAAGCTTGATGAACGGATCGGGGATATTAAAAGTCCGGTATTAAGATACATCAATCTCTGTTTCCTGGTCCTTTTATTGGGATTCGTGGTATTCATCATGTTCAGGCAGCCTGTGGCAGGCGACACTTGGTTGATCTACGTCCTGGCTTGCCTGGCCCTGGTCTATGGCGTGACCTTCGTAATGCCGATCGGAGGCGCCGATATGCCTGTCGTCATTTCACTCTTAAACTCATTCACGGGCGTCGCAGCCGCCATGGCAGGGTTCCTCTATCATAACCAGGCCATGCTCACCGGTGGTATCCTCGTGGGCTCTTCCGGTACCATTCTGACGATCCTCATGTGCAAGGCCATGAACCGTTCCCTCCTGAATGTGATCATTGGCGCATTCGGGGGAAGCAGTGCAGCCGGCGCTCAGTCCGGCGACCAGGCTGTAAAGGAGATAACCCTGAGCGACACCGCCATCCTCCTCAGCTACTCACAGAAGGTATTTATCGTCCCCGGCTATGGCTTGGCCGTCGCCCAGGCACAGCACCTGTGCCATGAACTGGATGTCCTCCTCTCAGGAAAAGGCGTCACGGTCAAGTATGGCATCCACCCGGTTGCAGGAAGGATGCCTGGCCACATGAATGTTTTACTGGCCGAAGCAGATGTGCCCTACGAAAAATTACTGGAAATGGAAGATGCCAACAATGAAATGGGTAATACGGACGTGGTTATCGTGGTCGGCGCCAACGACGTGGTCAACCCCGCTGCCGAAGACGATCCTTCCAGCCCGATCGCCGGAATGCCTGTGATCCAGGTGTGGAACGCAAAGAATGTCATCGTGATGAAAAGAAGCATGGCCAAAGGCTATGCTGCAATAGAAAATAAATTGTTCTACCATCCCAGGACACGCATGCTCTTCGGCGACGCCAAAGTGACAATGCAGAAACTGATCACTGAGATCAAAAGCCTCTGAAACAAAAAAACCCCGCTGAGTTCAGCGGGGTTTTTTTGTTTTACACGGTCGAAAGATTACTTTTTGCCTTTCTTCATTTCTTTCTTCATCTCTTTACCTTTCTTGGCCGGCTTGATAAGCTTCTTTGCAATTGAATCCTGGTGTGCGATCGAATCAGCTTTCCTCTTCTCTTCCTGTACCTTGGCGATCGAGTCAGCTATCCTCTGTTGTTCTGCTTGTACCATTGCTAATGAATCAGCAACCCTTATGGAGTCAGCAATCCTTTTTTCTTCTAATTCTTTGGCGCTCGGGCCGCAGCTGTACATCAAAGCTACTGCACCGATAACTAATAATGTGGCGAGTTTTTTCATCGGTTCATTGATTTAAGTTTGATGCAAAGATAATTCAATTCAATAATAGCTTCCAAATAAATCGGACGGTTTATTTAACATTTTTTAACATATGACTCATTCTGCTCATTATCAGTAATATATATTTTAATACCGTCTTTAAATTTGCGGTGATCAATCATTTGTGTTGGTTAGTTTTATTAATTCTGCTTATGACTGAAAAGTCAGGGACGGTCAATGCATTGCAGAACTCTTAATTGTCGTAAATTTGGAGTAATTTAATATTTCTCAGGTACCATGGTTATTCCCCTGGCAGAGCAGTTACGCCCTTCGAGCCTTGAAGATTACATCGGGCAGGAACATCTTGTGGGCAGGGATGCCATTCTGTATAAGGCAATCAAATCGGGGAATGTCCCTTCCATGATCCTGTGGGGACCTCCTGGCGTTGGAAAGACCACCCTTGCATACATTATTTCACAACAGCTTAACCGTTCTTTTTTCACCCTCAGCGCCGTCAGCTCAGGGGTCAGGGATGTCCGCGACGTGATCGCTAAAGCTAAGGAAAGCGGGGAAAGCCCGTTCCTCTTCATTGATGAGATTCATAGGTTCAGCAAGTCACAACAGGATGCATTGCTCGGCGCAGTTGAGAAAGGCATTGTCACATTTATCGGCGCCACTACTGAAAATCCTTCCTTCGAAGTGATCTCCCCCCTCCTATCACGTTGCCAGATCTATATTCTTAAGCCCCTCGAAGAGGCTCACCTGCTGAAACTGCTGCAGCTCGGTAAAGAGAGACTGGAGAAGAATTCAGGGATCACCATCCTGGTCGGGGAAACAGATGCATTGATGCGTATCTCCGGCGGCGATGCAAGGAAACTCTTCAACGCCCTGGAACTCATCGTGAATGCCGAAAGCAGGAAGTCAAAGGAGATCACGATCACCAATGAGTCAGCGGTCAGGATCATCCAGCAGAACCTCGCTATGTACGATAAAGGCGGGGAGATGCATTATGACGTGATCTCTGCATTTATCAAATCGATGCGCGGCAGCGATCCGAATGCCGCAATATATTGGCTTACCAGGATGATCGAGGCTGGAGAAGACCCGCTCTTCATCGCAAGACGCATGCTCATCCTTGCCTCTGAAGATATCGGGAATGCAAATCCGAATGCGCTCCTGCTCGCCAACGCCTGCTTCCAGGCCGTGAATGTGATAGGCTATCCTGAATGTGATCTGATCCTCTCTCAGACAGCAATCTATCTTGCCTGCTCCGTTAAAAGCAATTCCTCGTATAAGGCCCTGCTTAGTGCCAGGAGAGCATTCAGAGATCTTGGGGACCTGCCTGTACCCTTAGCCATCAGGAACGCCCCCACCAACCTGATGAAGGACATAGGCTATGGAAAGGACTATAAATACGCCCATGACTATGAGAATAACTTCGTGGACCTTGAATTCCTTCCTGAGAAACTATCAGGTTCCAGGATCTACGATCCCCAGGACAATGCCCGCGAAAATGAACTCAGGACCCGGCTCAGGGCACTGTGGAAGAAAAAATACGGCTATTAATAATTGATATCAACCCAAATACCAGATATGATGTGTTAATTACAAAATATAAACATTATGTTTCCAGATGTACCAAAGTTGAACCACACGGCAAAAGGCAATTTCTTTTTAATTGCCGGCCCGTGTGTCGTTGAAGATGAGAAAATGCCGATGGAGATTGCAGAAAAGATCTTCAGCATCACTGAATCGCTCGAGATCCCCTTCATTTTCAAAGCATCTTATAAAAAAGCCAACCGGTCGAGGGTCGATTCTTTTTCCGGTATCGGCGATAAAAAAGCTCTTGAGGCAATAAAGCAGGTCGGGAGTCATCTCGGCATCCCTACCCTTACCGACGTTCATACAGAAGAAGAAGCCATCCGTGCCGCACTGTATGTGGATATCCTCCAGATCCCCGCATTCCTATGCCGGCAGACCGAATTGCTCCTCGCCGCAGGGAAAACTGAAAAGGTCATCAACATTAAAAAGGGTCAGTTCGCCTCGGCGGCTTCAATGAAATTTGCCATTGACAAGATCTATTATGCAGGAAACAAGAAGGTGTTCCTCACTGAAAGAGGAAGCTGCTTCGGGTACCAGGACCTCATTGTTGACTTCAGGAACATACCTGAAATGCAGCGCCTCAATGTCCCTGTCGTGGTCGATATCACCCATTCGCTGCAACAGCCTAACCAGGTGACCGGTATCGCCGGAGGACACCCCGAGCTCATCGAGACGATTGGAAAAGCAGCCATCGCATGCGGTGCCGATGGCATCTTCCTTGAAACTCATCCTCACCCCTCCTCGGCAAAATCCGACGGAGCCAATATGCTCAGGCTCGACTTGCTGGAAAGCTTGCTTACGAAACTGGTCAAAATAAGGAAAGCGCTCTGATCATTCTAATGTCACCCCTTTGACTCCGCCTGTTTCCTTGTAGAACTTCACCCTCCATTTGTTTGTCGGAAGGAAGGAAACAACGCCCAGCTGGCTGACAAGGCACTGGGTCTCTTCGGTCATATTGTCACCCATTTTTACTGTCACCCTTGCCAGTTCAGGGATCCTGTAATAAAAGCCATGTTCTTTGGTGTTGTCGCTCTTTCTCTTCAGGTAATTGCTGACGGTACCCGTGGTTCCCGACCGCTGGACCTTGATGGTGACGACCTTTCCGCCAGGTTCATCAAGTTCCATCATCCCTTTTGATTTCATGTATTTGAATATGGGGACTTCCATATTGACCTGGTTCGGGCTGGGAGTATAGTAAAAGGAAAAAGTCAGTGTTTTGTGAATGCTGATACCTGTAAAAAGCTTCATATATTCCTCCTCCATCTGCTTTAACTGGAGATCCATATACTCCAGCGTTTCCCTGTTATAGTTGACTTCCTGGAACCCGCTGATAAGGTTGAACCGGTTATCCTTGATCTTTACAATATAATCCGATGCTTCTTTGGCCTTTTGCTCAGGTGATTTCTCCACGATGGTCCTCTTCAAATACTGGCGTTCAAGGGTCATGGTATCGATGTTCACCTTGCGGATGATGGTATCCACCTTCTCAAAGAAATTGACATCTGCTGAATATTTAAAGATCTCAGGAAAGATATCTTTTTCAGTGGCCAGCCCTGGTTCTTCTTTATTGATGATCTTCTCCTCCTTGCCAAGCGTGTCGTTTTTATCCGGGATGGTGCCAAGGATCAATCCCGATTCAGTCAGTGAAAGCAGCCCTGCATCTTCGCCCTTTGACAATTTCCCCGGTAGTTCAAGAAAATAGTATTGGTCAGGATCGGGCAGCTGTGAGGTAGTGACCTTCATTCCGTTGATCTTGTATTCAATCGAGTTGTCAAGGACGACATTCTTTAATCCCAGGTATTTCAAGGCATATTCTGAGTAGGGGCCTTTGTAATTCTCGATTCGGTCTATGTATACATCGATGCGGATCACTGTCCTGGGAAGTGAATAAAACACACCTTCTTTTCCCGAAATTGAAGTATTGTTATCAATATGAAATACATTGATCTGGGATAACCCCTGGTTCATGAAATATCCTGAAAGGATAAAGGTCATAAAGAGAAAAATTCTTTTCATTTCATTGTTTTTTAGGATGATGCGGATCGTTTCTTCACTGTCCGGTTGACCTTTTCTTTCTGATCAGGATCAACCCTGCAAATGTAATAATTCCATTGACAAGCAGTAATTCAAAACCGAATTTATAGCCTCCGAAAAGTACATCCGAATAACTGCTGAGGAAATAACAGAGTACCGGTGATCCGATTACTACGGCAGGCACCCAGCGGTCTTTCACTCCCCATGGCATGAACAACCCGAATGCATAGAGGCCCAGCAAAGGTCCGTAGGTGTAACCCGCGATCGTGAATAATTTATCGATGACCGCCCTGTCGTTGATGGCCCTGAAGACGACGATGACCAGCAGTAACAGCAATGCAAAGCAGAAATGTATGAGGTAACGAACATGTTTTTTCTGTTTCTCGTTAAGATCGGCACGCTGATCGAGTCCAAGAAAGTCTATGCTGAAACAGGTGGTGAGCGAGGTCAGTGCCCCGTCAGCACTCGGATAGGCAGCAGATATCAACCCGACAAGGAATATCATCCCTGCCACAGGCCCGAGATAATGTATGGCAATAGTAGGGAAAAGGTCGTCGGTTCTTAACGGGACCCTGATCCCTGCCTTGTCTGTGTAGATATAAAGGACTGCCCCGAGGAATAGAATGACGAAATTCACCACTACCATGATCCCTGTAAAGGTGAACATGTTCTTTTGCGCATCCTTCAGGCTTTTGCAGCTGAGGTTCTTCTGCATCATCTCCTGGTCGAGCCCGGTCATCACGATTGCTATGAAAGCCCCGCTCAGGATCTGCTTCACTATGAATCGCTTATCGTGCCAGTCAGTGAACAGCATTTTTGAATACTGGCTGTGGATCACATTCATGAACATGTCAGGCAGCGAACTTCCCAGGTTCCTGATGATGAAAGCGATAGAAAAGACCAGCGCCAGTAGCATAAAGGTCGTCTGGATTGTATCGGTCCAGATGATGGTCTTGATCCCTCCCTTAAAAGTATATAGCAGGATCAGGATGATAAAGATCATTACCGTCACCCCGAAAGGTATATTCCATGCATCAAAGACGAACACCTGCAGGACATTTACTATGAGGAACATCCTGAAAGATGCCCCGATGACCCTTGAAACGATAAAATAAAATGACCCCGATTTGTAGGACCAGTACCCGAAGCGGGTTCCGAGGTAAGAATAGATCGAGGTCAGGTTAAGCCTGTAATATAAAGGCATCAGTACGGTTGCAATAACGGTGTATCCGAACACATAGCCGATCACCAGCATCATATATGAAAATTGCGTGGACCCCACCCAGCCGGGGACCGAAATAAATGTAACGCCGGACATGGAAGCGCCGATCATTCCAAAGGCCACTACAAACCATGGTGACGCTTTATTACCTATGAAAAAGGTGCGGTTCGTGGCTCTCCTTGCCGTGATCCACGTAACGATGAACAGGAGGACGGTATAGGCAAGAAAAATAATAAGGATAGTTACAGGATTCACAGGGTCTGGCTTATCAGTTTCTATTCTCTTGCCTCAGCCGGAATTGCTTTCGCAAAAGAGATCAGGTCTGGAAAAATAAGATCGATGCAATGGTGGTTTTTTCTTGCCTGGCTGATATCTTCAGATATGAAGACATTTACCATTCTGAGCTTCTTGCCAAAGACCATATCTGAAATGGAATCCCCCACCATCACGGATCTTTTAAAGTTGATATCGGGAAACTCTTTCCTGGCCATCAGCGCCATGCCTACATTGGGTTTGCGTGTTAATGAGCCCTCCTGCTCAAGGTGCGGGCTATGATAGATCCTGTCGATCCTTCCCCCGGCTTTTTCAATCTCAGCTATCATTCTCCGGTGAAGTGTTTCAAGCTCTTCCTCGGTCATAATGCCCTTGCCTATCCCCTGCTGGTTGCTGACTACAATGATCCTGTTGAACTTCGTTGCAAGGATCTTCAGGGCATCCCCGACGCCGGGAAGGAATTGGAACTGCTCCCACCTCTGCACATACCCTCCATGGATCCGCGTGTTGATCACGCCATCCCTGTCGAGGAACAGGCTCCACCCTGTATCAATCATCAAACTTTTTGAACTCATCCTGAGCTGTCATGTAATCTTCAGGGATCCCTATATCCAGGAAATATCCTTTGGCCGGGTACCCATAGATCCCCGATTCTTTATAGCATCTCTCAAAGCAATCTTTCTCAATGGAGAATATTTTGCCGAAGGAAGAGGATAGTAAAAACTTTTTATTGATCAGGTATATCCCGCCATTAATATAGCCCGGGTCTGAATCCGGGCTTTTTTCATAAAATCCGGTCACCCTCTTCGATGGATCGATCCTGACCGTCCCGAACCTTGAAGTGTCTTCAAGGAATCTGAGTGCAATGGTCAGGTCAGCCGCTGTTTTATTGTGAAGGTCCAGCATTGCCTTTAAGTAAATGCGGAACATACTGTCACCGTTAAGCGCAAAAACAAGTTCTCCTTCTACTTGGTCCATCGCATTTAAAATGCCTCCTCCTGTCCCCAGTGGCTCATCTTCAATGGCATAGGAGATGGTAAGTTGCTTATACCTTTCCTTGAAATGATCCTGTATCGACTCCCGTTTATAACCAACCGAAAGAATGACCTTGCTGATCCCCTGTCCGGTCAGAAAATTCAGGAGATACTCGAGAAAAGGCTTGTCATTGACCAGGGCCATTGACTTTGGCTGGTCATTGACAACCTTTTGCAGCCTCGTGCCAAAGCCGCCGGCAAGAATAATTGCTTCCAATATCAGGTTTCTTTAGGAAAGAGCGTCGACTCAACATATTCACAAATGATATGTCCGATCATGATGTGCGCCTCCTGTATCCTTGGCGTTTCCGTTGAAGGGACATTGATAAGGAAATCACAGAGATCCTTCATTTTGCCACCGGTCTGCCCCGTCATCCCTACCGTTATGATCCCCATTCCGCGGGCCGCTTCGAGTGCACGGATGATGTTCTGTGAATTTCCTGATGTGGAAATGGCGACAAGCACATCACCTTCAACTCCGGTACCTTTCAGCACCCGGGAATAAACTTCATCGAACGAATAATCATTTGCCACAGCCGTAAGATAGGAACTGTTGACATGCAAGGCCTCCGAAGGAAGCGGGTCCCTGTCATAGCTGAACCGGCCTGAGAATTCGGCAGCCAGGTGTTGCGCATCGGCAGCACTCCCTCCATTACCGCAGAAGAGCACCTTGTTGCCTTCACAAAATGCTTCCATGCAGGTTTCTGCTACGTCATGGATCGCTTTTATGAGCACAGGATCAGACAATATACGTTGTTTTGTCTGGATTGATTCATTTATGGCTTCCGTTATTCCCATGGTATTATTTTCTACAAAGATAACTCATAAAACAAAAAATAAATATTCAGTACATAAGGTTGACTACAGCGTCCATGTTGATAATCCCTTGCTGGTGAATTCATACCGCTTGGCCTGCCCTCCGAACCTCCCCAGCGCTTCTATTACAGCTGAACGCGTGGTCCCCGGGCAATAGAAGAACATGAAACCTCCCCCGCCTGCACCTGATACTTTTCCCCCCGTCGCCCCGTGATGTATGGCTGTTGAATAGATATCATCAAGTAAAGGATTGGTGATCCCCGCAGCCATATTCTTCTTGAATTGCCACCCGAAATCAAGGATCTTCCCTATCTTTTCGAGTTCGCCCTTCAGCAGCGCCTCCTTCATCATGACGGCCTGCTCTTTCAACTTATGCATGGCCTCTATCGTTTTTTCATTCCGCTCAGTGACATTCTTCGACTGCTGTTCGATGATGATCGACGACAGGCGGCTGGTCTCGGTATGATACAGGATCAGGTTATGAGAAAGCTCATCCAGGTAATTTTCATGGATCCTAAGCGGGTTCACGATCACCTTATCGTCTTTGGAGAATTCCATGAAATTGACCCCGCCGAATGTCGCAGCATACTGATCCTGCTTCCCTCCTGCCATGCCAAGGTCGATCCGTTCGATCTCATAGGCAAGGTGCGCCAGGTCATAATCCCCAAGCGGTAAGCCAAGCCATTCACTGAAAGCGCCCAGGATGGCTACAACCAGGGTGGATGAGGTTCCAAGTCCTGACCCCGGAGGTGCATCTACATAGGTGGTCAGCTCAAAAGAGAGCGGCTTCTTTACAAAATCCTTCACGACCCGGTTGTAGATCCCCTTCACAAGGTCCAGCTTCCCGTCGATGGGCAGGACAGCCATATTGTCGAAGGTGTAATGCTCATTTTTATCGACTGAGTTCAGGACGATCTTTGTGTCATCCCTCGGCACAATGGTCGCATAGGCATACATGCTGATGGTCGCATTCAGGATCGTGCCTCCATACAGCTCCGAATAAGGGGCAACATCGGTACCTCCGCCGGCAAGGCCAAGCCTTAAAGGAGCTTTACTTCGAATGATCATATTAACTGATAATTGACAACTGATTTATATATTTACTTCAGGCTTTGCAACTTTCGCAATTGCTTCTAACATTTTTCCCCATGAATACTTTTGTTTCTCAACAGCCGCATTGGCCGAAAACTCATCTTCCCTGCGCTCATTAAAAAATCTTAGTATGGCAGATGCAATTTCAGATACTACCGGTTCTACTATGTAACCAACCTTGCCGTCAGGAACAAATTCAGCAAGCCCCCCCACATTCGTGATGATCATCGGCTTGTTGAAATGATACGCGATCTGGGTGACCCCGCTTTGCGTAGCACTCTTATATGGCTGCACTACAATATCTGATGCACAGAAATAATCGGCTACAGCACTGTCAGGGATGAACTCATTGCGCATGATGACATGTTCCCTGAGATGAAGTTGGTCCAGCAGTTCATAATAAGGTTTTGCATCGGTATAAAATTCCCCTGCCACAATAAGTTTTAGGGGAAGTGAACGTAAGCGTTCATCTGCAAATGCCTCCAAGAGAAGGTCGAGGCCCTTGTAATCCCTTATAAATCCAAAGAAGAGCAGGTAAGAAAAGCCTGGATCCAGCCCTAGGCGTTCCTTTGCTTCGGATTTGGGTATAGATTTGCCGAAAGAGTCATAAAGGGGATGAGGACAAAAAAATGTGGGCTTGGGTTTGCGGGTAAGGAACTGGTTGATCTCAGCCAGCACCGAACGTGACATGACAATAAACCCGTCCGCAGAATTGACCCAGTACCTTATCAAAAGCTTGTCACCAGGCCGTCTCTCATGAGGGATCAGGTTATCGATGATGGAAACTATTTTCGTATGCCTGTTCTTCCTGATTATCCTGCAGATAGTCCCGAGACATGGTGCCATGAAGGGGATCCAGAATTTGACGATGACAAGGTCAGGGCGCTGCTTTTTTATCTCCTTTCCTGCCTTCTTCCAGTTGAATGGGTTGATGGAGTTGACTCTGACCCTGATATTGAGGCCTGCAGGCACACGCTCGACCGAATATTGTGATTTACCTGGGAACAGGAACCCCGGGTACTGGAGACTGAAAGTATAAATTATAACATCCCAACCCTTTTCAATGTATGCTCTTGCCAGTCGCTCATTATAAGTCGCAAGCCCGCCCCTGAGCGGGTGAGCCGCACCTATGATCACGACCTTTGGTTTGTCAGAATCCAAGCTTTCTTTCGACAAGGTATTGGTTTTTATCAGCTGCCGCCCGTGAGATCATCTCGCCAAGAAAGCCTCCCACGAAAAGCTGGGTCCCAAGGATCATGGCAAGAATGCCGAAATAGAAAAGCGGACGCTCGGTCATCTTGAATGCCTGGTAAAAGAACTTCGCATAGACAAGATATCCTGCAATGATGAACCCGGCAAGAAAAAGGATCGATCCCAGTAATCCGAAAAAATGCATGGGCCGCTTCCCGAATCGTGCAGTGAAATTTATCGATAAAAGGTCGAGGTACCCCTTCAGGAAACGGTCAATCCCGTATTTTGACTTCCCGTATTTCCGCTTGCTGTGGATCACCACCTTCTCGCCAATCCGGTTAAATCCTGCCCATTTGGCAATAACAGGAATATAACGGTGCATCTCCCCGTAAACTTCAATGCTTTTTACCACGTCGTTCGTGTAAGCTTTCAACCCACAGTTGAAGTCGTGAAGCTTGATCCCCGACATCCTGCGGGTGGTCCAGTTATAGAACTTTGTAGGGATCGTCTTGGATATGGGGTCATACCTTTTCTTTTTCCACCCCGACACCAGGTCAAACCCGTTGTTCATTATCATGTCATATAACCCCGGTATCTCATCAGGACTGTCCTGCAGGTCCGCATCCATGGTGATCACCACATCCCCCATGACATTTGCAAAACCCACGCTCAGTGCCGCTGCCTTTCCATAGTTCCTCCTGAATTTGATCCCCTTCAGGTTAGAATTCTGCGCTGCCAGCCCCTCGATGATCTTCCAGGATCCATCCCGGCTTCCGTCATCCACGAAAAGCACCTCGTAGGAAAATTGGTTATCCCGCATCACCCTTTCGATCCATGCTGCAAGCTCTGGAAGGGATTCTTCTTCGTTCAGCAGGGGTATGACAATTGAAATGTTCATTGAATACAGGTTAAACCATCGTTGGTGCCTCGGGATTCTTCTTCCTCACAAAGATAGAAATGATCAGTGCAAATACGGTCGACCAGAATAAATTCCCTATAAATCCCCACACTACGATCCATACGGGAGACATGAACTTTTCTGTCCATGACATTGCCGTGTCCATCTGTTCCTGTGTCATTGTGCCTGCCTTTGCTTCCATCTTGGCCCTGGCCTGTGCCAGGATTTCATCGATCAGCCCTGTATTGATATACTTGATATAAAAGAACAAGAAGATGGTGGAAACAATGGTCGCAAACAAGCCGATGAGAAAATTCACTGAAAAGGCCTGTCCATAGGTCATAAACCCATTGAGTGAGGCCTTGCGGTATTGAAGGACGCCGATCACCATTCCGGCGATCAGCAGAATAAATGCCAGGTACCGCAAAGTAGTATTCATGTAAAGGTTGGCTACATACATGATCAGTGAGTAAACGATTAGTGCTACTCCGGTACAAACGCCATAGATCAGCGTATGCATACCACGGGATGTTTGTTTTTCTTCCATTGCTTTTTGTTTTAAGGGTTGAACTGAGAGCAAACATACAAAAAAATATGAAGTATGATCTATAAAAGCCGACAAAATTGTATCTTTGCCGCGGGGTAAGTCTTATACGACCAGCTCCCGTCAAACTCCCCCAGGTTCGGAAGGAAGCAAGGGTAAGATGGTCGAGCGGTGCGATATAAGGGGCTTACCCTTTTTAAATTCTATTCATGTTACTGAGGGTTCATCCTGAAAATCCCGCTGAGCGTCACCTGAAAATGATCACTGATTGCCTCCACAGCGGTGGTATTGTGATCTATCCTTCTGATACGATCTATGGATTGGGCTGTGACATCACCCAGATCAAAGCGGTCGAACGTATCTCCCAGATCAAGGGAATTAAAAGAGAAAAAGCCAACTTCTCCTTCATCTGCCGGGACCTCAGCCATCTTTCCGATTTTACACGGCCCATCCCAAACCACATCTTTCGCCTGATGCGCAGGGCACTCCCCGGCCCTTTCACATTCATCCTGAATGCCAACAGCAACGTCCCTCATTATTTTCAGAGTAAAAAGAAAACAGTCGGCATCCGTATCCCCGATCACCTCATCCCCCTTCAGATCGTCGAAAAACTGGGCAACCCCATCATGACCACCTCCATCCACGACGAAGACGAGATCATAGAATACTCCACTGACCCCGAACTGATCTATGAAAAATACCGTGACATCGTGGATATCGTCGTCGACTCCGGTCCCGGTGGTAACATCGCATCCACAGTCGTCGATTGTACCGGCGACGAACCCATAATCCTCCGCGACGGCAAAGGCGACCTCTCCTCATTCCTGTAAAAACCTTCTTTCATCCTGCCTCCCCGTGCTCAACATTTCGCACCTCACAGTTCGCACTTAGCACTTCACATTTCACATCTCACAACTCACATCTCACATCTCACAACTCACATCTCACATCTCACAACTCACTGCTCACAACCCACATCTCACAACTCACTGCTGACTAACTATAATAATCATTTAACCACATGACCCTCAACACTTACCATTTTAGCATAACCCAAATTACATGTAAAGTCATTTCAGTACAAACCCATTTACCAGTATAGTTTTTTCAGGACGGGACACATTGATAATTAACAATTTCCAAATCCGGTCTATAAGCATTCTATAAGCGTTCTATAAGCATTCTATAAGCATTCTATAATTAAGCTTCGATTAAACTATACTCAGAGTATACTCAAACCCTGCCTGTGATCATTCTTTTGATAAGGCTGTTGGAAAAGTAAAATTTAACCACTATTTTTGCACGCTCAAAAATAATGGCAGATTCGCTAGCTCAGCAGGTAGAGCATCGCCCTTTTAAGGCGGGGGTCCTGGGTTCGAATCCCAGGCGGATCA
>CAVYJI010000009.1:0-236475 GCA_963768805.1 uncultured Bacteroidales bacterium | reverse complement strand
CAACTTGCTAGAAACTTCAAATTTCAATTGAAACCAAGACCAAAATAAAATCAAAATATAAGTTTACACAATCGTTGGCGGCAATGTTAATAAGAATAAGAATAGCAAAATGAAGCAAGAAGATTATTCTAAATATCCAAAATTTCTTTATCAGTATCTTAAATTTGATATCAACTTCATCAATAATCTTATTAATAATCAGTTATGGTTCTCTGACCCAAAAACTTTTAATGATCCTTATGATTCTTGCCTAACATTGGACACGACTTTTACAAAAGAAGAAATTCGCAAATTTCTTGACAAAATCAATATATCGAACACATTTATTCTTAAGATATTACCAAATGCAGCTAGCCAACTTGCTTTTATTAAACATATTTCCCCAAAAGATTTACCAGATGATCAAATTTTTGAAACAATTGACCGTGTATTAAATCGAGATGGACTAGTACTTACTGAAACTCACATCCAAAAAAGAATAACAGAATTAACTAAAGATCCCCTGAAAACGAAAGTAATGTTGGAGAAAGTAGTAGAAAGTGAAATATCAAACTACAGGGTATTATGCTTGAGTTTAACAAGAACAAACAATATAATGTGGTCCCATTATTCAGACAAACATACAGGAGTTTGTATTAAACTTGATACAAGTAAAGATTATCCATTTTTCACATTCCCATTAAAAGTTTCATATAAATTTAAGTATCCATTAAAAAATTACATTCAAGATCATGATGACCACAATTCATTTAGTACCATATTTAGGACAAAATATTTGTATTGGAAATACGAAAGAGAAATAAGAATAATTAAAGATATAAGAACAACTCAATTTATTAACAAAGGGTTGCTAAATTTCAATAAAGAAGCTCTTATGGAAATAAACTTTGGATTAAGAGCACCATTAGAAAATATACGGTTAGTTGAAAGTATTATTAACAAATACTATGATAATAAGGTTAAAATAAATCAAGCAATAAAAAAAGGATTCTCATTTGTTTTAGCTTTTGAACGCATAAATTAACACTGCCGGCGGGGCGTTAGGGGATATTTTAAGAAAACTTATGAATAAAATTTCTTGGAGACATCATTATTTACCTCAATTCTATTTACGAGGATTCACTAACTCACTTGGAACCTTTAAGATTTTTGATGTTAAAGAAAAAAGGTTTCTAAAAGGAGGAAAGGAATTTTCACCTGAATCCTTTTTTTTTGATGTAGATTCCAACACTTTAATTAAAGACGGAATTAAGAATGATTTTTCAGAAACTGAGCATTATAAAGTACAAGATCAGAGGGTTGCAAAGGTGTTTAATAAAATAAGAAATGCTCAACCGAATTGTGATTTTAACCTTGGCCCAAAAGATTGGCCAACTTTAGAATATTTTATTTCTTGTTTATTTTGGCGGCTACCAACCAATTTCTCAATGATTGAGTCTCTTTGTAAGGAAAATGAGTTACAAGATTTTGGAGTTAAAATAGTTGATAATGAAGAAAAAGAAGTGAAGGATAAAAATTTATTCAACTTTATTAAAAAGGATCCAAGCTTTGCAAAATTCATGAAATTACATCTGCCAAGCATAACCTACCCTCAAATCTTTGACTCAAATTCTGAACGTGTAATTCAAACATTTCCAAATGGTTTACCAAATATTTGTGGTGACAATCCAGTAATTTTAAGAAACTTAAAAAATGTTGGTCTTTACACTGATGATCTAATATTTCCGCTGTCTTCAACAATTGTGTACCTAAGAGGACAGACATGTTCAAAAGATGTTATTTCTTTGATAAAAGTTGAAATAGATTTACTCACATTTCACCAAGCTATCAAGTATGTAAGCTGTACGGATGAAAAATATATTTATGAATTAATAAAGTTAGATGAAAAAAGTAAATATAAGTTTGAACAACTTAAAGAACACATTTTTAGTAAATTATTTTCTTAAAACACGCCCTGACAAACCGTCAACCGCAAGCCGGGCAGTTGGTAAGGAAAGGGATTCCGGTCCCTAATCATGAGAACAAATCTCAAACATACAATAAGGTAAAACCCTGCCAGCGGCTGCCGGCGGGGCGGTATGGCAGCAATAAATTAACAAAATGCGACGACTTCTTATTTTTGGATTCATTATTGTCTCAATTTATTGCTTTGGGCAGAAAAAAGAATTTGAAAATAAATATTGGGAAGATTTTTCGAAGACAACGCAAGACAGCATCTTGATGAATTGTGTTAAGTCTAGGTTGGTTAAAGAGTATGCTAAAAGAAACTACAAACCATGGGGGGACAACAATGATGAGAAATTAATTGAACAAATCATTTCAAACAAAGATCCTTCATTGAAAGCTTATTATCATTTTTTATTTACAAAAATTAGTAAGGTAGCTGATGCTGGTTTATCAGAAGAGATGTCTGACTATTGGATACCATATCTTCTAAACAACACAGAGTATGTAATAAATCATATTAGATCATACAAACAACTAGATCATATAATAGTTAATTACATTTCTTTTAGTTATTATGTGAATCCTGAAGGCGAATTTCCTAATAGGCCATCATGGGAAAATTTTAAAAAAACATTAAGAAATAATTTAAAAAGTTCTTCGGAACAGAATAAGCTGGTTTTGGAAAACTTAATAAAGGAAATTTATTATACAGAACAAAAAATGATAAAGGAAGATCAATAATTTACTGCCGTCAACCGCAAGCCGAGTGTAGTTGGTAAGAAAAGGCATTCCTTAAGATGCAACATTTAAACTGATCAACATTCGATCCTTCGGACAAAGAAATGATATCATCCGTCAGAAGTGCATATCTCCATCATTTTGCAAAATGAAAAACTAACCATTGATAAAGGTTTATTTTAAAATCGCTGACTAAAGGAATCAATATGATAATAGGAAGCGAATAAGAGAAAATTTTCAATAATGTTACAGCATAAAAAAAACTTCGATAAATCACTAATAATTAGGTCATTATCGAAGTTTTTTTGTGCCCGGAACAGGAATAACTCATGGGGTTTCATAACTAGTTGACTCTAACTGGACTGTGCTCATAATATATTATATATCAATTTTTTAGATGGATCATTAGTGTTAATGAAAGTTAATCGGTGGTAACTATTGTAAACTTTTACCTATATGCCTACCTATAGGTTAAGAGAATTTAGATACCTTTACCAAAAATCTCAATTATATATGGCAACAGTATTTTTCAACCTTGAAAAACCCAACGGAAAATCTAAAACATCCATAAGAATGGTGTTCAGCTATGGGGATAAAAATATAATTCTCTCAACTGGACTAAGTATACATCCTCATTACTGGAACTTGAAGAACCATTGTGTTCGCTCTCTGAATGATAATACTGTGGACTATGAAAACATCAATAACAGATTAAAAAGCATATCCAGATCAATTCTAGCACGGTATAATGACCACCTCAATGAAAATGGTACATTATATGAGGATAAGTTAAAAGTTGAATTCCGCGAAATCCTCAGACCCTCTGCTGTGAAATTTTCAGAAAAAATGAATTTTATCAAAAGTGCTGAAGCGTTTAAGGATAGATCCAATAAAAAACCCTGGACGAAAAAACACTATCAAACAGCCATAAATATCCTGAAGAACTATGAAACAAAAAACCATAAGATATTGGACTTTGCTGATATTGATATGAAGTTCTATGCTGATTTCATTGACTTTATGCAAGATAAAAAACGGAATGAAGTCAAAAGCTATGCGAAAAATACAATCGGTAGCGTCATCAAGGAAATCAAAGTCTTCATGAACGATGCTAACGACATAGGGTTAACTGAATGTACCGGACATCTGCATAGAAAATTTATAACCCTAGAAGAAACATCAGACAGTATTTACCTTAATGTAGATGAATTGATGAAAATCTACAATAAGAAATTCAAGAACGTAACACTAGATCGGGTCAGGGATCTCTTTATTATTGGTTGTTTCACCGGACTTCGGTATGCTGACCTTACACAGATTAATCCGGAAAACTTTATTAACAAGAGACGTGATATTAAAATTAAAACTGAAAAAACTGGTGCAATAGTTATAATTCCTTTGCACGAAGCAATCATCAAAATTCTTAAGAAACGTAAAGGACAAACACCAGAACCCTACCGGGATCAACCCATGAACCGGTATTTAAAAATCATTGCGCGACTTGCAGGGTTAAAAGATAAGATTAGCAAATCCGTCACCAGAGGAGGAATGAGGGTCACCACCAAATACTTCAAGTGGCAATTAGTCACCGTCCATACAGCCAGAAGATCATTTGCAACGAATGCATTTCTTGCTGGTGTTCCAACCATCAGCATTATGAAGATCACCGGTCACAAAACGGAAAAAGCATTTATGAAATATATAAAGGTATCTGAAGAACAAAATGCTGACTTGATACGTGATCATAAATTTTTCAAACTACAAGCTGTCTGAAAAAGCCAGAAATTGTTAAAAAACCAACTCTTTTAATTATGAATCCATGGAAGACACTACCAAATTCATTAAGTACCTAAGTTATGTCACTTCTCCAACGAGAATTTCTAGTCCATTTCAATACAGGCATGTCGTATATGAGGGTAATCTCAATGATGATCTCGAATTAAGTTTGATGTACTTCTATTACGACAATATGTTTAATAATGACACTACGACTTCTTTCTGCGAAGAAATGCTTGACTTTCATTACAAAAACTACAATGGCAATCTAAATGATTTCCTAGACTTTGTAGGCCATTCATTAGACATTATAATAGAATCAAAAGTCTCATTCCCTCCTTGCTTTGATAATTGTTCTCTTTGGGACTGTCTCGATAAAAGTTCCCGGGAGTCAGTAATCAGGGCATGGATTGAGAAAAAGAAAGAAGAGATACTGAGAGGGGTTGAAGAGACTCATTCCAAAATTGAAAAGATCAAATGGTTAGGCACTCCTGCAACCCTCGCTTTTATCATGCAAGAACTTGTTGCACATGGATATATTGAACCTCCGAATCATGGCGCTGAGCCTTCAATGTCTGGACTTGCAGAATTATGTTACCAATATTTTGATATAAGAACCGAAAAAGATATAGAGGTTAAGCATGAGTATTTTAAGCATGCAATGAGAAACCCAGATGCATTAGCTAATACCAAAAGAGGAAAATTCACAATACCTAATTTACCCGATATAGCCTGATTTAATTGGCCTTCTGAGAGTACGTACTGTATACGGATTGTCTAAGGGGGTCAAATTATTGTTAATTGCGTCCATAAACGTAAAAACTAAACGTATGGATGCTATTAATGAATTACTCACCACCGCTCAAGTCTGCGAAAGGTTGCATATCTGCAGACAAACACTCCACAAGCATACAAATTCCGGCAAAATACCTAAGTACAGACTTGGCCGAATATGCTATTATAAGGAATCAGAGGTTCTGCAAGCTTTGACAAAGATTGAACCTATGAGACTTCTCTTATAAATTTCAGAAGGTACAACTAACCTTCACCATCATGAAGGGGTAACAATCATTGACTTTTAACTCCATTTTTATAGACATAAGAAATTTCATAATGGCAGAAATAGAAAAAAATACAGCAACAATATTGGATCCTCAATTTGATCTCGAGAAAGTTGGGATAGGGAAGGAGGATATTAAGACCGAAATTGAACAATTAATAAATCGAGGTAACAAACCCAAAGAACAGGTGGGCTTATTTAGGATGAGACCGGCTAACGATTGGCTCGAAATGGCTAGTAAACAACCAATTCCAAAAATGTTATTTGATGAATTTTGGTCTGAGGGGGAACTGTGTATCTTGTTTGCTGACACCAATGTGGGGAAATCAATTTTAGCCGTTCAAATAGGTAATAGTATTAGTAAGGGGGAACCTATTTTAGGATTTAAAATGGAAACACCAAAGCAACTAATCCTATATTTTGATTTTGAGCTAAATGCCAAACAGTTTGAAACCCGTTATTCGAATGGTTTTAAAAATGATTACAATTTTGATAAAAGCTTTTATCGAATCGAATTAAATCCTAATGTAAATCTACCGGAATCCATAAACTTTGACGATTATCTCGAACAATCATTGGAAGAATCCATAATCGAAAAAGATGCCAAAATTCTGATTATCGATAACATTACATTCTTGAGAAATGAAAACGAAAAAGCAAAAGACGCTGTACCCTTGATGAAACATTTGAAATCATTAAAGGATAAATATGGTCTTTCCATATTGGCATTAGCACATACGCCGAAACGTGATTTAACAAAAAAAATTACCAGAAACGATTTACAAGGGAGTAAAATGCTGATGAACTTTACCGATACTTCCTTTTGCATTGGTGAAAGTAACGACGATAAAAATATTCGATACCTGAAGCAGATTAAATCACGAAGTAACGAAAAAAAATATGATGATGAAAATGTTTGTGTTTGCAAAATTGATAAGCCTTCAAATTTTTTACAATTTGAGTTTCTTCATTTTGGTACTGAGCAGGAGCACTTAAGACAGATAAGTGAAGGGGAAAAATCCGAACTTGAAAACAAAATCAAAGATTTGTTGCAAGCTGAACCACAATTGACTGCCTATGCAATTGCAAAAAGATTATGTAGTGATGATAGCAAGTTTAAAAGTTTTAACGTGAAAGTCAATCGAATTGTTAAAAGAATTGGTAACAGATACTAACACTTGTTACCATTGTTACTATTGTTACCAACATCACAATAAATGAAAGGGATTAGATACATATTAGAGCCATATAATGGAATGAACACTCGTTTTCGATGTCCTAATTGCCATCGGAACAAAAAATTTGTTCGTTACATTGATACAAAGACTGGTGAACAAATTGCTCATAATGTTGGCAGGTGTGAAAGGATTGATAGTTGCGGCTATCATTATACACCAAAGCAATATTTTCAGGATAACAATGTCTCATATAATACAACTCAGATGAAGTCAGCTACAATGAAAAAAACTTTTAAGTCTCGGCCAAAACCGGTTTCTTATATTCCGATCGATGTGTTTAAAGAAAGCCTTAAAAATTATGGGGAAAACAATTTTGTAAAGTTCTTGATGGATCTATTCGGGGTCGATGTTTCAACCCAACTGATAACCCAATATTTTATTGCCAGTTCAGATCATTGGAACGGAGCAACAACATTTTGGCAAATTGATATCAATGGAAATATCAGAACGGGGAAAATAATGCTTTACAACCCATCCACAGGTAAAAGAGTTAAAGAGCCTTTCAACCATATTACGTGGGTGCATACGATCATTAAACAACCCGATTATGAGTTAAAACAATGTTTCTTTGGCGAGCACCTGTTAAAATCTGAGCTATTAAAGCAGGTTGCAATAGTTGAAAGTGAGAAAACAGCTATAATTGCCAGCGTTTATTTGCCCGAGTTCATTTGGTTGGCGGCTGGATCAAAAGAAGGTTTGACTTTTGAAAAATGCAAAATATTAAAAGGGAGAACCGTTTGCCTATTTCCAGATCTTAACGGATTCGAATTATGGGATACTAAGAAAAAAGAGATTTCAGCCTTTGCCCGGGTGACTATATCCGATCTATTGGAACGTAAAGCAACTAAAGCCGAAAGGAATCAGGGTTTAGATTTAGCTGATTATCTTATCAAACTTGATTATAAAACTTTCAGGGATGCGGAACGTAATTACGAACCAGAATCGAAAAGACAAGAAGTCATCCTTAATAAGTCTCCGGAAATCATCCCCACTTTGGTAATGTCAAAAAGCACTGTAAAAGATGAACCCGTTAAGGAAGAAGGTCTGGATACTATTCTGGTACCAGGGTTAACAACATCTGAGGAGAACTTAAATGTAAGTAAATGGCAGGATAAACTAACAAAGCCTTCAACTATCCCCAATAATACTCAATGGGATATTTATGGTCTAGACGATTTTTTTAAGTCGGCAATAATTCCATCAGGATCCTTAAAACTTGATCAATGCACTAAGATACATGACATTCCTTTATTCATTGACTCTCATCTCGAGATTGTCAAAGCACAGAACGGGAAGGGAACGTACTATCCTTACTATCAAAGATTGATCCAGTTAAAAGAGATTATTAAAAGAAACTCAGTGGATTGAGACTCATTTCAGAAGGAGCTATGCGGATATCCAATATTTGATAATGAACCGGCATTCATTCTAATCCCGGTTTTGTTTTTGTTGTTCCTGGTGACAAAATCAAAAAAAGAAAAAATCAGTAGATATTATAGTTTATAGATGTTCGTCATTTGACAGTTACAGGTAGGGTTACAGGCTGTAAGATCAATTGATAAAAAAGATGGACTGAGAAAAAATTTCTTCACATTTAGCTTTCCCCCCCCTTAACAAGTTTTCAATCTTGTCTCTTAATCAATGTCCTCGTCTGTTTGCTGATTTGAATCTATTTAATTTCAAAAGTTCTTTGATTTGTTCCAGAGTCATATTCTTATTTATTTCACTTCTTTCATCTAAGGGATATCTCTTTTGTAGTTTCTACATAAGCGTATTCATATTTCAGATAAAGCCGAAGTTTGTCTATGTCCATTGAGGTGAAATTGCTTAAGATGGATTAGAGGTAAGAGGTTGGTGACATTGGTTTATTAGGGGTTTGCAGTTTTAAGGTAATCACCAATTTTATTATTGACTGAATATAATAGATTATCGTTTAGCGATTTACATTCTAAATCAATACAGTTTTCCGTTTCAATCATAAGATCTTGGTTAATATCTTCATGCTCATACTTGATAATATCATTACGAATATCACAAACATATGTAGCTGGTATTTTAATACATATCAGCTTATTTGAAAATAAAGGTTGTATATTTAGAGCAGTAGTAATAAGATATGGAGGTTGGATTAAAAAATGACCGCCTTGAACAAATTGCCTGTCTGTTGCCAATTCTTTATCCTTATTATATTTGATTCCTCCCAACATTAAGGTTGATGACAATTTTTTTATAGGGTAATTTTTAAAATCACTGAAGAGCAGTAACTCATTTGCATTCATTTGCAGAATCCACAAATAACCATATTCGTTGTCAGAATTTAAATTTTTCATGGCAAAATCAAGAGCTTTGTAAAACGTATGCGACCAATCTGTTAATCTGCTTGCAAGCTCATGTTCTCTTGCCCGGATTCTATAAAGCCAATCTTTAGTTACTTCATCGCAGTCGAATTTATGAGGATAGATGTTTTTAAATGCCTTCAATAACTTCTTTTCTATCTTCAATAAGTGAATAATATCTAAATTGTTTTTTTTAGGTACAATTGACGGAAGCAAATAAGGTACTTTTGTACCACGATAAAAGGTGTATTTGTTTTCTTTTGTAATCTTTTCACAGAATTTCTTAATTTCACTATAACTTCGTTTTTCTATTAGCACCATTTTATAAATATGATTAGTCTTCCCAATACTGTTCACCCTGAGTATTAATAACTCAAGTTTCGGGGTTGAAAATCAAGAAATTCCCAACAGAAATATGTTAATAAAATCGTAATAAAAATTCAACAAAAAGAGTGGAGAAATCTCTGTATTTAGTTATCTTTGAATTAGATAGAAACAAAAACAACTACAAAGATGACTCCACAAAACAAATTTACAAAAAGTTTCCAGGAATTGCATGTTTTTTTAAAGGATGAAAAACAAAAAGAATATTCTATTATTGGAATCTTCAAGCATTTTAAAAGTGATGAGCTATCAAAATTGTTTAGAAGTCTAAAAAGGAACGGGATTCCATTTAGTGAAGCCTTCTTGAAATTAATTCTTATGACCGTAGGGCAAATGACCATATTTCGTTGTATTGTGAGTCAAGGCAATAATGTCGATGGCGGTAAAGACGCATATTATGGAATAAAAAATAATCCAATGACTGACTGGAGGAGGCTTGTAATTGCAATGTTTCTTCGGTTCGAGTCGTTGAAACAACGGGCAGTTACAAAAATAGCAAACGGAATAACTTGTTTTATTGCTGACGATACAGCCTTTCAAAAGCGAGGCAAGACATTAGAAGGTATTAGTAGAATCTGGGATCATGTTATTCATCGTTCAATACTTGGTTTCAAAGGTCTTTTCTTGGCATACTGGGATAGTATGAACTTCGTCCCCATAGATGTTTCATTACATAATGAGATAGGAAAAAACCAGAACAAACCATTTGGATTGAAGCCTGAAGAAATAACATCGAGGTACAAAAAAGAACGACATTTTTATTCACCTGGAAAGGGCCGATTTGATGAAACCAGGATAACTAAGGTCGAATCACTTATAAGCATGATCAAGAATGCCATCAGTAAAGGTATTACTGCAAATTACTTACTGGTTGATAGTTGGTTTATGTGCGAAGAGTTGATCCGATTTGTTTTCAACCACCCACATATGTTCATTCTTGGAATGTGCAAATTTGGAAATGCCAAATATAACCTGAATGAAAAATCATATGATGCGGTTAAACTGCTGGACTGGTGCAAGAAAAACATGAAGTTACAGCGTTCACGAAAGCTAAAATCCCATTACTACACAATAGATGTAGGTTATAAAGGCATGAAGGTTCGTCTTTTCTTTTCGCAATATGCAAATCAATCGTCATGTTGTTTGTTGCTTACTGATAATTTGTCTTTATCCTATAATGAAGCAATCAGAATCTATCAGATTCGCTGGGGTATTGAAGTTTTCTTCAAGGAGGCAAAACAATATCTTAGGCTTGGAAAATGCCAATCAAATGATTTTGATGCTCAGATTGCTGATATCTCAATCATTATGATCACATATATGATGTTAAGCCTTAAAAAACGATTTCAGGAATATGATACCATAGGAGGTGTATTCAGGGATGTCCAGCATGAAATGATTGAAGATAACTTGGCAGAGAGATTATTTGGATTATTTGTTGAGTTGGTCTCATCAATACTTTGCAGGTTTGAAATTAATCCTGTTGAATTTATTCGAATAATGCTGGAGGAAAATATCCTTAGTGAATCAATAACTGACATTCTTGTAAAAGAAATGGAGAATAGAAATAATAGGAAAGCCGCATGAATAGTGAAATATCATACTACTATTTGAACCCCGAAACTTGAGTTAATAAATCCCCATTCACCATTCAATTTTACCATTGCCAGTCCACCTGAAAAAAGGAGTCCATAATCGTAAGTATCTGGAATGACAATCTTGCCGGTTTTATTAATCACACAAAAACCATTTTTTCTACTAATTGATACCCAAGCTAATCCTTCTGAGAACTTATTAGTTCCACCATTAGAGTCAAAAGTAAGCGGAATAATGATTTTCCCAGTTTTATCGATGTATCCCCATTCCTTCCCGGAATTTACAAATGCCAATCCTTCTGAAAATTGAGAAACGTCTGTTATACAATTATAAACAAAAGGAATTATAACCCTTTCATCTTTATCTATATACCCCGTTCTTCTATCTAATACACTTTTCGTAATTGTAGTTACTGCAGCTAACCCCTCTGAAAAAGAGTAAGCACTAGAATAATGACATGGAATAACTACTTTCCCGATTTTATTTATAAAACCAAATTTCTCTGAAATCTCTATAACAGCAAGTCCCTCTGAAAAAGATTCAACCCTATCATAAACAGGTGAAACAACTTCTTTTCCAGTAATATCAATAAACCCCCATTTTTTATCCATAGATACCGCAGCCATTCCCTCAGAAAAAGACTCTACTGAATCATAAATACAGGGAACTACAATAGTTCCATTTTTATCAACAAATCCCCATTTTTCATTTATGCAGACTGACGCCATTCCTTCAGAATAGGAATTAACTTCATCAAAAATATTTCCAGTAATTTTATTTCCATCTATATCAATTATACTCCATTTTTCATTACAAGATACCGCAGCTAATCCTTCAAAAAATTCTGGATGTACTTGATCATAAATAAATGGAACAACGTTTCTTCCGTTTTTATCAATGTAAGCACACTTATCATTTACTGATACAGCGGCTAATCGATCTGTAAATAAATAGGCATCATCATAGACACAATCAATCACAATCTTTTTATCTGGGGTACAAAACCCCCATTTATCACCTTTTCGATAAGGGATGAGTTCAGTTTCTGTTTCTTCTCCAGCAAGAAACATACAATATCCAACAGCCTTTTCTGCAGCCGATTCTGTAATACAGAATTCCTCAATTAACCTATTTTTGCAACGCTTAATAAAAAAGGTATCATATGTAACCTCCTGAAAGAAATCCTGCAGAACACCAGCGTTAAGACAAATATTAAGTAGGTTGCGATCAGCTTTATCTTTTATAAAATCGGCAATACAACCACGAAGAAAACTGGTTTCATGATTGTTGCTTTTGGCAAGCTCTTCGCGAAGTTCAGTAATTTCACTAGACATAAACCTCACTTGTATAATTAACTATCAATTCTCTTTAAAATCTGTTCCAAACTATCAACATCCTGAATTAAAATTTGTCTTGGTTTGCTCCCATTGTTTTTGCCTACAATTCCGGCAGCTTCTAATTGATCTATAATACGCCCAGCTCTGTTATAACCGATTAAGTATTTGCGCTGTATTGCAGAAGTTAAACTTATTTGTCTTTCGACCACAAACCGGGAAACATCGTTGAAAAGTTCATCTCTATTTTTCAAATCCACCCAACCACTTTTGTCAGAACTGTCATTTATTTTATCATTTTTATGGTCTTCAAATCCCTCGCACATTTTAATATCGTCCCATGTGAGTTTAATATTCTCTACAGTGATATTTTCACCTTTTCGTAGTGAAAGAAATTTACAATAAGTAATAGCCTTTTCTGCTGCATTTTCACTAAAGAAGTGGTCATTAATAAGTTTTGTCTTACATTGATTTATAAATATGATATCATGCGTTGATTCTTGCATAAATGATTGTAAAACTCCTGTTCTGATGCATAGATTTATTAGGAGCTCCCGGTCGCTACGATTTTTTACAACAATATCGCTTACAACTCCCTCCAAAGTACCTATTGCTGGTTTTTCAGCATGAAGGTAATCTCGCAGTTTTTCCAGTTCTTCTGTCATAATTATTCAAACTACACTTGGATTTCTCCCTCCGTTTTACCGAAATTAATTTTTATCCCACTAATTAAAGATACATTCTTTCCGGGTAAAACTTCAGTCATTGCACCTTCCGCTGATATTACTGTCCATTTATCTTTTGAAAGATTCTGAAAACCCCAGAGGCTCTTATTTTGCGGATGCTGGTTTACTTTTGCAACCGGATCTGAAAATTCGCAGCTAATTGAAGGGTCAACATGAAATGGATAAATTAGAGTATCCACATTTATCATTATCAGGTTCTTTCCAATTTTCAGTCGAGGAGGCAAGATTGTCGGTTTTTGGCAAGACCAACAGACAGTAGTTTTTCCTGTCGTTTTATATTCTGTTGCATCATGGAAATTTTCTACACCACACCGGCAATAGATCAGGTTATCATACAATCGTGCCATATTATCCCTCCACTCAACTTCCATGATACGACCATTTGGCTTCAATCCATCGGTAAATGCCCTGATAAACAATTGTTTTAAAAATGTTGGGTATATTTTCCAGAAGGCTATAGCATTGTCCTGAATACCAGCAACAGGGCGGTTCGTAGTATTTTTTGGATCATAGATATAGACAGGGTTCTTTCCATACAATTTTGTCATTGCCGGAAGATCGAACGCATGGATTTTGGCTTCCTGTTCCCCTTCCAACGGATGATGAACAAAAAGCATATAATGAAGTAAAACTGCCAAAGAAAAAAGATCAGTATCTCTTGAAGGATGAGCTTCACCCCGCACAATTTCGGGAGCAGTAAAACGTGGTGTCCCAAGAACGGTAACCAATGGATTACCATTAGTAGTAACATTATCGTTGTCGCAAATTTGAATATCTCCAGTTATCGGATCAAAAAAGAGATTGCCAAATGAGATGTCGCGATAGCAAAGTCCGTTGGCATGGAGTTTTGAAAAGCTATTGGCAAGATGCACACCTGCAATTGCCAATGCTTTGAATGTTGGTTCAACCCTTCGCCGCATCAGGTCGTTTATTCCCTTGTACTGTGGTAATCGCAATGGCATTATATAACCGAACGTATTATTCTTTGGATTGGTAAGCAGGAATTTTGGCCATAGAAATTTATTATTTGGAGCGCCTATGCGAATTAGGTTTTCTAAGCTTGCTTTCTGTTCCGAAGTTGCTTGTTTTGGAAAATACCATTTTAAAGCATAGGGTTTACCTTCAATAGAAACATAATATACTTCACCTTGTCCGCCAGACCCAAGAAATCTTTCAACCAGACAACTATCCTTTCCGTCAATTGGTATTATCTGTTTCTCTTTTAGTAGCTGATTCATTTTCTGATGTTTTAAAAACTAAAATCGCAGTTAGGTCATCACCACTTCCATGAACGGTGGTATCTTTTAACCATCCGGAAATATTTTTTCTTATAAAACTCATACCTTCTTCTTTGTATAAGTTATTATAATCAAGGGCAGTTTTCTGAAATTCATTGTCATTTGGAAAAGAGTTTGAATATCCATCTGTGGATAATAAAATCAAATCTGGTAATTGTCCGATAACCGGTTGGTAATATAACCTGAAAAGGGAATCAGCCTCTTTATCACACAAGGAATATGTTTCGTTAGCAATCAGGTTTTCATCTTTAGGAATTGGACGCGTAACCTCATTATCGTTAACTACTATAATATCACCATCACCTAATTGTATGTATATAATATAATTTTTTGTGATTAATGCTCCCAGTAAAGTAGTTCCATAACTGATCACTTGATCGTTAAGAACCTTCACGTCAATGAGTTCTTCTTCGGGAGAGAAGGGATTGTTAGCAAGGTGATTTCTTACTTTTTCCATCCATAGTCGATGGATCGTTTTAGCCAAATTATCTTTAGTCCCAGAGAACCCTGCCTGTAAATTATCGAATGTGTTGCTTGAGAAATGCTGACGAAAAGTATTTATTAAAACTTTAACTGCGAATTCTGAACCAACATTACTTCTAAAGCATTTCTTGCTCCCATGACCGTCTGCAACTGCTACGACAACATACTTCTTGTCTTTAGAAATAAAATATTTTTTTGCATCCTGATTTAGAGGATGATTTGCACTTTTAACACTTTCCGCAATGATTTGCCACATAAATATCTACCAAACGACATCCTGACTAAGATCTGATACATCCGGCATAGTTCCAATGGGTACGTTACCTGTTACTTTTTCGTCTTTTAATTGGCTTGCAGGACTGGAGGCTGCTTGCACAACTGCTGTTGAAGCCCATTTGATGAAGCTCACAAGTTGTTCTGAATTATTTGCCATCAGTGGTTTAATCTCCTTATTTCCGATAAATTTTTCAATCACTGCTGTATCGGCATCTTCACCCATGGCAATTCCAAGGCGAACAGCCTTTTTTGCCCATGATTCCTGCATGAGATTTTGATATGCAGTAGCAAAATCGTCTGTAGGCTGTCCATCTGTAATAAGAACAAGTACCGGAGGTAAAGCACGGTCAGTCATTGGAGGGATTTTTAATTGATCAGCCAACAGGTTCATTGCCTTTCCCATCGGAGTCATACCACCTGCCTGAACATCCTGCCACTCAAAATCGGCAACATTTACTGCAGTTCCAATATGCCATTTTACCTCATTCCCAAAAGTTATACAACGGACAAGCACTTCTGCATTGGGATTTTCGTCAGCGACAGATTTCATTGCCGGTATAGAATTTCGGATCGCGTAATTAAGCGATTGGATCTTGTCACCTTCCATTGACCCACTTACATCGAGAATCCAAATAAAATGTAAAGGGCGATTTGATAATACTCCACCAGGTCTTTTTGTTTCCATAATACAGATTTTAAGGCAGATTGATTTAGATTGATTTTAAGATTATTAAAGTATCAAAGTTAGAAAATAATTCACGGAATGATTAAAATAAAGAAAAGTTTGTGGTAACAACAAATTTTGCACGAATTCTCTCTTCATTATCTTCCATATAAGAATAAAAAAGCCCCAGTTGCCTGAGGCTTAGCCTTTCTTATTATTCACTATCTTCTTGAATACTTGTCTTTAAACTTCCATTGCAACCTTTTGGGACAGGCTGTGATCAGGCTGATTATCCTTCAAGACAATGACATTAGCATCGACGATATCCTTCTTTCCCACATATTCAATACACAACTGTAGGCCTTTGCTGGTAAGGAATTCCACCGTCTCTTCCTGCTTTTGCTCATCCAGCAGATTGAAGTCCTGAAGATAAACATATCGTAGTTCAGGCTTCCGGGAAGACATAAGACAAGGGATGATTTGGATCAGTTCTCCTGAAGAGAAATAGGGCGATTTGATCGGCCGGCCATCCATCAACAGCTGTCCTTCTTCGTCTATCTCCAGGTTGCTATAAGGTAGGTTGAAATCTTTGATAGCCTGCAGACGTTTGGCGATTGCACTCTTCTGTTTGTTTGAGTTCTCAGCCAGGTCGGCCTTGTGTTTGTTTAGCCTTGCAATCGTTTCGGTATAAGTCTTGTAAGTCAGCACAGATGCGTTTGTCTCTGAAGCTTTCCTGATCTTTTCATCATAATCGGAGAGATCTTTTAGTTGTCCTGCTTTCGGTAAAGCCGTTCCCTGAAGGATCAGATCAAATTCTTCCTTTTCCAGTTCTGCCAGCTTGGTTTTTTGCTTTGCAATCTCCTCCTGTACATCGTTTATCTCCTTTCGCTTGGCAATCAGTTCTGTCCTTTTATTATCAATGGCTGTCTGCCTTGCAACCTGGGTTGTATTGAAGCTTTCAGCTTCTTTACGCTCTTGTAAAACATCATCGACTTTGACTTCATCCACCTTTTCAACTTCTGCCGGAGTCCCTATTTCAGTGATCTGCCTTCCAATCAGAGTGTATTCATCCTTCAGTGCCTTGATTTTCTTATCGTGATCCGAAAGGTCAATACCCAAGGCAAGCGCTTGCTGCTTTGAGGACAGTGATTCAAAATACTTGGGAGAGATCATGAAGATATCGAACAGGTCGTTGAGCCATTTCTGATCGAGTTTTACTCCTAAAGGTCCTTCAAAGGAGACTTCTGTACCATCCTTTGTCATTCTTCTTTTTACGATGATATCGCAATCCAGCTTTGAGTCGTGAAGGATTACTGATCCCTTTGCTGACTTTCCATCCGGGCCGATGAACAGGAACCGTTCTCCAATAACCGGATGCATGTTGACATCTGACTTCTTTGATGCCAGTCCCTGCATTACGAATTGAAACCCTACCAGCCCCCGCAAAGTTTTTCCTGATCCATTGGGTCCCATGAGATAGGTTACGTTCTCGTCGAAAGACACCTGGACTCTTGCATAAGCGCCAAAGTTCTCCAGGGTTAGTTTTTTTAATGTGACCATAATATAAAGGTGTTGAATGTTTAAAAAAAAGCAATGCCCCCTTTCCGGTACAACTATACCAAGACGGAATAGAGGCACTGCTTATAATAAAAATAATCCTTAAGCCAACTGATACTTGTCCATGAGATATTCCGACAAAGAGACATTGTTAGTAATGATGGCAGGAAGATCTGTTGTACCGGCTTTGTGAAACCTGGTACCCAGGTTGTAAACATCCCAGAGGCTCTGGATACTCTCAGGGTTTTCCCTTTCAGACCGGATATATTTCTCCGTGAAAGAGCTGATCTGTGCCTGGTTAAGAGCATAGTTCTGTCGGGTGTGCAGAATGTCTTTCTCCACACGCATAACGGTCATATCCCCGATGATCTCGGATACCTTATGGTAATCTACCGGTATCCCTTTCATCCGATCAATAATCCCCAGATCGCGGTACCTTTTTTCTGAATGGTTCTGCATCCAGTCTCCAATGACCTCTATCATCTTCGTTACATTATTGATCTTACTTTGGTTTACCCCGAAGGCATAAGTACTCATTACATTGTCGGCTCCGAAGATGGACATGTTTTGACAGACAGAGATATTCTGTCCGTAGGCAACCTGGATACCCTTTTGATGATAGGAGATGGCAAGCATTCCATGACTTTCCTTGTCACCTGAATCTATTAACCTGATGGTCCCAATGATCCTTCTGAGCAAGGTAGCCTGTAAGGCCATCTTGCCATACTGTTCTTCCAGGTATGGAAGCCGGGTCACTCCCGGGAATTGCCGGTCACCTCCATTGGCACTATAAATAGGACCGATGGAGAAATGAACTTTGGACTGGTCTATCTTCTCGATGATCCTTTCAAAGAGTTCGTGATGTTCTACTCCATTAATGGGATTACCTCCGGAAGTGCGTTCTGATACGGTTTGCCTTAATTCTTCCAGGGAAAGGATATTCGTGGGGTTAATCTCAAAGTCGAGAACTTTTGCAATTAATACGTCTGGTTCTGTGGTCATACTAATTCAAGTTTTGTTAAAGTAGATGATACAATTTTCTTCTGTTCAGGGTCCAGTATGTTGTTACATTCCCTGAATGCCATCTGATAGCGGAGTAGCTCCCTTCGTCCAAGAAGGTATTGTCTTTCTTTTGGTATCTTACAATGTGCCAGGTGCTCGTTACATAATTGGAACTGCTCCTCCAAAGGCATAGTTTTCTTTTTCATATTTCAACAGTTAAGTTTCGTTTTTTACAGTCTCTGACCGGGCATCTCTTGCATGCCTCCAACCCTGGCTCCATTGGCCACCCCTGTTTTTCCCACATCTGAATAGACCCGATAGTCCAGCGGATATTCTGCCAGAGGTCCTTCATCCTCAGTCGGGCAGTATTGGCCTTCACAGGATCCGGATCGTTGATATCGGTGATGATAGGAATGTCTTTATACCAGGGATCATCCTTACGATAGTCAAAGACAAAATAGATGAATGGCAATCCAAAAAGCAGGCGATAGATCATGGCTTCTGTCTTGTCAATCTGATCGGGACAGCCCCAGCAGAAAGGAGGAAAACATGCATCCCTGTCTTTGGTCAGCTTGAGATCAATGCATGCAGCATCATGATGATATAAAGGTGTGGAGATCGGAGAGAAAAAGTCAGCCGTTCCCTCGATGATAACCTTGATATCCCACAACCGGTCATTATCTATCCATATCTTTTCATTGAAGATCTGGACATATTTTGAGTCTACCAGCATATCGAGCTCATTCACGATATAAAAGAACCGTTCAACAGCATCGTCGATACGAAAGTGATCTGTCAATTTAGCGCCAGTCTTCTTATGCCGGGGAAGATCAACTGTCTTGCCACCCCCGACGGTAAAGCCAATGCATTTGGACTCAAAGTAAAGTCCTCTCTGCATGGCTTCCGAAGGTGGGTTTGTTCTGTCCCGTAACAGTTGCTCATGGAGCACTCGGTAAGGACATAGAGGGAGGGGATTGCCATTGTACAAAAGCTGGTGAAGGAATGATTTGCTGATCCGTATCCCGATTATCTTGCCGGTTATCGGAGAACAAACAATCCTTGGCAGCTTTGGGGGTTGTATTATGACATCACTGGCAGCCTTTATTAATTCGTTACCATAAATAAGATGATTGCCAATTCGTACATAGTCTTCTAAAATACCGCTCTCCCTGGATCTGATTTCCGGGTTAATGACCATTTGCACTGAGGAAGATGGCTGCTGTTCCCAGAACCTGTTCCTTGGTTTTGATGGTGGATTCCGTTATGGAGATACACTCAACAGCCCTTAAGATTGCATACTGTTTTGCAGAGATCTTGTCGGCATATTTGGGTTCAGTCTCAGGGATGTCTGCAGTGACCCACTTGAAATAATAAGAAGCCAGGATGTTGATGTGATTTAGATCCGTGATAACTGTTTCATTATTCTTGAACTGTTGTATGGCAGCTTCCTGCATCAATCCAAAGGCTCGTGCCTTTACCGTTTCAGGGTCATTGTAGCTGCTTTTACTATAGGTGGAACCGAACCCGGATGGTTGTGGCCGGCTGGCTTTAGAGTTCTCGGTCAATCCTGTGACAGAGATATAAAGTCCTCCCTGAGTGCTCTTGGTGTTATAAGTCACCTCAGTTCCGTTATCAAATCTGAAGGTGTCTTTTTGTCCGGAAGCGGATCCTTTGGTTCCATCTTCAAACTCGATATTAAACCGGTAATAGGTCTTTCCGTTTTGTGACCAGGTCTTATGTTTTCCGTTCTCCATTTCAGGAGTCACGGATTTAATGATTCCTTCCATTGATTATTCTTTTTGAGAGTTAGTAATAAGGTGAGGAAATAGTTTGTAGAAGTCCTCTGTCTTCATCGGTGCAGTCTCATAAATGACGCCCCTGTATTCGAACATATTGCGACTGCCCTTTACGAAACAGGCCGATACTTCTTCACTGTTCTTTATCGTCATTTCGTAAGTGACTTGTTTGTCGCCTTCTGTCCTTAAGATTGGCACTTTGATTGTTTTTCCCATTTAGAGTTGGTTTAGAAGGGAAGATCTTCTTCCGGGTTATATACCACTGGTTCCTCTATAGCCACTGTGTTTTCATTCATTACAGGTGGTTCTGTTGTCATAGTGGAATTTGCAGTTGAGACGACTTCTTTTGGGGCAGAAAAGGTAAGCGCTGGCTTATTAAGTGGTTCTGCTTTAGCTTTTACCTTCTCGGCAGCTTCATCGTCGCTGATTGCCTGTTCCATTGAGAGGATCTCTTTTGCCAAGGCCAGGGAGTCTGCATTATAGTTTTCCCAAACCTTGCGGCAAAGAGCCACTGCGTTCTTTTCTCGTTCTGTTATCATAACTTGAATTTTAGTAAAGAAACAATTTCTAAAAAATTAAAATCTCTGATTAATTTGAAGGTCCATCAACATTGGTTGAAACCAAACTTTGGCCATTGTGTTCTTCCATCTCAATTACCGGAACCTCGTAAAACATGTCGTAGGCCATGTCGGTAAAATAGTGTATCAAACCCAGTTCATCCATGATAGAGTCATCCCGGTTTGCAGCAGTGTCTATTATGAATATGTGCTTTAAAATCTCATGTTCCTTGCCGGTATATTCTGCCATCAAATCCTTGTAGATGTTGAAGGAGTTAATAAGGAGCACCTGGTTAGGGACTCTGCGCATGCCTTCAGATCCCTTCAGCTCTTTTATGACCGGCCGATAACCTATTTCTAAGTTGGCACGGTCCTGCTGAGAGTCGTTGAAGTGGTGAAGGACAAAGATCAATCCCTTGGTGTTCTGCTTGCACTTACTCATATTCTTCATGATATGATCATCCACCTTGTTCTGATCCCGGGAGATATCATTATCATCGAGAGCCTTCAAATTATCCACGATGAGGATGTTCATACGGTCCTTTCTTTTCTCACAGAACCGGGTAAAGTCTGAGAGGATTTGGTCACTCTTGACAGACTTTTCGATGAACTCAATATCAAATGCTTTGAATTCCCTAATCAGTTTCCGTATCAGAGGAATATACCGCTTGTCATATTTGTGGTACTTCAATAGCTTTGACGTTATGAAGATATGAGTAGTCACATACGACCAGATGATGTCTCGTTGAGTATCTTCCAGAGTCACCCATTTGATTGAGATATCATGAAAGCGTGAGAGCAGCTGCCACATCATAGCTCTTATCAGCCGGGATTTACCTCCTTTGGCAGGCCCACCTATCAGAATGATCTTATCCCTTCCCAGGGTGACTCTTTCATCGAACCTGGGCCACCCGGTCTCATAAACCATGATAGGCATGACTCCCTTGGAACCATGAGCCGATTCTACAAGTGTTAACTCCTTTTCCAGTTCATCGCCTACCTGTGCAGATGAAGATGACCGTCTTTCCGATATCGCCGGATCAAGACCTGTCAGATCTTTAATAAGACCTTCAAGGAGTTTAAACACGTCAGTGGTATCCTCAAAGCCATCTTTTACAGCTTTGCTGCTGAGCCGGATGATCTCCCGCTGGATAAACTTCTGATGGATGATCCGGAAATGAAATACGAGATTAGCTTCACTGACAACTCTGTTGGTGAGCATAGCTACGAAGTACGGTCCCCCAACACGTTCCAGGTCTCCATTCTTTCTCAGTTTATCTGTCACGGTAAGAATATCTACAGCGAAACCTTCGGAATTAAGTTGCTGGATGGCTTTAAAAATGAGTTGATGTTCCTTCAGGTAAAACATCTCCGGCCGGCAAAAATGATTCACGGTTAGACAAGGTCCATTTTTATATGCCAGCATAATTGCTCCCAGTACCACCTCTTCAAGGTCAATGGCATGCGGTAGAACTCTTGCGCTGTCAAATATCTCTTTATTCTGAAATGTCCGCTTCTTCCCTTGCTTTTTGTTTTCCATTTTCAATCTTTGTTTTGAAGTCTGTCAACTGATCAGCCAAATAGTTCATGTTGAATTTACCAAAGAGATAACTGTTCCTCTCTAAGTTGATACTGCCATCCATTACGAATTCCATGTTATACATCCTGGCACCCATAAAGTCGTACAATGTCTTTCTCTTTTCTTCTATCTCCCTGGCCAGGTACTTCTTGTCTCTCTTTCCATAGCGGGTATTCCACTGGCGGATATGATCAGAAAACTTCTGCATGATCAACTCATAAGTCAATGGCTTCCCATTGGCACACACAGGATCATTAGTCAGGTACCATCGTATCCTGTCATATGCCCTGGAAAGATCTCCTTCCGGGTAGATCTGTTTTATCTGATCTACAAATTCATCAAAGGTTGGAATGCACATACTTTTGATTTTTAAGGTTAGGCATATCTAAAGATCATAGCGTCCCTTCATCTGCAAATGAATAATAGCCGCTCTGGGTAACAATCAGGTGATCCAGGACAGAGATATCAAGTAAAAATCCGGCATCCTTGATCTTTGTAGTTATTTTTTTGTCCTGATCACTGGGCTGCAGGTTGCCTGAAGGATGATTATGCCCCAGGATGATTGCACTTGCGTGATGATCAAGAGCAGTCTTAAAGACCTTTTTGGGATCGACTACTGTTCCTGAAACACCACCTTCGGAGATCTTTATTTTCCCTGCAACTTTGTTCGCTTTGTTCAGAAGAAGGATCCAGAACTCCTCGTAAGGGATATCTCCCATGATGGATTTGAAGATCTCAAAAGCTTCTGCACTCTTAGAAATCTTTTCTAAAGTCAAGCCAGCCTGAAAGTTTCTTCTTCTGCCTATTTCAAAGGCTGCTAAAAGTGCTGTAGCCTTCTTTGTAGTCATGTTGAGAAACTCCAGATCCCCCACGCTCATCCTTGCTACTTTGTCAAGGTTGTTGTCAGCTTGAGAGAGGATAGCCCGGGACAGGTCAAGGGACTTTTCATTACAAGATCCTCCTCCCATGACGATACACAGTAGTTCTGCATCACTGAGGGCGCTTCTTCCCTTACTTAGTAGTTTATAAACCGGTTGCTCTTCTTTGCACCAGTCTTTCATTGTTGTTGGCGGTTGTATCATTGTTACATTTCGTTTTTACAGGTTTTCAGTTTCTCTTGTTTGGAGAAGAATTATTTCCGGATTGAAAGGGACACAATTCTGTCTTTGTGATTTCATATGTCTTTTGTGATAGGCCTTTATAATCAAGGCATTCAATCGGCACAAATTTGTGCCGACTAAATTCGTCACTACATTCAAGGGTTTCAATGTCTCTTCAAACATGTTTATGAGTCTTACCAAAGACTTCAGTGATTTTAGAGATGTAGTTACAGGACATTATGAATTGAGAGTTGGGGCCTTCTGTCAGCAGGGCAATGTCGTGATCAATTTTGTCGGCCAGAAAAAGATCAAAGAGAAAACGTGATGAAGATTCTTCCTGCTGGATGTTTTGCACAATGGCTTCAATCTCCTGTGGGGTGGTAATATCTGCCTGTGTCATGCTGTGGCCTTTCCAATGAACATCGGTTCAAGATCCATAATGCCATATATCATTCTTAAAAGATAATCATGGGTGTTTATGTGCCCGGTACCAAAGGATCTTTTAGAAGCGTTCATTTGAAGGTTACGGCGCAGGTTACGGTTGGTGATGTTGAACTGAACAGAGTACTTCGGAAAGAACCGGGTTCCTTTATAGAAACCGTATATGAAGTTTTCATTCATTCCATTGGCTTGTTCCCGGATTTTCTTTATCCAGCCAAAGAGTTTACCATCCCCGGAGAGGATCTTAACTGTTTGATCTTTAACAACACATTGGTATCCAAGGTCTTTACAATATTCCTGGATGACCTCAACGTCAGAATGAGTTAATGAGACATAGAATGAGTCAGCATGGCAGAAGCCATGGACTTCAAAGCCGTCAATGACGAATGATTTTATGCTTTTATTTTTGTGCATAGTAGGTTTGATTTTTTCAGTTCGAATGAATCTTAAGATTTCTTCTGGCCTATGGTCGCTGGTATAGTTTTAGGAGTAACAGCTTTCCTGTCTTCCATCGTCCATTGATAGCCAAAATTCCAAGAACTTGTTTCCTTTGAGAGAAAGAAAAAGGAGCATCGACTTCGATACTCCTTTTCCCTATTTTGATTGAAGATCTGGCTCTAATTAGAGTCTTTTGCCAGCATGGACCACTCTTTTATTGAAAGCTCTTTAATGAGACTACAATTTCATAGTCGTCATAAGCAGTCCTCTTGTAGAAAGTGTAATAAACATGCTTCCCAGTCAGATAATCTGACCATTGGTAATTACCATCGTAGGCATAAGTCTTGTTGAGGGTTGAGATATAAGAATTAGCCTGACCAATGTCCATTATGATATGATACTCAAATACAACACCATCTGAGAAGAACCATTTAAGGATCTCGTTGTACTGATCGATAACATAGATCGTTTGATTGCCTTTGGAATCCGTACTTTCATGATATTCGCCATAGGCGTGATGTGCGTTGATATCTTTGATAACTTCTGCCCTAGTGTCTCCCAGGTGATGTTGGCAATAGCTGGCCATGCCAATCAGTATGACCAGGGCAAGCATAAAATACTTCTTCATTTGAGTTTTGGTTTTAGTTTATAATAAGTGATTTACATTGGATGGATAACGATGTCCCCTATAACTATTAGGTTCACAGCGGTTCATAATAAAGAAAAGGGAGCATTTTCATGCTCCCGTCTTTTCATTTCAACACTGATTTTTGCTGGTTTAAATTAAAGTCCTCTGCCAGTATGGAATATGCTGTAAGTCGATTAGATTTCATTGACTTTGATTTTTATTTTATATATTTACCATTCATTTTGAATGAGAGCCAAGGGGTTAAATAATGAAGCATTATGAAAAAACTTATATATATTTTAATGTTCCTGTTGCCAGTTGTTGCCTTTGCACAAGGAAAGTGGTGCAAATCTTTACCACTAATTTATTCATGGCAAAATGTTGGAAATGCTGGTTTCTCAGCAGGCGGAGCTTATAATACGAGCCTAGCCTTCAATTCATCTGGTCAACCATATGTTGCTTATGTAGATTCTGTGAATTCCTATAAAGCATCAGTAATGATGTTTAACGGAGCCAACTGGGTGTATGTAGGAACAGATGATGGTTTCTCTGCAAATAACGTTGATTTTACAAGCCTTGCTTTTAGTCCATCTGGTGAACCATATGTGGCATATGAGGATGATTTTGGGGATTCCCTTAAAGCCACAGTAATGAAATTTAATGGAACCAGCTGGGTGAATGTCGGGACCCCAGGATTCTCAGAAGGACAAGCTGCTTTTACAAAGCTTGCTTTCAGTCTATCTGGTGAACCATATGTGGTATATGTGGATTATGGTAATTCCCTTAAAGCAACAGTAATGATGTTTACAGGAACTAACTGGGTGAATGTAGGAACACCTGGTTTTTCATCTGGAGAAATTGGTTATATCACCATTGCATTCAATCCATCTGATGGAAAGCCTTATTTAGCTTATGGCGATTGCGGATATTCCTGTAAAGCTACAGTAATGAAGTTTGATGGAACTAACTGGTTAAATGTAGGAAATGCAGGTTTCTCAGCAGGACAGGCTGATTGGACAAGTCTTGCCTTCAACTCATCTGGTGACCCTTATGTGGCTTTTATGGATTATGGGAATTCCCTAAAAGCCACAGTAATGAAATTTAATGGGACCAACTGGGTAAATGTCGGAACAGCGGGATTCTCAGAAGGAGAAGCTCATGCTATAAGTCTTGCTTTCAATCAATCTGGTGAACCATATGTTGCATATGCGGATTATGGTAATTCCCATAAAGTAACAGTTATGAAATTTGACGGAAACAATTGGATTAACGTTGGAACTGCAGGTTTCTCTGCAGGACAATCTTGGTATGAAAGCATCGCTTTCAATCCATATGGTAAACCCTATGTGGCTTATCAGGATTATGGGTATCATGCTAAAGCGACGGTTATGTATTATGATGCCCCTGTTGGAATCAATGAGTTACAGGAATCAATGTTATCTCTGTATCCAAATCCTGCAATAGATGAACTAACAATTAAAACAACAAGAAATGAGAATGGTAGCAACTTGTCAATAATGAATATTGAGGGTCAAGAGGTCATTACCTGCCAAATCACCGAACCCAAAATACAGATAAATATCAGCAATCTGAACAGTGGCGTTTACTTTGTGCGGGTGACGAATGATAAAACGGTGGAGGTGGGGAAATTTGTGAAGGAATAAAAGCGAAAACCACTTTTAAAAATCATGCATTATGAAAAAGAAATTTACCAGGTTCTTTGTTATTCTCGCAGCAGTGATCTGTCAGACAGGAATTTCACCACTTTTTGTTCATTCGCAAAGCTATCATAGACTGATACGAACAAATACCTATTGGGACGAATTTCATACAGATGTCTTTTGTTATTCTTACATTCACAGAATATTCTTTACAGGTAATGATACAATTATTGATGGAATTTCTTATAGTATATCAAGGCAGTTCCCTTTTGAATCTGTTAATCCAAGTTATTTGTGTCCTCCTTTTTTTATTGATAATGTTTCATACCCTTCATTCTATTCTATTCGTGAGGATACAATAGCAAGAAAAGTATATATTTATGCATCAGGCTTTACTCCCCATGATCAGCTCCTCTATGATTTTTCCTTACATGTTGGAGATACTTTGCATTCTGATTATAATGGTCTTAATACTCTTGTCTTGGCATCAATAGACAGTATCGTTTTGAATAACGGAGAAGTCAGAAAGAAATTTACTTTTATGGAAAATCAAGACACTGTCGGGTACTATATAGAAAGTCTTGGAGGTTCATATGGGTTATTTGAACCCATTGTTTATTCTGAAAGTTCTGATGGCTATTTTTGTATCTCACAAAACGGGATTGACCTTTGGGGTTCTCAATGCAATAATTATTTTGTTGGAAGTAAAGAGCAACAGGAATCAAAGTTATCGCTGTACCCTAATCCAGCCACAGATAAAATAGCAATAGAATTACCGGTTGAGAAAATAGGAGGCATTATTTCAATCATTGATATTGAGGGTCAGCAACTTTTACAGCAGGAAACCACACAACCAATAACAACAATTGATATCAGCGCACTGCCCAGCGGGGTTTATTTTGTGCGAATAACGAATGATAAGACAGTGGAAGTGGGGAAGATAATTAAAGAATAAAAGACTGTTCCCAGCAAGTAGGTCAGGAAAGTATGTCAATACTTCCATATTCACTTTTTATTTATCCTAATATTGTACCTAAAAAAGATGACATGCCAATCCGTAAAACTTCCCATGACTACCTTGAAGTATTCATATCTGAGTGTTTTCAAAACAATGTTATAACTTTATTGCATTAAATGGCTAAAACCTGTTTTTAGAGGTAACTTTATGAGATATATCTACATATTATCGGCTTTATTACTTTTTAATAATTGTGCGCCTGATTCTCAACTTAGGATGGGTTGCTATAAAAGTTTTATCCCAACGAAAATAGAAATGTTCTGGAAGGCAATCTTTTCCGATATTAATGGCTATGTTGTTAAAACCGGTTTAATTATTAAACAGGATTCTTCATTTAAATTTTCTACATGTTCTTCAGTATCCACCGGAAATTGGGCTATATCTAAAGATTCTTTATTTCTGCATGTGAAAGACTGTCATTGGAACTACGATAGTTTAAATAAAGTTGGTTACCATGGGAGCTGGCCGGACCTCCCTTCTAAACTTATTAGATTTGGAATTCATCATAATTATTTAGAAACCATTGTTTCAAGTAAAATAAAAAATAAGACAATATTGCTTTTAAAATTTGACATGCATTAAAAGAAAGGTTGAAATGCCAATCCAAAAAACCTCTGCTGACTATTTCGCCGAACTCCACCGACGAGTACAAGAACGCAAAGGTATAACCATAAAAAAAGTCTAAAGTAAATTGATTCCTGTTTTAGTCCTAAAGTGCTCTCAAAAGGCATAATCGATTCCACCAACATACCTTCTTTTTTATCGACTCCATAACACCACTCAGAAAGCCTCTCTTATAATTACTATAGCTGGAAAAACACATCTTTTCTTTTTATAGGTATACAGAGTAATTTACCCCTCTTTTTCCGCACCCGAAAGGTAGCTCGCGAAGGTGTGACTTAAATGAAAAAGGAAAAGGTTCCCTTTTTGGATAGAAGGCTACCAAGAAAATCAATTCCGACTTTCGATGAAAGGACCTCTCAAAAGGGGAAAACGAATCCTTTTACTTACCTACTTTTTTATCGACCCGATGGTACCCATAAAACGACCCTCCTATTATTATACTATACACGCAAAAACCACACTTCCTGATTATACTCTCCAGGTAATGGTTTACCCCCACTTTAGCGCCCCTGAAGGGTGGCTTGAAGAGGCGTGACGAAATTATGTGAGTACCTCAAAAGATCCGGCTAAGGAAATAGTCAAAGAATAATAACAAGGATTAATCCCTGGACTGAATGAGCCCTTGGTGAATCAGTATCTTCTCGCAATGGCGTAATAATTGATCATTAGATAGAGTCCATTTCATTCCGCTACAAAAGGCACAGCATGGTTCTACGTTATCCAAGGTATATCCTTCGCTCTTGATGATTCTGTTGATTCCCCTTGGTTTGTCTGTTGTTCCACAGTAAACACATGGTCTTGAGATTATATCAAAGTAATCATCCATGGTCAACGAGAAAGCCTTCCGGCTCTTCGTAACAGACTTTTTGTACTTGTCATATTTTGATTCTCTTGTCGGCGTGGGAGGCTTGTAAACTTCCCTGTACCCCTTTAGATATGTTGCCCTGCAGTCAGTTGAGCAATACTGGCCATTATATCTTCCCATAAATTCTTTACCGCAAACGCAGCATGTCCGTTGATGGGTCAGGTACGAATTTTTTATTGACATCTTCTTCCCCTTTCGCTTTTATTGATGGTGATACCTTTCTGGATAAAGTAGTGATCGACAAAGCATTTACGTTGTTTAGTCAGCTTGTCTGCGAGTGTATTCCTGGATATTCCAACAATGAATGCAGCCTGCTTGATATCGGAGACTACGTCTCCAGTCCAGGCTTCAATATCGATTACGATTACCATGATGTTAAAATAACGTGCGTTCTTTCCCAGTGAATAACGCACAAATTTAGTGCACTGAAAAAGTTGAAGTCCATGATAGTTTGAAGATTTATTTGCCGGAAAAGAACCAGCAGCCAGTATACATTATGAAGTATCTTTTCTTAAGTGTCGTATTATGGTGCTGAAACCTTGCTGAAAGTTTGCTGAAGACAAGAGGTGGAATACAAGCCTTGTAAAGACAGTTACTAAACAATGAGGATAAGGACCAGCTACATGATAGTTGATTACTTGAAGACCTTCAACCCATGCCAAGTCGATCGATATTTAATGACCAACGTCTGCATCCTGGAATCTGTCTCATGCTATAAAATCAGTCATGAACCAGGAACAACGTTGGTTTAAAAAAAAAGGGGAATTTCACCCCTTATACTCTCTTAGTCTTCCGTGATGCCTTCTACTGGATCGTAGCTGAAGGGAACGTCCCTGCTGATAGTCCAGGTTTCGCCATCGGACTCCACAAGGTTCGTGTCAGGATGTTCATCCAGATAACCAAGGAAAATACCTGCAGGCAAATTGTACTTGTTACCAAGTTCAATGTCCTGGATACAGACCATCATATTTCCTTTAGCACTTTTCCACAGAGCACTCTTACCATCTACAGATTTCTTGGAGATACAGAGAACACAACGAGTGTCTTTGAATCCTAAGAATCCGCCATTCTCCTTCTGCCAGTTCTTGATAAAGGTACTTGACGGGTCAACCATCTTTTCACGAAGTGATTCAACTATTGCAGTATCCTTTGCAACCGTTGATGCTTTTTCAATCTTTGTCATTTTTCTTTTGAATTTAGTTTATGAATTTGTTTTACTGTGAAAGCGGGGGCTGGTGGTAGGGGTCCCTCAGGGGGGTGCTTTTTATATTTGGGGGAGGGGGTAGAATTACCCCAGCGGGGGCTACTTTTAAAAAAGGCCAGGGGGGATCTTTTTAAAGAATAGATCGAGGGGTAATATCTTACTGGGTCTTGGGTATCAGACGTGGGTCATTGATTCTCGATTCATTCCTTCCAATTCTTCATGGTGTAGTTTGGAGTATTTTGAACGATAGATGATAAGGTGGTGTAGTTGGTCAGCTTTGGTAAGATCGTCTCAATAATCATCAATATGCAGCATTAAAAATAAAGGCTACCATGGCAGATAAAGAAACCTTGAAATAAAAATATGAACAAACAGGATGCAGATCAGATTTAGTATTCTATCTTGCTGCACTATTTCAAAACTATAAAACAGAGAAATCATGGACATCAGACTACCAGGGTGGGCTTATAAACAAATTACCGACAAAGATGGAAGAACACATGATCGGGTTTACGAAACCTTTTTTGAGATAGACGTCAATTCAATCGAATCTATTACCCCTTTTACAGGGCCTCTCTCGGCTCCTGATGATCTGCCTTATAGCAGGATCATCGGTAAGAGTGGAAGGTTCTATGACATCAATCTCCCTTTGCCTGAATTAAGGTCAAGGATCAAAAAAGCAAGGCAGGAAATGGGTTATCAAGAATTCATTAAGAATTCAAACTGACTAAACATCACAACTTTTTTCATTCCACAATCTGTGATTTTTCAATTAAAATCATGATATTTGTTGAGTAATTACTATAAAAAATACAAATATTCTCCCCAGAATAAAGCTATCCTATGGAAAACAAATCAAAATATACTGCTTCTTTTACTGGGGGTGCATTATTATTTCATGAATTCAAGTCAATAATTGCACATATATCGGACAAGAACTTATTCACATTTCTTGAAAAGGAAGTGAAAGAGAATAAATTTCTTGGGATTAAAACCGAGAGTGCACGCAAAAGAATTGTTCAGGAAATGATGAATAGGGTAGTGAATGCCCCATCAGATTTCTGGATATTCTATATGAAAATATCTGATGACGAACAAAAACTTGCATTATTCTACCTTTGTCTGAAAACCTACTATTTGCTTTTTGATTTTCACTTTGAAGTGACTGTTCCAAAATGGAGACTGCATGCGAATGAATTGGACAATTATGATATACGAATGAGGTTTGATCGGATCGCTTCCACAGATGAAACGGTTTACAACTGGACGGTACAGACAAAAGAAAAAGTGATTTCACGATACTTCGGCATTTTAACAGAAACTGGTCTCTTACGAAAGAACCAACTTATTAAACCACTTAATGTAAGAAAAGAGTTCTGGCAATATTTTCTTGAAGTAAATGAGCCTTGGTTCATTGAGGCTTGCTTCTATAATTATAATGAAATCTGATTTACCATGACTATTACAGAATTGTACGAAAAACTCTCGGATAAAGATTTTCAGGATTATCTTACCGGTAACTTGTTTTTTCCAGCATATATGTATGTATATGACCCTGAAAAAGAGTACGAGATTGACATGGAGATTCTGAATATTAAAAATCGTTTGCATAGACCTAATAACTATCTTGATGTAATGGTCATGGACATTTTTGAAGAGTTCCTGAATTTTCTCAGTACCACTAAGTTCGGACTTAAGACTTTGCTTCAAGATTACCTTGATGATGAGCCAAAAATGCCGATTGAAGTGGAGGAAGGTCTGAAACAAGACGCAACCGGGGATTTATTTATGAATTATCTTAACTCCAGGATAAAAGATCACTTGAATAATGCCGGCAATGCTGAAGTGGCATATGTTTTTGTAAAAGGGTTTGGTAAAATATTTCCATATCTGAGAGCGAGTAAATTTATGAATCGTTTCGAGAAAAACATCTCCGGTTTTAAAATGATTCTTTTTTACCCTGGAGAAGTGAAAGAGAATTACAATCTTTTCAAACTTCTTAACGATGAACACCTTTATAGGGCTATTAAACTTATAAATCAAGACTTATGAAACTGAAGGACATTTACGAAAGAGGACTGGATCGAAAAATAAATCCTGCCGTTGTAGTCAGTGAAAACGACAGCGAAACGATAGATACAGAAATCCGTGAATATATTTTCACACCGGAACTGATTGAGAGTTTGTATTTATTATTAGATACGGTTGCCAATAAACGAATTGGCAAGACAGGGATCTGGATCAGTGGTTACTATGGCTCAGGGAAATCACATTTTATTAAATATGTTCATTACTGTCTGAATGATGAAACCTCCGATTTGGCTTTCGAATATTTTATTCATGCACTAAAAGATTATGATACTACGATAGGTGGCTCAAAAGAAGAAATAACTGAAAGTAATCTGATGTTGTTGAGAAAGAAAATCAGGTCTTATCATTTCGACAACATTATGTTCAATGTGGAAGATGTGGCCGGAGAATCCCAGAATGAAAAGATGACACGCATCTTCCTGAATATGTTGAATAAATTCAGAGGGTACAATTCAGTTGATATTCCATTAGCTGTTTTACTTGAAAAACATCTTGATGAGGAAGGCAAGTTTGAAGAATTCAAGCGGCTGATTCAATCTCAACTTGGGTATGACTGGCATGAAGATGCGGCAAAATTAGCAGCCAGAAAATTAGATAAGGTACTACATTTGGCAAAGCAAATTCTTCCTGAATTAGATATCGTTTCCTTACACAACAAACTTTCCAATAAGAATTCTTACGATATTACCATCGAAGGTACGCTAATTCCGGAATTAACGTCCTTCCTAAGTCAAAAGGATCCACAATATCGTTTGTTGTTTCTCGTAGATGAAGTTTCACAATACATCGGAAAGAACAAGGAATTGCTTCTGAACTTTCAAAATATCATTGAGAGGGTTAGTATCGATTGCAAAAATCAAGTGTGGATTGCCTGTACTGCACAGCAAACACTCGATGAAGTAGCCTCTGGTATTGAAGGACTTGAAGATGTCCAGGATGAGTTCGGGAAGATCTTAGCCCGTTTTGACACCAGGATATCACTTCAAAGCAATGATGCGGCAAAAATTACCCAAAAGAGAGTATTGGAAAAAAACAGTACTGGAAGTAAAGCTTTAGCCAAGATTTATGAGGATAATAAGGACTATATCGAGAATCAGTTCAGGATCAGTCATGAATTGTATAAAGGCTATCAGACCTTAGATGAGTTTATTCTCGCATATCCATTTGTCCCTTATCAGTTTAAGCTAATTTCTGATGTTTTTGATGCTTTTCAACAACTTAAGTTTGTAGAAACACAGGTGAAGGATAACGCAAGATCGTTGATCGGAATTACTCATTTTACGGCTAAAAAATGTGCTGAAGATGAAATAGGTGGGTTTGTTGCATTCGATGCATTTTTTAACCAGCAATTTCAAACCAACTTGATTCATCGTGGTAACAGAGCTATAAGCAATGCATTATCACTCTCTTATGTGAATACTTCACCATTTGCCCTACGTGTGGTAAAGGCCTTATTTATGATATCGCATCTACAAGGGAGCCAAAAACAAACTTTCCCTTCAAATATTGACAACCTCACGGTTCTGATGATGGATAAGCTTGATCAGAACAAAATGGAATTAAAGAACTCGATCAGTGTCGTAATAGATAAATTAATTGAAGAGAGTATTATTCATGAAGAGAACGGTAGTTATTTCTTCTTCAATGAAGACGAGATTGATGTACAGAATATTATCAAAAGTCAAACAGTCACCTTAGATGATAGGCTAACACAATTCAATAACTTGTTTAGTAAGATCGTTAATATCGGAGTCAAAGTCACATATGGAACCAATGACTTTAAGATGGGTTATTATGTCGAGGATAAAACGATTTTCAGGAATGGGGATTTTGATCTGATTGTATTGCTTAACAGTCCTACCCCTCTGGAGCAAAAAGCCCTTTCTTCTTCCAGAATGGATTTGGTGATCGGTATCAATGAATGGTTCATGAAAGACAATAACTTACGACGCGATTTTGAATGGTACTGCAAAACTTTGAACTTTTTTAGTAATAATGGTGTTACCGCTACAGGTGAACGGGCAAAAACGATCGAAAATTTCAAAATCAGAAATAATAACCTAAGTAAGGTTATAAGTGAAAGAATTATTGAAAAATTTCCCGAAACCAGATATATTTCACAAAATCAGGTTATCGAAGCTGATCAGGTCATAGGGGCTAATCCTGCTGACAGAGTTAAAAATATGATTGAAAAACATCTGTCGACCATTTACAAGAATCAAAAAATGTCTTCTGAATATGCTCAGAATCAAACGGACCTTAAAAATTCAGCTGCAAACACACAAATTATCATGCCGATCCTTACACCGGCTGAGGTGATTGTAAATGATTTTATAACGTTACACAACGACAATATTACCGTTTATGATCTTGTCAAAGAATTTGCTAAAGATCCTTTCGGGTGGCGAAATGAGGCGGTTCTGGATATCCTCGTACATCTTGTCAAAAAAAAGAAAAGGGAGTTTTCTTATCGAAGCACACCTCGCTATCCAATTGTAGATTTCATCAATAAGGCAGTTTCTACACCTGAACGAATGGTATGTATAGTTCTGTCCGGAGAAGAAATTGACCAGGCAACCATTGATTTGGTAATTCGTTGTTTTAAAGAAATATTTAACCGTGAACTCCCTTCAACAACTGATGGAAATGTATTATATGAAACGCTCATTGATGAGCTAAGACGTTATGCAGAAGCCAATGACATATGGGTAGAGAATTACCATGGATCCTATCCTTTTGGCGCTTGTTTTCACGAAGCAGACAAAAAATTAAAACACTGGATTGAGACAAGAGATCCGAATAAATTGTTTATAGACTTCACAACCGATTCGAAAGAATCAGCAGAGTTATTTGATAAAAGAAAAGGAATTACTGAATTTGCTACCCAACAGGGAAAAGATTATGATGCGATTAAAAAGTTTTACGATGCCAATATTGAGAATTTTACGGAACTAACTCCGGAAAATCAGAACAAGGCTGATAGAATCAACGACTTTCTCAAACTGGAAGATCCACGTAATGAATATAGACATGCACGAAAAGCTTATGATGAATTAAAACAGGCGCTCAATCAGTTTACAAATGATCTAAGGTCAGAGGTTATTGAACTTTATGGTCACATCTTTGATGATCTAGACCGGGAAGCAGCAAATCAAGGGATTACCGAACCACATGTTTATGCAACCAGGGATTTCATAATTCAAAAGATAAAAGAGTTAAAATCAATCCCTCAACTTAAGAATAAAAAATTAGCTTCAATTGATTTCAAATCGGAACAAATTACAGCTATTGTTAAACATGCCTCCTCAAAAATATCAAAGGAGGGAGAAAAATCTGTAGTCGGTGAACCTGAAGCCTATTACATTACCAACATCAAGGCAATCATTTCAGATAAAAACGAACTTGAAGAGTTTCTTTCGATTATACGAAGGGATATGACGAAACTACTGGAAGCTCATAAGACGATCATAATAAAATAAAGATGAATACAAAGACCTTTGCCAGAATATCACGCACTAAAATAATGCAAGGAGTTGAAAGTAAATTGCGTTACTGGGGATTTACTAAGAATGGAATTGAAACTGATGCACCAATAAAGATTGAAGGTGGTTATATGTTTCGGGGCGAAGTTTTTGATGATGATAATACATTGATTCTTTGGCAATCGCTAAAAATGGCTATTGGACGGAAAGGGTTCGAAGAAGTAGAAGAAGAAGCAGCTTACACTTGGTTTAATCGGATTATGGCTATTCACATTCTTTCAAAAAATGGTTATGAACAAGCACAACTTGCTTATGCCGAGGGTATGTTGAATACACCAATGATTTTGCACCGTGCAAGGAAGGGTTATTATGGTTTTCTCAGTAATGATGAACAAAAAAGGCTTAAACTGATTCTCTCAGACTACAGCCAGGATCAGGCTGCTTTTGCAATCTTGCTAATCGGTTATTGTCATTCACATACCTTATTGCGCAATGTATTTGGAGGCATTGACGATTATACTGAGCTTTTATTACCCGACAATATGCTCTCTGATAATGGATTCCTGCATTTGTTGAATACAACCGATGCTATCTCAGATGAACAGTACCGGGAAGTCGAACTGATAGGCTGGTTATACCAATTTTATATCTCCGAAAAGAAAGATGAAGTATTTGCGGGATTCAATAAAAATAAGAAAGCTGAAATAAAAGATATTCCAGCTGCTACACAGTTTTTTACCCCCAATTGGATTGTTAAATACCTAGTGCAAAACACCGTTGGTAAAATATGGATCGATTTGCATCCTAAGAGCCCGATTAAAAATGAAATGAAATATCTTGTTAAAACAAATCCTCAAAATTTAAGATTTGACAACAAGACAGCAACAATTACCAATGTCTCCCAGGTTAGACTCCTTGATCCTGCTTCCGGTTCAGGTCATATACTGGTGGAAGGCTTCGATCTGCTTTATAAAATGTATAAGGAAGAGTACTATTCAGATGAGGAAGCTGTTGAATCAATTTTAAAAAACAATCTTTTCGGCCTAGACATTGATAAACGAGCCGTGCAACTAGCTCAGTTTGCCGTGCTTTTAAAAGCAGCTAAAGTGTTTCCTATAGTACTTAAAAAAGGGTGGATACCAATTATTTATGCCATGCCTGAACCTTATTATTTTAGTCGTCAGGAAATATTGGACTACTTAGGTCATGCAGGGAGAGTCTATGAAAAGTACTTATCTTCTGTACTTGCCCTTATGCAAGAGGCACAGAATCTTGGCTCCATAATGCGGTTCGATTTGCCTGACCAGGTCAGAGTATTTATTATTAATCACTTACAGGAACTTCAACAAAAGCAATCTCTTTCATTTCACGAACAAGCCATCTTACCCCGGATAAAGACATTTATCCAAGTTTATAAGATCTTGTCATCGCAATATGAAACAGTTGTTACTAATCCGCCATATATGCAGCAAAAGAATATGAACGGTAAATTAAAGAACTACGTTAACACAAATTACATTTTAACGAAAAGTGACTTGTTTGCAGTGTTTATGGATGTGTGTTTCAATTTAAAATGCAAATTTGGTTTTATTGGAATGATTAATCAAAACAATTGGATGTTTCTTTCTTCATATGAGGAACTTAGGGAAAAAATACTTACTGAATATGGCATTGCAAGTATGATTCATTTAGGTACACGGACATTTGATGAACTTACAGGTGAAAAAGTACAATCTACAGCTTTCATTTTAGAGAATAAAAGACCTGATCAGAAAGGAACATATTACCGATTGGTAAATTATAAAACTAATAAAGAAAAGGAAGAAAATTTTCTTAACGGTAATAATAGGTATAATGATATTTCACAAGATAACTTTCGGAAAATTCCTAGAAATAGGATTGGCTATTGGTTAAGTGATTTATTCCTCTCAGTTTTTAACAACCCTGTTTTAAATAAACTATATGAACCAAGATCAGGAGTTTTAACAGGTAAGGATCCGTTATTTGTAAGAAATTGGCAAGAAGTTTCAATTAAAAAGATTGGATTTCATATCCTTTCACATTCAGAGATGATTGAAAAAAATTTCAAATGGATTCCAATTACAAATGGGGGTGCATTTAGAAGATGGTATGGTAACCTTTACAATATTGTGAATTTAAAGGATGGTGGCTACAGTATCAGAAATTTACAAAATAATAATTATAGATTAAGAAATCCTAAATATTATTTTATACATGGAATAAACTGGACACTTTTTATGTCTGGTAATTTTTCCGTGAGAGAATCGCCAGTTGGGATACTATTTGGGAATGGGAGTCGAACTTTTTTTCCTAAAAAGCAAGACATAATGTACTTATTGGGACTATTTAATTCACAAGTAGTAACTCGTATTTTAGAGATATATAATCCAACGACCAACTTTGTAAATGAAGATATTGCTGATATTCCAGTTATTTATGAACAAAAAACATTAAGGCAAAATGCCATAAATTATTCTGAATGTAATTTAAGTATTTCTAAACGTGACTGGGATTCTCATGAAACTTCATGGGATTTCCAGCTAAATCCTTTGCTTGGACTTAAAACATCTAATTTAAAACAAAGCTATCAAGTTTGGTTGAAGAACGTGAGTAAAGATTTTTACATTCTTCATCATAATGAGGAAGAGCTCAATGGGATTTTTATTGAGATTTACGGTTTGCAGAAGGAGTTAATTAAGGATGTTCCGCTAAAGGAGATAACCATATTGCAGGATGAATTGGATTACGATATCCTAGAACAATTAAAACAACCATATGAGGATCAATTGGCACCCGTGAAAAAAGAGGTGGTTATGTATCAGCTAATCAGTTATGCAATAGGTTGTTTCATGGGCCGTTATAGATTGAACAACCCCGGATTACATATTGCCCATCGCAACCCAACTAAAGAAGAAACTGCAAACTATATATACAATAGTAATGAGTTTGAGATTAACGACGATGCCATTATCCCTCTAATGGGATCAGCCTGTGATTTCCCGGATGATGCAGTAATACGCTTCAAATACTTTCTTGATATTATTTGGGGAGAAAGGACCCGTATTGAAAACCTGAACTTTTTGCAGGAATGTCTCGATCAGGATGTAGAGAAATTTATTGTGAAGGATTTCTGGAAAGTGCATTGCAGGATGTATAGTAAGAAACCTATTTATTGGCTTTTCACTTCACAGAAAGGAGCATTCCAGGTATTAGTATACATGCATCGCATGAATGCCTTCACTGTTGAAAAAATACGATCAAAGTATCTGATGGATCATCTCAGGAACTTCCGATCAAAAATTTCCTTGATGGAAAAATCAGAGAGTTCACTCAATACCCAGGATTACAGGACCCTCGATAAACTGCGTAGAAGTTTGCAGGAATGTGAACAGTACGATATGGCACTGAAGCCTATTGCAGATAAACAGATCATCTTTGATCTGGATGATGGGGTGACTGAAAATTATAAATTATTTAAAGGTGTTGTTGCAGAGATTAAATAAATTAGTAACAATGGATATCGACAAAAGAAAAGAACCAAGGTATTACATGGAAATGGCTATAGAGGTCATGAAGAAATCTGTTCAGGAAAGAAACCAAACCGATCCAAGCCCCTTTGTTGGAGCTGTCTTGGTTTTCCCTGATGGGGAAGTAAATACTGCATACAGAGGACAGTTTCGTGAAGGCGACCATGCCGAGTACACGGTGCTGGATAAAATGAACCGACACCGGGATTTATCAGAATGCTGGTTATTTACGACATTAGAACCGTGCGCTCCAGGGGCTCGAAATTTTCCAAAAATAAGTTGTGCTAACCGGATAGTAAATGCCAGGATTCCCAAAGTGTGGTTTGGCGTGCAGGAACTTAATACCATGGCTTGTGGTGGTAGACAATATCTTGATAAGATGAAAGTGGAGGTTCAAACTTTCGATTCTGACTTGCAAAATCCCATCAGGGAAACAAACAAAAAATTCAATGATTGGGTTGAAGAGGAAGAAAGAAGAAGGAAGGAAAAAGACACTCCAGTACCTGAAGGCTTCTTATCGAAGATGGTTGAAAACGCCGATATAGAAAGCCTTTCATCCGAAGCGTTGCAATCCTATATTGACAGATCTGGTAAGAAGCTAAAAATAGATTCGAAAGAACTTTTCAACGAGCTGTTGGCAAAAGGGTTATTGGTTAAAACTAATGATTCAAATCTTTTAATCCCTAGTGGTGATGGTATCTTATTGTTTGGTAAAAGTCCCAGGGATAAATTCCCGCAAGCTTCTGTCAAAGCTAAAGTTGAATATGGAACGGGAGAAATTGACGCCCAGAGTTTTGACGACGCTCTTGTGCTAATTCCTGAGCAAGTTGAAAACTGGTTGAAAAAAGTAATTCCGGAAAGTTTTGACAGAAAAAAATTCACAAGGGAAAAAATTACCCATTTCCCTCCAAAAATAATTCGCGAAGCAATAGTAAATGCTATTGTTCACAGAGATTATTCAATTCCTGGAGCTAAGGTACAATTAGAAATTGACCCTGAAAAAATTGTTGTAAAGAGTCCAGGAGCACCGTTTTGGCCAAACCCGCTTGAAAAACTTCAGGACTTTAGTGCGACTGCATATGCCAGAAATTCAACTATAGCATTTATTTTCAATATCATGCGTTTGATGGAAGAAACAGGTGTGGGCATGGACACTTTCAAATCATTAAGAGAAAAGTATCAATTGCCTTTACCCATGATCTCTTATGATGGGTTAAACATAGTGGTCACTTTCCCGAGATCATCTGAAGCATTAAGAATGGTAAGTCAGAAAGCTGATTTGAAACAATTGAATAATGAAGAACTTGCTGGTTATGATTTTATTAAAGCAAGAGGAAAAGTTACGAGGAAAGAATATGAAACCTATTTTGGGTTTGAAAAGAAGAAAGCAGAAAGACAACTCTCAAAGCTGTTTGAGTTGATGCTTATTGACAGGAAAGGATCAGGCCCTGGTACTTATTATAAGGTTATCGCGACATAAATTGCGACATTGTGTCGCGATAACATAGTTAATGATTAAATATTTCCTCTATCGCGACATAAATTGCGACATTGTGTCGCGATAGAGGAGCCTAAGATAATGAAGAAATACAAAGGTTATTAGCTGCATGAAAGACAAGATTGAGAAATATTTCAAATCGCATCCGCAACTTCGGATATTGTTCTTCTTTGATCCCGATGGTGAATATATGTTAGATGTTGATTTGTTCGAACTTGAGGGTATCAGGGTCATAAAGTTTGCCAACAATGCTTTTACTTTGAAAACATTACTTTACGGGAAGTGGAAGGATGAAAAGGTTTTTCTCTATTTCAATCAACGCCATCCACGTACTCAAGAAGAATATAGAAACTTCCCACTGCTAGGACTGCTGATTGCCAATAAGGAACTGGCACTTGATGATGTAGGGAGCTTCATGGAAGAGTATGGCCTACAACGTTATCAAAAGGCTTTGGTAGCAAAGTACATAAAGGAATTAAAATATGCCACAGTACAGGAGATTTGTCGTCCTGTCCTGAAAGCTGACCGGTTTGATGAACCTGCTTTAATCAGGGGATTGGTTACGAGTTTTCTTAAGTTCAAACAAATGGAAAGCTGGCCAGTACTTGTCGGTCGCATGCTCTCACTCATATTGCCAGATCAGGAAGCCGACCTTGCCCGTTTTGACAAAAAGATTACAGAGTATGGTTTGTTTGATGTCATACAAAGGCAAATCAAAGAAACAACAGGAGTAAACATTAAAAGTCTGGCTGAAGATGAATTTGCAAATTCACTCAGCAGTGTATTCTACAACCAAATAACCCAGACAATAACAAGTGCTTTAGACAATGATCCTTACAAATCTTTGAAGATCAAAGAAATGGATTTACTCATTCGTCTCAATCAGCTGCTTCTTGATGTAGAACGCAGCCCTCGTGTTAATGAAAAATTTCGAGAGGCATTGGATCTTGTATCTAACAGAATTAAAGGTGATATAATTATTAAAACCTACGGTATTGATGCATCCTACGCTTATTATAGCAAGGAAATGATTTGGGAGATTTTATTTCAACAACAGACTAACCTTACATTTCATCCTCAGGGAGTCATAAAATCCCTTGAAGAGGTTTCTATGCAGCCAGACATAAATCTAGTAATTTCCGGCTGCTTAAACTTTATGATTCAGGCTGCCAAAATGTATGGGGAGATCAATAATATTTCTACTTACATTCTTAATAATCCTATAGAATATCTTGAATCTTATACCAACAATTGGTATCTCATTGATTTGTTTTACCGAAAGACAATCAATGCATATAATGATTTGGATACGGTTGAAATACCAATCCGGATTAATATTGCGGAAATCTATGATAACCTGAATACTGCCTATGAAAACCATCTGGATATTCTGAACCGCGAATGGCTGAAGTGCCTGGCACAAAATAAATTTGATTATTCGACGATCAAGGTTGCCAAACAATATGATTTTTACAATACGGAAATTGCTCCACTTGATCAAAAGGTCGTTGTGATAATTTCAGACGGCTTACGCTATGAGGTCGCCAACGAACTTTTATCTGAATTACACAACGATGCCAAGAATACGGCGGTGATTCGTTATCAGCTTGCTTCACTACCTTCCAAGACTAGTATTGGTATGGCCAACTTGTTGCCTGGCAAAGTTTTTTCATTCAATGAAGGGAAAATACAAATTGATGATAAAAGTATTGAAGGCCTTGAAAACAGACAACAATTGATAGCTGCTGCCAGACCTGATTCCATTGCCATTCAGTTTAGCGATTTAAAGAGCATGAGCCGTGATCAGATGAGGGAGTTGTTTAAAAAACCGATTATTTACATTTACCATGATGTTATAGACGCAACAGGAGATAAGAAGCCTTCGGAGCGTCGCACCTTTAATGCTGTAAAAGAAGCAATAAATGAACTAAAGGTGTTGCTACCAAAAATTCACCATACCTATAATGTTGCTAAAGTACTAATTACAGCTGATCACGGCTTTTTGTACAACGATCGTGAAATAAAGGAAAAAGACAAAGAAGAGGCTGCATCAACCGATGCGATCATCACCCACAACCGTTTTGAGATTGTCAATAAGAAGATAAAATATGACTTAGGTTACCAGATACCACTCTCAGCTACAACAAAATTCAGAGACAATCTCAGTTTAATTATTCCTTCATCTGTTAATCGTTATAAAAAAGCTGGTGTCGGTCATCAATTCGTTCATGGTGGTGGAAGTTTGCAGGAACTGGTTGTCCCGGTGATTGAAAGTTCCCGTAAAACGGAAGAAGTTACGCAAAAAGTAAAAACTATCCTGGTGAAAAAAGGCGATCTGCGGATAGTGTCAAATATACTTCGTGTGAATTTACTTCAGGAAAAGAAAGTTTCGAGATGGGAAAAAGAGCTTATCCTTTCTGTGGGGCTTTACAAGGATCTGAAACTTGTAAGTAACGAAGCAATTGTAACAATGGATTCAACAGCAGACGCACCAAGTGAACGTACGAGGAGGGTTGAATTGACACTTTCTCAGGAAGCTGCAACGGAGTCAATTTTGAAATTGAAAGTGTTTGCTCTTGACGACAAATTAAATCCACTAATTGAAGAATTAGTTCAAAATAACACCCTCATTCAATCCGATTTTTAAGCCATGGAACTGCAGGAAAAGATTTTATCAAATTTCGAAGGCAAAGTCGTACGAAAAGACCTAACAGCACTTGTGAAAGGAAATGCCGTTGTACCTACTTATGTCCTTGAATATTTATTAGGCCAGTATTGTGCCATTGACGATGAAGAAATTATCAGTGCCGGAATTGAAAAGGTCAAGAATGTTATTAAGAATAACTATGTGCATCGGAGTGAAGCTGAAATAGTAAAATCGACCATCCGGCAATCAGGCAATCATAAAATTATTGATAAGATCAATGTTTCCCTCAATGACAAGGCAAATATCTATGAAGCAGAGTTTGCAAATCTTGGGTTGAAACATGTTCCTATTGCAGATAAGATGGTTATTGATAACAAGAAGTTGCTAAGTGGAGGTGGCGTCTGGTGCATTTTAAACATGGGATACTCACATGCAGCCGATACGAGTATGCGATGGATCATTCAAGATATAAAGCCAATACAGGTATCCAACATAAATATGGATGAATACATCGCTGCTCGTAAAAACTTTACCACTGATGAATGGTTGGATTTGCTCATGCACAGTATAGGGTTAAATCCAGATTTTTTCAACAAAAGAGGCAAACTGATCCAGGTGTCAAGGTTGATTACTCATGTTGAAAACAACTTTAATTTTATAGAACTTGGCCCTAAGGGTACCGGGAAATCTCATATATTCTCCGAATTATCACCACATGGTGTACTCGTTTCCGGAGGCGATGTATCAAAAGCTCAATTATTTGTTAACAATACAGGTAACAGAATAGGATTAGTGGGTTACTGGGATGTAGTTGCTTATGATGAATTTGAACAAGATAAAGGCTCAAAAAGAGTTGATGGGGATTTAGTGAAAATATTGCAAAATTACCTTGCAAACAAGTCTTTTAACCGTGGCAAAGAAACTTATCAGGCCACAGCATCAATGGCATTCATTGGAAATACAAAGCATACTGTGCCGTATATGTTAAAAAACTCCCATTTGTTTGAATCCATTCCTATAGGTTATATAAAAGGAGCATTTCTTGACAGGATACACCTTTACATTCCTGGCTGGGAGATAAGGATGTTAAAAAACTCAGTATTTTCAACGAGCTATGGATTCATAGTTGACTATCTGGCTGAGATATTGCGTGAAATGCGCAAGTCAGATTATAGTGGAATTCTTGATCCACTGGTAAAATTACATGGCTCTTTATCCACCCGTGATAAAACAGCAATCCGAAAGACATTTTCAGGTTTGGCAAAACTGATCTATCCTGATAAGATGATGACACAGGAACAAATCCTCGAACTTTTAGATTTTTCAATCGAGGGAAGGAAACGAGTCAAGGACCAACTTTACATTATTGACGAAACATTCAGATCAGAGCCTGTTGAATTTACTTATATTATTAATGTATCGGGTGATACGGTGGCTATCGAAACGCTTGAAAAACTAAATTATTTCACGGATGTAGCCGATAAGAAAAAGGTTGAAACGACCATCATCGATGAGATCAAGGCGCCTTTATTACCAAAACAAGTGACAATAAAAGACAATCAGACCGGGATTTCTTACCAGAAACTCTTTGGTGATTACTTAAAAGGAGCAAGACAAATTATAGTAACTGATCCTTATATCAGACACTATTATCAATTTAAAAATTTCCTGGAATTTTGCATCATGCTGGGGAATAATAAAGAAGTCGAGGAGGAAACAAATCTTCATTTAGTCACATGGAATGATGAAGTTCATAGAAACGATTCCATTGATAATCTTGAAGAACTTCAGGGAAATTTACTTGAGCTTGGTATAAATCTCACATATGAATTCAAAGATCTTCATGATAGAACTATTGTTGCAGACAACGGATGGAAAATAACTTTAGGACGGGGACTTGATATTTTTGAACGAAGGGAAGGGAAATTCGTAGTTGGAGATGTTGTTCAAGAGAAGAGAAAATGTAAAAATTGTGAGATAACATATTTGAAATAATCAAAATAATAATCCTGTCTATGAAACCAAACTGTTATTTTGGACATTCTCCTTCTCGAAATGAAATCTTTACCTGTTTCGACAGAGTGAATCCTGTATGCATTCGATGTTGATTCGAAAATTGCCCAATTGAAACACCTGATTGGTTTGAAAAGTGCTCAAAGGCGGGACATCCAACATGGCCAGCAATTTTAAATAACCCTGAAAGTGTTCTTATTCCAGATAATCCTGCTGTTCCGAATAAACTAGTGTGCCTTGAAGCCTATTGGACAGATGAGCTTTTTCTTGAACCCACTGTAAGACCATTTTTAGATGCGATTAATCCATTGATAAAACATCCATTAATAATTGCGCATAGGTACATAGAGTCTATGAAAGGGTTAAAATATTACACACAGTATCCTGATGGACTTTTATGGAAGGATCCTTTAAGCTGGGATACGCCAATATTTTATCTGGCGTTTCATGGGAAGCCAGGTTCAATTGGGACAGTATGGGATACTGTTGGTCCGGAACTTCTTTGTAAAGCATTTGAAGGTTATGGAGGATATAAAAATATCATTTACTTTGGTGCATGCAGTGTATTTAAAGGAACAAAGGGGCGAAAATTTGCAGATGATTTTCTTCAAGCATTTGGAGCAACTGCAATTCTTGGCTATACAAAGGATGTTGAATGGATGGATAGCATGATTATCGATTTACTCTTTCTTCAGAGGTTTTATAATGATTCTGATCCTTGGAAGCATTTGAATGATATCTTTGATTCTATTGGAGAAGATTATAATCCAGCAGAAAAATTTGGACATATAATGTTCTATAATAAGTAGAAATTCATTCTTATTGTGATGAAACTATCAGAAATGTCTAAGCATTTTGAACTGAAGAAGAATTTTTAATTATTACCAAAATACGACCCTGTATGCTACGAACAAATCATGCCTCTTCATTGAAGCATTTCCTTGAGAAGATAAAGGAGAGTGAAAATGTTAAAATTTGCGATGGTGATTTTTCATCAGAGATTTTAAGAGATTTAAAGTTGATTGGAAAAGAAAGTAGACCATTTACCAAAGATGAAATCAGAAGAGTGCTTCAGCGTTATGAATATTTTAAATCATATTTTACTACTCTTGGGCTATGGATCGATCTTTAAAGCTGTTACGAAAGATATCCTTCCTCTATCCTCCTGAAAAATCAAAAAACTGGTTTCTGGCCGGCTTTTCGATGGGGATTGTAACGTTCTTGACGTTGTTATAAAGAAACTTTTGAGGATTGATTTATATGGGGGTAATCAACACTTCAGCCATACTATAATGATTTTTCCCTTTGATTTGATTTGGATGAAATATACCTTCTTTCTGCAAAGAATAAAACTTTCGACGTGAAATAATGAGTATTTTCAGACCTCTTCTCTCATAGGTTGTATTGTGCCATTTAATTGTTCTTGGCGATCAATATCCTTACAAGACTGCTCATAGTCATTCATCAGGGCACGTACCTTGTTATAAAATTCTGGGTCTTTAGTAATCAGATCTTTAAATTCCGCAAAAGGGAATTCATTAAAATTTATATTTTTCATTGCTTTTGTTTTGAAATTAATTATGAATGAGTGAATTATAGTAGTCGGTAGTACATTTTAGAAAGGATTTTTAAGAGTTCCATACTATGGATCTCTTCCAGAATGGTTTTCGAACATTTCCTTCATATTGCTTTTAAAAACTTATAGGGTGAAAGTGACTTATCAATCTACTGTTCTTGAATCCCTTTGAAAAAGCAAAATATCAGTTTTCGAACCGGATAATTCAATTTCTTTTGATATATTCCAAATCTGCACTTGCTTTGATCCACGCGGGTAAATCTTCTCCCTCTAACAAACCTTGACTATTCCTTATACATTTGAAGAAGTGAAAAATGAATTTATCTTTATATAGTATAGGTGTAATCCGGTCTGTCTCAACAAGGGAATCGAATTCGGAGTATGAGATGCCAGTAATTTGACAAAATTGTTCCCTCGTAGCAAATTTACCGGGAATGCTGTTGTCATCAAAAGAATAAGTAACCTGTTTTTTTTCGATTCCATCTTCAACGACTGTAGTTATCGTCTCTTTCAGGTCCTCAGAAATTGTTAAGTAGTTTGGAGTTTTCACGAGTTTGGTTTTAGTTTGTAATTAGAAAACAAGTATACAACGAATAATTTTCATTATCTGATAAATACTTGATAAATCAAATGACATCGGACTTAACCTATTGATTAGTAAAGAAATAATATTCGCAAATATGTCAACTTCTTCCAGAGATCTTAATGTATTTCAGGAAAGATTTATTCGACCAGGACAAGTGATTTTTAAAATGGATGGAATAGCCCCATTTAATAAATTTTAATTGCTGGATTAACATGTCATAAATTGGAACAAACCTATATGCTAACCTATCGTTGAAAAATAATAAAACCCAGCAATTAACTTATTTACTGGGTTTTACTCTGTTTTAAGTGTGCCCGGAACAGGACTCGAACCTGCACATCCTTTTGAATACTAGTCCCTGAAACTAGCGCGTCTACCAATTCCGCCATCCGGGCGATCAGGATTTGTGCCTCCTTACGCAGGCACCCTGTGTGTGATGTGAATGTGAGCAGCCTTCTGAATAAAGGGTTGCAAAATTAGACACTTTTTCTTTAGCAACAAAATAAATACCATGACCACCTCCTGAAAAAGCGTTGCGGCAACCAAAAAACCTTGGCTGCCGCAACTTCTGAAAAGAAGAATGATAAATCGATCCATCAATAGATCATGACTCCACTATATGACCATGATCTACTCCTTCACGATCTTTTGTACGATCTTTATTCCATCAGGTGATGTGATCCTCAGAATATATATGCCGGAACTAAGGCTGCTCATATCCAGCTTAACCACATTCTCGCCTTTGGTCAGTGAAAAGTTTTGACTCAACACTGCTTGTCCTGTGAAGTTGTACATCCCTACAATGACATTTTCATTTGTCACAAGCTTGATATTCAGGCTCAGCTCATCATTGACCGGAACAGGGTACGCTGTATAGCTTTCAACAGATGAAAGCTCACTTACACCTGTTATGCTGCTCCCGTTAAAGGTCATAGTGACAATGGCAGTTGGATTAGTGGCGCTCAGCACGACTTTAACCTGGTCGCTGGCGACGTTGGCGAGCTCGGGCTTCAGGTAATAAGTACCATATGCCATATCGTTGAAATTGAATCCCCCCGAGGGATTGACCCTCCTGAAGCCTATTACATTGCCCTGCTCATCGGAGATCAGCATTGAGATCTCGCCTACAGTGGTTATCTTTAGTCCTGTGGTATTCACATGGCCGTTGATACCCCCCGGACCAGGCAGCATGTTGCCTCCCGCATGGAGCAGATGGATGTTATATGGGTTGGAAGGCTGTCCCAGCTGGATCTTGGTAGCCAGTTCCCAGTAGAGTGCCTGCTGATAAAATGTAGGCAGGTAGGCTCCCGCAGAATCAAAAGGCACTGCCCAAATCACATATTCTCCGTTGGGAACATATGGGAACATGTAAATTCCTGCAGAATCAAGCGGTGATATCGCGAAATATGGCAGGCCGCCCTGAACCGTATCATCTGAAAAGATCATCGCCAGGCCGAAAGTCATGGGCAAACTCCCCGCAAAAACCTGTCCGTATACCTGGTGTATATCCAGGCTGTCAGCCACGAAGATCTGCTGTGTGCTGGTAAATGTACAGTTCAGGGAATCCTGGCGCACTGTGGTCAGCGACACTGAATACATTCCTGGTGCTGCATACGTATGATCGACATTTTTCCCGGTGCCTGTTGCCCCGTCACCAAATGTCCATGCATAAGTCGCAGGCGCGTTCATTGGCATATTCCCCTGAAAACTTATATGTAGCCAGTCAGGCATGTGGTAGAACCAGCTTTGGCACCCTGGCGGCGGCGGTGGGCCTGCAACCAGCTCATGACACCTGGTATCGGTGCACTGGGGGTTGGTTGTCGTAACCGTCAGGCAAACATTGAAGATCCCGTCATTTGCATAAGTATGCGTGGGATTCTGATCAGTGGAAAAGGTGCTGTCGCCAAAACTCCAGTACCAGGTAGCTCCTGAACCTACGCTTTGGTTTATGAAATGTATGGTCCTCAGCATCATTGAATCAGGATACCAGGTGAACTCGGCATGACATCCTCCGCCTATTGAGTCTCCGACAATGACCGGATGGGTCCTGGTGCCAAAACAACCTGAAGCGCTGTCTCCCATATTAAGGGTAACCTGGTATGTTCCTGCAGCAGAATAAATATGAAGAGGGGCAAATAGTGACGAAGTTCCTCCGTCACCGAAAATCCAGTTCCATGGGCCATTTGAGCCTGTAGAGGTATTGACGAACTGAACGGCCAGTGGGTTTGGAGGTGGAGGCGGAACAGTCGGATAGAAATCAGCATTGCATGGAGGTGGAGGTGGCCCTACGCAAATTTGAAAATCCGTGGTAAAGTTCTGATTTCCGGGTCCAAAATTCAGGTTTACATAATGCATATGCAGCATACAATCCCACACCGATACCATCACAACCCCTGTAGGTACAGCTCCCGGAAAGAATACAGTATCGATATAAAATCCGCTCTGCATGGTGAACACAACGTTGTGATAATAAAACCCGCCGCTGGCTGAGTCTATATCTATATGCACAGGGTAATTGGGAACAGGACTTCCGGAAGCGCTGTCAGTGATGCTGCCTGCCAGGATGAGCCTGTTGTTCTGAGCCATCAGCCCGAAGACTGAGAAGAACATCATCAGGATAAGAAGAAGTTTTTTCATAGGAAGAAGATTTTAAAGTTTATTAAAGTTTCATTTAATGCATCTGTCTGTCTGATAAACCCCCGATATGACAAACGTTGCCTGGATTCTGATAAAAATTTTACAGCTTGACCGTAAATGCCGTCCTCACTCCAAATGACCAGGGCTTTTTTATAGTACCCGGGGATTCATAAATCGAATTGAAATAATATTTTAAATCCGGTTCCACCTCGATGCTTAATCTGGGCGACAGCCTGAACGAAGCATCGATCCCGCCTGTTTCCTGCCAGTTTACCAGTATGCGGCCCGGAGTGATACTGTTAATGGTCACGATCCTGTCCTGCCCGGATTCAAAGGTCGACGAAATATTCTCGGTCTTCAGCAATATTGACATCACGGCCCCTGCCCTGACTCCCAGTGAAAGCCATTTATTCTGCCAGAAATCGTAGCCCAGGACCAGGGGAACCTGCAGGTAGGTGTAACGTTTCTTATTATAGGTGTAATTATTATGGACGGAGGTATCATATGCCTTCGTGGAAGTCGTATAGATGACCGGCACGAGTTTATCATGCTTTGCATCCCAGTTGAAAACGATTGAGTCAAGTGCTTTATATGTCCCCAGGTAAGGATTTGTAAGAGCATTTATCTCGTCTGAACCGTCTGTGATGCTAAGCCCCACACCCGTTCTTAAAGAAAATGGGCCGAAATGAACTGTTCCTTCGACTCCCACATTGTTCACGAATTTATCATCATTGTAAGTATTGAACATCCATTCAGGCATGTAGGATACACCGGCACTCCCGCCCCACTTATAGGCAAGGTTCTTCTTCTCCTTGAAGAAATGTGCTTCCCCTTCGCTTTGGGCTTCGGGACTGACATTTTGTTCCTGTGCCGGTTGAGGGCTAAAGGAGGTATCGGTCACTATCTTTTGGGATGTGGATGGAACATTTGTCCGCGACTGGGTCTCGACGGATGGCTCAGTAATGGATGTAACATTTGTTATGCTCCAGGGCTGGCTGGATGGCTCTGCAATGGATGTCACATTATTGCTGATCTCTGGCTTAGTATTTAAATGGATATCTGATGACATTGATTCTGTCGCTGTCACCTTATTATTAACCGTGGTAATAGATGATTCTGGTATGGCTGCTGTTTCATTTATCTGTGCCTTGGTACCCGGTATATTAACAACTTCTTTCTTTACAACAGGTATTTTGTTGACTTCATTTGATCTCTTTATAAACAGGATGCTTTTATTGTCATTTTCAGATTTGATATTTAGGGCAACCTTATTTTCAGTATGTTTTATACTCAGAACGACTGGCTTTTCAACACGGTTCTGCTCATAAAGCAACAACCCTGCTCCTGACAGGATCAATAATCCTGCTCCTGATCCCGCAATCCACCATCGCGTGGCAGATCGTCTGGCCACGACTTTCGCAGCGTCCCGGATCAATGCATCCCGGCGTTCATCTGAAGGTTTGACCTTATAGCCCGCCAGTTTCCTGCGAAAAAGGTCATCTATTGGATCCTGCTTTGGCATAATTCATTTCCTTTTGATATTCATTGATGCGTTCCCGCAAAAAATGCCTTGCTTTCGATAATTGTGATTTTGAAGTATTCTCAGATATTCCTAATTCCTTACCGATCTCTTTATGGCTGTAATGCTCCATTACATATAGATTAAATACGGTACGGTATCCCGTCGGGAGCCTGAGAATTAATTCCATCAATTCGTCAGCAGAAAAATCATACTCGTCTAAATCATATTGATCACCGGATTCTTCTGGAATTTCTATGCCAGGGTAAAGTTCAGAAGTCATTCTTTCCTTTTTATGATCCCTGATGTATTTTAGTGCCGTATTCACCATGATCTTCCGCATCCAGGCTTCGAGGCTGCCTGGTTGCCTCTGCTTTAAATTTCTTTATATTGCGGATGATCTTGATAAATCCGTCATGCAGAACATCTTCTGCATCCTCAGGGTTCCCGGTGTAATGTAAGCATACCCCCAGCAGCCACGGGGCATGATTATCATACAACTCCTCAACGCGTGTTTCATCAAGGACTTTTGCTTTTGAAGTTCTTCCCTGGAATACCATGCTACTAAGATAACCCAATCATTTGAAATGGTTGCCTGGTAATCAACGAAATCGTAACAGAAAAATGATTTCTGGCGCACCTATGACCAGAAAGAGATCGATCTTATTGAAGAACGTGACGGGAAGTTATTTGGTTACGAATTCAAGTGGGGAATAAAAATGATCAAAGCTCCCCGGAAATGGTCTGAAGAATATCCGGAGGCTGAATTTACTGTGATCAACCAGGACAATTACCAGGAATTTATCACGTGATCCAGGGGGTGATAGGAAAAACCGGAGTCCTCGCTCACTCACCTTGTGCCGTTTAAGCTTAACCATCATATTAATCTGATAATAATTCATTTAAGATTTTCCATTTACTTCGGTCTTGGGTGGTCAATCTAATTGGTTTATCCACCCGGGAAACCGGGTTTTCTTTTATCTCTAATACTCAGGAATTTATGATCGTGTCTAAGCAGGATTAAGTATTCAGAACTATTTTGAAAGTAATTGTATAGAAAATTTGATTTTTGTTTAAATTTACAGATTGATGGCATGATAAAAAGAAAATATTTGCAATCAATGATGAAAAGAACGATTTATAATCTTTTAGCAATCCTTACTGCCATTGCACTCTCTATTGACACTTCAGCACAGGCACCAAATACTTGGGCACAGGAAGCTAATGTCGGAGGGGGGATAAGAACAGAAGCTGTCGGATTCAGTATCGGTTCCAAAGGATATATCGGAACAGGAGAAACTTCAAGCGGCTTAACAAATGATTTTTGGGAATATGATCCTTCTTCAAATACCTGGACACAAAAAGCAAATTTCGGAGGAACATCCCGATTTACAAGCGTTGGTTTTTGTATTAATAACAAAGGGTATATTGGTACAGGATACGATTCAAGTGGTTACAGGAACGATTTTTGGCAATATACTCCCTCATGCATTTTACCAAACACCCCAACAAATACCACACCACCTTCAAATCAAAATATTTGTGCTGGCAATTCAACTATCCTCGGTGCAAGTGGTCCCGGAACCCTCGGATGGTATAGTGCAGCAACAGGAGGAATATGGCTTGGAGGAGGAAGTACTTTTATTACCCCTGTTTTAACAAGCGATACAGCCTATTATGTTCAGGATAGTACCTGTGGGGCAAGTCTGACACGAACGAGTATTCCTGTAATAGTAAATCCACTACCAGTTCCGACAATTACGGGGCAGACAAGTATGTGTGTGAATTCAGGGAACTACAATTATTCTACTGAAGCCGGGATGACAAATTATACATGGACAGTTTCCTCAGGTGGAATTTTAAACTACGGATCAGGCACCAACCAGATCCAGGTTTTATGGATCCATGCAGGGTCTCAAACAGTAAGTGTCACTTATACATCGGCAGCAGGTTGTAATCCTTTAGCGCCAACGGTATTGAATGTTACGGTCAACCCATTGCCCGGACAGGCAGAAACAATATCCGGAACATCAAATGTGTGTGCCGGAGACACTGGCGTAGATTATTCTGTTGCACCGATCCCGAATACAACCGTGTATATATGGTCATTACCACCTAATGCCACGATTGCATCCGGTGGCGGGACGAACTCCATCACTGTGAACTTTGCAGCTAATGCATCCAGCGGTAACATTATTGTTTACGGCAACAACATTTGCGGTGATGGTACAGTCTCTCCTAACTTCAAGGTGACTGTTAATCCCATTCCCCCGACTCCTATTGTTACCTATAACGGAAACACACTGCATAGTAGCGCTTCTTCCGGTAATCAATGGTTTTTTTGGGGATTCCTGATTCCCGGGGCAACCGGACAAAACTATGATCCTATCCAACTGGGTTGTTATTGGACAGTTGTAACAATTAATGGCTGTTCTTCAGATACATCAAATCATTGGTGTTGGATTGTAGGCATTGATCCGCATTCATCACCAATAATCAATTTATACCCGGTTCCGAATGATGGCCAATTCAAAGTTTTCATCACCACAGCCTCAGAGGAAACCTTCTCCATCAGTATTTACAACACCCTTGGACTTAAAGTCTATGAAGATATGAATATTGAAGTCCACGGTTCATTACAGAAGGTTATTGACCTGCGTCCTGTGCCAAATGGTGTTTATACCGTGATCTTTGAAAACAGCCAGAATCAGGTGGTTAAGAAGATTGTAGTGAATAAATAGGGTTTGGTTAAGCCCCGGGAAACCGGGGCTTTCCTTTTCTCTTTGGAGATCTTGTAATTTTTCTTTTCAGTTCACTATTGAAGTTTAAAATCAATTGGGAGGTTAAATTGGATTCGGACGGGTACACCCTTTTGTTTACCTGGAACCCATTTCGGCATTGATTTAACGACACGGATAGCCTCGTCATCGCACCCAGATCCTATTCCCCTTAAGACTTTTACATCTGAGAGGGAGCCATCGACCTCAACGACAAAGGACACGAATACCTTTCCCTGTACACCATGTTTTATAGCTTCTTTAGGATATTTTATATTCTCCTGTAGAAACTTTATACGGGCTTCATCGCCACCAGGGTAAGATGGCTCTTCTTCAACGGGGCCTAAAATCTCTTTCTGAGCTTCCTTCAACTTAGCAATTGAATCGGATATTCTCTTTGCTTCTTTTTCCTTTGCGCTGGGGCCACATGAGGACATCAAAGCTACAGCACCGATAACTAACACTACTGCAATTTTTTTCATATGTTTATTGATTTTTTAATAATTAGCCTAAAATTAAGTAAATTAGAGTTCTCATTCCTAATTTTTAACCAAATATTTTGAATACTTTGAGATTGCGGTTTATTTGTTTGATTCGGACACCATTTATGTGCTGTCATTTATTATGATATCTTACCTCGCAACCCGTAAACCTACCTGTAACTCTAAAAAGACAAACCCCGGCAAACTATTATGTTTACCGGGGTTTTTATCGTTTTATGGTGCCCAGAACTGAACATCACAAAACCAAATGAAAAGCTGGCCAAAAGCCTGTTGTTTTTTAATAAATCTTTAATCTGGCACTTTTTCTTTTTGCGTCCCGCCTCTTCGGGCTATCCTCCGGGTGCGCTAAAGGGGGGGTAAATTACACTCTATACCCATGGAAAGGAAAGATGGCTTTTCCACCTATAAATATCAAAAGAGTGGTGTGATCAGGTTGCATCGGCGAAGACTGGTTAACGTTATAGGCCTTTTCAATCCGGGGTGTAACAAAGGAATAATTCTGTCAAAGGGATTTAAAAAATATGACAAACTTCAATCCGGTTTCATTTCTTCTTCTTATGGCGGATAACCTTAGCTTCGATGTAGAAAATAATTTCTTCGGCTATATTCTTTGCCTGGTCGCCGACTCTTTCAAGCTTCCGTATGACTGAAAGTAAATTTAAATAATTTTTTATATCGTCTGGTTTACGGGAGATCAGATCTGCAATAATGGTATTGACATTCTTGTTAACCTTGTCCACCTTGACATCTTGTTTGAAAATCCTTCTGGATTCACGTGTATCTTCTTTTACGAATGCATCTAATGCTTCTCTCAGCATTATCTCCGTAGTCTCAAACATAGACAGTACCTGGGATTCCTTTAACTCTTCTTCATTAAAAGGAGACTCCGATTCATGGACGATCTTCCCGATTGTATTAGCATAATCCCCGATGCGTTCAAGGTTATAATTAATCTTTAATACTGACAGAACAAAACGAAGATCATTGGCAACAGGATTGAAACAGGCAAGTATATTTTCACAGTCCAGATCGATCTTGAGTTCAAAAGTATCTACCCGTTTTTCAATGGCAAGAATCTCCGGAACCAGTTCTTTATCAAATTTCTCAAATGCTTCCCTGGAAGTTGTAAGTTGAACAATAACAAGGTTCCACATCTCAACCAGATTGGCTTTAAGAAGTTGAAGTTCATCCTCTATGTGTGTCATGGTAAATGATTATTAACACTTCTGTTGATAGTTTAAAAATACAAAAATTAGCAATGCTGTCTCCTCATACATATAACTATTATAGTGATGTCAACCAAATCTTCCGGTAATATAATTTTGTGTCTGAGGTTTTTTAGGATTTGTAAATATAATTTTGGTTTCATCATATTCTGTTAATTCTCCCAGGTAAAAGAAAGCGGTATAATCACTGATCCTGCCTGCTTGCTGTATGTTATGCGTGACAATAATGATAGTATAACTGTTTTTCAAACCAACGAGGAGTTCCTCAATCTTTGTCGTGGAAATGGGATCAAGTGACGAAGTAGGTTCGTCAAGCAGAAGTATTTCTGGTTTCATCGATAAGGAACGTGCAATACAAAGCCGTTGTTGTTGTCCCCCTGATAAGAATGTTCCTTTTTTGTGCAAATTGTCTTTGACTTCATCCCAGATGGCTGCCTTCTTCAGGGATTCTTCAACGAGTTCATCTTTTTCAGTCTTGCTAAGCTTGTAGCTGTTTAAAGTATATCCGGAGATCACATTCTGATAAATGCTCATGGTATTAAACGGATTGGGATATTGGAATACCATTCCAATATGTCTCCTTAGAATCGTGGGGTTCTGTTCGTAAATGTCTTTTCCATCAAGATAGATTTTACCGGTCATACTTGCATTTTCTGTCATTTCATGCATCCGGTTTATGCACCTTATGAATGTTGATTTACCACATCCCGAAGGTCCCATGATACCCGTAATCTTATTCCTCTGGATCTCAATAGTTATATTTTTCAGTACATGTGAGGTACCAAAAAATGCATTAAAATCCTCTGTTTTCAAAATTGTACTTTCCATCGTCTCTCAATCAGTTTTGTCAGAATATTCAGTATTAAAACTATCGATACCAGGACAAAAGATGCACCCCAGGCAAGTCGGTGCCAGTCTTCATAAGGACTTATTGCATAATTGAAGATGATCAGGGGCAGGCTGGCTATGGGTTTGAAGATATTGAAAGTGAGAAACGGATTTCCAAATGCAGTAAAAAGCAAAGGAGCTGTTTCACCCGCTACCCTTGCAATTCCAAGTAATATACCGTTTAATATTCCACTTATCCCTGCTGGTAAAATAACAAGCAGCATTGTTCTGTAATAGGGGACACCTAATGACCATGATGCCTCCTTTAACGAGTATGGAACAAGCTTTAATGTCTCTTCAGTAGATTTAATAATGGAAGGAAGCATCATAAAAGACAATGCAACGCTTCCCGATAATGCGGAGAACTTCCCAAAAGGTTTTACAAGCCACAAATAAATAATGATTCCAATGACAATTGACGGAATCCCCTGAAGCACATCCACACCAAGATGAGCTAATTTATATACCCATGAATGTGAATTCTCACTAAAGTACATTCCGGTAGTAACACCTACAGGAACGGCAATAAGCGTCGCAAAAAAAATGATAAGAATGCTCCCGGTTAAGGCATTCAATATCCCTCCGCCAGCCTCACCAACCGGTTTAGGCAGACTGATCAGAAAATGCCAGTTGATTACCGAGATTCCCTGCCTGAATATGTATACAATTATTGCTATAAGAGGAATGACTGTAACGATGCTAAAGAGAATGATCAAAAATTTAAATCCCGAATTTCTTGCTTTACGGAATTTCCAGTGTTCTTTCCTCATAATGAGAACCTTTTAATAATGTTTGTTCCGATAATATTTATGACGGTAGTTACAACAAACAACAGCAGCCCTGTCTCGATCAAAGCCGAAAAATAAACTTTTCCGGTCGCCTCGGTGAACTGATTGGCTATGATGCTTGCCATAGTATCTCCTGTATCAAATATACTTTTGGGAATAACCTGTGTATTTCCTATCAACATTGTCACAGCCATCGTCTCCCCTAATGCTCTGCCAAGTGCAAGCAGAATTCCTGCCGATAAGCCTGACCGGATGTATGGGATGATAATATAACGAACCATTTCATAACGGGTAGCCCCCAGTGAAAAGGCGGCTTCCTTAAGACTGACAGGCACCATCGAGATGACCAACCTGATCAGCGAAGCTGAAAAGGGGATGATCATGATAGATAAAATAAGTGACGCTGATAATATACCCACACCATAAGGAGGTGCACCGAATTTCATTTCTATGCTCCGAACGATTGGGACAAGAATAAAAATTCCCCAAAACCCGAATACTACAGAAGGTATGCCTGCTAATAATTCTACTGCATTTTTCAGCAACCCGCTCAACCATCCAGTTGTATAATATTCACCAAGCAGTAGCCCGATTGTTAAGGCAAGAGGAGTTGAAATGATCAAAGCCAGCAAAGATGTTATCAGGGTTCCGACTAAAAAAGATAATGCCCCGAATTCACCCGAAACCGGATCCCATGTTGTGCCATAAATAAATTTCAGCCCCAGTTCCTTAATTGAAGGTATTGAGGAGAGAAGAAGCGTCAGAAAAATGCACGACAACAAGACAATGATTAAAATGGCGGAGAGCGATAATGTCCTGCGAAATAACACTTCCCGGATCTTTAATCCTTTAATGATTTTATCTTTTCTTATCTGATCCGACATTAAGATATAGCGAATGATTACTATTGAAATTTATCGAAGTTCCAATAATATCTGTTTATTTATATACTTACTAAATAATAAAAGCGCCTGTCTTCTTAATCTGAAAACAGCGCGCTTGTGACCTCTGCCATTAATAAGATTACATCAATAGTTTCCCGCCGAAGGTAACTAATTTCAAACGTTTCATTGCTGCAGCGGCAGCTTCTTTTGGCAGCGGCGCATAAAGCAGTGGTTCAGCAAATTGTTGTCCCTTGGTTATCATCCAGTTTACAAGTTCAACCGTTCCTTTTGCACTTGCCTCTGTTCTGTTGCCATAGGCCTGGTTCTGATAAAGCAGGATGTAAGTAAAGCTGGTAATCGGATAACCGTCTTTAGCATCTGTATTCGTAAGCGAAACCCGCAAATCTTCAGGAAGTGCGACAGCTGCAGAAGCACTGATCGATTTAAGGGAAGCTTCAATGAAATTACCGGATTTATTTTTTACATCCGCTGAGGGGATCTTATTCTGAATAACATAGGCTAACTCAACGTAACCTACACTCCCGGGAATCTGTTTCACCATTCCTCCAACTCCTTCATTACCTTTGGCCCCAATACCTACAGGCCAATCAAGCGCTTTACCTTTGCCCGGTTTAGTACTCCAGGCACTGTTTACCTTGCTGAGGTAATCCGAAAAAACATACGTCGTACCACTTCCGTCTGAACGGTGAACAACAGTAATTGCCATATCCGGTAATTTAGCAGCAGGGTTTAATGAAGTTAGTTGCTTATCATTCCATTTGGTTATTTTTCCCAGGAAAATACCGGCAATAACATCCGGGGTGAGCATTAATTTCGGGTTTCCAGGGATGTTATATGTGATCATTACAGCACCAAGACAGGTTGGAACGTGAATCACGGCTCCGGGCATCGCTTTCATTTCTTCGTCACTTAACGGTGCATCCGATGCTCCGAAATCAACGGTCTTGTTTTCCAGCTGTTTGATACCTCCTCCGGAACCGATGGACTGATAATTTACCTGTACATTTTTTTCTTTATGATATTCATCGAACATCTTTGAATAAAGTGGATAGGGGAAAGTAGCCCCGGCCCCGATCAGTTCTTTTACGCTTCCCTGCGCTTGTATATGCTGATTGATTCCAGATAATCCAAGCATCAGCGTTGCTACAAACCAGAATGCAATTTGTGTCTTTGTTTTCATTTGTTTGTCTTTTTTAATTGTATATATTCATGATCGTACTCACAAGTTTATAATCGTATAAACATTATGCAATTATAACTCACAACCTACCAGAAATATCTCATTCATGCATTAAGTTTAGGTTAATTCATATAAACATCTTTATATGTGACTATAATTCAATTGAACTAAAAAAAGAAATATTGGAAGAAAATTAAACATGGTAAAATTTTTAATCGAACTACATAAAAAATAAATATTTGGACAAACTGACCCAATTGACCACTTCTGGCCGATTTAATCTTACAACCATATCTCAATAGCGATCAACGGCTTTTAGTGGTCAGGAATAACCGGCATCGCCCAGTCAATAAGACTGATTCTTCCAATACTGACCAAAACACTTTTTACCGTACCCTCTACCGTTCCCTGGTAAAAAGAAAAACCCCGGCAAACCATTATGTTTACCGGGGTTTTTATCGTTTTGCTGTGCCCAGGACAGGACTTGAACCTGCACAGCCATGGGCCACTACCCCCTCAAAGTAGCGTGTCTACCAATTTCACCACCTGGGCAGAACTTGTATGAGTTAGGGCAACCGCTAAGGTTGCCCCCGCTTTGGGAGCGCAAAATTAAATATTTTATCTTACCCGTCAACAGTTTTTTTCTTTATATCAGACTTAATGCGAAGGCAACGGCGATCCCTGAACATATGGTCACGAATTTCTGAAGGTTGTACCTGTGGTTTTCTTCAGTCTCAAACAGGATCGAAGTGGATACATGGAGGAAGATCCCTATAACGACAGCCATGATGTAATTGAAATAGATCCCCATAGAGGCCGAAGATAAGTAATGGATGATGTTGCTCAGGATGGATCCCATCGGCGTCATGAGCGAGAACACCAAAAGGAAAAACATCGCTTTACGCTTCGAAAGTCCATAATGAAGGAACAGGCTCATCAGGGTAAGTGAGATCGGGATGTTGTGGATAACGATCCCTATGACCAGCGTGCGCTGGATACCTGTCGGGAAGGCGCCCACGATAGGCATCCCCTCCAGGAATGAATGGATGCATAACCCTGTCAATAGCAAAAACGGCGAAACCTTCTCTCCATCAGAATGCCTGTGGCTGTGTCCATGTTCGGCACCCTCAGTTATAAGCTCCAGCACCAGCTGGATCAGGAAGCCCAGCATCACAAACAGGCCGGTAAACTTGGCATTTGAACTGAACACCTCCGGCACCAGCTTCAGAAAACTGATCCCGATGAGAAAAGCCCCGCTAAAGGCAAGCAGGAGTTTAAGGATCCTCTGATCATCCTGGCGGATAAAAAAGATGAATGACCCGCTGGCCAGGACGGTGAGGATAAGTATTGCATATAAGATAAGATGGATCGGCATTAAACTATGGATTTTGACTGCAAACATCTCATTTACGCTATTCAAAGAAAATGAATATTTTTGTCATCACAAAAAATATTCTCAATGGAAGACAAAATAGCTAAGCTCAACCCTGAACGTCTCTGGTACTATTTCCTCCAGATCTGCAGTATCCCCCACCCTTCAAAGAAAGAAGAAAAGATTGTTCAATACCTCCTGGACTTTGGAAAACGGATGGGACTTGAAACAACGATGGATGCAACCGGTAACGTATTGATCAGGCAACCGGGTACGCCCGGATATGAAAATCTTCAATCTGTGATCCTCCAGGGCCATCTTGATATGGTATGCGAAAAAAATGCGGATACGGCGCATGATTTTGAGAAAGATCCTGTAATTCCCTGGATAGACGGTGAATGGGTAAAAGCGAAAGGAACCACGCTGGGCGCTGATGACGGTATCGGGATAGCTGCGATGCTTGCCATCCTCGAATCAAAGACCATTCCCCATGGACCGCTTGAATGCCTGTTCACCATCGATGAAGAAACAGGACTGACAGGCGCATTCGGGATCAGGCCCGGACTCCTGGATGGCAGCATCCTGATTAACCTGGACTCGGAGGATGAAGGACAGCTGTTCATTGGTTGCGCTGGCGGCGCAGATACAACTGCCCGCTTCGATCTGGATACTGAACCTGTGCCTGAGGAGACACTGGGTTATAAGGTAAGCCTTACAGGCCTCACAGGTGGCCATTCAGGAGATGATATCAACAAGGGACTTGGAAATGCCGTGAAACTCCTGACCCGCTTCCTTTGGAACTCTTCCCGCGACTTCTACCTGAGGATATCCGCGATCGACGCAGGGAACCTGCGAAACGCAATAGCCCGTGAAGGTTTTGGCATCGTCATTATTCCGCAGGAATATAAAAGTGATTTTGAAGAATACGCCTTGCAATATCAGAAAACACTGGTTGAAGAACTTCATACCACTGAACAGAACATTAAATTCTGCGTCGAACCATTCCCTCAGCCTGAGAATGTATTGATGCCCGACCTTGAATTCTGGCTGCTGAATTCATTGTATGCATGCCCTCACGGCGTCATCGCCTTCTCACGCGACATTCCTGGTTTCGTGGAGACTTCCACAAATCTTGCTTCCGTTAAATTTACCGGTGATAAGATCCAGGTAACTACCAGTCAGCGCAGTTCGGTTGAATCGGCTAAAAAAGATGTGATGGACATGGTCTATAGCGTCTTTAAGCTTGCAGGAGCCGAGATAGAGCAATCGACGGGGTACCCCGGATGGAAACCAAATCCGGATTCAGTGATCCTTCGGCTCTGTGTGGATTCTTATCGTAAACTATTTCAGCAGGAACCCAAAGTCCTCGCCATTCATGCAGGACTCGAATGCGGACTGATCGGTGCTATCTATCCTGGGATGGATATGGTCTCATTCGGCCCGACCATAAAAGGAGCACACTCCCCCGACGAACGCCTCGAGATCAAAAGTGCAGTAAAATTCTGGGATTTGTTATTGGACGTCTTACAGAAGATCCCTGCAAAACCTTAAAACCATTCTCCTCACTGTTCACTACTCACTGCTCACTCCTCACTACTCACTGTTCACTTCTTACTGCTCACTGTTCACTGTTCACTGTTCACTGCTCACTGCTCACTGTTCACTACTCACTGCTCACTGTTCACTGCTCACTGTTCACTTTTTACAGCCTGACCCCGAACCCCAACCTGAATATAGGGTTTGAATAAGGTGAGTCGTAAGTTTCATTTAAATTATAAAGTATCAGGAGGTCTAAAAAGAATTGCTGGCTGATTGGCTGTTCATACCCTACTCCGACATAAAGGTTGCTGATCTCCATTACATCTGTTCCCCGCCTGTAAGTATACCCATATGGATCAATGATGGTTCCTGAAGGGTCCTCTGTAAAGGGACGCGTATAATACAGGTATTCATATTCTGCATGAGCGAAAAAATTTCCCAGGAAATTATTAAAGATGCTGCGGAGATAATACCTTGCAAAAATACGGCCTCCGTAAACATTTGCTTTAAAGTCAAGCCACTTCTGGTTTGTGTCATCCCAGAAATAATCCTTTGTTTGTAAGTAATCATAGGAAAAGCCCACCCCAAAGTGAAGCTGGTCAACAACACGAACCATTATTTCGGGCGAAACATCAATTGCAGTGACAGTCCCAAACTGCAACCCGAAATTTCCCCCCACAGAAACTCGATCCCACGCATCCTTCTTTTTCTTTACTTGTGATTCCTGCCCCCATGATGATAAAGACACCTGGGAAAATATAAAGACCAATAAAAGAATTATGATATATTTTCTATTCATGATATTAATTCCTGAAATAACCTCCAAAAATAATGAAATTAATGCTTCCTTCGCTAACATTAGTTCATTTTTTCTTATCACTTTTCAACTCTATTATTCCCTACATAACTCGTGCCATTCACAATCTTCCCTTCTCTAAGCTGTCGCGCGCCAGCCAAGGCTTGACACTTGAAACGACTTTGCACTTGGCACTTGGCACTTGGCACTTGGCACTTGGCACTTGGCACTTGGCACTTGAAACGACTTGGCACTTGGCACTTGAAACGACTTGGCACTTGGCACTTGAAACACCGTCTGTGACGCGTGCCGACTCACTGCTCGTTTTTAACGAGCAAAATCTCAGCTCGTAATTCGTAATTCGTAATTTACTTTGTGACTCTGTGACTTTGTGACTCTGTGACTTTGTGACTTTGTGACTTTGTGACTCTGTGACTTTGTGACTTTGTGACTCTGTGACCCTATTAAACCTTCATTATAAACCCACTCAAAACCTAAAGATCCTTCGTCTTCCATTCATTAATCATTCATCTAATCAATAGAAAAACAAATTTGGGCAAAAACAATCAGATTCCCCTCATTTCCCCTGCCAAAAATCCCCAAAACCCAAAAAAAATACCCCGATTTTCAAAAAAAAATCCCGGCCGGGCATACCTCACCCAGCCAGGATCCTGACTTTTACTTAAACTTAAAACTTAACACTCCGCCGCCGTGGATTACCTCCCCTCACTTCCCCCTCCCTCTTGGAGGCCTTCATCCGCTCATTCGCCCCTCCCCGGGTGGGGAGGGGCTTTGGGGAGGGGCTGTTGGCGTCACGCGTTACGCATCACGATTGTTCTACGTGCTATTAGAAATAACCTTCTCCTGTTGTACCACATTCCCCGGCAGATCCGTAACCCTTACCACAACCCTGCAACCCGCATAGGATGGATTCATTACAGTTGCCTTATAATCCCACTCCCTGCCTCCCGAAAATGACCTCGCGACAGCAAAACCACTCTCAATGACCTGGTTTATATCATTGTATATCATGACACTGACTGCCTCAACCTTGTACTTGTCCCAAGCTGAAACACTGATAACATTCCCCTTCAGTCCCCTGTATCCGTTCAGATCAACTGCCACAACCTTTGGTCTCGACATGAAATCAGAAATAGCCGCATTCCAGACACTCTGGCGACTTTTCTTTTTCTTTCTGTAATACTCCACTTTCTTCGGATCATTCAGGACATTCTTTGCATAGATGGTTGCAGCGGCAAAGCGTTTCATGTTAATCTTCTGCGCCTCGGTTTTCACCACCTTCGAGCAATCCGGGCGTTTCGACATAATCGACATTCCTCCTTTTCCACGCCTTAAAACAACATCGCCGAATCTTCCATAGTAAGTTTTGGTCAAAACATTGTCATATGATACTGCCATAATAAATAGGTTTAAAATTATGCCGCGAATATAACATAATAAAACAAATAGTAATAAGGTGATAATAAATACTTTTCAACATTACATTTTTGAAAATATCAAAATTCTTCTTTCTTTTGCCATAATAATGAACAACTGTTAATAATTCAGGTCCGATTTCAAAGATCGTGACGGTGACGTGAAGAAATAATTGATAATTGATAAGCTGACGACTTATCTGTTTGATTATCGGGGAGGATTAAATTATTTTAGACAGGTGTGTCAATACTACTTGTTTTTTTGCTATATTTGAAGATAGTATTTGAGTTAATATCTCTTTGAATAATATTGGAATTTTTAGTATCAAATAATAACAGGAAGATGAAAAAAAATCTCTTTTTCTTATTTATGCTGTTCACGGTGAATAGCACAAATGCGCAAGGCTGGCTATGGGAAAATCCATTGCCGGTAAACAATACCTTTTATGGCGTAACATTTGTTAACGCAGATATGGGTTATGCTGTAGGTTACTGGGGTATAATAGCAAAGACCACAGATGGAGGGACAAACTGGACCATCCAGAACTCCGGAACCAAAAAGTGGTTGTATTCGGTTTATTTTACAGGAACAGATACAGGGTATGTGGTCGGGGATAGTGGTACGATTTTAAAAACCACGAATGGCGGAGCAAACTGGACCAAACAAATTTCAGGGACTTCAAGTTGTTTATCCTCGGTCCTTTTTACAAACGTCAGCACAGGTTATGCTGTAGGTGAATGGGGGGCAGTATTAAATACTACAAATGGGGGAACCACTTGGAACGCGCAAAATCTCGGATCACCATCCTGGTGGTATTCCATATGTTTTACGGATTCACTTACCGGTTATATTGTCGGCAGTGGCACCCTGTTTCTGAAGACCATCACTGGCGGTGCTCAATGGAATTCTTATTCTTTGATCGGGTATTACCATTTGTCCTCGGTTTGTTTCACAGATGCAAAGACAGGTTATGCGGTGGGTGCCGTCTGGAATGGTCCTTCCTGGTCGACAGGCCCATATTATGAAGTTGTCATTAAGACCAAAGATGCCGGCGCTTTATGGACTGAAATAGCTCCTAATTATGAAATGAATAAGACACTGACTTCAGTTTGTTTTACAGATAAAAATACGGGATATGCTGTTGGGCCTGATGGTACCATCCTTAAAACAACCAATGGCGGGACAGAGTGGACAAGCCAGGTTTCGGGAACATCAAATGATCTGTATTCAGTCTTTTTTACAGATAAAAATACAGGTTATGCAGTTGGTCTTAACGGTGTGATCCTGAAAACCCGGAATGGTGGCAGCTATCCTGTGGGGGTGGAAGATTTGTCAGGTAATAAGGTCCCTCTGAAGATCTACCCCACCCCGTCATCAAACAGCATCACCATTGAAACTTCTGAAAATTCAATTCCAGGGGATCTCTCCATCTTTGATCTGAGCGGCCAGGAATTCATTAAGCAAACCGTCACAAAACCTTCCATACAGATTGACATCACCACTTTACCCCCGGGGGTGTATTTAGTCAGCTTGCAAGGGGAAAAAGGGACTGGAGTGGGGAGAATAATAAAACAGTGAGGAGTGAGTAGGGAGTAGTGGGAGGTGAGGAGATAGTGTGATTATTTCGGTCAGGTATAAAAAAGTTACAAATAAGTATTGTCAGTTCAAAACAATAGTGTATTTTTGCAATCCCTAAACAAAAAAACAGGGATTGTTCATAAGAGTGCTGTTTAAAGGCGACCGGGAACATCAGTAAATAGTGCGGAATCAGAGATTGTTTATATTATTATTGAAAATTTCTGCATAATAATTTGCACGTTAAAAAAAAGGTTGTACTTTTGCAGTCCGATTTTGAAAAAAGAAGCCGCGAAGGCGGCAGAACAAATAACGTTCTTTGAAAGATTGAAGTAAAGCCTAGTAGCAAATATCCCAAAGTTATTTCTTTGGTTATATCAAATCTTGAAGGATACAAATTAAACATTTTACAATGGAGAGTTTGATCCTGGCTCAGGATTAACGCTAGCGGCAGGCCTAATACATGCAAGTCGTACGGTAACAGGTCCAGCAATGGATGCTGACGAGTGGCGCACGGGTGCGTAACACGTATGCAACCTACCTTTGACTGGGAGATAGCCCCGAGAAATCGGGATTAATACCCCATAAAATTATAGTGAGGCATCTCATTATTTTTAAAGCTCCGGCGGTCTTAGATGGGCATGCGCGACATTAGCTAGTTGGTGAGGTAATGGCTCACCAAGGCTACGATGTCTAGGGGTTCTGAGAGGATTCACCCCCACACTGGTACTGAGACACGGACCAGACTCCTACGGGAGGCAGCAGTAAGGAATATTGGTCAATGGACGCAAGTCTGAACCAGCCATGCCGCGTGCAGGATGACAGCCCTACGGGTTGTAAACTGCTTTTGTACGGAAAAAAACCTCCGGTCGTGCACCGGAGCTGATGGTACCGTAAGAATAAGCATCGGCTAACTCCGTGCCAGCAGCCGCGGTAATACGGAGGATGCAAGCGTTATCCGGATTTATTGGGTTTAAAGGGTGCGCAGGCGGAATGATAAGTCAGTGGTGAAATCCTACAGCTTAACTGTAGAACTGCCATTGATACTGTCGTTCTTGAGTACAGTTGGAGTGGGCGGAATGTGTCATGTAGCGGTGAAATGCTTAGATATGACACAGAACACCAGTCGCGAAGGCAGCTCGCTAAACTGTAACTGACGCTCATGCACGAAAGCGTGGGGATCAAACAGGATTAGATACCCTGGTAGTCCACGCTGTAAACGATGATTACTCGATGTTGGCGATATACAGTCAGCGTCTAAGCGAAAGCATTAAGTAATCCACCTGGGGAGTACGGCCGCAAGGTTGAAACTCAAAGGAATTGACGGGGGCCCGCACAAGCGGAGGAGCATGTGGTTTAATTCGATGATACGCGAGGAACCTTACCTGGGCTAGAACGCTGGATGACCATTCGGGAAACCGGATCTCTCTTCGGAGCAGCCAGCGAGGTGCTGCATGGTTGTCGTCAGCTCGTGCCGTGAGGTGTCGGGTTAAGTCCCATAACGAGCGCAACCCCTATCTTTAGTTGCCATCAGGTAAAGCTGGGAACTCTAGAGAAACTGCCTACGCAAGTAGTGAGGAAGGTGGGGATGACGTCAAATCAGCACGGCCCTTACGTCCAGGGCTACACACGTGCTACAATGGCCGGTACAATGGGTCGCTACCTGGTGACAGGATGCTAATCTCAAAAACCGGTCTCAGTTCGGATCGAAGTCTGCAACTCGACTTCGTGAAGTTGGATTCGCTAGTAATCGGATATCAGCAATGATCCGGTGAATACGTTCCCGGGCCTTGTACACACCGCCCGTCAAGCCATGGGAGTTGGGGGTACCTGAAGTCGATAACCGCAAGGAGTCGCCTAGGGTAAAACCAATGACTGGGGCTAAGTCGTAACAAGGTAGCCGTACCGGAAGGTGTGGCTGGAATACCTCCTTTCTAGAGATGATTTGATATATTCTCCGGGATTTTCCGGAGATGATATTTGCTACTCTTTACTTCTTTTTTGACCTAAAATCAGCCCAAACGAGCTCAGGGTATCTTACCTCAGAGCGACAGGATCGACGGTTACAAATTAGGGTCGCGATGATCATTTGGCAATTGTAATTCGTAATTCCTAATTCGTACTCAGTCCCGTAGCTCAGTTGGTTAGAGCACTACACTGATAATGTAGGGGTCGGCAGTTCAACTCTGCCCGGGACTACATCAATCGCTTGGGGAATTAGCTCAGTTGGCCAGAGCACCTGCCCTGCACGCAGGGGGTCAAGGGTTCGACTCCCTTATTCTCCACAACAAGGGTGTGAGTCTGAGTTTGGGCGTGAATGTGAGAAACATTCTCCCACACCAATTCACTGAAAACCTTAACGTTCTTTGACATATTGAAAGAAAATACAACAGAGTTAGTCAATAGATTAACACTATATCCTTAATTGGAAATTAGTAAGAAAGTAATTAAGAGCGTACGGTGAATGCCTTGGCTCTCAGAGGCGATGAAGGACGTGATAAGCTGCGATAAGCTTCGGTGAGGTGCAAATAACCTTTGACCCGGAGATTTCCGAATGGGGCAACCCTTCCTGTTGAAGACAGGAAATCCTGAGTAATCAGGATGCTAACCCGGTGAACTGAAACATCTTAGTAACCGGAGGACAAGAAAACAATAGTGATTCCCCCAGTAGTGGCGAGCGAAAAGGGAATAGCCTAAACCAACCTTGTTACGGCAAGATTGGGGTTGTAGGACTGCAATGTGGACTGTAAATTTGTAGTAGAACACTTCTGGAAAGTTGGACCAAAGACGGTGATAGTCCGGTACACGAAACAAATTTACTACCTAGCAGTATCCTGAGTACCACGGGACCGGAGAAATCTTGTGGGAATCAGCCAGCACCATCTGGCAAGGCTAAATACTCCTGAGAGACCGATAGTGAACTAGTACTGTGAAGGAAAGGTGAAAAGCACTTCGAACAGAAGAGTGAAATAGAACCTGAAACCGTGCGCTTACAACCGGTCGGAGTCCCGATTTATCGGGATGACGGCGTGCCTTTTGCATAATGAGCCTACGAGTTACTCCTCACTGGCAAGGTTAATCCCGTTCGACGGGAGGAGCCGAAGCGAAAGCAAGTCTGAATAGGGCGTTTAGTCAGTGGGGGTAGACGCGAAACTTTGTGATCTACCCATGGTCAGGTTGAAGCTTCGTTAAACCGAAGTGGAGGACCGAACCAGTTTACGTTGAAAAGTGCTTGGATGAACTGTGGGTAGGGGTGAAAGGCTAATCAAACTGAGAGATAGCTCGTACTCCCCGAAATGCCTTTAGGGGCAGCCTTGGAGTTGAGTGTCATAGAGGTAGAGCTACTGATTGGACTAGGGGGCTTCACCGCCTACCAAATCCTGACAAACTCCGAATACTATGACATATATCCAGGAGTGAGGCATAGGGTGCTAATGTCCGTGTGCCAAGAGGGAAATAACCCAGACCATCAGCTAAGGTCCCCAAATATATGCTAAGTTGATCTAACGAAGTCTGATTGCACTGACAGCTAGGATGTTGGCTTGGAAGCAGCCATTCATTCAAAGAGTGCGTAACAGCTCACTAGTCGAGCGATCGGGCGTGGATGATAATCGGGCATTAAGCATATTACCGAAGCTATGGATCTTGCGCAAGCAGGGTTGTAGGGGAGCATTCCAGTTGCAGCGAAGATTGACCGGAAGATCAATTGGAGCGACTGGAAAAGCAAATGTAGGCATAAGTAACGATAATGCGGGTGAGAAACCCGCACACCAAAAGACTAAGGTTTCCTGATCAACGCTAATCGGATCAGGGTTAGTCGGGCCCTAAGGTTAATCCGAAAGGAGATACCGATGGACAATAGGTTAATATTCCTATACTGGCAATTATTGCGACGTGGTGACGAAGTAGTGAAAGGTCTGCGTACTGACGGAATAGTACGTTGAAGGGCGTAGGTATACGTTTGGCAGGTAAATCCACCAAATGTGCTGAAACCTCATAGTACCGTGAGTCTTCGGACAAACGGATAATGACCGTAATCAAACTTCCAAGAAAAACCTCTAAGCTTCAGATAATTGCCACCCGTACCGGAAACCGACACAGGTGGTCGAGGAGAGTATCCAAAGGTGCTCGAGTGAATCATGGCTAAGGAACTAGGCAAATTAGTCCTGTAACTTAGGAATAAAGGACGCCCCGAGCAATCGGGGCCGCAGAGAAATGGCCCAGGCGACTGTTTATCAAAAACACATGGCTATGCAAAATTTTAAGATGAAGTATATGGCCTGACACCTGCCCGGTGCTGGAAGGTTAAGAGGAGAGGTTAGCAGCAATGCGAAGCTTTGAATTGAAGCCCCAGTAAACGGCGGCCGTAACTATAACGGTCCTAAGGTAGCGAAATTCCTTGTCGGGTAAGTTCCGACCTGCACGAATGGTGTAACGATCTGGGCACTGTCTCAGCCATGAGCTCGGTGAAATTGTAGTTCCGGTGAAGATGCCGGATACCCGCAACGGGACGGAAAGACCCCGTGAACCTTCACTATAACTTTACATTGACTCTGGATAAACAATGTGTAGGATAGCTGGGAGACAGTGAAGCGGCTTCGCCAGGAGTCGTGGAGTCAACCTTGAAATACCAGCCTTTGTTTATCTGGCGCCTAATCCCTGACGGGAGACAGTGTATGGTGGGTAGTTTGACTGGGGTGGTCGCCTCCAAAAGCGTAACGGAGGCTTTCAAAGGTACCCTCAGCATGCTTGGTAACCATGCGTAGAGTGCAATAGCACAAGGGTGCTTGACTGTGAGACAGACAAGTCGAACAGGCAGGAAACTGGGATATAGTGATCCGGTGGTTCCGAATGGAAGGGCCATCGCTCAAAGGATAAAAGGTACTCCGGGGATAACAGGCTGATCACTCCCAAGAGCTCATATCGACGGAGTGGTTTGGCACCTCGATGTCGGCTCGTCACATCCTGGGGCTGAAGAAGGTCCCAAGGGTTCGGCTGTTCGCCGATTAAAGTGGCACGTGAGCTGGGTTCAGAACGTCGCGAGACAGTTCGGTCCCTATCTGTTGTGGGCGTTGGAAGTTTGAGGGCACCTGACTCTAGTACGAGAGGACCGAGTTGGACAGACCGCTAGTGCATCTGTTGTGGCGCCAGCTGCATCGCAGAGTAGCTATGTCTGGATGAGATAAGTGCTGAAAGCATCTAAGTACGAAACTCAACCCAAGATGAGACTTCCTTTAAGGGTCGTGATAGATCATCACGTTGATAGGATACAGGTGTAAAAGCAGTAATGCCAAAGCCGAGTATTACTAATTACCCGTAAGCTTTCTACTAATACAGTGCTAAACTGCTGATTCATTCTTTGTATTTTCTTTCTCTTATATGTCAAATCGTATATCGGAATGGGACATAAACCCCATCTCCGCTTAAGATATTACGGTGACTATAGCGGTGGTGATCACCTCTTCCCATTCCGAACAGAGAAGTTAAGCCCACCCGCGCAGATGGTACTGCACTACAATGCGGAAGAGTATGTCGTCGCCGATCTTTTCTAAAATCCTCCCCAGGGTAACCGGCGGAGGATTTTTTTTGCCCCTCATGTCAATTCTTATGTCAATATTTTACAACCTGTTTCTTTTTTAACATTTATTAGTACACATTTACTCCACAGGTTTGTACACATATTATTAACTTTACCACTTCTTTTCATCCGATAATGCTGAAAGTCTTACAAAGTTCCGCTGTAATTTCCTTCCTGCTCCTTGCTGCCATCCATTCATCCGCCGCAACTGCGGATTCCACTAAAGTAAAAAAAGATTCTACAATAGTCTCCTACTTCAACAATGACTTCGAAAAGTTCGGGAACCTGAATCTCCATTCCCTGGATACCACCATAACCGGTTACCAGTATTATGACCCCATATTGCAACAAAGACCCTTCTACGCAACCCAGGGCAATATAGGCCAGGCTTCCCGGGATCTTGTCATCTACCCTTTTCTTACCCATGCTGGCTTTGACTATGGCATTCACTCTTTCGACCCTTACCTGTTTCAAAACGATAGCGTCAAATACTACAGGGTACTTAAAACATTTACCGAACTCCGCTATGAGCAAGGACCTCAGAAAGAAACCTTTTTCCAGGCTGAATTTAGCCGGAACATCTACCGGAGCCTCAACCTGGGTTTTGACTTCCGCGTAATGAACGCCCCCGGCGCCTACCTGAGACAACGTTCAAACATGATCAACTTTGTCGGCACCCTCCAATTCTTTACAAAAGATAAACGTTATGGGATTATCGCGAACTTCCTGTTTAACCGCCTCATCAGCAATGAAAACGGTGGCATAATATACGACAGTATTTTTAAGCAGAACCTTGAAACCAACAGGCAGATCTACGCCATCTATCTTGATCAGGCACAGAACAGGGTCCGTGAAAGCGGCTTTTATATGAAACACTATGTGAATCTGTCACGTCATCCCACTGGCTCTAATGATTCCGCTTTCCAGTCGCACAAACATTTTGACTTCGGAAAGCTGGTGTACACATTTCAATATGACCGCCAGGTACTGAACTATATTGACAATCACGCAAGATCCAATGGATTCTATACCAACTTCTTCTTTGACAGCACCATGTCATATGATTCTATTACCGTTACGAAGATCATTAATGAGCTTTCATGGAGCAACCCAAGCTACAGACCGGATAAAAGATTCAGGCTCCTGCAGATCGAAGTCCATTTCAAACAGCAATATGTGGAGGTCAGTGACCTGGCCAGGTCTTTAACGGAATCAGAAATTTTAAACAGCAGAAGTATTTCATTCGGGGCACTCCGTCCCAGGCAGGAATATATTACAATCAGGAATTTTACAAAGGATTATTTCCTTCAGTACATTCCTTCCGCCGCAGTTTCTTTTCATCCCTATTCAAGCTTATTTCTTACGGGTCAGGGAGATTATGTTCTTGGCGACTACAATGGAGGTGACATGAGTCTCAGGGTCCAGCTTAGCCAGACACTCGGAAATCCGGAAGGTAAGAATGGCGGAACGATATCCCTGAAAGGTGATTATGCACTTCAGAAACCAGGATGGTTCTACCAGCAATACCTGGGGAATAATTTCAGATGGGATACCGCGCTCCAAAGGCAGAGCCTTATCTCGGCCTGTTTCGAATATTCATTCCGCAGGATTTTCACAGCAGGCATCAACATCAGCAGGATAGACCATTTTGTATACCTTGACTCAACGATCCGTCCATCACAGTACAACAAGGAACTTGGTTACATTTACAGTTACCTTAATGGCAACCTGGATATCGGCCGGATCAGGTTTGCCGGACAGTTTGCCTACCAGACCATTCAGGGAGCCAGCGTCTTAAGACTCCCTGCATTCTTGGGTAACCTGGCCATATATTATACTCAGCCATTGTTCCACCGGGGTGCCATCCTTCAGCCAGGATTCAGCTTCAATTATAATACAAGCTATTATGCCGACAATTACATGCCAGCCCTTCGGACATATTACCTTCAGCATAACCAGGAAGTGGGGAATTATATTTATATGAATGTATTTATTAATATCAAGATCCAACGTGCCCGCTTTTTTGTAGAATACTCACACTTCAATGCCAGCTTCATGGGACGTACCTATTTCACCGTACCCAACTACCCCATGCAGGATGCCGGTTTCCACTTTGGGATTTCATGGAGGTTTCATGACTAGTACTCGTAAAAATAACTGGAGTTGACTCCATAATTATTTATTTATCAAGACAAAAATTCTATGATACAGGAAGAAGAGATCAGGGATAATATGGTGATCAGGATTGCTGAAGAAATGCTTACCGCAGCAAGGACTGCCCCCAAAGCAAGAGGCGTAGATAACCTCGTCCTGGCAATGGCTACAGGTAATGACATCGAACTTATCGCAAAGAAAATGGAAGAGATCGGGAACCGGCCCGATGGAACCCCTTCATTTACCAGGGATGCAGGCAATATCCGCAACGCACAGGCAATCATCCTGCTTGGAACCCGGATCAAATCGCAGGGAGTGAAGCTTTGCGGACGTTGTGGATTCAAAAATTGCGACGAAAAAGATAAACACCCTGATTTCCCATGCACCTTTAATACCGGTGATCTTGGAATTGCAATCGGCTCGGCAGTCAGCGTCGCAATGGACCACCGGGTTGATAACCGCGTGATGTATACAATTGGGGAAGCACTCAGAGAATTGAAGCTCCTGGGAGAAGATGTTAAGATAGCTTTTGGCATCCCGCTCTCTGTGAGCGCAAAGAATCCTTTCTTCGACAGGGGCTGATAACCTTGCTTAAAAACACTCTTTATTTATAACCATCATCCTTATGGAAAGAAGAAAATTCGGAAATACGGGGATCGAGGTTTCTGTTCTTGGTTTCGGGGCAATGCATGTGGGAAGCACCAAAGTTGAGGATAATGCTGCCGGCAGGATGCTGAATGAAGTCCTCGACCTTGGGATCAACCTGGTAGATACTGCGCGCGCTTATGGACAATCAGAACGCCGCATAGGTCAATTCATTTCCCATAGAAGAAATGAATTTATCCTTTCGACCAAGGTGGGCTATGACGTGCAATGGCAACCCGACTGGACCTATGAAGCAGTGGTTGGCGGCATTGACCAGGCACTGAAGCTCATGAAAACGGATTACATAGATATCGTCCATCTTCATTCCTGCTCATTGGATATCCTTCAGAAAGGAGATGTAATACGCGGACTGGAGAAGCAGAAAGAAGCAGGAAAGGTCAGGCTTATTGCCTATTCGGGGGAAAATGATGCCCTGAAATATGCAATCTCCACAGAAAGGTTTGATAGTATCCAGGCTTCAGTGAATATCTGTGATCAAAAGATCATTGATAATATCCTCCCTGATATAGTTAAAAACGGCCTCGGCATGATCGCAAAAAGGCCGGTTGCAAATGCACCCTGGCGCTTTGACTCACCTCCTGTAGGCCATTATAGTGCAGAATACTGGCACCGTCTGAAAAAGATGAATATCGATAAACATGGAATGGATTGGCTAGAACTTGCAATTCGTTTTTCGGCTTATACTGAAGGAGTCAGTAGCTGTATTGCAGGAACTTCAAGTACAGATCACCTTAAAGAAAACATCAGGGCCCTGGAAAAAGGCCCAATGGATGCCGGGATTATTCAGGAGATCCATTCTGAATTCCGGAAGAACGACGATAACTGGACGGGGCTGATCTGATCTTAAACACCCATGCATATTTGCAGGGCGGGTGATGAATGCAGTCTGCAGGCACTTTTATCCTGAGATCATTCCCGTTCTGTTCCCACTTCAATGATCCCTGCCTTCCCAGCAATTGTATGGTCGATCTCTTTGATGGTTGAAATCCTTTCACATCGATGAATTCCGGCATCCCCGTTTCCTTATCATCGGCCAGGTAAAGAACAAAGATGGTCCCGTCAGGTAATGAGGTGAAACAGATCTTCCCACTTTTGTAAGGTTGAACAGGCCGGGTTTTATAAATGGCTTCCCCGTTTACCTTCATCCAGTCACCGATCTCTTTAAGGCGTGCATACGCAGTATCTGCAAGCTCCCCTTCCGGCGAAGGCCCGATGTTCAGCAGGAAATTTCCCCCTTTAGCCACAATATCGACCAGCAGATGGATTAGCTGACGGGCAGGTTTATATGTATCACCTTTAACATAAGACCAGGAAGTCGCCATGGTCATGCAGGTCTCCCATGGGTAATCCAGGGGCCTGGCAGGAACTTGCTGTTCAGGGGTCCTGTAATTCTCAAATTTTCCTGGCACTTCCCTGTCGACAATGATCAGGCCTGGCTGGTTTTTTCTCGCCATCTTTGCGATGTCGGGCATGTCAATGTCCTGGTTGTTCGCAGGACTGACCCACCCCCCATCCAGCCACAGGATGTCTATCTTTCCATACTGGCTCATCAGTTCCTCTATCTGCTTGTAAGTAAAAGAGCAGAAACTTTGCCAGCGGTCAGGGTATTTCTTAATGTCGTAATTCACATTCCGGTTTGGGGTTGCCCATTCTTCTGCCCAGTAATCATTTGAATGCCAGTCAGGTTTTGAGAAATAAACACCTGCCCACATCCCCTGCTTCCGGAAAGCATCAAAGACCTCTTTTGCCACATTTGCCCTTGGATTTGAATGGAAAGGGCATCCCGGGTCCGTGATCTTGTAATCGGTCCGCTTTGTGTCGAACATGCAGAAACCATCATGGTGCTTGGTCGTAAAGACGACGTATTTCATACCGGCGCCTGCAGCTGCAGCAGCCCACTTATCAGGGTCAAAACGTACAGGATTGAAGGTTGTCTTTAAATTCGTGTAGGCACGGCAATAATCCATGTAGTTTTTGATCTTTCTTTTGCACCAGGGCTCGTCTTCTGAACAAAGTGACCATGACTCAACAATGCTCCATTGACTATAGGTCCCCCAATGCATGAGGAGCCCGAATTTCAGATTTTTCCATTGCTCAATCTTATTCAGGACTGCCGTATCTGTTTCAGGAAAATACTTAGACTCCTGGGATTTAGTTACCAAGGCAAAAAAAGATAAAAAACATACAAGCAGGATTTTCTTCATTTGTTATTCACTTTTTTATGTTAATCATTCATAAGCACCCCACCCCATATCAAATATAGTACTTTTATTTCAACCGATATTGTAATTTTACTCTGTCGTTGTTGAATTTGAATAAATTGTAATTCGTAATTCGTAATTTTTTATGTCCTGGATTTGCCCGAAATGCAATAGAACCTTCAGGTCAAAGAACCAGGACCACAGTTGCCTGGTCCTTGGGCCCGACCATCATTTCTCTGATAAACCTGAAAAGGTAAAAAAGATATTTGACCTTATCTTATCAGTCATCAATGAGCATGGAAAGGTGCAGACATCATTTGTAAAACACGCTATAATAATCAGCGCAAAAAGTTCATTCCTGGCATTTAAGCCGAAGAAACAATATATGGAGGTCGAGATTGTCCTGAATGAAGAATGGAATGGGTTTCCCGTCTATAAGATAGTGAGGGCATCAAGGAACAAATTCGCCCATTTTGTGAAGATAGAAGAACCGGAGGAAGTCGATCAGACCTTAAAAAAGCTGGTCATCACCGCATGGAAAGAAAATACCGGGAAGATCTGATCAGGTCATCCCTCTCTGCTTTTTTATCTCTTCATAGGCCGCATTCAGGTTCTGGAATTTCTCAGTGGCAGTCTTTTTGATATCCTCGCCAAGATGTGCCACTTTATCAGGGTGATATTGGATAGCCAGCCTGCGGTAGGCTTTCTTCACTTCATCATCGCTGGCATCAGGTGTGATCTCCAGGATATCATATGCATTATTGATATTCCTGACGAACATGGCTTTTATGGAAGTAAAATCTGAAGGATGGACGCCCATATACCCTGCAATCTGGCTGATCACATTTTCTTCGGATAGTTCAAACTGGCGGTCGGCAGTGGCAATGCCAAAAAGGTAATGAAGGAGCTGCAGGCGTGATGGATAATCCATATAATTACCAACCTGGGTGCTCACCTCCTGCAGGTTGATCTCCTGGTTAAGGACCTCCCGGAGAATTAGTATGAGCCTGTTGGTCTCCTCAACACCAAACTGGGCGAGAAAATAACTTCTGACATACTCCAGCTCAGATTTTACTACTTTACCATCGGCTTTCATCACAGCTGCCGATAGCACCAGTAGGCTCATCGCGAAATCCCCCCTCGCTGTTCCATGGTAGTAAGTCTTTTCTATCCTCACTCCATCCAGCACTGATCCCATGGCGAAGCCAAGGATAGCGCCGATCGGTCCTCCGAATGCCCAACCAAGCCCCCCTCCTATCCATTTTCCATACCTGTGTCTTCTGGATTGTCTTGCATCCTTGTTTACATCCTTTCTTCCCGTCATGCTGAAAAGGGCATAAAAGAAGATGATAAGGATAACGATTATAATTACAGCAGGCATAGTGGGAGTATTTATTCTCAGGCTATATTTTCGCTTAAAGGCAATCCGTATTCTTCTGTCATTTTGATTTTCATGCTTTCGAGCTGGTCAAGGACAGGACTGTAGATCTCCGGGATGACCGGGATATGAACGCCTTTGACTTTTATCATTCCGAGAAGGATCATTTCAGCGCCGATGGCTGCAGGTAAAGCCACCGTCCTTGAAATGGAAGTATTGGTCGCCTGTGTGCCGAAATCTAGCATCCGTGAACGGATGATCTCTTTCCTGCCATCTAAGTAACCCGCCAGGAAAGTATGTTGCAGCACCACCATGTCTCGTTCATCAGGACCCAAACCCATCCTGCTGATCATCATATCAGAAGTCACTTCGAAGGTCGAATCGATCCCCCTGCCCATCGGTTCTGCTTTGAAAAGGCCAAGCCACTCCAGTGCGTCAAGGGCATAAGAAGTGACAGGGATATTAAGAAAAGCTGCAACCTGTTGCCTGATGCCGGATGAGTCCTTTACCCCGATCTGGTGGCTGATCATATCCGCATAGGTCATCCCTTTCAAGTTGAAATGTTTTTCTGAAATGAGGTCCAGCCGTTTCATCACATCGAGGATTTCACACCATCCTTTGTAACGGAAAGTGCCGCGATATACTGTTCTTGCTTCAGGTATCCCATAGATCGCCTGGTAGGCTATCGAATCCCTGTTTGGGTAGACATCGAGCCTGCCAACTTCCGGAAAATCCACTTCAAAGGGATCCTTAAAGAGATCCTTTGTAGGAATATTTACCTCCTTGCCATGACGAAGAAAATGTGCATCATTGTTCCCCGCCAGGATCACACCCTTGGGACTCCATGAGAACTTGTAGCTGAATGGGTTATCGGCTGCTTCAGGTGCTGGTAGCGCACCACATAGGGAATAAAACTCCAGGACTGCCCCTTCATTTGAATGAATATTATCGATGATACGCATGGCTGACATATGGTCAATTCCCGGGTCGAGGCCCATTTCATTAAGAAATATAAGACCTGATTGCCTGGCTTCTTCATCCAGTGCCATCATTTCAGGTTTTGCATAAGAAGTTGTGACCAGGTTCTTTTTTGATTTCAGGCAATGTTTTGCCACCATTACATGAAAACGGTAAGGCAGCAGGCTTACAGTGAGGTCATGTCCTGCAACCAGCGTATCCAGTGTTTCTTCATCATCCGCTTCCCATAAAATGGTATGCCCCGAAGGATGGCCCCCAACCATAGCTTTTGCCCTGTCAGGGGTATTTGAAGCAACAGTGACATTAAAATTTTTGCCCAGCAGGTACTGGATCATCGGCTGTGCCACAAGGCCGGCTCCAAGAATGAGAACTCGTTTCATCTGTTTTGTAATTTGTAACTGTTTAATTGTTCACTGCTTGCTGCTCACCAGTGACTTTTCACCGGTTTGGAGAAACGCCTCAAGGTACTTATAATCGGGAGTGAGTTCGCCACGGTGAAGGATCAATCCTTTTTTGATGGATTTCGGGAGATCCAGATCTTCAAAAGAGTCCTCAAAATCGGCATCCGCTATGGGTTTTACAAAATTTACCAGGACATCGCCGAATCCGTTTGATGCATCCCGTGGCAACTCTGCAGGCAGGATATCCACCGCCATCATCAGCATTCCCTCCCCCTGGTGGCCCATGGTTATCTGTCCTGTATCCGGATGATAAACATAGAGTGGTTCGTCAATCGTTGCTGGCTTTAAGTTGCATTCTATCGATCCTTCCACATCGCAGCTGATATCACCAATGACACTTAATTTCGGTCGTCCCTGGGAAAACAGCTTTTTCAGGTATACTTTAGTGATTAGCCGGGGATAGCGACAATCCCAGTAAATGCAGTTGATCAGCATGGAAAGATGGGGAACATACTTTTCAAAAACGCTCTTGTAATTCTGCGGGTTCGCATAGTAGTCATGGAGGTCAAAGGGTTCCCGCCCTGTATGTTCCACCAGGTCTTCCTCATGAAAGATCACTTTGTAGACGATGTTATTGGGCAATTTATGCCTGTTACGCAGTTCAAGCAACTTTGCAGGAGTGATCTCCTTGACCGGTAAAAGTCCACAGATCTCCTGCGCACCCTGGGATACATTACCATAGCCCGTAAAACCAATAACAAATGGCAACAGTTCATTCGGGATCCCTCTTTCTGCAATCGCCTGGCCGATAGCAGATATGTCATCGCGGGCTTCCTGCAGTGAATGATAACAGTGTGATTGCTTGATCTTTAAAAGTGTCGATAGATATCCATGATCTTTCATCCTTAACCCCAGCGCCCAGAAGGAATTGATCATCCCGGCAAGTCCCGCATACCTGCCGAAGAATATAAGTCGCTTGCCCTGTTCATCAACAATCTTTTCATATTCTATGAGGTTACATTTCAGCTCCATCATTCTTTTTAGCATGGGCATATTATAGGACTGACCCTTGATAACATGAGCAAAGAATATGTAAGTTTTATCGGGTTCAAATACGGCCAGGGGGATTTCCTTAACCCCGAAGATGACGGAACATTTTCCCAGGTCTTCTGCAATCTCAGCCCCTGCATTACGGTATTCGTCATCTTTGAAGATCCTTTTACCGGATGATTGAACTATAATGTCAAGCTTTTTCTGCTTAACTAAACGTTCAACATGTTTCGGTGTAAGGGGAGCCCGTTTTTCGAGTATGTACTTGTCTTCTTGTCGTATTCCGATATAATTGCTCATCAGGTAGAAAGTTAAATGAAATTCAAAATTAGGAAAAAAACTTGGATTTGAGCCATCTTAAGGGGATCAGGCAGAGGGATATCATTAAACTGATTTCCTTTAAAGGATTTATATATTTTCATTGACCTTAGCTAAAAAGTGCTTTAAATTTGCAGAAAAAAAACCGATTTATGAAAACTTATCTCAGAACAATAATGTTTCTCATAGCTTGTGGCTTATCCGTGAATGCTATGAGCCAGGGGACATCCCTGACTATCTTTTCAGAAAAAGGTGAAAATTTCACTGTATTTGTCAATGGTGATCAGAAAAACTCAGTGGTGGCTGATCATGTGACGGTCGAAGGCCTGTACGGACCAAGTTTCAAGGTCAGGATCGTTTTCAAGGATCCCCGAACAGCTGAAATCAATAAAACGGTGTTCAACTCTCCCGGCGGTGAATTATATTATGCTTTAAGGCCGGGAAAAAATGGTGTGTTTGTGATGGAGAAAACCAGCTCTGATTATGTTCATCACGCAGAAGCCGTAAAAGGACCTCAACAGGAGAATAAAAAAGCAGGCACCGGCACCGGGTCCACTGCAAAAAAAGCAGGAGCAGGATGTGATAATCCCATGAATGAAGGTGATTTCCAGGCATCGACGATATCCATATCCAATGCGCCCTTTGACCCGATCAGGCTGAGCAATGCAAAAAAACTGGTCGAGACCCACTGTTTGTACGCCCGCCAGATAGCGGAAGTACTGCATATCCTTAACTACGATTCTTCACGTCTGACCCTCGCAAAGGACGCCTACAAGCATTGCTATGATCCTGAGAATTACAGTGATGTAAGAGATGTGCTCAACAACAGGTCAAAACAGGATCTCGATAATTATATCAATTCAGTTAAGTAATAGGAGATGAAGAAACTCCGGAAATTCCTTTTCCGCTTTCTGAAATACTTTCTGATCCTGTTTTTTGGCTCTTCTGTTTTTTTCGTTTTATTGTATACTTTTGTTAATCCGCCAGTTACACCACTGATGGTGATTCGTTGCATGCAGCAAGCCATCAACGGTGAGCATTTACGGATGACCAAGACCTGGGAACCGCTCGATAAGATATCCCCCTCTCTTCAGCTGGCTGTTGTAGCTTCAGAAGATAACCGGTTCCTGGAACATTCAGGTTTTGATATTAAGGCTATCAGGGAAGCCCATGATTACAACGAGCACAGTAAGGGGAAACATATGCGGGGCGCCAGTACCATCTCCCAGCAAACAGCGAAGAATGTTTTCCTCTGGCCCGACAGGACATGGATAAGAAAAGGGCTGGAGGTCTATTTTACTTTCCTCATCGAGAAGATATGGGGTAAAAAGAGGATCATTGAGGTTTACCTGAATGTGATCGAAATGGGAAATGGCATTTATGGAGCAGAAGCAGCATCTCAGAAATATTTCCATAAGCCGGCATCCACCCTCACCAGCGACCAGGCAGCTCTCCTCTCTGCTATTCTTCCTGACCCCCGAAAGTCAGATCCATCCCATCCATCACTTTATCTGAGGTCCCGCGAACATTGGATCCTCTGGAATATGGCGAATATAGAGAAGGTGGAGTATTAACCCAGCAGTTTGTCACTCTTTATAACATTAAATTTCTGTAAAACCGGCCCTAACGGGCCGATTTTTTTGTACTTTTGCAGATTCAAATTTCATCATTAAAACTAAAGAAAATCAACTATTTAAACATTGTGAACTATGTCAAAGAATGTTAAGGAAAAGAAGTATGTATACTTTTTTGGAGGTAAGAAGGCAGAAGGTGAAGCAGACATGAAAAACCTGCTTGGTGGCAAAGGAGCCAACCTGGCTGAAATGGTTAATATCGGCCTCCCTGTCCCGGCCGGTTTTACGCTTTCCACAGATGTTTGTACGGCTTACTATAAACACAACAAGAACTACCCGCAAGAGTTAAAGAAACAGGTTGAAGATTCCCTGAAAAGAATGGAAAAAGAAATGGGAGCCATCTTCGGTGATAAGGACAACCCATTGCTTGTATCAGTAAGATCAGGGGCAAGGGCATCCATGCCCGGCATGATGGAGACTGTTTTGAATGTCGGCCTCAATGATGTTACCCGCGAAGGCCTGATCAGGAGGACAAATAACCCGCGTTTTGTTTATGATTCACAACGCCGTCTTATCCAGATGTACTCGGATGTGGTCATGGAAAAAGCAGCAGGTATCGAGCCCGCAGAAGGAATGGGCGTGAGGAACCAGCTGGAACGGGAACTTCATAAAATGAAAGAATCCAAAGGCTATTACAGCGATACGCAACTTACGGCCGATGACCTGAAATCGCTGATAAAGATCTATAAGAAAAAGGTAAAGGAAGTTTTGGGACAACCCTTTCCTGAAGATGCAATAGAACAACTTTGGGGTGCGATCAGCGCTGTGTTCCAGAGCTGGATGGGAAAGCGTGCTATATCTTACCGCCGTTTCGAGAATATCCCTGATGAGTGGGGAACCGCTGTAAATGTCCAGTCAATGGTATTCGGAAATATGGGAGATACGTCTGCTACCGGGGTCGCCTTCACCCGTAACCCCGCCACAGGTGAAAATTATTTTTATGGTGAATGGCTGGCAAATGCCCAGGGAGAAGATGTCGTTGCCGGGATCCGCACTCCAAATCCAATCAATGAGATAGGGAAAAATGAACATACAATGCACCTGGAATCCCTTGAAACAGAGATGCCTAAGGTCTATAAAAAACTAAACAAGATCGAGCATAAGCTTGAGAATCATTACCACAATATGCTGGATATCGAGTTCACGATCCAGGACAAAAAACTTTATATGCTCCAGTGCAGGGTTGGAAAGAGAAATGGCCCTGCTGCCGTCAAGATGGCACTGGATATGTACCATGAAAAGCTTATCACTAAGAAGGAAGCTGTAAGCCGTGTGGAGCCTTCACAACTTGATGAACTGCTCCATCCCATCCTGGACCCGAAAGCAGAGTCTGCCCTGACACCAATGGCAAAAGGACTTCCGGCAGGTCCTGGTGGTGCTACCGGACAAATTGTTTTCAATTCTGAAATGGCAGTTGAATGGGCAAAGGCAGGCAAGGCAGTCATACTTGTCAGGGAAGAGACCAATCCTGAAGACATAGAAGGCATGCGGGCTGCATACGCTATTCTTACTGCACGCGGAGGAATGACAAGCCATGCTGCGCTTGTTGCAAGAGGCTGGGGAAAATGCTGCATCGTGGGTGCAGGTACGCTGAAGATTGAAGCTTCGACCAAAACCCTTTCTGTTGATGATATCGTTCTTCATGAAGGAGATTACATCTCATTGAACGGATCCAAAGGATATGTTTACAATGGAAAGGTCAACATGATCAAGGCGGCAGAGGAAAATCCCGATTTCCAGGCCTTCATGAAACTGTGTGATGAGATCCGTGTGATGAAGATCCGCACCAACGCCGATACTCCTGATGATGCCGCAAAAGCGAGGGCATTTGGGGCCGAGGGCATCGGGCTGTTCCGTACGGAACATATGTTCTATGGAAAACATGCCGAGGAACCCTTGTTCATCCTTCGTAAAATGATCGCATCAAATACTGAGTCAGAAAGGAGAAAGGCATTGGACGAGCTTTTCCCATATATGAAAGCCGATATGAAAGGCACACTCGAAGCAATGGATGGCTACCCGGTAACCATCCGTACACTTGACCCCCCCCTTCATGAATTCATCCCCCAGAATCCCGAAGGACGTCACAAGATCGCTGAAAGCCTGGGGATCTCTAAGGAAGAATTCGACAAGCGTGCAGAAGCACTGCATGAAACAAATCCCATGATGGGACACCGGGGTGTAAGGCTTGGGATAACCTTCCCCGAAATAACCGAAACGCAGGTAAAAGCAATCTTCGAAGCCACCGCCGAGCTCCTCAAAGAAAAGAAACATCCTTTCCCCGAGATCATGATCCCTGTTACCTGCAGTGCAAGCGAACTGGATCATCAGTTCAGGATCATCGACCAGGTTTATAAGGAAGTTTGCAGTAAGTTTGACCTGGAAGAGATCCCGCATATGGTCGGAACCATGATCGAGATACCAAGGGCCTGCCTGACAGCCGACAAGATGGCCGGGAAAGCGCAGTTCTTTTCATTCGGAACAAATGACCTTACCCAGATGAGCTTTGGTTTCTCGCGAGATGATATAGGAAGTTTCCTCCCTGAGTATATTGACAAAAAGATACTTCCTGTAGATCCTTTCCAGGTGATTGACTTCGACGGTGTTGGCCAGCTGATGAAAATAGCTGTTGAAAAAGGAAGAAGCACCCGGAAGGACCTGAAGATCGGTATCTGTGGCGAACATGGTGGTGAACCCAAATCTGTTGAGTTCTGTAATTCACTTGGATTCAGCTATGTCAGCTGTTCACCTTTCCGGGTACCCATTGCCAGACTAGCAGCTGCGCAGGCTGTCATTAAACAAAAGAAAGGTTTGAAGAAGAAATAATTTGCACATAACCATCATTCACAAAAAAAGCTGCCCAAAGGCAGCTTTTTTTTTACATCATTCATTGATCACCTGTAAAGATGAGCGGAGGCGGATATCCGCAGATGATGCTCCCACCATTAATTCATAGACACCAGGGGCAACAGAATAATCCTCTTTTGAATAATCCCATTGTCTTAAATCTTTTACAGCCAATGGTATTGACATCAATTGTTCTTCGCCCTTCTTTAAGGAAACCCTCTTAAATGCCACCAGTGATTTGAGAGGCTGCATATTACTGTTCTGGGGCCGCTTTGCATAAACCTGTACTACTTCATCCCCGTCATGATTACCGGTATTTTTAAGCTTCAGGCTGATCATTACCGTGTCAGAAGGTAATGCTGTTCCTTTCGAAAGGCGGGGAGCAGAATATGAAAAGGTAGTATAGCTTAACCCATATCCGAAAGGGAACAACGGTTCGCCTGTAAAATATTTATAAGTGCGTCCCTTCATGGAGTAATCCTCAAAAGCAGGCAGGTCTTTAACCGACTTATAGAATGTAACAGGTAAACGACCGGCCGGGTTATAATCGCCAAAAAGGACATCTGCCAATGCATTGCCACCTTCTTCGCCCGGATACCATACATCGAGAATTGCAGGCAGGTTTTCTTTAGCCCATATGAATGATAATGCACTCCCACCTGTAAGCACCAGTATGACAGGTTTACCGGTCTTATACAATTCTTTCAGCAGCCCGGTCTGATTGACGGGGATATCCAGGCTGGTACGATCACCCCCTCTGAAACCTTCAACATTGATATTCATCTCTTCCCCTTCAAGATTTGGTGAAATCCCACCGATAAAAATTATCACATCAGCAGTTTTGGCCAGTGATAGCGCTTCTCCCTTTAAATCCGGGGGCATCAGGTCGATGATCCCTTGTTTGTTGCCGATATCCTCCATGGCCGGAACACCAACAGCATACTTCACACTGATTTTTTTCCCTGCCCTGTTCCTTATCCCCTGCAGCAAGGTTACAGGTTTTGAAGGCGTTCCATTGTAATTGCCTTCCAATACACTCAGTTTATCTGCATAAGGCCCGATCACTGCAATGGATCTTACTTTACGGGAGAAAGGAAGCGTGTTGTCATCATTTTTAAGAAGAACAATGCTTTGTTGTGCAACTTTCCGCGCCAGCAGGCGGCTTTCTTCCCTGTCGTTTTCTGTAAAAGGGATCTTAGAATAAGGAACAATACTGTCAGGATCGAACATGCCAAGCCTGAAACGTGCAGTGAAAAGCCGCTTTACTGACCGGTCTATGACCTCCTCACTGATAAATCCATCTCTCACAGCGCCCGTTAATGACGCGTAATCATCGCCGCAGGTAAGATCACAGCCTGCTTTTATACCAAGGACAGATGCTTTTTCTGCACTGTTAACCAACGCATGACCATTGTATATATCCCAGACAGCACCGCAATCAGAGACCACATAACCGCTGAAGCCCCACTTCTTACGTAAGATATCATCCAATAGAAAACCGCTTGCGCAGCAGGGGACATCATATACCCTGTTATAGGCACCCATGACAGAAAATGCTTTCCCCTGGCGGATCAAGGCTTCGAAGGCAGGAAGATAGGTCTCATAAAGGTCCTGCTCACTGCACCAGGCGTCAAACTTATGACGTAAAGGTTCAGGGCCGCTGTGAACTGCAAAATGCTTCGCTGTTGATACTACTTTCAGGTACTTCGGGTCATTCCCCTGCAAACCTTTCACAAATGCGACCCCTATCCTGGCTGTGAGAAAGGGATCTTCCCCATAGGTTTCCTGTCCCCTGCCCCACCTCGGGTCCCGGAAAATATTGATGTTCGGCGACCAGAATGTAAGTCCCTGGTAAATCCCGCTCTTGCCTGACAATCTGATGGCATTGTGCTTTGCCCTTGCTTCCGTGGAGATCACCTCAGCTTCTTTGAAAATAAGGTCAGGTGACCAGGTAGCAGCCATCCCGATGGCCTGGGGGAAAACGGTAGCGATCCCATTCCTGGCTACGCCATGCAGACATTCACTCCACCAATTATAAGCAGGAATGCCTAGACGTGGAATTGCAGCCGCATCATTCTGCATCTGTGAAACTTTCTCTTCCAGCGTCATCCGGGCAATAAGGTCATCCACGCGCTGCTCTGTTGAATAGTGCGGATCCCTGAATATTTCCGTCTTATCCTGACCATATGCAACACATGCCAGGCCTGAAATAAGCAGGATCACTGGCAAAAGACCAATCATTAATTTATTACTCATATTTGAAGATTCTAATTATTCCTGGGTTCATCTTTTTTCCTGCAGCAGGGAGGCAGCTTTGAATAGGCATTTTTATCTGCCGCAACAGTGTCAGCATCGTAGCCAAGTTTTGAGATCGCAGTACGGATATCAGCAGGTGTGGTCTTTAAAGGGTTATAAGTTATGGTGGCGATTTTTGTATCAACATCCAGTACTATGTCTTTGATCCCTTTCTCATAAGCCATCCCATGCTCAATACGGTCCTTGCACTGACTGCATATGGCAGAAGTTTTGATCTGTATCTTAGCCGATCTTTTATCCTGCGAAACACAGCCAGTTGAGAACAGCACTAACAAGCAACTGGTGATGATTATACTTTTCAGTTTAATATTTGTTTTCATTGTTCGTTTCATTTGTTTTTTGAATATTCATACATATCCTTTATTTCAATGTCAACCTTATACCAGCGTAAACCGTCATTCCATCCACCGGGCCCCAGACCATAGACCCGTCGAACCAGGTATGGTAAGGTCTCTGGAATTCAGTGATGCGGTTATCCTGCGTAAAATTAGTCAGATTCTCACCACCCATATAGATGTCGATGTATTTAAATTTTTTTGTGACCTGTGCGAGAAGCTGGAAATAAGCAGGTGAATGGCCAGGCTGCTGAAGCTCAACCGGCAGCTTCTGCGTATCGGGGATCCGTGCAGGGCCATTCAATTGCCCGGTAAGATCAAAGATCCATCTTTCAAACTTTGTGGCATATGACAGCGTCACCAGTCCTTTATACAAACTGACAAGCGGCTTTTCTCTCAGGACGCCGTTCTCTGTCTGTTTCACATCATTCAGCCGGAATGCCATGGTCACCGAAAATCTTTTTACAGGTTCAGCGATGAATTGTGCCTGGATACTGTTTGAATATGATCTCCCATGCAGGTTTGAGAAAAACACTGCGGTTGGCAGACTGTCAGTATTCACTATCACCTGGTTGAGAAAGTCAGTCCTGTATGCATCAATATCGAAAGTCGCTTTGTTGTGAAACAGCTTGAAATCTTTGGTAAAGGTCAGTCCGAAATTTATGGCTTTCTCCTGTTTCAACGGCTCTGTAATGACAAAAGAACGCTGGCTGACAAACAGTGCACTATTTTCAGCAAGCACATTTGCACTGCGGTACCCCATGCCAACTGAACCACGTAAGAAAGTAGTTTCATTGAATTTATAACGCAGGTGCAACCGTGGCGTGATAAAGAAACCCCAGAGGTTATCATAATCACCGCGCAAGCCTGCGATCACTGTGAACTTATCCTTCAGGTTCAGCGTATATTCGAAGAACGCACCGGGGACAAACTCAGTACGGTTCATGATGAAATTCATATTCTTTGAGCCCACCAGAGTATAAAGATCCCTGGTGGTCGACCCATGGTTGACCTGGTACAGGTAAGTCAGTGAATTCTGTATAAAGTTTTCCCTGTAATCGTCAAGCATATAGCTGAATCCTGCAGCGATCTTATGGGTACCATTCAGGATGGAGGTATTAAAAATAAGGTTGCCATAGAAACTTCTTTCATGGCCATTATACTGGTCGAGGCCATAAAAACCATTTTGTTCATGGTTCACCCCGGAAAGGATCAGCCCGATGCTTGCTTCGGGGTGTCCTTTTATAAAAAAACCATTTTTCCAGAAGCCATCAAGCCGTTTAGTATGGATCTCAAACCCGTACTTTTTTGTATCGTTACTGATCCCTGTGGTATCAAAATTCATTGTTCCCTTGTTGAAATCCATCTGTCCCCCGTCACGGGTCTCATCCAGGTACCTGATGCCCAGTTTTGATACCATTACGCCCGGATTGATATAATCCCAGCGGTTGAAGACATTATAGGTCTGAAGCCCCGGAAGGTCCATGAAACCGTCGTGGTTCCGGTCTATTTTGTCATTAAACTCATCCAGATGGACCAACAGCATGGTGCTGAGCTTATCATTCAATTTTAAGGATCCGTCCATATTGGTCTCAAGCCGAAGGTTGCTGTTACCGTAAATATTTACATAAAGCTTCTCAGCATTTTCAGGCTTCTTATATTCCACGTTGATCTGTCCCGTGGTCGATTCGTAGCCATTTACAACCGATGCCGTTCCTTTGGAGATCTGGATCGATTCCATCCATGACCCGGGAATGTAATTCAGTCCAAAGGTGCTTGCAAGACCGCGAATAAGCGGTACATTCTCAGTCATGATCTGGCTGTATATGCCGGATAAGCCGAGCAGCTGGATCTGTTTGGCACCTGAGACTGCATCGCTGTAGGAAACATCCACTGAGGCATTCGTCTCGAAACTCTCTGCCAGGTTGCAGCAGGCTGCACGCTGTAATTCCCCTATATTGATAACCTGGGTCTGACGTGCATTCAGCTTTGAGATCAGCGTATTATCTTGTTTTTCTTTGATCTCGACGGCAGGAAGCAATGTATTTTCGGGGACCATTTCGATATCAATGGGTCTATATGCATTGATTATTCTGATCGTATCCTGTTTATAACCCAGGAACCTCGCAACTATCCTCTGATCAGTGATGCCTTTGGAAGAAAGCTGAAATTTTCCTGAATTATCTGTCACCGTGCCTATTGTAGTCTTTACCCATTGAATGGTGACTCCTGTCAGCGGATTTCGTGAATCTTTCACTTTTTCATAAACAAAGCCGGAGATAATTTGAGAGGACCCCTGAAAAGGATTAAAAATTAAGGACAACCATATTGATAATATTATCATTGATGTTTTCATAGTAATAAGTCTGATGATCAGAAACATGACCTGGTAAATGGAATGACCACAACTCTCCCTGAAGGGTTCCCTCCGGAGAATTGAACAGATCAGCAAACAGGGTCAGGGATCCTCATCTGGTGCAGGAAATGTACCAATGTCACCCCGAAGATGGGTGGCGGTGAGGGGCCAGGGAATAAGTTTGATAAAGACTTTGGAGCCTGCGGTGAATGTACTTTTAAAATCGCAAGATCGGGATACTCAGGCGTTTGGAAGGCCGGTACTGAAAACTTTTCCAGGATGGGGAAACCGGGAAAAGGAACTTTGATGAACAGGTGTGATATCCTGCAACAATCATCATCATTAAGTGATGAAGCTGGATTTCTGGGGAGGCTGGCAGTTGCATTTTCATCACAACAACAGTCTATCTTCTGATGGAATATCTCCCTGAATACCAGAACATCTTTTTTCTGACTACCTCCGCAGGTATGGATATACAATGATATGCCCGTGCCCCCTGCCAGAAATATGAGCAGGAGCAAGCAAACTGAAGCAGAACCCAAGATCCGGGATATCACGGATTTTTTTATTAATTGGCATACAAAGATACAGTTAAAAGTCTATATCTTTGTAGTAAGTATTTTTAATTCCAACCTCAAATCCCATCATTCATGAAAAAGTTTGTCTTTGCATTCCTCTTAGGACTTTTATCTGTAGCTGCATTTTCGCAGAACGATAATGAGAATTCCGGCTATCCCCCGAATTACCAGCCAAACACCATGATCGACAATATCGGTTATTGGATAAGGATGGCTGAATTAGGACTTGTGCCTGTTCAACCAATGTACAAGCCTGCACCGGCAAAATTTACCGGCACGAAAGTATTTAATAATAAAGGTATCCTGATACAAGATTCACCGGATGTCCCGGTGACAACGAATGTGAATGGCGAGAGTGAAAATTCGATCTTCGGGGACCCGAATGATAAAACTCATGTCCTGGAGTCGAACAATGCCACACCACAACCCAGTAATGGTACCACCTATGGAGCAGACTGGTATAATTCATTTGACGGAGGGGAAACCTGGAGCGGGAATTATCATGGCGCAGGTACGAATAATCAAGGCGACCCGGCAGCCTGTATCAACCTCAGCGGGAGATATTTTGTAGGATACATCAATTCGGGTAACGGACAGAGTGTTTCATATTCTGACAACCATGGCTCGACATGGACAGTTTCATTGGTTGATGGCAGTTCTTATTTCCACGACAAAAATCATTTATGGGTTGATAATGTCTCGAGTAGTCCATATGTTGGGAATCTTTATGATGGATGGATGACCGGAAGCAACCAGATTGCAGTTTCCCGTTCAATCACAAATGGAACCAGCTGGGAACCTTCCCAGATAATCTCAAGCAATATTGTTTCTAACGGACAAAAGCAGGGAGTTAATTTTAAGACAGGTCCCAATGGTGAAGTTTATGCAGTTTTTTCAGTTTATGCCAACTGGCCTGGCAATGAAACATCCATCGGATTTTCAAAATCCCTTGACGGAGGTGTCACCTGGAGCCCTGCCGTTAAAATTATAGATAACATTGAAGGTATCCGTAATTCCGGCGTACCCGAGAACCAGCGTGTCAATTCATTTCCCTGGATGGCATGTGATCTCAGCAATGGACCATATCGTGGCAATCTTTATGTTACCTGGACCAATCATGGCGTACCAGGGGTGAATACCGGCAATGACATTGACTGTTATTTGATCAAATCATCGGATGGGGGAACTACCTGGTCGGCTCCGATTCGCATCAACCAGGATCCTACAGGGCAGGGAAAAACGCATTATTTCCCGTGTGTCAGCTGTGATCAAGCAAACGGTAATGTAAGCGTGGTATTCTATGACAACCGCAATGTCAACAGTAACCAGGCCGAAACCTTTTTGGCCTGGTCAACAGACGGATGCAACACTTTTACCGACATGCAGGTAAGCGATGTATCATGGACCCCGTCACCCGTTCCTCTCATGGCTACAGGTTATATGGGCGATTACCTTGGGATCACCTCTTATAATGGACTGGTTTATCCTACATGGACCGATAACCGTTTGGGTTATGTCATGACCTGGGTGTCACCGATCACATTGATCGTTCCAGAGGGCTTTGTTGGCGTGACTACCGATTACCTTAATGATACCACTTATGGAAATGGGAATGGCAAAATGGATTATGGAGAAACTGAACTCCTTGGTCTTCAAATGACCAACACAGGTACAGCCGAAGCCGACAGTGTGACTGTTACTGTGTCGCCGGCTTCACCATATATCACAATGCTCGACAGCACTGCGTTTTATGGAACTTTCGCCGTTGGTCAGTCTATAACAGTTTTAGATACCTTTAAATTCAAAGTTGCAGATTCAGTCCCTGCCTTTGCGAATATCCAGTTCATGGTTAAGGCAAGGGATAAGAAAGACAGTGTCTGGATTACTTCGTTTTATCTTGTGGCGCATGCTCCGGGGGTTAAAATTGTCTCGACCAGTGTCAGCGACCCTCCACCGGGAGGAAATGGCAATGGCCGTCTTGATCCCGGTGAAACAGCAACCATCAATATTCTGACAGAAAATAACGGAGAGTATAATGCAGAAAATGTCATCAGTACCCTGACCAGGAATAATCCATACGTTACTATCAGCAATCCAACCCAAAGCCTGGGCACATTGACCCCGGGCCAGCAAGTCACGGTGCCATTCACAGTGACGGTTGCTCCCACAGCAGCAATAGGGTCTGCCGTACAGTTTACAAATCATGCCTATTGTGCTACCAAACAGAATGATACAAAGATCTGGACAGAAAAGATCGGGTTGATAGTAGAAGATTTTGAAACAGGCAACTTCCACAAATTTCCATGGCAATTCCCTGATGTTCCATGGACGATTTGCGACTCTGTACCCTGGGAAAAACTTTATTGTGGTGAATCAGGACATATGTCAGGTACAGGGACATCCAGCATGACACTTCAATACAATGCCCTGATAGACGACAGTATTTCGTTCCACAGGCGGATGCATTCAGTAGGATTGAGCGACAGATTGAAATTCTATATCGATGGAGCGTTAGTCGGAAACTGGACAGGAACCACCCCCGATGGTTGGGAATATTCTGCTTTCCCGGTATTAGCCGGTCCACATAACTTCAAATGGACATTTCAGAAGACCGATCCTGACTCAGCAAATTATTATGCTGCATGGCTTGACTTCATTGTCTTCCCGCCAGAGTATGAAACAACCGTCAATGCAGGCGGCAATGCAGACGGATGCGCAGGCTTCCCATACCAGCTGAACGGCCTGGCCATGGCTTATGATTCCCTGTTATGGACAACTTCAGGGACAGGTGTATTCAGTGATCCGAAGACCCTCGACCCGCTTTATACCCCGAGCCCGGCTGATGTCACTGCAGGATCAGTGAATCTTACACTCGAAGCATTCAGTACATTAGGCAGGGACACCACAAATACCATGACGCTGACCATTGTGCAGCCTCCAACAGCCACTGCCGGAGGGGCCCAGCAGATCTGTGCAGGTGCAACCTGTACTGCATCTTCCGCAACGGCTACCAATTATTCTACTCTCTTGTGGACTACCAGCGGTGACGGAACTTTCGATAACTCAACCAATCTGCATCCCGTATATACCCCAGGCGCAAATGATATCCTGAATGGGAATCTTTACCTGAAAATCTCAGCTTTATCTGTTGCCGGTGATTGTCCTGTCGCTACTGACAGCCTGCAACTTACAATCAACGCACTGCCTGTGGTAAGACTTGGTAACGATACTTCGGTCTGCGGCGGTCATCAGATTACGCTCGATCCTAAGGTACCTGATGCAGTAAGCTATCTGTGGCATCCTTCGGGGGCTACCACGGCGACCTTTATTGCCGATACCATGGGAGTAGGACTTGGGTTAAAGACCTATTCAGTGGATGTGACAAATTCGAAGAATTGCGTGGGATCCGGGACAATTAACATAACCTTCATTGAGTGTGCCGGCATCGGAGAGTTGAAAGATATCAATTTCAGACTATATCCAAACCCGAACAATGGTCTCTTTACTTTAGAGTTTAATGCTTCAGCGAAGAAATCTATTGATGTCAGCATTATAAATACTGCCGGCATCACGGTATATACACTGAATAATCTTGAAGTATCAGGATCTGTTTCAAGGAACTTTGATCTTGGCAATTTACCTGAGGGTACTTACTTTTTCAGGATCTCAAGTGGAAATGACTCCATCCTGAAGAAGTTTGTGATCCGGAAATAAACCAGGACACATTTTAATTTGTTTTTGCAGAAGAGGCTGTCTCCAAATAAAAGACAGCCTCTTCTTTTTTTTTACCAGATTGAAATAAATGATCGATGCCGTATCTTTGATGTGTCGATCTGTTTTCAATCTTTTTCATGGGTGATCATGATGTAGTTGTTATCGGAGCGGGCGCTGCGGGACTTATAGCAGCCGGCAGGGCCGCTGAGCTTGGAGGGAAGGTCCTGCTTCTTGAGAAGATGGAGAGGGCGGGAAGAAAATTACTGATCACCGGGAAAGGGCGCTGTAACATTACCAATGATGCCCCGCAGAGTGATTACTTCGATCACATCTATCCTAACCCGCGTTTTCTGAAACATGCCTTTGCCAGTTTTTTCTCCGGGGACCTCATCCGGTTATTAAATCAATACGGAACTGAAACTGTTGTAGAAAGAGGTGGGAGGGTATTTCCAGTTTCTAGCAGATCCGCCGATGTTGTGCAGGCGCTTCTGAAATGGGTGCAGGCAAATCATGTCGATACCAGGTACAGGCATACGGTTGAAAGGATCATCACAATTGGCGGTGAGGTAAAAGGGCTTCTTGTAAATGCAGGCGGAAAATCCGTGAACATAAATTGCGATAAGATCATTCTATGCACGGGTGGCTGTTCTTATCCTGCTACCGGGTCTTCCGGCGATGGATACCGGATGGCTAAAAAGATTGGCCACACAATTGAAACACCACGCCCCGCGCTCGTTCCTGTAGAAACAGAAGGAGACATGGCAAGCCGACTGCAGGGACTAAGCCTGAAAAATGTCAAAGCTATTGTATGGGTAAGCGGAAAGAAACTGAAAGAGGAATTCGGAGAAATGCTCTTTACCCACTTTGGACTTTCGGGGCCTATAATCTTAAGCCTGAGCAGATTCATTGTAGAAGAGCTAATCAAAGGACACAAGGTAGAGGTGTCTGTCGACCTGAAGCCTGCCCTTGACGAAGTAAAGCTGGATAACCGCTTGTTGCGCGACCTGGATGAGCACGGGAAGAAGAAGATGGATAACATCTTCAGGATGTGGCTGCCCTCCTCGCTGGTCCCTGTGTTCCTGAAAGAACTGGGTATCGACAGTCAGAAGGAAGGTCATCAGCTTCACTCCAGAGAAAGGAAAAAGATCCTGGCGATGATGAAAGACCTCAGGTTCAGGGTCACAGGGTACCGTCCTTTCAAAGAAGCGATCATCACGGCAGGAGGGGTAGTTACTCCTGAGATCGATTCAAAGACCATGGAGTCCAAACTGATAAAAAATCTCTTCTTTGCAGGAGAGGTGATCGACCTTGATGCCGATACCGGGGGCTTTAACCTTCAGCTTGCCTTCTCAACGGCATGGCTGGCGGCGCAATCATGCATGGCACCGCATTAACCAATTTCAGCTATTATATTCATTGCTATCTTAATTCCGTCGGCGGCGCTTGAGACAATGCCACCTGAGAAACCGCTTCCCTCCCCGGCCAGGAACAGATTGTCAAACCCTGTGCACAGTCCGTTCCTTTCGCGAATGACCTGTACCGGTGAAGATGTTTTGCTTTCCAGTCCCAACAGGTTACCTTTTTCGTATCCTTTTATTTTCCTGCAAAAATCAGCCAGGCCGGCCTTCATGGAAGCCGTGACAGCCGGTGGAAGCATCCTCCACAAGGGAGCAGGCGTAAGTCCGAGAGGATAGCTTGAATGAGGCAGTTTATGAGGTTCCCGCTCTTCAAGGAAATCACGGATACTGCAAAACGGCGCCATGTATCCCCGGGCATAGTCAAAAAAAGAAGTCTCAAGATCCTCAAGCCATTTCAGCATTTCCAAAGGAGACATTTTCTTACCTGTCAACTCATCAGGATGGATCCCTGTGACACAGGCTGCATTTGAAAAACGCCCGTCCCTCTTATAATAGCTCATCCCGTTCACGATATTGATGTGCTTATGGGTTGCAGCAGGAACCACGATGCCCCCGGGACACATGCAGAATGAATAAACAGGATGATTCCCGTCCCCTTCAGATGTTACGCGATATTCAGCTGCTTTGACGCCGGGAAGCCCGGCCACCCCCCATTGTGCATAGTTGATATCTGATTGTAGGTGTTCTGCCCGGCATCCAAGAGCAAAGCCTTTAGTTCGAAAATGCACACCCATTCCGATTAGCATCCGGTAGGTCTCATAGGAAGAAAGTCCGGGTGCCACAATGAAATAATCGGCAGGAAAAGTGTCTTTCCCGGTAATCGCCTCACTTATCTTTCCGTTCCTGACCGTCATACCGGAAAGTGTACTTTCAAACCTGATCGTTCCTCCAAGGGCTAAATATTTAGCCCGGAGATCCTTAACGATATGTTTCAGGTTATCGCTCCCCACGTGGGGATGTGTCATGTAGCGGATCTCAGCCGGGGCGCTGGCATTGATATATTCTTCAATGAAAAAGTCGCGCTCACGTGAAATATGCTTAGAACGGGAAGTAAGCTTGCCGTCAGAGAAAGTTCCTGCTCCCCCTTCTCCAAAGGAATAGTTGGAAACCTGGCTGAATTCACCGGTATGCTCGAAATTTGCAATACCTGCTGCACGTTTGTCGACCTCTGCCCCTCTTTCCAGGATCATGGTATTGAATCCTGCCTTTTGCAGGACATAGGCAGAGAAGAATCCTGCAGGACCGCTGCCAGTCACCACCACGCGCTTGTTCCTCCTTGCATAAGGAATCTCAAGTGGTGAAAGTTGCTCCGGTTCTTCACTCATGAGATCTTTGGAATGGACTGCAATCCGCATCAGCCAGCGGATATTCCCTTTCTTCCTTGCATCCAGGCTTTTGGTTTCTATCTGCCAGGTAAAATCGCTGATCCTGCATTCCTTTGCGATCTTCTCAACAAGCTCATTTTCAGAGTACCCGGTTGGCAGCCTCAGCTCTACAATCTTAAATCCCATTAGAAATCCTGATATGTGGCAAATATAATGACTTTGTTACTCTTTCAGGTGCCCTGACTGATAAGTTTACTATCTTTACTTTCTTAACAGGTTTTCATATGTTTATGCACGATCGATCAGCGTTTGAAGGTGTAAAAGTATCCAGGAAAGAACCCTGCCGGATGTGTGGTTCTTATGATGGGATAAAGATCGCTGAAACCGAATTCTGGGACCTGCAGCAATCCGATATTGTGCAATGTATTACCTGCGGCCTGATCCAGCTTGACCCGATGCTGACGCCTGACAGCACTGCCAAAGGATGTCATGCATACTACCTGAAGGAATTAGCAGAAACACCGATCCATGAGCAAAAGCGTAATCTAGTGAGGAATTATCGCCGGGGGATTGTCTTTGCAAACTCACTTCTTAAAAAAGGATTTCATCCTGTAACAATTCTTGAATTCGGACCGGGATCAGGGTATTTTTCGGCAGGGGTCAGGTACATATTCGCGGAATGCAGGATCACGGTTGCCGATATTGTTGATGATGTGCTGGATCGTAACCGTAAGATCCATGGATACAATATCATTAAAGGCACTCCGGAAGATATTCATCTCTTTGAAGGCAGTAAATTCGATCTTATCATTGCCAGGGATATCCTGGAACATGTTACTGATATCGGTAAGGTAACAGCTAACATTGGTGAGTTGCTTAATCCGCATGGATTACTTCATTTCATAACTCCCAATGGCAGAGAGGATGTCTGGGGTCATTACCTTAACTGGCAGTTACGCAAGTCACCTTCTGAGCTATTGATCAATCATGTCAATTATTTCGAAGGAGCAGGACTTTTGAGATACCTTTCAAATAAGGGTTTTAGCAATGCCGGATATTATACCTACCAGGTAAAATTTTCGATCAGGGGAAAGGGCTGGAAGAAATCGTTGAAGCTGGCAACAGATGCTTCAGTAAAAAGAAGTGCAGATAGCATGATCAGTGGGGGAATAAAAAACCAGGAAGTAAACCATTTTAAAAAAGAAAATATTCTAAGAGGGTTTATTTTCAAGATCAGGTTGAAATGGCTGGTAATTAAGTATTGCAGGTTCAAGCACCATTGGCTGATCCATCTTGATCCGGCAAGGAATATTGGACATGAGATATATGGTCTTTTCATTAAGGATGAATTTGGAGATTTGAAGATTTGGAGATTTGAAAATTTGGAAGCCTGAAAGGCTTCAATGTGAATAACCTCGGGTGAAACCCGGGGAAGGAAGGCGCTCTCCTCAATATACAACCCTGAAAGGGTTGAATTTGGAGATTTGGAGATTTGAAGATTTGGAAGCCTGAAAGGCTTCAATGTGAATAACCTCGGGTGAAACCCGGGGAAGGAAGGCGCTCTCCTCAATATACAACCCTGAAAGGGTTGAATTTGAAGATTTGAAGATTTGGAAGCCTGAAAGGCTTCAATGTGAATAACCTCGGGTGAAACCCGGGGAAGGAAGGCGCTCTCCTCAATATACAACCATGAAAGGGTTGAATTTGGAAATTTGGAGATTTGGAGATTTGAAAATTTGGAAGCCTGAAAGGCTTCAATGTGAATAACCTCGGGTGAAACCCGGGGAAGGAAGGCGCTCTCCCCAATATACAACCCTGAAAGGGTTGAATTTGGAGATTTGGAAAATTTGGAAATTTAAAATTTGAGTCCCCTCCGAGAACGGGACATTTTATTGATAATAGGACTTGACTAGAGCGATAATAAAAATAGTGATGGTAATATTCTTATAAGTGGGCATGCTCATTTCAATGTGCGCTTATTTTTCATGGAACCAACTCGTAATATTTGGTGGATTCCCGTAAAAATCTCCTGAAACTACGGAGGAATCAGAATTGCTTAGATTGTATTTAAAATGAAATTGCGTTCCGATCTGAGATATTGTCAATGATCCCCTGATACAATCCCGTTCGAGTCCCGTATCAGCAGTGAAATTATAGTTGGTCCGGGTAATTCCGTCAGTAAAAAAGCCGTTTGGAGGATTATCATTACCATTATAGTAAAAGGTACCAACCGGAACCCCATTCACAATGTTTGTGCTTTTCAACTCGTCGAACAATTCGGCATTGCCAATTCCTTTCCATTGCTGCTGATCAATATCAAATGAAACTGCTCCCGAATAAAATATAATGTAATAAGCCGTGTCATTGATAGCAATTCCGCCATTTTCAGTTTTATAAAATATATTCCCGATTTTAAAGCCATTTTGAGTCGTTGAGGAATTATCTGAAGTTTTATCAGATTTTTTACAACCGTCAAAAGTGATCCCTGCCAGGAGCAGAATTGAAAACAGTATAATCTTTTGCATGCTATTTTATTACAATGGTTAGTAAAATGAAATATGACTGACGCCTTATTACTATTGCGGTAAAGATAGTGATTTTGGATTTCCGCGAAGGGTCGAATTTCAAGTTAAGTTGGTTCAGCAAAAAGTGATTTGGCAATTTCAGCCATCTTTCGTAATATTGAAAAGTCAAACAATTCCTCCTGTATATGAAAAAACTTTACCCCTTTTCCCTCCTGGCACTGCTGCTTGCCTCCTCCTGTTCCACAGGAAAAAATTCGAACCTTGTCGACCTCAACATTCCCTGGAAGTTCCAGCCTGGCGACAATATGTCATGGGTTGCACCTGCTTTTGATGATTCCAAATGGATCACAATCCTACCTTCTAAAAATTGGGAAGACCAGGGATTTGAGAAACTCGACGGCTTTGCCTGGTACCGCATCAAATTCCTGTTGCCCTCATCCCTGCGGGATCAGGCAGTGATGAAAGACAGCATCCAGTTCCATCTTGGACGAATTGACGATTGCGACCAGGTCTTCCTTAATGGTGAACTTATAGGTCAGAATGCCATTACACAACCCTCGAAGACCATTCCCGGCAATAATTTCATCAAACTACGCGGGGTTTGGAATACCGATAGGCGTTATGTCCTGAGTATAACCGATCCCCGGGTTTTGTGGGATAAGGAAAACGTGATCGCTGTGAGAGCTTATGACCAGGGCGGTCTCGGAGGTATGTTCTCAAAGCCTTTTGCTGTTTCTATGGTAAGCTTTGGAGACTATGTCAAGTTCGATTTTACAAAAAGCTCATTCCAGTATCTTGAGAATAATGGCCTTTTGCGGAAATTCTTCATCGAGAACCACTCAGGAAAGGATGCCTTCAGCGGGAAGCTCTCTGTCGATATCATCTCCTATTTCACCAACGGCATCCTCCTGCATGAAGACTCTTTGCTTACCCTCAAGCCAGATTCAAAAACCGGGACAGGCTTCTTTCTCACATCAAATCCCGAAAAGCCTGCCTATGCCGAGATCTCTTTCACAGATACTAAATCGGGACAAAGCGTTACTGAGAAAATGGAACTCCCCTACATTCTTACTCCTGCTGTTAAAAAAGAACCCCGGATAAACGGGGCAAAGATCTTCGGAGTCAGGCCATGGGCACCATTCTTCTTTAAAGTTGCAGCGACAGGTCAGCCCCCTCTTACCTATTATGCCAAAGGCCTTCCTGAAGGACTTAAAATTGATTCCACAAGTGGGCAGATCAAGGGTGTTGTTAAAAAGAAGGGGACTTATCTTGTTGATCTTTCTGTTAAAAACGGTCTTGGAACAGCAAACCGCCAGTTGAAAATAGTCTGTGGCAATACCCTTTCACTCACGCCACCTCTTGGCTGGAACAGCTGGAATTGCTGGGGCCTGAGTGTAAGCGACGAGAAGATACGACACTCTGCTGAAGCTATGAAATCCAGCGGGCTGATAGATCATGGGTGGACCTATATCAATATTGACGACGGCTGGGAAGATAAACATGATAAGGACGGGAACATAATTCCTAACTACAAGTTCCCTGATATGCATGCCTTATGCTCATTCGTTCATTCCCTGGGGCTCAAGATTGGGATCTACTCTTCGCCGGGTCCCAAAACCTGCGGGGGCTATGAAGGCAGTTATACTTTTGAGGAAAAAGATGCCGGGACTTACGCCTCCTGGGGAATTGACTACCTCAAGTACGACTGGTGTTCCTACAGCAGTATCTTCCCCGTTCCCAATAAAGCAGAGCTGAAACTCCCGTATGAGGTCATGCGGGATGCACTTCACAAGGTGGACCGCGATATTCATTACAGCCTGTGCCAGTATGGGATGGGTAAAGTGTGGGAATGGGGAGCAACGGTTGACGGCAATTCATGGAGAACGACCGGGGATATTGAAGATACCTGGGAAAGCCTTTCAGGAATTGGTTTCAGCCAATCGCAATGCTCGCCTTATGCAGCACCGGGCCACTGGAATGACCCGGATATGCTGGTAGTGGGATGGGTTGGCTGGGGGCCTGCACTTCATTATACGCGGCTTACACCGGGCGAACAGTACACGCATATTTCACTCTGGTGCCTTTTGTCTGCCCCGTTACTGATCGGTTGTGATCTTGACCAGCTGGATCCTTTCACGCTTAATTTGCTGACCAATGATGAAGTCCTTGCCGTAAACCAGGATCCCCTTGGAAGGCAGGCTACACAGGTCAAGGCAAACGAGTCGTGGCAGATCTGGATCAAAGACCTTGAAGATGGCAGTAAAGTCATCGGACTGTTCAATCTTACTGAAGCTCCTTTAAATGTCCCGGTCGATATGAAAGAGATCAAACTAAACGGACGCTGGAATATGAGGGACCTCTGGAGGCAGAAAGACCTTGGTGAGGTTGAAAATCACTTTGACATAAATGTCCTGCCGCATGGGGTAATGCTGGTTAAAATAGCGAAATAGCGAAACCCGCCTTACGGCAGGCAGGTAGCGAAATTAAAAGGTAAAATAGTAAGATGGCAAGATAGTGAGCCAATTATCCATTATCCATTATCAATTATCAATTACCAATTATTTCATCCTACGTATTTCTGCAATCGTCCAGTCCAGTGAAGATTGGATCATTTCCATCGGGGGCATCTTTATGAATCCCTGATCTGTCATTGCTTTAGTCATACTCCTGGCATGATCGATATCATTTTTTGCCTTGTCATAAGCTTCCTGCCATGTCATCTTTACCCTGGCTACTCCGTCTTTAATGGCCTGCATGGCAACGTCGGCTGCTTCATTCGGGAATACGCCGGCTTCCTGCATAGTCGGAACGATATCCTCTTTATTGATCCCCCTCTTTTCTGCAAAATCAGCCAGTGAATAAGCTGCAGCAATAGCCATCTCATCCGTGATCTTACGTGCGCGCACCATTAAGGCGCCTTTCAGGATCCCGGGGAATCCGATGGAGTTGTTTACCTGGTTGGGGAAATCTCCTCTACCGGTAGCCACGATAAAAGCCCCGGCTTCTTTAGCAGCATATGGGTAGATCTCGGGAACCGGATTAGCGCAGGCAAAAACAATGCTTTTTTCTGCCATGGACTTTACCCATTCCTTTTTGATGATATCAGGTCCGGGCGTCGATAGTGAGATCAGGACATCGGCTCCTTTCATAGCTTCTTCCATAGTCGGGATCCTTTTGGGATTGGTTGATTCGCACAGTTCCCATTTCCTGTAAAAGCGTTTATCGGCTTTGATATCTTCACGGCCAGGATGCAGTGATCCTTTTGTGTCGAACATGATGATCTTTGCAGGATCGGCGCCATCGGCAATCAGGAGGCGGGCAATGGTGGTATTCGAGGCACCGGCGCCATGCAGCACGATCTTTACATCCTTCATCTTTTTCTTAGCCAGTTTCAGGGCATTGATAAGTCCTGCCAATGTGACACAGGCAGTACCCTGGGCATCGTCATGCCACACCGGGATATCGCATTCTTCCCTCAGCACATCCAGAACCCTGAAACAATTCGGTTGTGAGATGTCTTCCAGGTTCACAGCACCAAAACTGGGCTGAAGCATCTTGACGAACTGGATGATCTTTTCCGGGTCATTTTTGCAGTTCTCATCCCTGCTGTCTATACAAAGAGCAACAGCATCCACACCGCCGAGATACTTCATCAGGAATGCTTTACCCTCCATTACTCCGAGTCCGCCGGGAGGTGTGCAGTCGCCATCCCCAAGGACCCTCGTGGAATCGCTGACGACGGCTACAAAGTTTCCGCGGTTAGTGAGTTCGAATGAACAATCGGCTTTTTCCCGGATATTGGTGGAGACTTTTGAAACGCCAGGCGTGTACCAGACATTAAACCAGTTGAAACCCATTACGGGCGCTTTAGGGATAGTCTGTATCTTTCCTGAATAGAAGCAATGGGCTTCCTGTGCAAGTTTCTTTAAAAAGAGTGTCTTGGCTTTGGCGATTTGTTCCTGTGAAAAATCGTCAGGGAAAACTTCATTGAGGTTTTCGAGATTAAGCATTATCTTTTTCATGACAGTAATGATTTTTTGTAAAAATAAAGAAAAGATTTATAGTATAAAATGTTAAAGACATTAAGTTTTAATACATGCTAAACCTCACGAACCGGCATTCCAGAGGACCGTTGAAGAGGGTGATCTTTTTAGAAGGATGCAGTCCGATGAATTTCAGTGCATTCAGGTCCGATGAAATGATCCATGCCTCGAAACCCTTATATTTCTTTTTCAGCACATCCCCAATGGATCTGTAAAAAGTTATGATATCATCAACCTGGAGCCTTTCATCATAAGGCGGATTGCAAATGATCATGCCTGCCTGGCTCCTGGGCAGTGTATTTTCAAATGCAGCGACCTCAATCTGAATTTGTTCACCGAATCTTGTAAAGTCAAGATTTTTCCTGGCATTGGCTATAGCCCGTGAGGAGATATCTGATCCAAATATCGGGACTTTCGGGTCTTTGATCTTTGCATTTTCATCCTCTTTAATCTTTTCCCATAACCCGGGATCAAAATCTTTCCATTTCTCAAAACCAAACTGCGGTCGGAAGTACCCTGGCGGAATGTTCCTTGCAATCATATTCGCCTCGATCAGGATCGTGCCTGATCCGCACATGGGGTCGTAAAGCGGTTTGGTTCCATCCCATCCTGAAAGAAGGACAAGACCTGCAGCTAGCACTTCATTGAGCGGCGCCTGGCCAGTAACCTGCCTGTAACCCCGCTTATGAAGTGATGAGCCGGAACTATCAAGCGAAATGGTGCAGCTCTCTTTGAAGATATAAGTATTTATCCTCAGGTCCGGGTTATCAGGATCAACGGAAGGGCGGCTGCCTGTCATTTCCCGGAAACGATCTACAATAGCATCTTTTGTTTTCAGGGCAACATATTGCGAATTGGTAAATACCGAAGATCCAATGACAGCGTCAACAGCAAGGCTGTTCTCATTGCCAATGTATTCTTCCCATGGGATCTTGTGAATGTTATGATAAAGGTCTTCCTGTTTAATGACAGGGAAATCAAGGATAGGCTTGAGTATCCGCAATGCTGTGCGACTGCAGTAATTGGCCCGGTATAGCAAGGCCTTATCGCCTTCAAATGAGACTGCCCTTTTGAGGACCTTTGTATTCACGGCGCCAAGTGAATCCAGCTCTTTCTGCAGGATATCTTCCATCCCGGCAAGGGTCTTGGCCGTGAAGTGCATTAAATTATTTTCTTTACTCAAAACGCGTTTCTAAGAGTGTAATATGAGGCACTAAATGACGTTTAAAAGTACTAATATTTTCCCATGGAAAAATATACGATTGAAAATGATTGTTACCTTTGACATTGAAAACCTTTGGTAAATGCCTGATTGATAAGACTGAAGATTTTCTCACCGCTTATTAACAGCGGTTTGAAAAGTCGTTGATCGTAATATTCGGACATTCATATTTATGACCGGTGTAACAAGAAATATTTTCCTGCTCTGTATCATCTTTTCATCCCTGGCTGGTTCCGGACAGGATCTTTTCCTTGTATCCGGTAAAGTGACTGACAGCAAAACAAAGGAGCCCCTTGCATTTGTAAATATCGTCATTAATAACAGCCAGTATGGGGGTACAACTGACATTGACGGGAAATTCAGGCTGCAATGTGCTGTGCCGGTCAGGAAACTTCAGTTATCCTATGTTGGTTATCTACCTCTTTCTTATCCTGTAGGAAATAAAACAGAAAATCTTTCCATCCAGCTGACCCCTACCGAAATTGAATTGTCGGAAGTGGATATCCTGCCGGGTATCAATCCTGCCCACCGCATCATCAGGAATGCCATTGAACACCGTGATGAGAACGATCCCGAAAAGCTAAGCTCATTTTCTTATACCTCATATGATAAGACCATCTTTACGGCTGAAAACGATACAGCTGTTTACAGGGAGCTGAAGGATACCACGGCAATGAATATCCAGCAGCCGACGATGAAATTAACAGTCACTCTCAAAGACACGGTGAAGAGAGATTCCCTGAAAAAGGATACAGTGGATAAGCTGCTCAATAAAATCCTGAAAACCCAGTATCTTTTCCTCATGGAAAATGTGACCAAGAGAAAGTTCATGGCTCCCGACAAGAGCTATAATAAGGTCATTGCAACCCGTATGTCGGGATTTAAAGATCCAATTTTTGTGTTCCTCACCACGCAGATACAATCGTTCTCTTTTTACAAGCCATTCATTACCATTTTCCAGAACAATTATGTGAACCCGATCAGTCCGGGAAGCCTTACTAAATATTTCTTCAAGCTTGAAGATACCCTATATTCCAGTCATGACACAATCTTTGTCATCTCTTTCCGGCCAAGAAGAGGAACCAATTTCGACGGGCTGAAAGGCGTTATCTCCATCAATACCAACAAGTGGGCTATTCAGAATGTCATTGCACAGCCTTACCAGAATACCGGGGGGCTCAGGATCAAGATACAACAACTGTATGAGCTTGTTGACGGGGAACATTGGTTCCCTGTTCAATTGAACACGGATGTTAAATTCCTGATGATGTCGGTAGGTAAGTATGCAGCTATTGCCAAGGGCCGAAGTTACATCCGCGATATTGTGCTTAACCCGGAAATGGTAAGGCGCGAGTTCAACCACCTGGATGTTGAGGTTGAGAAAGCTGCCACGGACCGATCGGAAGAATACTGGGACCAGTACCGGGTTGACAGTCTTACCAGCAAGGACCGTGAAACTTACCGGACTATCGACAGCATCGGGAAGAAGAATAATTTCGATAAACTGGCCAAGGGTCTTAAAACAATCATGTCAGGAAGGATCCCTTATAAGTTCATCGATTTCGACCTGAGCAGGATCCTGGGTTATGACACCTATGAAGGGTTGATCGCCGGCCTTGGCATCCATACCAACGACCGGCTCGCAAAATGGTTCAGGATCGGAGGGTTTTACCAGTATTCATTTGCAATCTCAACAGCCAAGTACGGAGGAGATGTCAGTTTCCTGCTGAATAAGCGTAACGATTTCAGTATCCAGGGGGGCTATTTCCAGGACCTGATCGAGTCGGGTAGCGTCAGGTTTTTCGATGATTACAACTCTATTCTTGGCGGAAATTTCGAACCTTTGCTGGTAAGAAAGCTTGACCGCGTTGAAAATGAAAACGTTTCACTGACCATTCGTGCACGAAAATATTGGTTGTTCAATTTCGGAATTTCCCGCAGTTTGAAGCTGTCGACAACTTCAGATCTTGCAACCACCATAGGAAATGCAGTCATCCTGCAAAATCAGTTCCAGTTCATGGATCTTACCGCTGCTGTGAAATGGGCCTATAAGGAGAAATTCATCCAAACCATTGACGACAAGATCTCACTCGGGACCAATTACCCGGTAGTATGGCTGCAATATACTCATGGCATCAAGGGTCTGCTTGACGGTGAGTTCAATTACAACCGGCTTGACCTGCAAATAAGGAAGACATTTATGATCAGGTATCTTGGGAAGCTTACCTTTCAGTTCAATGCCGGCTATGTGGATCAGCCGCTTCCTGCCTGTAATCTTTATTATGGTAATGCCAGTTATCGTCTGATCACGCTATTTGCCCCGAACAGTTTTGCCACTATGCGGATGAATGAATTCCTTTCCAATAAATATTCCTCCCTGTACCTTTATCATGATTTCGGATACCTGCTGTTTAAAGGCAAGAAATGGTTCCATCCTGAATTTGCCCTCTCTCAGAATATCGGGTTTGGCTGGCTCGATCACCCGGAGTTTTACAAGTATGTGAATGTTGTGAATGAGCCATATAAGACTATGGATCTTGGGTATTATGAATCGGGGCTCCTGATCAACAAGCTGGTTGATCTGAAACTATACACGATCGGTATTGGCGGATTTTACAGGTGGGGGCCCTATTCTTTCAACCGGACATGGGATAATGTGGCTGCCAAGATCACTATAATCTTTCCATTAAAGATGCAATAAGACCAAAAACCGGGGACAGAAAAGCAATCCGGTCTCTTGAACAATCGAATAATAGATCAACGAACTTTGAAATCAGATTGAAGTTCAGGATTCCCGCCTGAAGTTTACGAACCATAGACATAGTATACAAGGGCGGGGCCTAGGGGGTGGGGTTTTCCGCGTCACGATTTCCCCTTCTTTGAAATTTTAATTATCAATTATCAATTATCAATTGCCTGCTCACTACTCACTACTCACTGCTCACTACTCCCCCCTCCCTCTTGGGGGAGCCTGCCTGCCGGTAGGCAGGGGGGTTCGGGGGTGGGGTCATTCGGCTCAGGGGGTGGGGTTCTCCTCAAATTAAATTCAGAGTGCCTTCGAGGTGCCTTCAAGGTGCCTTCAACATCACTACGACATAAATTCGATTAAAATTCGGTCAGGATTTGATCAGGATTTACCTGAGCTTCGGTTGCTTTTCTTCCTGGATTGAAATTCCGATTCATCACTGTTCCCCGGTATATTCTCAACCCTCACCACAACCTTTCCTCCATCCCATAATGGATTATCCCGGCCTGTCTCGTAGATCCAATATCCGTTGGATATCTCAACAGCAATATTAGCTTCAATATCTTTCCCGGTCGAATCCAAAATACTGACAATGACCGCCTTCACCTTATATTTGTCCCACGCATAGATCTCTATGGTATCTCCTTTCTTTCCCTTGTACCTGCTGAGATCGACTTCTCTGATCTCCGGCTTTTTCAGGTAATTCGATATTGCTGCATTCCTGTTTGATAATCCTTTCTTTTTCTTCGACTCATAGATCTTCTGGATTTCCTTATCTTTTAAAAGTTCATCGGCACAGGCACTTGCATCAGCGAATTTTTTGGAGTTTGCCTTTTGTTCTTCACTCCTTTCTATCTTGCTGTAATCAGGGGCTTTTGATACTACCGTCTTACCACCCATCTGGCGGAAAATTAAATCGCCGATCTGTCCCGTGAGTCCGTTCAATAAATTATTTGGTAATGTTGCCATATTTTTAAAATTTTAAAATTAATATTAATCCTTTTCAGAACCAAAAGGTAATACGTCGATGCAACTTTTTAACAAATTTTAACACATAAAATCATCAGTTATCCTGATCTGCCGTGAGTTCGATGTAAGAAAATTTTGGAAAGATCCTGGCCCCCTGCTTAGCGGCAGACAGGCTGTTGCGGCGGATTGAGAGGCAATCTTGAACAATCGAATAATCGATTCACGATTTTTGAAGTCAGATTATAAATACCCAGTCTATTGCCTGGCAGTATTCCGCAATGATGGTTTTATCCGTCCAATTACCTTCTTTCAGTAGTTATTTAGTATATTCCATCAGCGATAAATTTATTCTATAGTCATTAGACAACTTCGGGCGTATTCTACCGTCTGTAATGTAGTTGCGTAATTCATTATCTTTGCCTTATTGAACCCAGATAAAATGAAAAGAGTCCCACTCTTTTCTCCTTTTCTATTTCTGATCATAGTTCTTTCCTGCGATCCAGGTATCCTTATAGTCTCAAACAAACCGAAAAGTCTTCTTAAACGCCACGATCAATTACCCCTCCCCGAGTGGGGAGCCTGCCTGCCGGACAGGCAGGGGGCTTTGGGGAGGGGCTGTTGGCATTACGAATCCTGATCAGATGAAAACCAAACTCCTCACCGGCCTGATCATATTGTTACCTTTTCTTGGGTTTTCACAAGGGGAATTCAATATCTGGAATTTCGGTGTGTGGCTCAGTATAACATTTAATTCAGGGGCACCTGTTAATCAATCACCAAGTGGGATGTGGGATGCTCCTGGAAGTGTAAATGCTTCAGTTTCTGATTCTGCGGGCCATATTTTATTTTACTCAAATGGTGCAGCAGTTTACGACAGTACTAAAAATATAATGCCAAACGGTTCCGGATTATTAGGTGGACAGTCAATTGACCAATCTGTATTTGCTGTTCAAAACCTGATACATAAAAATCAATATTATCTTTTTACTGTAGGAAAGCCTCTTATCCCAATAACTCAACCAGTAGTAGGGCTTTACTATTCAATCCTCGATATGACACTAAACGGGGGATTGGGAGACATTGTTGCGGGTCAGAAAAATATTCCGGTTATTGCAGGAGACAGTGCTATTGTTCAACTTACTGCTATCAGGCACAGTAATAACAAATATGTTTGGGTTGTGGTATTGAATCAGGGTCATCATGCCAACAATTACCAGTCATACTTAATTGATTTGTCTGGACTTCATACAACACCGGTATCAAGTGCCAGTCACTTAAAGGCACATATAAATTCGAACCATTTATCCAGTAATATAAGGATCTCACCTGATGGCAAGAATCTTGTGTGTACTGATTCGTTGACACAACTCTGTTATTTTAATCCAACAACTGGTGTAGTGACACCAAGATTTATCTTTCATTCTTATAATATATCACCTACTGATGGCGATGATCCTACCTTTGGTAAAGAATTCTCAATAAATTCTCATTATTTATATGTTACAGGTAATTCTGTAACCACCGATACTCTTGATCAATATGATATGAGTAGTCCCGATTCTCTTTCATTTGTCCAAAGCAAACAAATAATAGGTACAGGTGTCAGTGAAAATATTCAGATGGCTCCGGATGGAAAAATCTATATTGACGATGTTTCTTCATATTGGCTTAGTGTGATAAATAATCCTTCCATGGGAGGATCAGGATGTAACTATCAGAGAGATGTAATTCATCTTACTAATATGCATAATGATTGCCTTCCACAATTTCTACAGAAATATAAAGTTTACATCCATGATAGTGGGGAGTGTCAATATAATCCTGTTCATTTTTCAGGAGATATCTGGCCTCCGCCTGACAGCATTCACTGGAATTTCGGAGATCCCTCATCAGGAAGCTCAAACTTTTCAAATCTTCTGACTCCAACTCATACATACTCATCCACTGGAAACTACACCATTGAATTATTTGTAAGACATAATGATAATCGTACAGATACTGCATGGAAGACCATTACCATTTTTTCGGGCGCACAGGTATCTCTTGGTCCTGACAGAACAATATGTATTGGCGATTCAACTACCTTTGATGCCGGGGCATGCACAGGATGTACCTACCAGTGGAAAAACCTTGGTACCGGGTTAATTGTGGGAACAAATCAAACCTATAAGACAGGTTTGGCTGACACCTACAGTGTCATGGTAACGTGTCCTGATAATTGCACCGGCGCTGATACCGTTCAGCTATTTACCACACCTGTGCCATTGGTCACCAACAATCCGCTTTCTGAATCAATATGTTCAATGGATTCGACATATATTGTTCTGACTTCCTCAGTACCCGGAACTATGTTTCACTGGACTGCCAATCTTACTTCAGGGAACATTACAGGGTTTAGTGCTGATTCAGGACTTATTCTTAATCAGATACTTATTGATAACCTTCCTTCCAACGGTGTTGTTACCTATCATATCACGCCTGAGGTTGGCAGCTGTGCAGGGACACCTGTTGCTTACCAGGTCACCATCACTCCCGGAGTACCGGTCAGCGTTAGCATTTCAGCTTCCCAGAACAATGTTTGTGCAGGAACATCAGTAACTTTTACTGCTGTGCCAACAAACGGGGGATTAAGTCCCTCATACCAATGGAAAGTTAACGGGATCAACTCGGGAACCAATTCAAACACTTTCACATATACTCCTGTAAATAATGATGTTGTAACCTGTGTTTTGACTTCATCAATAACGGCATGCATTTCAAATAACCCTGGTACTTCAAATGCTATAACCATGACAGTGAATCCAAATCAGCCGGTAAGTATCACGGTAACACCATCACAGAATCCGGTTTGTGTGGGAAGCTCAGTTACATTTACAGCAACCCCCACCAATGGAGGAGCTAATCCTTCTTATCAATGGAAAGTCAACAGTGTCACTGTCGGGACAAATAACCCGATATATTCATATATCCCAAACAATGGAGATGTAATAACCTGTATACTGACCTCAGATGCATTATGTCCAACCGGAAACCCTGCTACCAGTAATGCCATCACGATGATCGTCAATCCTAATCTTCCCGTAAGTACATCCATCACCGCATCCTCAAATCCTTTCTGCCAGGGCTCTTCCATTACATTCACTGCTACTCCAACCAATGGAGGCGCCACACCTGCTTACCAGTGGCAGGTGAATAGTGTGAACGTTGGAAGCGGAGCTTCAACTTATACTTACAATCCTACGGGAGGAGATATTGTAACCTGTATCCTTACCTCATCCCTAAGTTGTATTACAGGAAACCCTGCAACATCGAATTCCATCACCATGGTCGTGAATTCTAACCTTCCGGCTGGAGTTAGTGTTGCTGCATCATCCAATCCTTTCTGTCCCGGATCATCAGTTACTTTCACTGCCACACCAACCAATGGGGGATCTGCGCCCGTCTACCAATGGAAAGTAAATGGAGTCAATGCAGGTACAAACTCACCCACATTCACCTATAACCCAGCCAATAATGACAGTGTCCGTTGTGTGATGACATCCAACCTGAGTTGTGTTACCGGCAATCCTGCCAGCTCTTCTGAGATCATCATGAGTGGGACCCTTGCCTCCGTAGTCACCTTCACCCCGTGCTTTGATACCATCACAGCAGTCAATGCCAAGCCGATAAAACTAAAAGGCGGGATCCCGTTAGGCGGAACCTATTCAGGACCAGGAGTCAATCCGTTAACCGGTTTCTTTGACCCTGCCACTGCAGGTACAGGCACGAAGACAATAACTTATACATACACCAACGCAGCCATGTGCAGCGCCTCCGCCCACACCCACATTATCAATTATCCATTATCAATTGTCAATTGCGGAAGCCCAATCACAGATATCCGCGATAATAAAGTCTACCCGACAGTTCACCTAGGTTCGCAGTGTTGGATGGCATCCAATCTTAATTACGGGACAGTGCTTGTATCGACACAGGATCAGAGAGACAATTGTATCTGGGAAAAATATTGTTACAACGATAACCCTGCTAATTGCACTAATCTCGGAGGTCTTTATCAATGGGATGAGATCATGCAATATGATGATACTCCTGCCAACCAGGGATTCTGTCCGCCCGGCTGGCATATCCCGACTGAGAATGAATGGAATACCCTATTTACAAACTGGACAAACAACGGTTTTGCCGGAAGTCCATTGAAATTCTCAGGCTTTTCAGGATTTAATGCCTTGTTAGCCGGCGCAAACTACTACAACACAAGCTGGGATTTCAAAGGCTTTACAACTTTCTTCTGGTCATCAACATTACACAGTCCCACGAAGGCATGGGCACACGGCATGAATGATCCTGATCCCAGTGTTTCGGCTTACCCGGCTACGAGGGTGAGTGCTTTCTCAGTAAGGTGCATACAGGATTGACCCTATTAGAGGTCACTCAGTCGGCAGTTGGCAGTCGGCAGTTCTTGAAAATCGTGATGCGTGACGCGGACAGCCCCTCCCCACTCGGGGAGTGGAGAATGACCGGATGAAGGGCTAGATGGAAAATTCTGACGCACAGCACGAGAGGGATTTAGAAAGAACCAAAATATTGAATAGACACGGATTAACAGTCATTCGCTTCACATGAAGATGTTGAACAGAATATAATGGAAGTGATTGCGAAGATCACAGAAAATACCGATAATGCTGTAAATTAACAGGAAAGAAACTGAGATGAGACTTCATAACCATCCAACACTTCCTCCCCCGAATGGGGGAGGTTAGGAGGGGGCTGAAAAGGGAATTCAGGAGAGGGGGTGGGGTGAGTGCTTTCTCGATAAAGTGTGTGCAAGATTGACTTTCACAATAATTTCCGGATTGGCATTTGAAAGAAAGAAAATGTATTTTTGCATGACTGTTGATAAATGATCAGATTTTTGCTGATAAAAAAATCTTCAGAAACCGGTAATTAATTCATATATTCAGCCACTGAAACTGAGATTATGAGCAGTCTGTACCAGCAACACAAGCTTTTCTTCATTATTCTCATCATCTGCATCATTGGTTTCCTGGCATGGTATTTTTCACAGATCCTTATCTGTATCCTTATTGCAGGAGTCATTTCAATCATCGGCTTCCCGGTAGTCGATCTGTTGGACAGGATCCATTACAAAAAGATCAGGCTTCCCCATGTATTGAATGTCTTCCTGACCCTTATTCTTATCCTTGCCGTGGTGCTGGGACTTCTGAGCTTTTTTATCCCATTGGTGGTAAAAGAGACCAGTATGGTGACATCTATCGACTGGCAAAAGCTTCTTGATTATTACCGGCCCCAGATCCAGTGGTTGCAGCAAATATCTGTTAAATATGGAATTATCAAAAAGAATGCGACTTTTGAATCGCTCCTCAAAGATAACCTCTCTCATGTCCTTGACCTGAGTCTCTTTTCGAATGTCCTGTCAGGTATCATCTCTTTTGCCGGGAGTCTTTTCTTTTATGTGTTCACGATACTTTTCCTTTCTTTTTTCTTTCTGCTCGATGTTAAGATGCTTCCGCATTCCATCCTTATGCTTATCCCTCTAAAATACCACGACCAGGCAAAGAACACAATGCTTAAAAGTAAAACGGTGCTGACCAGATACTTTACAGGACTTTTTATTGATGTCCTGGTCATGATAGTCTCATATGCCATCGCGCTGAGTATTATCGGCGTCAATGGGGCACTTGTCATCGCTTTCTTTGCCGGAATCGTGAATATCATTCCTTATATTGGTCCTCTGATAGCAGTCGGAACGGGAATCCTGCTCAGTGTCACAGGTGCCATCAGCGACGGGTATTACGGGGCAATTGGATCTACGACCATCAAGGTACTGATTGCGATGGTAATAGTCATTCTGCTTGACAATATCCTGTATAGTCCACTGATACAGGGTAAAAGTCTGAAAGTCCACCCGGTGGAAATATTCCTGGTCATCATTGCAGCAGGCAGCATCGGTGGCATACCCGGGATGATCGTGGCTGTACCTGCTTATGCATTCCTGAGGATTGTGGGAGAAGAATTTTTCAGCCAGTTCAGGATTTTTAACAGATCATAAAATTCATTTCATTTTTCAAACTGAAAAATTATAACCATATGGCAAAGTCAAGTTCAAAGGTACTGTTAGCCGGTATATTAGGACTGGCAGCAGGTGTCGGGATCGGGTTGCTGTTTGCACCCGCCAAGGGGTCGAAAACCAGGAAACGGTTAAAGAGGCGCCTGATGAGCATTGCCGACTTTATTGAGGATGACGTCAATGATAAGCTCGGGGCCTTGAAATCTGCATTTGCAGAAGAAGAGGAAGACGACGAAGATGAAGACGATCTGCAAATTGCGAGTGAAGATGTGAAGGGTAAAGAACAGGACAAATGACACATGATGCATTACATGTCATGATTCATTGATTACAGGAGTTATTCATTTGAAACAACCATACCATGGAATCACAAAAGTTAAGTGATAATATCACGGAGATCTCCGAAAATGTCAAAGAATATATCCGGCTCAGGACTGATCTCCTTAAGCTTACCCTGACCGAGAAACTATCGATGATCCTCTCGGCATTGTTCATCACAGTGATCCTCTTCCTTGTATTCCTCTTTATTTGCATGTTTGTAAGCATCGCATTTATTTTCTGGTTCCGGGCACATGCCGGGACATTGTATGCCGGGGCGCTGATCGTCGCAGGTTTTTATCTCCTGGTTGGTGCTGTTGTCTATATTATGCGGAACAGGCTCTTCATTGATCCACTGGTTTCACAGATCTCAAAAACATTATTGGAGGACGAGGATGAAGAAAAATAAAGATCAGCGGAGCACGATCCGCAAGATAAAATCGATGAATGAGCTGAAACTGGAAAAAGCACGGCTCAGGCTGGAACTCGTCAGGACGGAAGACAAGATCAGGACCCATTACCGGAATATACGTTCTGCATTTATGTTGAGGAATATCTTTTCAACGATAACAAATGAGATTGCAACCCCCTCTTCATTGCTCATGAAAGCCTTTACATTATGGAAGGACTGGATGGGAAGAAGAAAGAAAAAGAAGAAACAGGAGAAAAAGGAAGGAAAGGGAGATGAGATGGGTGGCAATAAATAGCCAGGATTGAGGATTGTAATAACAAGTATTTAGTCTTGAGTTTTATTGATAAAAAGGTCAATAAATCTGTTTAAGCTTGTTTCGAGCTATTTCCTTTCACGTTTATTGCGTAAGGTAGTTCAATGGGGGACCCCGGTAAGTCTTTCAATTGAACCCACAAATTACTGTAACCTTCAATGCCCGGAGTGTCCCAGCGGTATGAACCTGCTTACAAGAAAGAGGGGCATCATAGATTTTGAATTATTCATGAAACTTATTGATCAGCTATCCCCTGCCCTTTCCTGCCTTAACCTGTGTTTCCAGGGTGAACCGTTCATATATCCACTTTTACCGGAGATGGCAGAATATGCAAAATCAAAAAAGATCTATGTATCGACTTCCACGAATGGTCATTTCATGAATGATGAAAATGCAAAGTCAATTGTTTCATCGGGACTGGATAAGCTGATCATTTCCCTGGATGGCGCTGATGCGGAATCTTATGGACATTATCGTATCGGGGGGGATTTTGATGCCGTCATCGCCGGTATCCGGAAGATCGTCAATGAGAAAAAAGCACAGGGAACAAAGAAACCCAAAGTTGTACTTCAATCCCTTATCCTGCAATCTACCCAGCACCAGTTCAATCAGATCAGGCAGCTTGGCAAAGATCTTGAAGTTGACAAGGTTGAACTGAAGACTGCCCAGTTTTATGATTTCAAAGATGGAAATCCCCTGATGCCGGATGATCTGAAATTTTCAAGATATAAGAAGATCAATGATACCATGGGAAATCCAGCCCGTTATAAGATCAAAAACCCTCTTCCCAATCATTGTTTTAAGATGTGGAGTTCCTGTGTAGTAACATGGGACGGATCAATAGTTCCCTGCTGTTTCGATAAAGATGCCAAATACAATATGGGTAAAGTGAATGGACGATCCTTCAAAAAGTTGTGGAAAGATAAAAGCTATTATAACTTCCGGAAAAAGATCCTGCATTCGCGAAAATCCATCGATATTTGTACAAACTGTACGGAAGGCACAGGGTTTACCTGCTTCCTGTAAGTTATTTTTACCACAAAAAACAGGGTCTATGTACAAAAAGCTCTTCATCAACATCATCGTTTTTTGTTCTTTTTTCAATGAACTCCTGCTATCCCAGGATGTTAAAACCCTTGAATCTTTTAAAGGAGAACGAAAAATATTCCTTCTTCAGAATGAAGATATAACCTGTAAAGTCATCATCCGTGACAGCTTGCTGGAAGGCGATTCGCTGGTCGGAAATCCCGGGTGGCTCCAGTCTTATGGATCCGACCCGTTTTCTTTATATACCGATGCCAATTTCGGGTTGCAGTTTACCTAATCTGCCAGCAAAAAGCAGAGGGGAACAAGCTGACCTTTACGACAAGAGCCAGGGCGTTGACCCGCCCGATGCTCCCGAAACCTTTATCAGATGGGAGCTCTGAAAAAATAATAAAGCTCGGGGAGGTATCGCTGACGGTCAAGGAATAACAGAAAAGCACTCCTTACCGTTTCATAATTTTTTCATTACTTTCTTCTTCATATAAATAATAATGACAAAGGTTTTCAGTTATTTTCATTATAATTTATTTTCTTACCTTTGCACACTTAATTTTCAGCCGTATGGTAATGGATCCGGACAAATTTCAGGGTGAAGGATTGACCTATGACGATGTGCTGCTGTTACCGGCCTATTCAGAGGTTCTTCCACGCGAAGTGGATGTGACGACTTTATTATCGAAAAACATCCGCTTGAATATTCCCATTGTTTCTGCTGCAATGGATACGGTTACCGATTCAAGAATGGCAATCGCCATGGCCCAGGAAGGCGGGATTGGAGTTTTGCACAAGAACCTGACCATTGAAGCCCAAGCCATTGAAGTGCGGAAGGTAAAGCGTGCCGAGAACGGCATGATCCTGGACCCTGTCACCATCAATGACGGCGGTCTTGTGGGAGATGCGTTGGGGCTCATGAAAGAGTACAATATTGGAGGGATCCCTGTCATCAATAATCAGAAAAAACTTGTCGGCATCGTTACAAGCCGTGATCTGCGTTTTGAGCGGGACCTGATGAGGCCCATTGCCGAAGTGATGACCAGGGAAGTATTTACCACAACCGAATTCACTGATTTTGCGAAGGCAGAAGAGATCCTGCAAAAATACAAGATCGAGAAGCTTCCTGTGGTCGATAAAAACAATAAACTTGTCGGGTTGATCACATATAAGGACATCATCAAGATCAAAGCCCGGCCGAATGCCTGTAAGGATTCACGCGGCCGGTTGCGTGTTGCAGCCGCCGTGGGAATTGCAACGGATACCATCGACCGTGTATCCGCACTCGTAAACGAGGATGTGGATGCCATTGTGATAGATACTGCACATGGGCATACCCGCAACGTGATGGATCTGGCAAAGAGGGTACGAAGTAAATTTCCGAATATTGATCTTATAGTCGGTAATATAGGAACGGGAGAAGCCGCCATAGACCTTGCCAAGCTCGGAGTCGATGCCGTGAAGGTCGGGATTGGCCCGGGATCGATCTGCACCACGCGCGTTATTGCAGGCATCGGCATCCCCCAGCTTTCAGCCATATATGCTGTAACCAAAGCATTGAAAGGTTCAGGTATCCCCGCGATAGCAGATGGCGGGATCAGGTATACAGGCGACATAGTCAAGGCATTGGCTGCCGGCGCACATTCAATCATGGCCGGTTCGTTGTTTGCAGGAGTCGATGAAGCCCCAGGCGAAGCTATTATTTTCGAAGGAAGGAAATATAAGACGTACCGTGGAATGGGATCCATAGAGGCGATGCAGATGGGTTCCAAAGACAGGTATTTCCAGGATATGGAAGATGATATCCGGAAGCTTGTTCCTGAGGGCATTGTTGGAAGGGTCCCATACAAAGGCTCCCTTTCCGAAGTCATTTACCAGATGGTAGGCGGACTGCGGTCGGGAATGGGCTATACGGGATCGAAAAATGTGGAAGAGCTTCAGAAAGCAAAGTTCCTGAAGATCACCTCTGCTGGGGTTATTGAAAGTCATCCTCACGATGTCACTATCACACGTGAGGCTCCAAACTACAGTCGTTGATGAGAAAATCAACTCTACAGAAATATTAATCCAATATTTATCAAACTAAATCAGTTTAACAATGAAAAAATTAATATGCTTTTTTGTCCTATCGATCATTATTGGCACTGGATTTCAATTGAAGGCACAGGTTAAGGATAATGACGTTCTTCTGACCATCGGGGGAAAACCGGTCACGGTAGCTGAATTCATGGCCGTATACCAGAAAAATGACATGAAAAAGGGAGAACCGATTGACACAAAGAAACTTGAAGATTATCTTACATTGTACATTAACTTTAAATTAAAAGTGCGGGAGGCTGAAGAACTTGGCTTTGACACAGTGTCCTCTTTCGTGACCGAACTCAAAGGATATCGCGACCAGCTTGCAAAGCCTTATTTTACGGATCAACCAACGATAGACCGGTTGGTGAAAGAAGCATATGACCGTGAGCAGTATGATCTGAGGGCCCGCCATATTTTCGTAAAGTTGTCCCCGGATGCACTGCCAAAAGACACAATGGAAGCCTGGCAGAAGATATCAAAGATGCGGGTAAGGCTTATGAACGGAGAAGCTTTTGAACAGATTGCAGAAGAAGAATCAGAGGATCCTTCGGCCAGGGATCGTGAAGCCACTGCGCAGCACCCCTTCCTGCGTGGAAACCGCGGTGATCTGGGCTATTTTACTGTTTTCGACTTTGTCTACCCCTTTGAGAGTGGCGCCTACAATACAGAGCTCGGAAAAGTCTCGCCAATTGTACGCACCGAATATGGTTATCACCTGATCAAGGTAACAAGCAAGCGGGAGGCGCTGGGTAAAGTAACGGCAGCACATATCTTCATGTCAGTCCCAAAAAATATCACACATGCCGATTCTGTCCGGATAGCCCAAAAAATGGATTCTGTTTACCAGAAGCTAAAAGACGGCGCAAAATGGGAAGACATGGTCAAGAAATACTCAGAGGATAAAGGAAGCGCCTTAAAAGGTGGTGTCCTGCCTAAGTTCGGTGTTAACAGGATGGTTCCCGAATTCATAGATGCTATTTACCGGATCCCAAAAGAAGGCGATTTCTCGGCACCTGTGGAAACACCTTATGGATGGCATATCATCCGGCTCATCGAAAGAAAAAGACCCGGGACTTTTGAAGAGGAAAAAGCCGATTTAAAACAGAAAGTTCAGAAAGATACCAGGTCGGACCTGGCAAAGCAAGCTGTTTTGGCGATGATAAAGAAAGAGGGTAACTTTTCAGAAACGCCCAATACAGTAAAAGATTTTTATAATGTGGTCAATGACAGCATTTTTGCAGGGAAATGGCATGTTGAGCTGGCACAGAAACTTAACAAACCTATGTTCCAGATCGGAAGCCAGCATTACACGCAGAAGGATTTTGCCAACTACATGGCAAAGAATCAGCATAAGACGGATAAGCAGAACATTTCCGTTTATGTGGATAAATCATACAAAGAATTTGTCAATGACAATCTTGTAAAATATGAAAATACACGCCTTGAATCGAAATATCCTGATTTTAAAAACCTTATGACCGAGTACCGGGACGGGATCCTTCTTTTCGACCTTACCGATCAAAAAGTCTGGTCAAGGGCAACAAAAGACACTACGGGTCTCAGGGAGTTCTATGAAGCGAACAAGAAGAATTATATGTGGGAAGAACGGGTTGATGCATCAATCTATACAATCAGGAATCCACAGCTGGCTCAGAAAGTGAGAAACTTCATCCAATCGGGGCTCCCTGATGATGCGCTTCTGAAAGAGATCAATGTCGATACGACCAAGAACCTGAAGATCGATTCCGGTAAATATGCCAGAAAAGAGAACAAGTACATTGATGCTATAACATGGGCACCCGGGTTGTCGAATGATATCCAGGCAAACAACGGAGTGGTGATAGTCAAAGTAAGGAAAGTACTTCCTCCCCAGATCAAGACACTGAATGAAGCCCGGGGGTTGATCACCAATGATTATCAGAATTTCCTGGAAAAGATCTGGGTTGATTCCCTCAGGAAGAAATATCCTGTATCGGTCAATAATGACATCCTTGCACGCATCAAATAATCTTTTGTGAGAAAGCTCATCCTTGTCCTGCTGATCCTTCTTACGGGATGTTCATCGTTTTTCAAAAAAAAAACGGAGCATGCCGTAGCCAGGGTTTACAGTGATTACCTGTATGAATCGGAGCTGAAAAGCGTCATTCCGAAAGGCTCACTGGCAAAGGATAGCATCGGAGTAGCTAAAAGATATATTGACAACTGGATCCATCAGCGTTTAGTCATTCATCAGGCACAGCAAAACCTTACCAGCGACCAGATGGATTTTTCGCAGCAGATGGACAATTATAAGAATTCTCTTATCATCTATACGTACGAAAACGAGCTTGTAAAACAAAAACTCGACACCCTGGTGACGGATGAGGATATTGAGAATTATTATAATGCAAACCAGCAGAATTTTTTACTGAAAGATAATATCGTACAGTTTCAGTATGTCAAGCTTCCGTTAAAGTCAGCCTATGTAAAGCAGTTCAGGAAACTACTTTTGTCTGACGATCCTGCAGACAGAACCCGTCTTTCACAGCAATGCGAGAAATATGCCTCCGATTATTTCCTTGACGACCAGAATTGGCTGTTATTTAATGACCTTCTGAAACAGATCCCCATTAAAACATACAACCAGGAGGAGTTCCTGAAAAATCATCGTGACCTCTTATACCAGGATTCTGCATATATTTACCTTGTGAGGTTTAAGGACTTTAAAATAAAAGAAAGTATTTCCCCGTTGAGTTTTGAGAAAAAACGAATCTGGAACATTATCCTGAACAAGCGGAAGATCGATCTTATAAAAAAGATGGGTGAGGATGTCTTTGAACAGGCGCAAAAGAAAAACGATTTTGAAATTTATTAAAATGAGAATCTTCCTGAGAGCGACCATTTTATTTCTCCTGGCTACGGGGTTACCTATCATGGCGAGACCACAGGGTGCCAATGACTCTGTTGTTGACGGTGTGGTGGCAGTAGTCGGCGCGAATGAGATCCTGCGGTCAGACATTGAGACCCAGTACCTGCAATTCCGGTCGCAGGGAAGCATCCAGGGCAGTGCACAAAAGGTAAAATGTCAGATCCTGGAAGGACTTCTTTTCCAGAAGCTTCTCTACCACCAGTCGCAGATCGACAGTGTCAAGGTCACCGATGCCCAGGTGGATGGAGAAATGGACCACAGGATGCGGTATCTCATCGGACAGATCGGATCACCGGAAAAGCTGGAAGAATACTACCAGAAATCGATCTCAGAGATCAAAGACGAAATGCGTGATATCATCAAGGAACAATTGATGGAAAATGAATCCCAGGAGAAGATCACCAAGGATGTGAAAATCACTCCTTCAGAGGTAAAAGCTTTCCTGAAAAAGCTGCCAAAAGACAGCATACCTGAGATCTCATCTGAGATAGAAGTTGGCATGATCATGAAATCACCTGTCGTAGGAGAAGCTGAAAAGCAGGAAAGTATCGATCGGTTGAAAGGTTTTAAGGAAAGGATCAAAAAGGGGGATGATTTTTCTACCCTGGCTGTATTGTATTCCGAGGATCCCGGTTCGGCAAAAAAAGGCGGGGAGTTGGGTATGTTTAAACGGGGAGATATGCATTTAGAGTTTGAAGCTGCTGCCTTCAAGTTAAAACCCGGTGAGATCTCTGATATCGTGGAAACCGAAGATGGATTTCATCTTATTCAGATGATCGAGAGAAAGGGAGAGTATATCAATGTCCGCCATATTCTTCTTCAGCCAAAGGTTTCGTTAGCCAGCATGACCCGTGCAAAAAATTTCCTGGACAGTATTGCGAACCTGATCGAACAAAAAAAGATGACTTTTGCAGATGCGGTCCTCCGGTTTTCCGATGATCCCTCACGGAACAACGGAGGGTTGATGATCAACTCCATTACAGGAAACAGTAAATTTGAAACCAGCCAGCTTGATCCCAAGGTCTTCTTTGTTATAGACAAGCTAAAAGTCGGAGAGATCTCTTCACCGGTACTCTATAAGACTGACAGGGGAAAGGAAGAATACAGGATATACTACCTGAAATCCAGGACCCTCCCACATAAAGCCGACATGCAGGAAGATTATGCAGAGATACATGATATGGCACTGAACCAGAAAAAGATGGATGTGATAAATAACTGGATAAAAGAGAGGATAGTAAAAACCTATATCAGCATAGATGAGGCGTACCAGAGATGCCCGTTTCAAAGGGATTGGATTAAAAAACAATGATGGAAAATATGCATTACAAATCGGATGTGGAATCCGTTGACGCGCTTGTTCAGAAGTATTCTGTATTACGTAATGAAATCGCAAGGGTGATCATCGGGCAGGAAGATGTGATAAAGAACCTGTTGATATCGATCTTCTGCAAAGGGCATTGCCTGCTGGTTGGTGTCCCCGGGCTGGCCAAAACCCTCATGGTGAACACGCTTTCGAAAGCACTTGGATTAAAGTACAGCAGGATCCAGTTCACACCTGACCTGATGCCATCGGACATCATAGGAAGCGAAATCCTCGATGAAAACAGGAAATTCAGGTTTATAAAGGGACCTGTATTTGCCAATATTATCCTTGCCGACGAGATCAACCGTACTCCTCCCAAGACACAATCTGCCCTACTGGAAGCCATGCAGGAAAAGGCAGTGACAGTCGCAGGCATTTCATATCACCTTGAAGAGCCCTTCTTTGTTCTCGCCACCCAGAACCCCATCGAGCAGGAAGGCACCTATCCCCTTCCGGAGGCCCAGCTTGACCGATTCATGTTCAATATCTGGCTGGATTATCCACTTTTCGATGAAGAAATAACTGTAGTTAAAAACACTACGTCACGTCACCTGCAGGAGCCACAAGTAGTGGTCAGCGCGGAAGAGATCCTCTTCTTCCAGGAGCTGATCCTTAAAATTCCTGTTCCTGATAATGTTTTCAACTATGCTGTGAACCTCGTTGCAAAGACACGTCCGAATACGCAAAAAGCAGACGAAATGGCGAACCAGTACCTCACCTGGGGCGCAGGCCCCAGGGCTTCGCAATACCTGATCCTGGGAGCCAAGTGCCACGCTGCTATCGATGGTAAATATTCACCCGATATTGAAGATATAAAGGCCGTTGCCCATGCAGTGCTCCGCCACAGGATCATCAGGAATTACAAGGCCGAAGCAGAAGGGATCAGGGTAGAAGACATTATCGACCACCTGATAAAATAACAGGTCTGGTCAATTGTAATAAGACTATTCACTGCCAGGATACAACCGACTAATTCTTTGTTTGATGAGAAAGCGAACCTTTTCTCTATTCTTATTTGTTTTGGGGATGTGCAGTGCGCCTGTTTTTTTCCCTGCCTGTAACTCCTCACAAGGTCCTTCAGATAAAAATACAGATCCCTTAAAAGGGAAGATCACCATTTCAGGTGCTTTTGCGCTATATCCCCTGACGGTCAAATGGGGTGAAGAATTTCAGAAGATCCATCCAAAGGTGACCATTAACATCTCGGCAGGAGGAGCCGGTAAGGGCATGGCTGATGCCTTGTCAAAAATGGTTGACCTTGGCATGTATTCCAAAGAAGTCAGTCCTGAAGAGAAGGCCAAAGGAGCCTGGTACATAGCTGTCGCCAAAGATGCAGTGCTCCCGACCATTAACCCGGCAAACCCGGTAATAAAAGAACTCAAGGCCCATGGGCTCACCAAACAAAAATTCTTTGATATCTTTATTTCGGGGAAGGTCAGCACCTGGGGTGAAGCTACCGGAACCGGCTCGAATGTCAAGGTTGAAGCATTCACCCGTTCAGATGCATGCGGCGCAGCAGAAATGTGGGCGAAGTACCTTATGGGCAGGAAACAGGAAGATCTCCAGGGACTTGGCGTCAACGGCGATCCGGGAATTGCCGATGCCATCCGCAAAAATGAAAATGGCATCGGGTATAATAACCTGAATTTTGTTTATGACATGACCACGCGCAAACCGTATGAAGGAATTGATGTGGTTGCCATCGATATGAATGGAAACGGCAAAATTGACCCTGAAGAAAACTTTTACGGCAGTCTTGACCAGGTAATGGAGGCAATCAGGAATGGCAACTATCCATCGCCTCCTGCCCGTGACCTTTATTTCGTTTCAGCAAGAAAACCAGATAACAAGGCAGTTCGTGCATTTCTGAACTGGATCCTTACAGATGGACAACAATATCTGACTGAAGCCGGTTATGTCCCGGTTTCCCCGGATAAAATAAAAGCCGGTCTTGAAAAACTCAAATGATCAGGAATTGAAATTGAAACCCAGGAGAGGAGGATGTATCTACTAAACCGAATACAGCGCCACAGAGCCAATTATACCTGGATGATCGTAAGCCTTCTTTTGGTTGCTTCCCTGCCTTTTCTTTTGTTTATCAGCCTTTACCTGAAATCCTTCCTTCTGATCCACGATTACCATCTTGGGGATCTTCTTTTCTCAAAAACCTGGAAACCGGGCAGTGGCAGATTCGGGTTTTATCCTTTCATCGTCGGTTCTATATGGGTCACACTGCTGGCCATGCTGCTATCTGCTCCCATCTGTCTGCTCACTGCTATATATGTTACCCAGTACACCAGGAAACGGTTTTTGCGCATCATGCATCCTGCAATCGACATACTGGCCGGGCTTCCTTCGGTGGTATACGGTTTATGGGGTATCCTGGTGATTGTTCCTTTCATTTCGCGATATGTAGGGCCTTTGTTCCATGTGCAGACGCTGGGATACAGCATCCTGGCTGCAGCGCTGGTATTGTCGATCATGATCATACCATTTATCCTTAATATCCTGATCGAAATTTTTCGCACCATTCCCGTTGAGCTCAAAGAGGCCTCGCAATCCCTGGGTGCAACACAGTGGCAAACGGTAAAAAGCGTGCTGATCAAAAAGGCGCTTCCGGGCATCATAGCTGCTTTTGGGTTTGGTCTTGCGCGTGCATTCGGGGAAACGATGGCTGTTTTAATGGTTGTCGGCAACGTGGTGAAACTTCCCAGGAGTGTATTCGATCCGGGGTACACCTTACCTGCCCTGATCGCCAACAATTATGGCGAGATGCTTTCTATACCGAAATATGAATCTGCACTAATGTTTGCTGCATTGATATTACTTGTAGTTTCTTTATTCTTTAACCTGGTTATGCATTTTTTTATCGACCGTTACAATAAATTCTCCGCATGAAGCGCTCTGGCAGGATAGAAGAAAAGGTCTTCAAGGCATTGATGGTCATCGCCACCTATTCAATCCTTGCTGTCCTTGCCATTATCATCTACACTATCTTTGCTAAAGGTATCAAGGCATTGTCATGGGAGATCCTGACCCAGGTGCCGAAAGGAGGATATTATTACGGAAAGAGCGGAGGGATTCTGAATGCTATTCTCGGATCCTTATCCCTTGCATTTGGAGCTACCCTTCTTGCATTTCTTGTTGGCCTGCCGGTGGCGCTTTACATTAATGTTTTTCTTGTAAGGCGAAGAAAACTGGTTGTTTTTATCCGGTTCATCCTGGATCTTATCTGGGGTATCCCCTCGATCGTTTACGGGGCATTCGGGTTTTCCATGATGATCCTGATAGGCTTACAGACATCGCTGCTGGCAGGAATACTCACAGTGACCCTGTTCATCCTGCCGATCATGATCCGGTCGATGGATGAGATCCTGCGGACAGTACCGACCGGGCTTTCTGAAGCTGCCTATTCCATCGGGGCCAACAAATCGGAACTTGCATTCAAGATCTTTACACGTCAGACAGTGTCGGGGATCATCACAGCGATACTCCTTTCTTTTGGTCGTGCTATCGGTGATGCTGCTTCTGTCTTGTTCACAGCAGGCTATACTGATCACCTGCCCAATTCGCTGATGGAGCCTGTTGCGACGCTTCCGTTATCGATATTCTTCCAGCTGTCATCGCCTGTGCCTGCAGTCCAGGACCGCGCTTATGCATCCGCCCTGGTTCTGACCCTCATAATCCTGCTGGTCAGCCTTTTTTCACGCGGACTCGGAAAGAGATACCATAAAACCAAAATCAATTTTTAACCGGTGAGACCTGATAGAAATGGAGCCAAATAATAAAATACACATCGAGAACCTGAATGTTTTTGCCGGGAAACAGCAGATCCTGAAAGACATCAACATTGAGATCCCGAAAAACAAGATCACGGTGATCCTCGGTCCTTCGGGTTGCGGGAAAACCACTTTACTCAAATGCATGAACCGACTTACCGACCTTTACCCTGAACTTAAGGTGACCGGCAAGGTGATCATTAATGACAAGAATGTGCTCGAAGCCGGTGAAGATATAGTAAAGCTCAGGCAATACATGGGAATGCTCTCACAACGCCCCTATCCCCTTCCGATGAACATCTATAACAACATTGCCTTCGGCCTGAAACTGAAAGATGTGAAAAAAAGAAAGGATCTGCACAAACAGGTGGTCAATTACCTTCAGCAGGCCAACCTTTGGGATGAAGTAAAGGACCGCCTGAGAGAACCGGCTTCCCGGCTTTCGATAGGACAGCAACAGCGACTTTGCCTTGCCCGCGGACTGGCTGTGAACCCTGAGATCATCCTTGCCGATGAGCCAACCTCAGCCCTCGATCCCATCTCCAGCCAGTATATTGAGGAAAAATTCGCCGAGTTAAAGAACGATTATACCATCGTCCTGGTAACACATGTTCTTCGTCAGGCAAGGCGTATTGCCGACTATGTCGTGTTCATGTACCTTGGGGAGGTAATTGAACAGGGAACTGTAGAAGAAGTCTTTGGGAATCCCAGAATGGAAAGGACAAAGCAGTATATCGGCGGAGCATTTAACTAGGGACAATCGTTAGATCAGGGAGAGTCATTCCAATATCTTTTTTAGCTTTTCTCCTTAAATAGTTTTATCAGTGCATCTTTAATGTTGTCAGGTTTGAAATACCCCATATTTTCCAGATCTTTAACACCATCGATCCCATTATTTAATCCCGGTTCGAGATCCTTTGCCTGGTCAAGGTATTTTTTTGCATTAACCTTATCGCCTTTATTATAGTTGATCAGTGCAAGTCCTAAAAGAGCATCAAAGCTTTTGCTATCAAGGTCCAATGATTTCCTGAACATTCCCTCCCCTTTATCAAGATCGCCTTTGCCCAGATAAAAATAGCCTGTTTTGTCATACAGTCCTGCATTTTCAGGATCAAGCTGAATAGCTTTTAAACCATCGGCAATTGCATTGTCCCATTGATCCAGTTTTCCATATGCAATGCTGCGGTTTAAAAATGCATCTTTATAGCCTGGGTCAAGTTCTATTGCTTTAGTATAATCTGCAATTGCTTTGTCAAGGTACCCCTGGTTAGCATAAGTCAACCCCCTGTTGGAATAGCCTTTTGAATATCCCGGATTCATTTTGATCGTTTTGGAAAAATCAGCAATTGCCTTTTCAGGCTGGCCAAGGACTCCATATGAAACCGACCGTCCTGCATAAGCATCAAAAGCAGCTGGATTAATGTCTATCGCCCTGGTAAAATCATCGACGGATCTTTCCCACTGGCCTGTATGCTGATAAGCCACTCCACGATCAATATACCCCCAGTCGTACTTTGGATCCACCTCTATCACCCTTGTAAAATCGGTAATCGCATTCTTCCATTCCTCAAGTGATGAGTAAGCTAACCCCCTGTTTGCGTAGGACTTGTAAATCTCATCAGGGTATTTTGCTATCACGTCATTCCATAGCGTGAAATCATTTTCCCATACTTTATTGCGGTTGAAGGATAATGCTGTAAAAATGAAAATGATAAAAAACAAACCACCCAGCAGGAGATACTTAAACTCTTTTTTATTCATTATCAGTCGTTCAGAGACCCATCCTGCAAGAAAGCAAATACCCACATAAGGCAAATAGGAAAAACGATCGGCAAGAAATCCAATTCCCTGTGTCAGTATCTGTGCCTGGAACATCAGGAAGATATTTACCAGGAAGAAAAGGCTACCAAAAAGGAGTACACGGTTTTTTCTTCTTGACCGCCAGATCAGGGCCCCCAGGATGAGGATAAAAAGCGGGCTTATGTAATACAGGAAAGGCAATGAGTGGCCCGGGGTACTTACCCAAGGGTATATTGCACTTAATTGAAATGGTACAAAAAATTTGATGATGTAGGTACCAAGGGCATAAAATCCCATAAAGATCTGATCGGGGATACTGGTTATTTCATTTGATGTCAGTGCACCCTGCTTTTGAAGCATAATAATCTCAACTATACCAAAAACCAATGAAAGGATAAAAAACGGACCTTTTTCAATAAGAACCCTGCTTTTGAATGGCCGTTCGAGGTAGTAGTCTATGAGAAGCAAACTTATTGGCAAGGTAACAGCAGTTATCTTGGAAAAAAGGGCTAATATGAAAAGGAACAGGCTCAGCAGAAAGAGTAAAAGCTTTTTCCTTTGTGATTTTAAATATCTGATATAAACGATTATAGATGTAAGGCAGAAAAAACTGTATAGTAAATCTTTCCTTTCTGCTATCCACGCAACAGATTCCACATGCATCGGATGGACACCAAAAAGCATTGCACCTATTGCTGCATATATATAGTTCAGTTTAAGCATCCTTAGTAAAAGAAATACAAGTAACGTACACAACAGATGCAGAAGGAGGTTTGATAAGTGAAAAATGAAGGGATTAAAGCCAAAAATTTTAAATTCGACCGCATAGGTGAGAATCGGAAGAGGTACATAACTGCTGGCCACAGGAGTTGTAAATATTTCCTTTATCGAACCCAGGGTCAAGGTTTGGATTGCCTGGTTATTAACAACATATGCCCCATCATCCCAGGTCGTAATAAAACCATTTTTCAATGACGGGATAAAAGCAATGAATGTCAGTGCAAGTATCAGTGACACCAGAAATAAGGGCTTTTCAATCAGTGACTGCTTCTGATCAACCTGTTTGGCCTGAATACTCTGCCGGGCACTTTTAATCTTAGCTTTATCAGTCCCGGAGCCTGGTTTATATGATTTCTTTGGCATATCAAAAATATTCCTGAGCTTCTAAGAGGAATAATGTATCTGCAAAAATAGAACAATGACCAGAATCTGAAAATTTATTCTGGTCATCAACTCGCTGAACTATATCTTTTATCCGGAATCCAGTTAAATTTTATCTAATCGGTCAAATTCTTTCCGATCTTTGTGAAATTCTTTGCAATTTTGCATCAGATTTATGATATGATCTGAAATTCAATTCAGAAGATGGATAGCACCAGCAACAATAACGGATTAAGCTTTTTGGAAAAGATCATCCTCCTTGCCTTGGATGATAAAGGCTGGTTTGGCAATTCAGAGAACAGCATTAAATTCGGACTGGCAGGAGCAATTCTCTTCGAACTGTTAAAACACAACCGCATCGAGCTGAAAGAAGGTGCAGTGGTCGTTACAGATCCATCCCCCTTGAATGATCCGCTTCTCAACAGGGTCCTTGAATTCATCTGTTCGGTAAAAAAACAAAGGAGTATCCGAAGGTGGATTATACGGATGGTCTATAAAAAAATGATGATCAGGAAGAGCATTCTCCGTTCACTCATTGACAGGAAGATCATCCGCAAAGAGGAATACAGCTTCTTCTTTGTGATGTATCAGTATAAATATCCTGTTATCAATCCTGAACTAAAGAACAAGGTCAGGCAGGAGATCTTCGACAGGATACTACTTAATGAAGAGAAACCTACCGGTTATGACCTTATGATGATCTCGGTGATGGATTCCTGCAAGACCCTCCGAAAGAATTTCAGGAACTTTCCCAATTATTCAAGATTCAGGAGAAGGGTCAAGGATTTACTTCAATTCAACGACCCGGGGTTGGAGGATGTCAGGATCGTGTCGTCCATCGACAATTCTATCCGGAGGGCCATCATAGCTTCCAATGTTTCTATTCACGCATAAAATTTTCCCTGGCGGCTATCACGTTTTTCAAGTTCTTCTTCGATCCTGCGAAGGACCTCATCATATCGGATCAGTCCCATGTTTGTTCCTGTAAGGAACCCCGGCGGCATTTCACTGGTAAAGCGTTCAATGACAATCGAAGGATCCAGCTTTTCAATGAACCGGATGATGAAGTCGATGTAACTTTCCAAAGTAAATGAGTGAAATGCTGAAGGGTCTTTTCTGAATTCCTGCTCCATCCTTGTTCCTTTCACGATCTGAAGCTGGTGGAATTTAACAGTATCCAGCCCGAGTCCTGATATCACTTCGCCGGTGCGGAACATCTCTTCAATGCTTTCTCCCGGCAAGCCGAGTATATAATGAGCCCCGGTGCGTATCCCGTATTCACGGGTCTTCCTTATCATCCTAATTGCCAGATCAGAATCATGGCCACGGTTGATCTTTTTCAATGTTCCGTCATTGTGGGTTTCGACCCCATATTCAACCTGTACGTACCATGTTTTTGCCAGGGAGGCGATATATGCAAGCTTCTCATCATCAACACAATCGGGACGAGTGCCTATGACCAGCCCTTTCACACCAGGAAATGAAAGGGCTTCTTCATATTTTTCTCTCAGTACTGCAAGAGGAGCATAGGTATTGGAGAATGGCTGAAAATAAACCAGGAAACTCTTTGCCCTGCGGTAACGATGTGCATGAAATTCAATTCCTTCCCTGATCTGTTGGGTTAAAGGTTTCCCTGGGTTGCAATAGGAAGGGTTGAATCCCCTGTTGTCACAATAGGTGCAGCCGACCGTGCTGATGGAACCATCACGGTTTGGGCAGGTAAAACCTGCATCCACTGTTACTTTCTGAATCCTTCCCCCGAATTGTCTCTTAATATATTCAGCATAAGAGTTAAACCTGCGGGAGTGGTTCCACGGATATGGTTCATGGTCGGGCATGCTGCGAAAACAGCTTACATATTCATTATGATCTCGGTACCAAATTCCGAGCATTTAAGCTTGGTAGCGCCTTCCATTTGTCGTTCAAAGTCATAGGTCACTCTTTTCTTCAGAATGGATGTCTGCAGTCCTTTTATGACCAGGTCAGCCGCATCCTTCCATTCCATGTATTCAAACATCATCGCACCTGACAGGATCACTGAGCCGGGGTTGACCATATCCTTTCCTGCATATTTGGGGGCTGTTCCATGGGTAGCTTCAAAAACGGCATGTCCTGTCATATAGTTGATATTTGCCCCGGGGGCGATGCCAATCCCTCCGACAATAGCAGCCAGTGCATCAGAAATATAATCGCCATTCAGGTTCAAAGTAGCGATCACGGAATAATCAGCAGGCCTTGTGAGGATCTGCTGAAGGAAGGCATCCGCGATCACATCCTTGATGATGATCTTACCGCTGTTTATTGCTGATCTCTGCTCTGTTTCAGCAGCTTCTTCTCCGCTGGCTTCTTTAATCTTATCATACCGGATCCAGGTGAATACCTGGTCACCAAATTCTTTTTCTGCCAGGTCATATCCCCACTTTTTAAACTGCCCCTCAGTAAATTTCATGATGTTGCCTTTATGGACAAGGGTCACCGAAGGTTTTTTTTCGCGGATGGCATATTCAATTGCGGCCCTCACCAGTCTTTCTGTCCCCTCTTTTGAGACCGGTTTAATCCCTATCGAGGAGGATCCCGGAAAGCGGATCTTTTTCACGTCCATCTCCTTTACCAGGAAATCAATGATACGTATTGCTTCAGGGGTTCCCTGCATCCATTCAATACCGGCATAGATATCTTCAGAATTCTCGCGGAAGATCACCATGTCGGTTGTCTCCGGCCGTTTCACAGGTGATGGGACACCTTTGAAATACTTCACAGGTCTGAGGCATACATAAAGGTCCAGAATCTGGCGAAGGGCAACGTTGAGTGAACGGATGCCACCTCCCACAGGTGTTGTCAGCGGGCCTTTTATTGCAACCATGTATTCCCTGATCGCATCCAGGGTCTCATCAGGCAGCCAGTTACCCGTCATTTTGAAAGCCTTCTCCCCGGCCAGGACTTCCTTCCATATGATCTTTCTCTTTCCCTTGTAAGCTTTTTCCACTGCCGCATCGAATACACGAACACTGGCATTCCAAATATCCGGCCCGGTCCCATCACCTTCAATAAAAGGGATCACAGGATAATCAGGGACAGTCAGTCTTCCTTTGTCGATTGTAATTTTACCGCCATTCATAGTTCTCTGTATTAATTTCTACTTTTCTTGTTTTAGTCATTCAATCTCTTCACCAGTGCTCCCCATTTCTTATCCACTTCAAAATAATGTTTCAGGTAATAGTTCCCTAAAAGAAAATGGGCTTTTACCACCTTGACCCCTCTCGCCGCCATGCTTGTAAAGAAATTCCCGATCATTCCCGAGGCAATCCCTTTTCCCTGCAATGACGATGTGACCACGATCCCATCGAGCAGGACATTATTGTTGTCGAGGTTTCGCCATGTCATACCTCCTATGATCTTTTCATTTTCATCTGTCACCACATAATGATGGTCGTTGCCGGAGATCTCCTTCGGATAATTCTCACGGAAGAATAGCTGATAAAGTTGTCCGATCTCCCGGGGTTCCATCGGGTCACGCTGAGTATATTTTGCCCCGGTCTTGTCGGTCAGCAAGAACTTAACCACCACGTGTTCTTTCAACCGTTCACCCACCTTCATAAGATCGATCCTCTGTTCGTTCATGAGTTTTGGAAATATCATCCTGCTAAAGACATTCTTATCTTCGGCACCGACTATCACCGATTGAAGTGCGGATAATTCCACAAGCTGGATTGGCAATACCTGCGGTTCTGACATCATCTTTTCAAGCAATTTATCAAACGTGGTCTGTATCTCTGATGATGCATCCGAAAAATAGGAATGCCTGTAAAAATAATAGCGGACGAGTTCAGGATATTCATGCAGTGTATAGAGTTCAAGCAATTCAAATATGGTTTGTTCTTTGGCTGCACTGGTGGTCAAAGGGTTCATCCTGTACCAGTCTGCATACTGGTCGATGGCGCTGTAGAGTGCCAGTGGCAGGTAATATTTTTTCAGATTGACAGCAATGTATTTTGCCAGGTCATCAGCCAGGTTACCGTCATTAAAGTAATAAACCGGTCTTTTTTCAAGGTCTTTTCGCAGAGTTTCCAGAAAAACCATTGCTTCTTCCCTGCCCAGGGCCTCGATACATGCATCAAAGATCCATGAGATCTCCATTTGCTTGTCGCACCAGGGATATAGGGCGGCAGTCTTACAATAAAAATCCTGGAGTATAGGGCCAACCAGCGACACTGTATTCTTATATGTGGTCCATCCGGTAAGGGAAAGGATTATTGCATTCCGGCGGAAATCCATTTCAGGGACCGCCACGTTATTAGGGCTGATAATGCCTGGAACGATCTGGTAGCCGCTGTGGTGCCATGCTCTGAAGATCACCGTAAATGCCATTGTAAAAACCTTCTTCCATGCATTCGGGTGCACGAAAGCGGATGATCTGTGGATCTCTGCAAATCCCCTGATCTTATCCCAGGCTGTCAGTCCACCAATGTACTGTGTAGAAAGAATGCCGAGATTGGGACGGCTGCTTCCAAGGAAAGGGCCGACGGCCGGACCATAGGGAAATCCTGCCAGGGATGCCAGCCAATAGAAAGTATCGGGCTTTGGCCTGAAGTCAGGATTCTCGCTCATCACCATATGCAAGTCATAATGTTTACCTGACCTTGTATTTATGCCCAGGCGGTAATGGCGGAATTCCTTGTAAGCCTGTAAGCGTAAAACCCAGATCCCATTTGTGGGAACATCATTCAGATCAAAACCTTGCTCATTGAATGCGAGGATAATGCTCTCTCCAAGATAGGTGGTCGATTGGAAAATTTTCAGGATCCGTTCCTTTTCAGTATCCTGCATGCCAAACTCGAAAAGGATCTTCTTTCGCCAGGTCTCTGCAGGATATTCAGGGATCTTTCCTTCCATCGACTCTTCAAACACCTCTGCAAGCCTGTTAAAATATTCTTCTGCCTTATTTGACAGATAGGGATCTTTTTTCAGGAGTATCCATCTCGACAATTCTGCACGTATAGAGACATAAAACTCGAGGTGCTTCACAGCAAAGTTGAAGAGCATCCTGAGAACGCTTTCAAACTGTTGCTGGTTCTTCTCATTGGCCGGCCATTCCATATGGGTCCGGTACCAGTATAACCGCTGTTTCAGTGCATCCAGCCTGTGCTTCCCGAAATTACCCGCAGCGATCTCGCGTATCGATTTCTCATTCAGGAATGAGAGCCCAGATTCGATGAATACATTAAGGTTTTGAATCTGCTCAGGGTCGGGAGCTTTCAGAAGGATTGTCCGGTATGTCAGCGTGCGGATCTCTTCTTCAGGGTGATACGAAAGGGCCTCCATCCTCACCCTGATCAACCATGAGAGGCGAGGATCTGTCTGCGAGAACAGCTGACCCAGTTCGTTAATAGCAATGGAAGACGCTTCAACAGGCAGAAAGAGGGAGTTGCAGATCAACCGGTGCACCTTAAGTAATTCATTGTTCCTGATCGATCCTGACGTAAAGAAATCCTCATCTTTATAATTCCGGCCCTGGATAAAATAAGCAAATTCTGAAACAGCTCCCAGTGAAAGGTCCCACCCTTCCTTTACGGGGCAGAAAGCGACCAGCTGAGGGTTTCCCAACCAGATCCTGGGTTGGCGGGCAAAAATGCCCAGGTCGATGTCAGGGGAATTTATTTTATAGCGAAGGTCTCCAATTTCATAACAGTCGGCAGCAGTCCTCTGAACATGAAGATAACGTTTGTTCCTCCGGTCAAACAGCTTTCCATTTTTGTAAAGAATGTCATTTTCCAGTATTCCAAGGTCCCTGAAAAACCATCTTGGAATGCGGATAGTGAAGTCCTTACAGACGATCGTCACAATATTGCTGATATAAAGGGTCTCGATGACAGCAAGGAAGTTATTCTCGATCATTTTGCGGTTAAATGAGCCTTTCGGCGTCAGTTCACCCATTTCAGGACTGAAGTCCCTGTCAAGCAGGGTAAAGTTCACCACGCGTTCATAAGGTGCAGCATCAGCGTTGGCTGCCATGACTATCTGGTGAAGATATTCATTAAGGTTATCTCCTGAAAGGTCGTGGTATATGGGATCTTCCCTGTCAGGTGAGATCAGCAGCACGTTATAAGGCCGTTTATCGCCAACCAGGAAGGTGTTTTTAATACCCGGCACTTTATAGAACTTCTTTTCAATGACCTGGGGTGCTACCGTTTGTCCGCGGTTATTCTTATAGATATCCTTGATGCGGTCTATTATCTCGTAATAGCCGTCTTCTGTGACAGTGAAGACATCGCCGGTAGAAAGCCACCCGGTTTTATTTTCAGGATCAGGATATGGGATATGATCTCCGGGGCCTGCCAGCTCGATATATCTTCCGATATAATGGCCGGATATCTCAAGTTCTGAATCAGCAGTCAGTCTCGTCTTCACACCTGGCAAGGGTATTCCAACAGACATCTCGCGGTAATGACCCGGGGGCGTCATGGTGATGCCGCCGGTGGCTTCGGTCATGCCGAATCCACTGCAGAGTTCAATGCCATAATGGTTGAAGAAACGGAACACCACGGGGTCGAGGTAACCTGCAGCTGAGAGTCCCCAGGATAGACGCTGACCCACAACTTCATGCACCGCCTGCTGCCTCAGGTTTGCATTCTCAACATGATCGACTTTCTCCTGACATAACTCATAAAGCTCCTGCCAGCGTAAAGGGATACTGATGAAGCCGGTAGGGTTGATCTTCGGGAATAAGGAGAACAAGGTCTCGGCAGAATTGTTGCCGGCGAAGGTATAAGTCCCACTCCAAAAGATCGTCCCGATCATTTCAAGGTACCTGCCGAAGGTATGGAACAAAGGCAGGTAGCATAAAAAGGATTCATCTCCGACATCCGGCAGGGCAGCTGCACGTGCATACCGCTTGCTTACAATATTGTAGATGGAAAAAGAGACGCCTTTCGGGAGACCGGTACTCCCGGATGTGAACATGGTTGTTGCGACCTCTGTATTCTTCCTGTTTGCATTCCGTTCAAGGAGTTTCTCAATCTCAGGTCCTGAAAGTCTCTTGCACTCCTGATGTAGAAATACCGTTTCCCCTTCCTTTGCAACACCTCCCGACAGCGTGAATATATTAAATTTTGTCTTTGCTTTCGCCTTGACTTTCAATAACACCGCGCACCGTTCTCTTGAATCCGTGACTGCGATATTGATCTTCAGAAGGTCGAAGATGTGAACCAGCACCTCTTCAGAAAAAAAAGTATTCAGAGGGGTATCGAAGATACCGTAACAGAGGCAGGCAAGATCAGTACATGCACCCTCGAGGCTATTATCGGACCAGATGGCAACTCTTGGCGCTTTTGCAGCATGATAGAACACGGCAGCTATTTCATGAAGGTGTCTCCGGATCTGTTCATAAGACCATTCTACCGGATTTGGAGACGACATTTCCCCGAAAAGGGTCTTGCCGGGATGTTCCAAAACACGGCTGTCCATCATATCGCGCATGGTGTAGTTCGTATGCTGTAATATTCTGAAGACAACTTCCGCCCATCGCATTCTCATGGCATCGTTTTCCAGAGCTTTCAGGAAACCAGGTTTCCTGGTCGTATCGAGAAAGTCGATCCATGTTTTCCTTTCTACCGTATCCGCATTGTGAGCGGAGAAAAGGGATTCAGCTTCTTCCAATATAAGCGTGGCAATACCAGGGTCGGCTTTTTCTGAAGGGTTTTTCTCTTTCCACCGTGCGACCAGGTTTGCAACTGTCGTCATGAGATCATATTTTTTTTTACGAACTACAAATAGTCAAACAATATTACGCACAAAATTATTGTTATTCCAAGAAGTATAATATTTAACTAGTTAAATCTATTTCTATTTTTGTCGTTTACAAAAATAAAAGTCATATGTTAATAGATATAAAGGCAATAGAAGAGGTTTACCGGAAGATGTCTGCCGGGGTGGAAACAGCGCGTAAGTTGTTAAAGAGGCCGATGACGCTCACAGAAAAGATCCTTTACGGTCATTTATCAGATCCACGTCCTGAAAAGGCCTATGAACGTGGTGCAGATTATGTGAATTTTTCACCGGATCGTGTCGCCATGCAGGATGCCACTGCGCAAATGGCCCTGTTGCAGTTCATGACGGCCGGCAGAAAGACGACTGCCGTTCCGGCGACGGTGCATTGCGATCACCTGATCCTTGCCAAGACGGGGGTCAGGAAAGATCTTGCCGATTCATTGCTCCAGAATGAAGAGGTTTTTTCCTTCCTGCAAACCGTAAGCGCAAAATACGGGATCGGTTTCTGGAAGCCGGGGGCAGGTATCATCCACCAGGTCATCATTGAGAATTATGCTTACCCCGGAGGAATGATGATCGGGACAGACTCGCATACGCCTAATGCAGGCGGACTCGGGATGGTGGCGATCGGAGTCGGGGGTGCAGATGCAGTGGATGTGATGTCGGGGATGCCGTTCGAGTTAAAGATGCCAAAGATCCTCGGTGTCGAGCTCACGGGCAGGCTTAGCGGTTGGGCTTCGTCAAAAGATGTGATACTGAAAGTTTCGGGACTGCTGACCGTTAAAGGTGGCACAGGGCTCATCATAGAATATTTCGGTGAAGGCGCAAAGACGATATCCTGCACCGGGAAAGGGACCATCTGCAACATGGGAGCCGAAGTCGGGGCTACCTGCTCTTTCTTTGGTTACGACGACAAGATGAAAGTTTTCCTGGAACAAACAGGTCGCAGGGAAGTGGCTGATATTGCCTTTAAGAACAAAGGCCTGCTGACCCAGGATGAGGAAGTGATGAAAGACCCGGCCCGCTATTACGATCAATATATAAAGATTGACCTTTCAGAGTTAGAGCCATATATCAATGGCCCCTATTCTCCTGATGTCGCACATCCGATCTCAGAATTTTCCGCTTTTGTAAAAGAAAAAGGGTATCCTGAAAAACTTGAGGTTGGCCTGATCGGTTCCTGTACAAACTCTTCTTACGAAGATATCTCAAGGGCTGCATCCATAGCAAGACAGGCAAAGGCAAAACAACTGACTGCCAAATCAGAATTTATCATCACACCCGGTTCAGAGCAGATACGCTATACCTGTGAACGGGATGGATTGCTGAAACTATTCACCGATATTGGCGGGATCATAATGGCCAATGCCTGCGGTCCCTGTATCGGGCAATGGGCAAGGAACATGGACAATCCTGCGAGGAAAAATTCAATCCTTAACTCATACAACAGGAATTTTGCCAAGCGCAACGACGGCAATGAGAGCACGCACAGTTTTATCGCCTCACCCGAGATCGTGATGGCGCTAACACTTGCAGGAAACCTGAATTTCAACCCTCTGAAGGACAAGCTTGTCAATGGATCTGGCGATGAGGTTTCCCTTGAAGAGCCCGTTGGTGTCGAGCTGCCTCCAAAAGGATTTGACGTGGAAGATACGGGGTACGTGTCGCCACCTGAAAACCCTAATGAGATCGTTATCAGTATAAAGAGCGACTCCCAGCGCCTGCAACTGCTGGAACCCTTTGCACCGTGGGATGGAAAGGACATCACCGGTATGCGGCTGCTGATCAAGGCCAAAGGAAAATGTACTACCGACCATATATCCATGGCAGGACCCTGGTTAAGGTTCCGCGGGCACCTCGATAATATTTCAGATAACCTGCTCATGGGAGCGATCAACTTCTTCAATGAAAAGTCAAATGCAGTAAAAAATGAGGTTACCGGTGAATACGGTGAGGTCTCCAGAACTGCCAGGTATTACAAGAGCAAGGGAATATCCTCGATGATCGTCGGGGATGAGAATTATGGAGAAGGATCATCCCGCGAACATGCTGCCATGGAACCCAGGCATCTCGGCGTCAGCGTGGTGCTGGCAAAATCTTTTGCCAGGATCCATGAAACCAACCTGAAGAAGCAGGGGATGCTGGCGCTTACTTTCAGCAATCCTGAAGATTACATAAAGATCCTTGAGGATGATACCTTTGATCTCATCGGATTGATCACTTTCTCACAGGGAAAGCCGCTGGTGCTGAGGATCCATCATGCAGGGGTAGCTACAGAAGAGATCATGCTGGCACATAGTTACAGCGAACAGCAGATCAAATGGTTCAGGGCAGGAAGTGCGTTGAATTATATGAAGAAGGCAGCACGCAGCAGATAGCAGGTGATGGTGAAGAAAACGGGTTTCTTTATTCCAGCTTATATTTGGAATGTTTATTTTTATAATTTTACAGAAAAGAGAATAAAAGGCGATCCTAAGCATCCTGTTTCCCATCCCTGATGCAGGCAGAGGGCGGGTAACTGCCGGGTGGCCCAGTAAATACATCTTAAAAACCTTATCCTCATGAAAATTGATGCGATCATAAAACAGCTTTCTCCTCTTGCCGAGGAATCATGCAAAATAGAAGATAAACTTTTCAAGGAATACGATGTGAAGCGCGGTCTCAGGAATGCCGACCATACAGGCGTCCTGGTAGGACTGACCAATGTCGGAAATGTCATAGGCTACGAAAAAGCAGGTGGCAAACTGGTAGCCATCGACGGCAGGCTGATATACCGTGGTATTGACATTAATGACCTGGTGCACGGCTGCCAGGAAGAGAAGCGTTTCGGCTATGATGAGACGGTATTCCTTTTACTCTTCGGCAGGCTTCCAGTGAAAGAAGAACTGGAAAGGTTCACGGAGGGCATGGCCGAATTACGTTTCCTGCCTGAAAATTTCAACCGCGATATGATCCTGACGATGAAGGGAAGGGACATCATGAACATGCTTGCCCGTTCGATCCTTGCCCTTTACACGCTGGATGAACATGCCGATGATACTTCGATCGAAAACATTTTATTGCAGTCGATCAGCCTGATCGCCAAATTCCCCACCATAGCGGCCTATTCTTATCATGCCATGCAGCACCTTATCTATTACGATACGCTCACGGTAAGGTATCCCGACAAGCTGTTGAGCACGGCAGAGAATTTCCTGTATATGCTTAAGGGTAACGAATATACGCCCCTTGAAGCAGAGTTGCTCGACCTTTGCCTTGTCCTGCATGCAGAGCACGGAGGAGGAAACAATTCCACTTTCACGACGCGGGTGGTCAGTTCCAGCGGTACCGACACCTACTCTGCCATAGTAGCTGCCATCGGATCATTAAAAGGGCCGTTGCACGGAGGCGCCAATATCGAAGTGGTCAATATGATGGCCGACATCAAGAACCATGTCAAGAACTGGTCGAATGATGAAGAGCTGGCAGATTACCTGAGGAAGATCCTGAGAAAAGAAGCTCACGACAGGTCGGGCAAGATCTATGGTTTCGGGCATGCCGTTTACACCGTATCGGACCCGAGGGCGTTGCTCCTGAAAGAAAAAGCAAGGTTGTTGTCGAGAGAAAAAGGCAGGGAAGACGAGATGGGTCTGTATGAAGCGATTGAGCGGATCGGACCGGAGATCTATTATGAGTTCAAAGCAACACAGGACAAGCTGATCTCTCCGAACGTCGATTTCTATTCAGGGTTTGTGTATGAATGCCTGAAAATCCCCAAGGAACTTTTCACACCGTTATTCGCTATTTCAAGGATCTCAGGCTGGTGTGCGCACAGGCTCGAGGAGCTGATCAGTGGAAGGAGGATAATCCGCCCGGCTTATAAGGCGCTGACCCCTGATACGAAGTATGTTCCATTAAAGGACAGAAATTAACAGGGTGTTTCAATCATCTTATTAAAAAATCATTTCAGATCACTTACAGATCTGCCAGTTCTTTTCTTGCTTCGTTGAACTCCTGTATGATCTCTTCCATGATCGCGCCGGCTGACTTGATCTCATTGACAAGTGCCGATGCCTGTCCTATCTCAAGTTCCCCCTCACTTATATCGCCTTCAAACATCCCCCGCATCGCCCTCCCCTTTCCAAGAATATTTATAAGTTCATCTGCCGTGGCTCCCCTGGCTTCCATCTCACGAATCTTTTCAGAGAAGTTGTTTTTCAGGAGTCTAACGGGAACCACCTTTTTCATCACGAGGCTGGTATCGCCGTCCTTTGCTTCAAGTATTCTCTTCCTGAATTCAGGATGGGCCGATGATTCTTCTGCAGCCACGAAACGGGTTCCGATCTGAACCCCTTCTGCGCCAAGGGCAAAGGCAGCGAGCATTCCTCTCCCCGTGGCTATGCCACCTGCTGCCATCAGTGGTAATTTCACTGCATTTCTGATGAGGGGGATCAGTGTCATTGTCGTGGTCTCTTCTTTTCCGTCATGGCCGCCTGCCTCGAAACCCTCAGCTACGATAGCATCGACTCCTGACTCTTCACACTTTTTAGCTGACCTCACATTGGCAATAACATGAACAACTGTTATTCCTTTGTCCTTCAGGAAAGGGGTCCATGAGGCAGGGTTCCCTGCGGAGGTAAAGACGATACTGATCTTTTCCCTGGTAAGGATATCGAAGATCTCCTCCCTATGGGGGTACAGCAGCGGAACGTTAACGCCAAAGGGTTTATCAGTAGTTTCTTTGCATTTCCTGATATGCTCTTCAAGCACTCCGGGGTACATGGACCCTGAGCCGATCAAACCAAGGCCCCCAGCATTACTTACTGCTGAAGCCAACCTCCAGCCGCTGCACCAGACCATGCCGGCCTGAATCACCGGGTACTTAATATTGAATAATTGAGTGATCCTATTTGTCATCAGGTAAATAGGGTTTAAGTCCCAACTTCTAATCAAACGCACCTCACCCCCCGGCCCCCTCTCCTGAAGGAGAGGGGGGATGGTTAAATAGATTATCCCTGGTGGAAGACGATTGAGACGAGGGTTTTATCGTTGCCGCCCATGTTGACGGTCAGGCCATAAGGCCGGTCAGGGGAGAGCCTGATCTGTGAGTCACCTGCTTTTCCTGTCAGCTGTTCGAGGATGGTAACGGCCTGGTGAACGCCGGTGGCGCCGGTTGGGTGTCCCCAGCCGATGAGTCCGCCTGTTGTGTTGATGGGGAATCTGCCATCCCTTGCCGTATGCCCTTCGAGGATGAAGTCGGGTCCTTTTCCCGGATCAGCCAATCCCATGGCTTCCACAGCCAGCACACCGGCAATGGTAAAGCAATCATGGATCTCTGCTGTTCCTACCTTGTCGATGGTTATACCGGCAGATCCGAGGGCTTCTTTAACGGCCAGACGGGTAGTGGAGAGGTCTGTCTGGTCAGCAGGTTTCTTCGTAATATCTTCAGCCACCTGTCCGAAGCCTATCACTTCAACGGCCTGGTCTTTAGGGATGCCGGTGCGTTTAAGTCCTTTTTCAGAGACTATAGCGATGGCTGAAGCGCCATCAGAGACCTTCGAACAGTCAAAGACATTGAGGTGATCTACGAAACCTCTTCCGTTGGGTTCTGTCATACCCTGGGCTTCCAGGTCTTTGACGGTATTATGATATTCCTGTGCAGTAGGGCAAAGGCGTGCATTTTCGACGGCATTCCGGTACCATCTTGCAAAGGCCCTGCGTGTTTTATCCCTGCCATATTTTTCAAAATAGGCACCTGCGCGGTCGCTGAACTGGCCGGGGAAGAAATAGGCATGGCCTTCTTTCCTTTCCTTGAACCAGCCTGCGCCGGCGAGGATGTCAGCTCCATACATAGCTTTCACGGTATTCTGCACTTCCGTGCCGATGACCAGCGCCACTTCGGCGGTGCCGGCAAGAACGCTTTTTATACCGCTCATCAGGGCCAGTGCGCCGGAAGCGCAAGCGCCTTCCACACGGATAGCAGGCTTACCCCTTAATCCCTCATCAATATAAGGGAAGAAGGCAGCCATGTTGGCCTGCCTGTTGAACCGGGATGCCATGAAGTTACCGATGACGCATTCATCGACATTCTTCGCTCCCCCGATCATTTTCAGTGTACCCTGGCCTGCTTCTTTGATATATTCCTCGAGACCGGGACGTTCTTTCTTAGGGTTGAACTCCTTGCGGCCGGTACCCATTGAAATGGTGTTGTACCCGGCTACCATATATACTTTTCTTCTTAGCTTTTTCATTGTCATCTCATTTACTTAAGGTAATCATTTATGGGACCATAGGCATGAAAGAAACCTGTAAGCAATACAGTATTCACATCCTTTTCACTTGATGCAACTTTGCTTGTGACCAGGAAAATGCCTATGTCACGCGATTTCTGTGCATAGGCTTTGGTCAGTTCTGCGCCGGTACTACCGGCATTTTTTATTTCATTAAAATAAGCTTTCAGGATCTCTTCTTTCGCGGGATTATTAACGATATTCTTCCATGGCTGGACCGGTGGCATGGTTCCAAGCTTTTCACCTACCTTCTGTTCGAGCTCAGTCACCATGCGGTAATTCTTCATTCCAGGATCATAAACGCCAATGACTTTCCCTTTCTCATATTTCAGTATACCGTCTTTCTGAGAGCCATCAGAGAACTGGCCGCCTTTTACATCCAGTGAAAGCATCTGATCCAGCAGAGGACAGTGGAGGACTTCTTCCTTCATATATGACTGCATAACGCTCATGATATAGCTGCAGACATCCACGCCCACGTAGTCTATAAGCTGGAAGATGCCCATCGGGCGAATAAGGTAATCCTGGCTGATCCGGTTCACCAGGTAAACTGCTTCTGTAAAGCTCAGTTCCTTCCGGAGTTTCTCCACTTCGCCAGTCGCATAAAGTATATCACGCATAAAATGCCCATTGCCGATAAAACCGGCGACGTCGCTGGAGGGCACGGTCACTTTCCGCAGGTTTTTTGCATAGGTCATTGCAAATTCCTTTACTTCATCCAGGGTATTTTCAGATGCAATCACCTCTACCAGTTTCTGAACGGCAGGGGGATTATAGAAGTGGAAGCCGATGATGCGGCCTTCCAGTTTTGCCTTTTCATCAAGGACGCCGATCGGGATGGAAGAAGTATTGGTGAAGAACCAGGGTTTGTGAGGATTGTTTTCATTGAGATATGTCAAGACCTTGATCTTGGTCTCCGGATCTTCCCTGATGGCTTCAAAGACGAGGTTCGATCCATGTGCGGCTTCAAGCCGGGTAGAGGGCATGACCAGCGAGAGCACGTCAGCGACATACTGGTCGATGATATCAGAATTCTCGATCAGTGCAGGGTGGTCCTTATAGACAGTCCTGAGTGCGACGATCTTCTTCTCGGCAGCTTTCAGCACCTGTGCCTTCATGTATTTCATAAGGCCTTTCAGCGCTTCGTCAGATATATCGATGGCGTGGATCACAAACTTTTGCCCTTTGCCTTCAGGCTTCAGGCTCAGATCGGCCATCTCCAGTGCTGTCAGGAGGAGGATACCGCTGCCCATCTTACCGGCAGCCCCCAGCACCGCTACATTTTGCAATCTTTCTTCGTACTTCATGCTTATGTTTTTTGGTTAATAGTGTCTAATAGTCATGCATCCTACCAGTTCGGCTTACGTTTTTCCATGAAAGCCTTCATGCCTTCCTTTGTCGACGGATAGTCGAACAACCTGGAAAAGGCCTCAGATTCCATCTTGCAGGCTTCGATGAAAGGCAGTTCACGGCCTTTCCTGATGACCTCTTTTGCTTTAATGATCGCTTTTGAACCGTTGGAAGCCATTTTCTTTGCTATTTTCATAACCTCTTCCATCAGCGTCTCGGGAGGAAAAACTTTCTGTACCAATCCGATACGCAGGGCATCATCTGCAGTGATCATATCTCCAGTCAGGATCATAAAAAGTGCATTGCCCAATCCTGCCAGGCGTGAAAGCCGTTGGGTGCCGGCATAGCCGGGGATAAGTCCGAGGCTCACTTCGGGTTGTCCGAATTTTGCAGTTGAGGATGCAATCCTGAAATCACAGGCCATGGCCAGTTCGCAGCCACCGCCCAGGGCGAATCCGTTCACAGCAGCGATGACAGGGATCTCCATCTTTTCAAGGCGAAGATAAGCCTGCTGACCCATCTCTGAAAAACAACAGGCCTGAGTCACGTTCATGTCCGCCATTTCACCAATGTCAGCACCGGCAACGAAGGCTTTACCTTCGCCGGTGATCACCAATACCTTTACAGAATCGTCTTTGACGATCTTGTTCAGGAGCTCATTGAAGCTTGTGAAAAAGTCCGAATTCAGTGCGTTCATTGCGGCAGGCCGGTTGACGGTAGCGAGTGCAACGCCTTCCGAGATTTCGACCTTAAGATTCTTGTATTCTATCATGATCCCTGGTTTTAAGATTACATATGGGAGTTAAAGATCCGGTTTTGCGAAATAACATACGAAAATAACATTAAATTGATAGTGCAGGCAATAAGGGGAGTTATTTTTTTTGTTGTGGGGGAAGAAGAAGGTTACAAGGCAATGAACAGTGAAATTCGTTTCTCAGAAGATTTGAAAATTTGAAAATTTGAAAATTTGGAGATGATCAATTTGAAAATTTGAAAATTTGAAAATTTGGAGATTTGAAGATGATCAATTTGAAGATTTGAAAATTTGAAAATTTGGAGATAGATCAATTTGAAGATTTGAAAATTTGAAAATTTGGAGATGATCAATTTGAAAATTTGAAAGGGTTGAAAGGTCACAGGGATGAGAAATATTTTGCTCGTTAAAAACGAGCAGTGAGTCGGCACGCGTCACAGACGCGCGCCAGCTGGTGGATTTGAAAATTTGGAGATTTGGAGATTTGGAAGTGGGAGATGGTGAGTGGTGGATGGAAGGCATGGTCAGTGGTGTGATTGGGTAGAATAAGAAGTGACAAAATGGCAGGATTCTATGCACTTGTTGATTTTCATTTCAAATGAGTGATATCCTGGTTGTTAACGACCATCCTTCATGTTATTGATCGGAGATTCTGTTTGCGTATAGACCGAGTATAGTTTAATTATAGTTTAATTATAGGATGGATATAGACCGCGTACAGGATGGAGGGATAAATGGTTGGAAATGAAACAGATGATTGGATCAATAGCGAGAAAGTGACAGATTATCAGAGAATTACAAGAGAAAAACGAGTTATGGGGTGACAAAATGTCAGGGATTAAAATGGACCGGGAATGTGGTGGACGGCGAGGTGAAGTTCCAATAATAATATAAGGAGTAAGAACCAGGTTAAGAGCAGAGAGCAGTTGGTGGCATGTGCGGTTGAGTTGCCTGTTTCGGATTTTGGGCTGACATTGACCGGTTAAAGGTTGATTAAAGGCCAATTATACTTTAATTATAGGAAGGACGGAAGGACGATAGTTAAACGGTTGATTGACAGAAAGGTTGAAAGATAGTGACGCGTGATTAGGGGACCGGGGGACAGGGTCATGAAATGCGAAAGGTGAAATGTGAAGTGCAAAAAGGGCGAGATAAAATTTAAAGAGGATTCCCGCTATTGCATTTTACCGGTTTCTGCTATTGAATATGTAAAAAAAATGATATAACTTTACAATGATAAAATATTACGTGTTGTATAAATTCTTAATCCCAATTAATCGCGATTAATTTATTACAATGTCTAACCACAAAATCTTATAACATTTGAAAAAAAATTTCTTCTTCCTTTGTTTTTTTATAATCTCAGTACTTTCTTTCTCCCAATGGAAATGGCAGAACCCTTTACCTTGTGGAAATTCCCTGAGTTCAGTTTATTTTATGGATAGCAATACAGGTTTTTCTGTGGGTGATGCAGGAACCATCCTGAAGACTGTTGATGGAGGAGAAACGTGGACAATTTATTCAAGTGGACCGGGTGGTCAGTTGAACTCGGTTTGTTTTACTGATGCCAATACAGGATATGTAGCCGGTATTAACCTAATCTTAAAAACCGAAGATGCAGGTACGAGCTGGAATACAATCTATAGCGGAACAGCTGCAGGATTATTATCAATTTGTTTTGCTGATGTCAACACAGGGTACTCGGTGGGGCAGGAAGGTATTATAATAAAAACCACCAATGCCGGTTTAACTTGGACTACATTGACAAGTGGGACAACAGCTCAACTAAACTCAGTTTTCTTCACTGATAATAATACAGGGTATACAGTAAGCGATAACGGTAACATTTATAAAACCATCAATGGTGGAACCACATGGGATACTTTATCGAGCGGAACGAATAATATCCTTAACTCGGTTTTTTTACCGATGCAAGTACTGGCTATATTGCAGGAGAAGGAGGATCTTTATTAAAAACGATCAATGCAGGCGTGATCTGGACTATTGATACAAGCGGATTGGGGCATTTGGCTATTTTTGATGATTTTCAATCAATCTACTTTACTGATGCCAATACTGGTTATGTGTTGGATGGTACAAATGCAGATGTTTATAAAACCACAAATGCAGGAACAACATGGACTACAATTTCAAATGGAACAAATGAGGGATTAAGTTCGATATATTTTCCTGATGCTAACACAGGTTATGCGGTGGGTGGGTCTGGGATCATCGTAAAAACCATCAATGCTGGCATGAATTGGACTCCATTATCGAAAGGAACAACCAATGAATTGTATTCCGTTTATTTCCCCGATGTCAGTACGGGTTATGCGGTGGGACAGTCAGGTGTCTTCGTACCCAGTGTTATCGTAAAAACCATCGATGGAGGCACAAACTGGACACTTTTATCGAATGGACCAGAATATACTTGGTTGAGTTCGGTTTTTTTTACTGATGTTAATACAGGCTATGTAGTTGATCACAATGGATATATTTATAAAACCATCAATGGAGGCACAAGTTGGAGTACATTATCGAGTGGGACGAGTATGGAATTAACATCAGTTTTCTTCACCGATGCCAACACCGGGTATGTTGTGGGTTATGGTAACAGTACTAATCCGGGAATCATACTAAAGACTGCCAATGCAGGTGTGACATGGACATCAACGCCAATTGCTTATTATTTAAACTCAGTCTACTTTCCTGATTTAAATACAGGATACGCCGTAGGGTCTACTTCCTATGTTGGTGCTGGAATTATATTAAAAACTGTGGATGGAGGCACAACATGGAACGAATTATCGAGCGGAGCAGAATACCCTTTATATTCAGTTTACTTTACTGATGACAATACCGGATATGCTGTCGGTTATATCGGAACAGCTATTAAAACCATTGATGGTGGTATTACATGGACGAATTTACCGATTGGAACAATGGAGGACCTTTATTCAGTTTATTTCCCAACTGCTAGTACAGGTTCTATTGTGGGTGATCAAGGTTATATTTTTAGAACTACAAATGGGGGCAATAGCTGGACAGTAGATCCGAGCGGAACATGGAATACGCTGAATTCAGTATTTTTTACAGATTCTACTACAGGTTATGTTGTTGGTCCAGCTGGAACTATATTAAAAACAGGCAATGGAGGGATTACCTTCGTTGAGGAACACAAACAAGTTGATACAGGTTTCACTTTTTACCCAAACCCGGCAAATGACAAAATAACAATCGAAACATCACCATCCCCAGTAATAAGCCAACTATCAATAATGAACCTGGATGGTCAGGAGGTACTAACCCGTCAGATAAACCAAACCAAAACACAGATTGATATATCAAGCCTGCCAAGCGGCGTTTATTTTGTGCGGGTAACCAATGATAAGACTGTGGAGGTGGGGAAGTTCATTAAAAATTAATTACGAATTACGAATTACGAATTACGAATTGAATAAAAAATTATATGAAAAAGCTTATTTACATTTTAATGTTCGTGTTTCCGGTTGTTGCCTTAACACAACAGCCTTGGTACAAATATTCTCCGATGGATTATGCATGGAAGTATGTCGGGAATGATGGGTTCTCCCAAGGTGATGATTGGTGTACAAGTCTTGGCTTTAGTCCATCTGGTGAGCCTTATGTGGCTTTTGAGGATAATTACAGGACTAATCCTAAAGCAACAGTAATGATGTTTAACGGAACTGACTGGGTCAATGTAGGGATAGCTGATTTCACTCGGGGTGAAGCTGATTATTTAAGCCTCGCACTCAGTCCATCAAATGGTCAGCCATATGTGGCTTTTCAGGATTGGGTATATGAATGGGAAACAACGGTAATGAAATTTGATGGCGCTAATTGGGTTTATGTAGGAGATGAGGGGTTCTCCTTTGGTGTGGCTGAATTTCAAAGCCTTGCATTCAACCCGGTTGACAGCCTACCCTATGTGGCTTTTGAGGATGCCGGATATTCCTGGAAAGTTAGAGTAATGAAATTTAACGGCGCCGCTTGGGTGGATGTTGGAAATGCGGGTTTCTCAGCAGGTGGGGATTGGTGTGCAAGCCTTGCATTCAGTCCGACTGACAGCCAGCCATATGTAGCTTATTCTTCCAGTACCTTAAAAGCAACAGTTATGAAATTTGATGGTACACAATGGGTTTATGTAGGAAATCCAGGTTTCTCAGCAGGTGATGCTTGGTTACCAAGTCTTGCTTTCAGTCCATCAAATCATCAACCTTATGTGGCATTTCAGGAAGGGGCAACTACTGGCGAAGTTACTGTAATGATGTTTAACGGAACCAGTTGGGAGGTCGTTGGAAATGCAGGATTTTCAAATGGTGCTGCCCAGAATCCGACCCTCGCCTTCAGTCCTTCGGGCCAACCCTATGTAGCTTTTTCGGATTCAGTAAATTCCTGGAAAGCTACAGTTATGAAATTTGATGGAAACAACTGGGTATACGTAGGAAATGCAGGTTTCTCGGCAGGGCAGGCTGGGTTTACAAGCCTCGCTTTCAGTCCATCTGGTGGTGAACCCTACGTAGCATACAATGACGGAGCAGATTCAGCTAAAGCCACTGTTATGAAATATGATTCCGTGATGGTTGGGATTAATTCGTTACAGCAATTCAAGATATCTTTATATCCAAATCCAGCAACAGATAAAATAACAGTAGAACTATCTGGGATGACACAAGGCGGTAATATTGCAATTGTTGATATGGAGGGACAGGAATTTATTGCGCGCCAGATTACAGCGCCTAAAACGCAACTGGACATATCAAGTCTGCCCAGCGGAGTTTATTTTGTAAGGCTGACCAATGATAAGACTGTGGAGGTGGGGAAGTTCATTAAAAATTAATTACGAATTACGAATTACGAATTGAATAAAAAATTATATGAAAAAGCTTATTTACATTTTAATGTTCGTGTTTCCGGTTGTTGTCTTTCCGCAATGGAAATGGCAGAACCCCTTACCACAAGGGAATGGACTCAATTCAACCTTTTTTACTGATGCTGACAATGGTTATGCAGTGGGTGATGCAGGAACAATCCTGAAGACAGTTGATGGAGGAGAAACGTGGACAATTTATTCAAGTGGACCAAATAATCAGTTGAACTCAATTTATTTTACTGATGCTAATACTGGATATGTGGCTGGTATTAACCTAATCTTAAAAACCGAAGATGCAGGTACGAGCTGGACTACCGATTCGAGCGGAACATGGTATAATTTAAATTCAGTTTTTTTTACAGATTCCACCACTGGATATGTGGTTGGAATTAGTGGTACAATCTTAAAAACCGGCAATGGAGGGATTACCTTCGTTGAGGAACACAAACAAGTTGATACAGGTTTCACTTTTTACCCAAACCCGGCAAATACTAAAATAACGATCACCGGAACAAAAATGGTTCAGAAGGATATTCTTGTTACCATTTTAAATATCGATGGGGAACAAGTGATGAAAGAAGAGTTCCGGAATCAGAATCTTTTTGAGTTGGATGTGAGTAGTCTGCCAAAAGGTATTTACTTGATGAAGTTTCAGTCAAAAGAGGGGTATGAAGTGAAAAAGCTGGTAATTGATTAGTGAAATCATAAAAACCTGGTTTTTTTTTTCAAAATTCAACCTCAATATTGGAAGAAATTTCTGTATTGAGGTTGAATTTTATATTTGATTGTTGTTTCATAACCCTCCGGCCATGGATCTTGCGTGTAAGTTAACGTCTCACCAACTTGTGCACAAACAATCATGACACGTCAGGAAAAGAAATCCCAAATGACTACCATCGCCGGGTCATGGCAGACGAGTGGTCTCAGCCGGATTAAATATGCCCAAACCCACAGCATTAAGATCAGCACATTCCGGTAATGGATTGGAAAGTGCCGCAGGAATACGGATCCGACCTCCGGATTCATTCCGATCAGAAAAGAAAATTCACTTCAGAAGACGATAAATTTAGTAGTTTTGAACCTTAAAAAAACAATCTTATGTCACTGATGAAAGCTATACAGGTCAGTTCTCCGGGGGCCCCGTTTGAGCTGGTCGAAAAAGAAATACCCGAGCCCGGGGATAACGAAGTCCTGATAAAAGTCGAAGCATGCGGGATATGTCATGGCGATGCGATTGCCAAAGAGGGGCATTTCCAGGGGATCAAATATCCGATCATTCCCGGACATGAAGTGGTGGGGATCGTGGAAAAGGCAGGTAAGATGGTCACTGACTGGAAGGCAGGACAAAGGGTAGGTGTCGGTTGGCATGGGGGTCATTGTCACCATTGCAGTGCATGCCGCAGGGGTGATTTCGGGGCATGCGAGAGATCGATGACCACCGGCATCCATCTTGATGGCGGCTATGCCGAATACATGATCGCACGGTCTGAAGTAATGGTCAGTATCCCAGACGAGCTCTCCTCAACAGATGCAGCGCCGATACTGTGTGCCGGGAGAACAACTTTCGGAGCATTGAAGCAATGCGATGCCAAAGGAGGGGACCTGGTTGCGATACACGGGTTTGGGGGATTGGGCCATCTTGCCCTGCAATATGCCGTCAAATCAGGGTTCAGAACAGCGGTACTGTCACGTGGCAGGGAAAAGGAAGAACTCGCCTATAAACTGGGCGCTCATATTTATATTGATACCAGTACCGGCGATGCTGCAAAAGAGTTGTTAAAGCTGGGCGGTGCAAAGGTGATCCTTTGTTGTGCCCCCAGTGGAAAGGCCATCGGGGAATTGATCCCCGGCCTTGGCCGTAAAGGACAGGCAATCATCATTACAGCTCCGCCTGATATGATGCAATTCGCTCCGGCAATGTTACTGGGGGGTGAACGTTCCATCCGTGGCTTTGTCACAGGAACCATTGAGGATGCCATCCGCTTCAGTACACTTACCAAAGTCCTTCCGATGGTCGAAGTATTTCCTTTGGAGCAGGCAGCCCTGGCATATGAAAGAATGATGACGGCAAAAGTCCGCTTCCGGTCTGTGCTTAAGATGTAATAAAAATCAAATCAGGGTTTTATTAAATTTTTATCATTATGAAAGAATTATTAAAACTCATACAAGAAAGGCAATCGGTCAGGATGCCTTATGACCCCAAACACCGGGTTGCAAAGGAGGATATACAGCAAATACTGGAGGCAGGGCGATGGACCCCGACTGCACACAACATGCAGAACTTCGAGATCATCGTTGTGGATGACGAAAAACTGCTCGAGTCAATAGGAAATATAAAGCGGGCGGTCTCAGAGACATTCATCAGGGAAAATTACAGCCAATTATCATTTACAGATGATGAGCTGAAGCGAAAAAAAACAGGACTCCTGGCGCGTATGTTCCCCAATTCATGGACAACACCTGATCTCAATATTGAAAGCCATGTTGTGAAAGCAGATCCATCGGAAGAAAGGCCGTTCCCAACATGCCCCCTGATGCTGTTTGTCGTTTATGATCCGGTTAAGCGGGCGCCAGCTTCTGAAGGCGATTTTCTTGGTATCTTAAGCCTGGGATGCCTGATGGAAAACATGTGGCTCATGGCTAATTCCCTTGGGATCAGCTTCAATATCATGAGCTCTCTGAGTTCAGAACACGTTGAAGATGAAGTAAAGAGGATACTTCAAATACCTGGTAGATTAAAGATCGCGTATTCATGCCGTTTAGGCTATCCCATTTCCGACCCCGGAGACATGTTAAGGGTGCGTCGCGATATTGATGATTTCACTCATCATAACATATTTGGCAGTAAGGGGTTTGAATAATCAGGATGGAAAAGGGAACCGATAACGACCGTATTGAGGGGCTGACCGGGTTCAGAACCATTTTCCGTTCGCTCAAGTACAGGAATTACCGTCTTTTTGTTTATGGTCAAAGCATCTCACTTATCGGGACCTGGATTCAAAGGATCGCGCTTCCATGGTTGGTTTACAGTATATCGGGGTCTGCATTCCTACTGGGCCTGGTCGGTTTTATGGGACAGATCCCGACGTTCTTACTCGCGCCCCTGTCAGGAGTATTAGTAGACCGGTGGAACCGATACATCATACTGATAATCACGCAGGTGCTGGCAATGGTACAGGCTTTTATCCTGGCCTTCCTCGTATTGAACAAATCCATTGAGGTATGGCATATTATCGTGTTAAGTGCATTTCTTGGCTGCATCAATGCATTCGATATGCCGTCGCGGCAATCATTTTTTATCCAAATGATTGAAAAGAGGGAAGACCTGGGAAATGCAATTGCACTGAATTCCTCAATGGTCAATGTTGCCAGGCTGCTCGGGCCATCCATAGCAGGTATTTTAATCGCACTGACCGGTGAGGGTATCTGTTTTCTTATAAACGGTATCAGTTATATTTTCGTGATCGTATCTTTATTTATGATGATAATTCCACCATGGAAGAGGGAAGTCCAGAAGCATGATATGATCCATGGGTTCAAAGAAGGATTTAATTATACAATTGGCTCTATGCCAATCAGGTATATTATTCTTTTGCTGGGGTTGGTAAGCCTGATGGGCATGCCTTATACAGTGCTTATGCCGGTTTTTGCAAAACAAATACTTCATGGCGGATCTCATACTTTCGGGTTTCTTATGGCGGCGACCGGAGTCGGGGCGCTGACAGGGGCAATCTACATGGCTTCAAGGAAAAGTGTTTTGGGGCTGAGTAAAATCCTTCCCGTTTCTGCTGCCGTATTTGGTGCAGGGCTTATTACCTTCTCATTGTCATTAAATTTCTGGCTGTCGATGTTTATATTGTTGTTCACAGGTTTAGGGATGATGATGCAGATGATAACAAGCAACACTATATTACAAACCATTGTTGATGATGACAAGCGTGGCCGTGTGATGAGTTTTTACCTGATGGCATTTATGGGAACGGCGCCATTCGGAAGTCTGATGGCGGGGGGACTGGCAAGCACTATCGGCGCTTCCAATACGGTGATAATCGGAGGTATCTCATGCATTATCGGAGCTATTATCTTTGCAAGGAAACTTCCCCAGATCAGGGCGATCATTCGTCCCATCTATATCAGGATGGGGATCATTCCCGAGGTCGCATCAGGGATCCAGAGTGCGACTGATCTGACAAGTCCGCCGGAGGAGTAGTTAATGGTGAATAGTGAGAGTGAAAAAGAGTTAAGTGGTACTAAGTTGAGTGAGGAGAAAAATGAGGTTAAAAAACAGGGATTTATGATATTCAGAAAGTTTTGTTGTTTATCTCTTGCTTTGATATTGTTCGCGGGTGTCAGTAATTCACAGGATAAGCCGGTTCCGGGTAATGATGCAGTTTTTAATTTTGTTGTTACAAGTTTAAACGGGAATCCGCGGCAGGGGGAATTTCTCATTCTGAAAAGTCACAAGACCAAAAAAATCTACCAGGGTAATACCGGTATTGACGGCAAATGTTCCGTCACAATCCCATCTTCAGATACTTATGGCATTTTTTACAAGCTTTACGGTGATACCATAAAATATAAAGAAATAGAAGTCCCCGGAGGAGATCATAAGCTAACTTATTCCCTGACCTTAAAATATGACCTGCCCAAGGTTTACACCCTGAAGAATGTATTCTTTGAAACAGGACTCTCTTCTTTAAGAAAAGAGTCCTACCCTGCCTTAACTGAACTTGTTGCAGCCTTGAGATCAAAAACAAACCTGGTCATTGAGATAGCCGGTCATACTGACAATGTTGGCACTCCGGAATCGAATCAGAAGCTGTCATCTGACCGGGCAAATACTGTCAGGGATTATCTTGTCAGACATGGTATTGAACCGAAAAGGGTCACTGCCAGAGGATATGGGGAGACGCAGCCTGTAAGTTCAAATGATACCCCTGAAGGGCGACAGCAAAACCGCCGGACAGAAGTCAGGATCATTTCACAGTAATTATCATTCAAAAAAGCCGGGAATTAGAAATGCGATAAAAGCGAAAAATATGAAAACAAAGAATAATGACAAATATGCCTATTATGAAGCCCTTCGTCCTTAGTTTTCAGGAAAATTCTGTAAACCAACGGAATTTAATCCTGACAAATGAAAATGCAAAGAATATGAAGTCGGGAATGGTGAACCTGGATGCGGGGGAGGAAGTCGGTGAACATAATACCAAAGAGAAGGAAGAAATTATCATTGTACTGGAAGGAATGGCTACGGTTGAAATTGACGGGCAGGTATTTTCTGAGGTGGGGAAGGGTTCAGTCGCTTATCTCCCTTCGCAAACCTGTCACAATGTCAAAAACAGAACAAATTCCAAATTGCGGTATATCTATATTGTGTCATAAGATGAGTTTAGCGTTCTTTTCATTTATGTTTCATATCCCTTCTTAATATGAGGTCAACATTTAGAATGCCAGCATGTGGCCAGTTCATCGTCGCTATTTTCCTGGTCGTATTGACGGGACTGATCTTCCTTCTCCATGCCTTTGATGTCCAGGCACAGGTAAAGAGAGGTGGGGACACTAAAGTAATGTTACCAAACGGATGGAGTCTGACCCCTTCAGGAAGCCAGGTTCAGCTGGGTGATCTCCCCCTCAATATTGCCGTCACTCCTGATCTGAAATATGCAGCGGTCACGAACAATGGCCAGAGCACACAATCCATTCAGCTTATAAGGCTCAGTGACCAGAAACTCCTCGACACCTATGTGGTTGGAAAATCATGGCTGGGCCTGGTCTTCAGTGATGACGGGAAGAGTCTTTATGCTTCAGGAGGAAACGACAACTGGATCATGCGCTTTGTCATCCAGGATGAGAAGCTGGTTTGCAGGGATACATTCAAACTCGGGAAGCCCTGGCCGGTAAAGATCTCTGTTGCCGGGATCGCCGTTGACGAAGCAAAGAATCTCTTATACACAGTTACCAAAGAGAATAATTCGCTTTACATCATATCCACCGACACGAAGAAGATCCTCAGTCAGATCCCGCTGGGAGGCGAAGGTTATACCTGCATATTATCTCCTGACAAGAAGCATCTTTATTGCAGCTGCTGGGGGTGCGATAAGATCGTGATACTGAACACAGGCTCCAGGGAAATTGAAGGAACTATCCCTACTGGCAATCACCCGAACGACATGGCCATTGACCGCAAGGGCAGGATGCTTTATGTGGCCAATTCCAATGATAATTCGGTCTCTGTGATCGATCTTACCCGCAAAAAAGTAACGGAAACCCTGAATGCGGCTCTTTACGCGGTCACGCCGACGGGTTCGACTACAAATAGTGTTGCCCTTAGCAGGGATGAAAAGACATTATACGTGGCCAATGCAGACAATAACTGCCTTGCCGTATTTAATGTGTCGGATCCCGGTCACAGCAGCGGATCAGGATTCATCCCGACAGGCTGGTATCCGACCTGTGTGCGGATCGCCGGTCAGACCATCCTCGTAGCAAATGGCAAGGGGCTTTCATCGCTTCCCAATCCCAGGGGGCCCAATCCTGCAAGAAAGAACAATAAAGTGATCCACCAGAAAGGGGATGCCAATAAAGCAGAAGAGGTACAATATATCGCCGGTTTGTTCAAGGGCACCCTTAGCTTTATTCCTTTCCCTGATAAACAAACGCTGGCAGAATGGACACGGCAGGTCTACGGCAATACTCCATACAACAAGGAAATCGAATCGCAGGCGCACGGGATTGAGGGGAACCCTATTCCCCGTAAGACAGGAGAGTCATCACCGATCAAATATGTCTTTTATATAATTAAAGAAAACAGGACGTATGACCAGGTCCTGGGTGATATGGCCCAGGGAAACGGTGATACATCCCTTGTGCTTTTCGGCAGGAAGTACACGCCCAATCAGCATGCACTGGCTGCCGAATTTGTGTTGCTCGATAATTTTTATGTAGATGCTGAAGTAAGCGCCGACGGTCATAACTGGAGCCTTGGAGGATATGCTACCGATTATCTCGAGAAGACCTGGCCGACAGGTTATGGCGGGCGTGGTGGAAGCTATGATGCGGAAGGGACCCGCGCGATCGCCAATAATAAAGACGGGTTTATATGGGACTACTGCAAAAGAGCAGGGGTCACTTACAGGACCTATGGCGAATTTGCCGATGATTACAAGCCAAACATCCCTGTGCTGCAAGGACATTTATGTAAATATTATACGAGCTGGGACCAGAAAGTGATGGACACGACCCGGTTCAGGCAATGGAAGCGGGATTTCGACTCTCTCCTTGCCATTAACCAGCTTCCGCGACTAAACACACTTCGGTTTATAAACGATCATACTGAAGGATTGCGGGTTGGCCGTCCCACACCTTTTGCCGAAGTGGCCGACAATGACCTGGCCGTGGGATTGTTCGTGGATTACCTGAGCAAAAGCCCAATCTGGAAGGAATGTGCGATCTTTATCGTTGAAGACGATGCCCAGAATGGCCCTGATCATGTCGATGCCCACCGAAGTACAGGTTATGTTGCCGGAGGGTTTGTAAAGACCGGGTTCGTTGACCATACTCCTTACTCTACCACTTCTTTCCTACGGACGATAGAACTGATCCTGGGCCTTCCTCCCATGAGCCAATATGACGCTGCCGCTGAACCGTTGTGGCGCTGCTTTGATACATCGGCGGTGCATGCTGCATTTCATACAAGGCCACCGCAAACTAATCTTTTCGAAAGGAATTTTGCTTTAAATGAATGGCAAAGGCAAAGCGAGGGATTCGATTTCGCCCGAGAAGACCGCGCCCCCGAACAGGCCCTCAACCAAGTGATATGGTTTGCCTGCCACGGAATATCAGTGCCTTTCCCGGCACCGGTACATGCGGCATTTGTTAAGATCAATGAAAAGGATGACGATTAATATAATGGACGGGACAACCAAGTGAATCAATGCTTGTCCTTACAGATAGAACAAATATCTCCATCAGAAAAGCGTATTGACTTAAATCCTGACCCTATGAAACGGATCATTATAATTATCCTGCTGACCTTTTCCATAGCAGGCTACCCGCAGCCAACCTCATTTTCACCAAAGGGGATTGGAGGAGGAGGTTCACTTTATTTCCCATCGATCAATCCTGAAAATGACAGTGAGTTCTATGTCAGCTGCGACATGAGCGAGATGTTCCATAGCACAGATTTTGGCAATTCTTATTCAGAGATCCCTTACACCTCATTGCAGGTATTCGGCACTTCGACTTACGAGTTTACCAACAGCGCCACTATTGCTTATTCCAACTTCAATGACGGGAACCAGGGATTTCCTGTAAAAACAACAGATGGAGGGATTACATGGAATACTATTGCAGCATATGACGTCAGCACTTACGGCACTGTTTACAGAATGGTTGCCAACTACTCAAAGCCCAATCAATTGCTGATAGGCGCTTATGGGGATATCTTGTTCTCCAATGATGGAGGCGGAACTTTTACGTTGGTCAAGCATACTGATAACATGGGGGCAGGAATAGTCCTGGGAGGTGTTACCTGGGACGGGAATAACATCTATATCGGGACGAATGAAGGGCTTATAACCTCATCAAATGCAGGAGCATCATTTTCAGTTCAGACAACCACAGGAATAACGTCAGGGCAGGTATTATGGAGTTTTGCAGGGGCAAAAACCGGTAGTACAACCCGATTTGCATGTATCACGGCTAATGTTGCAGACGTATATAATGGCGTAATGCCATGGGATTATTACGACTTTGCAAAAGGTGTCTTTACCATGGACAATGATAACGGGACCTGGGTCTCAAAGTCTGCAGGCCTGGATTTCTCCAATGATTTTGTGATGTATTCAGGAATGGCAGGGAACGATATCACTACGATCTATCTTGGAGGCCATGATGATAATTTAAGTGCACCCCTTGTTTACAAATCTTCAGATGCAGGAACCACCTGGAACAAGGTATTCAGTACGACAAACAATGCAAATATAATCACCGGCTGGGAAGGTTATGGCGGGGACAAAGCCTGGAGCTGGAGCGAGACCTGTTTCGGGATCACGGTGGCTCCCAACAACGTCAACAGGGTACTTTTCGGTAGTTACAGCAACGTGGAATCGACGACTGATGGCGGCGTTACATGGCAACAGGCCTATGTCAGCACTGCTGACCAGCATCCTGCCGGATCGGCTACCCCGCCGCAACAGACATATACCAGTATCGGTCTTGAGCCCACTTCCTGCTGGCAGGTATTCTGGAACAACAAGGATACCATGATGGGGTGTTTCAGCGACATCGGGGGGATCAGGAGCACTGATGCAGGCGACAAATGGGGATTTACTTACAATGGATTTTCAGTCAATTCATTATACAGGGTTTCAAACACCCAGGATGGAACCCTTTACGGAGCCTGTTCGAATATTCATGACATGTATGAGAGCACACGGTTAGCTGATGCACAATTAGATGCGAGCGATCCCAATGGCAAGATCCTTTTTTCTTCGGATGGAGGAGCAAACTGGACGACGCTTCATTACTTCGGCCACCCTGTATTCTGGCTAGCGACCGATCCGAACAATGCTGAGCGGATGTATGCTTCGGTGATTCAATTCGGTGGTATTCAGGGATCACAGCTTGGAGGCATTTATATGACCAACAATTTATCTTCAGGAGCTTCGACGACCTGGGTAAAATTATCAAATCCCCCGAGGACAGAAGGACATCCGGCTTCGATCGTGGTCCTGAATGATGGCAAGATGGTTTGCACTTTTTCAGGCAGAAGGAATTCAAGCGGTGCATTCACCAGCAGCAGCGGGGTATATCTTTATGATCCTGTGGCTGATTCATGGAGTGACCGGAGTGATCCCGGCATGGATTACTGGACCAAGGACATCATATTGGATCCGACAGATGTGGCGCAGAATACCTGGTATGCGGCTGTTTTCAGCGGATGGGGCGGGCCGCCAAACGGACTGGGGGGATTATACAAGACCACTGACAGAGGCAGCAGCTGGACAAAGCTTACCGGGACACAGTTTGACAGGGTCACATCGATCACCTTCAACCCATTGAAAACAAACGAGGCGTACCTAACGACTGAGACACAAGGACTCTGGCTAAGCGACAATATGAGCACCTCTGTTCCAACCTGGCAGGTGGTTGACAGCTATCCGTTCCGCCAGCCTGAAAGGGTCTTTTTTAATCCTTTCAATCAACAGGAGATGTGGGTAACCAGTTTCGGCAATGGAATGAAAAAAGGGTTTCTATATCCTGCAGGCATAAATGAGAACCAGAAACAAAGCAGTCTTCTAAAGGTTTATCCAAATCCTGCAAATGAGAAAGTAACTATAGAAACCGCTGAACCAGCTGATCAGGGTGTAATATCCTTTACGAACAGCCAGGGGCAGGAAATCCTCAATATAAAAGCTGCAGGGGTCAAAACAGTTGTTCCGGTGACCAATCTTCCAGCGGGCTTATATTTTGTCAAGATGATCAGTAATAGATTCATATCTGTCGAGAAGTTCATAAAAGAATAAGAAACCATGCCAGTCAATCATCCATTCTGAAAACCAATCATGAGGAAGCTGCTGACCATATTCATCCTGATGCCGGTTATTCATTCAATTGCACAGACACCAGTTGTATCGGGAGGAAGGATCATTCATTATGAAAATTTCAACTCTGTATTTGTTGACCCGCGCAACATTGATGTCTGGCTGCCCGATGGATACGGCCCTGAACACAGGTATGCAGTAATATACATGCATGATGGCCAGATGTTGTTTGACAGCACGCATACCTGGAACCACCAGGAGTGGTGTGTTGATGAGACCCTGACGAAACTGCTTAAAGAAAAAAAGATCAGGAATTGCATTGTCGTTGCGATCTGGAACATTCCTGAAAAAAGACACAGTGAATATTTTCCGCAAAAGATCATCGACAGTATCCCTGAAGCTACCAGGAACATTATCCTCAGCAAGCAGCTGAAAGGAGTTCCGCGGGCTGAAAACTATCTGAAGTTCGTGGTCAGAGAGCTGAAGCCATTTATTGACAGCCACTATTCAACCCTAAAGGATGCGGCTAATACATTTCTTCTCGGCTCGAGCATGGGTGGGTTAATATCCCTGTACGGTCTTTGCGAGTATCCCAATGTTTTTGGCGGAGCGGCCTGTCTTTCTATACATTCCCCGGTTGCTGCTTTTGAACTTATGGATCAGAACACTGACAAAGATGTTTCTTCCAAATTCAGGAGTTACCTAATGAGGAACCTCCCCAAGGCAAACACGAAGCTGATCTACTTTGATTATGGCAGCAATACCGGTGATGCCTATTACGGGCCATACCAAAGAGCTCTTGACTCTGTCATGATGAAGAAAGGGTATACCTTTCCTCACTGGACAACCCGATATTATTCAGGGGAAGGGCACAGCGAAAAATCATGGAGTAAACGACTGGATATTCCTATCATGTTTTTACTGAAAAAGTAATGAGCCGGTTAAATCAATTCCTGATCTACGACGAACTTCCGATCTGGTCGGCCCCTTTTGGACTTACACTGCTCGATACAATAAGGTTGAAAAAGGATATCGCCATTCTCGATATAGGCAGTGGCGGCGGTTTCCCCCTGCTTGAGATCGCAGAAAGGTTTGGAAAGACAGCTATCGTTTATGGCATCGATCCTTCGCCTGATTCTGTTAAAATGATCACTAAAAAGATCAGGCTGAAAGGGATCCCGAATGCAGTTATAACCAGTGGGGTTGCCGAAGAGCTTCCTTTCGCTGACCAGTTCTTCGGATTGATCGTCGCCAACAACGGAATCAACAATGTAAGGGATGAGAAGAAGGCTTTGGCCGAATGTGCCAGGGTTCTCGCGGATGATGGCCAGATGGTGCTTACCATGAATCTGCCTCACACATTCGTCGAGTTTTATGAAGTTTTTGAGCAGGTTCTAAAGGGACATGGAATGGAAGGGGAATTGAAGAAAATGAAGGAACAAATCTTTTCGAAAAGGAAGTCAGTGGAATATTGGAAGGAGATCATAGAAGAAGCCGGATTCAAGATCAGGTCGATAGATGTGGATGGCTTTAAAATGAGATTCTCAGACGGGACTACTTTTATGGAGCATTATTTTGTACGCACTGCTTTTCGCAGGCCATGGGAGGAGATTGCAGGCGAGGAGATCCTCCGGGTGGTTGAGGATAAACTGAACGGGATTGCTGATTCAGAAGGAGAGATAATGATGTCGGTGCCCTATGCCTGTTTTGATTGCAATAAAACAGGCTACAATCTGTCATAAAAACAGAATGGCCCCGGGAACCCGGGGCCATTCTGTTACTTTTCCATGATCAGGCTTTAAGACTTTTGCTTGCCTTGAATTTGACAACTTTCCGGGCGGGTATTTTAATTTCCTTCCCGGTTTGAGGATTTCTTCCTTTCCTTGCTGCCTTCTGGTAAACCAGGAAAGTGCCGAAGCCCACCAGAGAAATTTTCTGACCTTTAGCTAATGTTTTTGTAGCAGTAGCCATGATTGAATCCAATGCTTCCTTGGATTTTACTTTTGTCAGCTTTGCATTTTTTGCAATGCTGTCGATCATCTCAGCTTTGTTCATGTTTGCGTTTTTTAAGTTAACAAATAAAAGGACGACCGAAATTAGTAAAAAACATTAGAAAAGTCAAGTATTTCCTAAATTTACATTTTTTCGAAGAAGATGAAGATACTACCGCGATCGTTTTACCAAAGGGAAAATGTTGTCCTTATTGCGCAGGAGCTGCTGGGAAAGATGTTATTATCACAATTTGACGGGATGCTTACAGGCGGCATTATCGTGGAAACTGAAGCGTATGCAGGGGTGACGGACCGGGCTTCGCATGCTTTCGGGAACAGGCGCACCGGGCGGACGGAGGTAATGTATTCGGAAGGAGGTACTGCTTATATTTATTTGTGTTATGGGGTTCATTCGCTTTTCAATATTGTAACAAATAAAAAAGATGTGCCTGAAGCCGTGCTGATCCGGGCCATTCAGCCGGCAACAGGAATTGAATCGATGCTCAGTCGTTCAGGGAAAACATCGGTCGATAAGAATTTTGGGACCGGACCGGGAAAGGTATCAAAGATCCTTGGCATTCATTTCAGTAAATCGGGAATGGACCTCACCAAAAAGCCTCCTGAGTTGTCAGGCGAGGGGATCTGGCTGGAAGAGGCAGGAAGAAGGGTACTGCCAGGGACAATCATTTCGGGACCGCGTATCGGGGTTGGATATGCAGGCAGGGATGCACTTCTCCCCTACCATTTCAGGATCCTGGTATAAAAAAAGTCCCTTCACGATGATCTGTGAAGGGACTTTTGGTAAAAGAATATACCAATTGGTTTACTTGACTTTCTTGGTTAGTTCAGCACCTGCCTTGAATTTCACAACTTTTTTAGCAGGAATCTTGATTTCTTTGCCATTCTGAGGATTCCTTCCTTTACGTGCAGCTCTTTTAGAAACTGAGAAAGAACCGAAACCAACTAATGCTACTCTTTCACCCTTTGACATTGCTTTGGTGGTAGAACCAATGAAAGCTTCTAAAGCCCTCTTACCTTCAGCTTTTGTTATTTTTGCATCGGAAGCAATAGCTTCGATCAACTGAGCTTTGTTCATTTTCTTTGTTTTTTTTTAGTTAATACTTAATTTAAAACACTTGCAAATATAAGCCATCTAATATTTTTGTCAAGTGTTTTTTTCCTAAGACCATTGAATATGTTAATAAATCGAAAATTTTGTTAATAACTATATCACTGAAAACCCTACCTGACAAGCCATTCACACGAAATGCCTGCCGTATCCTTTCAGGAAGTCCAATGTATCCATTGTTTTTCGCCCTGCAACCTGGATCCTGGTAAGAACAATAAATCCATTCCTGACGGCTATTTTCAGGCAGGTCTTTCCATCGCTGATGATCGTACCGGGGGTTAGTGTGTGGAGGATTATCTCCGGTTGTGCGTGATAAATCCTGATATAAAAGGAGGTTCCATCGGGAGCAAGAAGTTCAGAAAATGCGCCGGGGTGCGGGCTCATTCCACGGATGAAGTTAAATACTGTTACCGGGTCGCTGTCCCAGTTGATCCTGCAATCTTCCTTGTGGATCTTTGGAGCCTTCTTCAATACAGCCGTTTCCATTTCATCCTGTGGAATGGAAGGCACATCACCTGATTCAATAGCTTTTACAGTTCTTACGACAAGCTGTGCACCGGCAACCATGAGCCTGTCGTGGAGTTCCCCAGCAGTTTCCCCAGGATGGATCGCTACCGTTTCCCTAAAGATTATATTCCCGGTATCGATCTTATCGTCAAGGAAAAACGTAGTGATGCCTGTTTCCCGTTCCCCATTTATCACTGCCCAGTTAATAGGCGCAGCTCCACGGTACTGTGGCAATAAAGAAGCATGAAGGTTGAATGTTCCCAGCCCTGGAAGCGACCAGATCTCCTTTGGCATCATACGGAAAGCTACTACAACCTGGAGATCAGGTTCAATGGACCTTAGCTGATCATAAAAGCCAGGATCTTTAAGGCTCACAGGTTGTAATAAATGCAGATCATGATTGAGTGCATACTCCTTGACCGGCGAATAATGGATTCTAAGACCACGGCCTGCAAAGCGATCAGGTGCTGTAACCACACCAGCAACCCTGTATCCTGTATTGACCAGTTCCTGCAGCGATGCCACTGCAATTTCAGGTGTCCCATAAAAAACGATTCGTGGAAAATCTTTCATATACGCAGATAAAAAAATTGCCTGTACTCACAGGCAATTTACATCATTTTTATCGATCCCCGCAAAGAGGTTCTTTACATTTCTCCGGGGCTATTTTATTTTTTCAGCATGCCATTCGCCCTGGCAATGTACTTATCGATGTCACGTCCTTCATTGGTCCTGGCAAAGTCAGTCTTGATCCGTGTATAAGTTTTCAGTGCAAGGTCATTTTTCCCTTCCAGTTCATAAGCCATTCCTGCTTTCATCAGGAACAATGGAGTGGTCAGGTCGTTCTTTCTCTTATTGGCAGCTTTCAGATAGTAGTCGATGGCTTTATCCGTGTTATTCAATTCCATATAAGCATCGCCGATAGCCCCGACTGCCATGGGGCCAACCAACTGGTCGCCAGAGCTGAAACTATTTAACTGATCGATCGCATTCTGGAATTCACCTTTTTTAAGATAACAGATCCCGGCATAGTAATGCGACAGGTTTGCCGACTTTGTAAATTTGTACTGATCGATAATATCAAGGAAACCCAAGTAGTTGCCATCTCCCTTCAATGCCTTGTTAAGAGAATCATTTTCGAAGTATTTTTCAGCCATGAACATTTGCGACTGTGCTTCTTTTTCCCTCGGAGCGAGGTAGATCTTTTTAAACCCAAAGTACCCGAGAACAAGCACGATGATCGCGCCGACAACGATCAGTATTATCTTTTGGTTCCTTTCAATAAATTGCTCAGTCTTACTGAATGCTTCCTCAACAGCTACTATCCTTTCCTCTGTTTTATCGATTTTTTTTGCCATGGTATTTTATTGATTTGAGGTGCAAAATTATATTTTTTCTTGATACCAAGCCATTTCCCTATGATTTTTTTACATTTGCCGCTCGTTTCCAATGCATTGAAAAAATGAATGAACAGGTAAATCTCAGCTTTGATCAAAAGCAACAATTATATTCATTTCTTTCCGGGTTCATATCAGAGAACAAGAAAAATAAATTTGAAGAGATCATTCTTCAGCGTACCCGGTACCTCACTGTGGTCCTGGAAGATATATTTCAGCCCCACAATGCCAGTGCGGTGCTCCGTTCCTGCGATTGTTTCGGGGTACAAGATGTTCATATCATTGAAAACAAAAACAAATATGAGATCAATCCGGATGTAGCATTAGGATCGTCGAAATGGCTGAGCCTTTACAGATACCATGAGGCAGAAAACAATACAAAAGCCTGCCTTCAGGAGCTGAAGGATAAGGGGTACCGGATCATCGCAACTACTCCTCACGAGGAAGACACTTCACCTGAAAAGCTTCCCCTGGGCCAGAAAACCGCACTGGTGTTTGGCACTGAGATGGAAGGGCTCACAGAAGACGTCCTGTACATGGCAGACGGTTATGTAAAGATCCCAATGTATGGATTTACCGAGAGCCTAAATATTTCTGTATCTGTTGCACTTCTTGTAAGGTGTATCATTGAACGCCTGCACGATTCTGATATTTCCTGGCAATTATCCCCCTCAGAAAGCCTGGATATCCGGATCGCATGGTCAAAGAGTGTTATAAAAAAAGCAGACGTTCTGGAAAGGGAGTTTCTCAGGAAAATTGACCGTGACATGCGCTAAGTTGCTTTTTTTTTCTAAATTTGCAATGAAAGATGTAACCAAACAAACAGAATTTATATGGGAAAAGGAGATAAAAAAACGAGAAGAGGCAAGATCGTCATTGGAACTTACGGTGTGAGAAGACGGCGCAGAATTAAGAAAGCTGTAGTTATTGCCGGCAAGACAGCAAAGTCTAAACCCGTGAAAGTGCCGGAGCCAAAGCCAAAGAAAATTGCTGAAGAACCAGTGGTTGTGGTTGAGCCCATAATCGTTAATGAGCCGGTTGTTGTAAATGAGCCGGTTGTTGAAAATGAACCGGTTGTTGAAAATGTGCTGGTGGAAGTTCCTGCTCTCCAGGCAGAGATCCCCCTGGATGTTAAGCCTGCAAAAGCACCTATAAAAAAGGCACCCGCAAAAAAGCCTGCAAAGAAAGCAGAAAAGCAGGAGAAACCTGAACCCGGGGAAGAAAAGCCAAAGGTTGAAAAAGAGGAGAAGCCCGTTTCAGGGGAAGTAAAACCAAAGGCCAGAACCAAAAAGAAGGCTGCTGAATCAGCTGAAGAAAAAGAAAAACCCGTTAAAGAATAATGTTGAGTATTTTAACATAATTAATTATTATGATCAAGCGCCTGGCTCACGGAAATTAGCCAGGCGTTTTTATATTCAGATTTATGCTGCAGTCTTATTTCCCTTCTCTGAATGCAGGTCAGCTTAAACAGTTCAGGCATCTATGTTCGATGTACAGGGAATGGAATGAAAAGATCAATGTGATCTCCAGGAAGGACATTGGCAATCTTGAAATTCACCACATATTATATTCCCTGTCTATTGCAAAGATCTTCTCCTTTAAAGAAGGGACCAGGATACTGGATGCAGGAACAGGTGGTGGCCTTCCGGGGTTGCCGCTGGCAATTTTCTTCCCCGAAGTGGAGTTTACCCTGGCCGACTCGATAGAGAAAAAGATCAGTGTTGTGGAAGCGATCCGTTCAGAACTTGGTCTCGTCAATGTAAAACCACTCAGGATGAGGTTTGAGGAGATAAAGGGTGAATATGATTTTATCACCGGGAGGGCTGTTACAAAACTCCCTGATTTTTACAAAATCCTGCATAAGAAAATATCGCGCAAATCCATGCATTCTTTTTATAACGGGATCATTTACCTGAAAGGCGGGGATTTCAGTGAAGAACTTACTGATGTGATCCCCGGGTATCAGATCTACAAACTTTCAGATTACTATTCTGAGGAATTTTTCAGGACCAAGAAGCTGGTTCACCTGTTTGAATTATCGTCTCTTTAAATTTTGATTTTCAATTTAATACAAAATGAGCCACCGGGGCAGAAAAATATTCATTGTCAGTCTCGTAGATTTTTCATTAATTAGCTGAAAATTTCCATCATCATTAAACCTAAAAAGGAGGAATTTATGGCCGAATACAAAAAATATGTTCCCTTTGTCTCGGCAGAGACAAATATGAAAGAGTTCACCGTCAGGGCACTCATTATCGGATTGTTCTTTGCCGTCATTCTCGGTGCAGCCAATGCTTATCTTGGGCTGAGGGCAGGCATGACCATTGCAGCAACTTATCCTGCAGCTGTTCTTGGCATGGCGATCCTGAAATTGTTAAAAGGATCGATCCTTGAAGAAAACTTTGCACGTACAGTAGGATCCATTGGGGAATCGGTTGCTGCAGGAGCCATTTTTACATTACCCGGGTTTTTCGTTTCCGGTATCTGGAGCGAATTTTTCACAGTTGGCCATTATATCACATCAACACTGATCCTCATAGCGGGTGGTGTTTTAGGTATCATGTTTGTCGCACTCCTCAGAAGGGTGATGGTGGAAGATGCCGAGCTTCCTTTTCCCGAATCAATTGCAGCCTCAGAAATACATAAGGCAGGACAGACAGGCGCAGGTGGTTCGAGATTCCTTTTTGCCGCCATGGGGCTTGGTGCAGCGATAAAGATCCTGGGAGAACTCAGGTTGTTCCAATATCTGTGGGAAAAGTTCGTGATATTTGGAAAACAGACCATAACGGGCACCGTTTTCCAGGGCAACGGAGGCATGTTATTGAGCTCGCCCGGCGTCAGCCCGGCATATATGGGCGTAGGTTATATAATAGGGCCAAAGCTGGGGGCTTTGAACTTCAGCGGCGGATTGCTTGCCTGGGGGCTTATGGCACCGATGATCATGTATTTCCTTATGCCCAGTGTAAACCTGCATGATTGGGCCACATTCATCATGACGAAGGATGCAACCCTGACTATGGATGCTGCAATGGGTAAAGTTTCAGATCCAAGCTATCAGATCTTCCAGATCTGGAAATTCATCATCCGTCCGATCGCTATTGGCGGTATGCTTGTGAGCGCGGCTTTCACATTGTTTAAGATGAGGAAAAGTCTGACTACCGGGATTGCACGGTCTGTCAAAGATGTTAAGAAAGCAGCCAGCGGTATTGATTCTCATGTACCAAGAAATGAAAAAGATATCAGTTTTGGCTGGATAATGGTTGGAATTGCACTTGTTGCCCTGCTTACTTTCTGCATTACCTATTTTATTTTTAATACGAACCTACTTATTGCCATTGTTGCAGCGACTGTAATGATCATCCTGGCATTCTTCTTTGCCTCGGTATCCGGTTATCTTGTAGGGATCATGGGATCATCGAACAACCCGATCAGCGGCCTTACGCTGACTGCTTTGGTTGTCACAGCCCTGATCCTTGTGGCTTTAGGCGTCCAAGGTAACGCAGGTGTCGCAACAGTTTTAGGTGTTGCCGCCATCGTATGTGTTTCAGCAGCCGTTGCAGGAGAGATGCTCCAGGACCTGAAAGCTGGTCATATTCTTGGTGGTACCCCATGGAGGATGCAGGTTGGGGATATCCTGGGTGTGATACTTGCAGGTGCAGTTATGTTCGCCGTTCTTGCTTTCCTGAATGACGGGGATATAGCAAGCGGGAAAAACCTGGGTTATTCCGGAGGCTTTGGAAGCAAGAACCTTCCTGCACCCCAGGCCAGTCTAATGGCTATTCTTTCGCGGGGGATCGTCCAGGGACAGATGGCATGGCCACTGATCATCGCAGGCATGCTGATGGGAACTGCCTTCATATTGATGCAGGTCAAGAGTCCGATGCTTGTAAGTGTCGGGATGTACCTGCCCATTGAAACCACTTTTGCCATCTTTGTTGGGGGAGTGATAAAGGGTGCTGTGGATATCTTCACTGACAGGAGAAAATTTAACCCTGCCCAGAAAGTAAGGGTTGAAAATACGGGTGTACTTCTCGCCTCCGGGCTAATCGCGGGTGAAGCTTTGATGGGGTTGGCAATTGCCATCTTTGCCGTTTTCAACATCTTCCTTTACAATTATTTCAGCTTCTTCAAGAACCCGACTTTCTATATCAGCTTTATCATCCTGGCGATCATTGCATATGTTCTGATCCAAATACCGTTAAAAAACGCAGGTAAGCCTGATGAACCGGCACCGCCTGCCTCAGGAATGTAGAAATTTATTGATTTATAGGCACTATAAGACCTCAAAGGCAGTTTTCCTTTGGGGTCTTATTTTAAAAAATGACAGCATTGAATTTCTTTCAGCGAAGGAGAATCCTGAAAAAAGCCAATTATCTAGACCTTACGCCGGTGAGACGGATGGAGTTTGTGACCAGGGAAGACGGCAAGGTAGATATAGTCATGCCAAGGTTCAGGCATCATTTCTGGAAGAGGGCACTTCAGCCGCACTGGAAAAAAGAAGTTATCCCGATACACCTGGACGAAATAGGTTCTGCTATCTGGTTACTGATAAATGGGACAAGAAATGTGAGCGAACTTTGCGACCATCTGCAGGCAGATCATCGTGAAAAACTTCATCCGCCTGAAGAAACAGTAATACGTGTGACAAAGTTTCTTTCACTGCTTTACCAGCAAAGATATATCACATTCAAAGAGATCGTTTTGGAAAAAAAGCCGGACAGAGACAAATAAATTCCTATATTTGGACTGGAAAAAATCTATCAACAATATATAAATAATGGAGGAACATTGATTATGAGTAAAGACATTCTGAATCTGGAGCCAAAGGCTTTATGGAAAAATTTCTACAGCCTGACTCAAATACCCAGACCATCAAAAAAGGAAGTTCAAGTTCAGCAATTCGCTTTCAATTTCGGAAAGAGCCTTGGTTTGGAGACCTTTATTGATGAGGTTGGTAATGTAATCATACGAAAACCCGCCACTCCCGGAATGGAAAACCGGAAAGGAGTCATTCTGCAAGGCCATCTCGATATGGTCCCCCAGAAAAACAACGATAAAGCTCACGACTTTGAGAAAGATCCTATTGATGCAATTATCGACAAGGAATATGTAAGGGCGAATGGGACCACCCTTGGAGCAGACAATGGCATGGGTGTTGCGGCCGCCATGGCAATCCTCGAATCCAAAGACATCCATCACGGTCCTGTCGAAGCATTATTCACCTGTGATGAAGAGACAGGCATGACGGGTGCGTTTGGACTGAAGCCAGGGCTCCTGAAGGGAGATATACTGATGAACCTCGATTCAGAAACCGAAGGAGAGTTATACATTGGATGTGCGGGCGGAACCAATGCCAATATGAAGTTTACTTATAAAGAAGTCGAGGCCAGCCGCAATGTTGTTGCTTACAAACTAAGTGTCACGGGCCTGAAGGGCGGCCACAGTGGTGTAGACATTCATCTGGGCCGTGGGAATTCCAATAAAGTTCTCTTCCGTCTTTTATATTATGCTGCCATGAAACATGGTCTGCGTCTTTCATCGGTTGACGGAGGCAGTCTCAGGAATGCTATTCCACGGGAGTCATTTGCAGTTATCACCATCCCTTCAGATAAAAAGGATCATTTCCTGAGCAGCTTAGCAGGATTTTCTGAAACGGTCAGGAAAGAACTATCTGCAGTTGAACCCGACCTTAAAATAGAGGCCGTTTCTGTAGATGCCCCGAAAAGTCTTATTGATGAGGAAACACAAAACCACCTGATCAGGGCAATATACGGTTGCCCAAACGGTGTGATGAGAATGAGCAATGAGATGCCGGGGTTGGTAGAAACTTCCACAAATCTCGCAATCATAAAATCCGAGAATGGCATTATCCGGGTTCATTGTCTGCTTCGCAGTTCTGTCGATTCTGCTAAACTGGATCTCGAACATATGATGCAATGTATTTTCGAGCTGGCGGGGGCTGAGGTCAGTTTTGACGGACAATACCCGGGATGGAAACCCAATCCTGCTTCACCAATCCTTAAAGCAATGCAGGATATTTATAAAAAGAAATATGGAAATCTCCCCAAAATAACAGCTATTCATGCCGGCCTTGAATGCGGTTTAATGGGTGGTGTTTATCCAAACTGGGATATGATCTCTTTTGGTCCGAGTATTTATCACCCCCATTCTCCGGATGAAAAAGTTGATATAGCGTCGGTTCAGAAATTCTGGGATTTCCTTATTGAAACGCTAAAGGAGGTTCCGGTTAAATAAGCCGTTTAATCAGCCGACTATTTTCTTTCTGCTATTATTTCTGGTTCAGGCAGGCCATTTCTTTAGGACCTGATGGTTTGTGTTTTTCATCCATCTGTGTCACAAATGCATCTTTAAATTCTCTTGTCCTTAAATGATCCCTGTACCATATTGCCTCTGTTTTAGAGGTGAACTTTCCGACAAAGCATCTGAGGATGCCATCGGGTCCTTTGCAGCTCATCACATCGTTCAGGTCATTAAAATGAGGGGTAATATATGAAAAGGCACCGATCTGAACTGTATAAAGCACGCCTCTATTTTCTGCCTGAGGAAGTTGTACGGAAGAATTCAGGAGACCGGCAAGGATCCCGCTGATCAAATGATGATTGCAATTCTCAAAGAAACCGGCTGGCAATAAACGTATATCTAATGTATCACCTTCCCGGAATTTCTCAAGATTGATCGCAGTCTCTTTCGCTGTTGCTTCGGGCACAGATATAGTAAATTCAGTCCGGCGGTTGGCCTGGTGCTGTGATTCTGTGCAATGGACTCCTTCTGCGCAATTACAGTTATTTGTCAACCTTGATTTGCCATACCAATGACTGGTTATCCTTGATCCGTCAATTCCCCTCTGAACGATATACTGAACTGCAGATGCAGCACGTCTTTCCGTGAGGATCATATTGTATGTGTCAGATCCCCTGCAGTCAGCATGTGATCCTAACTCAACGGTAGCCGGTACTTCCTTCATGATCCTGATAAGTTTGTTGAGGGCAGGTTCTGCATCAGGGCGTATAAAATAACGGTCAAAGTCGTAATAGATGTTCTCGATCTTATAAGTACGGATGACGCCGGGTTTTTCAAGCAGAAGATCATTCAGCGTTCCAGTTTCAGCCAGGTTACCTGAGATACCGGAAGAGAATGGCAGGCAGTCAGATGAATATCCTGTTTGCATAGCTTTGACCGTGTAATTGATCCCTGTGGATAATTCTGACCTGAAGCATCCTGTTGCGTTTGCCTTATGAACGAAAACCTTTCCGTTAGCCTCATTAAGGAAGAATACTGTTGCAGCGGGAATCGCTTCATGTGTCGTGCCGTCTTTAATGCACCCTGAGACCATGACCTTAGCAGCAGTATTTTCTGCAGTAATGACATTTTGTTCTTTTGTGATTTCCTGTTGTTTGGTTTCAGCTGTGGCAGGGACGGGAACGGGTACAATATTCTCAGCCTTGGCCGGGGGGTTCTGTTCTGCTGTTACAGGAGGTTTTTGTTCTTCTGTTATTGCAGGTTTTTCTGCAGGTTGAGTGACTGCAGGTTTCACTTCGACCGGTTGTTTTTCAGGCTGTGGCTTAGCTTCTGCAGTAGCAGGCGCCGGCGAAGGAACTACGTTTTCAGGCTGAGCCGGAGGTTTCTGTTCTGTTGTTATTGCAGGTTTTTCTTCAGGTTGAGTGGCTGCAGGTTTCACTTCGACCGGTTGTTTTTCAGGCTGTGGCTTAACTTCTGCAGTAGCAGGCGCCGGCGAAGGAACTACGTTTTCAGGCTGAGCCGGAGGTTTCTGTTCTGTTGTTATTGCAGGTTTTTCTTCAGGTTGAGTGACTGCAGGTTTCACTTCGACCGGTTGTTTTTCAGGCTGTGGCTTAGCTTCTGCAGTAGCAGGCGCCGGCGAAGGAACTACGTTTTCAGGCTGAGCCGGCGAAGGAACAACATTTTCAGGCTGAGCCGGAGGTTTCTGTTCAGTTGTTATTGCAGGTTTTTCTTCAGGTTGAGTGACTGCAGGTTTCACTTCGCCAAGTTGCTTTTCAGGCTGGGGCTTGATTTCTGCAGTAGCGGACGCCGGTGAAGGAACTATGTTTTCAGGCTGTGGCTTACCTTCTGTAGTAGCAGGCGCCGGTGAAGGAACTATGTTTTCAGGCTGTGGCTTACCTTCTGTAGTAGCAGGCGCCGGTGAAGGAACTACATTTTCAGGCTGAGCCGGAGGTTTTTGTTCTGCTGTTATTGCAGGCTTTTCTTCAGGTTGAGTGGCTGCAGGTTTCACTTCGACCGGTTGTTTCTCAGCCTGTTGCTTGACTTCTGCAGTAACGGACGCCGGTGAAGGAACTACATTTTCAGGCTGGGCAGAAGGTTTTTGTTCTTCTGAAGGGGCAGTTTGAACTTCTGTTTTAGTAACTTCAGGTTTTATTTCAGCCGTTTGCTGTTGTTGTTGGGGCGTGACTTCTGTAATCGCAGGTGCCGGTACAGGAACTACGTTCTCAGTCTGTGGCGGCTGTTTTTGTTCTTTTGTTACTTCTGGCCGGGTCTTTGGTTGCTGAACGGGATTCTGAACTGCAGCGATTGCGGGAGAAGCCAATGCAGGCAAGGGTCCAACCACCCTGAAAGTATAGATATCATCTTCCCCTCTTCCCCCGGGACGGTTGGCACTGAAGAGGCCAACCGAGTCGTTTTTATACATTGCAAGCGCAAAATCATCATAAGAGGAGTTGATCGGTCTCCCGAGGTTTTGTGGGATCAGCCATATGTCCCCTACTTTCCTGGTCACGAAAATATCAAGACCTCCATAGCCAGGATGTCCATCGGAAGCAAAATAGAGATCACCATTGTCGGCCATAAAAGGGAACGTCTCATCGCCAAAAGTATTGACAATAGGTCCAAGATTCGAAGGTGAAGACCAGTTGCCTCCTTCCCTGTTGGTGACATAAAGGTCTGTTCCTCCATAACCTCCTTCAATGTCAGAAACAAAATAGAGGGAATTGCCATCGGGTGAAAGGGCCGGATAACCCACTGAATATTTGCTGCTGTTAAAGAAAAAGGGCTTCAGCTTTGACCATTTGTCCCCGATCTTATTTGCCGAGTAGATTTTCAGCTGATTGGATTGTCCTTCTTCAGTTTCATCTTTTGTTTTGTCAGTGCTTTTAATAGTGCGTGTGATAAAAACCTCATTACCATCTTTAGTGAATGTTGCCGGTCCATAATTTGAGCCACTTTCATTCAATTCGGGAATAAGTTTCGGCAGATTATAATCGCCATAATAATCGTCAGTTTGTTTTGGAGTGGCAAACATCATTTTGAGGTATCCATGTCCTGCCCAGCCTGATTTTTTTTCCTCGTCAGCCGACATGACCCTATCGGTTGTGAATACCACGCCATTATTATAGAAGACAGGTCCGAACTCTGAATTTGCAGAATTCAAAGTTCTCGCGTTATTAACCTCAAATGCAAAGGGTTTTTCATCCCATGCCATGGCGCTGTCACAAAAGCTGGCATAAATCTTCCCCCTGTGGTCATCGGGCATAAGGGAATCATATCGCAGAAATATTTTCTTGGCAGTTTCATACTCACCGCAGGCACGCAATGCCTTGGCATAATAAAAATAAGTCAGGGGTTCATTATTCCCCATTTTTAAAGCTTTGAAATACCATGATCTGGCGTCCTGCATATCATTTTGAAGGCGGTAACAATCCGCCATGAGCAGTGTTGCTTCCAGTTTGGTTTTAGGATCGGCTTTTTGAATGAACTGGTGGAGGATCTCAATTGCCTTTGGATAATTATACTGGGCCATTTCAGTCTTTGCAGCTTTGATCTGTCCAAAGACTGAGGTGGGCAGACCAGCGGTCATGACCAAGGTGATGAAAATAGTTATTAATCTGTTATTTGAAAATTTGCGGGGTAGATTTATTAGCATAAGAAGCTTGATGGAGTAGGGTTTTAGTCGAATACCAGCGCAATGGAATTTATCCATCTTTTTTTAAACCAAAGTACGAACACATAAAATACCGGAAGACCTGCAGATGGAAAAGAAACTAACCGGGTTTTGTTCATTACTACCCCTTTATCCCTTTATTCCACGTGTGTTTTCATCTTGCATGGGTTTATTTGCTGTTTATTCAACATTAATTGTGGGAAACTGTTCTAATAAATATTTAAATTGCCTTGTGGTATTTAAAAATAATCGTAATTTTGCCCTCCCTAATTAAAATAAGATGACAAAGAGAACATTTCAGCCATCCAACACAAAAAGAAAGAACAAACACGGGTTCCGTGAAAGAATGTCAACTGCGAATGGGCGGAAAGTGTTGGCTTCAAGGAGAGCTAAGGGAAGGAAAAAACTTACAGTTTCCGACGAACCCATGGATCAGAAATAATTATTTTATTTTAATATCGTACAATTTTCTTATTTCGTTTTAAGAAAGAAGGTAATTTCGCAATTATCTTCTTTTTTATTAATTGACCTTTCATTTACTTCATCATGAAAAACATTTCATTCAAAAAAGCAGCTCCTTACCTGGCAGCAATTTTGTTTTTTATCGTAATTACATTCATTTTTTTCAGCCCGTTGCTTGAAGGAAAACGTATCTTCCAGAGTGATATCATGCAATTCCAGGGAATGTCAAAAGAGATCGCCGATTACAGGGCATCAACCGGGAAGGAACCACTCTGGACAAATTCCATGTTTGGCGGAATGCCTGCTTACCAGATCTCCACCAATTATTCTTCCAACCTTGTTGGGTATCTTGATAAGATCCTGACGCTGGGATTGCCGCATCCTGCCAACCTGTTGTTCCTATATTTCATTGGGTTCTTTTTTCTTTTGCTGGTGATGAAAGTAGATCCCTGGCTTGCTATTGCGGGAGCCATTGGATTTGCTTTTTCATCATTTTTCATGATCATTATTGATGTCGGTCATAATTCACAGGCACATGCCATTGGTTACATAGCCCCTGTCCTTGCCGGTTTTATACTGATATTCAGAAAAAAGTACATACTGGGGGGCTTGCTTTCTGCAGTTTTTCTCTCACTTGAATTAAAAGCAAACCATCCGCAAATCACCTATTATCTTGTGATGATCGCAGTTCTTTATGGGATCAGTGAATTTATCCAGGCAATAAGGCTAAAAACCTTCAAATCTTACTTCATTTCTATCGGTATCATAATCATTGCCGCATGTTTTGCATTAGCTACAAACATAACCAGCCTTTGGGCAACCTATGAATACGGAAATTATACCATCCGTGGAAAATCAGAACTTACCACCAACAAGGGAAACAGGACTTCGGGCCTGGACAAGGATTATGCTACCCAGTGGAGCTATGGCGTGGGAGAGACCATGACGCTTCTTATTCCCAACTTTTATGGAGGGACCGATCAGAAACTTGACATAAACTCCAACACTGCCAAAGCTCTCAGGGCAAACAATGTTCCCGAAGAGAACGTCCGTCAATTTGTTGATCAGCACTTGCCGATGTACTGGGGATCCCAACCCTTCACATCAGGACCGGTTTATGTCGGTGCAATCATCTTCTTTTTATTCATCCTTGGATTACTGATAGTAAAAGGCCCTCTTAAATGGTGGTTACTTGCTGCCGCAATACTTTCTGTCTGTCTCTCGTGGGGCCATAATTTTATGGCATTGACCGACTTTTTCTTCTCATATGTACCGGGGTACAATAAATTCAGGTCGGTGACCATGATCCTTGTGATAGCAGAATTTGCGATGCCTTTCCTGGGTTTGCTTGCTCTAAAAGAATTCTTTGAGACAAAGCTGGATCCTAAGCAATTAAGAAAGAAGCTTTTTATTGCTGCCGGGATAGTCAGTGGAGTTGCACTTATTTTTGCACTTATTCCAGGAGCATTCCTTGATTTTACCTCGTCTGCAGATGCTGCCAGGGCTAAACAGTCGGGGTTACCTGATTGGCTGATGCAAGGCATCAGAGACGATCGTCAAAGCCTTCTCCAGATGGATGCCTGGCGTTCCCTTGTACTTATCCTGTTAACAGGGATAGTCATGTATTTTTCCTTGCTTAAAAAGCTAAAAAAGCAGTATGCCTACCTTATTATTGCAGCACTTATCCTGATCGACATGTATCCAATAGCCAAAAGGTACCTGAATGATGAAAGCTTCAGGCCGAGCTCAGAGATCGCAACGCCATACCAGCCCACTTCTGCAGATGAACAGATCCTTAAGGATAACTCTCCTGATTACCGCGTACTTAACCTTTCTGTTAACACATTTAATGATGCCAGCACCTCATATTTCCATAAATCCATCGGGGGTTATCACGGGGCAAAACTACGCCGTTACCAGGAGCTGATTGATGAAGGGATAGACAAAGATATCGAGACTTTTGCCCATGGCGTGAACACTGACAGTACGGCTGTTCTGAATATGCTGAATACAAAGTATATTATCATTCCCGACAATAACCATCAGCCCGTTGCTTTACCAAATCTGAAAGCGCTTGGAAACGCATGGTTTGTAAAGAATTATGAGCTGGCAGATAATGCTGATGCAGAATTAAGTTCACTTCATAAATTCAATCCCAGTGAAACTGCCATTATCAATAAGAAATTTGCAGATGACCTTAAAGGATTCAACCCCGGGCGGGATGTTTCAGATGTTATCCGACTAGACCACTATGCGCCGAATGACCTTCTATATAGTTACAGATCAAAAAATACCGGACTGGCTGTTTTTTCCGAGATCTATTATCCCAAAGGATGGAACGCATATGTTGACAGCAAGCTCGCACCGCATTTCCAGACGGATTATGTTCTACGTGCAATGATCCTGCCTGCAGGTGAACATAAAGTTGAGTTCAAATTTGAACCAAAGGTTTACCGGGTCGGAGAAAAGATTTCGCTTGTCAGTTCTATCATACTGATCCTTCTCGTAATCGGACTTGCTTTTGTGGAAATCAAGAATTCCGTTAAACCGGGTTCATGAATAGAGTGCTGATCATCAGCTATTACTGGCCACCCAGTGGCGGAGCAGGCGTTCAGCGGTGGCTCAAATTCAGTAAATATCTTCGTGACTTTGGTTGGGAGCCGGTGATCTATACACCTGAGAATCCTGAATCCCCGGATGTTGATAAATCCCTGCTCAAGGATATTCCCCCTGGAATTGAAGTGATCAAGAAACAAATATGGGAGCCGTATGATGCTTATAAGAGATTCATCGGTCAGAAAAAAGATGAAAAGATTCAAGCGGGGTTCCTTTCTGAGAAAAAGAGAAATCCACTTTTTGAAAACATTTCGGTATGGATCAGGGGCAATTTTTTTATTCCTGATGCCAGGAGATTCTGGATCAAACCTTCCATCAGATTTCTGATCAAGTACCTTGCGGCTCATCCTGTTAATGCCATAGTTTCCACGGGGCCACCGCATTCCATGCACCTTATCGCATTGGGTTTGAAAAAAAAATTGAATATTCCATGGTTAGCCGATTTCAGGGATCCGTGGACAACGATAGACTTTTATCATCAGCTGCACCTTACCAGGCAGGCGGATAAAAAGCATCACCATCTTGAAAAGGCAGTTCTTTCGGGAGCCGACCGGGTGACGATAATCAGCCGGAACTGTGCTCTCGATCTCAACAGCCTTTTCCCACGTAAATATGATGTCATTACAAATGGGTTTGATCCTGATGATTTCAATTTCCCCGAACAAAAGGTTACCCGGACATTTGAGCTTACACATATCGGCTCAATGAACAGAGACCGCAATCCGGGATTACTTTGGGAAGTACTTGCTGAAATCTGTTCTGAGAACGAAGGTTTCAGCAATGACCTACGGCTTCGTTTTATAGGCAAATGTGATGTAGCTCTTTCTCAAAGCCTTGAGAAATACGGGCTTTCATCACGAACGGAAAAGATCGGGTACATGTCCCATGATGAGGTCCTGAAAGAATCTGCAGGATCGCAGGTCCTGTTACTCCTTCTAAACAATACGCCAAATGTGATGGGCATCGTCACAGGCAAAGTATTTGAGTATCTTGCCACCCGGCGGCCAATTTTTTGCATAGGGCCAACCACCGGAGACTGTGCACGGATCATTCATGAAGCGCAGGCCGGGGTGACCTGTGATTTTAATGATAAGACTTCAATGAAAACGGCCTTGCTTGAATTATATGGCCGCTATAAGAAGGGATCACTGAAGAATAATAGTTCTGACATTGATCTTTTTTCCAGAAAAAGTCTTACAGAGAAAATTTCCACCATCCTGAATGAATTATCAGAGGCCAAATGAAGAAAATACTATTCATAAAATCGATGAATTCGTCTTTTGCTGTCAATGACCAGAAGATCCTTGATAAACACTTTAGCGTAAAATCATTTCTGATCAATCAGAAAAATGCAGGCTTTCAATTCATGTGGAGACTTATCAACCTCACATTATTCATCATTATTCATTCGTGCAATACCCGGCTGATAATTACCTGGTTCGCGGATTATCATGCAGCGATCATGGTTCTTTTTGGAAAGATCCTCCGTATAAAGGTTGTCATAATTGCAGGGGGGCAGGAAGCCGTTTGCTATCCAGAGCTTAAGAAAGGCGTTTATTACAAAAAATTCAGGGGAGCTTTTGTAAAATTTGCCCTGCGCAATGCTGACCTGATCCTCCCGAATCACGAGTCACTCGTCTACCATGAAAATTTCTATTACGATCCTTCAGGGAAGAAGGATGGCATGAAGTACTACATACCCAGACTGAAGACAAAAATTGTGGTAATCCCTAACGGCATTGAGACGGACAAATTTTATCGGGAGCAATCCATTCCAAAAGATCTAAAAACTGTTCTTACTGTCGGGACCATGAACAGTGTATATGATTTTCTTAATAAAGGATTTGACCTGTTTATAACATTAGCCAGGAGAAATCCTGACCTGAACTTTATAATGATCGGAATAAACAGACAGTTTCTTCCATGGATTGAAAAAAATTATCCTTTTTATAAAATAAGTAATCTTACAGTTATTTATTCATATTGTTCCCACGAGGTTCTATTTGAAAGTTATAATAAAGCACAGGTCTTTGTCCAGGCTTCAATTACAGAAGGAATGCCCAACACACTATGCGAAGCCATGCTTTGTGAATGCATCCCTCTTGGTTCAAATGTCAACGGGATCCCGGATGCCATTGGAGATACTGGAATAATCATAAAAAAAAGGGCTGTATCTGAACTTGAATGCGGCCTTCGCGATGCCTTAAAGCTGAATACAGGGAAGGAAGCAGCCAGGCGGATCAGAGAAAAATATTCTTTTGATGAAAGGGAGAAAAAGCTGGTCCTTGTATTGAAAGAAAATTTTTTCCATGAATAACTTAATAACTAAGGTTATTTTATCAGCGGAATCAGATCATCTTTCCTTCGCTGTCGTACTTAACGACAGCTTTTTTCTTCCAGCGACCAGACCGGTAGTAGAAATAGTAAATGATCAAGCCGAAGAACCAGCCTATCGGGATGGCCCACCAGATTCCACGAACCCCGACAGACGGAATATTTGACAACAAGTAAGCCACAGGTATCCTTATGATCCACAACGAAATCAAACTGATGAACATGGGGATTAAAGTATCTCCGGCGCCTCTAAGGGCACCAGTGAATACGAACATGGACGAGAAGAGTATGTAAAAGATACCGATCACCACAAGATAGCTACGTCCCAACGCGATGACAGCCAAATCATTGGTAAACATCCGCATCAACCCCCGTGCAAAAAATAAAATAAATGCTGACATGATGAGTGTCACCGTACTAGTCATTAAGAAAGTGGCGCGCAACCCGGTTTTAACCCTTTCAGGTTTATTTGCACCCATATTCTGGCCAACAAAGGTTGAAAGTGCTATTGAAAAACTCATAGCGGGCATGGCTGCAAAATTATCGATTCGTCCGGCAACACTGTATGCAGCATTGGCATCGACGCCAAACCGGTTAACTACCCAATACAATGCAACCATTCCAAATGCGACAAAAGTCTGTTGAAGCCCTGTTGGTATCCCAATCCTTATGCTCTTTAAAAAGATCGAATAATCAAATCCCAGACTCCGGAAAGTAAATTTTACAATTTTATGGTACTTATTGAGATAAATTATCTGAATAATGAACGCAAGTGCCTCAGAGATCACTGTCGCGTATGCCACACCTGCAACGCCCCAATGAAGGACAAGAACAAAGATCAGGTCAAGGCCTATGTTGGCTACAACCGAACCAATAAGAAAATAGAGCGGGGTCTTTGAGTCGCCCAATCCTCTTAAGATAGCGCTGGTCCCATTGTACCCAAAGAGGAAGACGAGTCCTGCAAAAAAGATGTTAAGGAACAACTGGGCTTGTGGAATAATTTCGGGGGCAAGGTTAATAATAATGAAAATGTACCTGCTGATCAGGATACCGACAATGGTTAGCAAAATTGAAATAAAAAAAAGAAAAATGTACATCGTGTTGATTGCCTTCTGAACCTTTGTCATTTCTTTTGCTCCAAAATACTGTGATATTACGATGGTGAAGCCCATGGTAATGCCGATCATAAAAGAGATGAGCAGAAAGATCACAGGGCCTGATGTTCCTACGGCTGCAAGTGCATCTTTCCCAACAAACTTACCCACTACAATGCTGTCGATCACACTGTAAAGTTGCTGAAAAATATTCCCGAGCAACATTGGGATTGCAAATTTCAGGATCAGCTTTCGTTCGTTACCAACGGTTAAATCCTTCATAAGGGAATAATAATGGACCGCAAAATTACCTATTATTGGCAGAAATTCATACCTTTGCGACAACAGCAGTTTGTTCTATCGCCGTGCATGCATGGAGGAAAGTCGGGACAACACAGAGCGCCATACTTCCTAACGGGAAGGCTTCACGGATAAAAATGCCGGGAGGACAGAAAGTGCCACAGAAAATTACCACCCCGGGTTACCGGGGAAAGGGTGAAAACGCGAGGTAAGAGCTCACGATCCTTGCAGGTGACTGCAGGAGGGGTAAACCTTATGGGTTGAAAGACCATGTAAACCGGTTTTTAAGGGTTGCTCGCCCGATGCCGGGGGGTAGGTCGCTAAAGCCGGATGGTGACATCCGGCTCAGATAAATGATAGAATTCAACAGAATCCTGCTTACAGAACTGCTGTTTTTTTTCCAATTCCTGATCTATGAAGATTGTAACGGTTATTGGTGCCCGTCCTCAGTTTATTAAAGCTGCGACGATTTCACGTTTACTTTTCCATGATCCTGAGGTAGTTGAGATCATGATCCATACAGGGCAGCATTATGATCCGAACATGTCGGATATTTTTTTTAAGGAATTGGATATTCGACAACCGGATGTCAACCTGGAAGTCGGGTCTGGCACTCATGCCGCTCAGACCGGGAAGATGCTTAATGGCATTGAGTCTATCCTGATGAATGAAAAGCCCGATTGGGCCCTGGTTTATGGTGATACAAATTCGACACTTGCCGGTGCTCTTGCTGCCGCGAAACTCAACATCCCCCTGGCCCATGTTGAAGCCGGACTGCGTTCCTTCAACCGTCAGATGCCTGAAGAGATCAACCGTATTGTGACAGACCATATTGCCAGCCTTCTTTTCGCTCCCACTCAGACCGCCATTAAAAACCTTGAAAAGGAAGGGTTACAGGAATCAAGTTTCTTCAGTGGAGATGTAATGTATGACAGTACCCTCTATTATAAGCAGCTGATCCTGAAGGACCCTGAAAGGTTTAGAATCAGGGATCTGCCGCAGGAATACCTGCTGGCCACGGTACACCGAGCTGAGAACACTGACAACCCGGATAACCTTAAAAGGATTTTCCTTGCATTTTCAGAATCCGGCAAGATCATTGTTCTTCCTATTCATCCGCGCACCAGAAAAATTATTGCCGATGCTATCTGCATCCCGGATAATGTTCACATAATCAATCCTGTTGGGTACCTGCAGATGCTTTACCTGACAATGCACGCCGGTAAAGTTCTGACTGACTCCGGCGGATTACAAAAAGAAGCATACTTCCTTGGTAAGCAGTGTATAACTTTACGCAATGAAACGGAATGGCTTGAAACACTTCACGATAGCTGGAACACAGTTACGGGAACTGATCCTAAAAAAATCCTTGAAGCTATCAGTTATGTAACTCCTTCTTCATCGACAAAAGGATCATTTGGAAATGGGAACGCTGCTGAAATCATAGTTGAAAAGCTTAAAAATCGTGATACGGAAGACGACCTGCGATCGTCGACAGATGACAAATGACTGACCAGATTCTATAGATTTCAATATTCAATGATTTCACCCATCAAAAGGGAAAACAAATATAAATACATTCCTGTTTCTCCATCCATACAAAATCGCCCCACAGAAGAATTTTAATCCACCTCCAGTGAATGAGTGGCAAATCCCTCATTTTTAGGCTTATAACAAATAGGGCTTCAAAATATCTTCATCTTGTTAATAAATATTTTTTACTAAAATGTATTACCTTTTGAAATAACTCCGATAAAGGGAAAGTGGATTCCCAGTTGTGAGGTCAGATGACCGGAAACCGGGGATCAGAAATTGAGAACAGAAATAAATAGTGAAATAAACAAGGTACAAACTCCAAGGTAAGCATTGAACTTAAATTCCGCTACAAAGCAGCGGTGTATATACCCTTCGCCTTTGGTGGGGTTGACTGCCTGACGGTAGTCAGGTTCGACTAACAAATTATTCTTCACTTCGTTCAGAAAATTTAAGTCTCACAAATAAACTATATCATTATGGCAAAAGCACACTTCAATGTATTCTTAAACAAAACATTCGGAAAGGTAGGCGATTTTTACACCCGTGTCGTGGGCAAAAGAACCTATCTTTCAAAAAGACCTGATTTCAGCAGACGAATCCTTTCAGACTCACAGAGAGAATCCAATGACCGGTTCAGGGAGGCGATGGCTTGGGCGCGCAAGGCAGAAGAAGACCTTGAACTCTGGTCCTTTTATAAAAAGAAAAAGAAAGCTTATCAAACAGTATATAATATTGCGGTCAGTGATGCTTTGACCAAGCCTATAATCAACAAAATCGATCCTGGCAGATATGAGGGTAAGCCAGGTGGGGTTATCGTTGTGGATGCCAGAGACAAATACAGGGTGACAGGTGTTATGGTGAGCATCATTGATTCGCGGGGAGAGGAAATTGAGTGCGGAATTGCCGTAAATGATCCCTTAAAGTCTATGGATTGGGTGTATGAGGCAAAAGAGCAGAATCCATTCTGGCAGGGTGGTAAAATTGTAGTTACGGTAAGAGATAATCCCGGAAATGAAGTCCGATCTGTTTTAGGACTCATAGGAATTTCCGACAACTGATTAAATTTTTTAATTTACGCCATTTGAGTACTCTTCATGAACTTCTATAGTCGATAATTAAGAGTTGATAAGGAGTTGAAAGAAAGAAGGGCGGACACAGGGCGGACACAGGGCGGAGACGGGGCGGACAGAAAGCGGAGCCAGGGCGGAGAAATTTTACTTAGATGTGCAATAGAAAAGAATGCAGGAACCTGAATTCCGGAGTTCAGATTGAAGAAATTTGTAATTCAAACAATAGTTAAGTAAAAAAATCATAAAGGTGTTTTAAGGATTATTAACCAAAGTTAATACTACAAATCGTCAACAAAAAACCAATTTGTTATGAATATTCAAAACCAATTTATCATTCGCAACGGCCATAGGACAGAAGAGTTGGTTTGAATATTAAAAAATAACAGGTATGAACCCCAGGGCAAGCCCTGGGTCCTAATTCCGCCCCAAGGGGCGAGGTACCTGCCGGCAGGCAGGTTATACCCTCCGACTTCGTCGGGATTGTTCGACTAACAAATTTTTATTCACTACGTTCAAAAAATTTGAGTCTCGCGAATAAATCATATTCCGGAAAAAGTCAATATCAAGGTGACTTTTGACGCGAATTGCCGCGATTTACCACTTAACTACACCCTGAAAGGAGTATCCACTCCGGTCAATTTTTTTTCGCACACCCATTTGTTAATAAAATACCTGATAATCCTGATATTTTAGTACTGATTTATTCGTAAATTTTTCGTAAATTTGTTACATTATTATAAAATTTAAATATCTGATTATGAATGACATAGAAAAAGAGATTGCCAGTCAGAATTATACAGCTGAAAATATCACTGTTCTAGAGGGGTTGGAAGCGGTGAGAAAGAGGCCGGCAATGTACATAGGTGATGTGAATATCAGGGGGTTACATCACCTGGTTTATGAAGTTATCGATAATTCAATTGATGAAGCACTTGCAGGGTATTGCAACACGATCAATGTGGTCATACACGAGGACAATTCCATTACAGAGGCAGATAATGGAAGAGGGATCCCTACAGATTTCCATGAAAAAGAGCAGCGATCAGCATTAGAGGTGGTCATGACGGTTTTGCATGCAGGAGGGAAATTTGACAAGGATACTTATAAGGTTTCCGGGGGATTACATGGCGTGGGAGTTTCCGTGGTCAACGCCTTATCAAAGAAATTACTGGTCACCGTTCATCGTGGCGGCAAGATCTTTCAGCAGGAATATCAATATGGGAACCCAATGTATCCCGTCAAAGTTGTCGGTGAAACAGATAAAAACGGCACGATCGTGACTTTTAAGCCAGATAATTCTATTTTCATTACCGAACATTATGACATGGAGATCCTGTCTTCACGGCTCCGTGAACTGGCATATCTCAACAAGGGGATTACTCTTACAATAACAGACGAACGGGAGAAAGACGAGCAAGGAAATTTTCTCACGGAAACATTTTTTTCCAAAGACGGGTTAAGGGATTTTATTGATTACCTTGATGCAAACCGTGAGAAATTAATGCCCGAACCTATCACCATTGAAGGCGAAAAAAATGGCGTACCTATTGAGATTGCAATGCAGTACAATACTTCTTTCTCAGAGAACATCCATTCTTACGTCAATAATATCAACACACACGAAGGCGGAACGCATCTTGCCGGGTTCAGGAGAGCGCTGACACGTACCTTAAAAAGCTATGCAGATAAGACCGGCATGATTTCAAAACTTAAGTTTGATATCAGTGGCGATGATTTTCGTGAAGGATTGACCGCGATAATTTCAGTCAAGGTACAGGAGCCCCAGTTTGAAGGACAAACGAAAACAAAACTTGGCAACAATGAGGTGATGGGAGTGGTAGACCAGCTGGTCAGTGAATTATTATCCTACTACCTTGAAGAACATCCGAAAGAAGCCAGGACTATAGTCAACAAAGTCATCCTGGCTGCAACTGCCCGTCATGCAGCGCGCAAGGCAAGGGAACTGGTTCAGCGGAAAAGTGTTCTCGGAGGTTCCGGGCTTCCCGGTAAGCTTGCAGATTGTTCTGAGAGGGATGCCAGTCTTTGCGAGATTTACCTCGTCGAAGGTGATTCTGCAGGTGGTACAGCAAAACAAGGTCGTGACCGTAAATTCCAGGCTATTCTTCCCCTGCGGGGGAAGATCCTGAATGTGGAGAAAGCCATGCAGTATAAAATTTTCGATAGTGAAGAAATCAAAAACATTTTCACAGCCCTTGGGGTAACGATTGGTACAGAAGAAGACAGCAAAGCACTAAATTTGGAAAAGTTGCGTTATCATAAAATAATCATAATGACGGATGCCGATGTGGATGGCAGTCATATATCTACGCTTATATTGACATTTTTCTTCAGGTACATGAAAGAGCTGATTGAAAATGGCCATGTTTATATTGCAACTCCACCGTTATACCTTATCAAGAAAGGTCAAAGCAGCCGTTATTGCTGGACTGAAGAAGAACGTGCTCAGATTGTTCAGGATCTGAGTGGCAATGGAAAGGAAAGCAGTATTCATATTCAGAGGTACAAGGGTCTTGGTGAGATGAACTCAGAACAACTATGGGATACTACCATGAACCCGGAGTTCCGCACATTGAGACAGGTGACCATTGAAAATGGCACAGAAGCCGACAGGATTTTCTCGATGCTTATGGGGGATGATGTTCCATTACGTCGTGAGTTCATTGAGCGCAATGCAAAATATGCAAAAATCGATGTCTAATATTCCCCAAAAATCCCTCTATGAAGCAAAAAAAGGTTGGTTACATTATAGCAGGTTTCTTTATTCTTGCTATTGTGGCCTATTTCATCTTCTCCAGGAATGACAAAAGCCAGCAGATCACAGTCAGGGTAAAGAAGGGGACCTTCCCGATCGAGGTTACGACTACCGGCGAATTATTCGCCAAATCATCTGAAAAGATACGTGGTCCACAAGGCCTTCCTCAAATGCAAATCTATACAGTTAAGATCTTGAAACTGATACAGGAGGGAACAAAAGTCGACTCCGGAGATTTTGTAGCTGCTCTCGACCAGAGTGAAATAACTTCCAAGATGAAGGAGATTGAAGCCAACCGGGACAAGGCATTGACCCAACAAACCCAGCGGGAACTCGATAGTTCACTGAACCTGCGCCACCTACGAGATGAACAGATAAACCTCACATATGATCTTGAACAAAAAAGAACCATAAAAGATCAATCCATCTACGAGCCACCGGCAACACGCAGGCAGGCTGAAATTGAAGTTGAGAAGGCAGAACGGGCACTGGAACAGGCGCAAAAAAGTTACGACCTGCAGTACAGGAAGGAAGTAGCTAATATGGACGATGCCAACTCCACTTATACCCAGGCTCAGCGCAAACTTGAGCAGATGGAGGATAAGATCAAGCAGTTCAATATTTTCGCGCCAAAAAAAGGAATGGTTATCTATTCACGGAACTGGAATGGGCGGCAGCAGGAGGGATCAAGTGTAGATACCTGGGGAGATTTTACGGTGGCAGAATTACCTGATCTTTCTAAAATGATTTCCCGCACGTATGTTAATGAGATTGACATCAGCAAGGTCAAGGTTGGACAGGATGTCCGCATTGGTATTGATGCTTTTCCTGATAAAAAATTTACCGGAAAAGTTACAGAAGTTGCCAATGTTGGCGAACAACTTCCGAATTCCAATGCTAAAGTGTTTGAAGTAAATATTCTGATCAACGAATTCGACTCTATTTTGAGGCCATCCATGACATCAAAGAATACTATTGTTACTGCCACCATAAATAATGTGTTGTTCGCCCCGGTTGATGCCGTGGTGAGCACAGACAGTGTTACCTATGTATTTAAAAAAGATGGTGGCAGCATAATTAAACAACAGGTTATTACGGGAGAGAGTAATGATAATGAGATAATTCTGACAGCCGGTGTCAGGGAGAATGATGAATTATTGCTTCTTCCTCCTGAGAACGGAGATAAATTGAAATTAACCCGGCTCTCCCCCGAAGAGATCAAAAAGTTTGAACCCGGACCGGCATCTAAAAATAGTATTTCCTCCAGAGTAAAGATTATCAATAAGATGATTAAATAACTCCTTAACTGATAAACCCAACTTACTTGTTCGAACGCTATATTTATATTTTTAACATTGCAATGGAAGCGGTTTTTATAAACAAATTCCGTTCCATACTGACTGCACTGGGAATTATATTCGGAGTAGCAGCGGTGATTGCGATGATGGCAATTGGCAGGGGTGCACAAAAGGAAATCCTCGACCAGATGAAGCTGGTAGGCGTCAATAACATCGTGATCTCTAACAAAACAGAGAAGAATAAATCTTCTACAAAAAATGATAATTCCACCCAGACACAAACCAATCAAAATTCAGATTCAAAGGAAACTAAAAAATTCTCGCCGGGATTGACATTACAGGATGCAATCAGTATTAAAAATCTCATACCCACTGTTGATAAAGTCAGTCCGGAAGTGATCTATGATATGGATGTGATCAGGGGGGGTAAAAAATCGACAACAAAAGTAACCGGTGTAACACCTGATTTCTTCAATGTTTTTAACCTTGATCTTACACAGGGTGAGATGTTCAATGAAGATCAGCTGAAAAACGGAAAACCTGTTTGCATCATAGGACCTGCCATTAAAAGTCATTTCTTTTCCGCAGAGAACCCTATTGGAAAAGAGATAAAGTGTGGCCCGATATGGTTAACCGTCACCGGTATTTTAAGCAACAGGGAAGTGAACCAGCAAGCACTTGAAAACTTAGGAATATCCGATTATAATAACACCATTTATATTCCTATCCAAACTTTACTATTACGTTTTAAAGACCGATCAGTAATTAATAAGAACAGCCTTCAGAACAACCAGATTATTTTTTTTGACCGGGGCTCCATGGTAATGGATAATCAGACAGATAACACCTCCCGCAACCAGGTGGATAAAATTGTAGTACAGGTCAAAGAAAGCAAAATGGTCAAGCCCACAACAGAGGTCCTTAAACGTATGATGCTGCGACGTCACGCCGGTGTTGATGATGTTGAAATTAAAGTTCCTGAATTACTGCTTAAGCAGGAGGAAAGGACCCGTGATATTTTTAACATGGTACTTGGAGCTATTGCAAGTATTTCGCTCCTTATAGGAGGAATCGGGATCATGAACATCATGCTTGCATCTGTTATGGAAAGGATCAAGGAGATTGGAATCAGGCAGGCCATCGGCGCAACAAAACGTGATATCATACTACAATTCCTTACAGAAGCTACAATGATCTCAATAACAGGTGGCTTGACTGGAATCATCCTGGGAATCATCCTGTCAAAATTGATCATGAAAGTAACGGCAATTCCTACGATCGTTTCTCCTTGGTCAGTGGTATTATCTTTTGGAGTTGCAGCTACGGTCGGGATTGCATTCGGGTTCATGCCAGCCCGAAGAGCTTCAAAACAGGACCCTGTGGCGTCACTGAGACATGAATAATGTAAAAAACATCCTATGAACAGATATTTTTTTTATTTCTGCATCGTGATGCTGATCTTATTTGTTCATCCTCCCACAGGTTTCGCACAGAAGAAGGTACTCAATATGACGTTGGAAGAAGCAACTACACTTGCAAAAGAAAGATCGATCCAGGCATTGATCTCTAAACAAGAGTTCAGAGTCAGCTATCTTACTTATAAAACTTTCCGGAAAGGATACCTACCGCAGCTGAGCGTATCAGGAACAATTCCCGATTTCGACCGGCATATCACCTCTTATTTAAATCCGGATGGAAGCAATACTTATCTGCCTACACAATCTATTAATTATATCGGAAATGTCAGTTTGAATCAAAAGATAGGTTTTACCGGAGGAGATATCTCTTTGAACAGCGGACTTCAGCGTATTGATAACTTAAATGCTTCCAGTAATACTTCTTACAGTACTTCATACTACAGTACCCCAGTAAACATACAATATTCTCAACCAATTTTCATGTTCAATTCTTATAAATGGGACAGAAAACTACAGCCTCTCCAATACGACCAGGCAAAACGGAAGTATCTTGAGTCATTAGAGGATATTAATATCACGACCACAAATTATTTTTTTGCTGTCCTTGAAGCACAAGTTGCAAAAAAGATAGCTGAAACAAATTACCAGAACTACGATACGCTTTACAAAATCACACAAGGAAGATATCAGCTTGGTAAAATACCTCAAAACCAGCTTTTGTTGTACCAGCTAAGCCTGCTGCAGGCAAAACTTGCTATTGAAAACGCGAAGCTGGCCCTGGAAGATGCGCTATTCGTGCTCAGATCATTTCTCAGGATGCCGGAAACTGATTCCATCGTTCTTCTGCCACCTGTGAATATTGCCTTTTTCATAATAGATCCAGTGAAAGCAATTAATGAAGCATTGGCAAACACCTCACCTGCTGAAGATTTTACCAGGCAGCTCCTGGTAGCCGATATGGGGGTGAATAAAGCAAAAATGGATGGAAGGTTTGATGCCAATCTTCTCGCCAGGTTTGGAATTAATCAGACTGCCCCGACACTCCCGGATGCATATAAAAGTTCACAGGATCTTGAAGGTGTGACGCTTCAATTCAATCTGCCAATTGTCGATTGGGGAGTTGCCAGGGGCAACATCAGAATTGCGGAATCACAGCGAGACATTGTAAAAAACCAGGTTGAACAGGGAATTCTCGATTTCCGACAGGATATTTACCGGAATGTCATGAAATTCAATATGCAGCAAAACCAGATTCAGATCGCTGCCAAAGCTGATACAGTTGCCAAAAAATCATATGAAATAACAAAAGATCGTTACATGATCGGGAAAATTACAGATTTTCAGGAATTATATACTGCTCAGACCGAAACAGATAATTCAGAGAACGCATTTTTCTCAGCCCTCCAGAATTATTGGCAGCAATATTATAGTATTCGAAAGTCCACACTTTTTGATTTTGAGAACCAATCTCAGCTCCAGTTCAACATCAATGATTTAAAACCATAAAAAGGTTTATTTATTCATAATCTTTCTAAATAATTTTTTATCTTTGCAGAAAATTGCAAGTAAATCAATCATTATTAAAAATTATTAATTATGTCAGTATTAGTTGGTAAAAAAGCTCCCTTATTTGAAGCGGATGCAGTAGTTAACGGTAGTGAATTTGTCGAAAAATTCTCTCTTCAGCAATATATCGGCAAGAAGCATGTAATTTTCTTTTTTTATCCACTTGATTTTACTTTTGTTTGTCCTACCGAACTTTTAGCCTTCCAGGACAAAATCCAGGAATTTGAAAAGCGTAATGTCGCTATAGTTGGCTGCTCTATTGATTCTAAATATTCTCACTGGGCCTGGCTGGGTACTGAAAAGAAAAAAGGTGGAATTCATGGAGTCAGGTACCCAATCGTATCCGACCTCTCAAAGACTATTTCAGCTAATTATAACGTCCTTGCAGGTGAATGGATGTACAATGAAGACGGGACAATCGAATTTGATGGTGTGGCACAAGCTTACAGGGGATTATTTTTAATTGACAAACAAGGCATTGTTCGCCACCAGGTGGTCAATGATTTTCCACTGGGCCGCAGTATTGATGAAGCATTACGGATGGTGGATGCTTTGCAGTTTTTTGAGGAAAACGGAGAAGTTTGCCCGGCAGATTGGCATAAAGGAGAGGAGGGTATGAAAGAAACTGCTGAAAGTGTGGCAAATTATTTGTCAAACCACTGACCGGGAATCACGGGTATGAACCCAGGGGATATACTGAAATAATAGATTTTAAATGATTCGGGTATTTTGATTATCCGACAAACGGGAAATCTAGCTGAAATATACTTCAGAACCTCATTATTTTTATCCACTAATTCAGGCCATTCTTCCAGGAGAATTACAGAAGTTGATCCTGATATAATATTTTTGGGAATCTGCTCAGGATGGTTTAATGGAAAGATGATTTCATTCTGAAGATCCCTCCTGATGTTGCCATAGTCCCTGAAATATTCCTGGTTATAATAATAGGTAAATCCAAGATCAAGCCACTCCGGGCAAAGCAAGACCGGCGTTTCCTTATTCTTTAACCCGTGGATAATTTCAGCGACTTTTTTTGGCCTGCGATGATTATCGAGGTCGGGATGAAAAGTCGCCAACATCCCTCCTACTGCTATTGCTGACAATATATAATACAAGATCTTACGCGATCCGGAAATATAGACAATTGCCTGTCCCACCAGCAAATAAAATGCAAAAGAAACAAATACCAGGTACCTGTCGAGGAACATCGGAAGTTTATATGATAGCAGAAAGATTGCCAGGTAAGGAACAAAAAACCACACCAGTAAAACTTTCTGGAATGGAGAAAGATCTTGTAAATGAAATCGCCGTACCAGATATTTTATCAAGGCTGCCATCAACAATAAAAGAAAGAGTACAATCACAACAGGAACATTGCTGAATCTCCAGACCATAGTATAAAGATCGCTGAGAACGGGTGGAGGGACCCAAGTGCCCTCTTCAGAAGCAGAAAACCGGCTAAATAATACCGGGAAATAAGGTAAATAACAGATTATTGTTATTATAGTGGCTTGAGTATATGCTTTAAATGTTTTTCTCAGATCAGCAAAGATTATATAGGAAAGCAATTGGATCCCAATCACAAAAAAGCCAAAAAAATGCGAGTAGATCAATAGAACATTAGTAATGATCAGGAGATAGAAGGAGATTTTTCTTCCATGGTTTTGAATCAGTGAGTAAAAGAAATAGAAGGAAAGACAGGTGAGGAGTCCAAACAATGGGTAGACCCTTGCTTCATGAGAAAATGCCAATTGGTAATCAGAAAACGTATAGATCAGTGACGCTATAATTCCTGATCCTGATGAAAAAAAACGTTTTCCAATCATGTAAATGACCGGGGCAGTGAGGGTGCTGAAAAGGAAAGGAAGGAATCGTACTGAGAATGCCGATATGCCAAAGACCTGGATCCAAAAATGCATTAAAATAAAAAACAGTGGAGGATTATTCTCAGTTTGCAGCATCCTGAAAAGAGAAGAAAATCCTGCCTGGGAATAATAAATGGTAAATGGCTCATCCATTGCGACATCCTGTCGTCCAAGAAAGATAATCTTCAAGATAAAATTGAGGATGATCAATCCTACAGGGATCAACAAGGGCATGAGATTCCGTTTTTCTAAAAGCCTCAAAGGATCAAGATTATATTGGCTTCCACGTTTTAGCTTCTTCCCAGAACACATCCATTTCACTGAGTGTCATCTCATTAAGCGGCTTGTGAAGTTTCTTTGCTTTTTCCTCCAGATATTGGAAGCGTTTGATAAATTTCCTGTTTGTCCGTTCAAGTGCATCTTCGGGATTTACATCAATGAATCTTGCATAATTGACAATGGCAAACAAGAGATCTCCCAATTCATTCTCTTTTTCCTCTATGGATGAGTTTTTGCTGACCTCTGTCTTTAATTCTGTTAATTCTTCCATTACCTTGTCCCAAACCTGTTCTGGTTTTTCCCAGTCGAATCCCACCCCGCTTGCTTTTTCCTGTATCCTGTAAGCCTTTACAATGGCAGGCAATGAATTCGGGACTCCTGAAAGAACTGATTCATTCCCTTTTTCCTTTAGCTTGATTTTTTCCCAATTATCCTTAACCTCTTTAGCAGTAGTCACATTGACATCCCCGAAAATATGAGGGTGACGATGAATAAGTTTTGTAATGATACTATTTAAAACGTCCAATATATCGAAACTCCCCTTTTCAGATGCTATTTTCGAATAAAAGACCAGGTGAAGCATCAGGTCCCCCAGTTCCTTTTTTATCCCATCCATATCTTTCTCCAAAATAGAATCGGATAGTTCATAGGTTTCTTCAATGGTAAGGTATCTCAAGCTTTCCAGGGTTTGTTTTTTATCCCAGGGACATTTTGCTCTGAGTTCATCCATGATTTCCAGTAATCGCCCGAATGCGGCAACGCGTTCTTCCATTTTTATTTTTTTACAAAAGTATGGATTTATAGGTTTTCACGTTATATTAAGGATGTTATGAGTCATTCAAATATTACAGAAATCCTCCTAAATTTGCACCAGAGAACACATTAATAACCCTCGATTTGAGAACCTTTCAAACACATTTAAACAGGTCTGTCAAAATTCTCAATTCAACGGTTATTTTGTTAATATTTTTTACTTCGCCAGTCTTTTCACAGGAATATGAGCACGTGCTCTTTACTTCAAACATGCTCGTGGAAGGCAGGTTTTATTATGGATTTTTATATGCCCAACATCTCGAACTGGAAAGATTTAACAGCCATTTCCCGGTCTTCGAGCTCAATCTCCAGCAGGAAACCTATGGAAAACGCATATGGGAAAGGGCATTCAGCTATCCTGATATAGGGATAAGTTTTCTTTATACTGGCCTGGACAAATCACATGAATTGGGTTCAGCGTATACTGTATTTCCATTCATTGACTTTCCCCTGACACGATATAAAAATTTCTCGGTTAATTTTCGTTTCGGGCTTGGCGCTGCGTATATTACCAAACGATTTGACCGGCTTACGAATTATAAAGACCTTGCAATCGGTTCACATATCAATGCCTCAGCTAATATGATGTTCAAATTAAAATATAAGCTGACAGAAAGATTGAATATATCATTGGGATTCGGTCTGCAGCATTTCTCAAACGGTGCATTGAAATTGCCAAATTATGGAATCAATATTCTTGCCGTCAATGCCGGGGTTGCTTTCCGTCTTGCAAAAGAAAACAAGTCAATTGGCGACCGATTTATCGCTCCAACAGAGCCATTTTCGGCAATTCTAAGGCACAATATTGAGTTTGATATCGGGGGATCTTTGGGGTGGAAGAACATGAAAGCTGTGATTGGCCAGAACTTTTTAGTTTATCATTTTTACGAGAACACATTTTTCCCTGTAAAACGGAAAAGCAAGTGGGGTTTTGGGTTAGATCTTCCGTATGATAATTCTGAAATTAAAATCCTGGAAAACGAAGGTATTACTGTAAATAATAAGCTGAGAATTTTCAGGCCGGGAATTAATGCTGCCTATATGCTGGTTCTTTCAAAACTCGATTTCATTTTTAATTTCGGCTACTATCTTGCCGGTATTTACAAAACCGATGGCCCATTCTATGAAAAACTATCTTTTCAGTATAAATTTACAAAATATATTTATGCCAATGTGATGCTTCTGGTTCATTGGGGCCGGGCTGATTACATCGGATGGGGATTTGGAGTTCACATAGAAAAACTTTATGGGAAAAAACTCATTAAATAATTTTTGGGGACGCCATTTGTTAATTGTGTCATTCCTGGTGGCACTACTAGCTGCCATTTCATCTTGTAATAAATCGGGAGCAGATTGTTTTACCAGCACCGGAACTGTAATCAGACAATCACGCTTTATAACCGATTTTGACACTATCTATGCGAGAGAGAATGTTGACATTGTTCTTACACAGGATTCGATAAACAGTGTCGTCATTGAAGCTGGTGAGAACATTATCGATGGAATTAAAACGGTAATCGATGACAGGAGACTGGAGATTGACAATACCAATAAGTGTAATTGGGTGCGCAGCTATGATAAGCCATTGAATGCTTATGTTCATGTGAAAAATCTAAGAAAGATTTATTACCTGTCCGCCGGCAACATAAGTTCTACTAATGTGCTAACACCTCCATCATTTATGCTTGACGTCTGGGGAGGATGCGGCAGCATTGCTCTCTCTCTCAATGCTGTTCAGGGATTTATTTATGAGCATCTGGGAACAGCAGACATTACAATCAAGGGAAGGGCAACCTTTAATTCTGTTGTTTCCGGGGATTATGGATTACTTCAGTTGAAGGACCTGATTACTGATTACACCTATGTTTCAAACAGCGGGTCAAATGATTGTTATATTGACTGCGATAAAGTTTTGGATGCAACCATACAATCGATTGGAAGTATTTATTATACAGGAAACCCTGATTCAGTGCACGTTCACATTTCAGGCACCGGACAAGTCATTCCATTCTGACTAGTATGCCCTGGCAAATATAACACGTTGGGAGGATGGCTTTCCTGTATAGATGCATTTTCCTTTTTCCTTTGGATTGTTCAGAGGTATCACTCGAATAGTAGCCTTCGTTTCTTCCTTGATCTTTTGTTCAGTCTCTGCTGTGCCATCCCAATGAGCATATATAAATCCTCCAGTTGTATCTAAAATACGCTTAAACTCTTCCCAGGTATCAACCCTGTGAGAGTTTGCTTCTCTCATGTCGAGTGCTTTGTTATAAAGGTTCGCTTGGATTTGGTCAAGCAGGTGAACTACTTTATTTTCAATATCCGTCATTTGGAAAATCTCTTTCTCCATCGTGTCACGCCGGGCCACTTCCACGGTCCCTTTTTCAATGTCCCTTGGTCCTATTGTTATCCTTAAAGGGACTCCTTTGAACTCATATTCCGAAAATTTCCACCCTGGCGTATGTTGATCACTGTTATCATATTTTACGGATATTCCTTTTGTCTCTAAAGCTCTTTTTAATGGAATTGCCTTTTCAGAAACCTGGTCAAGTTGTTCTTTGGTTTTGAATACCGGCACGATGGCAACCTGAACAGGTGCCAGCTTTGGGGGCAATACAAGTCCATTATCATCAGAGTGTGACATGATCAATGCTCCTATGAGCCTTGTGGACACTCCCCATGAGGTCGCCCAAACATAATCGAGCTGGTTTTCGCGGTTAAGGAACTTAACATCAAATGCCTTTGCAAAATTCTCTCCCAGAAAATGAGAAGTGCCTGCCTGTAATGCTTTACCGTCCTGCATCAGACTTTCGATTGCATAGGTTTCTAACGCACCGGCAAAGCGTTCGGCAGGGCTTTTTGTTCCTTTTATAACAGGGATAGCCATCCAGTTCTCAGCGAAATCGGCATAAACATTCAGCATGGTTTCAGCTTCATTGATAGCTTCTTCACGGGTTTCATGAGCGGTATGTCCTTCCTGCCAAAGGAATTCTGTGGTCCTGAGAAAAAGCCTGGTTCGCATTTCCCACCTGACTACATTTGCCCACTGATTAATAAGGATTGGAAGATCACGGTAAGATTTGATCCAGGTGCGATAGGTATCCCAGATGATGGTTTCAGAAGTTGGGCGTACAATTAATTCTTCTTCGAGGCGGGCATCCTCATCAACCATCACTCCTTTGCCATCGGAACCGGCTTTAAGGCGGTAATGAGTTACCACTGCACATTCTTTTGCAAAACCTTCCACATGACTTGCTTCGCGACTGAAGAATGATTTTGGGATAAAAATCGGGAAATAGGCATTGCTATGACCAGTATCCTTGAACATCCTATCCAGTGCAGATTGAATTTTCTCCCAGATAGCATATCCATAGGGTTTTATCACCATACATCCACGAACGGCAGAATTCTCTGCCAGGTCAGCTTTTACCACAAGGTCATTGTACCATTGCGAATAATTTTCATTTCTAGTTGAAAAATCTTTTGCCATTAATTGAGTATGGTATAATATTTGCTGTTTAACAGGAAAATTTTAATGTCCAAAAGTAATAAAATTATCGCGATCCCAAGTAGATTCAAAACATTCCAAATTTCAAAAGAAGAATAGCATATGAAAAAGTCAATGATCATCAGCGTCCTCATCGCAACCTTATTTTTCAGCTGTAAAACGCAGCAAAAATCAACTGGTTATACTTACGATGATGTTTATTCCAATAAATCTGATCCTGCGAATATCTCCCCGAATTCCAAAATCCAGAATAAAGACCTTTCGGCTTCCCATGCTGTTGTATCAGCAGATAGTTCTTCCAGCCGGCCGGCAGCTGCTTCTTCTAAATCAGCAATAGATTATAGTGACAACTCCTATTCGGCCAGGATCAAAAGGTTCAATGAGAAGAACCCGGGGCTTGACTATAGCAGCGAATATTATACGAAATCATCAGATTCAACTAATTCTTCCGGCGGGTCCTCTCCGAATGTCAATCTCTACTTTGGAAATTCCTGGGGTGACCCATTCTGGGGGTCTTATTATTCATTAGGATGGGGATACGGATGGGGTGATTTTGGTTTCGGATGGGGTTATCCTTATTATTGGGGCTATCCTTATTACTATAATCCGTACTCATTTTATTGGGATTATCCTTATTGGGGTGGCGGCTGGCATGGTCACCATTATTGGGATTGGAATAATAATGGATATTATTACGGACAACGGACAATTTCTTCTCCTAATGGTGGAAAAAACGCACGGACCACAACCGCCAGCAATAATCCTGGAGTCTCTCAAACGAAAAATCCAAGAAGTGTAAATCCTGGCAATGTCAATCGTGTTGCTCCTGATAAACAGCGTTACAACTATGTCCGTTCGAATACACAGACAAATACGAGGACAATAAAAAATATCCAGAATAACGGATTTGGCTCAACACGAAATAATATTCAACACCAGATACCTTCACCAAGGTATGCAAGACCAGGAACCCAGCAGCAGATGATCCGGTCAAATGCACAAACATACTCTTCGCCAGCCTACAGGCAGCCTAAATCAAGCCAAGAGTACATCAATCCCCGTTCACAGCAAGGACGGACTGCCGGTGTAACTGAAAATTCAAACAGGAATGGGAATTACAATAATCCTGCAGCTTCTGGCAGGAGATATTCTTCACCTTCGAATTATGGAGGGAACTCAAGGGTCTATTCAAATCCTAGCGGTAGCAGCCGATTTTACAGTACTCCTTCAAGATCTTATTCTTCACCGGGCCATTCCGGATCAGGTTATTCTGCACCGTCACATTCATTTGGTGGTGGTGGAGGCGGCGGTGGCAGCCATAGTGGAGGCGGCGGAGGCGGCAGCCATGGCGGCGGAGGCGGCGGAAGGAGATAATAGTATCTGAAAGAGACTACTTTTAAGACTAGAAAAATCATTTCAGAAATTAAAACTAAAATATCTTATGAAACGATTAGTGATTTTCATTCTTCTCATTAGCTCTATGCCTACCCTGTATTCTCAAACCGCATCAGATGCGTTGCGCTATTCACAAATCCTTTACGGCGGAACCGCACGTTACCAGGGACTTGGCGGTGCAATGGGCGCCGTCGGCGGAGATTTTTCTTCCATAACCACCAACCCTGCCGGTCTTGGACTTTATTCAGCATCTGAATTTACTATCAGTCCAGCAATACGCTTGGAAAATTCCAATACTAATTACAGCACGGAAGTCAATAATGATAATAAACTCAATTTTGGAATGGGAGACCTTGGTTTGGTTTTTCATTTAGGAGGGAGTGATAAAAACAGTTCAGGCTTTAAAGGATTTAACATTGCTTTTGGCATGAACCGTGAGAATGATTTCAATAATAAGATATTCATGGAAGGCACAAACAATAAAAATTCCATACTGACAGGTTATGTCAATACCCTGAACAATACAACGGGGGGAATCACACCTTCAATGATCAATAATAATTATCCTTTCGACATTGCCCTAGCATATAATACAGACCTGATCTATCTTGCCGATTCAGCTAATAAAAAATACGCGAATGATGCACCGAACGGAGGGGTAATCCAATCAAAATCAGTGACCACAAGCGGTTCAATTAATGAATTTGATTTTGCTTTTGGGACTAATTACAACGATCGCTTATATATCGGCGCTACTATAGGCGTACCTATTATCTATTACTATGAGAACTCCCAATACAGGGAAGTCAAAAATGATACTGCCATACATTATTTCCAATCGATGACTTTCAACCAGCAACTTGAGACACATGGCACAGGGATCAACTTTAAATTAGGGCTTATTTACCGACCTGCTGATTGGGTCAGAATCGGAGCTGCAATTCACACACCTACCTATTATGGAAACATGAGAGATAGTTGGAGCAGCGATATGACAGGTGAATTTACCTTCGGGACTAATTCCTCATCATCTCCATTGGGCAATTTTGATTATCAGCTCATTACTCCATTCAGGGCGATAGGAAGCGTGGCATTCATCATCGGAAATTTCGGACTCATAAGCGGGGAATATGAATATGTAAACTATGCCCAATCGTATTTTTCATCCAATGATGCAAGTTTTTCAGATGTAAATACCCAAATCAAGAACCAATATAAAGCACCGGTGAATGTACGTTTTGGAACTGAATGGAGGATAAAAAGATTCAGGGTTAGAGGCGGTTTTGGTTATTATGGAAGTCCTTATCAATCAGGCAATAATGCATCAGAGTTGTATGTAGCATCGATTGGATGGGGATACAGGGTAAAACACTTTTTTGTTGACATGACATACCAGTGGACACAGACAAAAGAAAACTATTATTTCTATGATCCTACAACCGTTGATCCTTCGCAGAATAAATATAATACCAGTACAGTAACGACAACTTTCGGATTCCGTTTCTAAGGCAAATACCTCTTAATCCTTTTCAATCCCAGCCTGGCCTTTTGGTCCAGGCTGTTTTTATATTCAGTGTTCTTCATCGACAGGCATAGCCTGTAATACTTTGCAGCATCCTGGTAATCCTTTTCCTGTTCTAAAATGATACCTGATTGCAATGCTGCATTTTCCGCAAAGTACCAGGATTGACTTTCTCCATCGCGTATGGTAGTCCTGAAAAACTTCAGGGCTTCCTTATAATCACCTGATTGTTGGTAAATCCGGCCAAGTCGATAATTGTACTCCAGCAGATCCTTTGGAGTTTTGACGATACTTTTCACATCCTGATCCAACATTACATGAATTGCGCGGTCAGTATAGCCCCCGTCAGAAAGCAACCGTGCTTTCAGTAAAACAGCATTCGGAGGCTCTTTGGACTTCGCTTCGCTGTATGCCTGTTTATCATTATCAACAAGGATTCCACCACGTGTAAGTGCTTTACCTATATATTCCTTATATTTTTGGATATTCCCTTTTAATAAATATGTCCATGCAAGTTTCTGGTAACCTGATTTAATATAATCCTGCCCCTTGAAATTCCTAAGAAACCTTATTAAAAAAAGGTCGGCATCGGGATCTTGCCGGTTAAGCTTATTTAGTCCTGTAAGGTAATCCAAATAACAAACAGGATATTCTGCATTATCTGGATGGTATTTCTTTAGACACCGGATGGCTTCATCTGTCATACCTGCTTTTGAAAGAATAGTGGCCCTGATAAATATCGAAAGGGGACTTGTTGAATCGGGAATTGACAGTTTCTCATTTTCAAAGTTGTGTAAGATCAGGAGAGCACTTTTGGGATCTATGCCAAGTGACGCATCCAGGAATGCCAAATAAAACAAGGATTCAGTCCTGAACAAAAGGTGAGTCTCATTATTTCCCGTATATCCTGCCGTCAGAGCAATCTCATCCAAACCCTTCTGAACGTCCCCTTCCAATCCGAGAACCCTGAGCACCCATGAATAGCTATCGGGAACGATACCCGCAATTACATGAATCAATCCTACACTTGAATTCTGCAAAAGAAAACCGGGATATAAACGGGTATTTTCTTTCAGATCACTGTTAGCACGACTGATATCCAAAGCAGCCAAAGCGAATTCTCCAAATTTCATCCTGCATATAGCAAGCTGAATGCGCATATTGCCAAGACAGTACCAGTACCAGGGTGAGCTCATGTCCCCATTTCTCAGAAGATCTACCCTCATTTCGCATGCACTGCGGAACTTGTCAAAAGCAGCAGGCTCATCTCCGATGAAGACTGTAAGGAAATCGATATAATTCTCAAGATATAAAGGGATAAGATTGGAAGGATGGGTTGTCTTTTCCACATTCAGATGCTTGCCTGCCTCATTAAATTGAAGGGAAAGAATGGACCGGTAAGCATCTTTGCAGTTGCTGTTAAAGTCGAATTGCGCAAAGAGAAAAAGGGGTAAAAAAAACAAAGCATTGAAGAGAAACAAATGTTTTCTGTTCAATGCTTTGCCGCTTCGGTAGCTGAGTCGCATTAACGGACTGCGTTCACAATCCCATCATCAACCAGTATCCTGCCACAATATTCACATACGATGATCTTCTTATGCATCCGGATATCAAGTTGATGCTGAGGAGGTATCTTATTAAAACACCCACCACAGGCATCTCTTTCAATCTGCACAACAGCAAGGCCATTACGTGCATTCTTCCTAATCCGGGTATAAGCTGTGATCAACCTTTCTTCAATATATTTACGGTTGATTTCTGAATTTCTGATCAAGTCATTTTCTTCTTTTTCCGTCTCGGTGACTATATCGTCAAGTTCATTCTTCTTTATTTCAAGATCATTTTTACGGTCGGCCAGAATAGTCTGAAACCTGTTTATTTCTTCCGTTTTTGCCTCCAATGCCAATTGGAATTCACGTATCCGCTTTTCCGACAACTGGATCTCAAGGCTTTGGATTTCAATTTCTTTAGTTAGTGAATCATATTCGCGGTTATTTCTCACATTCATTTGCTGTTCCTCATATTTCTTGATCATAGCCTGCGAATCCTTGATGGCTAATTTCTTTTCCATTACAGATTTCTCCAAGGCATTATTTTCCTGAAGATAATTCTCTATACGTGTCTCTAATCCGGCTATTTCATCTTCAAGATCCTGTACTTCGAGAGGCAACTCTCCACGGATGATCCTGATCTTGTCAACCTGGGAATCGATCTGCTGAAGGCTGTAAAGAGCAATCAATTTCTTTTCAATGGTTACCTCACCGCCTTCCTGAAGAGGCTCAAGTTTATGAATGGTTGATATCTTATGCTCTGAAGCCGGTATAGCTTTTTTCCCGGGTTTTTCTTCCGGTTTTGTATGTCCAGCCTTTTTTTCAACCGGTTTTATTGCCGGTTTTGTTGCTACTGCTTTTTGTACTGCAGGTTTAACAGGAATGGCTTTTTTAAGTTCAAGCTTTGCCGGTACAGGTTTGTTAGGTGCTAGTTTAGCTGGTGCTAGTTTAGCTGGTGCTGGTTTAGCTGGTGCTGGTTTAGCTGGTGTAGTTTTTTTTGGTGCTGGTTTAGTTGGTGCAGGTTTTTTGGGTCCAGGTTTTGCCAGTACAGCTTTTTTAGGTGCAGGTTTTGCTGGTACAGCCTTTTTTTGTGCAGTTTTTGGTGCTGGTTTTGCTGGTGCAGCTTTTTTTGGTGCTGGTTTTGCTGGTGCAGCTTTTTTTGGTGCTGGTTTTGCTGGTGCAACTTTTTTTGGTGCAGGTTTTGCTGGTGCAGGTTTTGCTGGTGTAGCTTTTTTTAGTGCAGGTTTTGCTGGTGTAGCTTTTTTTAGTGCAGGTTTTGCTGGTGCAGCTTTTTTTAGTGCAGGTTTTGCTGGTGCAGCTTTTTTTAGTGCAGGTTTTGCTGGTGCAGCTTTTTTTAGTGCAGGTTTTGCTGGTGCAACTTTTGCTGGTGCAGCTGTTTTTGAGGGTTTTGGAGCAGGAGCCTTAGCAACTTGTTTATTCGCTGCTTTCTTTATGGCTAAAGGTTTAATTGTTTCTTTTTTTAAAGGAACTCTCTTTTTATCTGCTTGCTTTTTTACATCCTTTTTGACAACTACCTTTACTGTTTTGGCAGGGACTTTCTTGGCAAGGGTCGATTTTATTTTTTTTGCCATATATCGTTTAATTAATAATAATGAACAGCGTTTGTATTGATTTTTGAGATAAGGAATGCAAAATTAGGAAAATTTTTGATCAAAATGCCATAAATCAAATCTTTTACAAACCGTTCACTTTCATAATGACCTATATCTGCCAGGGTTAGCTTTGAATTTGCTTCAAAAAAATCATGGTATTTAAGGTCTGCTGTCAGAAAAATATCAGCCTCACTTTTTTTTGCTTCCGGGATTAAAAATGCTCCTGACCCTGTACAAACCGCTATCCGTGAGATCTTTTTTCCAGTCAATTGTGAATGCCTGAGGAAAGGAATTCTTAATTGATTTTTAATATGTTCAAGAAATTTAAATTCTTCCATTGGCGTATCCAGTTCTCCGAGCATTCCGCTACCGGCAAAGCTGGCAGTATTTGACAGAGGATAAATATCATAGGCGACTTCCTCATATGGATGGTCTTTAATGAGAGTTGTTATTAGTTTTTTCTCAAGGTATCGCGGAAATATCACTTCGATCCGTGATTCTGTTTCAAAATGAACAACATTTTTCTCTCCCACAAATGGATTAGCTTTTTCCGAGGCTCTGAAAGTGCCCTGGCCGGTAAGGTTGTAGCTGCAGCAGTCGTAATTCCCGATATTTCCCGCACCTGCTTGGAATAAGGCCTGACGTAAATGATCTGCATGATCCAAAGGGCAAAAAGTGACCAATTTCGATAGTAATCCTTTCGCCTCGGTCAAAATCTTATAATTTTTTATCCCCAGAAGATCACAAAGCCAGGCATTCAATCCATTGACTGAATTATCCAGATTAGTATGCATAGCATAAATGGCAACCCGTTTCCGGATTGCTTTCACGGTCAGCTGCTGAGCGGGATTTTCCCCTATCAAACGCTTCAATCCATTGAAAATCGGTGGATGATGTGAGATTACGAGATTGCATTTATTTTGTATGGCTTCATCCAAAACTTTTTCTGTTATGTCGAGTGTTATCAGTGCCCCCGAAAATTTATCGTCAGGGTCACCGATGATCAGTCCTGAATTATCATATTCTTCCTGAAGTTCAAGTGGGGCATAATGCTCCAGAACCTCTGATATTTCTCTGATAGTCATAACTAATAGTGTTTAAATGAAATATAAAATGTGAAATATGAATACCTGGAATACAAAAATACGGCTCTTTTTTCCATTTATTAAAAATATTCACCCTAACAAGTTTTTGGTAGATATAATTTTTATAATTTCGTCTTTTTTCTTAGAAATGAGGATTTTACAGATACTTTTACTCCCTCTCTCCTTCTGTTATGGATTGATCATGCAGGTGAGAAATCTCCTTTTCGATCATGGGATCCTCCGTTCTGAAACATTCAATATACCAGTTATCTCTGTAGGGAACCTCTCCGTCGGCGGGACAGGCAAAACGCCTCACATTGAATATCTTATCCGTCTCTTTGGCGACAGGATCAACATAGCAACACTGAGCCGAGGCTATTCCAGGGAGAGTAAAGGATTCATCCTTGGTTCCCAAGAGTCAGGCGTTAAAGATATCGGTGACGAGCCGCTCCAGATTGCAAAGAAATTTCACAGTATCAAAGTTGCCGTAAATGAGAAGCGGAGCAGGGGCATTGAAATGCTCATCGAAAAGTTCCCTGATCTTGGGCTTATTTTGCTGGATGATGCCTTTCAGCACCGGTGGGTAAGACCTGGCATTTCAATACTCCTCACTGATTATCATCATCTTTATATGGATGATTATATAATCCCTTCGGGGCGCTTAAGGGAATTCCGTTCAGGTGCAAAGCGGGCAGATGTGATCATTGTGACAAAAACCCCGAAAGTCCTTTCACCTATCACCAGGAGAAAAATCCAGGATGATATCAAGCCGAGGCCTTCACAGCAAATTTTCTTTTCCTATATCAACTATAGACCACTGGTACCGGTCAATGAGGGGCAGGATATGACAATTTTGAAGAAATTAAGTTACATCCTGTTATTTACGGGGATTGCAAATGATTATCCTATCCAGGAGGAGTTCAGAAGAAAATGTACTGAATTATCTGTAATAAAATTCCCTGATCATCATCAATACAACTTAGAAGATCTGGAGAATATCCGTTCACAGTTCATTGATCTTCCATCCCGAAAAAAGATCATCATAACAACTGAGAAAGATCTGATGCGACTGAAGAATTCTGAATTCAGTAATTTCTTAAAAGATCTTCCGTTATTTTACCTTCCGATTGAAATCGACTTTCACGAAAAAGACAAGCAGGGATTTGACATGCTGATAAAAGATTATGTTGAACAAAATCAAAGAAACCATTAATTTTTTGCAAGCCCGGGTGACCCTGAGACCTGAGGTAGGAATTATTCTTGGGACAGGGATGGGGGGCCTGGTTGATGAAATAGAAATGCCCCTATCCATTCCTTATAAGACAATCCCAAATTTCCCGGTATCAACAGTTGACGGGCATAACGGAAACCTGATCTTCGGAAAAATGAGCGGGAAAAACATAGTCGCCATGCAGGGACGTTTTCATTATTATGAAGGATATACCATGCAGGATCTGGCATTTCCTGTACGGGTCATGAAATTCCTCGGGATACAACTATTGATCCTTTCGAATGCAAGCGGTGGAGTGAACGCAGATTTCAATGTGGGCGATCTGATGATCATTGAAGATCACATCAACCTGATGAAAGACAACCCGCTGATCGGTTTCAATGATGAAATGCTAGGAACACGTTTCCCGGATATGTTTCAATCTTATGACCCTAAGCTGATCGAGAAAGCACTTGCAATTGCGAGCAAATATAATCTTCCATTGAGAAAAGGAATTTATGCGGCTGTTTCAGGTCCTACCTTTGAAACTCCTGCAGAGTACAAATACATCCGAACGATCGGAGCTGACGCAGTAGGAATGTCGACAGTGCCTGAAGTGATCTCCGCACGGCATATGGGACTACGCTGCTTTGCATTCTCGGTAATCACGGATCTCGGCGTACCTGGAAAGATCGTGGAGGTAACACATCAAGATGTGATCCGTGAGGCAAACCTTGCTGAACCCAGAATGACAAAGATCCTGGTGGAACTTATCGGAACACTGGATCAACCTAATTGAGATTAATATCCATAATCTTTACTTTCCATCTTATTCCAATCCTGCATTTTTTCTGATGCAATGGAATAATAGCACAACCGACAGCAACGAGGCCACAACTGATGAGGAAAGTTTGAGGGTTAAAGACCTTTTCCTTATTGATCAGATTATTGAACGAATCAAGAACAAAATAGCCTGCTCCCGCAAGAAAAAAGAATTCTGTCAGGAGTTTTGGGAAATGATAATGTTTGTAGACAGCACCGATATCGGATAAGGGAACTGTGTGGTGGATTCCAATTGTAACAGAGGTGTCGGTAAGTGCCCAAATATAGCTTTTTAATATCTGTTTATTTGCTTTTGTTTGAATCTTCACATCATCGCCAAGGTGAAATCCATAGCGTGTCGGAGTCCCAATCTTTTCAACTACCAGCGTTTGCTGGGCAGATAATCCCAGACTGGCATTAAGAAGAATGACCAACAGGATCAGGTTTCTCATGAACTTAATAATTAGTGCGAAATTACAGTATTTTGCAGTGTCATGTTGAGATATTGATAAAAATCAATCCCCGCAAGGGGATTTGCGTTTATAGGCATAGGGAGAATTGATTACTTTTGTTCTTCCTATGTGGAGATATGTTACCTTTTTATTTTTTCTTCTATTTTTCGTCAGGTGCAATGAGAATGAGGTGAAAAATCCTTCAAAGCAGGACATCCTGATGAAAAAAAAATCATTTGTCATTGCACCTTCAAAATCTGAAACGAAAGAAGCCGATATTTCAGCTGCAAAGAATGTGCCACCCGGCTCCATTCTCCTGCATAAAAAAAGAATTAAACAAACGGAAAGAACAAACCTCAAGTCCGAAGAAAATACAGAAAAGAGGACAGTTGACACAACATTGATCAAAAAGCTGAACTATCTGCGCAATGCTAATTTTGAGATTGATCTGCGGGAACCGGTAAACCAGGTATACCTTTTTTCCCCTGTTGAAAACCCCGGGTTTTCATCCATGATATTGCTAAGCCATGAACGTTCATTCAGGATCAACTTTGATAATGATGTATTTGACAATACTGACCGTTACTATACGAATGGTGTACGCTTTGATTTTATCAGTCCCGCCCTGAGACAATCTCCGCTGTCCTGGTTGATGGTCCCATACTGGGGACAGGGGATCAATTATTACGGCATCTCAATCTTACAGAACATGTACACCCCTTCTACGACAAAAGTTGGCGGAATCCAATATGGCGACAGACCTTATGCATCCTATCTTGTTTTTGGAAGTTTTAAGATCTCAAATGATCCTATAAAGAAATTCCGTCAGACCAGTGAAATTGACCTTGGCGTTATCGGGCCAATGGCTTTCGGCGATTTTTTACAGAAGACGGTTCACAGTAACCTGCCAACAAACAGTGAACCTCTTGGATGGGAGTACCAGATACAGAATGATCTTGTCCTCAACTACAACTTAACCTATGAAAAAGGCCTTCTAAGCAGCAGGAGAGTGGAGCTGAACCTGAATGGAACCGGGTCCCTGGGAACCCTTTACACCAATATGGGAGGCGGTTTCCAATTCCGTGCCGGCCTGATGAACCCCTACTATGATTCTTATTGCTTTTCCAGGATGAAAGCAAATACGACCCCCGGATATTCAAAATTCCAGGCATTTGTTTTCGTGACCTCACTTGGCAGACTGGTGGGCTATGATGCAACACTGGAAGGAGGCATGTTCAACAAGTCGAGTATTTATACGCTGACCAGAAAGGAAGTATCCCCCTTAACTTACCAGGGAACACTGGGCATTACACTGTCCTATGAAGGGATCAGGCTTGATGTTGAACAGTTCCTGTTAAGCCCTGAATTTCATGGATGTGCGTGGCATAAATGGGTCCATATCGGACTGACTATTGGAATATGATTGTTGATAAATAATTCACCACGCAGTTGTCCATGCCCTGCAAATATGTCCTAAATTTGAACTATGGAAGAATTTAAAAATAAGCCTGCAGAACAAGGTAATTCGGGCAGAACGGTCCCTGCATCAGGAGAGGGACTTGTGAGGAGGAAACCCAGGAAAACGCCACTCACAGATGCCGTTTTCGAGCATGGAAAGGTACCCCCCCAGGCAGTTGATCTTGAAGAAGCTGTGATCGGCGCTATGTTACTGGAGAAAGACAAGCTGGCTGCAGTTATTGAGTTGCTGAGGCCTGAAGTCTTTTACAAAACGGAACATCAGATCATTTATGCCGCTATCACACGATTATTTACCTTGGTAAAGCCGGTCGATATCCTTACGGTGACTGATGAACTGAGGAAATCCGGCGAACTGGAACTTGTCGGAGGGCCATACTATATAGCAATGCTGACAAACCGGGTAGCATCCTCGGCAAACATTGAATTCCATGCCAGGATCATCCTTCAAAAGCATATCCAGCGTGAGTTGATCCGAATTTCATCGGCCATTATCAAAGATGCATTTGAAGATACCACGGATGTATTTGAGCTGCTTGATCAGGCTGAAAGTAACCTGTTTGCCGTCAGCGAGACAAGTATCCGAAGGAACGTCAGGAACATGCAATCACTGGTGAAGGAGGCCGTGGCAGAAATTTCAGCCAGCAAGTCACATGAAGGGCATCTGCGCGGAGTCGGTTCGGGGTTTACAGAAATCGACAGGGTGACGTCAGGCTGGCAGAAATCAGACCTGATCATTCTTGCCTCCCGCCCGGGGATGGGAAAAACAGCATTTGCCCTTACGATGGCGCGTAACATTGCGGTAGATTTTAAAAAGCCCATAGCATTGTTCTCCCTTGAAATGTCAGCTATTCAGCTGGTAACACGTCTCATCGCCAGTGAAACAGAAATCAGTTCAGATAAGCTCAAGCATGGCAACCTTGAAGACTATGAATGGGAACAGCTCAATTCACGTATCGCCACGCTGATCGATGCACCTTTATATATCGATGACACACCTGCCCTGACGATGTTTGAGCTCCGGGCAAAGTGCAGGCGGTTAAAAACACAGCACAATATCCAGATTGTGATCCTCGATTATCTGCAATTAATGCAGGGAGCCCCTGAACACAAGGGAAACAGGGAACAGGAGATAAGTAATATCTCACGGTCATTAAAAGCCATGTCGAAGGAGCTGGATATTCCAATCATTGCATTGTCGCAGTTAAGCCGTGAAGTTGAGAAACGTCTCATAAAAAAGCCCATCCTTTCCGACCTTCGTGAATCAGGGTCTATCGAACAGGATGCCGATATGGTCCTTTTCATTTACCGGCCTGAATATTATAAGCTGGAGGAAGATACTTATGGTAGTGCGGTGGAGGGGGTTGCAGAAATAAGCATCGCCAAAAACCGTAACGGTGCAACCAAAGATGTCAAGCTGAAATTTGTCTCACGGTTTGCAAAGTTCATGGACGCGGAGATCGATTATTCATCTATGAATACTATATCTCCCAGTACATCGTTTGATGGTCAGGGAAGGACCCGAACGATCATGTCCAAAATGAATGATGATGACAGGAATGAAACTGTTTTTTAAGCAAACCCGATATTTACTTTTATTTCTTTTGATCTTCCTTGTGCAAGGGCTTCAGGCGGCTTACATTCTGATCCCTATGGATGACGCACAGAAGAACCACCTGAAATCTTATGGCATCGCTTATTGGATCCTTAAACATGAGGTTGAGGTTGACTGGCTGCTGAATTACCGGGGAGGGAGTTTTCTTTCACAGTATTCAAAACAAACTGAAAATGAATGTGTGATAAGGGGTGTTTCCTTCGAAGTTCTCGCAGATGCGCAGGCTGCTGCAATCCTGGAGCAGATCGCCGATCCAGAGGTCAACATGGAAAATATAAAGCTTCACAAAGCACCCAAGATCGCCGTGTACTCCCCGAAGAACAAGCTGCCATGGGATGATGCAGTGACCCTTGTCCTGACCTATGCGGAGATCCCTTATGATGTTGTTTATGATGAAGAGATCATGGCAGGAGTTTTGCCTTTATACAACTGGCTTCATCTTCATCATGAAGATTTCACCGGGCAATACGGAAAATTCTGGGCGACTTACCGCAATTATCCCTGGTACCAGGAAGACGTCAGAACGAATGAGGATATCGCTCATAAGCTGGGGTTTCAAAAAGTATCACAACTTAAGCTGGCTGTTGCGCTGAAGATCCGGGATTTTGTTGCAGGTGGCGGGTACATGTTTGCTATGTGTTCGGCCCCTGACAGCTTTGACATTGCTCTCGCAGCAGAAGGAGTTGATATCTGCGATGTTATGTTCGATGGAGACCCGCCTGATCCCAATGCACAATCAAAGCTGGATTTCAGCAAATGCTTTGCATTTGAAAATTTTAAACTCACGATGAACCCCAATATTTATGAGAAATCGAACATCGATGTGACCGATACAAGACCCAGAAACCTTAATGAAACGAACGATTTTTTCACACTCTTTGACTTCTCAGCAAAGTGGGACCCGGTACCTACAATGCTTTGCCAGGATCATGAAAGCATTATAAAGGGATTTATGGGACAGACAACAGCTTTCAATGAAAAGACCATCAAATCGTCGGTACTGATCCTGGGTGAAAATAAGGGACTAGGAGAAGCCAGGTACATTCATGGCGATTATGGAAACGGGACCTTCACCTTCCTGGGCGGCCATGATCCCGAAGATTACCAGCACCTAGTAGGAAATCCGCCTACCGACCTGAGCCTGCATCCCAATTCCCCGGGATACAGGTTGATCTTGAATAATGTATTGTTCCCTGCAGCAAAAAAGGAGAAAAGGAAGACCTGAACCGTCAGTTCTTTAAGTAGTATTTGTTCTTCCTGACCTTGAATGAGGAATCGTCACAATAATACCAGATCACATCTGAACACCCATCACTGCTAATGAAATCAATATGGCCATCCTGCACCTGTGCATCAGAAACATGCACATTAATGATACCTCCTTCGATCCAGGGACAACTGACGGCATCCTTCAATGTGTCAAGTATGTAGGCTGAAAAAGGATGACCCTTTGAAGAAACACCGGATAAAGTCCCCTGCATAAGAAAAAGGATAACTCCCCCTGGAATGAGGGTGGAATTTGGTGCCTTGTATGTAGTGTTGATGTTAACGATAATAACTCCTCCTCCAAGTCCCTTATCAATAGATCCATTAGAAATATGATCAGAGAACACCATCTGATTCAAGGCATCTACACCCTCATTGACGATACTATCAGTCCCGCTGACCATTCCATAATCTTCAAAATAATTCAGGAAGGAGACTTTAGCATAAGAACCTTTATATAGCATATCGCCCGACATAAGCACTGTGATCCATCCTGATCTTTGGACACTATCGGGAGAAAGGTAAGATCCGAAGCCGAATTCATATTCAGGCGTCACTGAATCATAAAAAATGTTGGCACCATCAAAAAACGCATAACCATTCAATGTAAGCGAAGGATCCAGCCGTGCCTTGATCAGAAGGTTAAAGATAGTTGTATATGAACTTACAGAAAGGATCACATCATTCGAGACATTTACATTGGGTCTCAGGTCATATGCCTTATTTTTCTTGCAGGACTGAAAGAAGAAAAGAAGAAGTATTCCTGCCAGGAGTAAAGATATTTTCTTCATTATATATTCTTTATTTTCAGATCAAGTATTCCTGCGGTCATAAACCACATAAGAGTAATCAAAACCCAATTGGCCATCTAAAGGTAAATCTTCCTGTGATACGATCTTCCATTCTTTAAAATCGATGAGCGGAAAAAACACATCTCCTTCGAATTCTTTATGAACCCATGTTATGTACAGACGGTTTGCAAAAGGCAATAATTGCTGATAGACAGAGGCCCCGCCGATGATAAAACATTCTTCGTTTGTGCTGCATCTTTCCAAGGCTTCTTTTATAGAATATACGACGGTACATCCATCAAAAATTTCACCCGGAGTATCTGTGATCACAATATTTTCACGGTTGCGCAGGGGTCTGAAAGGCAATGACAGGTAAGTTTTTTTTCCCATAATCACCTTATGTCCTGTAGTGAGCTTTTTAAACCGTTTAAGGTCCTCAGGCAGATGCCAGAGAAGGTCATTATTCTTCCCAATGGCGTAATTTTCAGCAATGGCGACGATGATCGATATCATAAATACTGCTTTGTTTTAAACCGAGATCTGGCCTTTTATGTGCGGATGAGCCAGGTAATCCTGCAAATTAAAATCCGCAAATGAAAAATCGAATATAGAATGAATATCAGGGTTAATGATCATTTTCGGAAGTTTAAACGGTGCACGGGTCAGCTGAAGTTTCACCTGTTCTATATGATTCAGATAGATATGGGCATCACCGAGGGTATGGACAAACTCACCGGGTTGTAAGCCAGTAACCTGCGCCATCATCATGGTCAACAAGGCATAGGATGCAATGTTGAAGGGAACGCCCAGGAAAATATCGCAGCTGCGCTGGTACATCTGGCAGGATAAACGTCCACCTGCAACATAAAACTGGAATAAGAGATGACAGGGCGGCAGAGCCATTTTATCGAGTTCCCCGACATTCCATGCGCTCACAATGTGTCTTCGTGAATCAGGATTATTTTTTATCGACTCCACCACGCGGGAGATCTGGTCGACATGGGTGCCATCAGGTTTGGGCCAGCTGCGCCACTGATATCCGTAAACCGGGCCCAGTTCCCCATCCGGGCCGGCCCATTCATCCCAGATCGTTACCCCGTTCTCACGAAGGTATTGCACGTTGGTGCTGCCCTTCAGGAACCACAGTAGTTCATGGATGATGGAACGAAGATGGAGTTTTTTGGTCGTAAGAACAGGAAAACCATCCTTGAGGTCAAAACGCATCTGGTAACCAAAAACGCTGATGGTACCTGTTCCCGTACGGTCAGATTTCAGGTAGCCATTTTTCATGACATTATCCAGCAGGTCGAGATACTGTTTCATTAATTAAGAGTCAGGAACAGGTGAGACGTCCAAAGCTTTCTGATCATGTTTATAACGAAAAAATACGGCAAACAATATGGCAACAATCAAAGAATAAGCAGCGAAGGTAAGCCAGATGCCATGCCAATTGAACTTCCCGGGTTCAGCAGTGAAAAAATTATCGATAATTACACCGCTTATGCGGCTTCCCAGGAATGCGCCAATGCCGTTTGACATCATCATGAAAAGCCCTTGGGCGCTGGCCCTGTTTACAGGATCAGTCTGTGTTTCGATGTAGATGGAACCTGAGATGTTATAGAAATCAAATGCCATCCCGTAAATGACGCAGGAAAGGATGATCATCCAGAGCAGGCCTGCAGGGTTCCCATAGGCAAACAGGCCGAACCGAAATACCCAGGCAACCATGCTGATGATTATGACCTTTTTGATGCCGAACCTCCGGAGGAAGAATGGGATCGCAAGAATAAAAAGCATTTCAGAGATCTGCGAGACTGACATGATGATGGCAGGGTATTTCACTGCCACCAGGTCTTTAAATTCAGCTACGTTCTTAAAATCATGCAGAAATGTATCACCATAGGCATTTGAAAGCTGCAATGCCACGCCGAGTAAAATGGCGAAAAGGAAGAACACGATCATCTTCCCTTTCATAATAAGTGCAAAAGCATTGAGGCCCAAGGTGGTCACAAATGACTTCTTAACCCCTTTTCCCTGGGGCCGGCAGGCAGGCATGGTAAATGAATACAAACCCAGCAGCAGGGATGCCCCTGAAGCCACATAAAACTGTATGGCCGAGGTTTCGATCCTGCTGAGGCTGATGACCCAGAGGGCAACGATGAACCCGATGGTGCCCCACACCCTGATGGGAGGATATTCCCTGACAATGTTCAATCCCTTGCTTTCGAGGGTTGCATAAGACACAGTGATGGCAAGAGCGATGGTTGGCATGTAAAAGATCATATAAAGAAAAATGACCCAAAACATCACTGAAGGATCACTTATCAACGGGACAAAGAACAGGATCACTGCGCCGGCCAGGTGAAAAGAACCATACAGCCGTTCAGCATTTATCCAGCGATCAGCAATGACTCCTGAAATTGCAGGCATGAAGAGCGATGCAATTCCCATGGTTGAAAAGATCGCACCGAAGCTGGTACCCGACCAGTGCATGGTCTGGAACCAGTAGGCACCGATCGTAAGAAGCCAACAACCCCAAATGAAGAACTGCAAAAAATTAAGAAGTACCAAACGCTTCTTTATCCCCATCTGGATTTTCTTAATTAAATGTCAATTGTAAGTGAAAGGTTAATTCCGCTTTTTAATTTCATCCCTGATCCGTGATGCTTTCTCATATTCTTCATTTTCGACGGCCGATTGCAGCATCCGGGTCAGATCTTCGAGAGAATATTCGGAAAAAGAAGTTTCTTCAGCCAGGTTTTCTTCTTCTACCGGTTCATCCTGTTTGGAGGTTTCTGTGTCCTCTTCCATCAGGATGCCTGCAGCCACCATGATACTTTCATAGGTATATACAGGGCACCCAAACCGAAGGGCAAGAGCGATGGCATCGGAGGTGCGCGAGTCGATCTCTATTTCAGTTTTTCCATCCGAGCAGATCAGCACTGCATAAAAAACCCCTTCACTGAACTTGTTGATGGTGACTTCCCGGATATTAATATCGAAGGATTCAGCAAATGTTTTGAACAGGTCATGGGTCAGTGGCCGGGGAGTTTTGATCTTTTCAAGTTCAATGGCAATAGATTGGGCTTCAAATCCCCCGATGATTATTGGCAGCCGGCGTTTCCCATCCTTCTCTCCAAGAATCAGTGCATAAGCGCCGCTCTGTGACTGACTGTAAGACATCCCGATAATTTCAAGCCTGATCTTTTCCATTTCCGCATAGTCGTTTCTTAATACAAACCTACATTAAATTACTCTAAACGACAAATCCCTGCCGAAAATACTGTTCAATTGAAAAATAGTTAATATTTTTGTCAGCCTTTCAGAAAAACAAATTTAACTACATAAATATGAAAAAGATTATCCTTTTACTGATTTCCATCGTGATGCCTACATTCATGTTTGCCGGCGAGGCAGATCTGAAGATACCGAATCTTTCTGCTAATCAGAATAATCTGCTGTTATTCGGATTCCTTATTTGTTTACTTGGCATGCTTTTTGGGCTCTACCAGTTTCAGAAGGTGAGGAAACTCAGGGCCCATTCTTCAATGCTTGATGTCGCGAAGGTGATATTTGAAACATGCAAGACTTACCTGATCCAACAGGGAAAATTCCTTGTTATTTTATTCCTCTTTATCGGGCTGTGCATTGCATTCTATTTCGGCGGACTCCAGCACAACTCCTTCGGCGGCGTACTGCTGATCCTCAGCTGGACGGTCATCGGGATCCTTGGATCTTATGGTGTAGCCTGGTTCGGAATCAGGATGAATACCCTTGCCAACAGCCGCATGGCTTTTGCCTCACTTGAGCGGAAGCCGATCAAATTGTTGAATATTCCCCTCGATTCAGGAATGAGCATCGGGGTCATGCTTGTCTGCGTGGAGCTGATCATGATGCTGATCATTCTCCTGTTCGTACCCCGGAACCTGGCGGGAGCCAGCTTTATAGGGTTTGCCATTGGTGAATCCCTCGGCGCTTCTGCACTTCGTATCGCCGGCGGCATCTTTACAAAGATCGCAGATATCGGCTCTGACCTTATGAAAGTGGTATTCAAGATCAAGGAAGATGACCCAAGAAACCCAGGTGTTATCGCTGATTGCACGGGAGATAATGCAGGCGACAGCGTGGGACCCACTGCTGATGGGTTTGAAACTTACGGTGTGACCGGTGTAGCGTTGATCTCTTTTATTGTACTGGCTGTTATGGATGTCCAGAACCAAATGGAGCTGCTTACCTGGATCTTCGTCATGCGTATCCTGATGGTGCTCACCTCTATTTCAGCATTCTATATCAATAAACTTCTCAGCCAGGCCCTGTACAGCAAGAAAGACGAAATTGATTTTGAACGACCTCTTACCAACCTGGTGTGGATCACTTCCATCTTATCGATCATTGTCACCTTCATCGCAAGTTATATTATGATCGGAGACCTTGGAAACAATCTATGGATAACACTCTCTGTAATAATAAGCTGCGGAACACTGGGGGCAGCCCTGATCCCGGAATTCACAAAGATATTTACAAGTCCGAAATCAAAGCATGTCAATGAGGTTGTGACTGCGTCGAAAGAAGGCGGTGCTTCCCTTAACATCCTTTCAGGGCTTGTTGCCGGTAACTTCAGTGCCTTCTGGCAGGGGATGGTCTTTCTTGTCCTGATGTTCGTTGCTTACATGGCCAGCGCACATGGGCTGAGCATGTATATGGGATACCCTTCCATCTTTGCTTTTGGCCTTGTGGCGTTTGGCTTCCTTGGGATGGGACCGGTTACCATAGCTGTTGACAGTTACGGCCCTGTGACCGATAATGCGCAATCGGTTTATGAACTCTCACTGATCGAAGAAAATAAAGAGCAGGCCGTTATCGATATCGAAAGGGATTTCAGCTTCACACCTGATTTTGAGAATGCAAAACATTATCTCGAAGCCAATGACGGGGCAGGAAACACCTTTAAGGCAACTGCCAAGCCGGTATTGATCGGGACGGCAGTTGTGGGGGCAACAACGATGATCTTCTCGCTGATCCTGGTGATCAGGAATAAATTCGGGATCAATCCGCAGGACATCCTGAATATTCTCAATCCCTTTACGATCCTGGGATTTCTGACGGGAGGAGCAGTGATTTACTGGTTCACCGGCGCTTCGATACAGGCAGTAACGACAGGTGCATACCGTGCAACAGAATACATAAAGAAAAACATACACTTAGACGAGAATGCAGAAAAGAAGGCCTCGCTTTCAGCCTCGAAGGAGGTTGTGAAGATCTGCACCCAATATGCCCAGACAGGGATGTTCAACATTTTCATTGCCATCTTTTCGTTTGCACTTGGCATTGCATTTTTATCCGGTTACCAGGATTCCAGTATTGCCGTTCATAACCCGTTAAGGTACCCGGCAGCTTCATTCTTCGTGAGTTATCTTATTTCGATCGCCTTCTTCGGATTGTTCCAGGCTGTATTTATGGCCAATGCCGGAGGTGCGTGGGATAATGCAAAGAAGGTGGTTGAGGTCGATATGAAAGAGAAGGGAACGCCGTTACATGATGCAACCGTGATCGGAGATACGGTAGGTGATCCTTTTAAAGACACCTCATCGGTTGCCATGAACCCAATCATCAAGTTCACGACCTTATTCGGTTTGCTGGCAATGGAAATCGCTATTTCCGAGAACTTCTATTCCATGGCGCCTTATATCGGCGCAGGGTTCTTTGCAATTGCCCTGTACTTTGTTTACAGGTCCTTCTACAGGATGAGGATCAGGAAGTAAAACGGGTTGCAGGATGCGGGGTATAAGGTATCAGATACCTGATGTAAGTTTTAGTACGGTTTGACTGAAGATCATTTATATTTTGCCTGAATTTTAATCGAAGCCTGATCGAAGGTCAATCGAAGGTCAATCGAAGCTTAATCGAAGCTCAATCGAAGCTCAATCGAAGCTCAATCGAAGGTCAAGTGAATAACAGCTTGATAACGAGTATATTTGGGGGATTGTAACCTTTGATCAAAAAATACGTATAATACAAAAATCACATCTGAATTAAGGTTCTTCGCAATAATACCTACCCGGATTTTTCCGAATCCCAATGAATTAACTTTTTCGGGCTAAAGCCCGTAATTATCAGGTTCTCAATACCCCCCAGGCTAAAGCCTGGAGTAATTCATGTGTTTCATTTAAGGTAAGCATTATTTTAATGAATCATATTTGATCTTCAGAATAAGGTGTATACAGATATTCAAGGATCCCAATGAATTATCTTTTTCGGGCTAAAGCCCGTAATTATCAGGTTATCAATACCCCCCAGGCTAAAGCCTGGGGTAATTCATGTGTTTCATTTAAGGTAAGCATTATTACAATGAATCTTAATTATTTTCAGAAACTATTCTTCTCCTCACGTGGTATAATTGAATGATACTATTCTTTTATAACCTACCTCACTGATCATTAATATTTTATGTATGGGTGGATCCACCATTTCCGCTACCACGAACTTTTGTAGCAAATTATAGTTCAAAAAAATCATCAGACAATCAATTCTTTATTTAATAACCTTAAATCCATACAATTATGAGTAAAACTAACAACAATGTCATCACGAAAAATTACAGCGGCAAATTTGGCAACCAGGTGGTCTTTCGAAATCGCTTTGGAAAGAATATCATGGTGAAGCCCCAGAAAAAATCTACGGTGCCGCGTTCTCCTGTACAGATGGAGAACCAACATTCGTTCTCCCAGGCTGTAGCCTATGCCAGAAGTGTTAATGCAGACCCTGTACTGAAGGCAAAGTATGCTAAAAAAGTGTACCCAGGCAGAACGGTTTATAATCTTGCCATCTCCTATTATATGAGGGGTATGTCAATCGATGATATCGATATTCCAACACAAATGGAAGATGCCGGTGATAAAACAGCAAGGTCAATAGATAATAGTCGACGGCATTTGCAGCATCTTTCCTTGTGAGTATTGAAATTTTTGTAACAATCAAAGTTTTGGTATTTTTGCATGAACGCTATCTAAAAAATTTAAACTCTATGATCACGAATAACTTTGCCAGAAGACACAATGGACCATTCGGAGAACAGGTCCCTGAAATGCTTAAAAAGATTGGGGTCGGTTCACTTGACCAGCTCATTGATGAGACTGTTCCTGCCAGTATCCGGATGAAGGCCCCCCTGGATCTTCCTGAAGGCCTGAATGAGTATCAATACCTGAATCACCTTAAGATCATCGGATCCAAAAATAAGATCTTCAAGACCTTTATCGGACTGGGTTATTATAATACAATTACACCAGGCGTTATTTTGAGGAATATCCTTGAAAACCCGGGGTGGTACACCTCATATACTCCTTACCAGGCAGAGATCTCACAGGGCAGGCTGGAGGCCCTTCTGAATTTCCAGACCGTTGTTTCTGATATGACCGGTATGCCCGTAGCAAATGCTTCATTGCTTGATGAAGGAACATCTGCCGCCGAAGCGATGATCATGCTTTTTAATGCACGGTCAAGGGATGCTGTCAAGAGGGAAGCAAACAAGTTCTTTGTATCGATCGATCTGTTCCCCCAGAGCATTGATGTCATCAAGACAAGGGCGGTTCCTCTGGGTATCGAGCTGGTGTTTGGCAAGTATGATGAAATTATCATTACCGATAAATTTTTCGGAGCTGTTGTTCAGTATCCTAATCAATTCGGTGCCATTGTCGATTACCGCGAGTTCACGAACAAAGCACATACAGCCGGGGCAGGAGTTGCCGTAGCAGCAGACATCCTCAGCCTTGCCCTTCTGACACCCCCGGGCGAATGGGGTGCAGATGTTGTATTCGGATCGACCCAGCGTTTCGGTGTGCCAATGGGCTATGGCGGCCCTCATGCAGCTTACTTTGCCACAAAGGAAGATTATAAGAGACAAATGCCCGGGAGGATCATTGGCATTTCAGTGGATGCAAACGGAAACAAGGCATTGCGGATGGCGCTTCAGACACGTGAGCAGCACATCAAGCGGGAAAGGGCCACTTCCAACATCTGTACGGCACAGGTACTCCTTGCCGTCATGGCCGGTTTCTATGCTACATGGCACGGGCCGAAAGGCATCCGCCAGATCGCACGTCATATTAACATCCTTGCCGGCGTTCTTTCACAGGAGCTTCAGAAGTACGGGTACCGCCAGCTGAATTCTTATTTCTTTGATACCCTTACGATCAAGATCCCCGAGGGAGCATCCATCAAGCCTATCAAGCAGGCGGCGCTTAAGAACAAGATGAATTTCCGTTACATCGATGCAAAGACCATCGGGATCAGCATCGATGAAACCACTTCACTCCAGGACATCAATCTCATCCTTTCAATTTTCGCCCAGGCGAATATCAAGACTTTCTCTCCATTTGTCTGCGACCCCAATGAATGCGAGAAGATCACCACCATTCCAGAAGGCCTGAACCGATCCTCTATGTACCTGACTCATAAAGTGTTCAACTCCTATCACTCGGAGACGGAGATGATGCGTTACATGAAGAAACTCGAGATCAAGGACTTATCGCTGAACCGTTCGATGATACCCCTGGGGTCGTGTACCATGAAGCTGAATGCAGCCGCCGAGCTGTTTCACCTCAGCTGGCCTGAATTTGGAGCCATACATCCTTTTGTTCCGAAGAACCAGGCAGAAGGGTACCAGTACCTGATCCAGGAGCTGGCAAAGGATCTCTGCACCATTACAGGACTTGAAGGGATCTCATTCATGCCCAATTCAGGCGCTGCAGGGGAATATGCAGGACTTATGGTGATCCGCCAGTATCATTTGAGCCGCAAGGAAGGCCACCGGAATGTCTGCCTGATCCCAAGCTCTGCGCATGGCACCAATCCTGCCAGTGCCGTGATGGCAGGGATGCAGATGGTTGTAGTGGGCACCGATGATAAAGGCAATATAGACCTCCCTGACCTGAAGGCAAAAGCTTTCCAATACAAAGACAACCTGGGTGCGTTAATGATAACATACCCGTCGACCCATGGGGTATTTGAGGAAGAGATCCTCGAAATAATCAAGGTCATTCATGAAAACGGCGGCCAGGTCTATATGGATGGCGCCAATATGAATGCACAGGTCGGGTTGACCAATCCAGGGATCATCGGGGCTGATGTCTGCCACCTGAACCTGCACAAGACTTTCGCCATTCCGCATGGCGGAGGCGGTCCGGGTGAAGGTCCTATCGCAGCGGCAAAGCACCTGGCCCCTTTCCTGCCAAAACATGTTTTTATCAAGACAGGGGGAGACAAAGGGATCACTGCTGTTGCTTCTGCACCATACGGAAGCGCGCTAATCCTCCCGATCTCCTACGGATATATCAAGATGATGGGAGGTAATGGCCTGACAGAAGCTACGAAATATGCCATACTCAATGCCAATTATCTGAAATCCTGTCTCGAGCCCTATTACCCGATCCTGTATTCAGGGAGCAAAGGCCGTTGCGCGCATGAAATGATCGTTGATTGCAATGCCATTACCAAAGTATCAGGCATCGGCGCCATTGATATTGCAAAGCGACTTATGGACTATGGATTTCATGCCCCGACCGTGGCTTTTCCGGTCCACGGGACGTTGATGGTCGAGCCTACGGAAAGCGAACCTTATTATGAACTGAACCGGCTGATAGATGCCATGGTGGCGATCCATAAAGAGATTGATGAGATTGTTGACGGAAAAGCAGACAAAGCGGTCAATGTGATCATGAAGGCTCCCCATACGGCACAGATGGTGACAGCAGATGACTGGGCATTACCTTATTCACGTCAGAAAGCTGCCTACCCTATGTCCTGGTCGGCAGAAGACAAGTACTGGCCTACTGTGACACGCATTGATGATGCGTTCGGGGACAGGAACCTGGTGTGCAGGCTTGATTAATTCTATTATGAAAAATTCTTTATTAGTGATCCTGCTCCTGGGAACGATGCAGATGGCGGCCCAGCAGATCAACCTGTCAATTGATACCATTATAAAGAAAGATTATTCCAAAAGCAACCGGGTCAAAGATTCGGGGCTGTTCATAAAGGGTATCTATATCGGGACCAGGAAGGTCTATGATGAAAAGGGCAGATTGAACTGGATCATTAATTATGGCAATTACAACCTTCCGAGGACAATATCGACAAAGACTTATTTCTATGACGGGCCGGCAAGAATGAGTGAAGGAGATTATGTTCAGACCTCTGTTGATTTTATTACAAAGCATGGCATCTGGAAGTGGTACTGGAAGAATGGTGCTGTTATGGATTCTGTTATTTTCAGGGATGATTATAAAGTGCTGAGGGCCAGGTTCTCAAAATCGGGGAAACTTCAGTTTATTGAATTATACCCCGAATATGCCAAGGATGGCGACCAGGTCAAAGTAAGAGGTTACAATAAAGATGGCTCGATCAAATATAACCGGGTAGAGATCAAAGGGAAAAATGGATATTAGTGAGTACCCTTTCTTCGCAGAACGTCAAAGAAAACAGAAAAAATGAAAAATGTAAAATCAGTTTTTTGCCTGCTTTTATTTTTGTTACTTTCAGGTACTTATTCAATTGCCCAGGACTGGGCCGGTTTAGAACATTACAGGAAAGAGAATGCAACTCTCGGGGCTCCGAAACCAGGAGAAAGACGTGTTGTGTTCATGGGTAATTCGATCACCTATGGCTGGAACAGGTTTGACCCGGAGTTTTTTGCAGGGAAGTCGTACATCAATCGCGGCATCAGCGGTCAAACAACGCCCCAGATGCTGGTAAGGTTCAGATCCGATGTGATCGATCTTAAACCGGCACTTGTTGTCATCCTTGCAGGGACAAATGATATTGCCGGCAACACGGGGCCTTCGACACTTGAGATGATAAGAGATAATATTATTTCTATGGTTGAACTGGCAAAGGCAAACGGTATAAAAGTCATTCTTTCATCAGTTTTACCTGTCTATGATTATTTCTGGAAACCGGGGATCCAGCCTGCTGAAAAAATTGTCGCCCTGAACCAGATGATCAAAGAGTACGCCAAGAAGAATGGCATTATTTATCTTGATTATTATTCATCCATGGTCGATGAACGAAAGGGACTGAAGGCTGAATTTACTTATGACGGAGTTCATCCGAATGAAACAGGATATAAAGTAATGGCGTTTCTTGCTAATTCGGCAATAGCAAAAGCTTTAGGTAACAAATAGGCATAAAGAAGGTCAGATGTATTTTGAAAGGAGTTTCTTGAGGCCCTCATAATTATAGACCACCGGCAATTCGGGATAATCCCTGACGACATTTTCAGGGGGACAGAAAAGGATACCCACTTCTGCCTGTTTCAGCATACTGATATCATTGTATGAGTCCCCCATTGCGATGACCTGGAATTGCAATCCCTGTAAAGCTTCCACAGTTTTTCTCTTCGGGTCTTTCTGACGCAGGGCGTAGTCCACGATCCTGTTATCAGCATCAATTACCAGGGAATGACAGAACAAGGTAGGATAGTTAAGTTGTTTCATCAAAGGTTTAGCAAACTGGATGAATGTATCGGAGACCACAATAAACGTGGTACGCTCATTAAGCCAATCGATGAAAGCGAGGGCGCCTTCAAGCGGATGGATCTGTGCGATCACATTCTGGATATCCTTCAGTTTTAGTCCTTTTTCTTCGAGGATCTTTATCCTGGACTTCATCAGGACATTATAATCGGGAACATCACGGGTGGTAAGCCTCAGTTCAGGGATACCGGTCTTCTCGGCAACATTGATCCATACTTCAGGAACAAAAACACCTTCCAAATCAGAGCAGACGATGTACATAAAAATTAATAATTAATAATTAATAATTAATAATTAAAAAATCGTAACGTGTGACATAAATTAAAATGATTCCAACAAGTATTTTTTGAATTCAGGGTAGTCGTTTGCAATCTGTTCAAAGAATTCCGGTTTGTCTTCCATGCCACGCAGGCTTTCGGGCAGTTCAGGATTGACCGATAATATTTTCATGATCTCTTTTGGGAATTTTGCGGGGTGTGCGGTTTCCAATGATACACATAGTGTATCAGGATTAATATTTTCTTCAGGGCTGCAATAATTCATAAGCCCTGCCCAGCCAACAGCTCCATGAGGTTCCAGTATAGTGCCATAAGCGTCATAAGTCTCTTTGATAGTCTTGCGGGTCAGTTCATCAGAGATGCTGACCGAGTAAAGGTCATGCCGCATTGCTTTCATGTTGGCAGGCTTAATTATGATACCTTTCTCATCCATATTTCCACCATACAAATCGACAAGCCTTGCAAGGTTACTGGGATGGCCTACATTCATGGCGCTGGAGATGCAGTTTTTAGAGGGTTCGATCTTTTTGTAAAGACCGGAGTAGAGGTATCCGGGGAATTCATCATTCTCATTTGTTGCAATGATGAATTTCCCAACCGGCAGTCCCATTTTCATGGCCAGGCAACCTCCCATCATATCACCGAAGTTCCCTGACGGGACTGAAAAGATCATCTTTTCAAGCGGAGAGGAGTGCAGCCGTGACCAGGCATAAAAATAATAGATGATCTGGGGGATCAGGCGGCCGATATTGATGGAGTTGGCAGAAGAAAGTGAGAGGGGGTCGAGTCCGGGATCTGCGAATGCACGTTTCACCAATGCCTGGCAATCATCAAATTTGGCATCGAGGGCAAGCACATGAATATTTTTCCCCAATGTGGTCATCTGTTTTCTTTGACGGTCGGTAACTTCATCTTTGGGGAAGAGAATGACAATCTGTACATTTCCGAGACCATAAAAGGCATTGGCAACAGCGCTCCCGGTATCTCCGGAGGTCGCTGTGAGGATCAGGAGCTTCCGGTCCTCAATCTGAAGGTAATAATTCATCAGTCTGCCCATCATACGGGCAGCAAAATCCTTGAAGGAAGCAGTAGGTCCCTGATCGAGCCGCATGATATATTTCCTCCCGGTGACTCTCTCAAGCGGCACGGGGAAATTGTATGAATCCTCAACAATCTTCATGAGATCCCCGTCGGGGATCTGTCCTTCAAGAAATCTACGGCTGATATCGAATGCTAGTTCATGATAGGGAAGTTCTTTATAATTCTGCAGGGATGAGGCGTCAACAGAAGGAATACGACCGGGCATAAAAAGGCCGCCATCAGGTGCAATCCCTTTAAGAAGGGCCTGCGGAAAGGAGACTGAAGGTGTATTCCTGTTTGTGGAATAATAAAGGATCGGATCAGGCATAATATTATTCTTCTTTTTTAATCCGTGCAGAGGAGGCGCCGCCTGCAGAGTATTCAGGAAAGGTTATGCTTGTTTTTTTGCCAACCAGAACGGATAATGCCTGGTCAAGGTCGGCGATAATATCATCGGGATGTTCGCCACCCACGCACAGACGGATCAGGTTATCAGGGATACCGGCAAGTTTCCTGCCTTCCTCTCCCTGCTGGGAATGCGTTGAGATTGCAGGGATAGTTGCTACCGATTTGATCCTTCCAAGATCGGTTGCGCGCCAGATCAAGGTCAACGCATCAAACACCCCGCGTGTTTTCTTTGCATCCCCTTTGACCTGGAATGACATCAGGTGACCATACCTGTTTACTTTCTTCCTATACAATTCATCATATTCAGAATCGACGAGGAACAGATAGCGACTGGCCAGTTCATGCAAAGGATGAGACTCCACGCCGAGGTAATCGACACATTCCACCTGCGGATGCTTCTCCAGGAAGGATGCTACGGTGGTGGTTGTGCGGCTCAGAAGGTCCATTCTCGTCCGAAGGGTCCGGATATCATTTATAGCAAGCACAGCATTCATGGGCGAGAGATTGGGTCCGTTGTCCCTGTTCGGTAACAGCTTTAAATACCCTGCAAAGTCAGCTTTCATCTCCGGGTTGTCAATATTACTTGTGATGTCCTTCCGGGAGATAACTGCTCCGCAGATGCCGAAACCGCTGGAGAAGAGTGATTTCGTCACTGACTGCACCACGATATCTGCACCGTACAAAAGAGGACGTAAGAGTGCCGGCGTAGCCACTGTTGAATCGATTATCAGGGGAAGCCCGTGTTTATGAGCCAGGTCTGCTACTGCCATGATATCAAAAAAACCAAGGCAGGGATTGCTGGGAAGCTCACCGTAAAGAAACCGTGTATTTTCATCGATCAGGCTTTCCCATTCACCGATATCGTTGGTATTGATAACCTTTCTCCATTCAATATTGCGTTCGCGATGCTTACGCATGTTAAATTGCTGGTATGTTCCGCCATAGACCTGGGCTGAAGCTACAAAATTCATCGGGGTTGATTCTTTTCCAGGCAAGGTCACAAGGAAGGGATCGACGGCGCTTTGAATGGCAGCCATCCCTGAGGAAGTAACGATGCATGAAGTTTCGAAATTGCCCCCAAAGCCTTCCAGAAGTGCAAGAACGCCTTCCAGATAATAGATGCTGGGGTTGGCTATACGGGAGTAACACCAGGTAGGCACTTTATAAGCGAGGGCTGCTTCCATTTCATCTGCATCCCGGTAAGCCTGCGATGTAGAAAGGTAGATCGGTTCGATGATGGAACCCTGGTTAAAATCGAGGGCTTCCTGTATCGAATAAATCCCATGGACGGCGATGGTGTCAAACCGGCGGGACCGCATTGTCCGCCGGTATTCTGCATGCCATTGCGAGGCGCGTGCAGCAGCTTCAAGATAAGGATTTGTTTCAGGTTTCGTCATTTCTTCAGAGGCAGCAAGATCAGTAATGGATTATCAGGCTTGAGGAAATATGATTGAAGCATCTTCCCTCACTTTCGCCTACTTGTCTATGGCATCAAATGCCTGTGCCAGATCGTCGATAAGATCTTTTTCATCTTCAATCCCGATCGAAAAACGGATCATCGATGGAGAGATCCCTGCCTTCCTCATCTCTTCCTCTCCCATGGCTGCATGGGTGGTCGAGGCCGGGTGTGTAACGATCGATTTTGCTGTGCCAAGATGGGTTGCATGTGTGATAATCTTCAGTGCATCAATGAAACGGGTTGCCTGTTCATATGTGCCTTTCAGCTCAAACGACATCAGGGAGCTGCATCCTTTCATCTGCGGCTTAACCAGGTGATGGTAAGGGTTAGATTCAAGTCCGGGGTAATTCACCAAGTTGACTTTCGGATGTTTCTCAAAAAAACCTGCAACTGCCATGGCATTATGACAATGGCGCTCCATACGGAGTGAGAGGGTTTCCAACCCATTCAGGTTCAGCCAGGCATTGAAGGGGGCCATGGCCGGACCCAGGTAGCGTATATCATTCTGGCGGATGCCATTGATCAGTTCATGGGAACCGCAGATGATGCCACCGAGGGCTGAGGCATTGCCACAGATGTATTTTGTAGTAGAATGCACCACGATATCAGCGCCAAGCAGAACAGGTTGCTGAAGGGCAGGGGTTGCAATGGTATTATCGACTACCAGTGGAAGATTCTTCGATTTTGCGAGCTTTGCCAAGGCAGGGATATCTGCAATAAACAATCCCGGGTTACTGGGTGTTTCCACGAATATAAATTTTGTACGAGGGGTAATGGCAGCTTCCCATGCGTCGATAGATTCAGGATTTGTCACCCAGCGAATGTTTGCTCCCATCTTCGGCAGTCCGACATTGAATAACCCGAAGGTTCCGCCATAAACACGATTGGAGGAAACCACATCATCACCTGCAGAAACCAGGTGATGGGTCATTAAAAATATGGCTGACATTCCGGATGCAGCTGCAATGGCTGCCTCGGTACACTCAAGGGCCGCCATCCTTTTTTCGAATGCCTCTACAGTCGGGTTATCCCATCTCCCATAAGTATAACCGGGCTTTTCGCCCTTAGAGATAGCTGCAGCTTCTTTTGCATCCAGAAATGGGTATGCAACAGACTGGTAGATTGGAACAGACATGGAATCAGGATGAAAATCGGTATTTCCCGCATGCAATGCCATCGTGTTAAAACCATATTTTGACATATTGACCTCCTTGTTTTATAAGTTATAGCGAAAAGTTAAAGTTAGTTATCAGAGGCAAATTTAGGAAACAATATACCAGTCAGGACATTTTTTTTCTTTTTTTTGTTGTTATTGAAATATAAGTAATTTAGCCGCTGTGCCAAAAGATAAAATGAAAAATTTATCAACATTTTTTGTAAATTTGGAAAAACTTTATATTTGTTCTTGATTTTCATTGCTGATTTTCGTATCTTGTATTTTCAAAGAAAATAAATTACTAAATTTACTAAAACCGATCTAAATTATGTTACTTCTCACACTTACAAACGGAGAATGGATAGCCGCAGCAGCTGTATTCCTTTCTATCATTTCCCCATTATTTATTTTAGTATTTCGAAGTGGTGCATTATTTGAGCGAGTTGGTCACATAAAAGATGCAGTGGATGAAATAAAACCAGATGTTAAGATAATTCCCGTCATTAAAGAAAAAGTTGATGTCTTATGGGCGTCTAAGGTAGTTGGACCTGGTTCTCCTATAATATTAACTCAGAGAGGGGTCGAGATTTTAAAAGGTTCCAAAATTGAAGAGGTTACAACTGAATATTATCAAGACATTCTCAGGCAGGTCAGAGAGCGAAATTTACAAAATCCCTATCAGGTTCAAGAGGCATTAATCGAGATAGTCACAAGTTATAAAAATAACCAACTGTGTAAAAATAAACTTGAAAATGCTGCATTTATCACTGGATCGGATGTTGATACCGTATTGTTGGTTGCTGCTGTAAACATAAGAGACAAAATAATTGGTGATCTCGGAATGAAAGTCGAGGATGTTGACAAATTTGATCCTCACAAATCAAATGAGGATAAATCTATTACCCCGGAAGGTTAAAAATTCGTCGATGTAGTCATCGGAGGCCTTGCATATTGGCATATCATCTTTCTTCAGCTACAATAGTCATTCATTATTTTTCAATCAACAATCATCTTCCTGGTGATGGATTTATCACCCTGTTTCACGGTATAGAAATAAACCCCTGGCGACAATTGACTTCCGTCAATGACAAACTCACTGACGCCCGGAAGGACATTCATCTTCTCCATGCTCATCATCGTTTGTCCTGTAATGTTTGTAACGGTCAAGGAAAGATCACCTGCATTCTGCAGGTAAACTTTGACTTTAGTCAGGCCATCAAAAGGGTTCGGGAAGTTCTGGCCAACTGAGAAGCTTGGTTTTTCGTGGTTTTCATTTATTCCTTCCGGAAAGCAAAGTATCCATTTGATAAGAGTCATGTAGTTGCTATCCGGGCTGGTCTGGCCGGCATATGAAGAACCAGCATAAGTACTTTTAATATAAGAACCCCCGTACTCATCAACCTGGCACAACATGTATGCATAATCCCATACAAAAGAATAAGCTCCTGGTGAGGTGGATGGATACATACATTCGGCAAAATAATACTGGATCCAGTCACCTGTAATGTCTAATGAGAAATCAGTACACCACATCACATGTTCGGGGGGGTATCCGTATAGATAGATAATCGCTCCTCTTCCATAAATATGCCTCATGGTAAAGTTATCCGGATCAACCATCGATGTTGCTCCAGCCCATGAGAGAGCCATAACATTATCTATAATCTCGAGATCCGGATTAGAAGTCAGTGAAGTAAAATATGTAGCTAAGGTCACACCTTGCGGAAGATGAAAAACGTTTGTATCTTTTACCCATCCAACCAAGTTTCCGGATAAAGAAAGAGAGTCCGGATTAAGGTCCTGCCTGAGTTGGGGCATGTATTCGTCCCAATATATAACTCCTTGGGTAAAGGGCCTATAATAACCCGAGGCCTGTGATCCACTGTCCTGTATCAAACCAAAAGCAATATGCGCAATTCCCTGGTCATCAAGAGCAACCGACATCGTTCCATCCGGGCAATAAAACCATCCTGAAGAATTACCACCCAGGTCGTACAATGATTGATGAACAATGGTCTTGGTCCAGGTCGTTCCGTTATCGATTGATTTCATCAGGAATTGATCCTGCCAAGGATTACCTACTGTGAAAGCCAGTGTATCCTCCACTGGTTCTGCAAATGAATAAGTATCGGGCAAAAAATTGATATAATCACTACCCGTCATTCCGGGAAGCTGTTGCCAGGCTGACCAGGTAGTTCCCCCATCGAGTGAATGGCAATAGAGCAATGCGCCATCCATCCCATTGTAAAGTTGCCCGCCATCGGCAGTCGGTGATGTTAATGCGATAATGTGAATGCTTGTATGGTTTGTTCCATTGGTCACCACTCTTGGGTAGAGGATCCCGGTTATGTTATATGGCAATGTGGGTAACAAGGTTTGTATCCAGGGACCTGTTCCTTTGACAGTGCGGGTATTCATCACAAGCGGACCGGTTGACTGGTGTGCAATAATAAGTTCACCTGTCGGGCCAAAGGGATGATATTCCGGCCAGCCTGTCATCATGGTTTCTACTCTTCCAGTAGGTTGAGCTCCCCATGAACTACCATCAAAATAATTATAGCCAGTACCACGGTCTGTCCATGCAACATTCTCGTGTGACCACATGGCGGTTGTCCCGATAGTCCCATCAGGATAGTAGTATACCCTTCTCTGGTTTGAACTGTTGGTTTGCATATCATACCTTGTGACACAAACCTGGGGGTCAGTCAGGACACTTTTGTTTGAAACGCAGCCATTTACTTGCTGTTCCCCAACTGCATGAAAGTCAACATTTGCAGACTTCCGCATTGGGGCGATCACATTTGCCTTTTGCTTCATCATCCTCACAAATTGTGCAGATGAACTTATGGCCAGGCTTAGTGCCAGTATAAAGAATAGGATTCTTTTCATAGGATATTTTATTAATTATTCTTTCCTGTAATATTCTTCATTCTATGACCATCTTCCTCGTAATTTTCTGATAACCCTGTTTCACACTATAGAAATAAACGCCTGGCACCAATTGACTTCCGTCAATGACAAACTCACTGACGCCCAAAAGGACATTCATCTTCTCCATGCTCATCATCGTTTGTCCTGTAAGGTTTGTAACGGTCAATGAAAGATCACCTGCATTCTGCAGGTAAACTTTGACTTTAGTCAGGCCATCAAATGGGTTCGGGAAGTTCTGGCCAACTGAGAAGGTTGGTTTTTCGTGGTTTTCATTTATTCCCCATGGCTCCCAGCAAGGCATCCATTTGATAAGAGTCATGTAGTTGCTATCCGGGGTGGTCTGGCCGGCATATGAGGAACCAGCATTAATACTTTTAATATAAGAGCCCGCATAATCATCTACCTGGCACAACATGTAAGCATAATCATTTTTTAAAGCATCGGATCTTGGTGAGGTTGAAGGATACATACATTCGGCAAAATTATACTGTATCCAGTCCCCGTTGATGTCTAATAAGGTATCTGCACACCACAAGATCACTCCAGTAGGAATTATGCGCGCACCTCTTCCAAAAATATGGCGCATAAAGGTCAGAATGTCAAACAAAGAAGAACGTAAACCCCTGACACCCGCTGGACTGCTTAAACGAATTGAAAACATTGTATTATTTTGTCATTGGTATTGTGCGGCCTTACTGGCTGTTCTGCTGCTTTTCTGAGTGTGCAGGCGCTGATCACTGGCTGTTACGGGAGGCGTCATCCGCGATCAGGCCATCGACGATCCTCGACAGTGTCTGCTGGTGATGATGACCATGGAGATCGTTTACACGGTCACGATTTCGCTCGAATCGCATACGTTGCAGGCTGAGCCATTCCTGATTGTCGGCGCCATTGCCGCGATCCGCCGATGCTCGTCATCACTGCCGAGAGCACCAAAATTGAAAACCAGCCGGCGCTTTTTCAAAACACTTTGATTGAGTTAGGCTTGCTGGCTTTCACGATTGTGGCCATTGCCTTCTCAATTTCCGTTTTAAGGCGTGGTCAGCAGAAAGCTTTGCCAGTAGATGAAGAGGGGGAAAAACACTGAACCTTTCCGCTCTCCCTCCCCGAGGGGGCAGGGTGAGGGTGAAGATCCTTCCCTTACCCTCGGTTTTTCTCCCGTCGTTGACGTCACTCCCCCAGGTCTCGATCACCCCGAGCACCGCCGAGTTCTGCAGGTCACCCATCCCATTTCAGCATCGCATTGAAGTCACTCTGCGTCCGCCGCCCGTTCCCGGGCAGCGGCGGCCCCATACTGACGGGCAGTGTTAGGTGATGATGCCCAGGTAGTTGGCCTGCATATGAGCCTTGAAACCGGGTTCGCGGTTGCCCCGAAAAAACGCGGCGGCTTCCGTCCAGCGATCCAGCATTGAGCCGCCCCGCCCTGGATGGCCTGCGCCGCCTTCTCGGGTCCGCCCCGGATTTCTGGGCAAAGACGGCAGCCGCCCAGCGCCGCCATCTGGGCGGCCACCATGGTCTGGTTAGCGGCCTTGGCGTGGCCGGTCGCTTGGCCCGCGGGTGATCATCTTACCCATCGCCTGGAAGACCAGGCATACACCTTCTCGAGACGCTTCTCCGGTCCCACCACCATGATCACCAGGGTCCCGTTACGGGCGCCAAATGTCCCCCCCGCTCACAGGAGCGTCCCAGCCAGCCGCCCTTTTCCGCCACGTTCGGCCACCAGGCCGCGCCGTAGCAGTTTTGATGGTCGAGTTGTCTCACGAAGATCAGTCGGGGTGCGCCCCTTCGATGATCCCCTTCGGGCCCAGACCACCTTCTCCACGTCCGTGATCCGGCAGGTTGGTGAAACCCGCATCCACCCGGGCGGCCACCTCGGCCGGCGGAAGCCACGGCCGCGCCCCTTCTGCCGCCAGCTCCTCCACCGCCTTGCGGCTGCAGTTATGCCCCACCACGGGAAACCCTTGCTTTTAGGATGCTACGGGCAATTGACTTGCCCATCGATCCAAGGCCCGAATATATCCTTAGGTCAACATGAGCAATCCTTTTTAATCGAAAGGTCGAAAGTCGAAAAACCGAGGGCGACGAGCCGAGAACTGACCTTTATTCTAACAAGAGAACTCAGGGTTTTTTCGTGCCGAATAAGCCGTTACTTTCCTTTAGGCATTTTGTCCCGTAATTACGCAGTCCCCAGAAAGAGCGAGCTGACCCAAGAGGCACGCGTCCCGGCGTTTTGTAATGGTGCCCGGCGTGTGGTAGCGCTTCAGAGAATCTCCTGTCCCCGGCGCATGGGTAAGCGATGAGTAGCGTAGTCGCCAGATCATCGTAGGTACCCCAGGGTGGACCCCGCCCCCACGGCCCCGCCCAGGCCGCTAGCCGATCACCGCCCCAGCAACAGGTCGATGACCAAAAAGGCCACGGCTGCCA
>CAVYJI010000008.1:0-197291 GCA_963768805.1 uncultured Bacteroidales bacterium | reverse complement strand
ATTTTCTTCTGTTATGTTCCCCCTGTCATTGTACTTATGTACAGTTTTATGCAATAACTCACCAGTCATAACATTTCCAAACATATCTATGGCACGGTAGGATGACTCTGTAAGGATTTTTACTTTACCTCGTAAATTTTCTTCCGTCAAGCTGTTTTTTGCTCTTTTTGTTGTACAATCTGACAGAACCAACCCGATTAGAACTAATAATAGTATTCTTGATCTTTTCATATCCAAAGACGATTAATTGCCATGAAAGGTAGTTAGAATAAATTGATCATATGGCTCTGGGGCTGCAATTTATGCAAAAAGGAAAGGTGACTTGATTTTAGGTGGCTTCATTCAGCGTTGATATCCCGCTGTTATATTTGCCCCGATATGGGCAAAAAGAAGCCCTGTGGTAGGGGGTCAGTTTACTCAGGAATAAACACCGCAGGGAATTGAAAATCTTTATATTCATTATGCCTTCCAATACTTAAGATTCAGAGGTAATACCGACACTTACACGTATAAGCCGCCCGTGGTTATACAATGGTCCGAAAAGGATGCTTACATCAACAATGTAATAGGGCTTGGATACAGCGTGTATTTTGACACGCATGAACGGTTTGGATTCTTTTATACGCTAGATTATGTCATTTCAAAGACAGGTTATAACCTGACGAGCCCCGGTAACAGCTCTGATTTCCGGACGACCCGCTACATATGGAACAACCTGAGCACTCACATGGGTTTTACTTTTAAGCTGACGTCACTGAAGAAGAAGAAGCCTGAATAATCCTGATGTCTGACCGTCGTGCCCTTGGCAGATGGACCGCCATTCATGTGTGGCGCAAACTGAATATAGTTTAGTCGAATTTTAGTCGAATTTTAGTCGAAGGCATGTCGAAGGCACCTCGAAGGCACCTCGAAGGTCAGACGGAAGGAAAGAACCGGTGAGATGACAAGTTGACATAAGATAAAAGCCAGAGAATAATGAAAGCTTGCACTGTAAAGAATGGGGAAAAAACGCTTGCTTTGCCCAGTCTTCGCCGGAGTAATATGACCACCTCACCTTGTTGATTGTTAAGAAGATATTGTGGCAATAAAAATCGGCAGAGGGTGGTCAAGAACTGCGGTTTTTCCATTTAAGGCCCCTACCCTTTCTTGAAATAATCCATGATGCTACTTTTCGCCATCTCAAGGCTTTTCAGATGGGGATTATAATGAAGTTGTATGCCAAGATCCCTCATTAGTGGTGATAAAAGATCGGCCAGACGGAGTGACCCGACATGAACAGCCAGAGGAAGTGATGTGGATTTATTCAGGGAATTAAGGAGTAATGAAGGAATTTTAACAAGCATACTCTTAATTCCCTCTGTAGGATCCATCAACTCGTGGGAAATAACAAATTCACTTTTCTGATCCACGACCAGCAACAGATAAGAGAAATAAGGGCGTTTGTTCTTTTCTCTTACCTGGGCCGGAGTCAGGAAAAAATCCATCTCATAGATATTTCTCCCGATTGGGGTTTTCTTTGTCCTAGCAAGCAGGCCGGGGGCAATGGTGTACAAAACCTCCTGAAGGGCAGGAATGACTATTTTCTGCATGGTCGTCTTCCATTCCTGGTTTTTTGGATCTCCCTTTAATTCCCTTACCAGATAAATATTTTTCCGGCCGGGATCCATTTCTGCTGCCCGGTCTTCCGGCTTTGAATCTATTGCTGTCTCCAGGAATTGCTCAAGAAAGTAACCCATGCTAACAATCTCATCCTCCTCAAGAAACCAGGGAACCATCCCTGGTCTGTAGCTCCGGAACAAAGGCCACAGATCCTTGCCCGAATAGGTGAACCCGATCGCTCTCATAATTGCACGATCCTCCTTCTCCAGGAATTCCTTTTCCTCGAAGGAGAGCATCAATTGCGGGATTTCAAGCACCATTTCCGGCACAGCATTTTCATAGTTCTCTGAAAGTTCAAGATATTGTCCAAGTGCCCGCTCGCCCAGGTAAACTGTGATCGAATAGTGCTCACCCAGATTTCCCATCACACTGATAAACCCGATAGTACCTGTAGAGGGATTCCGAACGCCGGTAATATCATTTTCATACATATATCGCCAGGGTTTTAACTCCTTAATGAGACCAGCCAGTTTATAGAGCTTTGACCAATTATTCATAATTTTTTTTTACAAATATGCAGAAAATAATCTGATCCCTCTCTTTGACCAGTGTTTATTTGACGAAAAACTTAATAAAATCCAGATTCATGGTTCCCTGGAAAAAACGCTCTCTTTGACCAGTCTTCGCGGGAGCAATCTGACCACCTCACCTTGTTGATTGTTAAGAAGATTTTGTGGTCAACAAAAATCGGCAGAGGGTGGTCAGATGATCCGTCTTATCCAGTTTTCCCATTTACCATCGTTCTAAGACACGATCTCACAATTAATGGCATCTTACCTGTTTGACCCGAAATCATCGATAATAATCAACTATTTTCACTCCAAAACAAAATCATATTTTTTCTTACGATAATGGATTTATTTGTATAATTTTGATATGGAATCAAACTCGATATGTAGCAGCTAAAGATCGCAATTGACTGATAATCAAATTTCACATAAAACATCATACTATGAAAAAATTCTTTATCATTCTGTTAGTATCGATTTTTATTGAAAATAGTTTCGGACAAACTGACATTATTTGATCTGAAAGTGATGAATTGGGAGTTAAAGGGGTTAGCGAAGTATATCAAGGAATTTGAGGAAGAGAATGGTTTGCGATTATGAAAGTAATTCTATATCAACGTACTATTGGCACTATGAAAAGACATTCGATACTGATTTTCGTTTTAAGTCTACTGCTTTGTCAATCGTGCAATAAAAATGATGATGAAGATTCTTGTCATAATAACCTTCTTGGCATATTTCAATTTTCCACTTCTGAACGAAATATTATACCTTATTATCATAGTGATACATTACGTTTTAGGTCTATTCAGAAACATAGTGATTCGTTAGTTTTTATTTTTCAAAGCAGGTACTCAGACCTCGATCCTATTCTCGAAAACATAAATCCACTTGATAAATGTCGGGGCAACTATTATGAATGTGAAGACGACAATGTTTCATTTGTTAATGATTCATTGGGGACTCTGTTTTTTGACATTCAATTTTCCGATCCATTTCAAAGTCATAAAGTGCTGAAATATTTTACAATTTTTGTAGAAAATGAAAATTATTCAAAAAAATATGAAGGGATATTTTGTATTCAAGGAGATTCAATATTTAATAATCCGGGTACACTATATTCCGATACAGGATCAGTAACCGGATACCATAATTCATTTACCATCGATTCCTCCACATTTTATAATGTTTATGAATTAAAAGGAGCTGAGTTTCAACCTCCAATAACAAATTACATTGCGACCATATATTATTCGACAGTGGAAGGCGTTGACGGATTTAAGTTCAATACAGGAGAGATTTATGTTCTACAAATAAAAACTGCTATGCAACCTTTACCTACTGCACCTGAAGCCACAGTACGGAGAAAGTTGGTTAAGAAAGCTGGTCGTTTTTAGCTAACAGCATTTGATTATCTAGCAATTTAAATCACATACTACCATGATATTTGCATCGATAGTAATCAACATCCTCTTAACTGTTTTTATAACAGTCGGGAAAACAGAACCTGTTCACAAAAATAATTCTGATGTTCCTTTATTGAGTCAGGTATTTATTGATTCAGCATTGTTTTTTGAGTACTCATATAATAATGATAACTTAATTTGTATAGAGAAAAGTAAATACCGGTATATCAGGCATAACTACAATAGTAAAAACCAATTGGTATCAACAGATTATTATGAAGACCTTTCTTTTGCTAGCAGTGATATGAAGATTGTTGAAGCTGGAAGGAATCGGAAGGAATGGGTTATATGATGATATCGATAAAGGTAAGCAAATAAAGGAATATTCTTATGAATATAATGTGAAAGGGTATCCGAGAAGAGAAAACAAATCTATCGAATATTTTTACAAATAATACTCTGCATCTAATGCGGACAACCAGCAATGCTGGGCAAGTTGGTCAAGAAAGGTGGGAGATATTTGTAATTATGCCTTCTAAAACAAATTATTTGGAACAAACATATTAACGCAGTATAAATCAAAATTTATCTCTATGAAAACATTTAACACATTGGTTCTTATTCTTTTAGTTAGTCTTTTAACTTCATGTGGTCCAAATCAAACCGAGAAATTATTAATCCGAAACTCATATCAGGATTCAATCAATCATGTAAACGATTCGATTAAAGTTTGGCAAAATCAAATTATTGATCATAAAGCTGATCTATTAATTGCAAAAGACCAACTGGATCATATAATGGAGTGGCAATTAGGAAGAACGCACAGTGAAAGAGAAGAGCAGATAAAAAATCAATCCATAAAAATTCAAAATCTTCAAGGAGATATACAAACAATCCAAAACAATATCAATAGGGCAAAGCTACAGATTGGCACGTATCAGATGATGATGGAAAAATATAAATAGCAGAACCCATCGTCCAATAGTAAGACGACACCAAGCGATTTTGAGAAAGTTGGTCAAGAAAGGTGGTCGGTATTAAAATTGATGGCAACAAACAGAAAAAACGAATCCTGATAGACCCGCAATGCAACTGAAGGAACAGGGTTATTGGAAAATAAAGACATCCACAAATGACATTTAATGGTATAGACAACCAGTCCGTAGAGTTGAGAATTACTAACTACGAATATCCCGACAACAAAGACGGTGACTGGGATGGAAATTGGTTGAATATTTATTTAAATGTAAAAAGCAATCTTGGGCATTGGCAGACTGTTGACTCATCTCTTACAACATGGGACTTTCAAGAATTGATAAATTGGTTTGAAAAGCTTTCAAAAAACGACTGTCCTAAATTCTCTAAACTAAGATTTACTGAGCCAAATTTATCATTCAAGTTACTTGACAATCATGACCAGACTCCGAAGAAGTTTAGAATTAAATTTGATCTTGAATTAAGACCAAAATCAGCATCAAGCAACAAAGAATATTTTGTTGATTGCATTGCTGACAATGAAGAATTAATAAGAATTTTAAACAAGTTAAAAATAGAACTTGACAAATATCCGGAAAGAAAGCCAATCCATATTAAACCACCATCAGGGTGGGGTCAGTAATCAAAGCAAAGGAACGTACATTCTGAGTGTTCACAGCGGGGCGAAGGTTTATAACTGCAAGATTGTGGTTCAGTAGCTATGGATAGCGAAAGATGCTGGTTAGATGATGCTTATTCAACGCACTGTTTCTATGGGGGAGAGAATGGAATAATAACAAGTTATAACTAAAAATGAAGGTTCAAAATCTTCATATGATTTAAAAATATGAGAAAGATTAAGAAAGTTTTCTTTCTGAGGCACTGCAAATTATTGTATATAATCTTCTTTTGCCTTTCTTTTTGCAGTTGTGTGTCTTCAAAGTACAAATCCAAAGAATATGGACAGAAAATAATTCAATTGCATTCTAATGAAGAATCTTCCAAAATCATTGTTTACAATAAACATGCAAAGATCTACCTTGAAAGAAGTGAGGTTGAATCGTTTGTTCGAAAGAATATAACTCTCGAAGAGAATAAAATCTTTCTTGAAAACATTTCATCCCCCAAAAAGGATTCGACCTTTTTAGACAATAACCTAAATGTGCAAACTCCAAATCAAATTGCTCTCTTTCCTATTGTTTGGGAACTCCTTCTAAAGGGAGATGCAAAAGTTTATGATGTGAAGAATATGATTTATGTAGATAAAATTGAATTTGAGAACATTAACAACATCACTGGGATTAGCGAATGCTTCATATTGCCGACCAAAATCGTATTTATATCGAAAATAATAGCGATTGGAGAATAGCTGACTATCAAATAGATTGATTCATTGGGTCACTCAATTCTGTCAAGTTCATCAAATCCGTAACTCCTGTATCTATGTGTTAGAAATAAATAAGCAAAGGAAAGAATCAGAGAAGCAAGGATGTTGATAAGCATCTCCACCGGGGAAATTAAGCCATAAAATCAATAAAAATTAGCATATGATCAATGGTAATCTTTACCTGATGACATCAATCATCGGATTCTTTTGAAAAATAACTGCTGTTAATATATAGGTCTTTTAGTGATATTTAACGAAGGATTTACTATTGTTAAAGGAAATATACCAAAAAGAGCATATCGTTATTTATATCAATTCTAATTAGTAAAATCCGGCATACCTCTACTGATAAGCGGAATTAACATCAACTATATCCTCAAATACCAAAAAAAAAACCTGCCAAAATTTGACAGGTTTTTACAATCTGGTTCAAAATGTGGTTCAAAATTTTGTAACCACTTAATATTCAGTTTAAGGAAGTCTGGGTAGCAGGATTGCCTTCGGCGATCCTGGTCAGGGGGGGGGATCCAACAAAAAAGCCTTCCCTCACTTCGTGAGAGAAGGTCTTTTAATTAAAGGAAATACAAGCGAGCTTGTAATTAATGCGGCAGGATTGCCTTCGGCGATCCTGGTCAGGGGGGGATCCAACAAAAAAGCCTTGATTCGCTCCGCTCATCTGGTCTTTTTTGTTTTTAAGTGGCTGTAACCAGGATTGCCTTCGGCGATCCTGGTCAGTGGGGGATCCAACAAAAAAGCCTTCCCTCACTTCGTGAGACAAGGTCTTTTAATTAATGTAGCAGGATTGCCTTCGGCGATCCTGGTCAGGGGGGGATCCAACAAAAAAGCCTTCCCTCACTTCGTGAGACAAGGTCTTTTAATTAATGTAGCAGGATTGCCTTCGGCGATCCTGGTCAGTGGGGGATCCAACAAAAAAGCCTTCCCTCACTTCGTGAGAGAAGGTCTTTTAATTAAAGGAAATACAAGCGAGCTTGTATTTCCTTTAATTAAAAAAGCCCTGTGCTGAGCACAAGGCTTTTTTGTTGTCGGGGTAGCAGGATTCGAACCTGCGACCTCCTGCTCCCAAAGCAGGCGCGATGAACCGGGCTACGCTATACCCCGAAGTTTGTTTCTATCTGTCTTTCTATTTCCTTGTTCTTATTATTTAACTTCTATTAATTTCTGTTTACATTTTACACTTCACATTTTACTTTGTATGGCTCCTGTACATCCCCAGTAACATCTTCGAGCTCTTCTCGTACCCGTTATAAAGCTCCTGGAATGTCGTTTCGTCAATTACATTCATTGATTTTAGCAGGTCAAGTATTGCAACTGATTCGAATACGCTCGTCCTTGCGATGGTCAGAAAATGCATTTTATCTGTATCTGTCATCCTTCCCGTGCCTTCAGCAAGGTTCAATAAAATATTCAGGCTTGCACGCTTCCACTGTTCCATCAGGTAAGGGTCCATCTCCTTATTCATTTTAAGGATATTCATCACCTTAAGGTTCTGATCCTTCACGGCCTGGTAAACATCTAACTTCTCAAAATCAAACATAGATCGATATTTTTCTCTGAAGTCCGCATTTTACGGATCCAGAGAAGATATTCATGCTTCAATGACCTCTTTGAGTGCGCAAAGGTAGGGAATTAATTAACCTGGTGCAGTCAACTTAAAAAAAACGACAGGTACAAAAGACCGGGGAAAATCTTATTTCATTTCAAATCCTGGGTTCCCCTTTTGCACCTGTCGTCCCGTAATTCATCAACTGTCAATTATTCAAGGACATGAATATTCTTTTCATTGCACATATCCTTCAGGATCTTCGGCCATACGGTAACACTGCATTCGCCTAAATGTGCCTTCTTCAGAAGGGACATGTAGGTGCGTGACTGCCCGATCCCGCCACCTATGCTGAGCGGTATTTCATTATTGATAATCGCTTTATGATAAGGGAAATTCAGGAAGTCGAGCTGCTTTGTGAGTTCCAGTTGCTGCCTCAGGGTCTCTGCATTTACACGGACACCCATTGAAGAAAGTTCATGGCGGCGCTGGGTGACATGGTTCCATACGAGAATATCACCATTAAGGCCATGCATCGGCTTTCCATCTGCTGAAACAGTCGGGGTTACCCAGTCATCATAATCTGCTGCCCTCATTTCATGAGGATAGCCATCTTTCAGTGTCCATCCGATACCATAAATAAAAACTGCCGGGAATTTTTGCAGGATCGCTGTTTCGCGTTGCTTCCTTGGCAGTGTAGGATACATGTCAAGGATCTCTTCAGCATGAAGGAACTTGATCTGGTCAGGCAGGTTGGGATATTTGTTACTTTTCAGTTTCGGGAAAAGTTGTTGAACATGATCTTCGGCGCCTTTCAGGGTCTTCCACAGTTTTTTTACTACGCCGGTGAGAAACTCCAGGTTCCTCTGCTCTTTTGTGATAACCATTTCCCAATCCCACTGATCAACATAAGCACTGTGGTCATGATCGAGAAAATAATCCTTGCGGACAGCGCGCATGTCAGTGTAAAGACCTTCTCCGGGTTTCATCTCGAATTGTTTCAGGGCCATTCTCTTCCATTTGGTAGCAGCCTGTACGACCTGTGCTTCAATGGGGTGCTTGTCATAGTCGTTCTTAATGTGGAACTGGATGGGTGTGCGCGACCCATCGCGGTCCAGGTAGTCATTGACCCCGCTTTCAACATCAACGATCAGCGGACATTCAACCCTAATCAGGTTTAGTTCTTTGCAGAGGTTCTCTTCAATGTACTGCTTAGCTGCAGTAAGCGCATTCTGAGTCTCCTTGCGGTTCAGTAGTGATGCATAATCCTTCGGAAGGACATTCACCAGGTCGGCATAGTCGCCGATACCGGGACCGGCAAGATCAGCTTTTTTGTTTTCCATGTGTTGTTCTCTTTTTAGTTTAAGTTATTGATATATAAAATTTTATTGAATGGGTAATTGTTGAAACGAGCCCCAAAATTAAGAATTTTCGGCACACGAACAAGAAAGTTAAAAAATTATGACGAAGAAATGGCAATTTGCCCGGTCATCAAAGGGAAAGATCTCAAAATGAGCTATTGCACCTGACCTGTCTCTTGTTGTATTTGGTTAAGATCGATTTTGAATTACCTTTGAGAATTAAATCAAAGAGCTATGAAATCAGCTGCCGGAGTATACGGGGCGAACAAATTCCCTGAATCAGAATGGCCAGCTGACCGAACTGCATTGTCATTGAATATGCGAATGAATGTGCAAGTGAATGCGGGGTGGAAAAATGCACTCATACTGAGTGTCTTTTTTTTACTCAGCTTTATAGGGATCCTTCACCACGAAATATGGCTTGATGAAGCCCAGCACTTTTTACTTGCCCGCGACAGCAGGAGTTTGTCTGAATTAGTTTATAACTGCCGGTTTGAAGGTCATCCTCTCCTCTGGAACGTTCTTCTATTCCTTGTTACACGGTTCACCACCCAGATCTTTTACATGCAGCTTCTTCACATCCTGATAAGCTGTATCACCGCATTTATTATCTGCAGGTTTAACATAAGCCTGTTTGAGAAGATCGTTATCATATTCAGTTATTACCTCTTCTTCGAATACAATATCATCAGCAGGAATTACGGTTTAAGCGGATGCCTGATGTTTCTTCTTCTCTATATTTTCCAGAATGATCAAAAAGCCCTTATCAGGATGGCACTGGTCATTTTTTTCCTTGCCAATGCACATCTTTTTTCACTGATTATTTCAGTCGCATTCGTTCTTACCTACATCCTCAATAAGAAGGATCTGCTGTTGAAGCAGGAAAGAAAAGTACTTATCTGTGCTACCCTTATCATTATCACCGGGTGGCTTTTAGCTGCCTGGTCCATAATTCCACCCGGCGATTATACAGGCAGGTTCATGAGCTATGATACCTCCGGCTATTTCTCAGGGGAAAGGATCCTTAAGACAATCTCAGTTTGCCTTAAAGGCATATTTTATATTCCTGATTACAGTGCACCTGATCACCAGTTCTGGAACAGTTTATGGTACCAGGCGCTTCACCTGATGCCCCCGGTCATTTTTCTCCTGTCCCTCGCTTCCATCCTTATTCCACTCCTGATCCTGAAAAGAAACAAATTTGCCTTTACCATGTTTGGCATTTTTTTATTGCTCTTTCTTCCTCTCTATTTCTTCCTGCCCCTGGTTCATGGCACCAGGTATTTCGGATTTCTCTATCTTTTATTTGTCTTCTGCTTCATTATCGCCCGGAGCCAGGTTAAAAAGACCTGGCTTACGATCTCTCTCATGATCTTTACCCTTCAGTTCATCAATGGCATCTATGCTTACTCCATGGATTTGCTTTATCCCTTCTCTGAAGGCAAGGAAATGAGCGAGTACCTGGAAAAAGTAAAGAAAGGCCATGAACAGGTCTATATCCTTGACCCGACCCTGCGGCCTGCAATAAGCGTATATACAGGAGAAAAATATTTCGGGGTGGAGAATGGTCAAATGCTGACCTTTTGTCGCTGGAATGATCATTTGCCTGATCCGGTTCTTAAATTAAAGCTTTCACATGCGTTAAACAGCGACACTGATTCGTATGTCATTACAAATAAACCATTCAGGGGCCTGATTGATACTACCCGGATCCTGAGATTAATATCCTTTAGTAACGGGATAGTCGGAGGAGAGAATGCAGTCATTTACAGGTATATGGGAAAAAATATGAGAAAAATACTTAAATGTTGGTGAATGGGGGTGATCAATTCAAAATTTGTATTTAATTTTACGAAATATCAGTGAGTTGCGTTCCCCTGGAGATTTAAATGAAAAAGTTATTCAATGCACCCTTAGAAGCCCGTTGCTTATGAAAAAGTTATATCCTTTTTTAGCCCTTATCTTCTTCTTGTCAAGCGCCATTGGATCTTTAGCCCAGCCTGCCAATACATGGACACAGAAAGCCAATTTCGGGGGATTTGGGCGATGGCTGGCTGTTGGTTTTTCTATCGGGCACAAAGGATTTATTGGAACCGGTCAGGATTTGAACAATAATTACAGAAAGGACTTTTGGGAATATGACACTGTTACCAATACCTGGTCCCAGAAAGCTGATTTCGGAGGTACTCCGAGATACGGGGCTGTTGGATTCAGCATTGGAGCGTATGGGTATCTCGGGACCGGGTATGACACCGGTAGTTACATTTGGAGTGACTTCTGGAAGTATGATACCACGGCAAACAACTGGGCCCAGGTAGCTCCCTTTGGTGGAACCCCCCGCTATGTTGCCGTTGGTTTCAGTATCGGCAACAAAGGATATATCGGAACGGGAAATGACAACACTTTAAGGCGTGACTTCTGGAAATATGATCCTTCTACCGACACCTGGACCGAAGTAGCCAGTTTCGGAGGATCTGGCCGGGAAATTGCCATCGCATTTGGTGTCGGGGGTGACGGGTTCATCGGTACTGGTCTGGATACCTCATTGTTCTTTGTCAGCGACTTTTGGAAATATGATACAACGACGAATGCCTGGACGCAAAAAACAGATTATCCCGGAGGACCGATTGGCTATGCCAAAGGCATGACCATCGGCACAAAAGGATATGCCGGAACCGGTTATGACGGGACCTTCTTCAGAATCGACTTCTACCAATATGATCCTGTTGCTGATTCCTGGACCGAGGAGGCCAATTATGCAGGAGCCGGATACCAGTCTGTTGCTGCTTTCGGTACCGCGACAAAAGGTTATTTCGGAACAGGTTATGGCGTTGCAGGATTTGCTGACGATCTCTGGGAATATAGCCCGTGCGTGGCACCCACTGCACCAACAAATACTACGCCTCCTGCCAACCTGACGATATGCAGCGGGAACAGTACTACACTCAGTGTAAGCGGTACCGGAACTTTCGGTTGGTACAGTGCAGCGACCGGCGGCCTTTACCTTGGTGGCGGATCGAATTATACGACCCCAATATTAATAGCCAATACCACTTATTATGTTCAGGACAGTACCTGCACGGCAAGTATTACAAGAACCAGCATTACCGTCACGGTTAACCCGACTTCGGCTGTCAGTGTTTCAATTACTGCCTCTTCAAATCCCGTCTGCGCAGGAACATCGGTCACGTTTACAGCTACTCCTGTCAATGGGGGAACTACACCTGCATACCAGTGGAAAGTCAATGGTCTGTCTGTTGGCCCAAACAGCCCTACCTATTCATATATCCCGCTGAACAATGATGCAGTGAAATGTGTACTGACATCAAATGTGACATGCCCGACAGGTAACCCTGCAACCTCCAACACGATCACCATGACCGTCAATGCAACTTCACCGGTCAGCGTTTCTATTACAGCAGATAATAACCCTATCTGTTCAGGCACTACAGTCACATTCACAGCTACACCCACGAATGGTGGTGGTTCACCTTCTTATCAGTGGAAAGTCAATGGGCTGCCTGTTGGCCCAAACAGCCCTACCTATTCATATATCCCGCTGAACAATGATGCAGTGACCTGTGTGCTTACTTCAAATATTGCCTGTCCTACCGGTAATCCTGCAACCTCCAACACGATCACCATGACCGTCAATGCAACTTCACCGGTCAGCGTTTCTATTACAGCAGATAATAACCCTGTCTGTTCAGGCACTACAGTCACATTTACAGCAACCCCTGTAAATGGAGGCGCTGCTCCTTCCTACCAGTGGAAAGTCAATGGTGTCAACGCGGGAACCAATAGTCCCACTTATTCTTATATTCCCCTGAACAATGATGCCGTGACCTGTGTGCTGACTTCAAATATTGCCTGTCCGACCGGTAACCCTGCAACATCAAACACGATCACGATGACGGTAAGTGGTGCTTTGCCGGTCAGCGTTTTAATTGCCGCCTCAGAAAATCCTACATGTACAGGGACTACCATCACATATACTGCAACTCCAACGAACGGAGGTCCTGGCCCCTCATACCAGTGGAAAGTCAATGGCGTTAATGCCGGCACAGATAGTCCAACCTATTCGTATATTCCGGTCAACAATGATGTGGTGACCTGTGTGCTGACTTCAAATATCTCCTGTCCTTCCGGCAACCCTGCAACATCCAACACGATCACGATGACTGTGACCGGGGCATTACCGGTCAGTGTTTCAATCACTGCATCTGCGAACCCCTCATGTATAGGGTCATCCGTCACATATACCGCAACTCCGACAAACGGAGGCGCTGCTCCTTCTTATCAGTGGCAGGTCAATGGTGTAAATGCCGGAACCGATAGTCCCACCTACACATATACTCCTGTGAACAGTGATGCAGTGATCTGTGTGTTGACATCAAGCTCTACCTGTGCGACAGGCAATCCTGCAACATCCAACACGATCACCATGACCGTTAATGCAACTTCACCGGTCAGCGTTTCTATTACAGCAGATAATAACCCTGTCTGTTCAGGTACTTCCGTCACCTTTACTGCTACCCCTGTCAACGGAGGTGCCGCTCCTTCTTATCAGTGGCAAGTCAATGGCATTAACGCCGGTACCGATAGTCCTACCTATACATATATTCCTTTGAACAATGATGCAGTGACCTGTGTGCTGACTTCAAATGTGGCATGCCCGGCAGGTAACCCGGCAACATCCAATACCATCACGATGTCTGTAAGTGGAACCCTGGCAGTCAGCGTTTCAATTGTCGCTTCCGCCAATCCAACATGTACCGGTTCCTCCGTAACATTTACAGCAACTCCCACAAATGGAGGTACTACTCCTTCATATCAGTGGAAAGTGAATGGCATTAATGCCGGCACAGATAGTCCGACCTATTCATACATTCCCCTGAACAATGATGCGGTGACGTGTGTGCTGACTTCAAATGTTGCATGCCCGGCAGGCAACCCGGCGACATCCAATACGATCACGATGTCGGTAAGTGGAGCCTTGGCAGTCAGCGTTTCAATTGTCGCTTCCGCAAATCCAACATGTACCGGGTCATCTGTAACTTTTACAGCAACGCCTGCAAACGGAGGTGCTTCCCCTTCATATCAGTGGAAAGTCAATGGCGTTAATGCCGGCATAGATAGTCCGACCTATTCATATATTCCCCTGAACAATGACGCAGTGACCTGTGTTCTGACTTCAAGTATAGGCTGTTCGACAGGCAACCCTGCTACCAGTAACCAGATCAATATGGTTGTAAACAACGGTTTGCCGGCCGGGGTCTCTATCACAGCATCTTCAAATCCATTTTGCCCGGGATCATCGGTCACTTTTACTGCCACGCCGGTGAATGGAGGAGCAAGTCCTTCATACCAGTGGAAAGTCGACGGGGTCAATGCCGGCATTAACTCAGCAACTTACACCTATAACCCTGTCAATAATGACAGTGTCCGCTGCATCATGACGTCTGATCTGGCTTGTGTTTCAGGCAATCCTGCAAGCTCTGCCGACATCATCATGAACGGGGCAGGCGGAAGTTTAATTGTTACATTCACTTCATGCTTTGATACCATTACATCTGTCAATGCCCAGCCAATTAAACTTAAGGGGGGGATCCCATTGGGCGGTACATATTCGGGACCGGGAGTCAATCCGTTGACCGGCATCTTTACACAATCGATAGCAGGGACCGGCACGAAGACTATCACCTACACTTACACCAATGCGGCCATGTGCACTGCCAGTAAAAGCATTCACATCATCGTACAAGGTGCTCCTGTTTTCAGCTGCGGAGATAACCTGATTGACATCCGTGACAATAAATCATACACTACTGTTCAGCTTGGGTCACAATGCTGGATGGCCTCAAACCTGAACTATGGAACCACCCTTGTATCCGCACAGGATCAGAGAGACAACTGTAGTTGGGAAAAATACTGTTACAATGACAATCCCGCAAATTGCACAAGCCTGGGAGGTCTCTACCAATGGGATGAACTCATGCAGTATGATAATACCCCCGGAGACCAGGGTTTTTGTCCTCCCGGCTGGCATATTCCGGCTGACAATGAATGGAACACATTATTTGCTGATTACGTAAACAGTGCATTTGCAGGCAGCCCTTTGAAGTATTCAGGATATTCAGGGTATGATGCCTTTTTATCAGGTGAAAATTATTTCAACAACAGCTGGGTATACAAGGGGTTTTCAACCTTCTTCTGGTCATCAACATTCCGCAGTAACACCCAGGCCTGGGCCCATGGCATGAACGCAGAGGATCCAAGCGTGTCACATTATCCTGCTGCCCGAATAAACGCATTTGCTGTCAGGTGTCTGCAAGATTAAAAGTCAATCACAATGGGTTTGGCGGACTTGAAAACTCTTTTATCAGTCAACCGCATTAGCAACCCGGAACAGAGCTTCTCTTACATCTTTCTGCTCATTCAGCCTTATTCAAAAAAAAAAGCACTGAACATCAGTGCTTTTCGATAGTTTTCGTATTTCTTCAAAATTGGCTGGCGGAGAATCCAGGAACCGGACCTTCATACATCAGTCATCGTTGCGTAATAAGTATTCATCACCTGACTTTAATGCACTGGACTTCTGGAAAGATAAGCTGAAGGAATGGTCATTAAAGGAACAGGATGATCTTGATAAACTCACAGAGTAAAGGAATCTATAACTGTACAATTTACGATAGTTATCATTCTGTCTTTACGGATGGTTATTCCATAGTGATCTTATACTCGTCGGGGAAGTTCGTCGATGTAGTTAGATGAGGTTCTACGGATAGGCATTATATCAATTTATTCATAATTTACGACACTATCGATCTGTTTCGGTGTTAAGTTCCAGGATGCAACTTGTAGTAAAGTATCACAAAACAAATATTCTGAAAAGTACTCATTTTTCTTTAACAAAGAATTATTGTCAATTTCACAAGCAAACAATCGCTTTCCTCTGACTTGGTTATGACCGTAGATTGAATCCCTTAAAATGAATACAGGTTGTTTAAAATTTGAGTTTTTTAACCTCGATTTGATGGCATCAAGATCATAAACAGTAGAAATTAACAATTCTACAAAATCCTTTCCCTTTTCCATTTCTCTGACTTCCTCCATTATACCAGCAACATTTATGCAGGATTTAGCTGAACAGTAGGGAGCCCAAAAGTGAATCCAGGTGTATTTGTTTTGTTTAATAATCTGCCTGATGTCACGCGATGATATTTCATAGATAAATATGGAATCCTTATAATTTTGATTCCGGTTCAATAAATCCATTGTAAAAGGCCGAATATGTTTCTTTGATTCATCTGTTAACGACCGATAACCATTTTCATTAATTTCAATTACACAAGAAGTAAGTGGTGTTAAGACTAGTACTGTAAGAATAATTTTAAGATTTGTACCCATACAATCCTTTATTCTTTAATGATCTTTCCCACCTCCACCGTCTTATCATTGGTCAGTCTCACAAAATAAACCCCGCTGGGCAGAGTGTTGATGTCTATTTGTGTTTTGAGTTCGTTGATTTGTTGAGTGATAAGCTGTTGACCTTCGATATCAACTATTGCCAGACTGGTTTCTTTGATTGCTCCTAGTATTTCTATTGTTATCTTATCGGTTGCAGGATTTGGATAAATATTGATGTCGTCCAGGTACCGGTGATCCTGTATACCTTCAGTATGGGCGATCAATTGAATATTGTCGAGCATCCATCCTTCCTGGTTAGTTTGGATACTATCGCTTACAAATGTGTACCTGTACCATATTGTATCCATTTTGTAATTAGCTCCCGTCAAAATAGCGCCGAATTCCCGCCATTGATGGATCCTTCCAGTGAAAACGGGTTTCGGCGTAAACCATTGAATGAGGCCAGAGTCCTCCTTCAGGGCATCGAGCCATGTGACGCCATTATCAAACGAAATGTCGAGGCGGCCATAGTCATTAAGTGAATCGCTGTCGAACTTGTACCTCCCTCCTATTGCGGGTGCACACATACAATATGGATTCAGCAGAAATTTAATGATGAAGCTGGAGGTGTTGCTTACAGGGAATGGCCCCGTACTATCGGTAAGAATGGCATGAGGGGTAGAGAATGCACTGTCGAATACCGTTTTATGTGGGACGCATACCTGCCAGATGTTGTTGGTCCCGGGATAATCGATATGATAGTAAGAGCCCTCCCAGCAGGGGTTATCTTCAAAATTGATGGTACAGCTGTAGAATGGCCATTGGGCACTGGCAGTTATCGTTGAAATCAGGAAAGCAACCAAGAATAAGATAGATTTTTTCATTGCCTGTTATTATTTTAAATTGGACGAGTTACAATTAATAAATTCAATATAATGCGTTTTTAATTATTGCTTCACAACCTTCCCCACCTCCACAGTCTTCTCATTGGTCAACCGGACAAAATATACACCGCTGGGTAGGCTTGATATGTCCAGTTGCGTTTTAGGCGCTGTAATCTGGCGCGCGATAAATTCCTGTCCCTCCATATCAATAATTGCAATTTTGCCGCTCTGTGTCATCCCAGATAGTTCTACAGTTATTCTATTAGAGGCAGGATTGGGATAAACGTCTAATGTATTTCCTGAATCTATAATTTGGGTCATTAATGGAAAATCACAATCTTCTGCTGGTCCGAACATAATTCCGGATTCATTATATCCCCGAGTACCGTTTTCACAATAGGTCATAAAATCCATACCTCCATTATAATTAGTTACCTCGAAAATAGATGGATTAAGTAACCCGGTATTATACCCTATTCCATAAATAATAAAACTGGGATAATAACTGTTTAATAGATATTTCATTCTTAAACTCCCATCTTCCATTTGAATTGTTGTCGTGTCTGTTATAACAAACGGCATATTCCCTTTGTATAAACCAATTGGTACGGTATCTCCTATAGTTAGGGCATAGTCATATAGCAAAAGTTCAGAAAGACTGTCTTTGGCTACAAAATATACCTTCTCCCCAACAGATCTCAGGCAACCGCTATATTCACTTTTAAAAACAGTATCACTAGAGCCACCATTATTGTAATGAATAAGCGAAAAATAGTATTTATAATATAGGTTTGAGGCAATAGTGGTATCTCCATTGAATATAAAAGTATACATATCTTCCATATAGGGGAAATTTGTACTGTCAATAAACCAACCAACATATCTCCACCCAGAACCTGAGATCTGCAGTGGTGATGGTTTCTGTGCATTTGCGCTTATGGCAATGACGATGAGAACAAAAAGAATGATTTTTTTCATATTGTTATTGATATAACATAGATAAATTAGGTCCTTTGTAAAAGTAAATGGGTAAACATACTGATAATAAATCAAAAAGTCAATAAAACCTCATCGTCTGACACCCTAGTCTATACTGGCAGAGGTCTCTACTTTGAACCAGCTCTTAATTTTCCTTCTCCTATTTCAAATTTTATCCAAAATCGCCATCTAAATCAATTTCCTCTTATCCATGAAATTATGTGGCAAATTGTAAGGCCCTTGGATAAAATGGTTAGATCGACCACCCAAGGCCGAAGTAAATTAACCATCTTAATTGAATTATTATCAGGCTTAGGCGGTGGTCACGCTTGACCAATTAAAAAACAAAAATCATATGACGGAAAAAGAAATTGCAACTAACAAGGTTGATAAATTTTTCTGCAAATAGAATTGAAAACCGTCGAATCCTGGTACGCTGACCAATGCAATCAGCAAGGTCAAAACAGGCCCGATAGAGACACTTTCAAACAAGAATTAAGAAACTATCAAAAAGATCTGCGACTTCACCTCAAACCTCGAAATCTTTAACCTTCCCGCCTTCTTCGACAAGATGAGTACCTTTAACAATTCCCATAAAAGAAAGGAGTGTTCCAAATGAACCAAGAAACAGAAGACCAGTTTATACGTGACGGTGATCAATATAGTGCTAATATGGTTGCTCTTTGCAATGCATCCCTGTAATTTTACTAAGGTACAGGTTATCTTACCTTCATAAAGATTATAAAAAAGATAGTCAGGATCACGTAAACGGTTATGAACGTTGTGATGGGTTCTCTTTTATTCGTTTCTGATCCCTTCTGCAGGATTTTGACGCAAGACCTTCAGTGCAGGAACTATCGATGCCAGTATGCCAGTGACGATGACCATGAGAATCAAAACAATAAAAAATTGCAGGTCAAGGCTTGGGTATAAAATTGGGTTGTACCCTATTTTCTCAAATCCAGCTGCTAATCTGCTTAGATTTATGCCGGTCCTGTCTGTGAGATAAATCGATCCCAATCCCAAAAGCATTCCGGTTAACCCTCCTGTCAGGGAAAGATATACTGATTCCATCATGATCATAAGAAAAATCCTCTGTTTCGTCATTCCGATTGCAGCAAGTATTCCAAGTTCGTGCGAACGTTCAAGAATTACCATAAGCATGGTGTTGACAATGCCAAATGCAAGTCCTGAAAGGATGATCAACATAAAAAGATAGAGCCATGTATTCATTAAATCGGTAAGCAAACCCAAAACAGGATCAATTTGTTTCCAATTCATGACCGACAGATCCGGAAATAACATTTCCAGTCTGGCCTGAATCCTGCTAACCTGGCTGAAATCCTTTAGCTTCAGCGCAATCTCATGAAACCTGCCAGGTTGTATTACCAAAAGTGGCGTAATATCCCCACTATTGATAAATATATTTGATTCATCAAATGCAGTATTACTCGTCCTGTAAATCCCGCCAATCCTGAATGCACCACCGGTAAGTGTTCCTGTCATATCCTGAAATGTAAGGACAACTTTTGAATGCAGTCTGAGTTTCAACTTTTTTGCGAAAGCCTCTCCGACTACAATCATATCCTTTTTTTTAGGATCGAGGTATTCACCGCATGAATCGCAAATAGTGCATTTAATCTCTGATACCATACTCTCTTTCTTTGGCATTACTCCGAAAACCATCACCCCGGTATTCGCATCGGCACTGTTTGCCATAGCCTGAAATTTTATACGGGGGCTCCAGCCGGAAATTTGTTTCATGGTATCAAGTATATCCGATAGACGCATAAAGTCCTTTCTTGGGATAGTAAACTGAATATCATTATCCTCAAGGTACGCAGGGATATGGATCTGAATATGGGAAGTCTCCCTGCTGACAGCTTCTCTCACACGCTGATCACCCATGCCTTTCATCACTCCCGAAGAAAAAATACCCCCAAGAAGCCCCAACGAAATAGCCATAATTACTATAAGGCTGCGTACCTTGTTTCTCCAGATATTTCTCCATGCTATGATCCAGATCATTCTTCTGATTTTAATGTTTTAATGCATTTGTCAGATTGAATCGCGAAAGCTTTATGATCGGGAAGATCATTACTACCACTATGATCAGGAATACGATCAATGATTGATTAATATAATAGGTAACTTCCCATGCTGTTGGCATCAGGGGCTCAAATCCCATTTCGATTGTCGATATCGCCATGTCTCCTGAAAGAACGATAGGATGAATATGAAAATAAAAAATCAAGGGGATAGCCATTAAATTACCCGTCACAATTCCAAGAATTCCCATGAACAGCATTTCAATTACCACAATACTGGTCAGCTTGATTTTTTGCATGCCGATCGCGATCATCATTCCAAATTCACGGGATCGTTCATTCAGCATCATTAGTATGGTCCCAAATATTCCAAAACCAACAACCATATACAGGATACCCAGCATGATAAGGCCTGAGGCATTATCACTCTGTATCTCCTGAACTACTTCAGGCATCATTTCTTTCCATGTCATCACCTCATACTTCTTTTTATCCAATTTTTTTTTGACCTGTGCGGCGATCAGATCAAATTTATTCGGGTCAGATAAATTTACAGAAATAGAAGTGACAAGATCATTCGCGGAAAAAAGCGATTGAGCAGTTGGTAAACTAAGGTAAACCATCTGCTTGTCAAGTTCAGGTGAAGCAAAGTGTACAATCCCTTTCACCGGGAAAACACCGTCTGCGCTTTCTCCATGATAACCCTGGCCAATCAGAACGAGGGTGTCTCCTACGTTAATTCTGAGAAACCTCGCCAGTTTGCCGGCAACCAGGGCTCCGCTATCATTTTTACTAAGAAATGTTCCGTTAACTAATCGCTTTTTCAAAGAAGTGAGGTTGTCTTCTTCTGAAGGAACGATACCGCTGACCATAACGCCTTTTGTCTGGCTGCCATAAGAGGCAAGTGCAAAGGATTCAAGACGTACAGCGAATCCACTGATCTTTTTACCGGAGGCTAAGACTGATCTGATCCCGGGTGTTATAACAAAAGAATTGGAGAGAACTTTATCCTCCCAATATCCTCTTGCATGAATCTGAAAATACCCGCAATAGGAATGAACAAGGTTCGAGATATTCAGTTCATAGCTCCCAAATTGGAAGGCGCGCATGACAAGAGCAAGAAAAATAGCAAAAAAAACTGATGCCGAACTTATCAGCGTCCTGCGCTTATTCCGCCAAAGGTTTCTCCATGCCAGTTTTATTATTTCCATTCTCGCCGGTTAAAGCTTAACAGGGTTTCAGTATTTCAGAAAAGCTATAATTATCTGATGAAATTAATAAGAAAAATATAAGTCACCGCGCCACTCAAATAACCCATCAGTGCAAGTACTGAAAATCGTTTCAGAAACAGAAAAACGTAATCTTTTCCATTCCCATTGCTGCTATCCCGGCTGCTGAACCGATGATCAGGATGCTTCCACCCGTCCCTGCAGCAAATGCCAGGAATTCCCAGAAATAATGGTCAGTGGGATAAATATTCAAGCCGTACATTCCTTGTACTGCCGCAACAAGCGGTACATTATCAATTACAGAAGACAATCCTCCTATGATCCGGATTTTGGTTTCGAATAAAATGGAACAATATCCGAGGATAAAGACGACCGGAATAAGGGAGGACATCATTTAATTCTCATTTTTCAGGAATTCAAATGTTAATGATTGATAATAATCAAGAGTAAAAGTAACGCAAAATGCCAATATCATCATCATTTATGTAATTTTGACTTTTAAAGGAAAAGTCTTTGTAAATTATTATAAAAATGTGGAGGAAAACGGTAGATATACATAAAAGGATATTTAGCCTACTGAATAATTTCTTAATGGAAAGAGGTTACAATTCAGCTATTGTTACATCATTTTTAAAATGGTTGCCATATATTATTGGTTCGATAGTTACTGCTGGTGTCGCCGTCTTATACTCCAAAATTTTTGATTATAGTGTTTCTCTATCAAAATTACTGAAGGGCAGTTTTCCCTGGTTATTTTTTATCATAACTCCTGTATGTTTTCTTGCCGGATGGTGGATAGTTAAAAAAATTTCAATTGCTGCATCGGGAAGCGGAATTCCTCAATTAATGGCGGCTGTGAACCCTAAAAGGGATACAAAAAAGGTCTCAACCGGTTTTTTGCTGGGGGGGAAAGTCCTGGTCGCAAAGGTGCTGAGCAGTATAGTAGCGTTGCTGGGTGGGGCGTTGATAGGCAGGGAAGGCCCGACACTTCAGATAAGCGGTTCAATTTTTTATATAACACATAAATTCTTACCTGACAGTTGGCCAAAGGTGGACAGGGAAAGAATGTTAATTGCCGGCGCTGCTGCCGGTTTAGCTGCTGCATTTAACACCCCGCTGGGAGGAATAGTGTTTGCTATAGAAGAATTATCAAAGTCAAGTTTAAATACTTTTAAATCAACGCTTTTATACGCAGTGATTTTTTCAGGTATGACCGTTCAGTGGATCTTAGGGCCCTATCTTTACCTGGGTTATCCGAAGGTTGATGCTACAAGCTTCAGCATGTTGGGTTATGTTATCATTTTCAGTGCAATTGCAGGGATAGTAGGGGCTTTTAAAGGAAAACTCATCCTGGAATTGGCGAGTTTTACAAAAAAATTTAAAAGAACTTTTCAGCACATAATATATATTCTGATTTCCGGTCTGGTCGTGGCATTCATCATATATTCCAATAGTAATGTTGCTTATGGCCCCGGAAAGGATGTAATGAACCAGTTGCTGTTTGATACTAAAGATCATGATATCACTTTATGGCTATTGATAAGCAGGTTTTTCGGAGCGATAATATCCTATTCTACGGGTGTTGCCGCCGGAATATTTGCCACTTCACTTTCTACGGGATCCATTCTTGGCCATTTATTAATGAATTTTTTCAATTTGGATGGTGATAATAAATTACTGATCCTGGTATCAATGATAGGTCTTTTAACCGGAGTAACCCGGGCTCCTTTTACTTCTTCGATACTGGTTCTGGAAATGACAAATAGTCATTCTGCTATTTTCTTTTTTATTCTGGCCGGTCTTATTGCTTCAATGACTGCCAGACTTATTGATAATAAACCTCTTTATCGCCGACTCGAAGTGAACTATCTTTGATGAATATTGTTTAAATAATGAATGCGTTGCAATGAATTCAATCCCTCAATATGTTCTTCCAGAAGTTTTTGATTGTCCACATTTAAAAGTACAAAAAAGTGTCAACGAAGGTCTGAAGTATTTACAACCAATCCCTTTTTATAACAAAGCGGATGGGTTCCACCAAATTCTGCCACATGCAGAAATAAAAAAGCACTGAACATCAGTGCTTTTCGGTTTTTTTCACATTTCTGCCATTTAGACCTGCGGAGAAGGGGGGATTCGAACCCCCGGTACAGTTTCCCGTACGACAGTTTAGCAAACTGTTGGTTTAAGCCACTCACCCACCTCTCCGGAATCAATTAATAATTGATAATTGATAATATTTTCTTTGTGTTCCTGGCTTTTACACCTCAATGAAAAGGTTTGCAAAAGTATTCATTTCCTTTTATTTTCACAAAAATAATATCCTCATCATCCGTGTTCAATAATGACTTGGAAATTGATAATTTTGTACTTCATTTTCTAAGCATGTGTGCTAAGAAAACTTAACACCTTTTTACCTAATACCCAACACCCGATACCTAATACCCATTTTCTATGTCCAAACTGACTTTTGCTGAGAAGATCTTTAAAGCCACCGCGGGCACCATCGTATTTGCCCGGCCTGATATTATTCTGTCACATGACAACACCTCTTCTATATTCAATACATTTAAGAAAATGGGCGGGGACAAGCTTGCCGATCCTGACAGGTTATTGATCACTCTTGATCATAACGCCCCTCCTACCAATGCAAAGCTGGCAAATGATTACCAGGTGGTCAGGAACATGGTTGAGCAATTCGGGATCATGAAATTTCACGATGTGGGCGATGGCATCTGCCACCAGATCATGTCGAATTATGCAAGGCCCGGGATGATCATCGTGGGCAGCGACAGTCATACCAGTACTGCCGGGGCTTTCAACGCTATGGCAGCCGGTATCGACCGTACCGAGACTGCAGGCCTGTGGAAACAGAGAGAGACATGGTTCAGGGTACCTGAAACGATAAAGATCACCCTGAACGGGAAATTGCAAAAGAACGTCTTTGCCAAAGACCTTGCCCTCTGGATCATCGGGATGATCGGCAGCAGCGGGGCCGATTACATGTCCATCGAGTACCATGGAAAAGGGGTTAAAACCCTGTCTGTCTCTGACCGCATGGTGCTCTGCAACCTGGCATCTGAGATGGGGGCCAAGAACGCCGTCTTCCCGGCCGATGAGGTGCTTGAGACCTGGCTTGGAGAGAAAACACAAGGTGTCTGGGCAGATGAAGACGCGTCATATATTAAGGAGATCGGGATCGACCTTAATGCAATATTCCCTGTTGTTGCCGCTCCGCACCATGTAGACAATGTTAAATCGGTTTCCGAGACAGAGGGAACAAAGATCCAGCAGGCGCTGATCGGCACATGCACCAACGGCCGCCTTGATGACCTTCGGGAAGCTGCAGCAGTGCTGAATGGGAAAAAACTACCAAAATACATGCAGATGCAGATCATCCCGGCATCAAAAGAGATATACCTGCAGGCCATGAAAGAAGGACTGATAAAGATCTTCATTGAAGCCGGCGCCAATGTGCTTTCTTCCTCCTGCGGTCCCTGCCTGGGGACAGGACAGGGCATCCCGGCTGACGGGGTCAATGTCATTTCCACAGCCAATCGCAATTTCAAGGGAAGAATGGGAAACAACATGGCCAACATCTATCTCGCCTCCCCTGCCACTGTTGCATGGTCAGCACTGAATGGAGAGATCACTGACCCGCGCGGAAGCCGTCATAATGATAAATTTCCTTACCATGCTCCTCAAAGCAGTACTGTGGATGTCAGGGAAGGCGAAGACCGTTATCATAACCGTATATGGAACTATGCCGATGTCGACAACCTCAATACCGACCAGATGTTTGCCGGGAACCTCACCTACAACGTCCAGAGCTCTGATCCTGAGAAGATCATGCCACACCTCTTCAAGGGGTTCGATAACAGTTTTGCCGAAAGAGTGAAGGCTGGCGATATCATCATGGCAGGCGCTAACTTCGGCTGCGGAAGCTCACGTGAACACCCTGCTGTAGGACTTGCCTGGGCAGGCATAAAAGCAGTGATCTGCAAATCGGTCAACCGGATCTTCTACCGGTCATCTGTGAACCAGGGATTGCCGATCCTCCTGGTCCCGGAAGCCGTCAATGCCTATAAACAAGGCGACATGGTAACCATCGACTTCGAAAAAGGGATTGTCGCTGTTGAAGGAAAAGAATTTTCATTCTCACCATTGCCCTCAAAATTGATGGAGATCTTCAAGGCAAAAGGACTGGTGAATTACGTAAAAAACAAATGAGAAAATATCTTTTGACTGCCCTGGTCATCCTGGTGACCGCAGCAATTTTCATTGCTTTGGGGATCACTTTCCCTGTCTATACACGGATGCTACCGCTATTGCTCATTCTTTTTGTCATTGACGGGTACCTGTGGATTTCAATACGTCATGCCATCCTTGACCTGCCTCCCTTCCTTAAGTATCCGGCACTGACCTTTTACTGGCTGCCACTGATCCTGCTTATTTGCTGTATCATTGCAGGGTTCTTCATTCCATTTGCCGGATGGAACATCCCCCTTCGCACCCTGGTACCGGGACTCATCTTTATCCTCTATACCTTTAAGATCCTTCCATTCATATTCCAGCTGATCAGGGATATTTTGCGTGTTTTTCAGTTTGGCCTGCGTTCTTTTATTGATGGAAAGACCAGGTTCACTGATGTGACTAAAATGCGATGGCTTCAGCTGACCGGCTGGATCTCAGGAACACTTTTCCTCATCATGATGATCCTTGGCATGGTATGGTGGAATTATGACTTCAGGGTAAAGCAGGTTGTGATCTCCCTTCCTGAATTGCCGGCATCATTTGACGGGTTGAGGATCGTCCAGCTTTCAGATATTCACACCGGAAGCTGGCTCTGCAAGAAAGAACTCAGCAAAGCGGTGGATCTTGTCAATGCCCAGCACGGTGATGTCATCTTCTTTACCGGCGATATGGTGAATTACACTACCCTTGATGCGCTTCCCTTCGAGAGTATCATCACCAGGATGAAGGCTCCATTGGGAGTCTTCGCCATCCTTGGCAACCATGATTATGGAGCCTATGTGACCTGGCCTTCCGATGAGGCAAAAGAGAAGGACAAAAAGGACCTTTATGCATTTTATAAACGCCTGGGATGGACCCTCCTCCTGAATCAGCATGCCGTTCTAAAGAGGGGAAATGATTCAATCGCTATATTGGGAGTCCATAACTGGGGTAAAGGCTACCGGTTCCAGAAGCTTGGCGATATCCCTGCAGCTCAAAAAGGTATCGAGAATATGCAGGTGCAGCTTTTGCTATCGCATGACCCGAGTTTTTGGGATACCATCATCTGTCATAAATTCAGGAATATCGATATTACCTTCTCCGGGCATACCCATGGATTTCAGTTCGGGATCGATTGTTTCGGGATTCACTGGAGCCCGGCGCAATACCTTTATAAGCAGTGGGGTGGCCTGTATTCGCACCCTGTCCCAGGAACCCATCCTCAATATATCTATGTGAATGTCGGGTTGGGTTCTATCGCCTACCCGGGAAGGATAGGGATATTGCCAGAAATAACGGTGATTACGCTTAAACGGTAACTTTAAATTCGCAGGGTCTCAATTCACAATCCACCATATCGCAGCAGGTATCGCAAACTCTTTTGTAGACTTTGAACCCGGTCAGCTCGACATGCTTTGATTCGTAGTCGTCACGGTCAGGTTCTTCACGCATCAGGTCTGTGCTGAGGTATTTCTTGTTACAATCTGAAAAGACGGTGGCAACTGCTGCATTATCCCCCATCTCGTTCTGGATCTGAAGTGCCCCGAGAAAATTAGCCCCTGAAGAGATCCCTACCGCCAGGCCTAATTGCCTTGCAAGTTTCTGTGCCATAAGGATCGAATCGCCATCAGGAACTGCCACGACCCTGTCAAGTTCATCCAGTTTCACTATTGCGGGAATGAATTCATCGGAGATCCCCTGGATACGGTGAGCCCCGACCCTGTACCCCGTCGACATGGTAGGTGATTCTGCAGGTTCAAGTGGATGGATCGCGATGTGTGGATCCTGGCTTTGAAAGAATCTCCCTACTCCCATGACCGTCCCCCCTGTACCGACGCCGGCAACGAACGCAGCCGGCTTCACGCCATGATACTGCATCTGGTACCAGATCTCAGGCCCTGTGGTGCGTGCATGGGCTTCAGCATTGGCGACATTGGAGAACTGTTGCGGAAGGAAGATGTCCGGTTCATTTGCAGCGATCTCCTCGGAGATCCTGATGCTCCCCAGGAAACCTCCCTCTTCTTTGGATACCGGGATGATCTTAGCCCCAAGGCTGCGGATGATATCTACACGCTCGCGGCTCATCCAGTCCGGCATGATGATCCTGACAGGATGTCCCAATGCCCGGCCAATGGCTGAGAAAGAAATGCCCGTATTGCCGCTGGTAGCTTCAACAATGGTATCACCTTTTTTTATGCGGCCTTCTGCATAAGCTTTTTCGAGGATGTACAGTGCCATCCTGTCCTTGATACTTCCCGTGATGTTATAATGCTCGGCTTTCGCATAAAGAACACGTTTTTTCCCTTTGTAGAGAAAATCGATGACGAGCAGGGGCGAGTTACCGATCAGCTGCCAGAGGTGCTTAAACTGAAGCTTAAAGACGGTATTGGCGTAAGTAGCAAAATTCAGCATAGGACCAGGTTTGGTTTATTTCAGGATTTTATACAACTGCAAATTTAGGAAATTTTATTGGCCCGCCCTTGAGATCTGGATAAAAGTGACCTCCACATCGCCCCCCTGGGGATAAACACTGATCCAGTTGTTATCGTTGCGGTACCATGGATCCTGCTCGCGGACGCTGATCAGCCGTTCATTAACCTTTCCGTCGCCTGTAATATCTTTGATAACTGCTCCGCCGTTGATCTGTTTGTCTTGGCCATACCTCAGCAACACGCTGAAAGGCCGGTCGGTGAGGTTCCTGATCTTGACATAAAAGTAATTGTTCTTGCGCGAGATGATGTTGACAGGGGTAAAATCAAACTGCTTCTCCGAACCATTGGTGACCTTCTGTGCTGAATTCACCACATCGACGATGGCATTTTCGGCGATCGTCTTCTTGATCTGGCTGATCCTGTCTTTAGGATATTGCTCTGTGGGAAGGTAAGAAAGGGCCTCCTCGTATGAATCTATGGCCTTATCATAGATCATTGCATTAAAACTCTTATCCCCTTCTGCGACAGCTTTATCATAAAAAACCTTGTTGGCACGGAATATACTGTCGATCACAGCATTGATCGTGATCAGCCGTTCTTTCGGATAGGCTTCGTCAGGAAAGATAGCCAGCGCCTGCTGATAATAATCTTTCGCCTTGTAATAGTCTTTGATTGACAAAACATCATTCCCTTTTGTGACCAGGTCATCGAAAGTTTGCCTTTTCCCTTTGAGTTCCATCAGGATCTTGTTGACCTCTTCAATCTTTTGCTTCGGGTATTGCTCATCAGGTTTGATCTCACCTGCATTCTGGAACTCGGCACGCGCATCCTCGTATGATTTCTGCGCCAGCAGCTGGTTCCCCTTTGCGACAGAAGTCTTATAGGCATCCTCCTTTGCCTTGAGATCTGCAACGATCTCATCTATTTCCGCGATCTTATCCTTTGGATATTGTTCGCCAGGCTTGATGGCCGAAGCATTGACAAATTCACTCCTGGCCTGGGCATATGACTTGTCAGCCTCCAGTTTTTCTGCTCTTGCAAGATAACCGTTGTACTGGTCGTCGATCACTTTTTGCTTTGCAAGCTCGACCATGATCTTCTCTATCTCTGCGATCCTGTCTTTCGGATATTTCTCCTCCGGTTTCATCTGCAGTGCCTCCTGGTATGCAGATTTTGCCTGTACATAAGATTTATTGTTGAATGCAGAATCCCCTGTTGCAATAGCCCCGTTGTATTTGTCTTCAAAGGCTTTGATATCTGCAAGGATCTTGTCTATGGCAGCGATCTTGCCCTTTGGGTACTCCTCATCAGGTTTCAGGGAAGATGCATGCTGGTAAACGGTTTTTGCAGGCTCATATGATTTGGCAGCAAACAGTTCGTCAGCCTTGGTAATGGATGCTTTGAATTCAGCATCGACCTCCTTCTGATGGGCAATGTCAGCAGTGATCTTATCTATCTGGGCTATTTTATCCTTTGGATATTGTTCGTCTGGTTTTAATCCTGAAGCCTCCACGTATGACGATCTTGCAAGCTCATAAGTTTTAGCGTCAAGGAGCTTGTCGGCATTGGCGATCACCGACTGGTATTTCTGATCTTTGACCTTCTGCTTTGCAATATCATCAATTGTTTTAAGGATCTCAGCGATCTTATCCTTCGGGTATTGTTCGGCAGGTTTAAGGTTGCTTGCACTGGTATATTCGGTTTTTGCCTGGTCGTATGATCTATCAGTGAGAAGTTTATCGGCTTTTGCGATGAGGGCGCTGTACTGGTCGTCGAGAGCCTTTTGCTTTGCCAGGTCTGCTAGCGCTATGTCGATCTCCGCAATGCGGTCTTTAGGATATTTCTCATCCGGCTTCAGCAATGAGGCTTTCTGGTAACCGGCTTTGGCCTGTTCATATGACTTATCTGCAAGCAATTTATCGGCATCTGCTATAGATGAAGAATACTGGTCATCAAGGGCTTTTTTCCTTGCAATCTCAGCCAGCACTTTGTCTATCTCTTCAATCTTTCCTTTCGGGTAAGCTTCCCCGGGTTTTAATGCAAGTGCATCCTGGTAATTTGTTTTGGCCGGTTCGTATGACTTCCCTGCGAGTAGCTTATCCGCTGTGTCTATCAGGGTTCTGTATTTCTCCTCCTTAAGTTTTGCTGCTGCAATGTCACCAAGCGTCTTGTCAATTTCGGCGATCTTTGACTTCGGATAATCCTCAGAAGGCTTAAGATCACCCGCCTTGACATATTCCGTTCTTGCTTCGGTATACGTCTTTGCTGCCAGCAATTTATCTGCATTGGCGATGATCATATGATACTGATCATCCAGCGCCTTCTGCTTTGCCATGTCAGCAACTATTTTATCGATCTCTGTGATCTTGTCCTTCGGATAGGCTTCATTGGGTTTGATTGCTGATGCTGCCGAGTAATCAGTTTTTGCCTGGTCCCAGCTCTTTGCAGCAAAGGAATTGTCTGCTTTGACAATGGCTGAAGCATACTGGTCATCAATGGCCTTTTGCTTGACCAGGTCTTCAAGGGCAACGTCTATTTCAGCAATGCGGTCCTGCGGATACTTCTCCGCAGGTTTTAATTTCAAGGCTGACTGGTACTGTATCTTCGCAGGCTCATACGATTTGTCTGCAAGCAGTTTATCGGCATTTGCAACCGTTGCGGTATACTGGTCATCGAGTGCTTTTTTCTTAGCAATTTCGGCCATGACTGCATTGATCTCAATGATCTTTCCCTTCGGGTAAGCTTCTGTCGGCTTGATGGCGGCAGCATCCTGGTATTTGGTTTTTGCCTCCTCGTAAGATTTCTCAGCCAGCAGGGTATCTGCATTTTTGATCAGGCCGTTGTATCTTTCATCCAGTGATTTCTGTGCTTCGATGGCAGCCAGGATCCTTTCAATCTCTGCAATCTTTGTTTTGGGATAAGTTTCCGACGGTTTAAGCTCACCTGCCTTGCCATATTCTGTCCTGGCTTCAGTGTATGTCTTAGCTTCCAGCAGTTTATCCGCACCCGCAATTATCGCTGCATATTTGTCATCAATGACTTTCTGGTTGGCGAGGTCGGCAAGTATCTTATCAATCTCTGCGATCTTGTCCTTCGGATAGGATTCGTTGGGCTTAAGGGCAGATGCAGATGAATAATCGGTCTTTGCCTGGTCCCAGGTCTTCATTGCAAATGATTTGTCTGCCTTGGATATGGCTGCAGCATACTGATCATCGAGCGCTTTTTGCTTCACGAGGTCAGCCAACGCCACATCGATTTCAGCAATGCGGTCCTGCGGATATTTCTCACCGGGCTTTAATTGCAAGGCAGACTGGTACTGGACTTTAGCAGGCTGGTACGATTTTGAGGAAAGCAGTGAATCAGCCCCGGCAATAATAGCCAGGTACTGCTTATCCATTGCTTTCTGCTTCTCCAGCGAAGCAAATAGTCCATCGATCTCTTTGATCTTATCCTTCGGGTATTGTTCATCAGGCTTGATCCCAAGTGCAGCCTGGTACCCGGTCTTCGCCTTATCATAATCCTTTGCAGCATAGAGTTTATCGGCAGCCGCAAGTGCAGCCTGGTACGACTCTTCCAGGGCCTTTGAATTGGCTTCCTGTCCTGATATCAGGTTATCCGCCTTTTCGATCATTTCTTTCGGGTACGATTCATTTGGTTTTACATTCAACGCCTCCTGGTAACTTATTTTAGCATCGAGGTATTTCTTTTGAACATAGAGGCTGTCTGCAAGATTCACAAGCCGTTCGTATTCCTCCTTGGCATTTTTCAGCCTGGTCAGTATATCATCAATCTCTTTGATCCGGTTTATGGGATAGATCTCTTCAGGTTTTATTTTCGAAGCGTTCTGGTATTCAGCTTTTGAAGGTTCCCAGGCCTTATCGTCATAGAGTTTATCGGCGGCAGCAATAGATCTGTCATAATCCGCCTGCCTTGCTTTCATGGTTGCCAGGAGCTCTGTCAGCTCCTTGATACGGTCTTTCGGGTACTGTTCATCAGGTTTATAGGCAGCGGCATGCTGGTACTCGAGCAACGCATTCTGGTATGATTTCGATTTATAAAGCTTGTCGGCATTGGTTATTGAGCGTGAAAACATCTCATCATTGGCCTGCTTGTCAACCATGATCTTGATGATCTGGTTTATGCGGTCTTTAGGGTACTTTTCATTCGGAAGGATCTTACTAGCATTCTCAAATTCAGTTATCGCCTTTTGATATTCTGTATCCTGGTAAAGCTTTTCAGCATTTGCAATAGCAACATCATAAAGGATATTGGTGGCTTTCATCGACCTGAGAAGATCCATCGTCTCTTTCAGTTTCCCCTTTGCATAGTCATCGTCAGGCTTGGTATCGATGGCAAGCTGGTAGGATCCTTTTGCATTGAGGTAATCCTTGGCATTAAAATAGTTATCTCCCGAAGTGATGTACTTTTTATAATCTTCATCTGCCTTGCGGCTGGCGTCAAGTTGCGCTTTAACCCTCGTTATACGCTGGGTAGCATAGGGATCCCGCGGCTTCACCTTCAGTCCATTTTCATACTCCGTAATGGCTTTCTCATAATCTTTTGAAATGGAGTACTTATCTCCCCTCATCATGCAAGCCCTGTAACTGGAGTCGACCTGTACTTGCTTTCCTGTCTGGATAGTATCGTAATTGACAGTGGCTGAAGGTCCGGGTGAATAATGCCTGTAGAATGAAGAAGCGATCATCCCGCCTCCTGTGAAAAGCAGAATGAGGATGATAATTGTCTGAAAGGAATTTTTTTTAACAACAGACTTGATAGTACACAACTTCATGCGGAAGATCAGGATTATTCAGTACAGTTAACGTAAATAACGGGATTTAATTTTACAGGGGCGGTTTTTCGATCACGCCGTCACGAATGGTAAGCTTCCTGTCGGCCATATTTGCAAGATCCGAGTTGTGGGTGACGATGATATAGGTCTGGTCAAAAGAATTCCTGAGACTGAAGAACAGGTTATGTAGTTCAAGGGCCGAAGCTGAATCAAGGTTCCCTGAAGGCTCATCCGCCAGGATCATATCCGGATCATTGATCAGTGCACGCGCCACGGCCACCCGCTGCTGCTCACCACCCGACAATTCAGCGGGCTTGTGATGTAAACGTTCCTTCATCCCCATGAAATTCAACAGATCTGCTGCCCTGCGCTCAACTTCCCGCTTATTTCTTTTCCCTATGAACCCTGGTATGCAGATATTTTCAAGTGCCGTGAATTCAGGCAGAAGATGATGGAACTGAAAAACGAACCCGATATGCTTATTACGGAATGACGCCAGCTTCTTATCTGATAATTTCCTGACATTCACACCATTCATTTCAATGGTGCCTGCATCGGCCGTGTCAAGCGTACCAATAATATGTAATAGCGTTGATTTCCCTGCACCGGATGCCCCTACTATTGAAACGATCTCTCCTTTTCCTACTTCAAGACTGATCCCTTTCAGCACTTCCAGTGTCCCATAGGATTTGTGTATATCTTTAACAATGACCATCCCTTCTGTTTTTGCGCCTCAAAGGTAAGAATTCTTTGAGATTTGTTTTTTATAGGGGATCCCTGATAAATCAGGTTGTACTTTAACCATATATTGTTCTTGTTTACGTACTTTTGGAGACTTAAAATCTACTGTTTATGAACTTACACGAATTCCAAAGCAAATCAATCCTTAAGAAATACGGGGTACTGGTCCCTGAAGGGATCCTCGCCCACAATGCGGGAGAAGCAGGCAAAGCAGCAGAGATCATCCAGAATATCACCGGGACAGACAAGTGGGTGGTGAAGGCACAGGTCCATGCCGGCGGCCGAGGCAAGGGGGGCGGCGTCAAGGTAGCGAAGACCATCGAAGAAGTGCGGACATTTGCCGGGCAGATCATTGGCATGCAGCTTGTTACGCCTCAGACCAGCGCAGAGGGAAAGAAAGTCAGGAAAGTATTGGTGGAACAGAATATCTATTATCCCGGGGTCAGTGAACCTGCAGAATTTTATCTAAGCGCCCTCCTGAACCGGCAAAAAGGACATACCATCATGATGTATTCTCCCCGCGGAGGAATGGAGATTGAAAAAGTAGCAGAAGAGACGCCTGACCAGATATTTACCGAAGAGATTGACCCGAAAGTCGGCATGCAGCCATTCCAGGCACGCAAGATTGCATTCAACCTTAACCTGGAAGGTGATGCTTTTAAGAATATGGTCAGGTTCGTGAACGCCATCTACGCTGCCTATGACGGATGCGATGCATCATTGATCGAGATCAACCCCGTCTTCAAGACTTCAGACAACAAAATACTTGCAGCTGATGCAAAAGTCGTCATCGACAACAATGCCTTGTTCCGCCATCCCGATATCGCCGCAATGCGTGACTTCGACGAGGAAGATCCCATCGAGGTGGAAGCAACACGCAACGACCTGAATTATGTGAAGCTCAACGGGAACGTGGGCTGTATGGTGAACGGAGCAGGACTTGCCATGGCCACCATGGATATCATCAAGCTCTCAGGAGGCGATCCCGCAAACTTCCTGGATGTGGGAGGCTCTGCCAGCGCCAAACGTGTTGAAGAAGGGTTCCGCATCATCCTTAAAGACCCCGACGTAAAAGCCATCCTGGTCAATATCTTCGGGGGGATCGTTCGTTGCGACCGCGTGGCCCAGGGTATAGTTGATGCTTATAATAATATCGGGGAGATCAGTATACCCATTATCGTGAGGCTACAGGGTACTAATGCCGCCGAAGGAAAGAAGATCATCGATGACTCAGGCCTGCACGTCCACTCTGCCGTCACCCTGCAGGAAGCGGCTGACCTGGTAACGAAGATACTGAAGTAGACTGGTATCCCTCTTCCTTATTCGTCAGGAATATCCTCACAAGATCGAGTTCATCCACTGTTGACCCCGTAAAAGAAAACTTTGCAGCGCCAGGTATGATCTTTTTACATTCACCGGGATAAAAACGGGACAGGAACTCCACGAGGTTCTTTTCATCCTCCCGGACATGGTTTTGCCGGTACTTCAGATACTGCAAGATCCTCAGACCATCAAACTTCTCATGGCAGGCCCTGGTAAAGGTTGACAGATCTTTGAAATTCTCACGCAGTGCCATGAAAGGATCCTCCTCATTAAACAATTGCCTGAGAAACCTGACAACGGGGGTATCCCGGGTCCCTGTAAAAAATTCACTGAAAAGATCAGTTGTCAGCTTTATCTCGTCAAAATAGTGATAGGAATAGACCGGGTAACTTGACCAGTCATCCTGCCTTCCTTTGATCATGGCAGGACCGGTCCCGAAATAGACGCGGTCAGAAAAACGGGCAGCAGGATATACCTTCTCAGGATTATAAAAAAGCATCTTGCCATACTTCCTGAGCTTTTGAAGAAAATAAAAATCTTCACCGCTCATCTTGGGCGTCATCCCGCCAACGGCACGGTAAGCCCATGCCGGGAATGCCATGGCAGAGCCCAGTGCAGTAAATGAATAAGGATTGCCTATCCGCCACAGGTTCAGGGAATAATACCTCATATAGATCTCATAACGCAGTATCGCACGGTCAGCAGTTTCATCCCCAGTAAGCTTATGATAATAAGGAACGGCGAGGGCAACAGCATCAGTGTGGGTAGAAAAATTGGCAACAAGTGACGAAAGATAATTATCATGAAATAGGGTATCGGCATCTAAACTTACAATGATATCATCCGGTCCCGCAACTTTGTCAATGGCGTCCATTACTGTTTTTCTTGCCCAGCCTACGCCATGCTTTCTCCCGCTCCACCCGTTCCCGGGTGTGCACCGGTCAATGATATTCAGGTCAATCCCCTTATATCGCTCCAGGAATTTCAGGGTCGCCGTATTTGCTTCACAGATATGCCTTTTCCCTGGCACATTCCACCATTCATCCGGCTGGTTAACACAAACATAAACTCTGAAATCATGATAATCCTGTCGTGACAGGCATCCAAGTATCCCCGGGAGGAATTCAGGTTCGTTGATAACAGGGAGGGCAATATATAGCCTGGTCGACATTACAAATCACCTTTGATTTCTCATATTCCTACCTTCCTTTTCCCAACTCTCAATCTTCCAACTAATTAGCATCCGTCCTTCCGTCGTTCCTGTAATTAAACTTCAATCGACCTTCGATTGACCTTTTACCCGCCAAATAAATAGGATTGCTATCTGACGCAGTAGTTAGAATAACCGTTATAATCTTCTCGATGAATATTTGCGATGCATTCTTCGAAGATCAGCAGGAAACCGGCAGTACAGGAGTTTACTCTCACTCAATACCGGAGTAGTACTTAATGAACTGAACCCGTTCATAATCCACCGGGTTGGGTACCTGTCGCATGCTCATCTTCCCGATGATCTCAGATACTGATGAATAGTGATGACGCATGAGATAGTCTTCCAGGTACTTTAGCATGCTGCTGATCTCACCGGTCCCCTTTGTATAAAACACCGAGGCGATCTCAGCAGCTTTTGCTCCTGCCAGGAGCACCTTGATAAGGCCTTTCCCGTCATGGATACCGGATGATGCTGCCAGGTCACAGTAGATACGGTCAGATAGCATGGCGAGCCACCGCATGGGAAGATAGATCTCGTCAGGACCGCTGTAAATGGGTCCGGCGGTGACTTTCAGGTCATCGATATCTATGTCGGGAGAGAAAAACCTGTTGAACAGCACCATCCCTTTGATCCCGGTGAATGAAAAGCGCAGAAGGGAATTGGAAAGCCCCGAAAAATAAGGACTTACCTTGACACAAACCGGCACAGAGACCTTTTTCATGATCTCATGAATGATCTCGAGATAGGACTCCTCGATTACACCTCCCATCTTTTGTGGATCGGCAGGAATGAAGAACATATTCAGCTCAAGGGCATCCGCGCCTGCAAGCTCTAATTCACTGGCAAAGGTCGTCCATTCAGATGGCGTCACACAATTGATACTTGCAATTACAGGGATTGACAGCACTTTCTTGCAATTTATGATCAGCTCAATATATTCATCCACTGCCTTACGCTTGGTGTGATGACTGATGTAATCACGGGCTTCAGGATACTGGGCCTCAAGACCAACTTCCCTGAGTTTGGATGAATAGTTGAAGATGATCTGCTCTTCAAACAGTGACTTCAGGACTATTGCTGCCACCCCGTTCTTCTCAAGATCAAGAATACCGGCCATGTGCGATGTCAGCCCGGAGCTTCCGGCAATAATGGGGTTTTTCAACTTCAAACCCATGAATTTCGTGGTCAGGTCCATAGCTTTAGTCTTTATTAAATCAGAAATCTGCAAAAAGTCATTTACCGTTGTATCCCAAGTTTATCAAAAAGCGCATCATCTTTTATGACTTTTATTGCTTTCTGTACTTCATTGTCTTCCTGGTTCATTACTTTAAAATAGGCGTCTACATCCCAGAGCTTTTCAGCAATTGCCGCTTTCACCTGCGATTTTATCAGGGATTCAGAGAGCCCATATTGCTTTTCATTCATCTTCACCCCCTGCTTTTCAGCCAGATCCAGGAAACCTTTTATAAATGCATCATCGACACTGAATCTGGTATCAAACTGGTCAAAATCAGGATAATCCTTTAGAAGACTCTTCCTGTTCTTATCGACATAGTCGCCTACAAAGAGGTTTAACACATTTTTCCTGCGGATATCAAGATAATAGTCAGTGACTGCAGTGGTATCCAGCGGGATAAATACATCCGGCATGATCCCTCCCCCGCCATAAACCGTACGGCCTTTGGCAGTATGATATTTCAGCGAATCGGGGAATTTTATGCTGTCAGCATATTCCATCTCCCCGTGCTTATACCGGGTTACATAATCCTGGTAATATTTATCAACCCCCTCAGCATAGGATTTCTGGATACACCGGCCTGATGGAGTGTAATAGCGGGCAGTCGTAAGCCTGACCTCTGAACTGTCAGGCAACGGGTATGCCCTCTGCACAAGCCCTTTACCGAATGACCTCCGCCCTACAATGATCCCGCGGTCCAGGTCCTGGATGGCGCCTGAAACAATTTCACTGGCTGATGCCGAATTTTCATTGATCAAAACCACAATCCTTTCTTTCTGGTATAGTCCGTTCCCCGAGGAATAATAATCTTCCCTTGGGCTGTTCCGTCCCTGTGTATATACAATTAGCTGTCTTGCAGGCAGGAACTGGTCTGCCAGGTCAATGGCAATATTCATATAGCCTCCCCCGTTGTTGCGCAGGTCGAGGATCAGGCTTCTCATCCCCTCTTTATCCAGCTTTGACAGAGCATCATCAATTTCTTTCGTAGATGTGGAAGAGAACCGTGTCAGGTTGATGTACCCGATGCCTGGCTCTATCATGTATGATGCGTCAATGCTGGTGATCGGGATCTTGTCGCGGACGATCGTAAAATCAAGCAGGTCTTTCCTGCCGGGCCTGTAAATGGTGATAGTGACCTTTGTGCCTTTCTTGCCGCGCAACCGGTCAAATACGAACTGGTTGGTGATCTTCTTTCCTGTGACATCTTCCGATTCAATCTTTATGATCTTATCTCCTGAAAGGATCCCCAGCTTTGCCGAGGGGCCGCCGGGAATGGGATGTACAATGTTTATTGTATCCCTGAAGATCTCAAACTGAACCCCTATCCCTTCAAAATTACCTGCCAGTTCCTCATTCGCCCGCTGGAGATCTTTCTTCGAAATGTACACGGAATGCGGATCAAGCTCTTTAAGGGTTTCAACGATGGCCTTTTCGACAAGCTTCGGCTCATTCACCGTGTCGACATAGGCGTATTTGATCATCTGCATCAGGCTGATGTACTTCCTTATGCCGCTTAGATCCTGCTTGGTATTGCCCTGTCCTGACCCGGTAAGGGAAAGAAGGACAAACATTACGACGGTAACTATATACCTGCCCGCACTAAAGAAAACTCTGTTCTGTCTCATCAACTGCTTTATTAATAATGATTTTAAAGATCCAAAAGTAAAAGATTTTCCTGACTGTATAAATATGAATCCTTTTTAACTAATTTTATACCACAAACGAAGATCAGGCCAATTAATTATATCGAAGATGCAAGATGAACAAAAGAGAATGCTTGGCAGCCTGATAGTTCCCGGTATCTTCGTGGTTCTCATGTGGATGGTCAAGATCTTTGAAGTAGTCGTCAATGTCGACCTTGAAGGATTCGGGATCCAGCCCCTGACCTTGAAGGGCCTGCCGGGGATCCTTTTAGCCCCTCTGCTTCATGAAAACTTTTCACACCTTTCTGCAAATACACTCCCGTTTCTTTTCCTCGGGGGATTGCTCTTCTATTTCTACCGCCCGATCGCATGGAATATCTTTTGGCTGGTCTGGGTGGTCACGGGGTCATGGGTCTGGGTTTTCGCGCGTGGGGATTCAGTGCATATAGGCGCCAGCGGGGTCGTATATGGGCTGGCTTCTTTTCTTTTTTTAAGCGGGATTATCCGCAGGGACGCCCGGCTCATGTCGATCACCCTGCTGATAGCTTTCCTTTATGGGGGACTGGTCTGGGGTATCTTCCCTCAACTATTCCCCCATCAGCCGATATCCTGGGAATCGCATTTGATGGGACTGCTGGCAGGCGCAGTGCTGGCAATCTATTACCGCAACTCAGGCCCGCAGCGGAAAGTCTATGAATGGGAGAATGAGGAAGATGATGAAGATGAAAATGAAAATGAAAATGAAGATGAAAATGAAGAAGGGAACGATGGCCCAGGCAATACAGGCCAACCGGGAGGCACTACTTATAATTATGAATATAAAGAACAAAAGAAATAGCTCTTTGTTTTGATCTGATGCTGAACGGAATTTGTAATTCCGCCCGGCAGGGTTAGTTTTTTTTCATCTGATCGACGAAAATTTCTTATTCAACCTTAACATAGATCTTTATTTTCCGGTAAATAGAATCGGATATGACTTCAACTTTCTTTAGCTCTTCAACATTTACAAACTTTTTATGCTCTTTCCTGTAGATCATGATCGCTTTAGTGATCTCAAAAGGGAAATAGGGATGGGCAAGCAGCTTCTTGAAGGTGACCGTATTCAGATCTATAGGCTGAACTGAACCGGGATTTACGGTAAGATGTTCTTTGATGACATTGTACCTGGTAGTATCCATCCCCCAGATCTCCAGTAGTTGGGATCTGTCGCTGTATCCTCCCAGTCTCTCCCGGTAACTGACGATCCTCCTCGCAAAAGATGGCCCTATCCCCCTGAGGCGCTGCAGCGCGAATGTATCTGCTGTATTCAATTCGATGATAAAGTTTTCTTTTGGATAAGACTTGCCCGATAATGATGAATCACCGCCAGATCCGGCTTTATGCGGACCTGACTTCAGTGCCAGTTTCTCTGCAGAATCCGCCAGGCTGACTGATCTTTCAAATGCTGCAACCTCTCTTTCAAAGCCGGACTGATCCACCACACCCGGTTTAACAACCACGGGAATGACTTCATTTGCAATGACGAGTAAGAAAAAAATGGAAAGCAATATGAACAGGCCCCGCTGTTCCCTGCGGTTAAAAGTAAAATAGTCTTTTATGATCGTATTCAGTTTCACATTTCACATTTCACATTTCCCCTGCTCAATAACTGATTCCCTATCCGGCATTCCAGGCATCTTTTTTTATCACAATAATGGCTTTTAAGCTGCAGGAGGGCCTGCGTATACATTGCATTCTGCGAAAAGAGGCCTGTCTCCATCCAATGATTGATCACGGCATTGTTTTCTGGTGGCAGGTCTTCAAGAAAGGCAATCCCTTTTTCTTTAAAAGATGGGATCCCTTTTGCATCGCCATAGAGAAAAAGGAAGGGCACAACGAAGTTGACCGTGAGCAGGCGGATAGAATCTATGCCCAGGAACTTGGGCTTGGGAATTGACATCTTACCGAATAAAAAGTGCGTGTCCCAGTAGCCGGATGCCTGCACGCCAAAAAGATCATTCATCTCGCGGGAATCCGTACTTCTCAGCACTGAATTGAAGAGATCTTTGGAGGACCATATGAGGCATGCAAACTGGGCAAGGCGGACCGCAGGAAAGTTAGATGGGCGTAGTCTCAGGGATTTCCAGAGAGAGCCCGGTATCTCATTAAGCCCATATTTTTCCTTCAGGAACCTGTATTCCTGCTGCAATAACCTGGGATAATCCTCCATGAAATCCCGGCCAAGTAACCCTGCCTGTCCGAAAACCAGGGCCTCCAGCTGAAACAAGCTTGTGCGGTGCTTCTGGAGCAGCTTCCAGGGCAATGACCTGGCCAGCAAACCGAAAGGATGGGCATTGATCCTGAAGCCAAATGATGCTGCCAGATTGCGGTAAAAAGTCTCCTCCCAGTCGAATTTGGTTTCCTCAAGACCTCTCCTCATAGGAAGGATCTTCTCCTCAAGTCTCTCCACGGCCAGGGAAGGGATCCATTGCTCAAGAATGTAAGGATCAGCATCATTGATGACTGCCTCGCAGGGGATCCAATGCATGTTCTCCTGAAAATCCCGGTACCGCTCCCAGATATAGCCGGGAAAATGTCCTTTCATGACCAGGGTCGGGATCTTCTCTTCGGAACGGCGCTTTACATCGACATCGTTCTCATAGACAATATGAAGGATCACATTATCATAACTGGGATCATGCTGGTGCCTGTGCTTGTACCAGGCCGAGGAGCGGACATGGATCTCGACATTGCCTGCCCACGTTGTGCCGTTGATCTTCAGCCGGGCATTGAAGAAATCAGGGCCCCCATCCTTATTATGCTCACCGGGATGGATAATTGTCAGCGGCTCACCCGAGACAGTTCGCAGTTCAGGCTCCAGCAGACGATGCTTCCACAGGTAATGCAGGAATTCTTCATTCATGGCAGAATCATTTTATGAATCTGCCTTAATCGGCTTTAGAACCGGGAAGTAATATGTTACAGACATTAATTTATATTACTTCATGAAACTTCTTGACGCAAGCAATGAGGTATCAGAATAATTGTACTGTTTTTGCCCCGGGAGGCGTGAAATTATACCCCGTCCACGCGAGGTTGATTGAACCAGCCGCTGGGGGATGAGGTGCTTTCTGTTGGGGCTGTCGACCGGGGATTATTTTTTTTATCAACTCAAAAGGTTATTCATTATCTTTGCATTTATTATGTCTTGTTTTGCTAAATGACAAATGCATTAAATCTTGTAACAAGCATCGAAAACAAGCTGCTGAAACTGACTGAACAACAGAAGCAGCTTTGGGAAAAAACAAAGGAATATCAAAAAGAGATCCAGGAACTAAAAAAAATCAATGAGGAAAATAAAAAGATCATTCGCCATCTTGAAGACAAAGTAAATACATTAAAAATAACCAAATCAATAGAGACTAAAGAAGGAGCAGCAGAAGCAAAAGAAAGGATTGCAAGGTTAGTGCGGGAAATCGATCACTGCATCGGGTTGCTGAATACGTAAAAGTAAAGTTCATAACAAATGAGTGAGTTATCAATATCATTAACTATTGCCGATCGTCCCTACAAGCTTGTGGTAGAGAAAGAACAGGAAGAGATTTTCAGGAATTCGGCAAAGCTTATTGATAAACGAATAAAGGAATATTCAGGCAGTTATTCATTTAAAGATAAACAGGACCTGCTGGCAATGGTAGCGCTGGAGTATACGGTCAGTTTTCTTCAGAATGAACAGAAAATGAAGGAATCAGAATATCTGTTGGATGACAGACTGGCAGGAATAGACAATACTTTGAACGAACTATTACAAAGCCCGTTGGCATAAACGTTCTTTGACAATACCATTAAGGTAACCCGCATTTATCCCAAACAGTTTGTAAACCTAACATTACAAACATTAGGGCGTAAGCTCAAGGCACCCAGGACAGGCCTCATCCCGCTTCGGCGGGAAACGCAGCTAAGTCTGCGACAGTGGAAGCCCGAAGTGACTGGCAGCCCTATCCGTGTCAATTGAGGTTTATCAATACCTCTGGGAAAGTGCGGGTTTTTTGTTTCCTACTCCTTCCATCTAAATAAACAACTAAAAACTATCAAAGATGAACATTCTAACAGTTCTGAGCAATGTACCGCTGGATCCACTAACCATCCTCATCATAGGGATATCGGGGATCATTATTGGCGGACTGATCACTGGAACCGTCCTGCGTAAAGCAATGGACCGCAAGCGCGACCTGATCCTGAAGGAAGCCATGGAGAAGGCAGAAATGATCAAGAGGGACAAGATCCTCCAGGCAAAGGAAAAATTCATGCAGCTGAAAACCGAACATGAAAAGTACGTTCATGAGAAGAATGAAGAGGTGTTGAAGAATGAAAACAGGCTGAAACAGAAAGAGACGATCGTCAGCCAGAAATTCGAAGAAGTCCAGAAAAAACAGAAAGAAACGATCACCATCCGGCAGAACCTGCAGACACAAATGGACCTTGTGAACAAGAAACAACAGGACCTCGAAAAAAGCCAGAAAGTCCAGATCGAAAAGCTGGAAGCCATCTCCAACCTCTCCGCAGCAGAAGCAAAGACACAGCTGATCGAGACACTGAAAGAGGATGCTAAATCGGAAGCACTGGTCCAGATGAAAGATATCATCGATGAGGCACGCATCACAGCAAACACCGAAGCCAAGAAGATCGTCATCGAGACCATCCAGCGCACTGCAACCGAGCATGCCATTGAAAATACGGTTTCGGTATTCAATATCGATAATGAAGAGGTCAAGGGAAGGATCATAGGCCGTGAAGGAAGGAACATACGTACCCTCGAATCGCTGACCGGCATCGAGATCATCATTGACGATTCTCCAGATGCCATCATTCTTTCTGGGTTCGACCCGGTAAGAAGGGAGATTGCACGTTTATCACTTCATAAACTGGTCACCGACGGACGAATACATCCGGCCCGTATCGAAGAAGTGGTCGCAAAGACAAAGAAACAGATCGAACAGGAGATCATCGAGACAGGTAAACGGATCACCGTCGACCTGGGGATCCATAACCTCCACCATGAACTGATCAGGATGATCGGCAGGATGAAATACCGCTCTTCCTATGGACAGAACCTTTTACAGCACTCCATCGAGGTCGCGAAACTATCCGCGACCATGGCCGCCGAGCTGGGTCTCAACCCGAAGAAAGCAAAGCGGGCCGGACTGCTGCATGATATAGGGAAAGTTCCTGACACTGAACCTGAACTGCCACATGCCATCCTGGGGATGAAGACAGCCGAGAAGTTTAAGGAGAAGCCGGAGATCTGCAATGCCATCGGGGCACATCATGATGAGATCGAAATGGATAACCTCATCTCCCCTATCGTCCAGGTCTGCGACTCCATCTCAGGGGCACGGCCCGGGGCACGCAGGGAGGTTGTGGATGCATACATCGAACGCCTCAAACACCTTGAGGAACTGGCACTCACCTACCCGGGAGTTGTCAAGACTTATGCCATCCAGGCAGGCCGTGAATTACGGGTTATCGTCGGCGCCGATAAGATCACAGATGCCGAAGCCAACCAGGTTGCCTTTGACCTTTCACGCAAGATCCAGAGCGAGATGACCTACCCCGGACAGATAAAGATCACGGTGATCAGGGAGACAAGGGCAATCAGCTACGCGAAGTAAGTACCGGGATGCAATTTCATTTACCGGACCTGGTATGCCCGGGCACTATATGCTGTTTCTGCCTGCTTTTCCAGGTTTTCCTGTAACTCTCAGAAAAGGGTTTGAAGTATTTGTCACCGTTGGTATAGGAGAGGACGCGGGTTGAGGGGTTATCATCAGGGTGTTCCTTAAAATCCTTATCTGCGATCCTGCCTGCAATCGATACCTGGTAATCCCTGACCTTATCTTCCGGGTAATCTTCAATACGCAGGAGCTTCAGGTAAAGAAATGCATCCTGGAACCGCTGTTGCTGCCTGAAATAATTAAATGCCTGCATGGTTAGATAGGTATTTGCTTTCTCCCTTACGACATCATACGTAGCAAGGTTCGTAATGCCAAACCTGGCGATATGGTGTACAGAAAAATATTGCTCAGCCTGGCAGAGGCTCTTTACTAATTCCCTTTCCTTACGTGGCACCGACAAACGCTGAACTTCCTTTAGCTTCTTCTGGTATTCCACAGCCTCTGAATAAGTTTTTACCGTATCCTCAAGCCCCGTCGGTGATATATCGCATTCAGGGTTTTTCTTAATACACATCAATGCTGAATCCTGGAGGGCGGCTGCCCTTATGAAATCCTTCTTCTCCCTTTGTTCTTGCGCCCTGAGGAGGAAGACTTCTGTATTCTCCTTCTCCGTCCAGCATTTCATCACTGCAATCTTTTTCCGGTACAGGCTGATGGCATGGGTCAGCTCATATGAAGAGGCAAGGCCGTGCTTGTTCTGCGCAGAAGCGATCGAATCGACCAGGTGATCAGCAAGCTTAAGCTGGTTCGTCCAGATAAGTGACACTCCCGAAGAAAGAAGGCTGGCAAGGAAGTGAGGGATCGGGTCCTCGGCAATAGAATCTGACAGTGTATCCGCTGCGATCTCAATGTTCTCCGTGATGACGGGCTGCGGTTTGGTCACGGATTGAGGCAGGGATGGATGAACCGGTTTGGCCACGGGAATGACAGGTAACGGTTTGGTCATTGCCAGCTGTATGGAATCGTGTACCCGTTTGGTCAGGGCAGGAGGAAGTGTATCACGCACTTGTTTGGTCACGGCCAGGAGTCGTGGTTCGTGCATCCGTGCAGGTTTGACCACCTTGCCGGGGGCCGGCCTCGTAAAAAAGGGAGGCAGCGATACAGGCACCGGCCTGGGAATCAGGAGGGACAGCGGCTCTTGCATCCGCACAGGATTTGACAAGATGACAGCAACCCGCCGGATCATGGAGGAAGGCAGCGATCCCTGGACAGGTTCCGTAACCGCAAGGAGCAACGGCTCGTGCATACGTACAGGTTTTGCGCCAATACCGGGGACCCGCTTTGCCAGGTAAGAGGGCAGTGATCCCTGGACCGGGGATGAAACCGCGAGGGACTGTGGTTCATGCATCCTCACAATTTTTGAAATGTCCTGATGCTGCCTGCCCTGCGTTTTCCCAGGCACAGCAGCCATGGCCCTGGTTGCAAGAGGCCTTTCAACCTTCTCCCCTGCTTGTGGCTTCCCGGGTTCCTTTGGCGCTGCCGCGACAAGAACAGGCTTCCCCGATACGTTTAATACTGATGCGACAGGCGTTGGCTTCGCCGGTTCCTTTGCTGCAGCTGCAAGGGCAGCCGGCGACATTAATTTTTTACAATAACCGATCCGTTTATCGATATTGGGTAAGCACAAGGCAAGTGTAACAGTATCATTGCCGGACCTGAATTCCCGGTAGCAATTGTAAGCATCTGAGTATTGCCCGTGTTTGTAGAGTGTATCGCACTGTGCGCAGTTCCCTGTAATGAGTTCACCGACCACATGATTAAAGAGAGAATCGGGAGTAACATAAGGTGCATGCTCTTTCAGGTAGAGCTGCGCTTTCTGCAGGTAAAGCCTCGCCATAGCCTTCTTATTATTCTCTATCGCGAACTCGGCAATGCCAAGGTACGAATCATAGATCCCGTTTGCCGCCTTGCTGGTCATTTTTTTATCACTGTCGTTCTCCTTCAGGAAAGGATTGATCTTTGCAAAACTCTTGGCGTGTTTCAGCAACTCCACGGATTCCGCATACCTGTGATCGCGGATGAGCTGGTCGGCAAGATCGTTGTATGAGGACTTGATCTTCAGTGAGATCCGGGTCATCACAACATTATCTTTTTCTTTTGGCCAGATCCTTGCCACCAGGTCGCGGATAACGGGGCCATCCTTGCCGAAAGCATTCATTGTGAAGTAATCGCGGAGGTATTGGTAATACATTCTGCTGTTGCGTTCAGATACAAGCATCGACCAGCGGATGTACCTGGTTATCCCGCTCAGGAATTCGCTGATGAGCACCTCTGTGGAATCATACGGGATGATGATAGTGGTTGCCTTGATCTTATCTTTAAACAAGGCCGTTACTTCATCGGCCTGGCGCGTGATCTGGGCGTTTCTTCTGCGAAAGTCGCGTGGATCAAAGGCCTGGAGGTCCAATTTCTTCTCAAGATCTTTATCCTTGATGACAGCAAGGATTTTATTCATCTCCTCAAGAAATATGAAATAACGCGGAAAGTTGCCTGCGAGAGAAAAATCAAGCTGCCTCAGTCCCTGCTGTAATGTATCGAAGATGGCGCAGGCAGCATAATAATCATTGATCAGAGCAACCCTCTCCTGGAAGCGTTTCAGGGTGGCATCAGTAAGAGCCATCCTGAAATCACGTACGACAATAGTGTCAGAATCAACAGAGAACCGGGGGATCGGCCTGACAAGAAAACGGCTGTCGTATGTGTACCACGGCAGTTCAGATGCTTCAATGGTGATGATGGAGTCATGACTTATCTTGTTCGTTATGCAGCAGGTGAAGCTCACCCTGTCGGGTTTGATGGACTCTTCAATAGGAAATCCCCGGAAATGGGTATCCCCTGAAAGGCCAAGCTGTGCAAAGGAGACCGCAAGCGAGGGCTTGCCATCCTTGCCTTTCCTGACCCTCACATCCAGGGTGGCCCGGAGTTCAATGCTTACCGCCTCATAGGGCCTGATCATATCGTCGGCAATCTCACGGATGACTTGGTTGGCATTGACCGCCAGGCCGGCACCGTTTGCATCGTACAGCAGCTTTGCATTCTCTTTCATCCCAGTCGACCACATCACATCCTGACCCCACAGGAGAACGGGCGCCAGGACAATAAAAAGAATGAAAACCAGTATATTTCGATGGATCAAGAAAGGCTTTTTAAGACGCCATCAAAAATACACATTTGTAATTAAGGATAAAGCATATCAGACAGAAAATCTGCCAGGGAAAAGGCGGACATAATCAAAAAAAAGATGGCACCCAATGATGCCATCTTTTTTTTTGCAGATTGACCACCTTAACCATTTAACAATTAATAAATAAGGGTCGTCAATTTAGTTCGACCCGGATGGTCATAAACATCGGCGTGTCCAGATAAGTGTGATTGTCAAATTCAAAATACAAAACCGGTTCTTATTGTTAAAGTGATGGGGTTAACTCCATGACCATTATCTGTATGAACAACAGTAGGATCCATTCCAAGACTATTTCCATCAGCCCATTGAAACGAATAATCATAATTTACGAATTCCATAGTGCCAGATAAAGAGATAATCCAAGAAAGATATTTACTGATATTATACTTAATACCAAGCCCTGAACAAATAAATAGCGGCTGTTCTGATGTTGTCCATATTTGATTTTGCAATTCAAACCTTTTATCTTCATCTGGCCAACTTACAGTTTTAGTTGGGTTCATCAAAAATTTGTATCCCACGTCAAAATACATTAATGGTACCAATCGTTTCTTTAAAAAATATAACCTTAAATCAATGAAAGTTCTGAATGATGACGATTGAAAATAAATATTTTCGTCGTCTTGAATCATATATGTTGTCCAGTTATAAGAAAATCCCTGCCCAATACTAACGTATGGATTAAATTGATAACCACAAATAGTTGAAATATGTGGGTATGTTGTTGGTTGATCTGTGGTTACACCTACTGATAACCCAATTTCAGTGACATTATAAAAACCTCTTCTCTGCATATCTATATATTCTGTGGCGATTGAAAGTTTATTAACTGGTAGTGGTCTTTCATTTTTAATTTGAATAATTCTTGTGGTATCTGAACGAATCTTCATTAGCATTACCTCATTACCTTTGAAATCCAGTGTTTTACTCTCCGATTTATTGACTCCTTTGAACGATAAGTCATGTGGTCCTGGATTAATGCCGTTTATCCTTACTATGAGATTTTTAGAAATGGGACTTGTTTTATGTTCAAAATATACTCTTCCTTTGATTGTTGAAGTCAATAATAATTCGGAATTATCATTATTGTTTTCTAAAACACTTTCTTTGTATTGAGAAGGATTTACAGTACGTTCCTGGATTTGGTTTTGTTGTATTGGTGCCTGGTTGTTTTCTATCGGTTCTTTTATTATTTTTTTCTCTTTAACAATTTTCAAAACATCTTCCATTTTAAAGACAAATATGCTTTCATCTGCTGTCTGTAATTTCAGAGTTTGATTAGAAATTTGTTCAAGAACCTGACCCCGTATTACACTGCCGTTCTTTAAATACACTACATCAATGTATTCAGTTTGAGCATTAACTTTTAGGATTGCTAACGACATTAGCCAGAAAATAAAGAGAAGCTTTTTCATTAGAAAAGGTTTTATTTGTTGAATAAATTCATTCTTTTGTTATTATTCAACTAAACTAAACAACTGTATCCTTATGGCATCAAAAAAGTCATTTTACTGTAGGAATAGTACTATTTTTTTTACGAACTATATTGGAAAAATCGGAACCGTCAACCACATTATACCGCTCGGGCGTGCCCGCTGCATAAGTCTGATACTAATTCATTTTAAGATGGTCAATTTACATCGGCCAGGGGTGGTCAATTTGATCGTTTTGTCCAGGTTTGCAAACAAACCTTTAAGTTCACCTTCCTAAATCTGGGGAGTATTATAATTATTTTCTTAATTAATTGTAAAAGCATTGCTCCAGGTATAAATATCAGTCCCTCCCGGGCCTGCTCCGTATGCGGTAACTACAGCTTTCCAGTCATTACGGGCAGGCCAACTTGTTGGAATTGTAAAAGCAAGTTGTCCTGTAGAGATGTCAACATCTCCGACAACATTGGAACTTCCTGGATAATCACACCTAACCTCTACAGTGCCTGTTATGCCCGTTGATGTCCATTTAATAGTATATGAATTCCCTCTGTACCAGGTTTCCCCCCCAGCAGGCGTGTTAATGGTTATAGATTGTTGAGTAGGACCTGTAATTGTAAAAGCATTACTCCAGGTATAAATATCAGTTTGGCCCGGACCTGCTCCAAAAGCAGTAATAGCAACCTGCCAGTCACTACGGGCTGGCCAACTTGTCGGAATAGTAAAAGTGAGTTGACCTAATGAAATATTTACAGTACCAACAGTATTCGAACTTCCTGGATAATCACATCTTACCTGCACATTGCCAGTTATTCCGATTGAAGTCCATTTAATAGTATATGAACTTCCTGTGTACCATGTCTCACCTCCGGCAGGTGTCGTTACAGTTATTGACTGGTTAGGATTGTTTGTAACTGTAAAAGCTTTACTCCAAGTATAAATATCAGTATTGCCCGGACCTGCTCCAAAAGCAGTAATAGCAACCTGCCAGTCACTACGTGCTGGCCAACTTGTCGGAATAGCAAAAGTTAGTTGCCCTAATGAAATATCCACAGTACCAACAGTATTCGAACTTCCAGGATAATCACATCTTATCTGGACATTGCCAGTTATTCCCGTTGAGGTCCATTTAATAGTATATGAACTTCCTGTGTACCATGTCTCCCCTCCGGCAGGTGTCGTAACAGTTATTGATTGCTGAGGGGTCCCTGAATCACTTGACTTTTTACAACCAGTCAGTAATAGAACGATGGTAATAAATACCATTGAAATGATTTTTGTTTTCATAGTTTTTATATTTAATTTTTCCGAAAATTACCATGAATCATCTCTATCTATGCTGTTTCGTCATTCTGTTTGTTTAAGGCCTCCGTTTTTTTTAGGAAATGCATTGTATTCAAATGAACCTTGTTATTTTTGAACTCCAATTGATATTTATTGGCTGACTAATGAAAAAAAAGATCCTGTTCATTGCCCTCCATCCAATTTTCATCTCATTATTAGTCAGTATATTAATAATCTTCCTTTTTGTTGCTAAAGCAACAAAATATACCATTCACCAGGATGATGAGCATTACCATGCCCATTGTCCTGTTTTTTTTTATGACGATCTTGATGCCAATGGTTATAGCGATGAAATAAGAGTTGAAGACTACGCCGGGGCGAATGGAGTAGCCGCTTTATTTGTTCATTTGAATCCTCACCTCTATTATAATGAATGGGACTTCAACGGCTCATTTTCTTTTACTACGCGTGATTTTATTCAGACTGGCGACTTTGATAATAATGGTAAAAAGGAGGTCTATGTTTTTACAATCTCTTCCGATTCGGTGTTTTTAAATATTGTTTCCGATTTCTATAGCAGGTCTCCTTTTCTTTCCAGGAGGTTTATTACGACCTTCAGGCCCTTTAATGGGAAGCCAAATATTTGTATTGTTAATGGTGGCTTTCATGATATGAATAATGATGGTTATAAAGATTTTGTTTTTGCTGTTTGTTCCGGGTTTTCTGTCGAGCCTCGTAATGTTTATATCTATGATATTCATAATGATAATCTTATAGTGTCACCGGTAAATGGATATTTTATAAGCAATCTGCAGGTAAAAGATCTGAACGGGGATGGATTTAAAGAGATTATCGTTAATGGCTATGCTTCTCAGAATGTAATCGATACAACGAAATTTAAAATTCATGATCTATGTTGCTGGTTGATAGTTCTTGATCATAATCTTCATTATCTCTTTCCTCCGGTGAAATTCCCGTATTATGGATATAGCTCCTTATCGACTATTTGGCTCCCTGGCCGGAAAAAAACTTTTGATCTTTTTTCATGTTATTATCCGCCTGATTCATCGGGAAAATGTCTTCAACTTTTTCATTTAAACACGAAAGGTAAACTCCTCAAAATGGATTCGGTAGAGGGTTTGAATCTCAACCAGGCAGGTAATTTTTTTGCAAGCTCGGGAATAAAAAATGCACAACTTGGCTTGTCAACATTAAAGGGAGCTGTTTATTTTTTTGACACCGCTTTCAATGAAATAAAAAGGTTGAATTCCAAAGCTGATTTCATTGGCTCCTTTGACACACTCGACATTGATAATGATGGTCAGAAAGAGATGACCAGTATAGACCAGGACAAATCACTTCTTACAATTTCCCGGTCTGATTTTAGCCATCCTGCTTCAATCAGGCTGCCTGCTCAGGATTGGGGTTTCCGGGTTTTATCCCTTAAGGTTGAACCAAACCACCCCCCCGAATTAGTCTTATATAGCCACAATAAAGAGTACTTGTTTTCATACAGTATCAACCCTTATTACTATGCTCAATGGGGCATATACATTGGCATATTCATCACGGTATATTTGTTTGTCTTGTTGATACGCAGGATTCAGAAGATCCAGTTTGAAAGGCAAACGAGGACAGAGAAAAAAATTACCGAGCTCCAGCTTAAAATTGTCCGCAACCAGATGGATCCTCATTTTACGATGAATGCGGTAAATTCAGTAATTGCATCGATAAACCAGAATGATAAGGAACAGGCATCACAGCATTTGTTGCATTTTTCCGACATGTACCGTCATCTTGTACTTACTGCTGATAAGATTAAATGCTCTTTGTCCGAAGAGATCGAATTTACACGCAACTATCTTATAATGGAGCAATTCCGTTATAAAGATAAATTCACCTTTGACATTATTGTTAATCCGGATGTTGATCTTTCCTGGGAGGTTCCTAAAATGGTCATACAGTCACCGGTAGAGAATGCTGTCAAACATGGTCTGCTCAACTTGCCTGGCCAGGGTCATCTGCAGATCAATGCGCTTGTAAATGACAATGACCTTGTTCTGGAAGTCATTGATGATGGCATTGGACGCATAAAAGCTTCTGAAATTGAGAACAAATCAACAGGAAAAGGCATGAAGGTGATGGGAGAATTCCTTGATCTTTTCCAAAAGACGACAGGAACAAAAGTTGAAACAGAAATTCATGATTTACTTGGCCTTGATGGAAATCCTTCTGGAACTAAAGTTATAGTAAGAATTAAAATCAGTTAAATTCAATGGCAAATATCTTTCGCACTATCATTATTGATGACGAGCTCCCGGCAATAAAGAATTTAGAAGAACTGCTTAAGGCTCATCCCCAGGTCAGGATTGTAGCTGTTGAATCTGATGCGCTGAAAGCTGTGAATATAATCCGTGATTTAGCCCCTGATCTGCTTTTTCTTGATATTCAAATGCCCGGTAAATCAGGCTTTGAAATTGTTGATGAAATATACAGGGATGATTGTAAACCGGAAATTATTTTTGCGACTGCTTTTGACCGGTATGCTATTGAAGCTATCCGTTACGCCGCATTTGACTACCTTGTCAAACCTGTCAAACCTTCTGAACTCACTTCCGCATTGGAAAGGTTATCAAAAAAGAATAATCTCCAATATAACAGGGAAGAACAAATCAGGCGTCTTTTTGAACGGGCCGTAAATAAAGGAAAAATTAAATTTAGTACTACCGGTGGCTTCACCCTGGTTAATCCCGCTGATATCCTGTATATTCTGGCAGATTGGAATTATTCTGAAATTCATTATGATGGTGACAGCCATGAACTTGTTACCACCAACATTGGTGCATTGGAGGAAATTTTACCCCGGGGTGATTTTTTTAGGATCAACCGTTCCACCCTGATCAATATAGCCTATCTCACCAAGGTTAGCAGAAAAAAAAGACTCGCTTATCTTATAAAGAACAATCAGGAATATACCTTCAGGATCCCTGTGCTTAATATCAGAAAACTGGAACGCTTCTTTGAACGGTAATAATAAGATTACATCGTCTTACCTGAAAAACCGGAACTCCTCACCGCCCTGTGCCGGTTGGACTTCCCAACCGTAAGTCTGATAATAGCTAAATCTTTTTTTGAGGTGCTGGAATTAATACTAAATCTTATTTTTTTGTGCCAGGACAAAAATGAATTACCCTGTGCTTTAGCGCAGGGGTATAAATGTGCATATCAAATTGGACTTTAGTCCAAAAGTATTATTCTTCTGGACTGAATTTCAATATTTTTTTAGTTTCCTTACCCCAGCCTAAAATCTGGCGTAATTCATAATTCGTTTGAATCACTAATCGAAAGACACAATCGGAAATCCTAAATTATCTTTTCGCTCCGGCACCTCAAAAAAAGATTTAGCAGTGATAATAACTCATTCAAGATAATCTTCTTCCAGTGGCCAGGAGTGGTCATTTTAATCGTTTTGTTCACCTATATAACTGGTCCTCAAAGGCAATTATGAGAAGTGAAATTTATTTTGGACATTTGTGACTTGGTAAAAATACTTTCATATATTTGTTACATATAATTAACCTCTTCGATAACTTCTTTAATAAACTTCCTATGAAAAAAATTGCTACCCTTGCATTGCTCATTGCGATGATGGTATCCTCTTTCAACTGTAAAAAGGATTCCTCCGGTAGTTCAGTTCCAGCTGCCTCTTTATCCATGAAATTAAATGGAACCAGCTGGAACGCGACAACAATTTCGGCTGCCTTTACTTCATCCACCAACACTACGACGATAGTCGCAATTAAATCAGGCACTTCCGATAACCTCGAGCTAAGTTACATAGGAACTGGAAAAGGAACCTACACCATTGACATGGGTGAAGCTTCCGGATCCGGTACCATTGGCTCGGTTTCATTCGACACAGGTAATTCCCTTAACGCTACAGGATCTGTTATTGTGACCGGTTACGATTCTTCCAATAAGCTGATCTCGGGAACATTCTCATTTATGAATACTGTTAATGGAACTATAGTATACAATGTCACGGCAGGAACATTTGAAAATGTCCCTGTAGCGGGGCACTGATTGGAATTACCGGAACTTCTGATCACCCTGTACCGGTCGGGCGCCCCACCGCTTGAAAAACCCTTATCAATTATGTGTTAGTAAGGGTTTTTGTAATTTATCATTATATTTGAGGGAACAATATATGAGAAGTTTACATGGTTATAGCAGATAAACATCGGTATAACAGAATGAAATACAGGCGTTGTGGTAATAGCGGGATACTTCTGCCAATTGTGTCATTAGGTTTATGGCAAAATTTTGGCAGTCTTGATGATTTTGAGGATTCGCGAAAGATGATACACAGGGCTTTTGATCTGGGTATTACACATTTTGACCTGGCTAACAATTATGGACCTGAACCCGGAACAGCTGAAGAAACATTTGGAAAAATATTACAAAAGGATCTGAAATCCTATCGCGATGAGCTGATCATCTCGACAAAAGCCGGCTATAGAATGTGGGATGGGCCTTATGGTGAGTTTGGATCGCGTAAATATTTAGTATCCAGTTTAGACCAGAGCTTAAAACGGATGAAACTGGATTATGTTGATATTTTCTATTCTCATCGCCCGGACTTCGATACCCCATTGGAAGAAACCATGTCAGCACTTGCATTTATAGTTCAGCAGGGCAAGGCGCTTTATGCCGGTATTTCAAACTATGATCATGATTATACTAAAAGAGCAGCCGGGATTTTGAAGTCCCTGAAGACGCCATGCCTGATTCACCAGGCAAGGTATTCAATGCTTGACCGTTGGGTTGAGAAGGACCTTTTGGATACAATAGAAAGTATGGGGATTGGATTGATAGCTTTTTCACCCCTGGCACAGGGCTTGCTCACAGAAAAATATATTCAGGGGGTTGTTCCTGCAAACTCAAGAATTGCAAAGAATTATGGCACCCTCAGGAAAGATGCCTTGTCGGAAGATCTTGTTATAAAACTCAGGCAATTAAAACAGGTTGCCGGTGAACGAAGTCAAACATTAGCTCAAATGTCAATAGCCTGGTTGTTAAAGGATAAAAGGGTCACCTCTGTTTTGTTTGGTGCAAGCACATTGGAACAGCTCAAAGAAAATTACCGCGCAATTAACGGGTTAGAGTTTTCTGAGGACGAGATAAAACGCATTTCGGACATTTTATCGTAAAATCCGGGAACTCAGCCTACAATGAGGATGATGAAGGTGATTACGGTTTTACCAGTCTGGTAGAGTACTCCGTTTTCTCTTCGTTTCTAATTGCGGTTGCAGCATAAGGTGTGTTAAGGATTGACGATCTTCTGACTGATTTTTTAGATTCATCGTAATAATTCATACCTTAAATGAAACACATAAATTACCCCAGGCTTTAGCCTGGGGGGTATTGAGAACCTGATAATTACGGGCTTTAGCCCGAGAAAGATAATTCATTGACGGAGGGTATTATACCCGTGATTCGTGAGACTCAAATTTTTTGAACGTAGTGAATAAAAATTTGTTAGTTGAACAATCCATCATAATGAACTGGTGAACTGGCGGGTTAAATCAGGAAAATAAGTCTAAAAGGATATTAATCTAATTCAAACCCTATGAGAACGAAAATTGTCTTTCTTTCATTTCTGGCCATTATAGTGACGATGACTGTTTGTTGCAAGAAAAAAAGCGACAATAGCAATAACACTTCAGCAACAGTTACGGATATAGACGGGAACATCTATCACACGGTATTGATCGGCACACAGACCTGGACTGTTGAGAACCTTAAGGTAACCCATTACAGGAACGGGGATCCTGTTCAATATGTTGCTGACAGCTCCTCATGGTTAAGTCTTGTCTCGGGGGCCTACTGTGATTATGGCAACTTCTCAAGGAATGGGGTTGATTACGGACACTTGTACAACTGGGCAGTCATTTCCGACAAAAGGAATATTTGTCCTGTTGGCTGGCATGTACCAACCGATGACGAATGGTCATTGCTGATCCTTTACCTGGGCGGGGATTCTATAGCTGGCGCAAAGATGAAAGAAAAAGGCACAACCCATTGGATTCATAATAATTCAGATGTAACTAACAGTAGTGGATTTACGGCTCTGCCAGGTGGCTACCGCTTCTATCTTTCCCAATTTGAATCCTCCATTGGTCTTTTTGGTTACTGGTGGTCGGCATCTGGTAACAATTTTGGCAGTCCGGTACGTTGCCTGTCCAGCGAAAATGGAGTACTCCGTTACCTCTTCGTTTCTACTAGCGGTTGCAGCATAAGGTGTGTTAAGGATTGACGATCTTCTGACTGATCTTTTCAGATTCATCGTAATAATGCATACCTTAAATGAAACACCTAAATTACCCCAGGCTTTAGCCTGGGGGGGCATTGAGAACCTGATAATTACGGGCTTTAGCCCGAAAAAGATAATTCATTGGGATCCTTTAAGAATCACATAAATTACCCCAGGCTTTAGCCTGGGGGGTATTGAGAACCTGATAATTACGTGCTTTAGCCCGAAAAAGATAATTCATTGGGATCCTTGAAGAAACACATAAATTACCCCAGGCTTTAGCCTGGGGGGTATTGAGAACCTGATAATTACGGGCTTTAGCCCGAAAAAGATAATTCATTGAGATCCTTGAAGAAACACATAAATTACCCCAGGCTTTTGTCTGGGGGGTATTGGGTTCCTTTTACCGGATAAAAGGTCAGGAATAGCCGTGATTTCCAGAGATACCCTGACAGGTTATTTCCTGAAACATTGGATAATTAACAGTTTTGAGACCGTGGTTATTAACAAATCCTTCGATTTATCAACAATTCAGGTGGTTTTAGAAACAAAACCCTTGACATTATTTTCAAAAGCCTTATCTTTGCAGGGATTTTTATTAGTAGTATTAACCTAAACTTTAAAAAAATGAACAAAGCACAATTAATTGAAGCAATAGCTAAGGATGCAAAAATGACCAAAGTAGAAGCCCACAAAGCACTTGGAGCAGTCATAACAGCAACAACAAAAGCTTTAAGCAAAGGCGAAAGAGTTGCCTTAGTTGGATTTGGTTCGTTCGCAGTTGCCAAGAGAGCTGCCCGTACCGGACGCAATCCCCAGACAGGTAAAGCAATCAAAATTGCCGCCAAAAAAGTTGTAAAGTTTAAAGCTGGTGCAGAACTTAGAAAAAAAGTCAAGTAAGACTTTATCCAACACTAAATAAAAGAGGCCGTCCCAAAAGGGCGGTCTCTTTTTTTTTGCTATACCCGGAAAAACCGGAACTTCTGACCAGTTCCCCCCACATATTCCACTGACAAAATTAAGTTATTTTTCAACTTTACCAGTGGTCTGAATTTTGGGGAGTACTAAATTGCAATTTCTCAATCAAAATATTACTTTTGTAAAAAACGGATCAATTATGCCAACCCTATCAATGTTTTTTGGGATTATCATTCGAATGTATTTTGCTCCAAAAGAGCATAATCCACCACATATTCATGCATATTATCAGGATATGAAGTCAGTAATAGATATTGAATCCTGCGAAATACTCGAAGGTCAAATACCTCAGAGACAATTAAGATTAGTTTTTGCCTGGATTGAAATACACAAAGAAGAACTTCTTGCCAATTGGAAATTATGTCAAAACGGGGAGAAACCATTTGCAATTGAACCTTTAAAATAGACGCCATGTATTTATCAATAAAGGAAGTCAAACCAGCCAAAGACTATTTGCTTCATTTAACATTTGAGAATGGAGAGAATCGTCTGTTTGATATGAAACCATACCTGAATATTGGAATTTTTACGGAATTAAAAGACATTTCAATGTTTAATACCGTCCATATCAGTTTTGATTCCATTGAATGGAATAATGAGGCAGATCTCGATCCTGAATTACTTTACAAGGGAAGCCGCCTTCTTTAAATATTCAGTGCAACGTGGAAAAACCGGAACCTCTACCCACCTGTGCCGGTCGGGCGTGCCCACCGCATAAGTCTGATAATAATTCATTTAAGATGGTCAATTTCCTTCGGCAATGGGTGGTCAATCTGATCGGTTTGTTCAACCGGGAACCGGGTCGAAACTAGTTCTTTATCAAAACGGCGTTACTTTTATCGGCATGGGCGATCTTTTGGAGATAGGCCATAAAATCAGCAAAGGAACCGGGAGGATAGCGGCCTTCTTTTTCTTCAAGCACCCGGCAGAAGGTGAGGGTATTGTCTTTCTGTAGGGTGGTGACTTTGTAATTGCCAAATTGTGAAGTGACCTCTGTAGTTTCAGGAAGAGATTCGACTTTATACCCGTGGGGAATATGAATTTCGACGGTATCGAAATCTATGGTAGAAAATCGGAAATACAGGGGAGATTGCCTGGAAGATAATTGATTAAGGTTTGTGTTTATGTTGCTGAAAAGATTAAATGGTAAAAATATCCTGTTCCCTGTCCGGGTTGCCAGGGAACGGATCGAAAGATCAACATTCTCAAATGCCTCAGGATTCCGATCTTTATTAAAGCTATAACTGATTTTTTTAACCGAAGCGGAAGGAGTCCTTAATCCGTCAATAAAAGCATCCGCCAATTCCTTGAACGATCTGTTTTCATATCCTGCGACTTCTTCATATTGTAAGCCTCTGTATACAGCATTTACTTTTAAGGTTGCATCACCGATAGAATCAATATCGATTACAGTTTTTCGACATAACGAATTTTCTTTACCCGGGAAGTCAGGGGTTTTAACAAGAACACCTCCTTCAGGAGTAATTATCAATACATGACGGCCTACAAATGATGTTCCCATGTATCCAAAGGGCATCAACTGGTTTGTGCACTCTAGCCAGATTGTATCCTGCTCCAAAGGAACACACAGAATTATATGATTGAACTGACTGGAAGGAAAATCGGGGAAAATATCCTGAATTTCCTGGTCCGCATTTGTCACTGTGTAATATGATGTAATTCCTGCTAATGACATTAAAGCTTTGGTATAATTGACCAATCCTTTACAATCGCCATAACCTTTTATTGCAACCGTTCCTGCATCTACGGGCTGCCATCCTCCTATGCCAATGTTTGTATTTACGTACCTCGTATTCTGTTGAACAAAGCGGTATATTTCTTTTATCTTCTCCAGTTTTGTCTTTTTGTCTTTTATCCTCTCCAGCAATTGATCCCGGATATTTCCGGGTAGATTATCCCTGTTCTCGATAAGACTATAATTCCACTGACCGTAGCTTTTCCATGTCCGGAAATCAAAATCGTTCCCCAGCGTACGGTATTCATTAGGTGCTATATACACAAACGGAACTCTCTCGCTCCGTGGAATACTATATGGTTCCTGTTCAATTGCATTGAGATTCTGGAATGTATAAGTAACAATTGTCTCATTTTTATCATGAGTAATTTGCGCTGCCTGCGGAAGGTTTACTTCTTTAAATCTTGGTAATAAATTGTCATCGGCACTAACTATAAGCTCTGAATGTTCAACAGATAAGCGATAATCATCCTGGGGTTCCCAGTCAGGAAAATGGAGCAATTTATGAATATCAATTTCGTAGTCGCACTCTACTGTGAAAGGATAAGTATCTTCATCAATAATGACTCTTTTAACACGGTCATCAGAGTAAAATGACCCATTCGGAACCGCACTCTCATCTATAATCTCCGAAGACTTTGAGTGAGATATCTCGATGCCGGCCTGATCATAACACACCAGATGAATAGAAGTGACTTTACTATCTTTATCATAGGATAATTCAACCAATGCATTTTCAATACCGCTCTTCCTTAAAACCGTCACTACGCGATGGACTTTGATATAAAGAGAATTTAACGATTTTATCTGGACATTCATCACATAATCACGAATAACGGCATCAGCATTCTTTTTCAGCGCTTCCGGAATAAGTGATACCGGGTACCTTCCTTCTTTTGAGCTACAACCAGCATTATATCTGACAGTTCTCAGTGCCATTGTATTATAGCAATAAGAAAGCAAAAAAGTTGTCAGAATAATTTTGAGATTCAGCATGTTCTTCATGTTTTTTTCAATACGATTTTTTCAGCTTGTTTAGCAACCATCCTGGTAATAAATTCCCGTAAATCCGGGTATTCATTCATGACATAGAGGACCTTAGTCATATTAAGAACACTATTCACAGCAATTTTATTACCCACCTGTGAAACAAGGAACCTAAATGTTCCTCCATTGTCAGGAAGTGCAATAGAAACCTTTTCTGGCAGTGATTCAACTGTGTACCCGTCGGGTAGTTCAATTACAAAACTGTAAGTTTCTTTATCCGGACAGCCAATGTCCACAGGATATTCACGCTTCTCAGAGGTAAATAGATTTTTAGTCTCTCCAAAACCCAATAATACATTGAAAAAAATCATATTCCCATTGAATTGAGTCATCTCTTGTGACTGAAGATGATAGTTTATTTTCAAAGGAGTTGAAATACCTTCATTTGAAATTTTAATACTATCAGCTTTCATCCCTTTAATTTCTTCATTTATATCTTTCATGTATTGTTCAATTCCTTCTTTATCAAGGTCGTTCCTTTCATTACAAGCCTGGAATCCATCGTATATGATATTCATTTTACCATCCACGCTGCCATCAGGATTTATTTTAAATTCTCCATAATGGACCGTGGTATTTTTTTCCATGTTCAATAATTGGATCCATTCAATGCTGTCTTCAATGGCCAGGATGCCTTCTCCATTAAGACAGTCAAAAGGAAGCATTGAATAAGGTCTGTTTATATCAGTTGCATCTAATAAATGTTTTTGTCCATTAATATCAGCACATGCGATTACATAATTAAGCCGTGTGAAATTTGGCAGATCACGAATGATAATACCATTTTTACGAGTGCTTAAGACAACAGGATTTGCCTTGATACCTAATTCTTTAAGAAGAATTATCAGGGTGAGGTTAATATCTGCCGAGTTTCCTTTTTTCTCCGACGGATCTTTATACACATCATTACCTGGTAACATGGAGTTTACTTCATTCCATTTCATTTTTGTTCTGATGTAATCATAAGCAAGAATCATCCTTTCCAGGGGATCTGATGATTTATCTTTAATGCCTTTAACAACATCTTTAGCAATTCCGGTTCTCTTTAACTGACCTCCAAAATCATCATCTGACAGGATTAAATGTACGATCTTCTTCCATGAACTTGTAAGATCATAAGGCTCACTATAAGGCAACTGGAAAAACTGAAGTTCAAATTCGACCCTCGAATGATAATTGATCATGGAACTAGTGTATGGTTCCATCTTCATAGCCGGAACATCCAATGCAGAAAACTTATATGTGTTTTCATCGCTATTGGTATGGGTTACGGTAACCGGGTAATAACCGGTTATCTGTTTTTTATAATTAAAATAAGACAGAAAACTGACTTCATATTCGCTATGCCGTTCCGGAATGACGTTCTGAAAACTCCAGGGCTGAACATTAATAAAGAACGGGCTTTGTATCGTGTACTGAATATCGATAACCGAACCTTCTTTGACAGCAGGAAGCGTAAACTTTTTTATTTTATGATTGTAATCTGCGTTTTCTTCAAAAACAGATGCCTTATCCAGCTTTGTTTCTACTATTTCATTATTCACCAGGTTAAATGTTGAGGCTTTAAGATTACTTATTTTTTCTTCACTGGATCTGTCCTCATATAGTGTTATACTGTGATTTGCCCAGGAATAACCATCTTTCCTTAAAATCTTAATTCTTTCAAACCGGTTGAAAATAAGCATCAGACCATTAAAACTATCCTTATCGAAATAAGTTGAACCAATATCCTCAAGAATGACGGCTTCGGCAGAAGTGTCCTTGTCATAGCGTGTCATTTTCAGGTCGGCCATGGCCGGCTTACCGAACTTTGGTTTCTCATCCTGGGCCGGCAGAGAGAGATGTCCGGCCAGGATCAGGAAAAGTAATAATGAGAGCCCGCGGATTGAAAAAGAGGTATTCATTTGAGAGTTTTTAGTAAAAATAAAAAAAATTATACAAAGCCAAAGAAAGTTTGTAAAGTTTATAAAGTTATCATAGTTGTCAAGTTCATGATGGTCGATAAACCGGAACCGCTGACCACCCTGTGCCGGTCGGGCGTCCCTACCGCATAAGCCTGATTTCCGATCTTACTTCTAAGGTCGTTGATCGAATGTTCGATTATTCAAATAAAAAAACTGTTTCTACAAGATCAGGTGAAAAAACCGTAACCTCTGCCCACCCTGTGTCGGTCGAGCGTCCCCACCGCATAAGTCAGTCTGATAATAATTCATTTAAGATGGTCAATTATATCGGCCATGGATGGTCAATCTGATCGGTTTGTCCACAAAGACTTCTTCAAATAATTACACTTCGCACTTGAACATCTGCTGGAAGGATTGAAAGAATTAATTATTTTTTTGTACTATATTCCAAACACAATTATTATCTTTGTACCTAATATAGTACAAATGAAGTCTAAAAAGCAAATACTCTTCCCCAAACATCAGAGGATGTTAGAGATTGTTGGTGAAAACATTAAACTGGCAAGGAAACGTCGTAACCTGACCACTTTCCAGGTTGCCGACCGCGCTGACATTGGAAGAAATACACTCTACCTGATTGAAAAAGGCAATCCGGGTGTATCCCTTGGTGCAATCTTCAATGTTTTACGTGCATTGGGCCTTCAGGATGATATCCTGAAGCTGGCCGCTGATGATCAGTTTGGTAAGAAGCTTCAGGATATTAAACTTCTTGGGAAAAAGTAATCATGTCAATAGATAAAACAGACCTGTTTGTTTACGCCCATTGGTGCGGAATGCCCGGACCCGTATTTATCGGGATTTTGTCTGCCCACCAGGGCAAAGGCCGCAGATCATACAGCTTTGAATATGATGAGCATTGGCTCAGGAGAAAGGATCTGTTTCTTCTTGATCCGGACATTGGCCTTTTTTCAGGTACTCAGTTTCCAGGACCAAATGAAAATTTCGGAATATTTCTTGATTCCATGCCTGATACCTGGGGAAGGACACTGATGACAAGAAGAGCTTCCCAGGTTGCCAGGCTGGAAGGAAAAATTACACCGGTACTGCATGACCTGGACTATCTTCTGGGAGTTGCAGATAAATGCAGAATGGGAGCGCTCCGTTTTAAAATTGATCCCGAAGGCCCTTTTCTTGACGATGACAGTCAAACTCCTGTCCCACCCTGGACTTCAGCCGGTGAATTGCAATATATAGCAGGCCTTGTAGAATCGGACAAGAATCCAAAGGAATTAAATAAATGGCTGATAATGCTTATGGCTCCGGGATCCTCACTGGGTGGTGCAAGACCTAAAGCAAACATAATAGATAAGAAGGATCAGCTTTGGATTGCCAAATTTCCATCGAAGAACGACACAATTGATAAGGCCAGGTGGGAATTTCTTGCTTACAAGCTTGCCCTTGCAGCCGGCATCAGAATGTCTGAATCACGGATCGAAAAGCTTGCAGGCAATTATTACACCTTCTTTACCAAAAGATTTGACCGGCTTTATGGAGAACGTGTTCATTTTGCCTCTGCCATGACTATGACAGGAAATGATGAAAAAACTCTCCGTGACAAGCGGGTAAGCTACCTTGACCTTTCAATGTTCATCCAAAACCATGGAGGGAACATCAACGGAGATCTTGAAGAACTATGGCGTAGGATTGTTTTTAATATTGCCATATCAAATACCGATGATCACTTGCGGAACCATGGCTTCGTAATTGAAAATGGCGCATGGCGTCTTTGTCCTGCTTATGATGTAAATCCTTCTATTGATAAGGACGAGCTGTCATTAAACATTGATGAGAACAGCGGAGCATTGGATTTTGAACTTGCTATGAGTGTCGCTGAATATTTCAGGTTAACTGTCAAAAAGGCTCAATCTATTCAATCCCAGGTATTACGGACCGTTAGTCAGTGGGAGAAAATAGCAAAGAGAATCGGAATATCAACTTCAGAGATCGAATTCATGCAACCTGCTTTCCGGGTTTAAGTGAAAGATTTTTCCAGACTGTCCTAAATTGGAAACACCGGAACCTCTCCACAACGCTTCCAATTGAATACTCGAACATTTGATCAACGAAGCCTGATTTCTGATCTTACTTCTAAGGTCGTTGATCGAATGTTCGATTATTCAAATAAAAAAACTATTTCTACAAGATCAGGTGGAAAAACCGGAACTTCTAACCTCCCTGTGCCGGTCGGGCTTGCCCACCGCATAAGTCTGATAATAATTCATTTAAGATGGTCAATCTACATCGGCCTTTGGTGGTCAATCTGATCGGTTTGTCCAACTTGCCGCCTGAATCACAAACATGAATAACCTATCAGGTAAAATATAATTTGCATATTTACCTTTTAGGTGTATATTTGCAAAACGTTTTACGACCTTGGATGTATTTCTGGACGATAAAGAATTAGTCAAACTCTATACTACGGGTAAGTCAAAAAAGCTGAAGCTGCCTGAACAGGTAATAGAGAAGTTTTTATTAACGGTGCAAAAAATAGAAGCTTCCACTACCATTCATGATCTTTGGGCAGATAAAGGATTGAAGTTTGAGAAACTCAAGGGTACTGATAAATTCTATTCAATGAGGCTTTCAGGGAAATACAGGCTTGAAATGAAAGTTGAGTGGCAGGATACTAATCAAACGATTGGAATATTTCGTCTGGTGACGATTTCAAATCACTATGGGGATTAAAAATCAGGACAAAATGGTTCAAACAAGTAAACTACAAGCATTTAAGAAGTTTGGTCCCGGTTATTTTATCCGGGAACAAATGGAGTTGCGTAACTGGACACAAGCCGACCTTGCAGAGGTGATGGGGATTACTGTAAAACACCTGAACAAGATCCTGCAGGACAACCAGCCGCTCACATTGGATATGGCACGTATTCTGGGTGAAGTATTTAATACAACTGCACAGTACTGGATCAACATTGACACCGGATACCGTTTATGGTCATCTCAGGGAAAATCAAAAACTGAAATAGAAACCGGGATCAAATCGTCGATATTTGAACGCATGCCAATAAAAGACATGCTTGCCAAAGGATGGTTACAACCTTTTCAATCGGCTGATGAATTGCAAAAGCAGGTACTTGAGTTTTGGGGTTGGGAAAAACTTGATTTCTCAATACTTGATAAAGATTATTTACCATTCCTGACGCGTAAATCAGCAGCGTACAATCAATTTAATGCTTCATATGCTGTTACCTGGTATCAAAAAGCCCTTAACGAATCTAAGAATTTACCAAATTCCAATTATAAAGAACAAAAATTAACGAGATTATTCGATACTCTGCACTCGTACACTGTTATTGAGGATGGCATCAATCAATTTATCAACGAACTGGCAGAGATTGGAGTAATTTTCTTTGTCCTGCCTCATTTACAGAAAACATACCTGGACGGGGCTGCATTTTATTCAGGAAAAAATCCTGTAATCGTTTATACAGGACGTTATAACAGGATCGATAATTTCTGGTTTACCGTAGCTCATGAAATTGCCCATATTTTAAATCATATAAATAAAAAAACGCCATTTATACTTGATAACCTAAGCAAAGGCGATATCAATTCTATGGAGACAGAAGCAAACAAGCTTGCAGCGGAAAAGTTAAAGCATCCTGAGATCCTGAAATATTTAGATCCATACCTGGGATATCTCACCAAATCAAGGGTGGAAGATTGTGCAGGTGTTTATAATGTACATCCGGCTATTATCATTGGTAAGCTGGCATTTGAGAAGAAAATTTCTTACGGTAATCAATCTTTGTATAATGAAAACGTGCTTGAACAAATTCAGAAGAGATACCAGGTATAGTGGAAAAACCGAAACCTCTGACCACCCTGTGCCGGTCGGGGGTCCCCACCGCATAAGTCTGATAATAACTCATTTAAGATGGTCAATCTGCATCAGCCTTTGATGGTCAATCTAATCAGTTTGTCCAAAGCTGGCGCAGAACTTAGAAAAAAAGTCAGGTAAGACTTTATCCAACACTAAAAAAAATGCCGCTCTGAAAAGCGGCATTTTTTTTTGCTATAACCGGAAAAACCGGAACTTCTGACCACCCTGTGCCGGTTGGGCGTCCCCACCGCATAAGTCTGATAATAATTCATTTTGGATGGTCAATTTACATCGGCCTTTGGTGGTCAATCTAATTGGTTTGTCCATCAACCAATTGTTATATTACATCCATAAAAATAAAAAATGTAATCTTGCGGGTTATTAGCTGTCACCTGAACAATAAAACCATCTTGCTTGTTACTTGGTGCTGTTAATATAACATGCTGTACTAAAGTAGCATCAGGATTAAAGTTAAGTGATTTTTGATCGATAATCTTACCAGTATTATCCAATAAGGTAAAGACGCTGCCTATGGTAGGTATACCAACAATAAAATCAATGGTAATGTTATTAGTTGTCTTTGGTAAATTAATAACGAAATTATAATCCGCTGGTGGTTGGGTTGGATGAGTTACTGAGTGTCGATGTTGGGTTGGATGAGTTATTGAGGCTGGAAGAGAAACATTTTTTGTATAACCCATATATATACTACCAGTATTAGTAAGATTTCCATCTTTCGCCAGAGAAATAAACTCATTAGACAGTAAAATATTACAGTGATATACATTAATGGAACCATCATCCTGGTTAAGACCAGTGTGTGGGGTAAGGTCATAAGTTGTTTTCATAATATTTGGTATTTAAATTACTTTTAAATAATGATTTGTTAATAGAATATAATCTGCAAATATATAGCAGGTTAATACGATTGATTCTTCAAAATGAAAATATTCTTATTTTGTTAATTTATCCCGATCATTCTTCACCGTTAAGAGCCATTCATTAAAGTTTGCTTCCCGGAAGTCAAGAGTGGTAAAGTCAGGTGGAAAAACCGATCTTATTTACGAGACTTCACCTATTATTCATGAGCATATAAGCCTTTGGTCGCCATTGGAATGAGATCGGTACATTAAATTGACTATGAGGCAGTCAATTTGGACAACTTGTTCATTGTAAAATTATTTTTTATTAATACTTGACTTTCACCTAAAAATATCATATGTTTGCTGACGATATATAAATAGTAAAACCTTATATTATGGCAAAAATCACTTTCAACTCAACAGTAAAAGGTACTCTTACTGATCTTGATGTTTACATCAAAAAATTGATTCCCGTTGAGAACTTAAATGGGTCTTATTCAATAAAATATAGTGACGACGATTCCAACGATCCAAATTTTACAATTGTTTATGAGTTAACTGGTATGAATGGAACTGATTATACTATAGAGTATACCTGTCTGTGTGATAATATAACCAAAGTTGATCCAGTTAAGAGATCTCCGGTTTCAGGAACAATAAGATCAGGTAATTACAAAAAGGAAACTATAAACATAAAATGTAATCAATGAAATTCAAAGTTCTTTTTCTAACTGTTTTTCTTCTGAATATGACTAACCTGTTTGGACAGGATTATTTTGAAGATTCCAAAGGTTCAGGATTCTCCATAATGTCAACCAATGTAACTTCAATATTCTCAGCGAAACTTAACGTAGGAGATAATAGTATTAAATCAGATCTCTTTAATCAATATCAGGTCAAAAAGGTGTCCGATTTATCGACATACCACTTTGGTTGGGGTTTATCATTAAAAGGCAAATCAGAGAATGGATTGGGCATTCTTTTTTCCACAGGCAGCCTTGTACCAGGCTTCACTGGTAACGGTTATCTTGCTTTCAGGAAAATTATCAAAAAACCTGTTGCAAAATGGTGGATATTCATTTTATCTGGTGGTTATTCTGTTAGTAAGTACAACTTGTATAATCCCAGTAAGATTTACAGTAAGCAACTTACTGATACCATTTACCAGGGATATAATTTTGGTCTGTCATGGTGCTATCTTTTCCCTGTAGGACGAAACAAGTTGAGTAATATCATCCTGGGTGCATCCATAGGGCTAAGCCGGATTAACAATTATGGAAATTTATCAAAGGTTGAAATAAAAGACACCAAAATAATTAACGATACTGGAGGCAATACAAGAAATATAACACCTGTTCAAAGCAATGGGGACATTTATGCAGAGGGGAAGTACCTGCAATATATTAGTACAAAATTCAGGTTCAATCTGGCTTATATTCCTTCATTTCTTAATAATCGTATTTCACTGATGTTTTATCCTTCGGTTAATTATTCGAAAGTCTTTGCACCATTGTATAATCTTGGTATGGGTATACAATACTTACAAATTGGTTCACCGTCTGTCTCAATTGGTGGACTATTTATTGAGTTCAATGATATCTCAAATGCCCAGGGAAAAACCGGTGGGATTATTAAAAGAACCCTCACAGTAGGTCTGACTGCTTCCTTGAATCTTTCGAGTACATCTAAGTAATTATTTAACCTTTAAATAATTACTTTTCTTTTGTTAATAAAGAGTCTTAAAAAAATGCAATAATGTGTTACTAAACTTAACAAAGAGTAATATGGAAAATGAGACGAACAATCAGTTTGATCGCGCAGATATCATAACACGCAGATCTATTGGTATAGGAATAACAGCAATAATTCTCTTGGGAACTGTCGCAATTGCAGTTATAGCTCTGGTCATGTTCTGGGGAAATGATAGAGAAAAAGGATTAGCATTTATCGGCCAGTCCTTATTACCTCTTTGGGGCACATGGATTGGAACAGTCCTGGTTTTCTTCTTCTCCCGCGAAAACTTTGATGCGGCTTCAAAAAGCTATCAGGCCATTATTAATAAGCTAACCCCGGAAGAAAAAATGGCAAAATTGAATGTAAAGGATGTCATGCTAACGGTCGAAAAATTAGTTTATCTTAAATATTCCGAAGAGAAAGACAAGAAAATATTTGACATTCTCAAGTATGAAAAATTTCAGAATTACAAAAGGTATGCTGTATTGGACGATGATTTTAAAATGCTTTACATGATCCATCGCAGCACATTTAATGCTTTTATTTCGGAACGGATTCTTAAAGAGGATTCAAATGGAACTATCCAAAATTATACACTTGATGACTTGCTGAATAAAGCCTCATCGCAAATCAGCCGTACTCTGAACTTAGGGTTTAACTTTGTTAACAAGGATGCAACATTGCTGGATGCAAAAAAAGCAATGGACGCAATTCCTGAATGTTTCGATGTTTTTGTGACTGAACATGGTAGGAAGGACGAACCTGTGCTTGGAATGATCACGAATAGTAAAATTCTTGAATTTGCGGTTGTTTGATGAAATTGGAAAAACCGGAACTTCTAATCACCCTGTGCCGGTTGAGGTTGATCACTGTTTAGTCTGATAATAATTCATTTAAGATGGTCAATTTTCTTTTACCTTGAGTGGTCAGTTTAATCGAATTTCCCAATTCTTTTCTTGCGTTCATTTTCCTTGTTTGTTATACTTTGGATTGCTACGCTTGATAACATTGGCTTCCTTCTTACGAGCATCATTTATACTACTAAATTGTTCAATCCTCACTGTAGCGCCAGGAATCTCTCCGAGATGCTCTTTGATTCTTTCCTGAACTCGACCACGTTTTGCAATACCAGCATAGTTAAGATTTCCTTTTACAGTTTCAATCCGGTAGAACACCGGTTTGTCATCAGGTAAATCTTGGATTCCACTTTCATTAAAATCAACTTTTTTTGTTCCCATATTGTACCTCCTTTTTGTAAAATATTATAGACTTTTTATTATTCCAAAAATATTCTATTGCATTTTCTAAACGAACTTTTGGTTATTTTTTTAAGCAGATGCAGCAACAAAATATAAATCAATATCTTTCTTCATTATCTATAACTGAAAAACATACCTTCATTTCAATTATTCTTTTCAATGATCTTCTTCATCTCCACCTTCCACTATTTTAATTTCTTCAGGAATTAGATCGTAGAGTTGGTAAACCTGTTGGTTTATCTGCTTTTCATATTCTTTAACTTTGGCTTGTTTTTCCTTGTTTTGCATGTAATTGTCTGATTGGGTCAGGGAAAGAATTGTATCGACAATTTTAATAAAAAACATCTGCTTTTCATTATTAGCAATTTTAATCGGAATTGACTCAAGTGGTTTTTTCTTTATTTTCGGAAACGTCTCTTTATTATCATAAAATTTCTTTAACCAGTAGAATTTAACAAGTTTAGAATTTAATAATGCGAGTATATATTTAATATCAAAATCATTTGAAGTAAGGTAAATGTTATAAATAGTATTTAGAGTCAGAAGTCCATCAGGACAAATAGAACCCTCAGGATACCTACCAATTTGTCTAACAACAATCCGCCTTTTACGGTAAACATCAGAATCGCCACCACTTTTAATGTTTTCTGGCCTATAATCCAAATATTCTTTGAATTCGCTGATTAAGTAACGAAATATATTACCTCCATCAATAACAGGTTTATAATTCTCATTTTTCTGGTTCACTGAAACAAACTTTCGCCTATCAAAAGTCTGAATTCCAAAATATGTCCTCCCAATATTACCTAAATCTCTGCAATTTCTTTCAATCTTAGAGAGGATTATAGCTTCATTATCCGAGGCATCAAATTCGAAAATATAATTAGGAGATTTAATTTTTGATTGTGAATACCTTCGAAAATTTCTGACTTCTTCTCTAAAATTATGGGTTTTTATATCGTGAATGTTTATATCGCGATCAGTATGATAATTTGGCAATTTATTTTTCTTGCAAAGGAAGACAAGATTATCTACTGAAGGATCTTCAAATACTGGCACATAAAACAAAATAATAGAAAGAAGTTGTGTCTTTTCAACTATTATTTCACGGAGTCTATTCGAATGAGTGTTCTTAAGGAAGGTATTTGGTGTAATAAATGCAAGAATTCCACAATTTCGTAAGAAGGAAATCCCCTTTTCAATGAATAAATGGTAAGTGTCAACTTTGTATTGAGCACAATAATAGTCAGAAATAAGCTTTTTGATATAAGTATCTGCTAATCCGGAATTTTGTAAAAGAATATACGGCGGATTGCCAATAACCACATCAAAGCCGTCAATTATTCCAAACATCCATCCCACTGAGAAAAATGATGAGGCATGGCTATCGTCAAATGGATCCCAATCGTCAACTTTGTCAAGAAATATTTTAAGATTCCATGTTTTTTTAAGTGAAGAAAAATTAGACTTAATAAATTTTTTCGTTTGAATAAATTCTTTTTGTAATTCACTTTTTCTAAGTTTGTCACCATGTGTGTCAAAGTATTTTTCTCGCAGGCTTTCTAATTTTTTTATCTCGTTATCTAAACGTAATAAAGATGGTGTTGCACCAATTTTTTTATTGAACTCATCATAATCACTTCCAATAAGGGAATTTGCACAAATGAACTTAAAATCAAGATTTGGGAGTGCTTTGATGTTGAAATTGTGCTTTCGGTTAGATGGTTTATAATCCACTTCAAGAACTAAGCTAAGCCAGGCTCGTAATCGGGCAATTTCAACGGCCATCGGCATAATATCGACACCATAGATATTGCGGCTTAAAATTTCATTTTTCAATTCATAGGTACTATTAAGAGAATTTCCAACTATTTCCCTAAGACTCATTAACCGCAACAACATTCCGATAGGAAAGGCACCTGAACCGCAGGCTGGGTCAAGCACCCTTATATCACGAAGCGCATTTTGAACGACCTGTGTTTCTCTTTTATCAAAAGGATTTGAATCACAAATGGGTGAAAAGAGTTTATCAATTTTTTCACCTATTTTTTTTCTTCTATCAGTCTCTGAATATGTTTCCAGGGGTTCGAGTGACATTTCAGTTTGTTTTGGCTCCAATTCATGAAAAAGTGTGCCTGAATAAGACACAACCGGTTCTTTTACCTTGGATGAACTTGCCTTCTCTGATGGCATTAAAACCTCTTCAAGATATGCTCTCAATGAAGCATCCACCATATATTCCACGATCTCCCTTGGTGTATAAAAAGCGCCAAAAGCTTTCCGTTGATTAGCCAATTTCTCAGTTTCAGGGTTCTGGCTTGCAAGCAGGTTCTCAAATATTCTACCGAGCATTTCTGGGTCAATGGCTACCTGCTGGTATTGAACCGAGCTTTCATCAACCGTAAAATCGTACGATTCAAGGACCTTCACAAAAGAAATTAACCATTCATCGGTGACAAACTTATGAAGTTGTTTGTCGTCAATAATATCCTCAAAAAGTCCACCGTTCAGGTAAGGAATATTCGCAAATAATGGTTCAAGAGGATGATTTGCCAGAGGTAAATTCCTTTGCTGTACTTCCGTATTTAGAGTTTGAAAAAACAGGCGCATCAGAAAATTCTGATAATAACTTGGTTTGTATTGTGAAATGGCTGATGAGATAATAATTTCAGAAGGTATAATTTCTTTTTCTTTGAGAAACCAAATGAAGACGTACCTGCCAATCAATCTCACTGCAAACTGTTTAATATGATTCTCATCTGAAGAATTTGTTGAGGATTGGATGATACCGACCAGATCATCAAACCGTTCTTTTATTTTTTGGTAGAATTCCTTGTTAACCTCTTTAACATCAAGACTTCTCCAGAATATATCTGTTAGCTCAGGTTTAGATTTCAAACCAATGTCTTTCCACTGCTTTACAACTTTATAATACTGTGTCTGGGTAAGCCTGTTCCGGAATGTAATAATTCGTTTCAGGTCTCCCTGGTTGAAAACAACCATTAGTTTATTATATTCAGGCGTGGTAATAAAATGAATGAAATAGGGCTCTGATGGTATATATGCAGGTCTTCCGGGTAAATTTACAATTCCCTTGATTGATGCCTGATAACTTGTCAACCCCGGATCGTTATCAACGAGCTGATAGATGTATTCTTTTTTTATTCTTTTTAGCGTTGCAAAACGTACCCGGATAGGTTGTCCTTCTGCAGTTAGGCGGTACAACTGTGGCTGGACTGTTGTGGGTACCGGGACAAGATAGTCTTTTAGCTTTTGTGTTTGAGGCGCTAATAATCGTGGCTTTTTATCTTCAACCGGTCGTAAACCCATCCAATCAATCAAGGCAAAAGCAAATTCAAAGACTCCCTCACGACTGCGTGTTTCCAATAACTTTTCAATCAGGGTATTTAATTCTTCAAGACTCATTTACGTGAATATTTGAATGATTTCGCTTAATGGCGCTTTTTCTGTTTTTTCTTCTGGTTTATATTGTACTGCAAGATCAATAAATTCCTGGATTACCTCATCTCCAAAATATTTGTTGTTTCTTGTAAGGCGGGCAACCAGTCTTACTAACTTCATATTTTGTTTATTGTAATAAGCATTTTGCGAATACATGATGCAATTATATACTTTCTCAATAGTTTCAACCGGATATCCATATTCGATCATCTTATTGCGGAGAAGAATAATTGCTTCTTCCTGGCTCCTGTTGAATCTGTTTTTATGTTCGTCTTCTGTAAACTGGTATGTCTTTATAAAATTAGTAATATAGCTTCCGGTCGGAGGCTTGTTACTGAAAGTGTCTTTAAACCGTTGATTTTGATCACTTGTGGCTTTAATATGTAACAGGCCTTCTGTAGGGGTTATCAGTTCTCCTGTTTGGTCTTTATCAAAGGTCACAAAATAACCTGCTTCATTTTTTTCATCCACCATATGTGCCATATGAACAAAATCATCTTCGTCAGCACGCATCTGGACCCTTCCCCATTTCCCTTTCGGTAAAGTTTTAACATTGTTTTTGTAAACATCATTATATTTTTCTGAACGATCGAATTCTCGAAGATCGTCCATGAAAAGATCATCTGCAGCAAGAAATTCGGAAGAATCAAATATTTTCTTGAAAGCTTCCAAACGTTTCTTTTCATCCCTGCTGTAAAGATCTTCGGTAAAATCCTGTGGAATAGGCTCTTCATCGAGTATCGATTGATCGGAGCCGATGGTGTAACGGATAAGGTTGATTTTTTCTTCCAGTTTCCGCACCAGTTTTAAGTAATTTTCTAATTGGTCAGTTGGTCTGAAGTTATAAATGAAGATTTCATTGAATAGGCTGCCAATTCGATTTATCCTGCCATTTCGTTGAATCATTCTTACCGGATTCCAATGCAGGTCATAATTAATGATAATACCGCAATCCTGAAGGTTCTGACCTTCTGAAAGCATATCTGTTGCAACAAGGAAATTAATTTCCTGTTCTCCCTCTTTTATCTGGTATTTTTTAGAGACAGGTGCAAACCTGCGTGCAAAATTTTCTATTTCACCCTTTGTTCCAATTGCAAATTCTATATTCTTCTTATTCCTGAGCAAACCTGGCAGGTTCTGTTGAAGGTAATTTAAAGTATCAGAAAAATAGGTAAATACAAGCACTTTGGATTCTTCATTTTCATCAAGTTTATCGGCAAGGACTTTGATTTTATTATCTTTTTTAACAAGCAGAGCAAGTTGCTCTTTTAGTACTGAGATAATCCTCAGGTCTTTTTCGATATCTGATTTTAGTTGTTTGATATTGAATTTACCTTCATCTGCATCAGTGGACAATGGGTCCCCATCCTCTTCCTCGAAGGTCGAAATATCAAAGTCAAGTTCATCATCTTCAGCACGTTGTTCATTGTATGCATCAATCGCTTTATTCAGCTTCTCAAGATTTTTTACGGAAATGATCTTATTATATTTTTCAAGGTTATCTTTAAACTCTTTCAGTTTTTTCTCATAATTCAGGATTGAAACCTGTATTGAATATATTGAAGATTCGAGTCTTTTAAGAAATATGGTCCTGAAAATCCCATAAATACCTATCTGCCTTGATAGTTCCCTGTTCTCGTCAACATTAAGTCGAAGTTCACCTCTTTTCTTTTTATAATAAGCCCATCGGTAAATATTATACCGGTAACAGGGGAAACCAAGTGTTAACAACCCTGTATATAAAACTTCCAAAGTGGTTTGAATCGGTTTATCCCGTAATTCGAAGTATTTAAAAAGATCAAGCGGATGGGCAAGGTATTCGAGATCTGACAAACTTTCATCAGTGTAGTTGTATGCCTGGAATAACAAATCGAATTTAGAAGCAAAATTTAGCAATTGCGTTTTGAATTGATTAGGCAACTCATATTCCAGGTTGTCCGGAAATGATTGTGGAAATTTCTGTAATTCCCCATTGATCTCAATCCCATCAGGATATTCAGTTTCTATTCCCTGGCGTGATCTTCTTATAATGAAGCGATTCAGCAGAGGTGTTAGTTGTTCTCTTATTTGTTGGTAATTCACCATTCTGTTTTCACGCAATTGCTTTTTTATCTCATCCTGCAAAGACTGCAGTCTTTCCTGAATGGTATAAAACTTCTGTCTTGTTTTGTCATAAAATCGTCCGAGTTTATGAATTGCACCCCCTGAACCAAGCATTATCTGGTTTGTAAGATCTGATAGTTGATTATTGATCGGCGTAGCAGTTACCAAAAGGGTATTGGCATTTTCATTTGCCTGTCTCCATTTAATAAATACATCAAACCGTTGCCCGCCGGAACTTCTGAGGTTATGACTTTCATCAAAAACAAACAGGCCGACGGGTATTGATTTTAAATTTTCTTTAACATCTTCAATTCTTGCTATGTCCTGAAGACTGTATATTTCAGGTATCTGGATGAATTTGAATTCATCAAAAGCTTTTTCCCATTGTGCTTTCAGGCTGGCAGGTGCGATTACTACAACCCTCTGATTACAAACCTTTCTATAATAATCGATGACTTTTATTGCAGTATAGGTCTTGCCAAGTCCTACTGAATCCGATAACATTGCAACACCCTGTCGCTCAAGTTTCTTAATAATTGAATTTGCATTCTGAATCTGGAATTTTATCAGTTGTGGTTTGCCGGATGCGGGATCATCGGGTTCGACCTTGTTCACTTTTTCATCAAGAAGATCCTGACCATAAATCCTGTATAATGCATGGATATACATTTCATAAGGGCTGAAGCATAAGCTTCCATGTTTGCTGACATCGAGTATCTCTTCTTTAAATTTTCCGGACCATTCTTCGCTGACATTCCATAAGTCCTCAAACCAGGAACGATGGGTCGGTTGTTGAATAAGGTTTTGCCGGATATAATTTACAGTCGCATTATTAAGTTCCAATTGATTAAGTTCAAGGTTACCGAACATGCCCTGGTATGTAAAATTGGAACTTCCCAATAACCCGACAGCATTATCATCGACACTTCCAAAGATGTAACATTTTGCATGGAGAAAATTTTTGCGATACACCCGTATTTGAATTTTACCATTCTGCTTAATGTACTTTAATAGCAGGTCAACTACTTTCTGGTATTCATTTTTTAATTCAAGCTCTTCCAGATCCTTCTTCAGATATTTCTCCGGGAAATCCGGGTCTTGTTTATCCGGATTTTTGACCTGGTAAACCCTTACGCAGGGCTCTTCTCCCAGAAGTAACCTGAATAATGTATTTTCCCGTTCAAGGAAAGACTTTAATTCATCATAAATACTTACCATTCCGGGTAAATCCCAGTATCCTGTCGCCACAGAAACCTGGGAAAAAGATTGATCTTTGATCAGCTCTTTGAATGCATTTCCCAATGCATAGTTTTCAGATGAATTATCAATCAGTGTTAGTCTTGGTATCATGTTTTATATTACGTTTGACTATTTCCAACACTTCTTCAGCTAATGACATCTCCTCGCTGATAACGTATTGAACCTTATCTGCAAGCCATAAAGTAAGCAATTCATTTTTATCTGCCTTCAGAAATTGGGCCAGGCGTTTTACCTGTTCACGGTTTGGCTTGCGTTCCCCCCTTTCAATTTTGCTCATCAGTCCAGTGTCAATTTCCATAGTTGCTGCCAATTGCCGAAGCAATAACCCCTTACGTTCCCTTAATTCCCTGATTCTTTGACCGAAGTTACCCATTTGACTTAATATTGACTTGACAGAATTTGTCAAATGTAGTGAAAAAGCAAAATATTTGTGCTGTTGTTTATAACTTTTTATATAGCTATTAAGGATGAAAAATAATTAATTATCTTGGCAATAGTAGATGTGCAACTTTTTTTCTGTAAAATCATCAAGCCACGTTTAACTCTTTGACCTTCTGAGGAGTTTTCGAAGGCAGCGGAGCATGCTCCGCTGCCTTCGAAGCGGTTTCTTTCTCCCACTCCCACAGGGGATCCATATCCAGATATTTTCTACCACACACCCAATCTTCATCCCATTCTTTTGCTATGGCCCCATACAATCGGATACAACTCTCTGGATTTGGAAAGATCCTGACTACTCGTCCTCTACGTTTAAATTCTTGATTGGTCCTTTCGATCATATTGCTGGTTCGAAGCTTTTTATGGTGTTCTTTTGGGATGGTTGAAAAAACGGTTAATGTTTCCAGCCCTTCTTCTGATAAGAATTGACCAAACCCTTCAAATGGATCAGACCAATCGGCAGCCATTGAATCTAATCGTTGTGTAGCTTGTTCATAGGTGTTACTTGCCCATATCTCAACCAACTCATCATGAACCCGATCACGATCCCGTTTGGGAACTTTATCCATTGCGTTGACCATAAAGTGTCGTTGACATCTTTGCCATGGCGTGCCGGGATAATGTCTTTTAATCGCATTCCTTATTCCGGGATGATGATCACTGGTAAATAATCTTACACCCCTCAGGCCACGTTCTTTTAAACCTTCCAGGAAATGATCCCAACTCGTATTGGTCTCTCCCCAGGCAGACTCTATGGCCAGAAAACGACGATATCCCTGCCGATCTATCCCCAGGGCCGTCAGAACGGCTATATCGACTATTTTGGACCCTACACGGCATTTATCATACCGGGCATCTATGATTACATATGGATATTCCTCGCTAAACGGCCGTGTTCGCCATGCATCCAGCTTAGAGTCCAATTGCTCAGCAAACCGGCTGATTGTCGCAGAAGAAAAATCCCGGCCGAGAAGTTCTTCGGTGATCTGTTTCATCTTCCGCGTCGATACCCCCTGAAAATAGGCCTCGGCCAGTGCCAATACCAGGGCCTTTTCGCTTCGCTGGTACCGTTCAAGAATACTTGGATAAAACTCCCCGTCACGGGTCTGGGGAATCATCAGGTTCAAACTCCCTACGCGAGTGTTTAACTGACGTGGCTTATACCCGTTGCGGTAGGTCTTACGATCCTCCGAACGCTCATAACTTTCCACCCCGATGTGAGCGTCTCGCTCCATCTCCATAATCGACTTTAATCCTATCTCGATTATCCTTCCCATTAAATCAGAACTTTTCGTCTCTGTTAATAAATTCTGGAACTCATCCAGAAAATCTTTTGTAACTTTCGTTTGCGTTTTAGCCATGGCTGATGTTTTTATTTGTTAATGACCTTATACGTCATTTTTTCAGCTGTGGCTTTTTTAATTTTACAGAAACAAAGTTACACTACGGCAATAGTATTGTATACTCATCATCCATGCTGTGTATCTTATCTTTTACAGCATACTTATAATTATCTCAGATGTAAAGAAAGTAGATACACTTTCAAAAACGTTAATGAAAATTATCCGGCAGTGTTTTTTACCGAAGGACAACAGTTGTTAGAACCAGTAGGAAACTCAAATTTTTATTTCCATTTTGGTGGCGTGTTCCAAATTGTATCAAGTAACGTTTCGAAGTGTTTCACAATTTTTCGAAGCTTGGAATCTTCTTCGGTATAAAGAGATTCAGCAATAAAATTTGAAACAAGGTATTTACTAAACTTAGTTTTTCCGTCGAACTGGAGTGATCAATCTGACCGGTTTGTCCATTCACCTTCAAATAGAGTAAAACCGCAGAATGTTTGCACAGATGTTTGCATAAAATAAAAAACCACCTACAAAATAATTTTATAAGTGGTTGATTTTGAAGTCGGGGCGAGAAGACTCGAACTTCCGACCCCTTGCACCCCATGTATTATATTCGCTCAAATGGTTCTCTATGCATATTTCAAAGTCTTGGGTCTAAAGTGCAAAATGCAAAATATTGCACTTTGCACCTTGCCTGCCTGCCGGTTTAACTGCCGCAGGCAGTCAGGCAGGCACTTTGCATTTGTCGTGGCAGCCCCTACAGAACCATACACATAATATCGGGTAAAACACAAAGTGCCTTCGAGGTGCCTTCGGGGTGCCTTCGACATCACTACGACATAGATTCGATTAGAATTCGGTTAATATTCGGTCAGGATTTCATCAGGATTCAACCAGGCTTCGGTTACTTTTCTTCCTGGATTAGAAATTCCGGGGTGTCACGCTTGCCTGCCGAAGGCAGGCGTCACGACTTTCACCTCTCCCTACACCCCACTCACCACTCCCCACTCACCACTCCCTACACACCACTCACTACTCACTCCTCACTACTCACTCCTCACTACTCACTCCTCACTTGGGTGAGGGGCCACGGGGTGGGGTCATCACTCCCATAAAAGAAAAACCCCCGTATACCAATGATATACGGGGGTTTTCTTTTATCGTGTGCGGACCGGACGGGACTCGAACCCGCGACCTCCGCCGTGACAGGGCGGCATTCTAACCAGCTGAACTACCGATCCAGGTATGAAGTTGCAAAAATAGTGATTATTTTAAATAATCAAGCTCTTTTTCTATCTCTTCTCTTTCTAAAACTCAACCGCGAACGCGCCTGATGCTGAAACAGAATAACAGGTCAACCCCAGCCCCTGGGCCTCTTTGATCCATTCTCTTACTTTTCGCTGGGAATTTGATGCATCAAGGATGATCAGACCGGGCTTTAAATGTGTGGTGACCTCTTTCAGGCTGGATCTTAAATTACCGGTTATGATAAGATAATCCACCTTCAGGCTAAGGGTCGGACTGCCCCTGATCTTGCTGTCGACGATAACGATCCGCTTTCCCCTGAAATTGATAAAATTACCCTCCCTGTAAAAATAACCTCCGTAACGGAAAGGCCTCCTGCCTTGTGAAGGCAACGGATGCTGAAATTCGAACAATCCCGTCACCCTATCGTTCCGGCGTGATTTTATGAAGGCATCCCTGAAAAACGGATCACTCAACGCTGATAACCTCCCCACAAGAATACTCCTCCCCCCTGTAATGAAATCACACACTCCTTTTCCCCTCGTATCATATACTATAAATCTGCTCCTCGTCATCTGCATATACCTCCCCCATACCATACTTCCTGAAAGCAGTACCATCAATGAAAGGGAAATGATCAGCCATTTTTTTTTCTTTGATGAGAAAAAAACAGCTCCGCTGATGATTACCATGTAAAGGATGATCGCCTGTGGAAAGGTAATGTCAATTCCCCTGGTTACAGAGAACGGAAGCTCCCCCATCCAGTGAATGAAAGCATTCAGACACCACACCATGAGTGAAAGTATCCTGGCTACGATATAAGAGGCCCATGGGATATTCCCGATAACAAGGACAACTATACCGGTATAAATGATCAGGTTCGACAAAGGGATCACGATGATATTCGTGATCATAAAATAATCAGGGAACTGGTGAAAATAGTAGAGACATAGGGGAAGTGTAGCCAGCTGGGCCGCGACCGATACAGCCATGATCGGCCATACTTTTTGCAGGACCCGGTTATCAGGCAGATAAAGACTGCTGATTGGTTTGTAAAAAAGCACGATCCCCGCCACGGCAACATAGGAAAGCTGGAACCCCGGATCAGCCAGCATGAAAGGCTGCAAGACCAGGAGAAAAATTACCGACGCCGCAAGGTTATTGAAGATACCGGGATGTCGCTTCATGGCTTTTCCTGTCACCACCAGGCTTAGCATCGCCGCTGCCCTCATCACCGGTGGTGAAAGCCCCGTGATAAATGCATAAAGCCAGGTAAGTCCGATGATAAGGAATGCTTTGATATAAACTCCGTTTTTCCGCTTTTCCATAAATGCCAGCAGCCTTTCAAATACAAGAAAGATCACCCCGACATGCATCCCCGAGACAGAAAGTATGTGTATCACTCCTGTCGATGCATAGTCACGCATCAGGTCGTTATCTACTTCATCCACATACCCCAGGAGCAATGCACCTGCAACTGCAAATTCCCTGCCCCTGATCCCGTTATTTCTTAGTACCATCAGCATTCTATCCCGCCAGGAAAGTGCCATCCGGAATACAGGATCCCTTGTATCACTGGAGAGAAGCCGCCAGTGATCAGGCTTTACATACGCCTGGTAGGTTATTCCTTTGAGGCCCAGGTATCTCTTGTTGTCAAATCCACCGGGATTTAATGGTCCCTGGGGTCGCTCAAATTGTATCTTCATCAGCAGCCGGTCACCGTAGCAGAGCAGCTGGGAACGGGCACTGTTGCCAATACATACAAGTGCGTTCCCCGCCGTCCTGATCCATTTTTCGTCTTCTTTTATATAAGTGACCCGCACCACAACCTTGCTGATCTTCTCCTTCCTGGTTACCGGCTCGGTGATCTCCGCTATACAATACTTCTGAACAGGCTTGAAATCGATGTGATCATTCCTGGTGTTGTCTTTCCTTATAATCATGATCTGGTATGAGAATGTCAGGGTCAACAGGAAAATAATGGCTCCGGGGATCCACCGGCATGAATAGGGCACTCTGTCTTTTGTAGAAAATACATGGAACCCCAGCAAGATGAAAATGATCGCTGGTATGCCCGGCGGAACCTTAAGCCAGGGTTCAAAGAAGATACCGGGAGCCATGCCAAGGATGACAGGCAGGATGAGCCGTACCAGCGGAAATTGTCTTAGGGAATTCATTCGTACCCATAGGTAAGATCAACTCCTTAATGGCTCAGAAATGAAAAGGTAATAGTGTTACCGGGAACAATATTTATCCATATATGACTGTGCCTTCACTGAACCCAGCTCGATGGCTTTTTTCCAGTCCTCACAGGCAGCCGGGATGTCATCAAGGTACTGGCTGGCAACCCCCCGCTTTAAAAATGCGTCGGCATCATAGGGATCGATCTCGATCACCTTGGAATAGTCGTCATAAGCATCTTTGTAATTCTTCAGGTAAAGGTACGCAAGCCCCCTGTTCATATAGGCATTGGTATCGGTAGGAAGGAGCTTTATGGTCATGCTGAAATCAAGAACTGCATCCTCGAAATCACCGTTGGCAGCCTTGGCCGCACCACGGCTGCTGAAATATTCGAAAGATGCAGTGTCATATTTGATGGCCTGGTTAAAATCAGAGATCGCATCTTTATAATCATCCATGTTGAACCTTGCAAGCCCGCGGTTATAATAGGCAGCAGCATCATCGGGACGGAATTGCAATGCCCTCGAAAAGTCATACATAGCTTCCTTGTAATCCTGCAGGTCAAACTTGTCCAGCCCCCTGTTCATGTACGCATCCACGTAATCGGCCTTCTGGTTGATGGCTTTGTTGTAATCGTCAATAGCGCCCCAATAATCCTTAAGGTAGTCCTCGGCGACGGCCCGGTTAAAATAGGGCTCGGGATAAGCGGGTTTGAGATAGATCGCTTTCGAGAAGTCTTTAATGGCCCCCTTGTAATCCTTCAGTTCACTCCTCGCTACTCCCCTGTTAAAATATGGTTCTATCTGCGTCGAATCTATTGCAATGGCCTTGTCAAAGGATGCCATCGCAGCCTTGTAATCCCCGAATTTCGCCTTCAGGATGCCATCCTTTACAAGATCACCGACAGTGGACTGCGACCAGGCAGCCGGGTAAGAAAGTGAAAAGAATAAAAACACCAGGAAATACCGGGATGTCATTTTCATCAGGATGAATTATAACAGGGCCGCCTGGCACAGTACGGCTTTGTGGCCCTATTTGCAATATTTATCGATCATGGGCTTGGCGGCTTCAATACCAAGGCCGGCTGCTTTCTGCCAATCCTCGCAAGCCCCCGACTTGTCCCCCAGGTTCATCTTGGCCTTGGCACGGTTATCAAATGCATCGCCATAATCCCCCCTGAGTGAAATGGCTTTGTCAAAATCCGCGAGGGCTTCTTTTGTTTTCCCCAGGGTGAGCTTTGCAGCGCCACGATTGTTAAAGGCGGTGGCATTTTTCGGGTCGACCGACAATGCCTTGTTGTAATCCTCTATGGCGCCATTATAATCTTTCAGGTTATGTTTCATCATCCCCCTGTTGGTGTAAACATCGGGAAACTTCTCATCGAGCTTGGCCACGATCTCGTAGTTTTCAAGGGCGGCTTTTATACTATCCTTTAAATAAAGGCATCCTGCAATATAATTGTAAGCCATGGGATTGGTCTTGTCTTTTTCAACATACTTCCTCATATCATCCTCTGCCGACTGGAATTCATTCAGTTCAAAATGACAAACACCCCTGGTGAAATAGGCTTTATTCAGGGAAGGCTTCATCTTTATGGCTTCATTCAGGTCGTTTATAGCGCTCCTGTAGTCTTCAGTCATTAATTCGGAAATGCCCCTGTCAAGATATGTGGCGGGTAACCGGTAATAGATGAGGGATTGGGTGAAATCATCTATAGCGCCTTGGTTGTCGTCATTCTGCAATTTCAGCGCTCCTTTCTCATAAAGAGCCTGGGCTTTTTTCTGGTCCGGATCCATCATTACCTTTTTGACCGGTCCCAGCTCGTCCACCGGTTTCTTCTCAAAGTCCTTTAGCATCTTTGCACTTGAGTTATTAGTATCACTCTTTGGATTCGGCGCCTGGACGACTTTGCTGGTCTGTCCGTTTTCAGGTCCCGGCACGCTGCTGCCAACAGCGCTGACTGTAGCGGACTGATCAGTCTTGGTGGCCTTGTCTGCTTTCTGATCTGTCTTCTGATCCTGCTTGTTTCCGGAAGAGTTACAGGAAGCAGTGATTGAAGCAATTCCAAACACGGCCGGTAATAAAAGTAAACAGGTAAGGGTTCTTCTCATTCTTTTCATAGGTAAATAAGGTTTATTTTAATAACTTAATTTTTCGTAAGGTATTGTATCATGAGGCGCGCTCCCTTGGCAGAAGCGCCCCTGCCTCCCAGCTTTTCCCTTAGGTAACCATAGTTCTGTATGATCTCCTGCCTCTTCCCCCTTTCGAGGACCTTCGCCAGCTCATGCCTGAGATTTTCCTCAGTAAGATCTTTCTGGATAAGTTCAGAAATAATACCCTTGTCCATGATCAGGTTGACGAGTGAAATATATTTCACCCTGATTACCAGCCTGGCGATTAAATAAGAAAGGGTACCCCCCCTGTAACATACTACCTGGGGAACACCCATCAGCGCTGTTTCAAGTGTAGCAGTGCCCGAGGTGACCAGGGCAGCATCAGAATTGCGGAGAAGGTCATAGGTCTGGCCGGTGACGACTGAAACAGAAGTTCCTGGAATGAGTTGGGAATAAAAGCCGGGTTTTACCGATGGCGCGCCTGCAATGACAAACTGGTAATCGCCGAAATATGGGATCGCCCTGAGCATGGCCTTAAGTACCAGGTGTATCTCCTGGCTGCGGCTTCCGGGCAGCAAGGCGATCAGGGGCTTATCCGGAAGATGATTGTGTTCAAGGAAAGTCTTCCTGTCCGTATAGACGGTATCAGGGTTGATGACATCCAGCAAAGGATGCCCTATAAAATCGACCTCATAACCATACTTTGCATAAAAATCTTTCTCAAATGGAAGGATGACAAACATCCTGTCGACATACTTCCTGATCTTCTTGACACGGGAAGAACGCCATGCCCAGAGCTGCGGAGATATATAATAAAAGACCCTGATCCCATGTTGATGGGCATACCCTGCGATCCTCAGGTTGAACCCGGGATAGTCCACCAGGATCAGGACATCAGGACGATATTCAAGAAGATCAGCCTTACAGAACCGTATATTCTTCCTGATCGTATTGAGATGTGCCAGGACTTCAAAGAACCCCATGAAGGCAAGATCCCTGTAATCACGCACAAGCACTCCGCCCTGTTCAGCCATGAGATCGCCGCCCCAGCAACGGAATGCTGCGTCAGCATCCAGCTTCTTCAGTTCCTTCATAAGGTTGGATGCATGAAGGTCACCCGAAGCCTCTCCTGCTATGATATAATACTTCATAAATGCCAAATGGTTACTGCAATGATCAGGATAACAGTCATCGCGAGAACTCCACTGCCCGTACGAGCCATCCCCGCAGTGATGAAATAATAGCGGATAGGAACGATATTCAGGGCAACGCACACGAACATGGCCTTATCCAGTGCCATATGCCCCAGCAATAGTTTTACCAGGTATATGATGCCAAAAAGGATCAGCGGTCCAGCCAGGCCGATGCCCATTCCTGCCAATAATGAATTTTTTTTAAACATTGGCCTCCCACGATTTAAATGCATCCACCGTATCGTAGGCAGTAAAATCAAAATGCACAGGTACCACAGAAACAAACTGATTCTCAAGCGCAAATTCATCAGTATCCTTTTCATTCCCGTCCCTTACGAACATCCCTTTCAACCAGTAATATTTGCGGCCGATTGGATCGAGACGCTCATCAAACTCCTCCTGCCATCTGCCCCTGGCCTGCCGGCATATCTTTATCCCTTTTATGGCACTCTCCGGAACATCCGGGATATTGACATTGAGGCAAACCCCCTCTGGCAACCCTTCATCCAGTACCTTCTGCGCGATCGTGCTGACAATCTTTGCACAAACCCCGATCTCAGCTTCATGGGAATAATTATCGAAAGAAAAACCAATCGAAGGGACCCCGGCCATAGCACCTTCAAAGACAGCAGCCATCGTTCCCGAATAGATAATGGATATCGAAGAATTAGCCCCATGATTGATCCCCGATACAAGTAGATCTGGATTCTGTTTCATGACGATCCTTAAACCCAGCTTCACACAATCTGCCGGGGTACCATTGCAGCTGTACTCCTCGTAACCGGGCTCACTGGCAAGTAACTTGAGACGAAGCGGTGTATTCGTCGTAATAGCATGAGCAGTCCCCGACTGAGGCTTGTCAGGCGCAACAACTACAACCCGGCCGATCATCCTCATCTGCTCAATCAGCATCCTGATCCCCGCCGAATGAATCCCATCATCATTCGTTACAAAAATAAGAGGCCCGTCCCTGTTAATACCCTTTGCCAAAAGCTTTCTCCTTAATCATTACGGGCCCAAAATTAGCAATAAATCAAATAGCCTCACGCTAAGAAATAATTAACAAACCACCCCACCATCAACACCATCCCCTGTAATCTTGTGTCCTTGTGCCTTTTTCAAATCTCAAAATTGATCATCTCCAAATCTTCAAATTTTCAAATTTTCAAATTGATCTTCTCAGCTGGCGCGCGTCACGCGTCACGCGTCACGACTTTCACCTGTCACTACTTCCCCGCCCCGAATGGGGAGGGGCCAGGGGAGGGGCTGTGGCAGTAGGGGCTCAATATTTTGAGCCCCTACTGTAACCCTGAAACCCTGAAACCCTGAAACCCTGTAACCCTGAACCCCTGAAACCCTGAAACCCTGAAACCCTGAACCCCTGAAACCCTGAAACCCTGTAACCCTGAACCCCTGAAACCCTGAAACCCTGTAACCCTGAAACCCTGTAATCCTGAACCCCTGAAACCCTGAACCCCTGAAACCCTGAAACCCTGAAACCCTGAAACCCTGAAACCCTGAAACCCTGAAACCCTGTAACCCTGAAACCCTGAAACCCTGAAACCCTGAAACCCTGAAACCCTGAAACCCTGAAACCCTGAAACCCTGAAACCCTGAACCCCTGAAACCCTGAACCCCTGTAACCCTGAACCCCTGAAACCCTGAAACCCTGAAACCCTGAAACCCTGAAACCCTGTAACCCTGAAACCCTGAACCCCTGAAACCCTGAAACCCTGAAACCCTGAACCCCTGAAACCCTGAAACCCTGAAACCCTGAAACCCTGAAACCCTGAACCCCTGAAACCCTGAAACCCTGAAACCCTGAACCCCTGAAACCCTGAAACCCTGAAACCCTGAAACCCTGAAACCCTGAAACCCTGAAACCCTGAAACCCTGAAACCCTGAAACCCTGAAACCCTGAAACCCTGAAACCCTGAAACCCTGAAACCCTGAAACCCTGAAACCCTGAAACCCTGTAACCCTGTAACCCTGAAACCCTGAAACCCTGAAACCCTGAAACCCTGAAACCCTGAAACCCTGAAACCCTGAAACCCTGTAACCCTAAAACCCTAAAACCCTTTCAAATCTCCAAATTGATCATCTCCAAATTTTCAAATCTTCAAATTGATAATCTCCAAATTTTCAAATTTTCAAATCTTCAAATTGATCATCTCAACCGTAATTCGTAATTCGTAATTCGTAATTTACTCTATGCCCTTCTGAAAAGTGAAAATAGGCTACCGTCTTCAAAACCGGCTAAGCACCTCGTAAAGCTCTTTGACCGGCAACCCCATGATATTGAAAAAAGAACCTTCAATTTTACTGATCCCGATGTACCCGATCCATTCCTGGGCGCCATAGCTTCCTGCCTTATCGAAAGGATGGAAATTCTCTATATAATAATTGATCTCCTCCATACTCAGCTCCTTAAAATAAACCGAGGAAAGGACAGAGAAAGTCTTTTTATGGCTCCCCGACCTCAGGCAAACCGCTGTGATCACATCATGTTTGCGGCCTGACAGCTTTTGCAGCATGGAAACGGCTTCCCCCCGGTTTCCGGGCTTCCCCAGTATCTCATCGCCAACCGAAACAATGGTGTCGGCTGTGATCAGGATCGTATCATCAGGAAATAATGATAAGTCAAAATAACCCGACTTAAGCTCAGCGAGATAAACTGCAATCTCTTCAGGTGAAAGGCCATCAGGGTAATTTTCCACCACCTCGGGGATCAGGATCTTAAAGTCCAGTCCCAGTTCTTTCAACAGGTACTGCCGTCGTGGGGATCCTGAAGCAAGGATGAGGTGCTTACCTTTAAATTGTTGATTCATCTTTATGAAGTCAGACGGAGGTTGCGATCAGCTGCACAGATAAAATACCTGCAAGCATGATGAGCTTGCAGAGGTTACTCAGATAATGGTAATCTTCACGTTGTTTGGCCCTGGATAATTTATAGATCAGCCAGAGTAAAGGGAACTGGATGATGATAAGGAAATACCAGAATACCATCATCCATCCGCGGTTTAAAAAGGTCCATTGGACAAAAGCCACGAGAACAATGGTCAGCGCCGCAAGGAAGGTAACAAGGTATTTTGCCTTTGCACTTCCGATGACAATGGGAATGGTCCGGCACCAGAATTCTTTATCTCCTTCCAGGTCTTCCAGGTCCTTTATTATTTCCCTGAAGAAGGTGATGAGGAAAGCAAACAGACCGAAAACAATAAAGAACCTGTCAGTTTCTTTCAGCTCGGGGATCACCTGCGAAAAATTAAATGGAGTGAGCCGCAGGTGAAGGAACTCAAAGTACCAGACGATGAAGATCACCAGGGCCGAAAGGAGCGCGACAACAAGGTTTCCCCAGGCCGGCATACGCTTGTACTTTGCAGAGTAAAGCCACAGCAACGCTGAAATGCAGGGAAAAATAAGGCCGAAATTTAATGATCTCAGGCGCCAGGCAAGGTAAAACCCTCCGAGGATGGCGAGCCCGTTGACTATGATGTGAGCCCTGATCACGCTTCGTCTGCTGATGGTTGTCCCCACCGTGTTGACTTGCGGCTTATTCACAGCATCGATCCTGATGTCGAAATAATCATTGATCAGGTATCCGCCAAAGGCAAGCATGATAGTCACAAGCACAAGAAGGGAAAATTCAGCCAGCCCTGATATCATGGCCGGATGGCCGGAAAAAAGAAATACCTTCAGTATCCCATACCGCAGCATATACATGGTCAGGATGATGATCAGGATGTTTGGCAACCGTACGATCCGGAAAAAGGCTTTAAGTTTCTTCATATGCCTGACTCTACCAATGATATCCGTCATCATTCATCCACTTTCCCTGGATCTTGAGCACCTGCTCGATCACATCCCTCGCACATCCTTTTCCGCCGGGGAAATGCGAAATGTAGCCTGAGACCTTGCGTATCTCCTCGGCAGCATCGGCAGGACAGGTCGAAATACCGGCCCTTAGCATGACCTCATAGTCGGGAATATCATCGCCCATAAAAAGGACCTGTTCAGGTTTGATGCCATTATCCGATAAATAATTGTCAAAGACTTCCACCTTGTTCTCAATTCCCAGGAATATATCTTTGATCTGCAGTGCCTGCAGCCTCTTTAGCATGCCGTCGGCTTTTGCACCCGATATCACTGCCACCCTGTACCCTTTTTTCACGGCAAGCTGCAAGGCATAGCCATCTTTAACATTGGTCGTACGATAGGCTTCGCCTTGATCCAGGGTGATAACGCTTCCGTCGGTAAGGACCCCGTCATAATCAAAGATGAAGGTGTTGATATTCTTTAGCAATGGCTTGTAGTTGGTCATAATTCCTTTTTATGTTGGATAATATTCTTTGTTATCAGTTCATAGATCTCCCTGTATTCTGGATGGGATGATAACATGTCGAGGTGCAATGAGAGGGTATCCATGTCTTCACGGATCGCCGGCCCTGTCTGCATTTTAAAAGCATAGCCGGCTGCGGTATTAAATGCCGTCTGCTTTATTAATGGAACCAGCATCCCCGGATCAATGCCATTATCCAGCAGCAGATCCTGCGCGACAGTGACCATGAAATTGGCGAAATTATTGGCATATACTGCTGCAAGATGCAATGCCCTCCGCTGCTCTGTAGTGACAATGTTAACATTATTTGACAGTGAATATGCGAAAGATTTGAGGCGGACAATGTTCTCCATAGAATTGGCTGAGATGCAAAGAGGCACATCCCGTAAAGTTAGCATCCTTCTGAATGTAAATGTCTGAAGAGGATATATGACTCCGTAATTTGATGATGCCCCCTCCAGGACTTCCATGTCGGCAGAACCTGAGGTGTGGACTACCATGTGGTCGCCTGTCCTTAACCGCTCAGCGATCGAAGGGATAGCCGAATCACTGACTGCTATGATATAAAGACCTGCATCGGGCGATACCCTTTCAGGCTTCCTGACATACTTTGCATTAAGTTTCACGGCAAGGTACCTTCCTGCTGATTCCGACCGGTTGCAGACTTCAATTATTTGGTATCCTTTCCTCTGAATGGAATTTGAAAGATTTACAGCTACCCGCCCGGCACCGATGATCACGATCTTCTGCATTGTTAAGGCTTTCATTGTTTTTCTGTTTGCACGAAAATACAAAGATAGGGCAATAGCCATTCACTTTTTACGTATTATTGCAGTTGTTAATTCAAATCCTATGCAAAAATTCATCCTGGTTTTCACGTTGGTCATATCTGTTTCAACCTCTGCCGGATATTCACAGGACCGGAGTATAAATTTTACTGACAAGTCATGGCAGGAGATCGTCGCCATGGCTAAGCAGCAGAACAGGCTCATCTTCCTTGATGCCTATGCCTCCTGGTGCGGCCCGTGCAAATGGATGGCTGCGAATATGTTCACCAATGATTCCATCGCCGATTACTACAATAAAACTTTTATCTGCGCAAGTATCGATATGGAAAAAGGGGAAGGTCTGAATCTGAGGTCAAAGTATGCGGTAAGGGCCTACCCTTCCCTTATCTTCATCAACCCGGACGGGGAAATGGTCCATGAAAGGGTCGGCGCACCACAAAAAGTCAGGGAATATATTGAAATGGGTGAAATAGCCCTGAACCCTGAAGAGGGCCTCGCCTCCTATAAAAAAAAGTATGAAGCCGGGAATAATTCCCCGGAGTTCATAGAGACTTATCTTCAAAGACTTTCTGAAGCCTATATCCCTGTTGACAACGTTATGCAGAAATACTTTGCAACCCGGAAAGAAAGTGACCTGTTGAAAAGGGTGAATTGGAATATCATCTACCGGTATGTCAGTGATATGGATGACCCTGTCTTCAAATATTTTCTTAATCACAAGAAGGAATATGCAGCCGCTTATTCAAAAGATTCGGTGAACGAAAAGATCTCTGAGGTCTTCCTTTACAATCTGCGTGGGGTTCTTCAGACTCCAAAGGCAAAGATGGCCGACTCTCTTTTCAATGCCATGAAGGAGAGGGTAAAAGGATCGGGCTTTGACGGTGCTGAAAAGGTGATCTTCACCGCCAACCTGCAATGGATGCAAATGAGGGGAAAGAAGAATGAATTCCTGGAGATGGCATTCAATGACCTTGACAAATATTATGCGGACGATTACAATATGCTCAGTAACATTGCATGGATCGTCTCATCGATGACCGATGAATCAAAGTACATGGAGAAGGCGGTCTCCTGGTCAAAAAGATCGTTATCTATCAGGGAAGAACCGTTCAACATCAACATCTATGCCTCTATCCTCCTGAAAATGGGAAAAAAGGATGAGGCAATAGAACAGGAGAAAAAAGCCATTGCCCTCGCGAAGAAGAATAATATTTCCACTGGTCCCTATGAAGACGCATTGAAAAAGATGGAAGAGCCCAAATAAAAAAGGCCTGGTATGGTTCACATACCAGGCCTTTTTTTAAGGCTAATTTTATTGATTATGCCTGCGCAGGAGGCATCCCGAGGTTGAAATTGATCTCACCCTCGGTGATCTTTATCTCGCCATGAATTGACTCATACTTCGCAATGTTCTCCTTTAAGGCTTTATAGAGTCGTTTTGCATGCTGAGGGGTCAGGATGATGCGTGATTTCACCTTGGCCTTGGGTATCCCGGGCATCATCTTGATAAAGTCAACGATGAATTCCGAGGGAGAATGCGTGATGATGGCCAGGTTGGAATATATTCCTTCGGCGATATCATCCGGCAATTCAATATTGATCTGGTTCTGGTTATTTTTATTTTCCTGCATGGGTTTGATTTTTATTCTTCTGTTTTTGATGCCAGGAGTGTTTCATATTCCTCCTTACTTCCTACGATCAGGTTGTCATAATCCCTTAAGCCCGTGCCTGCAGGGATAAGGTGGCCAACGATCACATTTTCCTTCAACCCGAGAAGCTCATCCTGGCGTGCATTGATTGCAGCCTGGGTCAGCACCTTGGTAGTTTCCTGGAAGGAAGCGGCCGAGATCCAGCTCTTGGTCTGCAATGAAGCCCTCGTGATTCCCTGGAGTACCTGGCGTGCTGTGGCAGGCTGGGCATCCCGCGCTTCGATCAGTCTCTTGTCTTTTCGCTTCAGCATGGAGTTATCATCCCTGAGTTTTCTTGCGCTGATGATCTGGCCGGACTTCAGTGTCGCTGAATCACCGGGATCTGTAACAACTTTCTTCCCGAAGATCCAGTCATTTTCTTCCTGGAAGTCGATCTTATTGACCAGTTCGCCTTCAAGGAACTTGGAATCGCCGGGATCTTCCACCTCGACCTTGCGCATCATCTGGCGAACAATGGTCTCGAAGTGCTTGTCGTTGATCTTCACACCCTGGAGTCGATAAACTTCCTGGATCTCATTCACGATGTATTCCTGGACCTTCATGGGTCCCTTGATGGCAAGAATATCACTTGGGGTCATGGCGCCCTCTGAAAGAGGAGTGCCGGCTTTCACATAGTCGTTTTCCTGTGCGAGGATCTGTTTTGTGGTAGGAACGAGATAACGTTTCTCTTCTCCTGTCTTCGAGGTGATGATGATCTCACGGTTACCCCTCTTCAGTTTCTTTCCGAACGACACAACGCCATCTATTTCAGATACGATGGCCGGATCGGACGGGTTCCTTGCTTCAAACAGCTCAGTCACCCGTGGCAGACCTCCCGTGATGTCGCCTGCTTTTCCAATAGCACGCGGGATCTTTACAAGGATCTCTCCTGCCTTGATCTTGTTCCCATCTTCGACGACGATATGGGAGCCAACAGGAATGTCGTATGTACGGCTTGTATCACCTGAAGCGCCCAGGATATTAATGGAAGGATTCTTTGCTTTCTGGCGGGATTCAATGACCACCTTTTCATGATACCCTGTCTGCTCATCTGACTCCACCCGGTAAGTAACACCTTCAAGAATGTTCTCAAAATTGATTTTACCCGGAACTTCAGAAAGGATGACCGCATTATAAGGATCCCAGTCGCTTATGATATTCCCTTTGCTGATGGTATCCCCGTGTTTGAAATAGAGGCTGGCCCCGTAAGGGATATTGGCCGAACTCAGGGCAATATGTGTATGCTTATCTACGATGCGCATTTCAGCGGAACGCCCGAGAACGATATCGATCTTCTCCCCACTGGCGGTCGTAGATGGAACCGAACGAAGTTCATCGATCTCCAGGATCCCTTCATATCTTGCTTCAATACGTGAAGTACTTGCAATGTGGGCGCCGGCGACACCTCCGACGTGGAACGTACGTAAGGTCAGCTGGGTACCCGGCTCCCCGATGGATTGCGCTGCGATAACACCCACCGCTTCACCCCTTTCCACCATCCTGCCTGTGGCCAGGTTACGGCCATAGCATTTGGCACAAACTCCCTTCTTCGACTCACAGGTCAGAACCGACCGGATTTCGACCGTATCGATCGGCGAATCTTCGATGACCTGTCCCTTCTCTTCGGTGATCTCACCACCGGCCGCAATGATCAGTTCACCCGATTGCGGATGGTATATATCGTGGAGGGTCACACGTCCAAGTATCCGGTCATATAATGATTCCACGATTTCTTCCTGCTTTTTCAGCGAAGTAATGGTAAGTCCCCTAAGTGTCCCGCAGTCCTCCTCGGAAATGATCACATCCTGGGCAACATCTACAAGACGCCGGGTCAGGTAGCCGGCATCTGCTGTTTTTAAAGCAGTATCGGCAAGCCCCTTACGGGCGCCGTGGGTAGAGATGAAGTACTCGAGAACGGATAATCCTTCCTTGAAGTTTGATAGAATGGGATTTTCGATGATCTCACCACCGGAAGCTCCTGATTTCTGAGGTTTAGCCATAAGGCCACGCATCCCCGAAAGCTGGCGGATCTGCTCTTTAGATCCCCTGGCCCCTGAATCCAGCATCATATATACCGGGTTGAAGCCTTGTTTATCCTGGGTAAGCGTCGTCATGAGCTTTTGCGTCAGCGACGAGTTCGCATGGGTCCAGATATCGATGATCTGGTTGTACCTTTCATTATTGGTAATGAAACCCATGTTGTAATTGTTCACCACTTCATCGACTTCGGCTGCAGCTTCGGCGATAAGTTCTTCTTTGATCTCAGGGATGATCACATCATCCAGGTTGAATGAAAGTCCTCCCTGGAATGCCATGCTGAACCCAAGATCTTTTATATCATCCAGGAACTTGGCAGTTTTTGCTGTCCCTGTCTTTTTCAGGATATCGCCAATGATGTCACGAAGTGCTTTTTTCGTCAGGACCTGGTTAATGTATCCATATTCTTCAGGAACTACCTGGTTAAACAATACACGGCCCACGGTAGTCTCTTCCATATGGTTGATATCCCCTTCTTCTGTTCTCAGCACCAGCCTAACCTTTATGATGGCATGAAGGGCAACTCGTTTTTCATTAAAAGCGATAATAACCTCTTCCGGTGAATAGAACTTCATACCCTCCCCTGCAACCTTGGTATCACCTTCCGATTTCCGTGCTTTTGTCATATAATACAGGCCAAGCACCATGTCTTGTGAAGGTACGGTAATGGGCGCGCCATTTGCAGGGTTCAGGATGTTATGAGATGCCATCATCAGGATCTGGGTCTCAAGGATTGCGGCATTTCCAAGCGGAACATGCACAGCCATCTGGTCACCGTCAAAGTCGGCATTGAAAGCCGTACAGACAAGTGGATGAAGCTGGATGGCTTTACCTTCGATAAGTTTTGGCTGAAATGCCTGTATGCCAAGACGGTGCAATGTGGGTGCACGGTTCAGCATGACTGGATGGCCTTTCAGGATATTTTCAAGGATATCCCAAACCACCGGATCCTTGCGGTCTACGATCTTCTTTGCCGATTTGACAGTCTTGACGATGCCTCTTTCCAGCATCTTCCTGATGATGAACGGCTTATAGAGTTCAGAAGCCATTTCCTTAGGCAGGCCGCATTCATTCAGTTTTAATTCAGGACCAACCACGATGACAGATCTGCCGGAATAATCGACACGCTTCCCGAGAAGGTTCTGACGGAAACGGCCTTGTTTTCCTTTCAGGCTGTCACTGAGTGATTTCAACGCCCTGTTTGATTCTGTTTTGACCGCACTGGCTTTTCTTGAGTTATCGAACAGCGAATCGACAGCCTCCTGGAGCATGCGTTTCTCATTACGCATGATGACATCCGGTGCCTTTATCTCGATCAGCCTCTTCAACCTGTTATTACGTATGATAACCCTGCGGTAAAGATCATTCAGGTCGGACGTGGCGAAACGTCCTCCATCCAGGGGGACCAGTGGCCTCAGTTCAGGAGGTATGACCGGGACGACCTTGACGATCATCCATTCAGGCCTGTTTTCTGTCCTTTTCTGTGCATCCCTGAAAGCTTCAAAGACCTGGAGGCGTTTCAATGCCTCGGCCTTGCGCTGTTGAGATGTCTCGGTATTTGCCTTATGGCGGAGGTCAAAAGATTCCTTATTAAGGTCAAGCTTTGCAAGGAGATTATACAAAGCCTCAGCTCCCATCTGTGCAACAAACTTATTCGGATCAGAATCATCCAGGTATTGATTGTCAGGGGGTAGTTTTTCTACAATATCAAAATATTCCTCTTCTGAGAGAAAATCCAGGAAATTAACCCCATCCGCCTTCTTTATTCCCGGGTTTATAACAACATATTTTTCGTAATAGATGATTGAATCCAGTTTCTTTGTCGGAAGGCCCAGCAGTGATCCTATCTTATTGGGCAATGACCTGAAAAACCAGATATGTGCAACTGGCACCACAAGCTGTATATGTCCGGTACGTTCCCTTCTCACTTTTTTTTCTGTCACTTCAACACCACACCGGTCGCAGATGATTCCTTTGTAACGTATCCTCTTGTATTTTCCGCAGTGGCATTCCCAATCTTTTACCGGCCCGAATATCCGCTCACAAAATAATCCGTCACGCTCGGGTTTATAGGTCCTGTAATTGATGGTTTCAGGTTTCAGCACCTCGCCACTCGACATCTCAAGAATTTTCTCCGGCGAAGCCAGGCTTATCGTGATCTTGGAAAAGCTACTGACCAGGGGAGCTTCTTTTCTATATGCCATATATATATGATTGAAGTATGAAAAATCTCTAATTTTAATTAATAATCAGACACTTTCCCCGAAGGTTAAGCGTCGAAGCTAACGCTCAGGCCCAGTCCGCGCAATTCATGGACCAGCACATTGAACGATTCTGGAATACTTGCATTCGGCATATTATCACCTTTTACAATGGCTTCATATGCTTTTGCACGACCATTCACATCATCAGATTTAACGGTCTGTATTTCCAGCAATACATTGGCGGCACCGAATGCTTCAAGTGCCCACACTTCCATTTCCCCGAAACGCTGCCCGCCGAACTGTGCTTTCCCGCCCAGTGGCTGCTGTGTGATCAGTGAGTACGGGCCGATGGACCGTGCATGCATCTTGTCGTCAACCATGTGGTGCAGTTTCATCATGTAGATGTAACCAACCGTAGTAGGCTGGTCAAACCTGTCACCTGTCAACCCGTCATACAGATACATTTTCCCATTCCTTGGCAGCCCTGCCTCGGAAAGATAGTGGTTGATCTCATCCAGTTTTGCTCCATCAAAGATGGGAGTCGTGAAGCGTTTATCCAGCTTCTTGCCTGCCCAGCCAAGGATGGTTTCATAGATCTGTCCCAGGTTCATACGTGATGGAACCCCCAATGGGTTCAGCACCACATCTACCGGCGTCCCGTCTTCGAGGAAAGGCATATCTTCTTCTCTGACGATCTTGGCAACGATACCTTTGTTTCCATGACGGCCAGCCATCTTGTCACCGACTTTCAGCTTACGTTTCTTTGCAATATAAACCTTTGCCATCTGTACAATGCCTGCTGGGAGGTCATCCCCGACAACGGAGACGAACTTCTTCCGGTTGTAGACGCCCATCAGCTCCTTGAACTTGATGATATAGTTATTGATAAGGACCTTTACCAGCTCATTTTTCTCTTTATCGGTTGTCCATTTATTCGGATTAACTGACAGGTAATCGATGTCCGCAAGATTCTTCTGGGATATTTTTGTCCCTTTTGGAATGATCTCGACTTTGAATGTATTGTACACACCCTGCGAGATCTTTCCGTTAACCAGGAAAATAAGTTTATCTATCAGTTTTGCCTTCAGCTTTTCAACTTCCTTCTGATATTCATCATCCATCTTCTTCAGGTCATCCTTTTCCTTAGCCTTGGCCTTGCGGTCCTTAATGACCCGTGAGAAGAGCTTCTTATCGATAACGATGCCCTTCATTGAAGGAGGCGCCTTTAAGGATGCATCTTTCACGTCACCGGCCTTATCGCCGAAGATGGCCCTGAGCAGTTTTTCTTCAGGAGTGGGATCGCTCTCGCCTTTTGGCGTGATCTTACCGATCAGGATATCTCCTTCATTGACTTCCGCACCAATCCTGATCAGCCCGTTTTCATCCAGCTCTTTCGTAGCTTCTGCGCTGACATTGGGGATATCGTTGGTAAGCTCTTCAACCCCCCGTTTGGTATCCCTTACTTCGAGGGTAAATTCTTCTATGTGTATGGAAGTAAAAACATCTTCCTTGACGACTTTCTCGGAGATGACCACAGCATCTTCGAAATTGTATCCTTTCCAGGGCATAAAGGCAACCATCAGGTTTCTCCCGAGGGCAAGCTCACCATCTTTTGTTGCATATCCTTCACATAAGACCTGGCCTTTGACGACCTTATCTCCTTTTCGGACAATAGGTCTTAGATTGATACAGGTATTCTGATTGGTACGTGCAAATTTAGTCAGGCGATATACCTTGGTATCTTCATCAAAACTGACGAGCCGTTCCTTCTCATCCCTTTTATACCGGATGACGATCTCCTTGGCATCTACATGTTCGACCACACCATCACCTTCAGCATTTATGAGAACACGCGAATCGCGGGCAACTGAGCCCTCTATGCCAGTGCATACAATTGCAATCTCTGGATTCAGGAGAGGTACGGCCTGTCGCATCATGTTCGATCCCATCAATGCGCGGTTTGCATCGTCATGCTCCAAAAAGGGGATCAATGATGCAGCGATAGATGCAATCTGGTTGGGAGCAATGTCGATCAGGTCAACCTTTTCCTTCTCTATGATAGGATAATCAGCCAGGTATCTTACTTTCACCTTCTGATCGGAAATTTCTCCATCCTTCTCCATGGGGGTGCTGGCCTGTGCTATGATCTTCTTTTCTTCTTCTTCCGCCGTTAAATAAATCGGCTCTTCCTTAAGTGCCACTTTGCCATTAATTACACGGATATATGGAGTTTCAATGAACCCTAACCTGTCGATCTTTGCATAGACACAAAGCGAAGAAATAAGTCCGATGTTCGGGCCTTCAGGCGTTTCGATCGTACATAAGCGCCCGTAATGCGTGTAATGCACATCGCGGACCTCAAAACCTGCTCTTTCTCTTGATAAACCACCGGGGCCCAGTGCAGAGATCCTTCTTTTATTGGTCAGCTCGGCAAGCGGGTTGGTCTGATCCATGAACTGCGAAAGCTGGTTTGTCCCGAAGAATGTGTTGATGACAGAAGATAAGGTCTTTGCATTGATGAGGTCCATTGGCGTGAAAACCTCGTTGTCCCTCACATTCATCCTCTCACGGATGGTTCGCGCCATCCTGGATAAGCCGACGCCAAACTGGTTGTAAAGCTGCTCGCCTACTGTCCTCACCCTGCGGTTACTCAGGTGGTCGATATCATCGACATCAGCCTTTGAGTTCACCAGTTCTATAAGGTATTTTATGATGGATATTATGTCTTCTTTGGTAAGTACCCTCGTTTCAATAGGAATGTCGAGGTTCAGCTTCCGGTTGATCCTGTATCGTCCTACATCTCCAAGATCATAACGCTTATCCGAGAAAAATAATTTCTCAATGATCCCGCGGGCAGTTTCTTCATCAGGAGGTTCTGCATTTCGTAGCTGACGATAAATATATTCAACAGCTTCTTTTTCGGAATTTGCTGTATCCTTCTGGAGGGTGTTAAAAATGATGGAATAGTCAATTGCCTGTGCCTCTTCGCTGTGTATCAGGATGGTTTTTATCCCGGCATCGATGATCAGGTCGATGTGCGCATCTTCAAGCGCCGTTTCACGTTCTATGAGAACTTCAGTACGCTCGATACTAACGACTTCCCCGGTATCTTCATCCACGAAGTCTTCGACCCATGAACGGACCACACGGGCGGCAAGCTTGGAACCAAGCAAACGCTTTAGTGCCGCCTTGCTGACCTTTACCTCCTGCGCCAGCCCGAAGATCTCCAGGATGTCTTTATCCGTTTCATAACCGATCGCCCTTAACAAGGTTGTCACAGGTAATTTTTTCTTCCGGTCGATGTATGCATACATCACATTATTAATATCGGTCGTGAATTCAATCCACGAACCCTTGAAAGGAATGATACGTGCAGAGTAAAGCTGTACACCATTGGCATGGAAACTTGTACTGAAAAATACACCGGGGGAACGGTGCAGCTGCGAAACGATCACTCTTTCTGCCCCGTTGATACAGAATGTACCCCTGGGTGTCATATACGGTATCATCCCAAGATACACATCCTGGATGATGGTCTCAAAATCCTCATGTTCCGGATCTGTGCAATATAATTTCAGCTTCGCCTTCAGCGGAACGCTGTATGTCAGGCCACGTTCAAGACATTCTTCAATAGTGTAACGCGGGGGATCTATAAAATAATCCAGGAATTCCAGTACAAAGTTGTTCCGGGCATCCGAGATCGGAAAATTCTCCGCGAACACTTTGTAAAGACCTTCATTGATACGATTCTCAGGGTTGGTCTCCAGTTGAAAAAAATCCTTGAATGATTTCAACTGAATATCAAGAAAGTCAGGATATTCGTATTGGATCTTGGTGGAAGCGAAACTGATCCTGTCGATTTTGTTTGATGTCAAGGTCGATATGTTTTACGTCCCGCCGGGTGCGGAACAATGGTTTGATATTAATGTGAACAAACGCAAAGTACTGCTTTAGAAAAGCGGTAATCAGCGTCAATGTCTTTCTGATAATAAGGTATAGACCTCTTCATTTCCTGAAGAGATCTATTACCTGTTATAGGGCAGGAAATGACTCCCTACTTGATCTCAACCTCTGCACCTGCCTCTTGTAACTGTTTCTGTAAAGCCTGGGCTTCATCTTTGCTCACACCCTCTTTTATTGCTTTTGGGGCAGCATCAACAAGTTCTTTGGCTTCTTTTAACCCCAGACTTGTCAGTTCCTTAACCAACTTTACGACTGCAAGCTTAGCCTGGCCGGCTGATTTCAGGACAACATCAAACGTGCTCTTTTCTTCAACGACTTCAGCTGCTGCGGCTGGCGCTGCAGCTGATGATACTGCAACGGCTGCAGGTTCAATTCCATATTCGTCTTTTAAGATCTTTGCAAGTTCGTTTACTTCTTTTACCGTTAAATTCACTAACTGTTCTGCAAAAGCTTTTAATTCTGCCATATTTACTCCTGTTTTAATATGATTACTACTTATTCTCTGTTAATTTACTTTTTATTCTGCCGGCTCTACAGCCAGGCGTATGATAATCTGTTCCTTCCCTTAATCAGGTTTTTCGGATAAGGTTTTTACGATACCCGATAGCGTGCTGCCTCCCGATTGTAATCCGGAAAGTAGATTTTGCATAGGTGATTGCAGTATTCTCAATATAACCCCGATCATCTCTTCTTTCGATTTGATGTTGATCAGGTGATCCAGCTGGTCATCACCCATGTAAATGGATTCCTGTACATAGGCGGCTTTCAGGATGGGTTTTGGTGAAGTCTTCCTGAATTCCCTGATCAGTTTTGCAGGATCATTCGCGACCTCTGAAAACAGGATCGATGTAGAACCCTTCAGGATGTCGTAGAGAGGACCAAAATCCTTTCCCGACTTCTCCATTGCCTTCCTCAGCAGCGTATTCTTGACCATCTCGAGTTGGATGTTTCGTTTGAAACAGGTCCTCCTCAGTCTTGATGTAGTCTCAGAATTCAGGTCAGATATATCTGCGAGGTAGAAGTTATTCGTTGTGTGTAACTTCTCAGCAAGAGCATCAATAAACTGTGTTTTTTCGTCTTTTTTCATAATCTGGCTCTCTCAAATGTTCATAAAAATCAGGCAGTAACAGATTTGGGTTCTACCTGGATGCCGGGGCTCATTGTACTCGAGAGGTAAATGCTCTTGATGTAAGTACCCTTTGCTGATGAAGGTTTAAGCTTGATCACAGTCTGCAGGAGTTCCTTTGCATTTTCGACGATCTTTTCCTTGTCGAATGATGACTTTGCAACTGATGCATGAATGATCCCGAATTTATCCACCCTGAAATCTATCTTCCCGGCTTTAACCTCTTTCACCGCTTTTCCAATATCCATGGTCACTGTCCCGGTCTTTGGGTTGGGCATGAGGCCTCTTGGCCCCAGGATTTTTCCCAAAGCGCCGACCTTCGCCATGACGCTTGGCATTGTGATGATCACATCCACATCCGTCCATCCCCCTTTGATCTTCTCGACATATTCGTCGAGTCCGAAAAAATCGGCTCCGGCCTGTTTGGCCTCTTCTTCCTTATCGGGTGTACAGAGTACAAGAACGCGCACCGTTTTACCAGTACCATGAGGTAAGGTAACGATACCCCTCACCATCTGGTTGGCCTTACGGGGATCGACCCCGAGACGGACATCCACATCGATGGAGGAATCAAACTTGGTGCTGGAAATCTCCTTCACGATCCCTGCAGCATCTGACAAAGAATAAACAGCGTTTTTATCGAACTTTGTGTAAGCCTCTTTCTGTTTTTTTGTCAACTTGGCCATTTCACTCGTTTTATAAGATTTGTACTAACAGCTAAAGAATAAAATTGGAAATCAACTGGTTTACGGTTCATTTCCGCTCACCGTGATACCCATACTGCGTGCGGTTCCTGCAACCATCTTCATGGCCGACTCAACCGTAAAAGCATTAAGGTCGGTCATCTTGTCTTCTGCTATCTTCTTTATCTGTTCCCACGTAACAGAACCGATCTTATTCCGGTTAGGTTCCGGGGATCCTTTTTGTAATTTGGTAGCTTCCAGCAACTGAACGGCAACAGGAGGAGTCTTGAGGATGAAATCAAACGATTTATCCCTGTATACAGTAATGATCACAGGGATCACTTTCCCTGCCTTATCCTGGGTACGTGAGTTAAATTGTTTGCAAAACTCCATGATGTTCACCCCTTTTGCTCCCAATGCCGGGCCCACAGGGGGTGAAGGATTGGCACTGCCTCCCTTGATCTGCAACTTGATAATTCCACTAACTTCTTTTGCCATTGTGTGATTAATTAATTGTTTTTACTCAGAACTCTGATATGGACCGTTTACTCTTTCTGGACTTGCATGAAACTCAGTTCAAGAGGTGTCTTTCTGCCGAAGATCTTAACCATGACTTTCAGCTTCTTCTTCTCTTCGTTGATCTCTTCGATCACCCCGCTGAAACTGTTGAATGGGCCGTCGATGACTGTAACAGTTTCACCAACGATGAACGGTATGTTCATTTCTTCAGCCTGTTCAGCAAGTTCATCAAATTTTCCCAGGATCCTCTTTACCTCAGCAGGCCTCAAAGGATGTGGCTCGCCCTTGGCGCCAAGGAACCCCAGTACACCGGGAACATTCTTGATGACGTGGGCAACCTCTCCAACCAGGCTGGCTTCGATCAGCACATAACCCGGGAAATAATTTCTTTCCTTGCTGACCTTTTTACCATTGCGGATCATATAGACCTTCTCAGTCGGAATTAAAACCTGGGAAATATAATCCTGCAGATTCTGGATTGATATTTCATTTTCCAGGTACTGCTTGACCTTTTTCTCATTTCCGCTGATAGCCCTTATGACGTACCACTTTTTAACCTGCTCGCTCATTTCGTGAAAATTGATTCATTAAAACGATCCGGTACTATACCAGATAATTAACCCCGGCTGCATCAGAACAACTTGTAAAATTGAAGCAATATGTTGCGAAATGTCTCATCCATCAGGAACACCACCAGGGCGATGATCAGGGAAGCAATGGATACGACAATTGCGCTGCTTTGCAGTTCACTCCAGGTCGGCCAGGAAACTTTATGCATGAGTTCATCATAACTTTCCCTGAAATACGCAGTAATTTTTGAATTTGCCATTTATCTGATATTTTGCACGGGTGGTAGGAATCGAACCCACAGCCTACGGTTTTGGAGACCGCCACTCTACCAGTTGAGCTACACCCGTGTGCAATTAAACTTTATTTTACCTTCATGCCGTTTGTCAATCCAGGATCTCTGTTACCTGCCCGGCGCCAACTGTACGGCCACCTTCACGGATAGCAAAGCGTAATCCCAGGTTCATTGCAATTTCAGCAATTAACTCTACTTCGATCGTAAGGTTGTCACCCGGCATGCACATTTCCACGCCTGCTGGAAGAATGATCTCGCCGGTAACATCCGTCGTGCGGAAATAGAACTGGGGACGGTATTTGTTGTGAAATGGAGTGTGACGACCACCTTCCTGTGTCTTCAGGATGTAGACGCTTGCTTTAAAATGTTTGTGAGGAGTGATGGAACCCGGCTTTGCGATAACCATACCACGGCGGATCTCATCTTTATCGATGCCACGAAGCAGCAAACCGGCATTGTCGCCTGCCTCTCCCCGGTCAAGGATCTTCCTGAACATTTCTACTCCGGTTACAACTGACTTCAGTTTTTCTGCACCCATGCCGATAATGTCGACAGGATCGCCGGTAGTGATGACGCCTGTTTCAATCCTTCCGGTTCCGACAGTACCACGACCGGTGATGGAGAATACATCTTCAACCGGCATGAGGAAGGGTTTGTCAATGTCGCGGGTAGGCAGCGGGATATAGGAATCAACGGCATCCATCAGTTCCAGGACTTTCTCAACCCACTGGGGTTCCTTGTTCAATGCGCCCAGCGCTGAGCCACGGATGACCGGTGTGGTATTTCCGTCGAAGCCGTAGAAGGTAAGAAGCTCCCTGATTTCGATCTCGACGAGGTCGAGTAATTCCGGGTCATCTACCATGTCGCATTTGTTCATAAAAACAACGATCTTGGGAACGCCAACCTGGCGGGCCAGGAGTATATGTTCACGGGTCTGCGGCATTGGGCCGTCAGTTGCGGCAACAACCACAATCGCACCATCCATCTGCGCGGCACCGGTAACCATGTTCTTTATATAGTCAGCGTGGCCGGGACAGTCGACATGTGCATAATGCCTTTTTTCGGTTTCGTATTCAATATGCGCAGTGTTGATCGTTATCCCTCTTGCTTTTTCTTCAGGAGCATTGTCAATCTGCTCGAAAGATTTATAGGTTGCTAACCCTTTGTCCTGGAGGATAAGGGTGATAGCAGCCGTTAAAGTCGTTTTCCCATGGTCGATGTGACCAATGGTTCCAACATTTACGTGCGGTTTAGACCGGTTGAATTTTTCTTTTGCCATATAAAATCAAGTTTAATTACAGTTTATTTTTTTATTAATAAAGGTTGAGCCAATGATGAGACTTGAACTCATGACCCCTTCCTTACCAAGGAAGTGCTCTACCACTGAGCTACATCGGCGAAGCAAGCGTGTGTGTGCGGGTTTTAACCTGTCTTTATCTGAGCGGAAGACGGGGCTCGAACCCGCCACCTGAAGCTTGGAAGGCTTCCGCTCTACCAAATGAGCTACTTCCGCAATTTCTTTCTGTCCACGTGACCCCAATTTTACACTTTACACTTGGCACTTGGCACTTGGCACTTGGCACTTGGCACTTGGCACTTGGCACTTGGCACTTGACCTCGTGGGGAGAGGAGGATTCGAACCTCCGAAGGCTTCGCCAACAGATTTACAGTCTGCCCCATTTGACCACTCTGGTATCTCCCCTGTTTGGTGCGAGTGTGCCTGCTATCAGGCACTCTGGTGTGTGAGTTGTTGTTGAGTGTATTTTGAATATTTCAATGAACGTACTTTCAAATCCAGGATTCCCCTGTTTCCTGAGCCGATGGACGGGATCGAACCGCCGACAAGCTGATTACAAATCAGCTGCTCTACCAGCTGAGCTACATCGGCATCTGCTTGCCTCAAACTGATGCAATTAATAATTTTCCCGTCGCTTTATTTTCAGATTTTGTCCCCTGAAAGAAAAACATCCCCGCAGTTGAATACAAAATAAAAAAAACAATCTCCTGTGTATCACCCATTTGCTACACGGTCATTACTAAAAAGTCAGCCCTTTTACAAAAAGGACTGCAAAAGTATGAAGATTTATAATAACATCAAAGACTTTTTTTAAGATTCCAGGGAGGGATGGCAAACTTTTCTACAAATAGCATGCCGCAATTTTTTTTTACTCATTTTCCCTTTTTCCGGTTTTCATAGATTTTATAGCATCCATAAGTTATTCCAAGGCTTAATAAAATGCTTACACCATCTTCGACCGGGGCACCGGCCGGGTTATCCCCGACACGATAACCACCTTTGTTACCCGGGTTGCCCCCCGGTGGCGGGGGACCGGGTGGATCGGCTGTGACAATTGCAATAAAAAGAGGTAATAGGATCAATTGAGCAGTTAACAGGATTCTTTGCAGGCGTCTTTTCATAATGCATAATTTTCCAGGTTTATACCGGGTCTCTTGAAGGTTCTCCAGAAATCATGACCATTAATTAGCCATACCCTGAAAAGGTAATACAGCAGAGTGATTTTTTGGTACATTTCTCCAGGGTACATCATCATGATCTGCAGGATCAGACGGGAAATAAAAAAGGGCAACTTTGTAAGTTGCCCTCGATATTGTATGCGTATTAAAATGTAAATCAATACGCTACCTGTTTATATACCTCGGATTTTTTCTTTGTGTCTGATCAATTGCTTCCTGAGTGCCTCCGTTGCCTGGTCGGTTGCCTCCTCAAATGATCTTGCCTGTTTCTTGGCGAAGAGGTCATAACCACGTATAACCAGTCTTATCTCAACCATCTTATTATCCCTTGTTTCCGTATTTTCAAGCTTAAGGATGACTTCACTGCCGATGATCCCTTCGTAGAAACTCAACATCTTCTGCAGTCTATCCTTAATGAAGGTTTCCAGTTTACCGTCAGCTTTAAAATGCACAGAATTGATCTTAATTTCCATTAAAACCTCCTTTTTTATGCCTTTGGATGGGCTTGTTTGTAAATTCTCTTCAATTTTTCTATGGTGTTGTGTGTGTATACCTGGGTAGCCGAAAGGCTGGCGTGTCCGAGAAGTTCCTTAACTGCATTCAGTTCAGCGCCGTTATTGAGTAAATGGGTGGCAAATGTGTGTCTTAAAACATGGGGTGAGATCTGTTGAAGTGTGGTTACCTGCGAGAGATACTTCGTAACCGTAGTATAGATAAAACGCGGGTAGGCTTTTTTGCCATTGTTGAGAATGATAAGCCACTGGTTATGCTCAATGCCTGATGGCATTTTAGATTCATCGTTCTCCAGCCAGATCGTCTTCTCACTCAAATAGCTCTTCAAGAGGTCGGCAAATTTATTGGAGAACGGGATTAACCGCTCTTTATTTCTTTTCCCGATAACCTTTAAAGCGGATAGATGGAAATCAATATCCGTTTCCTTCAGGTTGATCAGTTCCGACAACCGCATTCCTGTCATGTAAAAGATCTCCATTATCATCCGGTCGCGCAGGGCCGGAAACCCTGTCCCGAAATTGACAGTCGTGAAGAGCTTCTCCATCTTGTCTTTTTCCACGAATGAAGGTAATTTTTTTGAGGTCTTCAGGGAGTTGATCTTCCTCATCGGATCAATTGATACAATGCCCTCTTTCACCAGGAATTTGTAGAACGATTTCAGAGTCGTAAGCTTGCGGTTAACTGACCGGGGTGAGATCTTTTGTTCCATCAGCAATGCCAGCCATGAACGGATCATTGGATGGGACACTTCCCGGATGTCAATAGTATTATATTGATTGCTGAGGAAAGAGTAAAATTGTTCAAGGTCGTTGCAGTAAGCTGATACAGTGTGCGGCGAGTATCTTTTTTCGTATTGAATGTAGTCGATAAACTTTTCCTTCTCTGTCATCCTTCAAAACCTAAGAAGAAATCTTGCGTGTTTTCAACCATAAATATACGACATTTTTTACCCTTATGGGACTTCTTTCTGAATATTTTTTTTAACTAAAAACAAAAAATATTCCCAACAATGGAATTCAGGAAGTTATGAAAACGGATGGATTACCGGTCGGTAATTACATGCTTTCCTCTGACTGCTGAATTTGCTGGATATAGATTGCCTTATTCACAACTTCGCGTCTTTCAACGGACGGTTTTGTGAATTTCTGGCGATCGCGCAGTTCCTTTACTACACCGGTCTTTTCGAACTTTCTCTTAAGTTTTTTTAAAGCCCTGTCAATACTTTCACCTTCTTTTACGGGTACAATGATCATAAAATATTTACGCTCCTTTTGTAACTTATGAATACTAATCCCTGAAACAGGGGTGCAAAGATAAAAAGAGTTTTTTAAATTACAAGAAGAAATATAAATAAAGACCGGGGACCGGATACCGAAGACCAGGTTGACTCTTCGGCTTTGTGACTCGTCTATCAACCTGTGTCGTTATACCCTCTGAATAAAAATATCGATAAACAGTTGGATTTACTGATATTCTGATTATTTTTAGAGATTCATAAAATATTGAATCATAGAAGAAATATAAGTAATAATAGAGATATCAGGTTATAATCCATATAAGTGACTGTCATTTAGTTTCCCATGCATCGATCTCAAGTATAGCTCAACAATTATGATTCAGTAGCGCATGGCCTTCCATTTCTTATAAATGACGTGAACCTGGCAAAGCACCTTATACCACATATACCGGCATAAAGTACACTAAAAATGAGGATAATACCATCTTTATCTATCCTGATCCCGCAACTAGCAAAATAATGGTAACGACCCAGGGTACTTTCATAAATGGTCATCTGGATATTCTTGACCTCAACGGACAGTCACTTATTACAAAACAGGCAACTCAGCCAAAAACACAAATAGATATCTCTGAATTGCCGGGTGGGGTTTATATTGTTCGGTTAAGCAATGATAAAGGGGTCTGGATGGGGAGGTTCGTTAAAGAGTAAAGAGGATGAAGCCAGAAGAGGTACACTTTGTCACCTTGTCACCTTGTCACCTTGTCACTTTGTCACTTTGTCACTTTGTCACCTTGTCACCTTGTCACCTTGTCACTTTATCACCTTGTCACCTTGTCACCTTGTCACCTTGTCACTAATTACAAATTCTTCAAAATATACTCCGTCATCCTGCTGTATAAATGGAACGTCGTGTTCTTCCCCGTATAAATTCCATGATTGCTGTTGGGATAGAACTGCATGTCAAACTGCTTGTTGGCAGCTACCAGCGCAGATATAAAATCAATGGAATTCTGTGTATGGACATTATCATCAGCCATCCCGTGAATGATCAGAAGTTTCCCTTTCAGACCATCGGCATGATTGATGGGGGAATTTGATTCATAGCCCTGCGGGTTCTCTTTCGGGGTCCTCATGAACCTCTCTGTGTAGATATTATCATAATATTTCCAGTTGGTTACGGGTGCAACTGCTACTCCCATCTTGAAATAATCCGCACCTATTGTCAGACATGAAAGGGTCATGTACCCGCCAAAACTCCATCCCCACATGCCTATCCTTTCTTTATCAACATAGGCCAATGATCCAAGGTATTTTGCGGCCTCGATCTGGTCGAGGGTCTCATATTTTCCTAACTCCAGGTAAGTGCACTTCTTGAATTCCTCTCCCCTGCCGCCTGTGCCCCGGTTATCCACAGATACCAGGATGATGCCATTCTGCGCCAGGAGTTGGTTCCATGATGATACCATTCCCCACAGGTTCAGAACGGTCTGCGACCCTGGCCCGCCATAGATCGTGAACAGGACCGGATATTTCTTCAGGGAATCGAAGTTAACCGGCTTAAGCATCCATCCGTTCAGGTCAATCCCGTTGGGTAACTGAACGGTGAAAAATTCAGCTTTGCCAAATCCATAATCCTTAAGGGTCTCTTTAAGCTTCGCATTGTCCTGCAACGTCCTGATCAAAGTGCCGTCAGGTTTGTTCACCGTACTTACAGGCGGTGTATTGATATCCGACCAGCGGTTGATGAAATAAATGCACTTGCTGCTGAATTCAGGGATATTATACCCTTTTTTCGGCGTGAGACAGGTTTTATTGCTTCCGTCGAGGCCGATGCTGTATACATTGTGCTCAAGAGGGGAAACTTCAGTGGAAACGTAGTACAGCTTTTTGTTGTCCTCGTCAATACCGGCGATGTCGATCACCTCCCAGCTTCCTGAAGTCAGCTGTTTATTCAACTTTCCATCTATCGCATAGAGGTAAATATGCCGGAACCCGTCTTTTTCGCTGGTCAGTAAAAAACCGGAATTATTCTTCATGAAATGCCAGTGATCATTGATCTCGATGTAGGTCTTGCTTTCCTCGGTATAGATCACATGCGATGTTCCCGTGCCGGCATCCGCCAGGAGAAGTTCGAGCTTATCCTGGTGCCTGTTCATCCTGTAGAATGCCAGGATATTGGGATCTTCGGTCCATTTTACCCGCGGTATATAGATATCCTGCTCCTGTCCAATATCAACACGCTTCGTTTTCCCTGCATCCACATTCCAGATAAATATGCTGATCTTTGAATTATCCTCTCCTGCCTTGGGGTATTTGTACTTGAACTGTTCAGGATAAAGGTCCCCGTAATAGGTCAGCTGATACTCCCTGACATTGGATTCATCAAAGCGGTAATAAGCAATCTTTTTACTGTCAGGAGACCAGAAGAATGCCCTTGAGAACCCGAACTCCTCTTCGTAGACCCAATCGGTGGCGCCATTGATCACCGCGTTGACCTTCCCGTCATTCGTGATCTGTTTCTCTTTCCCCGTTATAATGTCCACAACATATATATTGTTGTCGCGTACGAAGGCTATTTTTGTTCCGTCAGGTGAAAAAGTCGCCAACCGCTGCTTGCCTCCCTTTGAAAGAAAGGTCAGCTTACCGCTGGCCAGGTCATAATAATAATAATTGGCTTTTGAGGAATGACGATAGAGCGGCTCTTCATCGGTTGAGAAGAGGATCTTATTCTCATCCTGGCTGAAGGTATAACCTCCCATTGAGATCGGTGTCGTATCACCGGCCGGGATCAGGTCTTTCGAGGTGACCAGCGTCCGGGTCAGTTTCCCGGTTTCAAATTCATAGATGTTAAGACTGTCTTTCTTAATCTGGGAGTAATGTTCGCCATCCCTCATTGAGTTAATCCCTGATACGCCTTTGGAAACGAATGTCCTGTTTTTAATGACATCTTCGAGGGTGATCCTTTTTGTGCCTGTCTGCGCGAACAACGAAAAAAAGGAAAGAACCAGCAAAAGGGAAATCAACTGTTTCATAATGATCTGAATAAAGTTATTTATATGCTAACGAAACGATCCGGATTCAGGGCTTCAAAGGTAAAAATATTATTTACCTTTGGCCGTGTAAAAAAATCAACCAATAACCTGACCTATGACAAAATTCATCACTGTTACCATCGTTAAAGAAAGTGACGAAGACCTTCAGATGGATACCCCCGTTACCATCAATGCGCATTATATTATCAAGATCATGAAAACCACTGAGGATGAACATGGAAATGCATCCATCGCTCTTGCAACAGGTGAATTCCTCTTCGTCGTTGAAAGTGTGGATGAAATAAAAAGTATGGTGCAGGAAGGGTAAAAAATATTGCAGAAGGATCAGGGATCCATACCATAGTTAAAAAGCTGTTACTCTTTGGCGAGAATATCCAGCAATTCAATGCTGAACTCTTTTGGATACTGTCCATATCCCGTATGGTGGCCCGGTACTTCATAGAATAATGCACCGGTATCCCGGGCGATGTTGATCGTAAGCCCGTATAAAAAATTGCCCTTGCTTTCCCTGCCGGCAGCAAAGATAATCTTAGCAACAAAATCCCTGATCTTATTCATATCAGGGTGATAATTGCCTACCCCTTTTGTTTCGTGCTCTAAAAAGAAACTGGCATTTGCGGCTTTCTTCTGTTTTTCTTCCGGGCTCAGTCGCTTTATAGCTTGCTCTTTAAGATGGGCCGGCACCATACCAAAAGACTCTGTAAACCTCCGGATCGCATCAAGCGGACTTTCACTTTCCGACTTTTCGAATATTTTTCCCTCCCTGTGGCTTTCAGGTAACAGATTCACCAGCGGTGGTTCATGGACAATGATCTTTCTCACAAGGGAAGGAAAGCGGATGGTGAGGTCAAGCCCGATTAAAGCTCCCAGGCTGTTTCCAAAAATATAAACAGGTTCATTTGCAACTGCTTTGATCAGGGAACTTGCATCATTGCTTTGCGTTTCAATATCAATAAACTCTTCTTCAGAAAGATGATTGATTGGGCTTCGGGTGTAACCCCTCCTGTCATAGGTGATGATGGTATAATGATCTGCCAGGTATGGAATGATGGCATCATAACTGTCAGCATCTCCCGACCCGCCTGTGATCATGAGAAGGTGTGGGTTGCCTTCTCCGCTGATCTTATAGAAGATCCTGGCATTTTTGACAGGAATGGTTCCCGTCACGACTTTAAGGTTCATCAGTGGGATGGAAGGGATTTGAACCCATGACCCCCGCCCTGTCAAGGCGATGCTCTAAACCAACTGAGCTACCATCCCTTTAATATCAGCCGCGAAAATAAGAATTTTTTCAGAATCCGCGGTTTTATCTTTCTCTTCAAATTACCCTACCTTTACGAAATGAAAATAACTCTTTATGGCGCTGCCGGCGATGTAACCGGTTCAGCTTATTATGTTGAGACCGCCTCAGCAAAGGTTCTCGTGGATTTTGGGCTGTTCCAGGGAGGGAAACAGGCAGAGGCCAGGAACCTGAAACTCCCCCCGATAGACATCAACCACCTCGATGCCGTCATTTTGACACATGCCCACCTCGATCATACAGGAAGGCTGCCATTGCTTGCCAGGAATGGGTATCAGAAGCCGGTCTTTGCCACCCCTGCTACCATCGAAGTGACAGCCCTGATCCTGCACGATTCGGCTAAGGTCAAAAAACTGGATATGGAAAAGACCAACCGGAAGCGGTCGAGGTTGGGACAATCACAGATCCAGCCTGTCTATTCAACAGAAGATGTTGATAATGTGCTGAAGCGGTTCACCCCTATACCTTATAATGAGCCTTGTCCGGTTGTTCCCGGTTTATCCCTCCGTGCCGTAGAAGCAGGGCATATCTTGGGATCTGTCAGTATAGAACTGACGGCTGTTGAAGATGGACATAAAAAAGTTGTCGTCTTTTCCGGGGACCTCGGTCCCCTGGGCATGGCCATTCTGAAAGACCCCGCTCCCCTGCCCTTTGCCGACCTGGTCTTCCTTGAATCCACCTATGGCGACAGGGATCACCGCTCGCTGAAGGATACCCTCACAGAAGGTGAAGCAATCATCCGCCAGGCTGTGAGAGACAAAGGAAAGATACTGATACCCTCATTTGCCGTTGGCCGCACTCAGCAGCTGCTGTATTATCTTGCTGCTGCCTTTCATCGTGGAGATGTCCCAAAATTCCCGGTCTACCTCGACAGTCCTATGGCCATTGAAGCCACGAATATTTATATGAAGCATACCGAACTATATGATGAAGAGGCAATGGAGCTTCAGAGAACAGGTGAGCTGAAAGCCGACCTGAGCCATGTGAATATGTCGACTACACCGGAAGAATCCAAAGCTATCAATGATCTGGAAGGTACCTGCATGATCATAGCCGGCGCAGGGATGTGCAATGCAGGCAGGATCCTTCACCATCTGAGGCATAACCTCTGGAAGCCTGAGACGTCTGTCATTATCATAGGTTACCAGGCAGAAGGAACACTTGGAAGACAGCTCGTGGATGGGGCCAAAACCGTCAGGATATTCGGCGAGACCATAGCTGTCAAAGCCAGTGTCCACCTGCTTGGCGGACTGAGCGCACATGCCGGCCAGACCGGGCTGCTGAGGTGGTTTGATGTCGTTGCCGGATCGAAGCCAATGATCGTGCTGTCACACGGTGAAGATAAAGGACGCATACCCCTTGGTCAGATCATATCAGACCGGTATGGTTTGACCCCTGTTTTACCTGGATACGGTCAGGTGATCGAACTATAACAACCGGGTTACACCCTTCCATCAAAAATTTCTTGTTTTTTCACCGGGAATTTTCGGTTGCTCACCGCCGTTCAGGCTGCGTCTGTCGATTCAACAACCGTTAATTTTAGGTTAAAAAGTTCAAATCATCGTTATATCTGATTGTTATTCAATATATTAATAAATATTCAAATCAATTTCATGTATTATCCCTGGTTTGTAACTTTCACCTTTTGTGGTCGTCTTATGGTCAACAAAACAAAAAAAATGAAAACCATGAAAACAACGATTATTAACTCAGCAAAACAGACCATCTTAATATTCGCCCTTATATTAGGTCTTCAGTTCAGCCATGCAATGGCAAAGTCGGCATTCGGTGAACCCACGAAGAACAATCTGGTCCTCTCCACAATGGTGCCACTGACACCCAAGGTATCGTCTCCTGTTTATATGCTTCCCGACAACACAATTAACCTGAGTGTCTTAGCTCCCAGCACTCCCAAAGAAGCTGCTTATAGTGATGCTGACATCTTAAATGATCTGACTCCTGAGCTTCTTAAGAAACTTGCTCCTGTAACCCCGGCCGAAGCTGATATCAATGATACCATCCTCCAGTCAGAAATTAATATCATGTCAGTAAAGTTCACCGTCCCACAGGAAGCCCATTCCCGGGACTTCTGATATCCCCCTGTACTTATTGTCAAACTGGTCCGCTTCAGGCGGACTTTTTTTTTGAGCATAAGACAATACCCACCAGGCTAATTTTTATTTTGCTATCACGGCATTCCATCCTCAGAGTTATCAGGAAAATTTCTACTGGTATCTTCCTTCTTCATCTTTCCATTGCCTGAAATTCATTATAAATGTAGTTAAACATCAATATTCCTTCGTACTTCCTTCGTTTATTCTTCGTTCGGTCTATAGTTAAAGTATATTTCAGGATTAATTGCCGGATTAAGCTCAGATATCTCCCCCGGACTCCCCAAAATCCCAAAGATCTCAATGATTTTAAATAAAAAAATCCCAGCAGGGCACACTCCACCCTTGCTGGGATTCTTACCTTTAGTAAATCACCTTTCACATCTCACTGCTCACTGCTCACTGCTCACTTGTTCAGAATTGGCTTTCTGCTAGCTATCCCCCTACGTGCTGTCAGGAATGACGATTCTTCTTTGCACCTTATTTCCGGGAAGATCGAACACACTTACAACAGCCATGCTACCTTTAATGGCTTGATTCATCTCTTGTACCTCAAACTCCCACTCCCTGTTTCCGGTATATGGTTTTGCAGCAGCAGGACCACTCTCAATAACCTGGTTCGTACTATTGTATATCTCCACATTAACCGCTTTGATCATGAATTTATCCCATGCTGAGATCCTGATAATATTTCCTTTCAATCTACTGAATGCACTAAAATCAATAGCCTCAACCCTTGGTCTCGACATGAAATCAGAAATAGCTGCATTCCAGGTAGTCTGGAACTTTTTCTTTTTCTTCCTGTAATAATCCCGCTTTTGAGGATCAAGAAGTACCTTCTTGGCATAGATAATTGCAGCGGCAAAGCGTTTCATGTTATCTTTTTGTGCCTTGCTCTTCACCACTTTTGAGCAATCCGGGCGCTTCGATAATATCGATTTTCCTCCTCTCCAACGCTTCAGAATTGCATCTCCAAACCTTCCATAGTAATTCTTTGTTAAAAAGTTGTCATAAGCGATCGCCATATTAAAGAAATTAAAGTTTAACACAAAATTAACATAAAATATCAATCGTTATATAGGTAATAATAAATACTTTTCAACACTGTCTGAAAAAGTTTATCCGGGTCATCTTCCTGCCTGAAGAGTAAAATGCGTACCTTGAACGAAACATATAAATTACCCCATTTGCAGTCAACAAAAGAAAGTCCTACCTTGCACCAAAATAGAATGCTGTGAAAGAGATCATCAGAAGAACTAAAATAGTAGCCACGATAGGCCCTGCAAGCAATTCGCCGGAAAGGATCCGTGAACTTATCAAGGCAGGAATGGATGTTGCAAGACTCAATTTTTCTCATGGGAAACATGAAGAACATGCTGCTGTTGTTACGTTGCTGCGTGAGATCTCAGATGAGCTGAATGCTCCCGTCACCATCATGCAGGATCTGCAGGGTCCTAAGATCAGGGTAGGACAACTGTCCGGAGGGCAAATCAGGTTGACTGCCGGTGATATCGTTTTCCTTGTTCCTGAGAGTGCGTATAAAGGACAACCGGGTTTTATCCCGGTTGATGATCCTGATCTTTCTTCTGAGGCAAAAACAGGTATGACGGTACTCATTGCTGATGGGTTGTTTGAGCTGGAAGTCACGGGAATTGAGGGAAAGCAGGTTAAGTGTGTTGTCAGGGAAGGTGGAATGCTGGAAAGCCGGAAAGGGGTTAACTTCCCGCAACTCAATCTCCGCCTGCCTTCCCTGACAGAGAAAGATAAAGAGGATTTGTATTTTGGACTGGAACAGGATGTGGACTGGATCTCATTGAGCTTTGTGAGGTCGGCAGATGATGTCCTTTTCCTGAAAAAACTCATTGAAGAAAAGGGAGTCAAAAAGCCTGTCATTGCCAAGATCGAGAAACCCCAGGCAGTGGATCACCTGGAAGAGATACTGGAAGTATCGGATGGAATGATGGTTGCCCGCGGTGATCTTGGTGTCGAGATGAACCCTGAAAGGGTCCCCATGATCCAGAAACAGATCATTGAACTCTGTAACCGCAAAGGCAAGCCGGTAATAACTGCCACCCAGATGCTCGAGAGCATGATCCATGAGCCCCGGCCTACCCGTGCGGAAGCAAGCGATGTAGCCAATGCCATCATTGACGGCACAGATGCGATCATGCTTTCAGGGGAAACCGCCATGGGCGAATTCCCTGTAAAGTCAGTGGAGATGATGAACAGGATAGCGATTGATGTCGAAGCAAAGATTGATTTTAAGACCTACACCCACACCGACCATAACGACGTCCTCGCATTGAGCCAGGCGGTGAACGGTATTGAAAAGGTAGTCGACCTTTGCGCTATCGTGGTTCTTACAACGAGCGGAAGGAGTGCCCGCTATGTCGCTGCCGAGAGGCCCAAGACCCCTGTCTTCGCATTCACATCGCATTTGCCGGTTTACCATATGCTGAATTTGCTTTGGGGTATCCGGCCGATCCTCACCGCCAGGCACCCCAACTCTTTTGAAGAACTTATCATCTTCATCGAAACAGAATTGACCAGGATGAAACGGGTCTGCTCAGGCGAAAAGATTCTTGTACTTGGCGGAATGCCGGCTCATATCGAAGGCGGGACGAACTTCGTGAAGATCCACATGATCAGCTAACCACCTCTCTGTGTAACTCTTTATATTCTCTGTGGTCCTCTGTGTAATTCCTAAGCGGGGCCCACAGAGGAACAAACTTGTAAAGATCCACAAAATAAACTAGTGACCTGGTCACGTGTTGAACCTCTAGTTATCGTAATTCGACCATCAATTATCAATTAAAAACTCAGATCCAGCATCATCCAATTGCCATTCAACGCCCCTTCAAGCATATTCTGTTCAAGCAGGTTCCATCCTATGAACCCTGTAAAGACCCCGTTGGGTGACTGGTCAGCGGTAGGGGCAAGAGGCTCCCCATTGTCGGCATGATAGCATTCATGCATGGAATGATTGGCTTTTATATCGTTCATAAGCACAGGTGCGAGCTTTTTAGCGATCAGGGCAGCATCATCTTTGAAACCATACCTGACCAATGCTATAGTGTACATGTAATTGGCATTGATCCAGATCGGCCCCTGCCAGTTGGAATAAGGAACGATGATGCATGCATTGTTATAGGAAGGATCCGATGCCGAGAGCGACCTTAACCCGTTTTGTGCCATCATGTACTCGGGAGCAAGCAGGTATCTCTTGATCATTTCTCTTCCGTCTTCAGTGGGAAGTATTCCCTGGAACAGGGGGACAAAATTTGAATAGGTCACCCGCATGAGAGGCTTACCATCATCCCTCCTCACATTAAAGAAGGATTGCTGTTCCGGGAACCAGAGGTATTGCAGCATCTTTGCCTTCAGTTCATCGGCTTTCGCTTTATACATCTTTGCATCTTCCGGCTTCCCAAGCTTCTCGGCAATCCTCATCATGGCTACGTATTCTCTTAACTGGAAAGTATTGATATCGGCTGCAAGAATTGCAGAACGGTCGTTTGTGTCGTTGGTGAGTGCAGGATTGTTATCCGCCCCCGACTGTATTGCGATATCCCAGAAAAACAGGCCGTATTTTTTGTCATACTGTGTCTGTTCCCTGTATGCCAAAACCCTCTTCAGCTTATCATAAATCGGGGCGATCCATGCATAGCCGTTCCCATAAACGGATGCAAAATAAGCCCCCTGTGAAAGGAATGGTTTCATGGCGAATTTACCGAAGATCGGTCTGGGCCCCTTTGTTGTCATGCACCCTGCAACATAACCCTTGCTATCGACGCCATTGACAAAGTTCAGCACCCATCCTTTCAGGTATTTGGAATCTTCCTTTTTATGAGATGCCAGGTAACATCCGATAAAGAACCCGTCCCAGTCCCACATTTGCTTGTAAAAGCCAGCAGGGATAAGGTAATCGTACTTGAGATACCCTTCAGCAGGGCGGATGGAGCGGAATTTCAGGGTATCGAATGCTGCTGTGAGTTCATTCAGCATTTTCTGATCCTGTTTTGAAACCAATGCAGAGGTCATAGTGACATCCTGTGCGGATGAAGTATAGGGTCTGCTTAACAGGAATAAAAGGGATAACATGATCCCGGAAATGATCTTCTTGGTTGTCATATTTTTTTTAATTACGTGATCAGTTCAATGAAAAAACCAATGCGAAGTTACGATATTTTCTTCTTTTTTAAAGGTTCAAAAGCTGCTTTAATTCCTTGTACCCATAACTGCTTGCCCTGATGCTGGACCCGTTCTTTAGCAGTACATTATATGTCTCTTTCTGATAAAGCTCCAGCCTTGCGATCTGGTTCACATTCACGATATATGACCTGTGGATCCTCACAAATTGCGACGGATCGAGGTGCGACTCCATATATTTCATTGTCTTTTCCTTAAGGAACTTGTCCGTTCCTGTATGGATGGTCACATAATCATCATCGGCCTCGATATAAGAGATCTCGATGACAGGGATCACCTCGATCTTATGGCGTGTTTTGACTGCAATGCGCTGAAGGAATTCTGGATTTGCCCCGAGTGCCGACACCAATCCGGTGACCTGTGATTTCCCTGGTTTATGTGATAAAATAAGCTGCCGGACTTTCTTTATCGCCTGACCAAAACGTTCTGCTGAATAAGGTTTCAACAGGTAATCCACCGCGCTCATCTCAAAAGCCCTGATGGCATATTGATCATAGGCAGTAGAGAAAATAATGGGTGGCGGTTCCTCCAAAAGTTCAAGCAGCTCAAAACCTGTGAGCTTCGGCATCTGGATATCCAGGAAAACAATATCCGGTTTCAGATCCTGGATGGCTTTCAACCCTGCAAACCCATCCGCACACTCCCCTACCAGCTCAATATCCGGGAACTCCTTCAGATAATGCTTTATCAACTCCCTCGCCGGTTCCTCATCATCAATAATAATTGCTGTAATCATAACCCTAATTTTAACACTTAATACTTTTTCTTCTCCCCACTCACTATTCACTATTCACTACTCACTATTCACTACTCACTACTCACTACTCACTACTCACTACTCACTACTCACTACTCACTACTCACTACTCACTATTCACTACTCACTATTCACTATTCACTACTCACTATTCACTACTCACTACTCACTACTCACTCCTCACTTTCTCCTGCGGCAACACCAAAATCACCTCAAACTTATTCCCCTTCACCTGTGAAGACAACAATTGTTCGTTTTGGTATATGAGCTTCATCCTTTCCCTGATATTTGCTAGCCCTATCCCGGCACCTTTCCTTGATGGGGCGCCAGGTTCGAAATCATTTGTAATAATAATTTCAAGATACCCGCCCCTGACACGCGTAGTGGTTTCTATCGTCACCATCCCCGAGCTTTCATATACCCCATGCTTCACAGCGTTTTCATAGAGCGGCTGCAGGATCATCACCGGGATCTCGCAATCCATGCACTCTTCACCGATCTCAAAAGTATAATTAAGCTTTGTCCCGAAGCGTACCTGCTCAATATCCAGGTACTTCCTTATATGTTCAATTTCTTTCCCTAAAGTGGAAAACTTGTTATTTCCCATCGACACAGAATACCTCAGGAAATCAGAAAGCTTGATGGTCATGTCGCGGGCCCTTTCAGGATTTGTTACTGTTAGGGATGTGATCGAATTCAGGCTGTTGAATAAAAAATGAGGATTGATCTGCGATTTCAGGAGATTGAGTTCCGACTCACGCACCATTTCATTCAGCCTGCCCTCTGCCTTTATCTTTTCCTGCAGGTTATAATAATAGATCACCAGGTAATAAACCAGCACCAGTAAAAGATAATAAATAATGCCGCTGATAATTCTGAATGGCATTGAGTTATCCAGAAAATCCTGGTAAGGTTCAGTACTATTCGGGATAATATCAGGGATTGTATAGCTCACAGGAAATATTAGCCTTAACAGGGAGTATGAGCTTCCCGCCCAGGCTAAGATCATTACCGCAAGAAACGTCACCTGGTAGAGCATCAGGCTGTAAAATGACGGGTCCCTGGGCTGGGCAAACCGGATCGCGAACCACAGGATCAGCCCTAAAATACAGTAAATGACATTAAATATAAGCGCATCCGTGATGGCAATGGACAATGGAATACCAATGTATGAGACAAGAAAGAAAGAATGGATCCCTGAAATAAGGATCCATATCCCGAAATAGATTGAAGCAGTCTTGATGTTCCTGAATACCGGGTGCTTCATTAGTTCTTGTAATTTCTTAGTATGATTTTATTTCGCCCCCGCCAAATATGGCAGACCCCCTGATGATCAGCACTTTATTGGGATCGGTAGCTTCTTTGATAACCAGTCTTTTATCTGAAAAGCCACCCATGATAGCATTGATATTAAGAACTACTTTCCAGTCGGCAGGAACGATCAGTGTTACACCGCCGAAAATGCATTCTATGGTCAGCTCTGTCTGACCTTCCGGCAGGGTAGCCTGTGTCAGGTCGATCTCGGTTCCCCCAAAGATATTGCTGACCCTCCCGCCTTTGAACACCTGGTTGTTGACCCTGTGCTTTGACCCACTGAAGATATTCGTCTCATTGATATACCCATCCCCGGTTATAGTTGCATCCGTGTGTTCAAAGTGGTGTCTCCACCGGCCATGCATTCCACGTTTTGACAGGATCAATATCCCTATGATAATTAAAATGAGTGGCCAGAAGATCCTTGTGAATGAAATGTGCATAACAAATATCTCAGGGATGATGAAGAACCCGCCGATAGTGATCAGGATCAGCCCGGGCAGCCAGCTGTCGTTGCCAAAGATGCTGATCACCCCGATGACGATCAGTAACATTTGCCAGGAGAAGATCACATGCTTCCATGCATAGGGAAGAATGTCAAAATTGAATGCCAGGAGAAGTGCGCCTGCCAGGACTACAACGAATCCGAAGGCATACTTTTTCATTTTTTGGCGCCTGATGATTTGTTCGACTGAAGTTTCCATAGTTTTATGATTTTCAAAGTTAAAATAATTATGGAACAAAAGTATCCTGATCTTAAAGCCCCGGGAAGAGCTATTCGGCAGAAGCAGGAAATACATCGGTGAACGAATGCAAAAGAAGAAGGGAAGCCCGTCTACAAAATGCCCCCTCTCCTTCAGGAGAGGGGGTTGCTCAGAAAGACACCAGCCTGATACGCAGGCCAAATGTGACAAGCGGCTGGATGCGTCTGACATGTACTACATAATCTGAAGGGTACGGGTTATAAGAGGAGGAACCCATGTATGAATAATATTCCGTAATGTAACATGCCTTAAGCCCGATCCCGTAAAAAAACTGTACGGGACGGGAACCCTGTCCCAGGTCGATACTCTGGATCAACTGCAAAACCAGTTCATTATTTTGTTCTTTCCAGACATCATATTCCGAATCATCATCCCCTCCAAAATTACCCGGATCCCATATTACTTTCGGACAATAGAGCTGCTGATATCCTATCCTGCAGCCGACATATGACCTTCTTGATATTTTGTAATCAAAACCGGCCCTGAGTGTAAACCCGTTAAAACAGAGGAATCTGTAATAGTACTCCACAGGAAGAGGCTCGCCTGTGTAATGCCAGGAGTTAATATAATTTTGCCGGTATCCTGCCTCAAGAGAAATATTTATGACAGGGCTCAGCTTCCTTTCATAACCCAGGCACAGTTCATCAACGAAAACTTTAAGAAAGATGTTATCCGGTCTCTCCTTCTTTTTTTTATGAGTCAGCTGGTATTGGTACTCAGACTTCTCGTATTTGTAAGTACTGACAAAATCTCCGATAGTGCCGCAGACTTTCGGATACCAGTAATTTATTAACCCTATGGGACCTCCGCGGGCGGTTCCCTTCTCCTTGTCCATCCACATTATCGTTTTCGATGAATTGTCAAAGAAAATCGGGTACATCTCGACATCCTTCCTGTGCTTATCGAGACGGGTCACAAGAAAGACCAGGCCGGTTCCCGCATTGTTGCTAACGGGATAATCCCTGATTATTCTTTGAATGCTGTCATTATTTATCATCAGCGGCAGTTCTGAATGTTTTGAATTAAGCAGGTGGATGGTCTTTTCGTCATAAACGATCTCTTTGGATAATTTATCCTGCAGCCAGTCAAATTGCTCTGAAAGGAATTGCAGGTTCATCTTTTGGAATAAGCTGTCCTCTAATGCTGCTTTATGTCTCGGTGATTCACTGATCACCTGTGCATGAGAAAAATCAATCCCGATATAGACTATTTGCGGGACATTGAAAATGAAGCTGTTTATTTTCTCATGTTGGGCAAAACAGGCCAATGATCCGGAGAGGATGATTATGAGCAGAAGCTTTTTCATGACATCGTTTTAGGGTTTGTATTTTCACATGAGTACCCGGATCACGGTTTTTGTGACAAACTTAAGTAGCTATTTTCATTTCCGGGGCAGGGTGGAAATATTTCAGGGCTCTAAAATACAGAAACTTTCCTTCATATACATCCGAAATCGATGTAAAAATCAAGTAATATTGTTTGTTTTCACTACTTAACGACTATCTCTCCGTAATAATTTTTCTTCCCATCGGAAAGAGTAACAGGATAAATTCCTGTTGCTTGTGCCTGGATATTTAGTGATATATTATCGTCTATTATTTCAATTGGAACCTTCTCAATCACCTTCCCCTGCATGTTGAAAATGGTAAGTGAGAGTGTTTTTTCATGTTTAAAATCATCTGGTATAACAATGTTACAAATACCAGAATTCGGGTTAGCATAGATCAATAGTTGATTTGATTGTGTACTTTGTATCCCTCCAAGTATTGGAGAACACTTTGCCACAAAAAAATCATTCTGCCCTTTTGAAATAAATGTATTGGATCCGATATTCAACTTATCATCGAAATCACCAGTAAAACAAATATTGTTTGAACCGTCCATAGCAACACCACAAATTGTTCCCGAATGATATTGTCTTACTCCAATACTACTTCCGTCAGATGCATATTTAGCTAAAAACATGTCCATGACAGATGATGAAGTCAAAATTATGTTTCCGAAGTAGGCTTTACCCGAAAACCAACCTCCAAGATATATACTACTATCCATTGAAGTAGTTATTGCTATACCCAAAGCAGAACTGTTGGTATTATTTACCCATTTAAAGTTCCCATTGAAATCATATTTTGCAAGAAAACAATCACCCTTGCCCCCGGGTTGTTTTAAAGTATCGTTTCCAAAAACTCCAACGCTTGAATACACCCCTGTTATATAAATATTATTTGATTTATCAGTTGAAAATGACGATCCGGAACCACCCCCAGGTCCACCTGCCAGTTTCACCCAATTTAGGTTACCATCGATAGAATATGAAGCCAGGTAAGAAGATTCAAAACCATAACTATTGATAAATGTAACAGAATCGAACACAACGGTATCATTTTGTGCTTCTCCGTTTATTAATAATGAATTGTTAGCAAAGTGAATACTAGTTGGTTGAGCCTCAGTAAATGGATATCCAGAATCTAACTCCCATTTGTTAAAGAAGCGGAATTTATTTTTAACCCATATTACATTCCCACTGGCATCATATTTAGCCAGAAACCCACCTCTTGGAATTGTAAATTGGCCGAAAGTTGCATCGCTTTCATTTGATCCACTGATATAAATGTTGCCCTCAGGATCATAAGTAATATCAAATGCCTGGTCATCTCCAACTCCGCCGGCAGTTTTGCACCAGATGATATTGCCATCTGTATCCATCCTAATCAAAAAGATTGTATTATTTAAACCAGCAACTACTGTGTCCTTTAGACTAAGGTAGTCATAAAAGTATCCTGTAAGAAGCAATTGATTAGTTAAAGTATCCATTACCATTGCTATGTTTCCCCATTCACCGACCTTTGGACCAGCACCTTTGACTAAATCAAGAACCCATATCTCTTGACCAGAATTATTATATTTAACAATGAAAGAACTAGAAGTTATCCCAGAATTTATTGAATCACCATTAAAATAGCAAGGAGAGCTTTCTGACCAACCACTAATATAATTGTTACCATCTTTGTCAAAGATAATTCTTTGGCCTAAATCATTTCCTGTCCCACCTGCTTGTTCCGACCATAAACAATTTTGAGGTAACCCGTGTGTTGGAAATAATATTTCAAAAACAAATAACAAAACAATATAAACAGATAAAATTTTCATAGATTTAATTGTTTTATTATTATTGTCTTAACAATGATATCAGTCAATATTATAATTTATCAAACGTAATTAGAAACATGTACCAAAGGTATTCATATTTATGTAACAGTTTTGATTCTCCACAATTCTTCAAAAATTGATTTTCCATGAACATTTTACCAATAATTATGATTTTATAATAATCAAGATCGTAAATGCTCCGGGTATCCTCTGTAATCTCCATGTAATGATTTTTTGTTATTCAGAGAACAACATTTTCATTTAGATTTGCACAATGAAAATTCCTTTCTCAAAATATCACGGGACCGGCAATGATTTTATCATTATCGATAACCGTGAGCTTCAATGGGAACCGACACAGAAAAAAGTATCCCACTTATGCGACCGCCACTTCGGTATCGGGGCTGACGGGCTGATGCTGCTTACAGAAAACCCGGGAACTGATTTCTACATGACCTATTATAATTCTGATGGCAGGGAAAGTACCATGTGCGGTAACGGGGGACGATGCATGATCATTTTTGCCCGTTCGCTCGGCCTTGCAGGACCAGAGACACATTTCAGGGCCACCGATGGAGAGCACATTGGGAAAGTGATAGAAACTAACGATCATGTCATCGTCAGCCTGAAAATGAAAGATGTGACAGTGAATGAAACAGAAGATGACCACCTGTTCCTGGATACAGGTTCGCCCCATTATGTGGTCTTTAGAACAGGTGTTGAATCCATGGACCTCATCACAGAAGCCAGGAAGATAAGGTTCAGCGAACGTTTCAGGAAAGACGGGACAAATGTGGATTTTGCCGAGGTCAGTAAAGATGGTCTCTTTGTACGCAGCTATGAGCGTGGCGTAGAGGATGAAACCTTGTCCTGTGGCACGGGAGTAACAGCTTCGGCGCTTGCCCGGGCAATGAAAAGCTCTTCTGCGGCTTCCTCAGCAGAAGTACATACACGCGGAGGGACATTGACGGTGTCTTATAAACAAACGGGAAATTCATTTACCGATATCTGGCTGAAAGGGCCTGCATTGTTTGTGTTCAGCGGAGAATTTGATGTTAAATAAAGCGAGATGTCGAAGAATGTGCTGAAAGGTGATAATATAAGGTTGCGGGCAGTCGAACCGTCTGACCTGGATTTTCTTTATACCACGGAGAATAACCCTGAGGTCTGGAGCGTGGGAAATACACTGGTCCCCTATTCACGTCATCAGCTTGAGCAGTACATCCTGAGTACCCAGCACGACCTCTACTCAGAAAAGCAGCTTCGTCTGATGATCGACCTTTTTCTTTCTCATAATGAAACAAAAACCATTGGTGTTGTCGATCTCTATGATTTTGAACCTCAGCATGAACATGCTGGTATCGGGATATTCATCTTACCGGAAGAACAGGAAAAAGGCTATGCAACTGAAACTCTTCAGGTGTTGATCCGGTACTGCTTTGATATCCTGAAGCTTCATATGCTGTATTGCAATATAACAGCCGGCAACACACCCAGCATCCGTTTGTTTAAAAAAGCAGGATTTATACAGTGCGGGTTGAAACAAGAATGGAGATACCTTGATAATAAATGGATGGATGAGATGATGTTCCAGCTGATCCGGCCATGATATATTGATTTCATTTGATCTTTTCACAGTCATCCTGAAATGACGCAAAAAGCAGGTCAGAAGTCTGTCTTACAAATTAACTCAGGGTACCGGGGGTTCTGGTATCTTATCCTGTTCCTGATCATTGCCGGCTTAAGTTTATGGGGATTTCATTATTACCGTAATTTTTTCAAGCCCAATGTTACGACAGGAGATAAGCCATTTAACTATATTTATATTCATACAGGTTCTGATTTCAGTACACTTGAAAAAATGCTTTGGGAACAGCATTGTCTTCGCGATATGCATTCCTTTGAGCTGGTGGCAAAGAAGAAGAAGTACGATGGCAGGGTCCGGCCCGGACGGTATAAGATCCTTGACGGGATGAATAATAATGAACTGGTCAACCTGCTTCGGTCCGGCAGGCAGGAACAGATCAAGGTGATCCTTCAGAATCTGAGGACTCCTGAAGAACTTGCGGGGAGGATCGCCGCACAGATTGAAGCAGACTCTGTTTCTATCCTGGACCTTATGCACAATCCCCGATACCTTCTTGATTTCGATGCCACCCCTGCTACAGTTTTCACCATTTTCATTCCTGACACCTATGAATTCTTATGGAACACTTCGGCCGACCAGTTCCTCCGCCGGATGTACAGGGAACGTCAGAAATTCTGGAACGATGAACGCCTGACGCTGATGGCCCAGGAAGGATTGGATATCAATGGAGTTGTCACGCTGGCATCGATCCTTGAGAAAGAAACTGCAAAGAACACGGAAAAGCCGGTCATCGCAGGAGTCTACCTGAACCGGCTCCGGAAAGGCTGGCCTCTGCAGGCCGACCCCACGCTGATCTATGCATGGAATGACTATTCGATTAAGAGGGTGCTGAACAAGCATAAGGAGATCGATTCCCCTTATAACACTTATAAGTATACCGGCCTCCCGCCTGGCCCTATCTGCCTTCCCTCTGTTTCTTCAATTGACGCCGTGCTGCATTACGATCATACCCCTTATATGTACTTCTGCGCGAAAGATGATCTTTCGGGGTACCATAACTTCTCTGTTACCCTTGCCGAGCACAACAGGAATGCAGAACGCTACCAGGCGGCGCTGAGGAGAATGAATATTCACTGATGACAGGAATCTCTTTGTCTTTGGTGTATTCTCAGGGGTTAGTCATTCATCCCGTCATAAACCACTTTTGACAATTCACTGATCAGAGCGACCTGGTCTTTGATATTGTTCCCTGTTGTCATGATCGTGAGCAGGTAAGGGTCGTTCTTTTTGTAGATGATGGCCGATTCAGAAAAGTTGGTTTCGCCTTCCCTTTTCTCTTCACCGAATTTCCTGGGAACGGGCACATCGGGGGGCAGTTCCTTTGCAATTCCTTCACTGAACTTACTGTATGAAAGCAATTCGAGTGCAACTTCCGATAGATTCTGGTTGAGATAAGTGCCATTGAACAGGACACGCAGGAACCTTGAAAAATCCTGTGCTGTAATTGCATAGTTGAAATCGTTTGATCTGTCTGGTGGAAGATTCAGATCAGTAAATAATTTATTGAATTCATCTGCATCAATGTGCGATGACAGTAACATTGTGGCGTGGTTATCCGATTCAACGATCATGTAACGCAACAGTTCGGCAACCTTGTATCTGTGGCCTTCAAGAATTGAATCGCCTACATATGACTGAGTCGGAACCGGCACTTTGAATTTTGTATATAACATTTCGCTGTTCAGGATCCCCGGGTGATCCTGTTCTTTTTTCAGGTAATAGATCATAATTGGAATTTTCATGAGGCTTCCCGGGTAATAACCTTGATTGCCATTTATAGCTATCCATTTACCATCTTTTGCTTTTCTCAGATAAAGTGATACACTGGTTACGTTTCTGTTTTGCTCATGTTGTAAAATGGTACTGGTTAGCCTTCCCTTCAGTCCTTTAAGTTCCGGTGATTCAACTTCTACATCAGTTAACAGGAGAGGTCGAACGAGGATATTATTCTGATAGCGGATGATGGACATGGCAGAAGGGCACTCATTGATCCTTGTCGTGTCGGATCGGGAAACATTAGCTCTTGAACGCCTTATAACATACAAATTGATAAGAATTGTTGCTGCAATAAGAAAGAGGATAAATATAGTGTTGAAAATCATCCATCTTTTCCTATACCTGTAGAATTCACTTAAAGTTTTGTTGTTTTTCATACGTATTACTCTTGATCATTTACAAATATAACGTATTTTTATTTCAGATAGTGTGAATTACACAATAATTTAACATAACATCTATTTAGCGTTCAATCAGCAGGTTGGCATCCTGTTCACTTTTTCACGAATGCCTCTGTGGCCACTGTGTGGTTCATGGTGGTATTATTTAAACAATATACAATATCTCTATGGTTATTTATCTGTAATCCTAATTCCGGCTGGATTAGTCACATTATTCTGGAAGATAAGGTTGGGAACCAATGTAAAACTTGCCATTCTAGCCTTTCCTGTAATTATTTACTTGTTCTTTTCTTTCGCAAGAACCAAAATGGGAAGTTACTCTTTTGTCATTTCAATGCCAGTTTTTATCGCAATGGCATGCGTTATGGATGTTATAATTGACAAAGCATTAAAGTTAAATCTTCCTTCGTTTTTTTATAAAGTCGTCGTTCTTTTATTTTTGTTACTAGTTTTTGCTTCCAATATCCGGGTTGTAGAAATCATAGAAAATCATTCACTTCAAAACACATAAGATTTTTATTATAATACCTGGCTTCAAAATAAAAAAACATTTCTAAAGTATAAGTCTTCATTACCATCAAATATGCTAATATTTAGTCTGAAGGGAAGATCTTACATTGATTGTATGTTTTACTCAGGATTCACTGCCTATAGTTTTCTGCCTTCAAAAGACCAATATCAGGAGCTGAAAAATAAGGTGGATTCAATATTGTTATTGTCAATATTTCAAAAAAAGATTCACCAGCTAACCAGTCAATCTTTTAAACATCTTACCGAAAACACACTCACCCTTGTTGCAGGATAAACCGAAACACTTGGATCAGGATCATTCATCCCGTGTGCCCATGCCTTCGTAGGACTATGTTGTGTTGATGACCAAAAGAAAGTTGCAAACCCTTTGAAATCCCAACTTGTGTTGTAGTAATTCGCCCCGGCTAACAAAGCATTGAATCCCGAAAAGCCGGAATATTTTAACGGACTTCCTGCAAAGCCGTTGTTGATATAAACAGAGAATAAGGTGTTCCAGTCGTTCTCTGTCGGGATATGCCAGCCGGGAGGACAGAAACCCTGATCTCCGGGAGTTTCATCATATTGCATTAATTCGTCCCATTGATAAAGTCCTCCAAGAGCAGTACAGTAGACAGGGTTATCACTGTAACAATATTTTTCCCAAATACAGTTGTCTCTCTGATCCTGTGTCGAGACCAGCATTGTACCGAAATTGAGATTTGATGCCATCCAGCACTGTGAACCTATGTGAACCGTCGGGTAGACTTTATTATCGCGGATGTCTGTAAGGTTGTTTCCACAAGTAAATATAGGTGCAGCATCAACAATGATGTGTAATGTTTTGCTGGCACTGCACATCATTGAATTGGTATAGGTATAGGTGATCGTTTTTGTTCCAATTCCCGCAACTGACGGTGTAAAGATGCCTGTCAGTGGATTGACTCCCGGTCCTGAATAGGTTCCGCCAAGTGGTATTCCTCCCTTTAGTTTTATTGGCTGGGCGATTAAGGTGGTTATGGTATCATTGCAGGGGGTGAATGTCACAAAAGGAGCCAATGACCCGTTCATGATGATGTCAGGAGAGCTAGCAGGGTTGCCAGTAATACAACTCAGGTTAGAGGTCATCATACAACGAACGCTGTCATTATCGGTAGGGTTATAGATGAAGGTGGCTGTGTTTGTGCCGGCATTTAATCCGTTTACTTTCCACTGGTATGATGGAGATGTTCCCCCGTTGATGGGTGTAGCAGTGAAGGTTACAGATGATCCTGGACAAAAGGGATTTGATGATGCAGCAACAGTAACTCCTGCCGGTAAGTTCGAATTCACGACCATTGTGATGGGATTGGATGTTGCAGGGTTTCCTGTAATACAGCTTAGTGATGAGGTAAGGATGCAATGTATGATATCTCCTCCAGAAGGATTATAGGTATAGGTTGAAGCTCCGCTTCCGACATTTACACTATTCACCTGCCATTGATAAGCAGGAGTAATTCCTTCATTGACGGGAGTCGCTGTGAATGTTACAGAACTTCCCTGACAGAAAGGATTTGAAGATGCAACGATGGATATGATGACAGGCAGGTTTGGATTTACAATCATTATAACAGCATTACTGATAGCAGGGTTTCCTGTTGGACAGACCGCATTCGAGGTCAGAACACAGGTGATAATATCTCCATTATTTGGGGTGTAGGAATAAGTAGGATTATTTGTTCCAACACCAATTCCGTTAACTTTCCATTGGTATGATGGAGAAATACCTCCGTTTATTGGATTTGCCGTATAAGTGACTGTTGTTCCAGAACAGACCGAGTTCCCGGATGGTGAAATTGTAAGGCTAACTGGCAGATTTGGGTTAACTGTCATGGTAACAGTATTTGAAGTGGCTGGATTTCCGCTAACACAAGCAGCATTTGAAGTTAGCACACAGGTAACAAGATCACCATTTACAGGTACATAAGAATATATTGGATTATTTGTTCCTGTATTGATACCATTGACCTTCCATTGATAGATCGGTGTACTGCCGCCATTGACAGGCGTTGCAGTGAATGTGACCGATATTCCTTCACAGACTGGGTTTACAGAAGATATTATTGAAATACTGACTGCTACATTGTTGGTTTCAACCATAGTCAGAGTATTCGATGTCGCAGGATTTCCTGTTGGACAAGGAACGCTTGAATTCAATACACATGAGACATTATCTCCGTTTGCAGGAATATAAGAATATACTGGGTTATTCGTTCCGACATTGATACTATTCACTTTCCATTGATAACTTGGAGTTGCTCCTCCATTGGTTGGTGTCGCTGTGAAGGTTACCGTCGATCCCTGGCAGAATGGATTAGATGAAGCACTAATGGATACACTTACAGCAAGGATTGGATTGACAACCATAGTTATGACATTGGAAGTATCCGGGTTATTCATGATACAACTGGTGATCGAAGAAGTCAAAATACACCTTGCCAAATCATTGTTTAAAGGGATATAGGAATAAGAGGAGGAATTGGTTCCTGCATTGATACCGTTCACCTGCCATTGATACACAGGATTGCCGCCTCCATTTGATGATGTTGAAGTAAAGGTTACCTGCGTTCCTGAACAAACATTATTTGAAGGTGAAGCCGTGATGGTAATACTCACTGCCGGACTTGAAGTTACTGTAACAATATAATCAGTTGGCGTATCTGCAGAACATCCATTGGCATCCGTATAATTGACGTATACGTGCTGGGTTACCGGCAACATTCCATGTAACCGTTACCGTATTATCTGTGGTCGTGCCTCCTGAGGTTATCACTCCTCCTGCTGAAACACTCCACTGGTAATTGGTTTTGCCCGCTGTTGTTGAATACACCTTTCCCGGTCCCGCACAGGTATTATTTGGACCTGAAATAACAGGAACAGGAGCCTGGGCAACCGTTACAGATAAATAAGCCGTTGCTCCTGAGTCACACTTATTTAATGCTTGCACTGCGATTGTTCCTGAAATGGCAGTACTGTTTATATCCACCACAATACCTGAAGTTCCTGAACCGCTCGTTATAGTGAATCCCACTGGTAATGTCCAGATGTAATTCACAGCATGTGTAATTGTTGGGATTGAATAACTCACGCCGGTTGAAGGTTTACATACATTGACGGGGCCATTAATTGGGCCAACAGTGTCGATGGGCCAGCAATCGAGAAACTTTATCAGCATATCATCCTGGTTTCCTCCATAACCTTGCTGCCAAGCTCCTTGGCTCGCTATGTTATTTGTCGATGTTGTATATCCCGCCAGGTAGAGAGTATCATCCAATACATAACTGCAATTATCGAAATTGTCATAAGCACTACCTCCATAATAAGTACCCCATAGACGTTGTCCGGCAGCATTGAATTTTATAAGCATTCCATCACCATTTCCTGCCATTGCAGTTTGATAAGAATTTGGGGTTGAAATATTATTGGTAGATATAGAATAGCCTACCATAAATATGTCACCATTCCATCCGAAGGCACAGCCGTAACCAACATCAACATTGGTACCTCCATAGTAGGTACCCCATTGTCTTTGGCCCGAATTATCGAATTTTACGATAAATGCGTCGTAATTTCCCCCAAGTGTAGGTTGAAAACATCCGGGGCTTGCTATTCCGTTGGTTGAATTCGTTTCACCGACTAAACATACGTTTCCTGCACTGTCGGCAGTACATCCAAAACCCTTATCAGTAAGTGAGCCCCCGTAATATGTTGCCCATACCCTTTGGCCACTGGTAGTGAATTTTACTAAAAAAGCATCTTCGGGACCTCCTCCATATGTTGTCTGGTATGCTCCCGGACTTGCAATGTTGGTGTCCGATGAAGTTATCCCGCCAAAGTACACATTTCCTAAATCATCAGTCGAACAGGCTGAACCATTGTCATCATATTCTCCACCATAATAAGTACCCCATTGCCTGACACCGTTGCTATCAAATTTTGCAAGAAATGCATCGAAGCTGGTAGTGTTATATAGATTCGGTTGATAGGATCCAAAGGTAGAAATACCTGTATCTGAAGCGGTCTCTCCCGTAAGAAATACATTCCCATTTTTATCGGTAGTAACATACCCAAAATTATCAGTTTTTGCTCCTCCATAATAAGTTCCCCATATCCTGTTACCTGTAGTACTGAACTTCTCAATGTAACAATCATATTGACCTCCGCCATATATTGTCTGATGTGCTCCGGGAGAAGCAATTCCGGAAGTTGAATGAGTATCGCCCGCAACATAAATATTTCCACTTTTATCAACAATACAGGAAAATAATTCTTCACTACCACCACCAAAGTACGTCCCCCATTGACGCTGTCCGGCTGCATTGAACTTTGCCAGGAAGCCATCCGTGGTACCTGTCAATGTATCTTGGTATGACCCACTGGAGGCAATATTATTGAGTGATTCAGTTGTCCCTGCAAGAAAAACATTCCCGGCTTTATCTGCTGAGCATTGTCCATCAGTTTCATCCTCTGTGCCACCATAATAGGTCCCCCAAAGCCTTATTGCTGTGGGATCAATAACCAGCAATGAATTTTCCGGAATTGATTTGTTAACTGCAAATCCATAAACTTCATTACTTACTCTTGTAAACCGTGCCTGGACATCAACTATCGAATCATTCACCAGGTAATAGCTTTCAGGGATCAATTCTTCAACATCCCCAAACCTTGTCCCGAATTTTAGGGTATCCCGGATTAATGAAATAAGCTCCGGTCCTTCAATCTTTAATTTTATATCATTGATATTGGCGCCCGGATGGATCACAAAATTGTATTCGTATCCATGTTCTCCAGTTGTAAAAAAATCAAGATCAATATCCGGATAAATGTTTTTGTAAGTGATTTTGTTGTATTGTTTTACATTCTTAATTCCTTCAGTTGGGGCAGATGTAGTGAAATAATTGAAGTATTCAGGTAGCGAATCTGAGGGAACAATCTGGCAATCGGGGTTGGTTCCTTCAAGGGTAATGTCAATACGGTGGTAATTGATAATGGATAATGGATAATGGATAATGGAATCGTGATGCGTAACATGCAACGCGTAACGTGAAAAATTATTATCCCTTGTGACTTGTGCCGCATGTCTACCCTGGTAAAGATCATAGCTAAACCCATCCTTCCTTAATTGTACGTTCATTCCGGGCATGTTCAGTAAAAAAAGGACAAAGGGATTCAGTTTATTGTTTTGGTCTATGATCTGACCTTTGTTTTCGATAAAAGCTGCTATGGAATGGGTCTTGTAGGATGGGTTATTCGTAGGTAACGATTGACAAAGCGTTGCAAATGAGAATAATAATAATATGGTAAAAATATACTTGACCATCTTAATTTAAGAAAAAATCTAACTTGAAAAAGATAGAAATAAAAAAAGTATAAAAGGATTTCTTGTAATTCTTATTTTTAAAATGAGGAACAGTTTTTACCTTACTTCACATCTTAAAATTAGTCAAAGATATGAAATTTATGTGAGAGGGTAAACTATAAAAGGAAAACTCATAAAAGTATATCTGTCATTGACAGATACTTAGATAGCATATATTATCTCTAGTCAAACATTCACAACAAGTTTTACTGTTAACTTGAGGGTTGGAACACGGTTGAGCAACAGTAAGACTTACCAGAACACACGGAATAGTGTCTGGAATTGGTATAGTATATTTGTATGTACCCGGAGTAAATGGGTAAGTGTAATTATAGATCGAGGATATGGCCTGACAACTACTATATGCCCATGATATTAAAAAGTATACATTGCAATATAAATAAGCATAGCAGGAATCATTCGGATCCGTGACTACGATGTTAAGATTCCATGAAGAGGGTGGTGGTAATGATAGGGAGAGATAATCTATTTTTGTCTTATCTCCTTTATTTTCAGGAGAACCAGCAAATGCTGGGATCATCATTCCAATGACAATGCATGTCATCAAAAAGAAAAAAAAATTTGCTTTCATGGTTCAAAGTTTTTGATGTTAATAAAAATGTTAAAGGCACCTCCAATAAAAAATTTTCGATGCCAATCTTGATACATAGATACAAAATATTTTCCTGAAAACCTAATATTATTTCACATCCGTCCAAAATACATTTTTAGAAATTAGGAAAAAAGTAGGGGATTGGAGATACCCTGGAAAAATCGGAACCTCTGACCATCTTGTGCCGGTTAAGGTTGACCACCGTATAAGTATGATAATAATTCATTTAAGATAATCAATTTACTTCAGCCTTGGGCGGTCAATCTAACCGGTTTGTCCAATCTGCAAAGCAACTGGTTTAACTTCGATAAGTCGTATACTTTTAAACTGAAATGTGGTACCCTTTTCAATTAATACTTACAGCTCTTGCGACTGTCTTAGATTAAGTTAACTGAAACTTTCAGATTTTTGGTTAACTATCAGCTGGCCTTTTTTAGTACAATGCAATCATCGCAAACACTGTGAGATCATTTGTTAGGTCGTTTTTAATAATTGTAATAGTAGATTAAGAATTCATCTTATTAAACCTCAACAGTTTTGACAGGTTGGCATGAAGATGTTAACATTAATTATTTTTTATTTTAACATATATTTTACTTGACTTTTAAAATTTTTCAGTTATATTTGCTATGCCTTCTTTCGAAAATTATAAAAGACCTGTAAAACCTAAACCATTCTTAGAATATTTTTGTTCAGAAGCCAATAACAATGTAATTGTCAAATGAAAGGACTGGAAGAGTTAGAATTAATTGCACTCTGAAATTTTCACATCTTTTGGATCGTTGTGTGGGGAAATTTTAGTAATACAGTTTTATACTATGTCTAACAACAAAATTTTATAACATTTGAAAAAGATTTTCTTCTTCCTTTGTTTTTCCATAATCTCAGTACTTTCTTTCTCCCAATGGAGATGGCAAAACCCTTTACCACAAGGTAACTCCTTATGGTCAGTTTTCTTTGCCGATGACAATAATGGTTATGCGGTGGGTGATGTTGGAACTATCCTTAAAACCACTGATGGTGGCACAACATGGACTATTTTTTCGAGTGGCTATCTTAATGAACTCAGTTCAGTTTTCTTTACCGATGCCAATACTGGTTATGTGGCGGGTAGTGGCACTATTGGCGATCTGATATTAAAAACCGATGATGCAGGTACAACATGGAATACTGTATATAGCAGTTCAAATCCCGGGTTATATTCAATCTACTTTCCTGATAGCGATACCGGTTATGTTGTTGGTAACGGGGGTGAAATTCTAAAAACCATCAATGCCGGTTCGACCTGGACAAATCAGACCTCGGGGACTTCATATAACCTGAATTCGGTTTATTTTACAGATGCAAACAGAGGTTATTCCGTGGGTAACCACGGAAATATTCTAAAGACCATCAATGGAGGAACTAACTGGGATACGTTATCGAGCGGAACAATTTATGATTTAAACTCTGTTTTTTTTACCAATGCAAATACCGGTTTTATTGCAGGAAATGTTGGAATTTTTTTAAAAACGATCAATGCAGGAGCAACCTGGACTCCTGACACAATCAAAACAATAATAGGTGGTAATTGGTTTTATTCAATTTTCTTTACGGATGCCAATACGGGTTATGTGTCGGATGGCGATGGATACATATATAAAACAATAAATGCAGGAGCAACGTGGACTGAAATATCAACAGGTTATCAAGATGGTTCAATTTTCTTTCCCGATGCCAACACAGGTTATGCGGTAGGTGGGCATGATATTATAAAATCCAACAATGCAGGTGTAAGCTGGACTCAATTATCGAGTGGGACAACTATTAATAATTTGTACTCAATTTATTTTCCCAATGCCAGTACCGGTTATGCGGTGGGTGACGTAGGCCAATTATTTAAAACAACAAATGGAGGAACGAACTGGACATCTTCTTATTTAGGATCTAATGATACTTTTAATTCTGTATACTTTACCGATGTTAATACAGGATATACTGTAGGTGGTCTTGGTTACATTTATAAAACGGTCAATGGAGGCACAACCTGGACTACATTATCAAGCGGGACAAACCATATGCTACAATCAGTTCTTTTTACTGATGCCAATACGGGTCATATTGTCGGGGCTGAAACTATCCTAAAAACCACCAATGCAGGGGTGACATGGACCTCGACTTATGTAAATTATCATTTATTTTCAGTTTGTTTTCCCGATTCAAATACAGGATATGCTGTGGGTGCAGAGGGTTCAAATGGTATCATAATCAAAACCACAGATGGAGGTACTACCTGGAACATATTACCGACTGAAGCAGACAATCCTTTATTATCAGTTTTCTTTACAGATGATAATACAGGTTATGCGGTGGGCTGGATGGGAACCTGCATAAAAACCACCGATGGGGGTACGACCTGGACGAATTTACCGATCGGAACAATAGCTCAGTTAAATTCGGTTTACTTCCCTACTTCTAATTCAGGTTATGTAGTGGATATTGGCGGAGACATTTTTAAGACTACTGATGCTGGCAATAACTGGTCTGTTGATTCAAGTGGAACATGGAATGAGCTGAATTCGGTTTTCTTTACAGATTCCGCCACAGGTTACGTGGTTGGTCTGGCTGGAACTATACTGAAAAAAGGCAATGGAGGAGTTACATTTATCAAGGAACACCAACCTTCTGAAACCACATTCACTATTTGTCCCAACCCTGCAAATGACGAAATCACGATCACAGGTGCAAACATGGCTAAGGAAGAAATCCTTGTCATCATTTTTGCCATTAACGGTGAACAATCAATGAATGAAACGTTCAGAAATCAAAACCAGATTAAAATGGATGTCAGCACACTGTCAAAAGGCACTTACCTGGTGAAAATATTGACAAAAGATGGAGCAGAGGTTAAGAAACTGGTGATTGAGTAATACCAATACCGGATAAAAGATAAAATAGGTTGAGTGGTAGTTCCTTTTTTAACGTAAATCATTTGTGGAGAGCAATTTAAATACAGATATATCATCTATGAATTCTCAATCGTGGACTTTTCTGTTTTCATCTTCAGGAAAAAAAGGTTGTTCCTTGAGCAAATAATAACAAGAAAGGAGGCTATCATTAAATAAAAGAGAACGGGCTTGACCATAGCTGTAGACCATGCAAGCCCGGGCTCTCAATCGCTTACCTGAAGGTAAACAGTGAGGTCCACCAAATAATAATAATATTAACTGTGCGCAAATGATTTTTGTAATGCAAGTGTGTCATTCAGGTGGTTTTGTTTATCCACTTCTTAATGATAGTTCAAATCCTTTATGTAAAAATAGATTAGTAATAACTGCGACTGATAAATTAACAGATGCCTGGCCAGAGTACTGGATCACGAATAGTGCTACGGGTGAATTCACTTATTACTTTACTGCTGCAATAAGAGGCCATTATCCAGGAACGTATCCATGGATGTGGGGGTGTAAGCTTGGTTCTTTTCCATTCAATTCGGTTTGGACAAATCCATCTGATTGGAATAGAAAGGGACATCCACAGGATTATAATCCGGATAGTGGTAATCCCGGTGCGTATTCAGGACCCCCCTGGGGAGGGAATAATGATAGATTTACTCAATTTACCGAAGCATTTCATTATGCAGACTGTATGGATTCATATTCGCAATATGGATATCATAACAACTACCCCCATTGTCCTTTAGACGAAACTCCACAAATGGGGACAGATAATGGATTCAGCGTGGATACCTTATTTTGTCTAAATGGGATTGCTGGAAATACAACAGCAAACTTGCAACAAGCACAAACAGTTGCCAGCCGAAGTTATTTATTGGGAGGGAATTTAAATGTCCTGTCAGCTATGACTATTAATTCATACGCAATGTTAACCATGGGAGTCGATAGTTCTATTATCGATGTTCATCAGAATGCACCACTTATTGTTGATAACGGTGTAAAATTTTTTGGAGCAAGCCCGACATCTATTAACAATAAACTGCTAATTGAAAGTACAAGTAACAGTTTAGACCTCGAAGGTGATATTTTTAGTCATGTATCCTTACAAAGCTCTGCATCATACTTGACGATTGGGGGTTATTCTGTGTTTGACACTTGTCATAATGTTCTTTCAAATCATGGAGCCGCGAGCATAACTTATTCCTATTTTTATAATTCTCCCTTGACATTAGCCAATCAAGATAACTCTTCAGCTATTCAGAAGGTTACTTATTGCAATTTTAATGAAAACTCCGCCGATTCGATAACAAGTATTATGCTTGAAGACTATTACAATTATTCAATAACAAACAACGTAATCATGGGAGGGGCTGATGGAATTAGTTTGTTTTATTGTGGATGGGGTACGCAAAGTCATTTAGTAAAGAAGAATCAAATATCAAATTGCATTTATAACGGGATACTTAGTTATAGTTCTAAAGATTCAGTTACAATGAATCATGTCTTTCAAAGTCAGTTTGGAATCAAGATGATGGATTTCTACAGTCGTACCTCCTTGACCGGAGATCAAAATGCTAATGATACTTCAGATACCCAGGAAATTAATGACTGTTCGGGAATTGAAGTATATGCAACTGACTTTTGTTTTCCATACATGCGATTCAATGCAATAATTAATAATAATGCCAGCGTTCCCTATAATCCATTGGTGTATTATGACGATACCCACAAAAAAGATACGGTACTTGATGTTAGATATAATTGTTGGGGTAAAGATTTTAATCCGAGTAATGATTTTTATACATATCTGGGCAGTTTTAACTGGGATCCTACCTGGTGTCCATCCGGTGGTGGAGTTGTCATTGTTAACTCTCCGGATTATGTCATGTTCAATAATGGGATGAATTATATCAATGCAGGAGACTATACAGATGCAAAAAGCCAATTTCAGCTACTTGTGGAAACATATCCTCAATCAAGTTATGCACAAGAAGCCATGAAAGAGTTGTTTGCAATTGAACCCTATGCAGGAAATGATTTCAATGGATTAAAGGTATATTATTTGACCGATGATTCAATCATGGCCGATAGCGTCCTTACACAACTTGGTGATTTTCTGGCAAACGGTTGCAATGAAAAAATGGAAGATTGGTCTGATGCAATTTCATGGTATGAGGATCAGATAGAGAATCCGGTAAATGAAACAGACAGCCTATTTGCTGTCATCGACCTGGGTCATCTCTATCTTATAATGGACACTTGTAGTCAAAAATCTTGCTATATCGGATCACTTACACAATATAAACCTAAATCTAAGCCACAATATGTGAAGTATCGTGATTCATTAATAGCTCTTTTGCCATTTCCGAAAGATCCGCTCACGAAGAGTATTAAAAAATTACAAAACGGACAACTTCTTCAAAATGTTCCGAATCCTGCAACTTCATCGACTGATATTTACTTCAAATTATTTTCTGCAACAAATGCTGAAATCAAAATCTATAATAGTTGGGGGCAGTTGCAACAAGTACTACCTATAACAGATTTGAAAGATGGATTACAGAAAATTACTTTTAATACATCGACATTAACAGCAGGTGTCTATGAGTACTCTCTTTCAATTAATGAGAGGACCACAGATACTAAGAAAATGGTCGTGATCAGATAATTGCGACTGCTAACTTTACTTTTTTCAAAATTCAACCTTAATATTGGAAGAAATTTCCGTATTGAGGTTGAATTTTTTTGTATAATTGGATAAACCGGGTAGATTGACCACCAAGGCCTAAGAAAGTTGACCATCTTGAATGAATTATTATCAGACTAATACAGTGGTCACGGTTGACCGACACAAGGTGGTCAGAGGTTCCGGTTTTTCCAGATAAAACGTTGAAAAATGAATTAACCTGATAACTTTTATACACTCAAAAAAACTCGTTATAGATTGATTCCATGGATATGGGAGGTTTGTTTTTCTCAAATAGTTTGTAATCCCAAAAGATGCAATATTATATTATCTTTCTCCTATAAATCTTTTCCAAGTTATATCGCCTTTGGTATGCGAGTTTCTCCTGCGAGTATAGCCATTGATATAAATAGCATTAACTCATGTCTTTGTTCTTAGATCCTTTTCAGGACATGTTGCTTTAGTCAATTCGCAAACGGGGTTATAGACCACCATAAAGATAACCGACGTTTACGCTTTATTTTTGTATTAATTTTTGCAACCGATCGTATTCTTTTTGATGGTATAATATTTTTGTATAAAACTTCCCCGGTTCAAACACGATGAGTTTTTCATGGTTGTATACCTGCTCGTAGTAAAGTTTTAAATTATTACGCTAATTTACCGACTGTGCTTCAAGCACGTATAGCGTAAGAGCTGCGGATTGGATTTTTATCCGTCTTTGTGAAAATGTGCGCGTTTTCATGTACATTTACATAAAATATCCGGGCCTGTGCCGGAACGGCTCCATTTTGAAGTAAAAACTTAAGCGGAGGTAACCATGGAAGAACAACCAAAACAGCCTTCAGGAGATTTCTACCGTTCATATGTTCAGATGAATTTGCCCAATTCGAATACCATCCTTATTCTGGGTATTCTGTCACTGGTATTCAGCTGGTGGCATATTATCTCGATCGTCGGGATCGTTCTGAGCATTGTCACCCTCTCCTTGGCGAGGAAAGATCTTTACCTGTTTTATTCAGAGCCAAATCATTTTACCCTCAGTTCTCTTAATAATGTGAAAGCAGGAAGGGTTTGTGCCATTATCGGTCTTATCATATCGATCCTGGTTTTTATTGTCGCCCTTCTTACGATCATCGGTATATTTGCCCTGCTGCCAATATGGGGCATGGTTGATTAAAACATGAAGATACTGTCAGTTGATAAGATCCATGAGGCGGATGCTTATACGATCCGTAACGAGCCCATCGCAGGTATCGACCTTATGGAACGTGCAGCCAATGCATGCTTTTATTGGCTGATCACGAATATCCCCAACCATAAAAAGATCAGGGTCATTTGCGGGACAGGTAATAACGGTGGTGATGGCTTTGCCGTTGCAAGGATGATGGCATTAAAAGGCTACACGACAGAAGTATTTCTATTCGGAACTTCCGGGAAACTCTCACCTGATTGCAGGATCAATTATGACCGTCTGGCTAAAATGACCACAGTCAAATGTAAGATAATTAAAGAGAAGGATCCGCTACCTGTATTTCATCTTGATGAAGACATTGTGATCGATGCCTTGTTCGGCAGCGGACTTACAAGGCCTGTTACCGGGTTTTTGGCCGGTGTGATCCAACACATCAACAGCCAGCATCCCATCACCATATCCATTGATGTTCCGTCCGGCTTGTTTTGTGATGAAACGGTTGCAGGTTCTCCTGATCCTGCAATTATTCATGCCGATCATACCCTGACCTTTTCTCCCCCTAAGCTCGCATTTTTCTTTCCCGAGAATGACCGGTATGTCGGTCACTGGCATCTCATGGATATAGGGATCATGCAGGAGTTCGTAGATAAAACAGAGGCCCGTTATAACTATATAACAGGCCCTGATTGCAAAAAGATACTTAAAAAGAGGAACAAGTTTTCACACAAAGGCACTTACGGACATGCCTATCTTATATGCGGCAGCGAGGGAAAAATGGGTGCTGCGGTGATGGCTGCAAAAGCCTGTTTAAGATCAGGCCCGGGGCTGGTGACAGTGCATGTTCCGCGAAATGGAAATGCCATCCTGCAGACTGCTGTGCCGGAAGCGATGCTTGATATTGATGCAGATGAGGAAATATTTTCAGGGATACCTCATCTTTCAGCATATTCATCGATCGCCGTTGGTCCCGGCATTGGTATGGCTGATGCCACACAGCGTGCGTTGAAACTCCTGATACAGAACTCAAAGATCCCCCTGATCTTAGATGCAGATGCGATCAATATCCTTGGCGAGAACAAGACCTGGGTGCCATTCGTTCCAAAAGAAAGTATATTCACTCCTCATCCGAAAGAATTTGAACGCCTTGTTGGTAAGTCCTCCGATAATTTTGAGCGTAACAGCATCCAGAGGGAGTTCTCAGTAAAACACGGGGTATATATTGTATTAAAAGGCGCCAATACTGCCATCACCACACCTGAAGGCAATTGCTGGTTCAATACTACCGGTAACCCCGGGATGGCGACAGGGGGAAGCGGTGATGTTCTGACAGGGATCCTTGCAGGGATCAAGGCACAGGGATATTCATCACTTGAAACATGCCTGCTCGGCGTTTATATTCATGGACTTGCAGGGGATCTTGCTGCTGGTGAGCTGGGCCAGGAAGCGCTGATAGCTGGTGATATCATTCATCATCTGGGAAACTCATTTTTATCTTTATATGGAGAACTCTGAAAAATCAGAACTGGAGAGAATGGTTCTTGCCCCTTACATTCAAAAAAGCACAGCCCTTCGTGGCAAGTACCGCTTTGTAGGAGGGAACCAGTTCCGTCATGCACTGGGCACCTTTGCCATCCTGCTTGACTATCATTATATGGACCCGGTGCTTCTTAAAGCTTCTATTATTCATGATGTTTTCGAGGATTCAAAAGATGTGGCCCCTGATGAGATCATCCATCTTGATGCAGATGGCCCTGAAGTTTATAAGCTGGTGATGGAAGTTACACGGGCTGCCAGTGAAACCAAGGACCAGTACCTTGAGCGTGTTCTGACCACGGGGTCGAAAAGGGCCAGGATCCTGAAATGTGCTGACAGGATCTCAAATCTTACTGACCTCCATTCCGATATATTCGATAAGCAATTCGTTCTCAGGTACATTGAGGAAACAAAGAAATGGGTGATCCCTATGGCGATGGAAGTGAATGAGAACATGCTGATCGAGCTTAAGGACATCATCAGCCGCAGGGAAGCCAGCATGAAAATGTTGGGTCATGTCTGGCCCATTTCCAGGAAGGATAATTGATCAGTTAGCGTGAATTTCCTCGATGAGGTCTTCTTCGATCTTAAGATTATTGATGATAAACCCCTGGCGGTCGGGTGTATTCTTTCCCATGTAGAATGACAAGAGGTCATTAACGGGTGAATCTTTGGAGAGGATCACCGGGTCAAGTCGCATGGCAGATCCTATGAAATATCTGAATTCATCCGGAGAGATCTCGCCGAGTCCTTTAAAGCGCGTGATCTCTGGATTTGGACCCAGTTTGTCAATGGCATCTATCCTTTCCTCTTCAGAATAGCAGTAACTGGTTTTCTGCTTGTTCCGTACCCTGAACAGGGGGGTCTGAAGAATATAAAGATGCCCGTTCCTGATCAGGTCAGGATAGAACTGTAAAAAGAAAGTCAGCAGGAGGAGCCGGATATGCATTCCGTCTACATCTGCATCTGTCGCGATCACCACATAATTGTACCTCAGGTTTTCCAGGCCTTCTTCTATGTTCAGCGCGGAATGCAGCAGATTGAACTCTTCATTCTCATAGACCACCCTCTTGCTCAATCCATAGCAATTAAGGGGTTTCCCTTTAAGACTAAATACCGCCTGGGTATTCACATCCCTCGATTTGGTGATCGACCCGCTGGCAGAATCACCCTCGGTGATAAAGAGCGTCGATTCATACCGCCGTTCATCATGATTGTCATAATGCAGCCGGCAATCCCTCAGCTTTTTATTATGCAGACTGACCTTCTTGACACTATCCCTGGCGATCTTTTTGATATTGGCCCATTCCTTTCTCTCCTTTTCCGACTGCATAATCTTGCGGAGCAGGGCTTCTGCCACATCGGGATTCATGTGAAGGAAGTTGTCGAGGTGTTTCTTTACAATGTCCATGACATAGTTGCGGATGGATTGCCCTTCCGGCTCGATATTCTGTGAGCCAAGCTTGGTCTTTGTCTGTGATTCAAAGACAGGGTCCTGTACCTTGATACTCAGTGCTGCAACCATGGAGGCCCTGATATCTCCTGTCTCAAAATCTTTCTTGTAAAAATCTCGGATGGTCCTGACGATGGCTTCCCTGAATGCTGCCTGGTGCGTGCCTCCCTGTGTAGTATGCTGGCCGTTCACAAAGGAATAATATTCTTCGCCATACATCTCACAATGGGTAAAAGCAAATTCAAAATCTCCTTCCTGGAGATGAATGACGGGATAGAGCACCGGCGTATCGATATAGCTCGTCAGAAGGTCAAGAAGGCCGTTCTGGGAATGGAAACGCTCACCGTTGAAAATAATGGTAAGCCCCGTGTTCAGGAACACATAATTCCAGAACATTTTCTGGACATATTCAGGGATAAAATGATACTTGCCGAAGAGTTCCTCATCAGGAACGAAGGTAACAATCGTGCCTGTCCTTAGGTCTGATTTTTTCTCCTTTTCCTCATTGACCAGTTCACCCTTTCTGAACTCGACATTCTTTGATATTCCTTCCCTTACTCCCTGTACTTTAAAATAAGAGGAAAGTCCGTTGACTGCCTTTGCCCCAACCCCATTCAGTCCTACTGCTTTTTTAAAGACGCTTGAATCATATTTGGCGCCGGTATTGATTCTGGAAACACAATCGACGATCTTTCCAAGGGGCATTCCCCGGCCATAGTCGCGCACACATACCTGCTGATCCTTGATGGTGACTTCTATGGTTTTGCCGAAGCCCATTACAAACTCATCGATTGAATTGTCCATAATCTCTTTGATCAGAACATAGATGCCGTCATCGGGTGAAGAGCCGTCTCCCAGTTTGCCGATATACATCCCGGGCCGGAGACGGATGTGTTCTTTCCAGTCGAGTGAACGGATACTGGCTTCATTATAGACTTCCGGCGTATTCATAAGTTAAAAAAATTAGTCGTGCAAAGATATAAGAAAGCACGTCAGGGCAGATTCTGTTTCCGGAAGAGTTATGAATTACTTATTCACAACGGAATAACGTGTCATCCAGGATCACGATATGACTTTTTTTATCTCTTTGATTACCAACCGAAAGTCCTTCTTTCGTAGCAAGAAGTCCATTGGCCTCAATGCAGTCATGTGAATGAAAACAGTGAACTGGTAAACAGTTGCTGCGATATAAGAAAAGGTGGCTGCTAACCCTGCTCCGATAAGGCCAAGACGCGGGATCAGGAAGATGCAGAAAAAAACTGTGAAAAACAGTCCGATGGCTGCACTGATGGTATTATGAACAGGTTTGCCCATTCCAGAAAAATAAGGGCTCAGGTTGATGGAAATGGAAAATGTCAGGATACCCGCTGCCAGTGAGTACATGATCACAGGTACTTGTTTGAATTCAGGTTTGAATATAAATGCGAAGAACAAATGGAGAAGGACCATGATAAAAACCAGGGAAAGGAGGGTCAGAATAAATGAGATCTTTACAAGGTTCAATGTCAGCCTGGCAGCATAATCTTCATCATTTTCATTTGAGATCCTGGTATATTGTACAAGGTGTATGCTCTTGGCAATGAGCCAGATGCTCTCAGACAGCTGTACTCCTACCGAGTAGATGCCCAACGCTGCCCTGTTGAGGAAAAACTCGATGAAATAGTAACTGAGACGGTAATTAAAGAATTGAAGGATGTTGCCCAGTTGCATCACAGAGCCAAGATGGACAAGTTCCCTGACAACCTTCGCTGATGGGGGGATATCCTTCTTTTTAAATGACCGCAGGATCAGGCCAAGGCTTGCCAGGAAAGCGAAAATATAGGAAGTATACATTGCGTAAACATAGGCCATGACTTCCCTGTTATTCAATCCGTAAAAGAATAACATCAAGGCGACAAAAAGTATCGCAACCTGCATCAAACTGACAATATTATAAGCACGTATCCTCTCCTCTCCCATCAGTACCATGAAGTTTATGGTAAATAATGACAATAACAGCGCCAGGAAGAAAACATGGAGTGCATAACCCAGGGGGATCAGATGCAGGATCTTCAGAATAAATGTTCCCAGTGCAGATGTCAGGATTGCCCAGCCGCAGGATGGCAGGAATATCTTTATAAGTTGGGCCCGGGGGAAAAGATAAACAAGGGCACTGCCCCCGACCAGGTTGCTGACCAGTTGTAAAATAGCGATTGCCAGGATGATGAGATTGATCGTACCGACTTTCTCAGCGCCCAGGTGGTGGGCATTTACAAGCACGATGATCAGGGTCATGAGCGCGACCAGAATGCGTATAGTGATGGTACTGAGAATGTTCTTCAGCATAACTGACAGGTTCTCCTGTTATTTATGATCATGGATCGTTATTGATTTCTGATAGATATCCAATAGCCTTTCTGCAATGGTTTTATTGTCGAACTTATTCAGAACTGTATTGCGGATCACCTGCGGATCATAAGTACGACATTGATCCAGCATCCTGTTTATTGCACCTTCAAGCTCTTTGTCGTTTCCCGGTGGAACAATGAGTCCATTGGCTTCATTGATCACTTCAGGTACAATGCCAACATTTGTGGCCACTACTGGGATGCCGCATGAAAGACATTCGATCACCACAGTGCCGAAGGTCTCATAATTACTCGATAGTACCATGAAATCGGCCGTCTGGATCTCATTCACAAGTTCCTTTTGTTCTTTCAGTCCTGTAAAATAGACTATCTTGTCCAACAGTCCGAGTTCATTGGCCCTCTTTTTCCATAGACTGAATTCAGGCCCGTCGCCAATGAGATAACACTTAAAATCGGTTCTTTTTCCTGAAAGACTTTTAACAGCATTAAGCAATCCGGAAATATTTTTTGGCCTGTCTTCAAAACAGGAGATGTGGATAAACCTTTTGATATTTGCCACTCCATGCTTCACTCCGGGCACAAAAAGATTGGTATCGACCGGGTTGGGGACAATTAAAAAATCGGGGTTCCAAAGGCCGGATCTCAGCATTGCTGATTTAAGTGTTTCTGAAACGGTGATCATGGCTGTAGATGATTTTATCACCCGCCGGGTGATCATTTTCCTTAACACCCCATGAAAGGAGTCACTGGCAGGTAAATATCGCGACCAGTGTTCAGTGATCACATAGGGTATTCCAGTCAATATTTTTTTAGTCAGTGCAAAGATCCCTTCGCGGGTAAGCACATGAACGTGGATCAGGTCAGGTTTAAACGGGCAGAGCCTCTTATATCCACGATTGTGTGCACAAAAGTACCTGTAAATGTTCAGAAAACCGGATAACACTGGTAAATGCGACTCCCTGTAATATACCCTGATAACCCTTACTTTGCTTTCTTCAGTATCATTGATCTCATATCGCTTAGCAGCATATTTATCTGTATGGACATATAACACTGCAACATTGCATACGGAAGAGATCGCCTCAGCCTGTTTCTGAATAAAGAGTCCGGGCATAGGATCATAGCGATGGGGATACCAGCGGGGCAGGAAAAGAATATTAAGACGCTCATTCAATAATCGTGATTTTCTATTGCGGAACATTAAAGATTCAAAATTATAAATTATTGGCGATTACTGCTTCTACATGGCCTATTGCATTCATTAACCTTTCCCGGCCGGTCCCTGACACAACTTTAAACGGATAACCTCGTCTGGACAATTCGGAGTGATACAGATCAAACAGTTTTTGCCTCATGTGTGGATGCTCACGCTGAGGATCAGATTCCCATTGAAGGTCTATGTCACATAAGAGGAAAAGATCATAGTTGTTTTCTTCGATCTTTTGCAGGATCCATGGATCGCAATTCCCATATTTAACTTCACTCCAGATCTTAGTCACTATCAGTTCAGTGTCGCAAAAAAGCAGATGATTTGCCTGCGTCAGCAACCGCTCTTCTTCACTGATCTGCCATTTGGCAATTTTCAGGATATCTTCCTGGTCATAAGGACGATCAAGGCGGTCAATATACTCCCTTGCAACCTCTGGCACGAAAACCGTTTGATAGTACTCTGCCAGCTCCACAGAGAGTCTTGATTTCCCCGTCGACTCAGGCCCTGTAATTGCTATCTTAACTATCCTGTTCAATATTCGATATTTGCATTTTACAACTTACTCTTCATTATTCACAGCTTTTAGTTTCCCCTTCCACTCCAGGTACCCCAGCACAGCGATCACCGTAAAGACCAGGAACTGGAAACTGCTGAAATAGAGTTTTTCATAGGCAAAAAGGAAGATGGAAATGGTGTCTCCAGCTATCCATAATATCCAGTTCTCGATCTTTTTACGGGCAAGAAGCCACATTCCGATAATATAGATGGATGTCGTAATGGCATCCCATGCAGGGACAATGCTGTCAGTGTACTTTTTAAGAAGCATCCATAAAATACCGAAGAAAAAGATGATTGCAGCGCCGTTCCATATCTGCTCTTTCTTTGAACATTCCGTGATCTTTATCTTCTCTTCATTATCGCCTGTCCTGAGCCAGTTGTACCAGCCATAGACGCTCATCACAAAATAGAAAAAGTTGATCCCTGCGTAAGCATATAGTTTAGCATTAAAGCAGATGTAAACATAGATCAGGACGTTGATTATGCCAAAGGGAAATGCCAGGATGCTTTCCTTTTTCATTGACCACACGGAAAGCAGTCCGAAGAATACGGCAACCAGCTCAACAGGCGTTGTCTGAACAGGGCCAATCTGGATCAGGTAGTGCAGGAACATTATCTTAAGTTATTTAGTTATTGTTTTTCATTACAGCGGTGTCAGGATACTTCTTCATGAAATCGTTTCAGCATCCGGTCAATATCAGGTTCAGCATTGAAGAACTGGCGAAAACTTGCGGCAGCCTGGCGCACCACCATTCCTCCACCTCCGGCTACCCTGCAGCCCCGTCGTCTGGCTTCTTTTATAAGCCCCGTCTCCAATGGGAAATAAACAATATCTGCTACCCACATGGATAAGTGGATGAGCTTCGGATCCACAGGCATCCCGGGCATTCCTGTCATGCCAACGGGGGTAGCATTGATAAAACCATCCGTTCCATGCAGAGCAGATGCAGGGTCAGCACATACAAGGATTTCACTGTCTTTGAAACTTACTTTCAAACTGTCAGCAAGACTTTCAGCCTTGTGTCTGACTGAATCAAAAAGCCTGAGTTCCCTCGTCCCCATTTTTAGCATGGCAAAGGCGATTGCACGGCCCGCGCCGCCGGCACCTATGATCGCCGCATGATTTAATGCTGCGCCGGGAAGTTCCGCCCGGAAGTTATCTGAAAACGCGGACCAGTCGGTGTTGTCTCCGTAACGTTTATCATTCCTGAAAACGATTGTATTCACAGAGCCTATACTTTTTGCATCTTCACTCAACGTGTCCATCAGCTTCGGGGCATCTTCCTTATAAGGGTGGGTGATATTCAGTCCTGAAAAACCTAGGGATTCTGCAACAAGTAAAACAGACTCCAGAAAATCCGCATCTCTTTTCGGGTGGGCAAGATCAATGATCCGGTAAGTCAGTTCCAGTCCGAGCGCTGCTGCCTCCTGTTCATGGATCCGGGGAGATAAGGAACCCTGGATGTTTTTACCTACAAGACCCGCAAGCATTTTACCCGACCGTTTCATTATATTGTTAAGTATTGACAATTAATTGCTGCTAATGCCTTACTCAAAAGGCTTGCCTTTATTACTATTAAGTCAAAAAAAGGGAGAATATTATCTCCCGAGAATGAATTTTAACGGTTTTTTAAGCCCTGACAGGTCAAGGATCCTGATAATGCTCTGCCTGTATCTGTTCTTTCTCAGGATGCTCCTGATGCGCCGGCTGTCTTCCCCAATATAACAGATCGTCGATTTGGTATTATAGAGGAAAAACTTATCCCTTATCCATGAAAAATCTTTTCTTTTCCAGTTGTAACGGTGCGCTTCGTATGGGTTTCCATAAACCTCCTCCTGCATCGACATGACCCTGGGGACCGAGATAAGTACGTTTCTGCTGCATTTCCTGCATTCTTCCAGTACTTTCAACCCGTCATCATATGAAAAATGTTCCAGGACATCGATCATCAGGATGAGGTCATAATGGTCAGTTATTCCCGGTAAAATATCCTTGGCATCACCATTAAAAATATGATCGTAGATAAGCCGGTGGACCGGGGTTATGTATGCTCCGAAGGCTTCGATCCCATCGATCTGCCGTTTGTGAGAATCATAAGTCGACCCCTCCTCCCAGAGTTCCAGGTACTCTCTTGTAAGGAAGCCATATTTACCATAGCCAATTCCTATGTCGAGCACTTTTGCGGGGTTTGTTTCAATGATCAACCCGATGATTTCATTCAGCTGGTAATGATGGCTGGAAGGCATTTACCGTTGATTTTATTGTTGCTGACAAAAATAAGTCTTTTCAAAGTGGTTTAGGTAAAAAGAACCAATAAAATAAGAGTTTCTTTGTCCTGCCGGGATCTTTTGCTGCCTGGCAGACTTAATAAAAAGTTTATCTTTGCTCACTTTTCTAAGGAACTCCGCAACAATATGATGCATCTTATTAATGAACTGATCAATTTTATTCTTCACATTGATACATTTATGGAAGGATGGATCAATGTTTATCAGAATTGGACTTACCTGATCCTTTTTGTGATCATATTCTGTGAGACTGGGCTTGTGGTCACGCCTTTTCTCCCGGGTGATTCTTTACTTTTTGCAGCCGGCGCATTTGCCGCCAGGGAATCCCATCCCCTGAACATAGCAATCATTGTTGTTTTGCTTATTGTTGCAACATTTTCGGGGGATAATACCAATTATTTCATTGGCCGGTTCCTGGGAATGGAAGTTTACAAAAAGGACTATAAGCTGATCAAAAAAGAATACCTCAACAAGACCCATGATTTTTATAAGAAACATGGAGGTAAAGCCCTGATCATTGCACGTTTCATGCCGATCATCCGCACCTTTGCGCCTTTTGTCGCCGGTGTAGGCACCATGAAATATATACGGTTCTTTTCATTCAGTATAATCGGGAATATCTCATGGGTTAACCTGTTTGCATTCGGGGGATATTTTTTCGGCAATATCTCTTATGTCAAGAACCATTTCACCCTCGTTATCCTTGGAATCATAATTATTTCTCTTATCCCCGTGATCACAGCTGTCATTAAAAATTTTGCTGAGAGAAGGAGAGCTTAAACACCGCCATCCGGTTGGTGTGACTTTCGAAACCTTATCTCATTCTATTTTTTTCCTGGAGATGACTTTCTGAACGGCCTTTACAATGTCGACTGCTTCGAGGTTGTATTTTTCCATGAGTTCTTCCGGTTTCCCGCTTTGCCCGAATTGATCATTCACGGCGACCATCTCAAGGGGCAATGGATTTTCCGTGACAAGTAGCTGAGCTATGCTGTCGCCCATTCCGCCATTCATCATATGTTCTTCAGCAGTGACTATGCATCCTGTTTTTGCCACTGATGTCAGGATGGCTTCACGGTCCAGGGGCTTGATCGTATGTATATTGATTATTTCAGCATTGATCCCTTTTGTTCTCAATATCTTGCATGCTTCCAGTGCTTTCCAGACCAGGTGGCCGGTAGCGAAAACCGATACATCAGATCCTTCATTCAGAAGGATGGCCTTTCCAATCTCAAATTGCTGGTCAGGTGGTGTAAAGTTTGGGACCTTCGGCCTGCCAAAACGGAGGTAGACAGGGCCGGTATGTTTGGCGATGGCCAGGGTTGCAGCCTTTGTCTGGTTGAAATCGCAGGTATTGATGACTGTCATCCCGGGGAGCATCTTCATAAGTCCGATATCCTCGAGTATCTGGTGTGTTGCTCCATCTTCACCCAGGGTGACGCCGGCATGGGAGGCACAGATCTTCACGTTCTTCATGGAATAGGCGATGGATTGCCGGATCTGGTCATAAACCCTGCCCGTAGAAAAATTGGCAAACGTCCCTGTGAAAGGGATCTTTCCTCCGATCGTCATACCGGCCGCAATGCACATCATATTAGCTTCTGCAATGCCAACCTCGAAGAACCGCTCTGGAAATTCTTTTGCAAACGCGTCCATTTTCAGTGAACCGGTAAGGTCAGCACAAAGAGCCACTACATGCTCATTCTGTCTTCCAAGTTCAAGTAACGCTTCCCCGAAGCCTGACCGCGTATCTTTCGATCCTGAATTTGTGTACTCCTTCATCTTTGTGTATTTCTAAAGCTGTTTAATATTCACAATTCACAAATTGAAAATCATAAATCGCGACTCACAATTTGACGGTCACCGTTTCTCCTCCAGCCACTGTAAACGATTTTTCAGTTGTAAAATCAGATCGGTTTGAAAATTTCGACCGGAATACAACCCTGTACTTGCCCGGCTGCAAAAAAAGGATTTCCTGCTGCTGGGGATTGTCTTTCAGGTTGTATAGCCAGATCAGCTGGCCATTATTCTCCTGGTAGACACTTCCATAGCCGTTGGTCGTACGCTGGACAACTGCTGTGCCGGGAACCGGTATCTCGACCGTAGTAGTGTGGCTTTGTTCAATAACGACCTTCTTCACCTCGATCCTGGGGAGACAGAGAACTTCAACATCATAAGTGCCGGTAAGGTATTTTTCAACCTGGTCAAACTGCTGGACGTTCAACGTTTCATTTTCACCTTTCTTACGGATCAAAACAGGGAGATATTTAATGGTCATATTTCCGCTTGTTTTAAACGCAAGATATCCCTGCGGGGCGTCAATAGCGATGATATTATGCATACCTGGTGTGAGCCTTACTGAATCTTTGCGGACCGGTGGGATCGTATTTACCACTACATCATAGGTCAACAATGGATCGATCTCGAGGGTATCAGGAAGTCCTTTATTATTGAAGGAATGGATAAAATTGTCCTCTATCTTCCCGGAGAGATGATCGTAAAACGTCATATTGACGTTGGTTTCTGTCGGTTTTCCGTACTGGTCGAGAAGATTGACCTGAGCAGTAGTAGGGTTCAGAACACGGGAAATAACAATATTCAGGGCGTGTGTGAACTCCTTCTCGTTGGTTGCATCAAAATAGGTGCCCACGCAATCGAAGGACTCGGCAAAATTTTTGCCTATCCCGATGATAAAGGGCTTCAGGATAATCCCCCTTACCTGCAGGTCATGAGAAACAAGGCAGGGATCGCCGTTGCACTCTTCCATACCGTCAGTGATCAGGATAATGATATTCCGGCAATTATCGCAGGAAGGAAAATCATTTTCCGCCTGCTGGAGTGAACCTGCTATTGGAGTTGTTCCCTTTGGAACAATGGTCTTTAACACATGCTTTATCCTCGAAAAATTATCAGGTGCAAAAGGGACTTCAAGCTTGGTATCGCTGCAATCCTGGGGAGGGAACTGTTTCTGATGCCCGAACACACGCAAGGCAACCTGGAGGTTCCTGACATTTTTCAGGCTGTCTAGAATGTTGATGAAAAGGCGTGATGCTATGCTGAATTTGGTATCGCTTTGCCACCTTCCATACATGCTCTGGGAAGCATCAAAAACGAACAGGATCCTGGTCAGCGGCTTTGGTTTTGGATTCTCCACCTGTCCCTGTCCAAATCCCCTGGAAAGAAAAACAAGGAGGAGTATGACTATAAAACCTGTTCTTTTCAACAACTTAATTATATTAAAATTACATTAAATGTTTCTATATTGCCCTTCACACTACCGGATCCCTGGCCCATCAGTGGTTTAATAGTCTCCCAGGGTCTCTTCCAGTTGTGCCAGGGCTTTTTCAGTTTGTGTGTCATTCGGGGCTACCCCATGCCATTCATGGTTGTCCATCATAAAATCGACGCCAAACCCCATAATGGTTTTCATAAGCACGATGACCGGTTTTTCTTTTCCGGTGGCTACTTTGGCAAGCAGCATCTTCTCGCGGATATCTGCCATATCATTCCCGTTCATCCTGATAACGATCCACCCGAAAGATTCAAACTTCGTCTTAAGGTCACCGAGATCAATAACTTTCTCCACCGGGCCGTCGATTTGTTTTCCATTCTCATCCACAATTGCGATCAGGTTATCCACTTTGTGCGCTGAAGCGAACATCGCAGCCTCCCAATTCTGGCCCTCCTCAAGTTCTCCATCACCCATCAGACAAAACACATGATGTGGGTCCTGGTTTAATTTCTTTGACAAGGCTGCTCCGATCGCGACAGATAAACCTTGTCCAAGGGAACCTGAAGCCATCCTCACTCCGGGCAGTCTCTCCTGCACCGAGGGATGTCCCTGCAGCCGTGTATTCAGCATGCGAAAGGTTCCCAGTTCGTGATAATCGAAATAGGCGTATCGTCCAAGCACACTATACCATGCCGGAGAGATATGTCCATTGGAAAGGAAGAACAGATCTTCCCCTGACCCATCCATGGTAAAGTTGTTCGGATCCGGTTTCATGATCCCGAAATAAAGGGCTGTAAGAAAGTCGGCACATCCAAGTGATCCACCCGGGTGACCGGATGCTACTCCATGAGTCATCCGGATAATATCTCGTCGCACTTGTGTGGAAATTCTTTGTAGATCAGTCGTTGAAGGCATCCAATTTATTATTAGTTTGATGGTTTGACTACATATATCTGCGAAAGCAAAAAAGTATTAATGTTTCAAAATTATTATAATTCAACAGCGTCTTTACTAAATGTTCATAAATATGGAAAAGATTTACCGAACCGATCTTCCTTTTTATTTCTTTTGTTGTTTGTAGTTGAATAAATGAGATGAAAAAGATCCGTGTCCTCTCTTTAAGTGTTTTATTCCTCGTTTTGGTTGCCAGACCTCAATTAATGGCGTCCTCTCCGGTTCCGGCCATCGATTCAACATGGGTCGATTCTGTATTCAGGTCCCTCACCCCTGACCAGCGTATTGCACAGTTATTCATCATCCGGGCCTGTTCAGACAAAGACTCGGTTTATAAGGATAGTCTCATCAATATTGTCAGGAAATGGAATCCCGGGGGAGTTTGTTTCTTTAAAGGAGGTATTCTTCGTCAGGCATCTCTTACCAATGCCATCCAGCGTACTGCACAGACACCTTTATTGATCGCCATCGATGCTGAATATGGATTGGGGATGCGGCTTGACAGCGCTTTCTCATTTCCAAGGGCTTTGACACTGGGGGCAATGCCTGATGATTCACTCATTGGAGAATTAGGTGTTCAAATTGCAAAGGATTGCAGGAGAATAGGAATACATATGAATTTTGCTCCGGATGTCGATATAAATAATAACCCTGATAATCCTGTGATCGGGTTCAGATCTTTTGGTGAAGACCCGAAGATGGTCGCGCACAGAGGTATCATCTTTATGAAAGGATTACAGTCAGGTGGGATACTGACCACGGCAAAGCATTTTCCAGGTCACGGCGATACAGATAAAGATTCGCATCTTACCATGCCAACCCTTACCCAGTCACAGGAAAGGCTCGATTCTATCGAGATATTCCCATTCGCTGAGGCTATCAGGAATGGGGTTGATGGGATCATGATCGCCCATCTGTTCGTTCCTGCATTGGATTCAACGAAAAACACCCCGGCCACACTTTCGAATAAGATTGTGACCGGGGTGTTAAAGGAGAAGATGGGTTTTAAAGGATTTGTTATAACGGATGCCCTTGATATGAAAGGTGTCACCAATTATTTCAAGCCCGGGGAGATCGAAGTCAGAGCTTTGTTAGCCGGAAATGATATTCTCCTTCTACCTGAAAATCTTGAAACTGCTGTGAATGCCATCCGCAAGGCACGTGACAGTGCCCTGATTCCGCAGGCGCTTATCGATCAGAAATGCCGTACTATCCTCAGTCTTAAATACAAAGCAGGGCTTGATCATTTGATGCCGGTTTCTTTAGACGGCCTGCCGGAAGATTTGAAACCTGTGAGTTCTGAAGTGATTTCACGAAACATTTTCAGGAGATCGATCACCCTTGTCAAGAATGAAAATCAGTTGGTTCCGGTAAGCTTCCTTGACCAGAGAAAGATCGCGGTGGTCTTTATTGGCGACACAGCCTTGCAGCCCTTTCAGGACGTGATTTCACGCTATGCACCGGTTAAGGCCATTTCACTGCCCATGTCTTTCTCCATGTCAAAGTCAGATTCGCTGATCACCAGGTTGAAGGATGATGACCTGGTTATCATCGGACTTCACTGCAACCTGGGTTTGGTTTCTAAACAATACGGGATACAGGACTGCACTATTAAGCTTATTGACACCTTGAGTGTAACAAAGAAAGTCATCCTTGATATTTTTGGAAGCCCGTATGCATTGTCCTTTTTGAAGAATCCGGTCAATTTAGAAGCTATTGTTGCATCTTACCAGGATTGCAAAGAATCGCAGTCGCTTTCTGCCGGACTTATCTTCGGTGCAATCAGGGCACAGGGCCATTTGCCGGTCACTATATCTCCTGCATTTCAAATTAATACAGGTATGCCCTCACAGGTCACACGACTTGAATATGTGTTACCTGAAGAGATAGGCATTCCCTCAGATAAACTAAGGATCATTGATTCACTTGCATTGTCGGGCATTGATAAAAGAGCATATCCGGGATGCCAGGTATTGTTTGCTCTTAATGGTAAGATATTTTATGATAAATCATTCGGACATCCCCGTTATGAAGATACCGTAAATGTAACCAATACTGACATCTATGATCTGGCCTCTCTTACAAAAGTGGCTGCCACCACATTGGCGTTCATGAAACTCACCGGCGACAAAAACATCTCACTTGATGATAACCTGGGGACTTACCTTCCTGAGCTGAAAGGATCTGATAAGCAGGATCTTACTATCAGGGAAGTGATGGCTCACCAGGCCGGGTTGCAGTCATGGATCCCATTTTATCTTAAAACGTTGAAAAATGGGCGCCCCGAGCCTGAAATTTATCAGCATCAGCAATCTGACAAATTTTCTTTGAGGGTTGCAGAAGACCTCTATATCAGAAAGGATTACCCGGATTCTGTTTACCGTGACATCATTAATTCGCCATTGCGGCAGGCACGGGATTATAAATACAGCGACCTGGGTTTTTATTTATTGAGGCAGATCGTTGAAAGGGTGACAGGAAAGCCATTTGAGGATTATCTTGCCGCTTCCTTTTATCAACCCCTCGGGCTGTCGACGACAGGATTCCATCCCCGCCAGCGTTTTCCACTGAAGCAGATCATGCCAACGGAATACGATACAATTTTCAGAAAACAACTCGTCCGGGGAGATGTTCATGATCCCGGCGCAGCCATGCTTGGCGGGGTTTCAGGTCATGCCGGTCTGTTCTCGGACGCAAGTGACCTTGCAGTGATACTCCAGGTGATCTTAAATAACGGGGAATATGGCGGAAAACAATATTTTCTTCCTTCGATCGTAAACGAATTCACCCGTGTCCAGTTCCCTGCAAACGGGAACAGGAGGGCATTGGGATTTGATAAACCTGCATTGAAACCTGGTTCAGAAGGGCCTTGTTGTAAAAGTGCTTCACATGAAAGTTTCGGTCATTCAGGCTTTACAGGAACCTATTTCTGGACTGACCCAAAAAACCATCTGATCTATGTGTTCCTTTCCAACAGGGTCTGCCCGGACGCTTCAAATGAGAAGATTGTACAACTGAACATCAGGACAAAGATCCACCAGGCAATGTATGATATACTGGAATCTGCATATATGAAGAAATAATTATCTTTGCAGCCCCATTAATAATAACAAAGATTTTAAGATGAACAAAACATTGAAGAACTGGCTTATTTGGATTTTTGCAATTGTTTTCACGGTTGTGATTGCCGGATATCAGCGCAGGACCGGTCCCACCTACCCGATGAGAGTGAAAAAAGAACTTGGGCACACCCTGATCAAAGCTGATTTAACCCGGTCTTATGACGGACAGGATGATGCAAAAGTTATTCTGAACCTGCCAGATACTTCGATCCATGGAAAAGTTCAATTCAGGAAATTCAAAAGCTATGATGAATGGATCACAGCACCAATGGCACGTAAAGGTGACTTGCTCATAGCCAGTCTTCCACACCAGGATATTTCCGGAAAAGTGATGTATTATATTAAACTTACCAAAGGGAATGAACAGGTTCTATTGAACGATGATGCAGCTGTTCTCCGTTACAAAGGACATATGCCATTATTGCTTCTGATCCCCCATATTATTATCATTTTCCTGGCCATGTTGTTCTCAACTATTACTGGGCTTGAAATGATCATAAATGGGAAACACACCTTGCTTTATACGTGGATCACGATTATAACCCTTTTCATCGGAGGCTTGATACTTGGACCTGTTGTCCAGAAATTTTCTTTCGGCGTTTATTGGGCCGGCTGGCCGTTCGGAAGCGATCTGACAGATAACAAATCGATTGTGGCTTTCCTGTTTTGGATCATTGCACTGATAGCACAATACAGGAACAGGGGAAAGAAATCCTGGACCATCGTTGCCTCAGTTGTGCTGATCATCGTGTTCCTTATTCCGCATAGTGTTCTTGGATCAGAGATAGATTACACGAAACTGCCGAAAACAGAACAGGTTGGCAAATGATAAATCACTAACTTATTATGACCTGGTAACTTTATCAACTTTATAAACTTTATGAACTGATCTGAAATATGGAAATAACCTATGGAATAATAATTTTTACTGTTTTTGTTTCGATCGTTTGTTTCAATAACGATGAGTTGTTCAATCGATTAAAGTTCAATGCTTTTGATGTAAAGCACAGTAACCAGTGGTATCGTTTCTTTTCGTATGGTTTTTTGCACTCAGGCTGGGTTCACCTGCTTATAAATATGGTTGTGCTTTATTCATTTGGTGGCATGGTGGAACATGTCTCCAAAGTCCCAAAATTTCTTTTTGGCAATGAGTACATCCTTTATTACCTCCTCTTGTATATCGGTGGATTGCTTTTTTCAATCATCCCTGCCTATGGAATGCACAAGAATGATGTATTTTACAACGCCGTTGGTGCTTCAGGAGCAATATCTGCTGTTATATTTGCTAGTATCCTGATGCTTCCAACGGGTCATATCAGCATTTATTTCCTGCCCATTGAAATACCAGCCTGGATGTTTGGGATCCTTTACATTGTTTATGAATTTATCATGAGCAGGAAAGCAAAGGATAATATCGGCCACGATGCACATTTATGGGGTGCCGTTTATGGAGTGGTATTCACGCTTGCTCTAAAGCCATCTATAGCTCTTTTATTTCTTCGTCAGGCAGGATTTCTTCATTGATTCTTATTCAACCTGATCCTCGCATCAACAACCGTCACTGAATCTTCTTTACCAAGGAGGGGATTGAAATCGAGCTCCATGATCTCAGGAGCGGAATTCAACAAGGCGGAAAGCCTGAGGATGACCTCTGCAAACAGTTCTTCATTTACCCCTTTCTGTCCACGTACGCCTTTGATAATCTTGTAGCTCTTCAGGTTCCGGATCATAAAAAGCGCTTCTTCCATGCTGATTGGTGCTAATCCTGCGGCCACATCTTTCAGCACTTCGATAAAGATCCCACCCAGTCCACAAAGGATCATATGCCCGAATTTAGGTTCGTATTTGGCCCCTGCAAACAATTCGATACCTGAAAGCATGGGCTGGATCAGAACAGCTGTCGTATTCCTGATGCGGATCATCCTGTTGAATTCATGGGTGACCTCCTTTTCATCTTTTAAATTTAAAACGACTCCGCCCACATCCGATTTATGGACCGGTCCGACCACCTTCATGACAACCGGAAAGCCCAGTATCCTTGCCTGTTTTACTGCATCATCAGCCGTTTTCACGACTGCTTCTCCGGCTCTTTTAATCCCGCTGGCATCCAACAATTCGCGGATCTCAACAGGTGATAGATAACCCTCTTTCGCCTGGTCAATGACATTCCTGATCCGTTGATGATCAACTTCCTGCATCTGGGCATTTTCGGGAAACGGAGGGTTTGTATTGTAAACCCTTGCGAGTGCATTCCCAAAAACCACCTCATCCCTGAAGAATATTCTTCCTTTCGAAATAAAATCTTCTATTTCAGGGGCAGCGGTAAGAACTGAAGGTAGAATGGGAAAGATAGGCTTTACAGCCGTTTTCATTTTATTATCCAATACTGAATATGCATCGAAGACTTTGTTAAGCCCTGGCGTCCCGAATATCACGGCTATTCCATTGATCGTATCGAAGCGGTTCTCAGAATAATCGATGATGGTGGCAAGCTGCTGTGGAGTCCCGGTAGCGAGAAAATCGATGGGATTTGCCACCGAGGATCCGGGAAAAAGCCCTAAAAGTAATTCTTTTGCATCAGGTCCTTCGATGTGAGGAACATTCATCCCTCCATTCGACAGGGCATCTGTCAGCATGACCGCCGGGCCGCCTGCATGTGTTATGATGGCCATGTTTTTCCCTGTCATTTCGGGATGCGTAAAAACAGATGCAACTGCGATAAGGTCCTCCCTTCCAAAACAGCGCACGATGCCGGCTTTCCTAAAAAGTGCATCTACAGCCCCATCTGGACTTGCCAGTGCTCCCGTATGTGAAGATGCCGCCCTGCTTCCTGCCTCCGATGAACCGGCTTTGACCGCTGCGATCCTGCATCCTTTCCTCACAAGGGATGAAGCATGTTTCATCAATAATTGAGGCTTGGATACATTCTCCATGTAAATAAGTTTGATCCTTGAGCTCTTCCCGGGGTCAAAAGTATCATCGAGGTATTGCAAAATATCTTCTACTCCCATCTGGGCGCTGTTGCCAACAGAAAATACACTTGAAAAAGTGAGTCCGTTTGAGATCCCTGCTTCCATGATAAAGCAGGCCGTAGCTCCGGATCCTGAGATAAAGTCACAACCTTTGGGATCAAGGCGTGGAATAGGCTTTGTAAAAACTCCATGATAGGAAGGTGTCAATACGCCAATGCAATTCGGGCCGATCAGTGAACCACCAGCCTTGTTGATGCTATCCACCACCTTTTGTTCAAGAGCTTTCCCATCAGCATTCTCTTCAGAAAAACCAGCCGAAAGGATTATAAATGCCCGTGTGTGTTTATGGGTGACCAGGAGATCAACGGTATCAGGAATAAACCTGGCAGCAATAGCGATGATAGCAAGGTCGACCTCTGGTAAAAGATTTGGGTCGCTATAGCTTTTAATCCCTTGTACTTCGGGTTCCTTCAAATTGGTTACGTAAAGTTTCCCCTTGAAATTACCTTCGATCAGATTTCTTAACACTGCCCCGCCAGGTTTCTGGACATCATTAGAACCACCAATAACAACAATGCTTTTGGGATGTAAGAGTTGATGGTTGATCATGAGAATGTTTTTTGCGAAAATATCAAAAAAGGTTGAATCCCGCTAAAGAAACTTGATGTATGGCACAAAAACAAGAGGATTATCTGTCATGTTTTACAAGCAGGTTCCTGTGATCATTATTCCAGCATGAAGGATATACAGGCGACTCCCGGACCTGCATTTGCACAGAGTGCGGGTGATGCGGGTGCTATGAATTCCGGTTTCTGACTGGTGATACGCTCCATTTCCTTCGCAAACCATTCAGCAGTATGGGCGTTTTTTGCATGTGTGATGGCATATCCCCATATTTTATTTTTCTCAGCGATCTTTTCAATGCTCCGGATAGCCTTTCGCATGCTTGCCTTTTCGGTAAATGATTTCGAAGACAGCACCGTATGGCCTTCTTTATTGAGAACAATAACCGGCTTAAGGTCAAGCAATTTGGCTATGAAGCTTTTAAACGCACTCACCCTGCCGGAACGAATGATATATTTCAGCGTAGGAACTGTCACGCGAATCTGTGTCTTCTTTGCCCAATTGTTTACTTCGGGCAGGATCTCTTCATGTGATACTCCTTTTTCAATTGCCTCTGCAAGGCGCAGGATGATCAACCCCTGTGCTCCGGTAACTGTACCTGAATCAATCACATCGATCTTCTTTCCTGTCCTTTCCGAAACCTCCTTTGCAGCCTGTAAACTGCTGTTGTAAGTCCCGCTTAATGACTTGGCCAGGTTCACTGCGATCACGGAGGAATAATGGGAACACAGGAATTCGTATTTATTCTGGAACTCACGGATAGAGGGTTGGGCTGAAGTCGGGTTATGTTCTGATCTTTCAAGCAGGGAATAAAACTGCTCAGGCTGAATGGTATAACGGTCCAGGTAAAAAGTCTCGCCGAAATGGATGCTCAATGGGACCATATGGATCTGCAAACGGTCGATCACCTCTTTTGGCAGATCACAACAGGAATCAGTCAGAATTGCGATGTTTGCCTTACGGTTGCTTAGGATCTCATGCTGCATCACCATATCATCCACTTTCTGATAGGTGATGTTGCCGAACCGGCGCAGGTAAGAGAATAATTCTGCCGGGAAATCTGTATGAATATGTATCCTCATCTTCCGGGGAGATCCAGCCACAACCAGCGAATCCCCGCAGATCTTGATGGTCCTGCTGATCTTTGCCTTATCAAGATTCTCAGAACTGATGAGGGCCTCTGTGCAATATCTGAACGTGATCATGTCATGAGTGACGATATCTTCTTCTTCTTTTTCAACTTCCTGTACCTGGATGGCCGCAGGTTTCACATCGCCTTTTGTAAAGAAATCAAGGATTCCTTCGAGGAATACAACAAAGCCTTTTGCACCTGCATCAACAACATGTGACCGTGCAAGGACAGGCAGTTTTGCGGTAGTCTCAGCAAGGGATTGCTGAGCCCTTTCAAAAGCTTCGATCAGTAACCTGATAAAATCGTCGATAATGTCCTTTAAGGCGTACAGATATTCAGCCCAGTCTTTAATGACGGTAAGGATAGTTCCTTCCAGCGGATTTGCTATCGCCTCGTAAGCATAGTTGACAGCGTTGCGCATGCTTTCCGCAAACGATTTAATATCCATCGTCTGCCCGGTTTTGATCTCATTACCGAATCCATAAAGAAATTGTGCAAAAATAATACCTGAATTTCCCCTGGCGCCGGTGAGTGCTGCATCGGCCATTGCAACTGCCGTCTCTTTCAGGTTATCGGTAGGGATAATTGCATCCATGATCGATCGCATCGTGGATGCCAGGTTTGTTCCCGTATCTGCATCATTGACAGGAAAAACATTGATACGGTTAAGTAGTTTCTGATTTTCAAAAATGCGCTGTGCACCCGCCAGGAAGCTGTAATACAGCTGTTTCCCGTTTAACTCGCTGATTTTTTCAAAAGACACTGGCAATGTAGTCCGTCTGTTATTTTTGCAAAGGTAAGAATTATTAAAAACCTACTTTAATTTCTTGCAGGTATTAAGTTTTCCTGAAGTTATGAGGGTATTCAATTCCTTCTCAATATCAGTATATTGGCTTCTTAGTCCGCACTGGTACATCTCAACCAGTGGATCCTTATTAAGCAGCATCTTCATGAGATCTGTCGCCGGAGGGGTGGCCTGCAACTTACTGTATTCTTCATAGGTATATGAAAGGAATGCAACTTGTGGCCCGATCCCGCGGTTATCGAGAAGAAAACTATCGGCCAGGAAGGTCGGCTCGGACAACTTTCCATTGTAGTAGATGTCTCTGATATCAGGATAGGATACAATTTTGTCTTTATCTGCTGACAGTGTCACCGGAACATTCCTTGAATAATCAGACCGGGTACGGTAGATTATACAGTGAGGTGAAGTCACTCCGGCTGCTTTCATTTGCGGATCAGCGGGGGAGCTGGTAGGTACAGCATGATGGCTGCAGGAAGTTAACAGCAAACATGCTGATAATGAGCCAAAAAGCAATCTGATTATCGTTTTTATTCTCATAGTAATCAATTCTTGAAAGAATAAAATTCATGTTAGAAAAAGGATTTAAAACGATAGAGAACCGGTACAAAGTTCAGAACTTTTCTCAGAAAACAAAATTTAAACAGAATCCACGCGTTACTTTGCCTGAAAAGTTATTTATTACTAATTTACTTTGATAACACAATTATTTATTAATTTTGCCGCCTAATTAAAGAACATTAACCTTAACACAAAGAGAATATGCAAAAAGTAATTCTATCATTCGCTTTCATGATCCTTGCAGCTTTTACATTGCAGGCCCAGGATGCTCAGCCGGCTGCTCCCGCTGATCCTAATGCTCCTGAAATTTCTTTTGAGAAAACCGTTCATGATTATGGTACGGTTGTCCAGGGTAGTGACGCTACCTGCGAATTTAAATTCACCAACACAGGGAAAGAGCCTCTGATCCTTCAAAAACCTGTCTCCTCATGCGGGTGTACTGTTCCGACCTGGCCCCAGGAACCAATTCTCCCGGGAAAAGGCGATGTTATAAAAGTCACCTATTCTACACACAATGTTGGCCCGATCAATAAAACGGTAACCGTTACTTCAAATGCAAAAACTGCCCGCGTGGTCCTTTCCATTAAAGGTAATGTAATTGCAAAACCCGCTGATAAAGTGCCGGAAAAGACTCCCGACAACGGAGCGACCCCGATTCAAAAATAAAATAGTTTATGCCCGTTATTTCAAGTAAAGGAAAAATGATGCCAGCTTCCCCAATCAGGAAGCTGGTTCCTTTTTCGGAAGAAGCAAAAAAAAGAGGAACGAAAGTTTATCACCTCAACATCGGACAGCCGGATATCGAAACTCCGGAGAATGTCATGAACAAGATTAGGAATCTTGATCTTAAAGTTATAGAATACAGCCACTCGGCAGGGATGATCTCCTATCGTAAAAAGCTGGTGGAGTATTACAGGAAGTTCGGCATTGATGTTACCCCGGAAGAAATGATTGTCACTACAGGCGGCTCTGAGGCCATCCTCTTTGCCATGAACAGCTGCCTGGACCCCGGTGACGAGATCATAATCCCTGAACCATTTTACGCCAATTACAACGGGTTCTCGCTGACATCAGACATCGTTGTAAAGCCGATCGACTCCGTCATTGAAAACGGATTTGCACTTCCACCTATAAAGTCATTCGAAGATGCAATAACGCCGCGAACAAAGGCGATCATGATCTGCAACCCCAATAACCCGACAGGTTATGTTTATTCAAAAGACGAGCTTGAATCCTTGCGCGAGATCATAATAAAACACGATCTTTTTCTTTTCTCCGATGAGGTCTATCGTGAATTCACTTATGATGAACATCAGCATTACTCAGTGATGAACCTCAAAGGAGTAGGACAGAATGTCATCCTTCTTGATTCCATCTCCAAGCGCTATAGTGCTTGCGGAGCCCGTATCGGCGTGCTGATATCTAAAAACAAGGAGGTCATCAGCACAGCATTGAAATTCGCGCAGGCAAGGTTAAGTCCTCCGACATTCGGACAGATCGCAGCGGAAGAGGCCATCAACACACCCGACAGTTACTTTAAAAAAGTACTGGCAGAATATCACGACAGGAGAAAAATCGTCGTTGAATCGATAAATAAAATACCGGGATGCTATTGCCCGGAACCCGGTGGCGCATTTTATGCCATGGCCCGGTTACCCATTGACGATTCTGACAAATTCTGTAAATGGCTACTTGAAAAGTTCAGCTTTGAAGGACAAACCGTGATGTTTGCACCCGCAACAGGATTCTATTCAACGAAAGGCCGCGGGCTCGATGAGGTTCGCATCAGTTATGTGCTGAATGTAAATGATCTCAGGAACGCTATGAGATGCCTCGAAGAAGCATTGAAGGTTTATCCCGGACTGAAACAATAGCCTACTCAGGATAGATCAGGTATTTCTTTCTTATTTCCCTGAACTTAGCCAATCCTTCCTGCCAGCTCATGCGGATCTCCTGTTCCGTCTTGCCCTCAATGATCTGCTTCTTGAGGTCGGGTGTCCCGGCCAACCGGTCGAAAGCCTCGTTAAAGAAACGTGGATCGCTGCCCAGTGTCTTAAAAGCCATGATCAGCCAGGTAAGGTTTATCCTCCCAAACAATCGGGGATGGGTCTTATAAAAATCCCTCAAATCAATGCCCCTGCAAAGAAGACCCTTATATAATGGAGTGCCGGTTCCTTTGGTCAGCTGTGGCGTAAATTCAAAAGAAAATCCCTTGAATGACGGATGTCCGTAGATCTCAAAGGGATATGGCGTGCCCCTTCCAATACTGGTAACAGTACCTTCAAAAAGGCAGAGCGAAGGATAGAGATATATGGCATTCATGTTCGTCAGGTTCGGGGACGGGCTCACCGGTAATGTGTATAATGTCTGGTGTGTATAATTATCCATAGGAATGATCTGCAGGTCGCAGATCATCCTGTCTTTCAGCCATCCTTCTTCATTTACCATTTTTGCATATTCGCCGATCGTCATGCCATAGACAAGTGGCACAGGATGCAACCCGACAAAAGAGTAAAGGGAGGAATCCATCACCGGGCCGTCAATATAAAACCCGTTTGGATTAGGTCGGTCAAAGACCATCAAAGGGATATTTGCCTGCGAACAGGCCTCCATCATATAGGATAGGGTGGACAGATAAGTATAGCAGCGTACGCCGACATCCTGCAGGTCGAAAACTACAATGTCAATGTCTTTCAGATCTTCAGGATCGGCTTTCTTTTTTTTCCCATAAAGAGAGATCACCGGGATCCTGGAAGCCGAATCTATTGAGTTTTTGATCGTTTGCCCGGCATCTGCAAAACTGCGGAAGCCATGTTCGGGACAGAATATTTTTTCAACCTTAAGACCGCTGTGTAAAAGTGTATCGACCAAATTGACCTTACCCACCAATGATGCTGCATTGGCCACAACTGCAATGTTCTTATTCCGGAGATGGGAGTAATACAGACTGGTTCGCTCAGCTCCGCATCTGACCTGGCCAAAGGTCGACAGGATGTTGAAAATGAGAAGAATAATTATCAAATATTTTATCATGAGATTGAATTGTGTGACTTATCATCAAAAATACAAAGTAAAAATCAACGGGGCAAAACTTATTTTTGTGGTTCATATTAGAGGGGGATTTTGTATCGCCGTAGTGCATGGGTTAATCTACGCGTCACGAGTCACGCGTTACGATTTTTCGTGTTACGATTTTTATTACTAAATATACTTCCAATAATAGCTAAATGTCTCTGTCCCCTCTTGAAGTTAAATTCAGAGTGCCTTCGAGGTGCCTTCGAGGTGCCTTCGGGGTGTCTTCAACATCACTACAAGTAAGATTCGGTTAAGATTCGATCAGTGTTTGATCAGGATTCAATTCAACTTCGGGAGGTTAGCAGCCTGAATTCTTAACGGAGTATTGTTTGCTGATTTTTTCGCATTTTCACTCAGCCTGAGTATAAACTGAAGAGAAAAATAATCTATCAGCCAGTACTCAGGTATTTTTATATCAGGAAATCTTATGTTCTGTCAATTTCACCTTTCCTTCGAGATATCTTTTTAACACGCTGAGAGAAATGTTCAATTCTTGTAGTTTTATCCTGAATTCGTCATGATCCCATTTGATAATGAGCATGATATGTCTTCTGAAATATTTCTTTATACTTAGAAAGATCACTACCGGTAATATAACAAGGATTCCAATGATGATGCCGGGACTTCTTCGTGGATAATTAAAATGCCCGCTATGGGCATCAGAGATAAAATAAAAGTGGGCCAGGAACAAATATAAAATGTAAATCAAGAGACTAATTAACATGATCCCTAGGAGAATTATGCCCACCCATCCGCGTTTCAATCCGGCTTTCCTGATCCTTACTGAGGAAATATCCTGGTAAGCAAGGTTGATCTTTCTTTTTTTAATTCTTATGCTATCAATCCTGATGGCAAGCTTTGGGCCGTTGTATAAATAATCTTTCATCAGTGTGAAGCCGAATAGAGCACCAGTGCAAGTAACATAAAAGTGATTGCGATGGTCAATGTTCGTAGATCATTGAACAAATGTAATGATAATTCTTACTTTTGCATTTAAACCAAATTATTTGGACACCGACCTCTTTATCGCACGACGGATCCTCTCTGATAACAAAGCCAACTTCTCACGGCCTATAGTCCGTATTTCTATATTAAGCATCTGCCTGGGGTTGACGGTGATGTTTGTTGCAGTCGCTATTCTGACCGGTTTCCAGAAAGAGGTTCGTGAGAAAGTGATCGGATTTGGAGCCCACATCCAGATCTCGCATTATGATGAGAATTCATCGCTCGAGACCAAACCCATTTCCATGCACCAGGATTTTTATCCATCCCTCGAAACGGCCAAAGGAATAAAGCACATACAAGTCTATGCCACCAAGGCCGGCATTATTAAAACGGCTGATCAGATACAGGGGATCGTACTCAAAGGCATCGGGCCGGACTATGATCTTTCTTTTTTTGCAAATAAAATTGTCGCCGGCCATCTGATTCATCCGGGTGATACCGGTAAGACCAACGATGTGATGATATCGAAGAACCTGGCATCATTATTAAAACTAAAACTGAATGACGATATCAGGATGTATTTCATCTCCGGGACAACGACACTGGGAAGGAAATTTCATATCGGAGGAATTTATGAGACGGGGCTTGAAGAGTTTGACAAAGTATATGTTATATGTGATATTAAGCATATTCAGAAGCTGAATGACTGGCAGCCTGATCAGGTCGGCGGATTCGAGGTAATCCTTAATAATTTCAAGGACCTTGACAAGATGGGGAAATATGTCTACCGTAGGATCGGGATGACTCTGGACGCGAAGACGATACGTGACCTTTATCCACAGATCTTCGACTGGCTCGACCTGCAGGACATCAACGTGCTCATTATTATTATACTCATGGTGCTCGTCTCAGGGATCACAATGATCTCAACACTTCTCATTCTTATCCTGGAACGGACCAATATGATAGGGATCCTGAAAGCATTGGGCATGCCCAACGGAGGTATACGCAGAGTGTTTTTGATCAATGCAGCCTGGATTATCGGGCAGGGACTCTTATGGGGCAATCTTGCAGGATTTGCCCTGTGCATTATCCAACTGAAATTCGGGCTTATTACCCTTTCCCAGGAATCATACTACGTTTCGGTTGTCCCCGTGAATCTTGATCTGTGGAATATTCTCATGTTAAATGCAGGAACAGCATTTGTATGCCTGGCCATGCTTCTTGTGCCTTCTTTTGTTATCAGCAGGATATCACCAGTGAGGGCCATCCGGTTCGCCTGATCAGCCTGTCTGATTCTTCCCCTATTTTTGATGCAGACCGCATTCCTTGTTTCCAGGTGATTCCCACCACCAGCGCCCTGCCCTTATGTCCTCTCCTTCAAGGATTGCACGAGTGCATGGAAGGCACCCTATACTGGGAAAGCCTTTTTCATGCAGTGTGTTATAAGGGACCTTGTTTGAACGGATATAATCCCAAACCTGTGCCAGAGTCCAGCTGGCCAGTGGATTCACCTTGATCTTCTTCTGGATATCATCCCATTCCACCGTTTTGACCTGACTGCGTGTGATTGCCTGGTCCCTCCTTAATCCGCAGATCCAGGCATCCATTCCCTGCAAAGCCCTCGTCAATGGTTCTGTCTTACGTATAAAACAGCATAATTTGCGGTTTTCGACGCTCTCATAAAAAAGATTTATCCCGCGGGTATTCACCATCTCCTCTACATCTATTGCATCAGGGAAGCTGACATCAATCGCTAACCTGTATTTTTTACGTGTGATATCAAGAAGGTCATAGGTCTCCTGGAATAAACGCCCGGTATCGAGTGTAAAGATCTTCATTCCTGGATCAACTCCTGAGATCATTTCAGTGATCACCTGGTCTTCTGCCCCAAGACTTGTAGCAAATGCTATCCGTCCCCTGTACTCATTTGCAAAAAAACCTATTATTTTCTGTGGGGTAGCGTTTTCTAACTGGCTGTTGTATTTCTCGATCTTCTGTTCCATCGTCAGTGAGTTCAATTTATCTACAAATATACGATAACTCATTCCGGGGGTCGGAGAAAATTGTATTTTTGGTCCAAACATTGCCCGTATGAATGTCCATTTCATTGCCATTGGAGGAAGCGCAATGCATAATCTTGCTATCGCCCTGCATAAAAAAGGGTATACCGTAACAGGGTCTGACGACGAGATCTTTGAACCGTCAAAAAGCAGGCTGGCGCGCTTTAACCTTCTTCCTTCCGTTGAAGGCTGGAACGAGGCTAATATTCATAAAGGACTTGATGCGGTGATCTTGGGCATGCATGCCAAAAAAGATAATCCTGAACTTTTGAAAGCTGAAGAACTTGGCCTCAGGATCTTTTCTTACCCTGAATATTTATTTGAGCAATCCAAACAAAAAACGCGCATTGTCATCGGGGGGAGTCATGGAAAAACAACGATCACCGCGATGATTTTGCACGTGGTCCGTGATAACGGACTGGATTGTGATTACATGGTAGGGGCTCAGCTTGAAGGTTTTGAAGTGATGGTGAAATTATCTGAAAAAGCCCGTTTTATTGTACTCGAAGGAGATGAATACCTCACCTCACCTATTGATCCTCGCCCGAAATTTCATCTGTATAAACCCGACATCGCATTGCTGAGCGGAATTGCCTGGGACCATATCAATGTATTTCCCACTTTTGAGAATTACCTGGAACAGTTCAAAACATTTATCGAATTGATCTCTCCCGGTGGAATGCTGATCTATTGCAATGAAGATGACAATCTGCGGGAGATTTGTTCAACTCTTCGTCCCGACCTCACGAAACTGCCTTTTTCTTATCCTGATTACATTGTTGAATCTGGGATTACAAAGATCCGTTTTAATGACCGGTTGGTCCCTCTTCAGGTTTTTGGGAAGCATAATCTCCTCAATATTAATGGATCAAAGTTGGTTTGCAATGCCATGGGTATCACTGATGAGCAGTTTTATACTTCGATACAAAGTTTCAGGGGAGCTTCCAACCGCCTGGAAAGGCTGGCCGGTAATGATGAAACCATCTTTTTCAGGGATTTTGCGCATTCGCCTTCAAAGCTATTGGCAACACTTAAAGCTGTTAAAGAACAATATCCCGGGAAAAAACTGGTCGCCTGTATGGAGCTGCATACATTCAGCAGCCTTAGCAGTGGGTTTCTTGGTCACTATAAAGGATGCATGGATGCTGCCGACCGTGCGATCGTGTATTTCAATCCCCATGCGATCCGGTTGAAGAAGTTACCAATGATAACTGTCTCACAGGTAAAAGAGGGATTTGCTAATGAAAGGCTGGAGGTTTTCACTGACTCATTTCAGTTGAAGCAGAGCCTGTTGCATGAAGAATGGCAGCAGAAGAACCTGTTGATGATGAGCTCAGGAAATTTTGACGGGCTAGACCTCTATGAATTAGCAGATAAGATCATGGCACATGACCTGTCACGAAACCATCCTGACGGATAATGTCTTATCCGTTCATAGATATAAGGAATTCTTCATTCGAATTTGTAAATTTCATCTTGTCGCGAAGGAACTCCATCGCCTCGAGTGAATTCATGTCTGCAAGATGGTTCCTCAGGATCCAGATCCTTTGAAGCACATCCTTTTCGAGCAGGAGATCTTCCCTCCTGGTGCTGGAAGCAACGATATCGATGGCAGGATATATCCTTTTGTTCGATAGTTTGCGGTCAAGCTGCAACTCCATGTTTCCTGTACCCTTGAATTCTTCGAAGATAACTTCATCCATTTTGGAGCCGGTATCAATAAGTGCCGTGGCAATGATGGTAAGTGACCCACCGTTCTCTATCTGCCTGGCAGCGCCAAAGAACCGTTTTGGCTTCTGGAGTGCATTGGCTTCGACACCACCTGAAAGGACTTTGCCGGAAGCAGGTGCTACCGTATTATAGGCACGCGCCAGTCTTGTAATGGAGTCGAGCAGGATTACAACATCATGCCCGCATTCAACAAGGCGCTTTGCCTTTTCTAGTACAATGTTTGAGATCCTCGCATGCCGCTCGGCAGGCTCATCGAAGGTGGATGATATAACTTCAGCCTTGACGCTGCGTTGCATGTCAGTAACTTCCTCCGGCCTTTCATCGATCAGCAGGACGATCATATAAACTTCCGGATGATTGAATGCAATGGCATTGGCGATGTCCTTAAGCAGCACTGTCTTACCTGTCTTCGGCTGTGCAACGATCAATCCCCTCTGTCCGAATCCAATAGGCGCAAACATATCGATGATACGGGTCGACAGGGAATCCTGCGGGTGACCGGTCAGCTTGAATTTCTTTAAAGGAAACAACGGGGTAAGGAAATCGAACGGGATACGGTCCCTGACTTCTTCAGGAGTCCGGCCATTGATCAGTTCGACCTTTATAAGTGGAAAATACTTTTCCCCTTCTTTTGGCGGCCTGATAGTGCCCCGGACAGTATCTCCTGTCTTTAACCCGAATAATTTGATCTGCGATTGGGATACATAAACATCATCAGGAGAGTTCAGGTAGTTATAGTCGGAGGAGCGTAAAAATCCATACCCGTCGGTCATGATCTCGAGAACACCTTCTGTCACGGTTATGCCTTCAAATTCAAAGGTATATTCTTCACGATGTCTTTCAGGGAATTTCTTATGATATTCCCGGGGTTTCCTTTCCTCAGCCTGGCCTTGTTCATCAACCTGGGGAGTAGTGATCGTTTCGGTGATTTCACCAGGTTCGGTTTTTTCGATGACAGGCATCTCCAGGTCATCATTCTTATCATATTCGGGAATACCGTTTTCAACAGGTCGTTCTGCAGGATTCTCGAACTCGAAAGGTTCCGGGATTGTGGGTGGAAGGTAATTCTGGCCTTCCGTTTGTATTTCTGGTTCTTTAGCAAAAACAGGTTCCGGTTCCTTTTCGGCAGGTGGGTCAGGATGCTTATTGACGACCTTTTCGGTTGGTTTCACCGGGCTTTCAGGAACTATTGGCTTAAAAATAGGCTCTCCTGAGAGGTTCGTGGACGCAGCAAGCCTTGGCTTCATCTGTGTCCGCTGCCTGCGAGGTCTGAATTCCTTCTTTACAGCTTTTTTTTCTTTGTCGAGAAGGTCCTGGGATGGATTTAATGCCTGCTGATCCAGGATCTTATAGATGAGCTCTTGTTTAGTGAATTTGTCAGGTCTTGAAATGTCTAATTGTCTTGCAATTTCTTTAATCTCGTCCAGCTCCTTGGCGTCGAGTGATAGAATATCATACATTTTGTTAAAGGTTTAATAATAAATTTAGTTGGAATGGAGTGGTAATGGATCACTTAATAAAAATATCTGTTCGAATAATTGATTTGAAAATAATGATTGGTTGAATTCTTTTCTGACTGAACAATGTCAAATGAAAGATACCGGGAATCAAAAGCGCCACAAAGATATGAAATAAATCAAGAATGTCAATAAATTATTTTTTAATGCTTACAATAGATAAAATCTTTTCTAATTTCGCGGTACTGTTTAATTAATACGTCGTCATAACGCTTTCACAATAAAAAAATTATCCAGATCATGATCCAGCGTATCCAGAGTCTCTACTTGTTGGTTGTTGCAGCCGCTTGTGTGATGTTGTTCTTCTTCCCTATGATCGATTATGTCGATCCATTAAAAGGAACCTATAAATTATTTGCAACAGGTATGAAATCTTATTCGGACCTCCCGGGTATTCTTTTTTTCTGGCAGACCTCCCCATTGCTTTTTATGACGGTTATATCATTTGTGCTGGCCATCATCGCTATTTTTCTTTACAAGAACCGCAAATTGCAGCTTCAGCTTGTTAACATCAATGTTTTTGTAAATGTCTTACTGATAGCCCTGGTATTCCTTCTTTACAGCAGGATATTTGAACACCGTCTTGGGATCTTATCATCTTACCAGTTCGGGATGTACATTCCACTGATTTCATTGATCTTCCTGGTGCTTGCCAGCAGGGCGATCCGTAAGGATGAATCCCTTGTCAAATCGTCAGACAGACTGAGATAAAATTATTTCTCATTTTATAAGTTCTGCAGGCGAATTTCCAATATCTTTCCATGTAGATTCTGTATCTAAGTACCCCTTAATGAGATAATTTTTTGCTAACCGGATGTAGAGGCTGGTAAGTGAAAAAACTTCATCTTCCGTGATAAGGGGGAAAATTTTCGGGTCAATTATCTGGATGCCACTGAAGCCAAGCATCTCAGGTTCCCCACCAGGATCAGATGACATCACCTTTTCACCTGTCTTCAGGTTTGTCCAGCCGCATAGCCGGTGATCACGGTCAAAAAGAAAATAGCGCGAAGTCTCCCTCCTTCTGACTGCAACCGTTGCGAGGGCCTGTGACTGAAGATGATATTCTTTCAGACGATTGAGATTAAGATCTGAGATGATATCGACATTTCTGACGAAAAAAGGCCCCCCATCTCTAAAAAAACCGGAAGCTTTCATTAACCCACCCCCGGTATCGAGCAGACGTTCGCTTTCGTCTGAGATTGAAATATTTAAGCCGAAGTTCTTATTCTGATCCAGATAAGAGGTGATCTGGCCTGCGAAATGATGGACATTTATAATTATCTCCCTGACACTGTGATCTGCAAGATGCTGTATTGCACCTTCAAGTAATGTATGGCCTTCGACTTTTACAAGGGCTTTAGGAATGGTATTGGTGATAGGCTTTAGCCTCGTTGCCATGCCGGCAGCAAGGATCATCGCTTTGCTGGAAACATTCTCTTTCTTGTTCACAGTCTTTATTTTTTATCTTTCAACCCTGTGTGCTGAAGCTCTATCATCACATCGAACTTTGACTGTATATGTTTGACCAGTTCATTGGCACAATAGACAGAACGGTGCTGGCCGCCCGTGCAGCCAAAGCCTACCGCCAGACTCTTAAATCCCCGTTCAATATAGTTCCTGATACTCTGATCAATAAGTGAACAGGTATGGTTCATGAATTCTCCAACCTCCGGTTCCTTCTCCATGAATGCAATGACTCGCAAATCATCGCCGGTAAGGTCAAGATATTCATCATACCTTCCCGGGTTGGGGAGGGATCGGCAGTCAAATACAAATCCGCCTCCATGCCCGGATTTATCCTCTGGGATCCCACTTTTATATGAAAAGCTTGATATATTGACGGTTAGCTGGTTACTGGTTTCTTTATAGGAACGGTATACCGGGTTGTCAATGATCATCTCAAGAACTTGCCGGAGCATAGGCAATGGCAATGGTATAACTTTCTTTTCCAGCAAGGACTGGAGATTCGCCATGGCGAATGGGATGCTTTTCAGAAAATGAGGTTTGTTCTCATAATAGCCCCTGAAACCATAGGTCCCCAGTGCCTGGAGGATACGGATCAGGACGTAGCCAAAATAATATTGATAGAAGGAAGTCCGGTTAACTGGAATATAATTTTTCAAAACATCCAGGTAGTATTCAAGTAAAAGCTCCCTCACAGATCCGGGGATAGCAGCTTTTGCGTCATACAAGAGGGAAGCAATGTCATATTGAAGAGGTCCTTTTCTGCCACCCTGGTAATCGATGAACCAGGGTTCTCCCTCCACCAGCATGATGTTCCTCGACTGGAAATCGCGGTACATGAAATGATCAGCCCCTGCAGTATGAAGGAATTCAACAAGCAGTTGGAAATCATCTTCCAGTTTTTGTTCATCAAAGGGGACTTTTGCCAACTTCAGGAAATAGTATTTAAAATAGTTAAGGTCCCACATCATCGACTGGCTGTCGAATGCCTTCCGTGGATAGCATTTTGAGTAATCAATGTCTTTTCCCGCAGAAACCTGGAGAACCGGTAAGAACCCAATGGCCTTCTTGTAGATCCTGATCAGCTCTTCAGGGAAATCCCGGTCATTCTTCCTCATTTCGGAGAGATGCCTGAATAATGTCACATCCCCCAGGTCACTCACAAGATAGAACCGCCTCGATGGATCTATTGCGTGCACTTCCGGCACAGGAAGATGGTGCCCCTGAAACACTCGGGTAAAGGAGAAGAAAGCCTCATTTTCATTTCGGTCCTCATTGTATGCCCCGATCACAGTATGCTTTCCTCCTTTCAGGCGGTAATACCTGCGATAGGATCCTGAGAAAGGAAGAAAGGTCATGCTCGCCGGTTCGGAGTATGCCCAACCTGAATATAGATCCCTGATACCTTTCTCAATATCCTTCATATTTGATTCCTTATCTTTCATGCTCATAAGATCTCTGTTACTTTGACCTCTGGTTCAATAAATACAAGATACTTTTTCACTTCCCTGTAACCCAGTTCACTCAGTAACCTGCCATAAAGGTTTATCTGTTTCTCCTGTTCTTTCTTTGGCCTCCCGGTTTTAAAATCAAGTACTACTGCCTCATCTTCCCTGATAATGACCCGGTCCGGCCTGTATACATGCCCATCCTCAGCAAGGATCTCGGCTTCCGTCCTGATATCATTGTCCGGTAAAAAAAATGGCTGGATCAGTGGATCTGCAAGCACCTCTCTGATCTTCACCAGCATTTTCTCAATCTGCTTTTGACCGATCAATCCTTCGTCATTCATCTTTAAGAGAACATTTTCCTCGTCTCCAGCTTTTAATATTCTTGAAAAAGCAGTGTGTACAAGGTTCCCCCACTGGAGGTTTTCCTGTGGATCTTCAACATTCCACGATTCCGGGGCGCTGGCTCGTATCAATACTTTTTCACGCCAATCGCTGCTTATTGCCGATGTCAGTGATCTTTTTGAGACTTTTATTCCTTTCTCCTTCAATATATGAGGAGCAGGCTTTCCAAATTCATATACCCTTGTCTCATCACTCCATAGTCCTGCTTGCTGTAGATAATAAGAAAGGAAAGCAGGTACAGTTTCAGGATTTGGTGATTTAGCCGGCGGGGCAGGAGAAATAATGAACAATCTTTCTTCCGGGCGCGTCATAGTTACATAGAGCAGGTTGATGGTATCCAGCAGTGTCTTGTCTCTTTCCCCGGCAGCTCTTTCACTGAATTCAGTCTTTGTTATGGATCCACCTGATTCAACCATCGCAGCCGGTAGCCCGTGGAATTCTGCCTTGGGAAGGTCAACCCACAAGTATTTTCTTGTCAGCATCTTCTTCTCAGGAAAAAACGGCAGGATCACAACTGGGAACTGCAAGCCCTTGGCCTTGTGCATGGTCATAATATGTATTGCATTCATACCATCGGGCATGATGATCGAAAAAGAGTCCTTTTCTTTATCCCACCATTCAAGGAAATCCAGTGCACTGGAAGAATGTTTGCGTGTAAATCGCAGCACTTTATCCAGGAAGAATTGCAGGTAAGGATCTGCATGGCCGTCTGAGTAAAATACCCGGATCAGTTCTTCGATGGCGTCATATACCGGCCGTGTCCTTAACCTGCCGGGAGATACCTGAAACCCGTTTTCCGCTAATATCCTGAAGATAAAATTTTTATCTGGCTTAACAGGGATCCTGGATAGTAATTCATGAAGGTTCGAAGCATTCAGTTTGCCTTTTCCGTGCAGGTAAGTGACCAGTTCTGCGATCAGGATGACGTTGTTCGATCCGTATAGCAGACGTATAAATCCGATCAGGAAGTTGACCTCCGGTGAATGAATAAGCATCAGTGATTCGGCAGAGATCACGTCTATACCATGGCCCAGGAGATAACGCGCGATCTCGCTGCCATCCTTATTTCTCCTGCACAGAATCGCAATATCCTGTCTCACGAAACCTGCCGATTCCATTTCATTGATGATCTCCAGGATACGCAAAACCATGAACTCCCTGAATTTATCGCCCTTAAGCCCCTGATCAGCAAATTCCATCCTGATCCCACCCCCCTCTTCACCACTCCTGGGTTTTTGTATGAGATTGTCGTATACCATCTGGTTGTATGGTGTCAGAAGCGTCTTGAGTTCTGAAAAGAAGGCATTGTTGAATTCAACGATCTCTTTTTTCGACCTGAAATTCGTATCAAGGGATTTATTATTAAAATGGTCCTTTAATATCTTTTCATTTTCTTTCAGTGAAATGATGCGGTCACTCCCCGGGATCTTAGGAAGCTCGGCAAACTGCCTTACATCCCCGTTCCTCCATCGGTAAATGGCCTGCTTGCCATCCCCTACCACAAGATTGAAGGATCCCGTGGCAAGCGAATTGGTCAGTAAAGGCAAAAGATTGTGCCATTGAAGAATGGAAGTATCCTGGAATTCATCGATCATGATATTCCTGAATTTCTCTCCCAGCCGCTCATAAATGAAAGGGACCGGTTCTTTCAGGATGAATTTCGAGATGCGCTGGTTAAATTCTGAAATGTGGATGAGGTTGTTTTGTTTCTTGAATCCCTCGACCAGGCGGCCGATCTCATTCAGGACTGCCATGGGGTAAAGGGTTTTAAGTACAGCCAATGAAAGATTATAAAGGCTCTTCCCTTCATCATATTTGCCCCTGATCTCTTCGTAAATTACAGTCAGGTCTGGCTTTATGCGAAGGATCGCTGCTTTCTCTTCAGCGCTTGCACTCCCGCTGGTCCACTTCTCCTCTTCGATTGTCTTAATTACATAGGAGTTTGGCTCAACAGAACCCAGGTCGCCGTTTGACAGCTTTTCGAAGTACTTATATATACCTGATCTTCCTTGGTAAAACGCGCTTGCGGGAAGGTTCGAGGAATTGATCAGATGAGAAGCTTTGCCTCCAAGAGTGCTGATCTCATGCTCAAAGGCGACAGTGCGCTTTTTAAGGGCGCCTGCTATCCTTGAAAAATCATCCATGGACATTTCCTTTAGCTTTCCAAGCTGCTCACTCCCCTCTTCATCCATTAATATTCTCGCGAAGTCTAAAAGGATTCTTTCAATTTTCCAGTCCTGCTCATCATCCATCCTGCTCTCGATGAACCTGACCAGAAGATTTGTCAACCCCGGGTCAGCTCCAACCTTATCGATCAGGAGATCAACCGCAGTGGTTAGTAATTCATCGCTGTCGATCTCAACATTGAAGTTGACTGGAAGTCCGAAGTCGTGTGCGAAGGTCCGGATGATCCTGTGGGAAAAGCTGTCGATGGTCCCGATGTTAAAATCTGAATAATCATGAAGGATAAGCCCTAATGCCTCGCCGGCTTTTCCCTGGATATGCACCTCGGTGAGCTTGGTTTCCCTGATCAATGAAGGCAGCAGGTTATTGGTTGTGGATTTGCTTCTTTCTTCAGGCGGGCCTGCAAGTTCTTTAAGACTCTCAAGCACTCGGTCCTTCATTTCATTTGCAGCCTTATTCGTGAACGTGATTGCAAGGATGTGCCTGAAATTGTCAGGCTCATCCATGATCAGCTTGATGTACTCCCTGACCAGGGTAAAAGTCTTGCCTGAACCTGCAGATGATTTATAGACCGTGAATGACAAAATAAATTTGGTTTTGATGATTTTTTCTGTTCCTTCAAAAGTAAGGATTCAGGATTCTAGTACGCTTTTATATGATTGGTTTTCCGCCGGGGTCATCTTGAAATTCCCCGGACCGGTGTTTTATTTTTGATTTTATCGCTTTTAAAGAAGTCTCCCCAGTGATTGAAATCCCGCTGGTAAGAAAGTCCGAGTCCCTGGGTATAAGGGGCATAGTTGGACAACAGGTCTATTGTATTTGTGCGGTTAAATGCCCTGATCCTCCACCTCCAGTTCTTCGTAAGTATATATTCGATCTTGACATCCCCCACGATGGTACTTGCCTTCTGCGCCGTAGTGTTGGCGTTGATCGAATTCACTCCAAAAAGGCCATCAATCAGGAGCCTCTCATTGAACAACTGCGTGGATACCGCGACATCGATCTCCTGGCCGGGCGTGTTTGTTGCCTTGCGGTAATCAACCCCGATGTTTACATCTTTCGAAACCCTCGAAAGAAGCGAATTTACCTGCCCCATAAAAAACGATAAAGAAGTTGTCCCCACATCGATATTACTTGGAATGGCTCCCTTACCGGTCTGGAACTGGTTAAATACAAGGATATTGAACATCTGCTGATTCATCTCCACTTTATTTGTGGTATCTATGGCCCCGTAAACCTCGGTGTTTGTTGTCTCTGTTGCATCCGGCAGGTTAAGCCCGAAAGAAATATCAGGGTTCGAGAGTTGCCCGGAAAGCCGGATAATGCATTCTACCGGGATCCGGGTATTTTTTTCGTCCTCTTTTCCCAGGTCTCCCAGGGGGACTCTTGTACTGTAAATAGCAGTCATGTTGATATTTGCATTTGCAGGATCGCCCGACCATGTGATCCTGCTTCCATTCTGAACAGCAAAGTTCAACCGCATTAAGTTCTTTACCTGGAAACGGAAAGACCCGCTCTGGATGACATATGAGCCAGTGAGTGTAAATCCGCCCGTAGGTGTCATCCCCATGGTCAGGTTTCCTCTGCCTGAACCTCTGATATTGCCCATCTGGTCGGGGAATGAAACCTCCACATCTGCCGAAGGGTTGACCTTTAAAGCCAGGCTGAATGAAAGCCCCTGTGCAGAGATCCCCGGAAAAGGTTCCTCATTGCGGATAGTATCATTCCTGGGCTTTGAGAAAATGATATAGTCATTCTGACTTATATCGGCAGCAGAACTGATCGGTATATGGACACTGGTCCCGCCCCCCGTTTCGGCTTTTGCATTGATTGAAATATTATCGGGAGGGCCTGTGATCCTCACATTACCCGTGCCCCTGGCTGTTCCGTAAAAGATGTTGTTCTGCGCATAATTGTTCCTGAACACCGAAAAGTCTTCAGGATCGATTGATAGGTCAAGCTCGAGATTGTGAAAATAATTATGGTAGATCTTTCCGTTCAGATAGGCCCTGTTTCCAAGGGAATCATAAACGGCAACATGGTCAAAATCGAAGGCAGTGCTGTCAACTGTCACCACATCCGAAACAGAATAAGGGATATTAAGATAGTTGATTTTGAATCCGGCGTGTACAAGCTCAAGTTTACCGGCTACCCTGGGCATATCGGGTGAGCCGGTCACCTGTACATCTCCTGATACAACACCGCTCAGCCTCGACATGAAACTGGAAACAAAAGGTGAGAACATTTTCAGTTTCATGTTTTTCAACGCCAGGTCAAAATTGAAAGATGCCTCCGGCTTGCCAAGATAATAGCTTCCTTTCAGGGAAAGGGGCATATTGGCCAAAGTATCTCCTGCTTCATAGATCTTTGAATCTACGTCAAACCGTGCATCCTTGTCGTTATAGAAAACTTTGAACTTTGCTTTGCCGAGGGGTTCCTTGTTGAATGCGAAGTTATCGATATCCAGGTCCGATAGAACGGTCAGCGAATGTCGAACATTCATCAGGTCAAGGTTGCCGCTGAGGATGCCGTCGATATCGACATTTGGGTTACCGAGTAGATAATCGGCATCGGAAATATCCACCTTGTTGAAATTGAATCGCAACGTATCTTCGGGGTGGGTGCCTGCCCTCCCGTCAATCTTTAATTTTTGCTCTCCCGACTCAAAGGCAAGATCATGGAACACCATCGCGGAACTGTCAATTATGACTTCATTATCCTTAGCCATTGTCCAGTAATTGTGATCGATGAATGCATGGAACCGGGTCAGCTTTATATGGGTCGAAGTGCTGTCTTTGAAATTGACAAACCCGCCAAGGTCGCTTTTCATTCTTCTCATGTTCCAGAATATGTCATAGAAGATGGTGTCATGGTGGAGGTTTGAGACTAAGTGCAGTGAATCCATCATGATTAAGGCGGAATCTTTTTTTTCTCCCCTCAGCACAAAGAATTTGTCACACCCTGTCTGGACATTGAGGTTCTCCTGGCGGCTTGTGGCTTTTATGAACCAGCCTGTAAAATGGTTTCCATTAAGGGAGATGTCGGGTGAATTACCATTCAGGGAGATAACCCCTTCATCCTCATGGTAAGATCCTTCTAAAAGGGTATTGGGTGCAACTCTCAGGAAAGGTATGAAGACCTCCATCACCGGGTCTGTTTTTTTTAGTTTGACTACATAATTGATCAGCTGGCTGGTGGAAGGATGGTGGTTGATGAGCTTTTCATTGAGATGAAAGGAAGCAAGATAATTTGATATGAATGTCGAGAGCGAAGGGATCAGATCCTTGAAATAAAAGTTCCCAAAAATATCGGCATCCACGAAATCGGAAAGAAGATGGTAAGCCTTGTTGTTCTTGATATCCCGTGATGTAAGCAGTGAAAGATGGTCCATCTTTATCGTATGCCTGCCTTCATGGTATCTTGAGCTGTCTATCCTTATGACCCCTTCGATGTTATCGATATTGTTTCCTCTGAAATCAGCCTTTACATGGGCTGAAAGGTCTTCTGTGGAATCCCTCTTTAAGAGGTTCATTGCGAAAAGCTGGGCATAGTTCAGCTGCAAAACAAAATTGAATGACGGGATTGTGTCGCCCAGGTTAACAGTACCGTTAAAATCAAGGTCCAGGTTCCGGTCGTCAACCTTCATCTGGCCGGTAAAATTCTTATCCTCTAACCCTCCCTGCAAGGTAATATGACGATAGGTATATTGGTTCAGGCTGACGGAATCGATCCAGACATTCATTTTCACGGTCGCGTCATTCAGCGTGAAGCCTCTTCCGTTCAGATCAGCCCGCAGGGTGATTGGCCCTAACATAGCCTTCGATTTGAAAAGCTGACCGAGGTGAAGACCGGCCACATCCGCTTCACCGTTATATAACAACCCTTTAATCCCTTTTTGTTTCCTTAAGGTAAGATCTGTTTTCAGTTCGCCTATATCCGTATTAAGATCTGCATTGGCCACAAAATCATTGTAGAAGCCTGTAAAGTTCCCCTTGAGGTTGAACACCCCTGCATTCTTCAGAAAAGCGGGAATATCCAGGTTCTTCCCTTCTATTGGCAGATTCAGCGAACGGATGTCATCCTCGTCGGTTTTGAAATCCCTGATGTTCACATCTGCAAATGTCTCTTCTACGTTGGGCAGTCCATATGAATGGATGTTTCCTGTGAATCTTGTCCTGCTCCCATAAGCGATCTTGAAATCCCTGGCGCTGAAATTGCTGACCGTACCCTTTATCGTTCCTTCTATCTTAAAACGGTCTTTCATCACATAGAGTACTGGCGCAAAAGCCCCGATATCCTGCAGGTCCAGGTAGGAAGGATTTATAGCCGCCCTGATATGGATTTTATTCAGGAAATCGTTATAAGCATCCCAGTGATCATAAAGGAAATCGAAGGTCAGGTCGAGGTCGCTGTGATTGGTCACCAGCTTCAGGTGATGGGCTTTTAGGAATGCAGGACCCACCTGGAAATCACCACTCATTGAATGGATAGAGAAACCAGAACGTTCCGTTGCCGAAAGCCGGTCTATCCTTCCGTAAAGTGTATCGCCTTCAGGATGGAAAGCCCTGATCAGGAGATTAATGTCTTTGATGTCAATATTGGCGTAATCCATGCCGGTGTCTCTAAGTGGTTTATTTTCATCTTGGAAATGGAACCGTGTTGAATCAAGTTCCACCTTGGCTACGAAAAAGTGCCATTTTGGCCCTCTTACGGTATCATACGGCTTGAATGACGCTTTGGGAGTGAAATAATCGATGATGAACTTCAGGTTAAGATCTGTGTCGCCCCTGTGCGTCACAAGCTGGATCAGCCCTTTGTCTATAAATACACTTCTGACATTAAGGTACTTTTTTGTAATGCTGTACTTCCCCGGGATGATGCTGAGCTTGTGGGCGGAAAAGAGCTCCATCCTGTGCTGGTCCCTGATGCAGATATCGTCAATGGTCAGGCCGTGACGGAACGAAAGGTCAAATCCCGTGATCTTGATTTCCGTATGCAGCTGGGTTGAAAGGTAGTGTGAGGCGATCCTGGCAGAAAGCGTCTGTACCCACGGGTCCCGTAAAACAAGGTAACTGGTTGTAATAAAGGAGATCAGCACTACCAGTACATAAACCAATATTTTTATGACCTTTTTTATGGTAATTTTGTATTTTATTTTAACGAACCGTTACTCAAATTAATAACCATGATCTGTATCCTGGGCATAGAATCTTCTTGTGATGATACGGCTGCAGCGGTGACGGCGGATGATCGCCTCCTGTCCAACGTGACCGCAAATCAGGAGGTGCACCGGAACTTTGGCGGTGTGGTCCCTGAACTCGCTTCAAGGGCACATCAGCAGAATATCATCCCCGTGGTCCAGGCCGCATTACAGCAAGCAAATATAAGTAAAAATCAGCTTTCTGCTGTTGCCTTCACAAGGGGTCCGGGATTGTTGGGATCATTGCTTGTCGGGATTTCCTTTGCAAAATCTTTTGCTTTTGCGCTGGGGATCCCCATTATTGAAGTGGACCACCTGCAGGCTCATATCCTGGCACATTTCCTGAAGGACGGGACCGGTACAAGGCCTGCCCCTGCTTTTCCTTTCCTCTGCCTTACCGTGTCGGGGGGTCATACACAGATCACAGTGGTGAAAAGCCCTTTTGAATTTAAGATCATAGGCAGGACGATCGATGATGCCGCAGGTGAGACCTTTGACAAGGCAGCCAAGATCATGGGACTTCCCTACCCCGGGGGACCAATAATTGATGATTATGCAAGGAATGGTGATCCTGAGGCCTTTCACTTTTCGAAACCCTCCATCCCCGGCCTCGATTTCAGCTTCAGCGGACTTAAGACCTCTATCCTCTATTTTCTGCGCGATCAGTTAAAACAGGATCTTGGTTTTATTGAATCCCACAAGGCAGATTTGAGTGCGTCCATTCAATCGGCCATCATTGATATTCTCCTTCAGAAACTAAAGACCGCAGCTGATCAGACCGGCATCCGTGATATTGCAATTGCAGGCGGGGTCTCTGCTAATTACTCTTTACGAAAAGCTTTGTTGAAGGCCCGGGAAGACTTTAACTGGAACGTATTCATCCCCCCGTTGGAGTATTCCACAGACAATGCCGCTATGATCGCCATCACAGGTTACTTCAAATTCCTTAATCAGGATTTCGGTGATTTCTCTGCAGTACCCTATGCCCGCAGTTCATTCTGATACTACAGCCGTCCTTCCGGATTATTTGTTAGGCAAGACCTCCAGTTTCTCATCATCGGTAAAATTGAAGCTCTTACTGGAAGGGTCATAATGAAGGTAACCTAAGACATCCATGCCCTTAGGCATATTATAGACGATATACTGGTTCATGAAATAATCGAAAATGTAATTGGCATTTCGCCGCCCCGAATAAGCAGCCAGTTCATATAGGTCTGATACCTTGAGCGAATCGATTTTATACCTGTACTGAAGTGTTCCCTTGAACTTGTTCATGATAAAACCTCCTGAAAAGGCATCCGAAGCTGTAAAGCTGGTATAAAGCACTGTTTTCCCAGGCCGGTATACCCCGTACTTGCTCAGCTCGAACCACGAGGAGGCATCGACTGCATTCAGCTCAAAGTCCCTGTAAAAGACAGTATCGCCGACCTCCTGCGAATCTTCATAGGGATCCAGGTATTCATCCAGCTGGATTTGCGACATGTTCAGGACATAAGCCTGAGGCTCTTTATTCAGGATCGTATCCACACCGCCATCAATATATACCTTGAATCCTATTCCCCTGAGTTCATCGACAAAGGAATTGACATAATTGTCAAGAAAAGTTGAATCATCTACATACCGGATAAACTGGCTGCTGTCAAATAAGGCTTTGTCCTGCTGAGCACTGGTAAGTGAATCGAATCCTTTTATCTTTTCCCCCTTATGGTTGAATTTATAGATGTATTGCGGCGGCATTAGCTCTATGCAGAACTGTGGTGCCTGTGTCAGGAAATCCTTTCCCAGCTTTTTCTCGATTGTGCATGACGGAAAGGCCATCAGTAACATCAATCCAGGTAATAATATGTGAATTAGTTTCTTATGCACTTCTCAATTTTAATCATTATTAAATGAGCACTTATTTTTCATTCCTCTTTTTCAAGTAATTTATTGCCGAAGGCCCTGCCATATTCAAAGCACCTTTCAAGATTTTCTTTGTGCGGGGTAAATTTCACCATTAGCCCCTCATCGAACAGCCTGAACTTAAGGTTCGCCAGGTTTGTATTGATGATCCTTGTGGCTTCGCCGCTCCATCCGTAGGAGCCGAATGAAGCTGCCAGCTTGCCCTTATCGCGTATCGGGTTCGCCATAGCAAAGACCTGGTAAATGGGTAAAAGGATATTCTGATTGAAGGTCGGGCACCCTAGGATGATTGCGGAAGAATGGATCAGCTTGTTCTCGATGTCACCTGGCCCGGTCTTTTCTATGTCGCAAACATCAACTTCTATTGATCCCGCCTGGCGGATGCCCCCTGCGATGGCCGAAGCCATCTTCGCGGTATTCCTGTATGCTGAAACATAGCCCAGGAAAACTGAATGAGGAACTGGAGCAGTCAATGCTTCCTGTGCATATTGCCCGGTAAGGTCGACATACTTCTCCCAGTGTTTCCTCAGGATCATCCCATGCCCCGGACAAATCGTCTTTATGGGTAGTGGGCGGATCTTCTCAATGGCAGAGATCATGAATTTGCTGAATGGCCTCATGATCACATCAAAGTAATACCTGAAGGATTCTTGGAAATCCTCGGCAAGGTCCGCAAACATCACATCATTGCAATAATGCTCTCCAAACACATCACAGGTAAAAAGGATCTCGTCCTCCACCAGGTATGTGAACATCGAATCCGGCCAGTGAAGGTTGGGAGCACTGATAAATTTCAGTCTCTTGTTCCCAAGATCCAGGATCTGCCCTTCTTTCACAACCATGCTTGGAAAATCAATGCCGAGAATATCTTTAAGGTATCTGATCGCGTTACCCGAACCCACTACTGTTGCCCTGGGAGCTATCTTCAGCAGGTGTTCAAGGCACCCGGAATGGTCCGGTTCAGTATGATTAAGAATGATATACTCGATTGCTGCCGGATCCGTGACCTGGTCAAGTTTCTTTTGGTATGTCTCCCAGAACGGCTCCTTTACAGTCTCAATGACAGCCTTCTTCTCCGCATTGATGAAATAAGAATTATACGTTGTCCCGTACCTTGTCTCCATCACAATATCAAAGGTCACAAGACCGGGGTCCAGCACACCTATCCACGTCACATCCTCATTAACCTTTATAACCTTCTTATCCTGCATTCTTGCTTCGATTGTTTACTTTATCACGGATACCATTGTGGTCTTCTGTGTTCTTGTTTAATAAAAAAATCAAAAAGAAGTAATACAAAGGGCCACAGAGGTCATTTGTATATGTTCAACTTCTAAAGCGGCAGTTCCATCTGAAAAGCATCCCCCGTATCTTCTTTCTTCTCTTCCTCTTTTGCATCCTCTTCCCTTTTTACTTTTCTTTTTTCTTTTTTCTCCTCTTTCTTTTTACCCTTCAATCCCCTTTCTTCATTCTTGTTTTTTAATTCTTCATCCTCTTTGTGACTCTGTGACCCTGTGACTTTGTGACCTTGTGACCCTGTGACTCTGTGACTCTGTGACTCTGTGACTTTGTGACCTTTTTCCTTTACTTCTTCATTCTTCATTTCCTTTTTTGGTTCTTTCACCACAATTTCCTCTTCCGGCACTTCCATCTCAACTTTCAATAGCGGCTTTTCAATAGGTAAGATCGGCTCCAAAAGCTCCACCCTTTTTACCGCATGTGTCGAGATCCTCTTCCCTTTCGCCTTGATCCCCTTAACCCCTATGAACAGTTCAACGTCGATCTCCTCCTTCTCATTCCCTCTCGTCTTCAGCTTCATATCGAAAGTCACATTCAGCCGGGGGTATTGCTCTCCTGTCAGCAGCACAAGATTGTTCTTCTCCTCCTCCCCTGTAAAATCAACCTTCCTCTCAGTCAGTTCCAGCATAAACCTTTTAACGTAAAACGATTTGGTTTTCGTATTTTCATACACGGCGGTAAACACTTTTTCTGGATTATATTTCTCTATGAGGATCATATCTTCATCAAAATGCGTGCTGAGATCAAAGGATGTGAGTCTGTAATGTCCCGACTGCATTATGGTGGCGATCCTGTCATTGCCGGAGAACTCGCCCAGGAGCGTTCCCCTCTCCTCTGAATTAAGCCTCTTCACAGTATCATCATACCAGATCAGCCTTGACCCCAGCGTCGAAACCCCTTCCTGTCGTTTTTCTATCTTCTTTACGCCCCACTTCGTGAGGATATTGCCCATGGAACCCCGTCCCTTGATCGCAATGGCTGCGAAATCGAAGTCGAAATTCAGTTTCTTCAGCCTCGGCTTCGGGCGCAATTCTACCCTCACAATCTCTGCTTCGCCGTTCGGGTTCGCCGTAAAATAAAGAATCTTCGAGTCGGCCGTTCCTTTGGTTATATTATATTCCTTGTCGCGGGTCACGCCAAGCACATTGAACCTCTTTACCATGGTCTTACCGTTTTTCCCGTCCCGGTAGATCAGGTTGTATACCGTCCGCTCGTCATTTTTATTGAAGATGGCAATATGAATGATATCCTGTCCTACAAATACTTTGTCGCTCACCTTCGTGACAATGAATGTGCCGTTTCCCCTGAAGACAATGATATCGTCGATATCCGAGCATTCGCTTACAAACTCATCCTTGCGTAGCGACGTGCCCGCAAAACCTTCTTCCCTGTTCACATAAAGCCGCTGTGTGGCAGCAGCAACCTTTACTGCTTCAATGGTATCGAAATTCCTGATCTCGGCTTTCCTGTCGCGCCCCTTACCGTATTTCTTTTTTATCTGTCTGAAATACTCTACTGCGTAATCAACAAGATGGGCAAGATGGTTCTCAACTTCTTCGATATTGATCTTGATATCACGAATGCTTTCATCTGCTTTGTCCGAATTGAATTTCGATATCCTTTCAATGGGTATCCTCCTCAGCCGGTGCAGGTCATCATCATTGAGCGGCCGGATCAGAAGGTCGGCGTAAGGTTTAAAACCCTTGATGATCGCCTTGTCGATCTCTTCCCCTGTCTTGCATTTCTTGATGCCCTCGTAGATCTCCTTCTCAATGAATATCTTCTCCAGCGATGCAAAATGCAGTTGCTCTCTTAATTCCTCAAGTCGTATCTCCAGTTCTCTTTTCAGCAGGTCGAGTGTGGATGCGGTGGATATCCTGAGGATCTCGCTCACCCCCATGAAGCTGGGTTTCCCGTCAGCAATCACACAGGTATTGGGAGAGATGGAGACTTCGCAGTCGGTGAAGGCGTACAGTGCGTCCATGGTTGTGTCCGGAGAAACGCCTGGAACAAGTTGTATCAGGATCTCTACATTCTGGGAAGTATTGTCATCGATCTTCTTGATCTTGATCTTCCCCTTGTCATTGGCTGCCAGGATGGAATCGATGATGGTATTGGTGGTGGTCCCGAAAGGTATCTCGGTGATGACCAGTGTCTTCTTATCGATCTGGCTGATCTTTGCCCGGGAGCGGATCTTTCCCCCGCGTGTCCCGTCATTGTATTTTGAAACATCCACGAACCCTCCCGTAAGGAAGTCGGGAAACAGCTCGAATTCTTTGCCCTGTAATATCTTTATGGAAGCATCTATCAGCTCGTTGAAATTATGTGGCAGGATCTTTGAGGCAAGCCCTACTGCGATGCCTTCCCCTCCCTGTGCGAGCAGTAAGGGAAATTTGGCAGGTAAGGCAAGTGGCTCCTTGTTCCTGCCGTCATAAGAGGCTTTCCATACTGTGGTCTTAGTATTGAACAGGACATCCAGCGCGAATTTCGACAGTCTGGCTTCGATATACCGCGGTGCTGCCGCATTGTCTCCTGTGAGAACATTCCCCCAGTTCCCCTGTGTATCGATCAGCAGCTCTTTCTGCCCAAGCTGTACCAGCGCATCCCCAATGGATGCATCCCCGTGCGGATGGTACTTCATAGTATGGCCAATGATGTTGGCCACCTTGTTGTACCGTCCGTCATCCAGCTCTTTCATGGCGTGCAGTATCCTCCGTTGCACCGGCTTAAGCCCGTCCATCACCTCAGGCACTGCCCGCTCAAGGATCACATAGGATGCATAATCAAGGAACCAGTCCTTATACATGGATGATAAATGGATGGCCCCCCGCAGTTCTCCCGATTCGAGTTCCGGATGATCCCCACCGTTCCCGTTAAGCCCGTTATTATCAACCTCCTCCATCTATCTTGTTTTTAACAATTGTCATTTCACAAGTTTTGAAATCCCCTTGAATTGTTCCGTCCCTGAATACCGCAGCAGCTCGAAGAGGATCGACTCGACTGTGGTAATAATAGCTCCTTCCTGTCTCATTCTTTCTATTGCCATCCGCTTGTCATTCTCCTTGCGTGACGAAACGCAATCCTCCACCACGATGGGATGATAGCCATTGCTGATAAGATCCACCACCGTTTGAAGCACGCATACGTGGCTTTCGATCCCTGCGATGAGGATATTCTCCTTGCCCGATACGGCAATCCCCTCCATAACGCGCGATTCATCGCAACAGCTGAACGACATCTTCTCAATCCTGGGATGGTCCCCCAGGATAGTGGCAACCGGTCCGATGGTCGGTCCCAGCCCTTTTACATACTGCTCTGTGACAAATATCGGGATCCCTATGATCTTCAGCCCCTCGATCAGTTTCGAAACATTCCTCGTGAGGTTCTCATTATCAAAAATGAACGGATAAAGCCGCTCCTGCATATCAATGACCAAAGCTGCAGTCCTGTCTTTTAAGATTCTCATGATTATATGCTCTTTTAATTATAGGCTGTTACAAAATTAGGATTTTTAGCCAACAGCCGGCTTACCTTGTTAGTAACTTAAATTTTTCTAATTTTGCCGCAGGTACAGTGTACTTTGCACTACTCACTACTCACTACTCACTACTTGTCCTTGGCACTTGGCACTTGGCACTTGGCACTTGAACATGGCCCCGTAGCTCAGCTGGATAGAGCAACAGCCTTCTAAGCTGTTGGTCGTGGGTTCGAATCCCGCCGGGGTCACATAATAAATAACTTATATAATTTAATATGAGTTATTTAAATAAATTATTTTGATAAATTGTTGAAGATTTGTTAAAGTTTTCCAATTTCTCTTATACCATCTTTACAATTATATTCAAAGTGTTTTAAAATCTGTTAAGATGAAAAAAGTTTATGTGAATGAAGGTAGCCATTTAGTTAAACAAACATTTCAAGATATATTGGAAATAGAAACCAATGAACTATGGGATTATATAATGAAGTCAACCCATAGTGATGTTATTAAACTATCTGCAAAGGTAAACAGTTTTAAAACTATTCTGGATACCGCTATTAAACATCTGGTTTACAACCAATCTGATTTTAAGCGATTAAATGATATTAAGCAATTACAGGAACTTCAGGAAGAACCATTACTAACAGTTAAAGAAGTTGCTAATAAACTTAAATTCAGTACCGTTACCATTTATGAAAAAATTAAGAATGGGACTATTGAGGCAGTTCAAATTGGAAGTAAATGGCGAATAAAAAAATCAGAAGTTGATAGAATCAAACGCGGTTAATTGCTTTATAGGTTCAGTTTCGATACATATTAAATTGAGGAAGAACCCTTATAAATCAATATAAACCAATCATCCTCAAAAGAAAGAACCACTTTTTCTTTTGCCCATTATTTATAAGGATACACGGGAATCTGAAAACCTTAATCAAAAATCATTTGAATATCAGACAATCCGTACTAGATTCCCATTTTTATTGATGATCACAATCTTTCCGTTGGTCAACTAAATTTGGACGGATTTCGTCTTACGATCATACCAGTCCTCATCAGTAGCATCACCATTAGTATAATATAAACGAACTAAATTCCCTTGGATGTTGACCAAGAGGACATTCCACTCGACCAATTTTAAGAACCTTACCAACTTCATTTCACCTTGACTTTGATCTTGACCTCTTTGGCAAATTCTTTACAGGGCTTGAATGCGGGAATATTGTGAGCTGGAATTTTGATCGAAACATTCTTGCTAATATTCCTCCCCGTTTTTTCTGCTCTTTTCTTGAGAATGAAACTCCCGAATCCACGAAGATAAACGTTTCCCCCCATTATCATTGAGTTCTTCACGTTTTCCATGAACGCCTTTACAACAGTTTGTACAACCACTTTTTCAATACCGGTTTGGTTGACTATTTCGTTTATGATTTCAATTTTTTGCATATGTGTTGGTTTTTAAGTGTCTCGATTCAAAAATTTTTCTACGAAGGTCTGAATAATCGGCATAATGATAAAATTTTATCCTGAAAATCAATGAAATTTTTCCGGTTTTAAAAATCAATATATAGAAACAAAACCTTCACCATCATGATACCGACCTTCAAAGAATACAATAAAAATACACCGACTCGACTCACCCCTGAGCAACAGGTTGTAATAGATGAATATTTAGAATCATTTAGACCGAAGATCTGTTGCCTTGAATCCTATTGGAGCGAAAACATGACTGATTCCTTTTCCATAAAGCCATTGTTACAGACCATTGGATGGATGATAGTGAAAGACATAGTAGTAGCCCATCGGATGATTTCCGACGGTAAAGATTTGGCACACTATGTAAAGTATCCAGACGGGATCATTTGGAATGACCCATATCTTGCGGGTATAACTTGTTTTTATTTGGCCTCCAACGGAAACCCTGGTAGACTGAAATCCTCGGTCAATGATATCGAATCCGAGGAACTTATCAAAGCGTTCATTGGCTTGGAACGATACTTCAACATCGTCTATTTTAGCGGGTGTGATATCCTTGGTAAGCCGGAGGGCAAAGAATTTGTCGAAGCATTTCTTGAAAAAACCGGAACAGTAGCCGTTGTTGGTTATACTGAAATAAGCAGCAGTATCGATAGTATGGTTATCGATACATTATTTCTTAGCCGATTCTTTGAAGAAAATGAAGATAGGTTCTCACATCTGCAAAAGATCTACGATTCCGTAATCCGGGATTATCGTCTGGCGAAAGATTGTGGTTTTTCGTTGTCCCTGAATAAAAAGTACAAGACTACTTTTATGACTTGAGATGGTTGCGTATCTAATAAAATCAAATCCCCGAAATAATCTTATCCTTCAATTTTTTTCGCAATTCGCAGCGTCCGAACTTTGTCGCGTGAAAAAAATCCATGAAATCAAATCCTATTTAGTAGAGATTGAAAAGCTGGTAAACAGTTTAAAAACCGAACTTGATTTGAGTCGTAATTTTTTATTCAGGGCTTGGTTAAAACATCAGAGTGGTTTACCGATTGAAAGTAATAACATTACAGTTCCTAATGAAGTTCGGTTTATTATTAAACAGGATAAGGATGGCGGGAAGATTTTGATTGCACAAAATTCAATCCAAAGTGATTATGATAAAATCAGTAATCAACTTCGGGAATTTGGTTTTAGATCTGGTGTTAAGAAACATGTGGATACTATTCGGCTTAATAGTTCGAGGGCTGTCTATCAACACATAAAGCCATTCCTTGCGGATCTTTCATATGAATGTTTTTACATAGTTCTATTGGATGCCAGTAATAAAGTTGTCAAGACAGTCTGTGTTAGTGAAGGTGGAATATCGGGCACCATGATTGATCCTAAAAGAATATTCAAAATCGCGTTGGATAGTTATTGTTCTGGAATAATTCTTGGACACAACCACCCTTCAAATAATCTTACACCAAGTATAGGTGATACGCAATTGACGAAGAGAATTGTCGATGGTGGAAAACTGTTGGATATTACTATTATCGACCACCTAATTATCGCTGAAGATGGTTATTTCAGTTTCGCGGATGAAGGATTGATGGGATAAGGAAAAATTTTGGAGCATGAAGATTTATATATACCAGAAAACAAATCATTGATTATGAGAACATCAAAGGAAAATTATAAAAAAGCTGAAGAATATTTTGAAAGAGGTGGACGAAAGTTTGACATGAAAGACTTCAAGGGAGCGATCGTTGATTATTCACGGGCTTTGAAACTAAATCCTGAACTCTCGGAGGCTTATAATAACCGAGGATTGGCGAAAGCAGCTTTAGGTGATTTCGTGGGAGCAATTGATGACTATACACGAGCCATAGAACTTGATCCTAAATTAGCAACGGCTTATAATAATAGGGGACTGGCAAAGGTTTCCCTACAAGACTATGAGGGAGCCATTGCGGATTTTTCTCGGGCTATCGAGATTAATCCAGATTATATAAATGCTTTTGTTAACCTAGGAGCAACACGGGGTAGACTTAAAGATTATACAGGATTAATCGCAGATTTTACGAAGATCATTGAAGCCAATCCTTACGACGCTCGTGCTTATTACAATCGTGGGTTGACGAAGTCTCATCTGGATGACTATCATGGAGCAGTTTCTGACTTTTCAAAGGCTATTGAACTTGATTCTGGTTTCGGTGAGGCTTATTTCAACCGGGGAGCAGTTAAATTGTTGATAATGGACGATAAAATTGATGGGTTAAAAGATTTGACCAGAGCTGGAAAACTAGGATTACAGGATGCCTATGAAGTTATTAAGAAATACTGGAGTAATAAAAGTTAGCTGATGTCTTTTACTAGTCTTACTCTAACCAGTATTGTCCCAAAAATTTTATATCCTGATACCAATCTTCAATTTCGACAAGTTCAGGATTAGAATCGTTGGTAATCCCAATGACTTCTTCAAGATTCATGGTTTCTAATCCATGAAGTTTATTTACATCAAAGTTGTCAGGAACCTGAAATTCTATCCAACTTTCAATTTTTAACTGTAAACGTTTCATACTTCTTCCTTTTATTATTGTACTCTATAATGAATTCAAAAAGAAAAATACCATCACTTTATGGATTTTCACCTTTCAATGATTCAAATTGGATAAACCCGTTAGATTGACCACCCAAGGCCGAAAGAAGTTGACCATCTTGAATGAATTATTATCAAACTAATACGGTGGTCACGGTCGATCGACACAAGATGGTCAGGGTTTCCGGTTGTTCGCTTTTTTAAAGAGCTGTGGATGAAGAGTGATAAATTCATCCATAAACTTATTGAAAAACTTTTTCAACTCATTTATAGAAAATGTTCTCTGTGCATTCATGGCTCGGTCAAATAGTTCCTTTTCAATTAGATCAAAATGATCATGACTGTCCAACCATCCCATTGCCTCCCCCATGAGGTCTTCGAGAACTTCTTCACCCGACATTGTAAAATCTCCAGCACTTGTAGTCAAATCAAATGAGTCTCCATGCTCACCATAAAGCAGGTAAGCTTCTTTACCATCTTTATACAGTATTTCCTTACAATAATTTGGGTCTGTCGAATCCAATCCATTCCAAAATTCTGCAACTTGGTTGGCTGGGTCTAAATCGTAATATTTTCCATTAATTTTCTTCTTCATACTTGTTCTCCTTTCTTGTAAATGTTTTTTTATCAAATCATCTTCTTCACCGTTCCAATACCAAAGTGTTCCAATTCCGTTTTGAAAGAGTTTAAGGTTCTCGGACTATGACGAAACTTTATTCACCAACGTTCCGAGTGTTTATTCAAGTTCTTCATCTCTTTCCCCAGTGTAATTTTCGGCTAATGCAATAGTTTGAAGCATTACGTGTCCATCCGGAATTTTTCTCATCTCGTTTCTGACGTCATCTAAACTCATGGTCGTATATAAATCAACTTCCGTGTCTGGAAACATTCCAATGTCTTTTATTATTCTATGACATTTGGTGCCAATTCTTTTTCTTAATCGATTTACATCCGTTTCACATTCCGCCCTGAATTTGTAATGCTTCACTTCACTGGTTGACTCATCATTTGAAGATTTTAAACTTGTTGTTTTTTTCATATTGCTTGATTTTAATCTGTTGTTAATAAAACTTTTGTTAGTCTTTATAATGAATGGTTTTTCTGAACTTATCCAGCCTTCTTATAAAATTTGATCATCGTTTCTGATTCATTATCGAAGTCATAAGAGTCCCAACCTTCATGTTCTTCACAGAAAACACAGATCTTTGAAGGGTTCTCGTCAAACATCTCACTCAGGGTTTCCATTACCTTATCGGATTCAATGATACTGTTTGTCGGACGAACGATAAATGATTTTGGAATACCTACTCCCCTGAATTCACAAACCAACAGGATTTCATGATGTTGATCAGCGTAGTTTGAACTGTATAGTTTCGTAGAATCCGAGATGCAGATCGAGTCAACACACTCAAAACCCCAGTATTCGATTGTCTTCAACGTATCGGCTAAATATTTTGACGGGGTTTGAATGAACAGCGTACAGAAACAGTTGAAAACGATTTCAGGAATGTTCATACGATTGATTTCCCTCAGATACATATCAGGAATCGCTATATTGGTTGACATGTCCCATCTGGGCTTTATGTAAACCACCTGATATTTATCCCGTTCTTCAATATGGAATCGGGAACGAACAAGAGTGTTATTTACGGGTTTCAATTCCAGTTCCCTTTCGTCAGAATCATCCTTATTGTAGTAAAAACCGGGAAAAAATTCCTTAAGGTTTTGTTCAGCGATGATTTTAGCTTGTTTTTCTT
>CAVYJI010000007.1:0-247623 GCA_963768805.1 uncultured Bacteroidales bacterium | reverse complement strand
CCAGAATTGTACAACTGGTAGCTTACCCCGGATACTGACGTTGAAGATGTAATGGTTCCATTGCCTCCCGGGCTTGTACAAATTGTGCTTCCCGTTAAAACAAGTGCTATAGGATTGGTATAGGTTGTTACGTTAACGGCATTACTTGTAGAAGTACAGGAATGAGCATCTGTTCCGATTGCATAGTAGCCGTTGCCAGCTGCAAGGCCTGACCAGGTAAGCCCTGATCCCGTACCTGCCTGTGCAGACTGAACAGGGGTCCCACCTGAATTATACAACTGGTAGCTTACCCCGGATACTGAGGTTGAAGACGTAATGGTTCCATTGTCTCCCGGGCTTGAACAAATTGTGCTTCCCGTTAAAACAAGTGCTATAGGATTGGTATAGGTTGCTACGTTAACGGCATTACTTGTAGAAGTACAGGAATTAGCATCCGTTCCGATTGCATAGTAGCCGTTGCCAGCTGCAAGACCTGACCAGGTAAGTCCTAATCCCGTACCTGCCTGTGCAGACTGAACAGGGTTCCCACCTGAATTATACAGCTGGTAGCTTACCCCGGATACTGAGGTTGAAGATGTAATGGTTCCATTGCCTCCCGGGCTTGTACAAATGGTGCTTCCTGTTAAGACAAGAGCTATGGGCAGAGAATTGACGGTAACAGGATAGCTTGAAGAACCCTGGCAACCATGGTTATCTGTGACAGTAACACTGACGGACTGGCTTCCGGTAGCATTCCAGGTGACGGAGACTGTATTATTGGTTGATGCGCCATTGATGGTGCCCCCTGAAGAGACTGACCAGGCATAGGTAGTCATACCAAGGGCTGTGGAATAGGTATTTGTGGTATTAAGACAAACGGGTGTATTGCCTGAGATTGAAGGTGTAGGATTGGTATAAGTCGAAACATTTACGGTATTGCTTGTAGAAGTACAGGAATGAGCATCCGTTCCGATTGCATAATAGCCGTTGCCAGCTGCAAGACCTGACCAGGTAAGCCCTGATCCCGTACCTGCCTGTGCAGACTGAACAGGGTTCCCACCTGAATTATACAGCTGGTAGCTTACCCCGGATACTGAGGTTGAAGATGTAATGGTTCCATTACCTCCAGGGCTTGTACAGATTGTACTGCCCGTTAAAACAAGGGCTATAGGGTTGGCATAGGTTGAAACATTTACGGCATTACTTGTAGAAGTACAGGAATGAGCATCTGTTCCGATTGCGTAGTAGCCGTTGCCAGCTGCAAGACCTGACCATGTAAGTCCTGATCCCGTACCTGCCTGTGCAGACTGAACAGGGGTACCACCTGAATTATACAGCTGGTAGCTTACCCCGGATACTGATGTCGAAGATGTAATGGTTCCATTGCCACCCGGGCTCGTACAGATGGTGCTTCCCGTTAAAACAAGTGCTATAGGATTGGCATAGGTTGATACGTTAACGGCATTACTTGTAGAAGTACAGGAATTAGCATCCGTTCCGATCACATAGTAGCCATTGCCAGCTGCAAGGCCTGACCAGGTAAGCCCTGATCCCGTACCTGCCTTTGCAGACTGAACAGGGGTACCACCAGAATTATACAACTGGTAGCTTACCCCGGATACTGAGGTTGAAGATGTAATGGTTCCATTGCCTCCCGGGCTTGTACAAATGGTGCTTCCTGTTAAGACAAGAGCTGTGGGCAGAGAATTGACGGTAACAGGATAGCTTGAAGAACCCTGGCAACCATGGTTATCTGTGACAGTAACACTGACGGACTGGCTTCCGGTGGCATTCCAGGTGACGGAGACTGTATTATTGGTTGATGCACCATTGATGGTGCCCCCTGAAGAGACTGACCAGGAATAGGTAGTCATACCAAGGGCTGTGGTATAGGTGTTTGTGGTATTAAGACAAACGGGTGTATTGCCTGAGATTGAAGGTGTAGGATTGGTATAGGTCGAAACATTTACGGTATTGCTTGTAGAAGTACAGGAATTAGCATCCGTTCCGATTGCATAGTAGCCGTTGCCAGCTGCAAGGCCTGACCAGGTAAGCCCTGATCCCGTACCTGCCTGTGCAGACTGAACAGGGGTACCACCTGAATTATACAACTGGTAGCTTACCCCGGATACTGACGTTGAAGATGTAATGGTTCCATTGCCTCCCGGGCTTGTACAAATGGTGCTTCCCGTTAAAACAAGTGCTATAGGATTGGTATAGGTTGCTACGTTAACGGCATTACTTGTAGAAGTACAGGAATGAGCATCCGTTCCGATTGCATAGTAGCCGTTGCCAGCTGCAAGTCCTGACCATGTAAGCCCTGATCCCGTACCTGCCTGTGCAGACTGGACAGGAACCCCACCTGAGTTATACAACTGGTAGCTTACCCCGGATACTGACGTTGATGACGTAATGGTTCCATTGCCGCCCGGGCTCGTACAAATGATACTACCCGTTAAAACAAGTGCTATAGGATTGGTATAGGTTGCTACGTTAACGGCATTACTTGTAGAAGTACAGGAATGAGCATCTGTTCCGATTGCATAGTAGCCGTTGCCAGCTGCAAGTCCTGACCATGTTAGCCCTGATCCCGTGCCTGCCTGTGCAGACTGAACAGGAATCCCACCTGAATTATACAGCTGGTAGCTGACCCCGGATACTGACGTTGATGACGTAATGGTTCCATTGCCGCCCGGACTCGTACAAATGGTGCTGCCCGTTAAAACAAGGGCTATAGGATTGGTATAGGTCGAAACATTTACGGAATTACTTGTAGAAGTACAGGAATTAGCATCCGTTCCGATTGCATAGTAGCCGTTGCCAGCTGCAAGACCCGACCAGGTAAGCCCTGATCCCGTACCTGCCTGTGCAGACTGAACAGGGGTGCCACCTGAATTATACAGCTGGTAGCTTACCCCGGATACTGAGGTTGAAGATGTAATGGTTCCATTGCCTCCCGGGCTTGTACAGATTGTGCTGCCCGTTAAAACAAGGGCTATAGGGTTGGTATAGGTTGCTACGTTAACGGCATTACTTGTAGAAGTACAGGAATGAGCATCCGTTCCTATTGCATAGTAGCCGTTGCCAGCTGCAAGGCCTGACCATGTAAGCCCTGATCCCGTACCTGCCTGTGCAGACTGAACAGGGGTACCACCTGAATTATACAACTGGTAGCTTACCCCGGATACTGAGGTTGAAGATGTAATGGTTCCATTGCCTCCCGGGCTTGTACAAATTGTGCTTCCCGTTAAAACAAGGGCTATAGGATTGGTATAGGTTGCTATGTTAACAGCATTACTTGTAGAAGTACAGGAATTAGCATCCGTTCCGATCACATAGTAGCCGTTGCCAGCTGCAAGTCCCGACCAGGTAAGCCCTGATCCCGTACCTGCCTGTGCAGACTGAACAGGGTTCCCACCTGAATTATACAACTGGTAGCTTACGCCGGATACTGAGGTTGAAGATGTAATGGTCCCATTGCCTCCCGGGCTTGTACAAATGGTGCTTCCTGTTAAGACAAGAGCTGTGGGCAGAGAATTGACGGTAACAGGATAGCTTGAAGAACCCTGGCAACCATGGTTATCTGTGACAGTAACACTGACGGATTGGCTTCCGGTGGTATTCCAGGTGACGGAGACTGTATTATTGGTTGATGCACCATTGATGGTGCCCCCTGAAGAGACTGACCAGGAATAGGTAGTCATACCAAGGGCTGTGGTATAGGTGTTTGTGGTATTAAGACAAACGGGTGTATTGCCTGAGATTGAAGGTGTAGGATTGGTATAGGTCGAAACATTTACGGTATTGCTTGTAGAAGTACAGGAATTAGCATCCGTTCCGATTGCATAGTAGCCGTTGCCAGCTGCAAGGCCTGACCAGGTAAGCCCTGATCCCGTGCCTGCCTGTGCAGACTGAACAGGGGTACCACCTGAATTATACAACTGGTAGCTTACCCCGGATACTGACGTTGAAGATGTAATGGTTCCATTGCCGCCCGGGCTCGTACAAATGGTACTACCCGTTAAAACAAGGGCGATAGGATTGGCATAGGTCGAAACATTTACGGCATTACTTGTAGAAGTACAGGAATGAGCATCCGTTCCGATTGCATAGTAGCCGTTGCCAGCTGCAAGTCCTGACCATGTAAGCCCTGATCCCGTGCCTGCCTGTGCAGACTGAACAGGGGTTCCACCTGAATTATACAACTGGTAGCTTACCCCGGATACTGAGGTTGAAGATGTAATGGTTCCATTGCCTCCCGGGCTCGCACAGATGGTGCTGCCCGTTAAAACAAGGGCTATAGGATTGGTATAGGTCGAAACATTTACGGCATTACTTGTAGAAGTACAGGAATGAGCATCCGTTCCGATTGCATAGTAGCCGTTGCCAGCTGCAAGTCCCGACCAGGTAAGTCCTGATCCCGTACCTGCCTGTGCAGACTGAACAGGGTTCCCACCTGAATTATACAACTGGTAGCTTACCCCGGATACTGAGGTTGAAGATGTAATGGTTCCATTGCCTCCCGGGCTTGTACAGATTGTGCTGCCCGTTAAAACAAGTGCTATAGGATTGGTATAGGTTGCTACGTTAACGGCATTACTTGTAGAAGTACAGGAATGAGCATCTGTTCCGATTGCATAGTAGCCGTTGCCAGCTGCAAGGCCTGACCAGGTAAGTCCTGATCCCGTACCTGCCTGTGCAGACTGAACAGGGGTGCCACCTGAATTATACAACTGGTAGCTTACCCCGGATACTGAGGTTGAAGATGTAATGGTTCCATTGCCTCCCGGACTCGTACAAATGGTGCTACCCGTTAAAACAAGGGCTATAGGATTGGTATAAGTCGAAACATTTACGGCATTACTTGTAGAAGTACAGGAATTAGCATCCGTTCCGATTGCATAGTAGCCGTTGCCAGCTGCAAGTCCCGACCAGGTAAGCCCTGATCCCGTACCTGCCTTTGCAGATTGAACAGGGGTCCCGCCTGAATTATACAACTGGTAGCTTACCCCTGATACTGAGGTTGAAGATGTAATGGTTCCATTGCCTCCCGGGCTTGTGCAGATGGTGCTTCCTGTTAAGACAAGAGCTGTGGGCAGAGAATTGACGGTAACAGGATAGCTTGAAGAACCCTGGCAACCATGGTTATCTGTGACAGTAACACTGACGGACTGGCTTCCGGTGGCATTCCAGGTGACGGAGACTGTATTATTGGTTGATGCGCCATTGATGGTGCCCCCTGAAGAGACTGACCAGGCATAGGTAGCCATACCAAGGGCTGTGGTATAGGTGTTTGTGGTATTAAGACAAACGGGTGTATTGCCTGAGATTGAAGGTGTAGGATTGGTATAGGTCGAAACATTTACAGCATTACTTGTAGAAGTACAGGAATGAGCATCCGTTCCGATTGCATAGTAGCCGTTGCCAGCTGCAAGTCCTGACCAGGTAAGACCTGATCCCGTACCTGCCTGTGCAGACTGAACAGGGGTGCCACCAGAATTATACAACTGGTAGCTTACCCCTGATACTGACGTTGATGACGTAATGGTTCCATTACCGCCAGGGCTCGTACAGATGGTACTGCCTGTTAAAACAAGGGCTATAGGATTGGCATAGGTCGAAACATTTACGGCATTACTTGTAGAAGTACAGGAATTAGCATCCGTTCCGATTGCGTAGTAGCCGTTGCCAGCTGCAAGACCTGACCAGGTAAGCCCTGATCCCGTGCCTGCCTGTGCAGACTGAACAGGGGTTCCCCCAGAATTATACAGCTGGTAGCTTACCCCGGATACTGAGGTTGAAGACGTAATGGTTCCATTGCCACCCGGGCTCGTACAAATGGTGCTGCCCGTTAAAACAAGAGCTATAGGATTGGTATAGGTCGCTACGTTAACAGCATTACTTTCAGGAGAAGTACAGGAATGAGCATCTGTACCGATCACATAGTAGCCGTTGCCGGCTGCAAGTCCCGACCAGGTAAGCCCTGATCCCGTACCTGCCTGTGCAGACTGAACAGGGTTACCACCTGAATTATACAACTGGTAGCTTACCCCTGATACTGAGGTTGAAGATGTAATGGTTCCATTGCCTCCCGGGCTCGTACAGATGGTGCTACCTGTTAAAACAAGGGCTATAGGATTGGTATAGGTCGAAACATTTACGGCATTACTTGTAGAAGTACAGGAATGAGCATCTGTCCCGATCACATAATAGCCGTTGCCGGCTGCAAGTCCTGACCAGGTAAGTCCTGATCCCGTGCCTGCCTGTGCAGACTGAACAGGGGTACCACCTGAATTATACAACTGGTAGCTTACACCAGATACCGAAGTTGATGACGTAATAGTTCCATTGCCTCCCGGGCTCGCACAGATGGTGCTGCCCGTTAAAACAAGTGCTATAGGATTAACATAAGTCGAAACATTTACGGCATTACTTGTAGAAGTACAGGAATGAGAATCCGTTCCGATTGCATAGTAGCCGTTGCCAGCTGCAAGTCCCGACCAGGTAAGCCCTGATCCCGTACCTGCCTGTGCAGACTGAACAGGGGTCCCACCAGAATTGTACAACTGGTAGCTTACCCCGGATACTGAGGTTGAAGACGCAATGGTTCCATTGCCTCCCGGGCTCGTACAAATGGTGCTTCCCGTTAAAACAAGGGCTATAGGATTGGTATAAGTCGAAACATTTACGGCATTACTTGTAGAAGTACAGGAATTAGCATCCGTTCCGATTGCATAGTAGCCGTTGCCAGCTGCAAGGCCCGACCAGGTAAGCCCTGATCCCGTACCTGCCTGTGCAGACTGAACAGGGGTACCACCTGAATTATACAGCTGGTAGCTTACCCCGGATACTGAGGTTGAAGATGTAATAGTTCCATTGCCTCCCGGGCTTGTACAAATGGTGCTTCCTGTTAAGACAAGAGCTGTGGGCAGAGAATTGACGGTAACAGGATAGCTTGAAGAACCCTGGCAACCATGGTTATCTGTGACAGTAACACTGACGGACGGGCTTCCGGTGGCATTCCAGGTGACGGAGACTGTATTATTGGTTGATGCGCCATTGATGGTGCCCCCTGAAGAGACTGACCAGGCATAGGTAGTCATACCAAGGGCTGTGGTATAGGTGTTTGTGGTATTAAGACAAACGGGTGTATTGCCTGAGATTGAAGGTGTAGGATTGGTATAGGTCGAAACATTTACGGCATTACTTGTAGAAGTACAGGAATGAGCATCTGTTCCGATTGCATAGTAGCCGTTGCCAGCTGCAAGACCTGACCAGGTAAGCCCTGATCCCGTACCTGCCTGTGCAGACTGAACAGGGGTGCCACCTGAATTATACAACTGGTAGCTTACCCCGGATACTGACGTTGAAGATGTAATGGTTCCATTGCCTCCCGGGCTTGTACAGATTGTGCTGCCCGTTAAAACAAGGGCTATAGGATTGGTATAGGTTGCTACGTTAACGGCATTACTTGTAGAAGTACAGGACTGAGCATCCGTTCCGATTGCATAGTAGCCGTTGCCAGCTGCAAGACCTGACCAGGTAAGCCCTGATCCCGTGCCTGCCTGTGCAGACTGAACAGGGGTTCCCCCTGAATTATACAGCTGGTAGCTTACCCCGGATACTGAGGTTGAAGATGTAATGGTTCCATTGCCTCCCGGGCTTGTACAAATTGTGCTTCCCGTTAAAACAAGGGCTATAGGATTGGTATATGTTGCTATGTTAACAGCATTACTTGTAGAAGTACAGAAATTAGCATCCGTTCCGATCACATAGTAGCCGTTGCCAGCTGCAAGTCCCAACCAGGTAAGCCCTGATCCCGTACCTGCCTGTGCAGACTGAACAGGGGTGCCACCAGAATTATACAACTGGTAGCTTACCCCGGATACTGAGGTTGAAGATGTAACGGTTCCATTGCCTCCCGGGCTTGTACAAATGGTGCTTCCTGTTAAGACAAGAGCTGTGGGCAGAGAATTGACGGTAACAGGATAGCTTGAAGAACCCTGGCAACCATGGTTATCTGTGACAGTAACACTGACGGACTGACTTCCGGTGGCATTCCAGGTGACGGAGACTGTATTATTGGTTGATGCACCATTGATGGTTCCCCCTGAAGAGACTGACCAGGCATAGGTAGCCATACCAAGGGCTGTGGTATAGGTATTTGTGGTATTAAGACAAACGGGTGTATTGCCTGAGATTGAAGGTGTAGGATTAGTATAAGTAGAAACATTTACAGCATTACTTGTAGAAGTACAGGAATTAGCATCCGTTCCGGTTGCATAGTAGCCGTTGCCAGCTGCAAGGCCCGACCAGGTAAGCCCTGATCCCGTACCTGCCTGTGCAGACTGAACAGGGGTGCCACCTGAATTATACAGCTGGTAGCTTACCCCGGATACTGAGGTTGAAGATGTAATGGTTCCATTGCCTCCCGGGCTTGTACAAATGGTGCTTCCTGTTAAGACAAGAGCTGTGGGCAGAGAATTGACGGTAACAGGATAGCTTGCAGACCCCTGGCAACCATGGTTATCTGTGACAGTAACACTGACGGACTGGCTTCCGGTGGCATTCCAGGTGACGGAGACTGTATTATTGGTTGATGCACCATTGATGGTGCCCCCTGAAGAGACTGACCAGGCATAGGTAGCCATACCAAGGGCTGTGGTATAGGTGTTTGTGGTATTAAGACAAATGGGTGTATTGCCTGAGATTGAAGGTGTAGGATTGGTATAGGTCGACACATTTACGGCATTACTTGTAGAAGTACATGAATGAGCATCCGTTCCGATTGCATAGTATCCGTTGCCAGCTGCAAGGCCTGACCAGGTAAGCCCTGATCCCGTACCTGCCTGTGCAGACTGAACAGGAACCCCACCTGAATTATACAACTGGTAACTTACCCCTGATACTGACGTTGATGACGTAATGGTTCCATTACCGCCAGGGCTCGTACAAATGGTACTACCCGTTAAAACAAGGGCTATAGGATTAGTATAGGTTGCTACGTTAACAGCATTACTTGTAGAAGTACAGGAATTAGCATCTGTTCCAATTGCGTAGTAGCCGTTGCCAGCTGCAAGACCTGACCAGGTAAGCCCTGATCCCGTACCTGCCTGTGCAGACTGAACAGGGGTTCCACCAGAATTATACAGCTGGTAGCTTACCCCGGATACCGACGTTGAAGATGTAATGGTTCCATTACCGCCCGGGCTCGTACAGATGGTACTGCCTGTTAAAACAAGGGCTATAGGATTGGTATAGGTTGCTACGTTAACAGCATTACTTGTAGAAGTACAGGAATTAGCATCCGTTCCGATCACATAGTAGCCGTTGCCGGCTGCAAGTCCTGACCAGGTAAGCCCTGATCCCGTACCTGCCTGTGCAGACTGAACAGGGGTTCCGCCAGAATTATACAGCTGGTAGATTACCCCGGATACTGAGGTTGAAGATGTAATGGTTCCATTGCCTCCCGGGCTCGCACAGATGGTGCTGCCCGTTAAAACAAGGGCTATAGGATTGGTATAGGTCGAAACATTTACGGCATTACTTGTAGAAGTACAGGAATTAGCATCCGTTCCGATCACATAGTAGCCGTTGCCAGCTGCAAGGCCTGACCAGGTAAGCCCTGATCCCGTACCTGCCTGTGCAGACTGAATAGGGGTCGCACCTGAATTATACAACTGGTAGCTTACCCCGGATACTGAGGATGATGACGTAATAGTTCCATTGCCTCCCGGGCTCGTACAGATAGTGCTTCCAGTTAAAACAAGAGATATGGGAAGGGCATTCACCGTTATCGTTGTCGTGGATGTGTTAACCGTTCCGCAGGAACCGCTGGTTATTGCACAGTAATACCCCGTGGTAACGGTTATATTCCCGGGATCATAGTTTGAGTTTATGGCTCCGCTGATTAGACCAGTGATTGTATTATACCATTGATAGGTATAGGAACCAATGCCACCTGATCCTGTGGCCGTGAATGTTCCCGGATCGGTATTGTAACAAATGGGCGAAGTTCCCCCGCTTATGCTGCCTGACAGGTTAGCACCTACGTTGATAGTTATAGTATTTGAGTTAGCCGTTCCACAGGAACCGCTGGTGACCGCACAGTAGAATGTTGATGTAGAAGTCAAAAGTCCCGGGTCGTATGTCTGTGTCGTAATCCCTGTGGAAGCGCTGTTTTTATACCACAGGTAGGTATAGGAACCGGTACCACCGCCACCTGTTGCTGTCAATGTTCCAGGATCTGTATCGTAACAGATGGGCGAAGTCCCGCCACTGATGGAGGCTGTAACACTATGTACATTCACACTCCCATTAATATAAAAACTACTGAATGGAGATTGAGGCATATTACCATAGCCCGGATAATCCTGATATTGACAATCAACTCCGCTGGGATTCCAGGTCAGGGCTGAAGTCCCAACTCCACTACAGGTAAAATTCAATGTAATAAAAGTGGAATTGTCTGGCAAAGTGATACCTGAGGAGCTAGAATACCCTGCCACGGTAACCAGTCCTGATGATGGATTAAAAATTATTAACCCCGGGAAACTTGATGTGTTCGTACCGCTGATATAAGTAAGCACTGTCGGATCATAATTGAGGTAAAGTGACACTGCTCCAATATTTGTAAAACCGGTAACAGTTATTGGAACTGAAATCGCTGTCCCGGGACAGGCTGACAAAACTGGTGCAGTAGTTATCGGTGCAGGAAGGGGATTGAAAGTCAATGATCCGTTAATAAAATAACTTGAAAATGGACTATCACTCATTAAATTATAGTTTCCATCCCACCACGCACAATCAGTTCCACTATTAAAAAATGTCAGGGCTGAGGTTCCGTCAAAGACTTTTGTAAATACAATATTAGCCACAGTCACGGTTCCGGGCAGCGTAAGAGCGGGATAAGTACTCCATGATATAATAATTAATCCAGAATTACTAACGTTAACATCCCAAAGACCACCAAGAAGGGGACCTTCCTGAACTTGGGAAGCTAAAGTAACAGTAGCGATCGTCGCGTCATAGTTAATATATAATGAACCGCTTTGAACATCAGTAAAATTGATTGCTGTAATGGGCACTGTTGCTGTAATAGCCGTTGTGGTAACAGTTCCGATCGTGGAAATTGGCGCTGGATTCGTTGAATAACCACTGATCCCGGCAAAAACAAGAAGGATACAGATTGCAAGTGTAAACTTTTTCATAGTATAGCTTTTTAATTTATTCTTCTGTCGGTTCTGAGAAGATAATCGGATTAAATGCAATTATTATATAACAAATGTAAACTTTTTCATTGTAAATTTTATAACTTTATTAATGTGTTATTTTTAAAAATATGCTTTAGTTATATCTATCTATAATAGTTACATTCTGATTATTGTAGTATAAGTTTTTTTATTGTCGTATTCATTTCTGTCATTGTTTGTAAGGTCAATGTAATTAAATAGAGCCCCGGGTCCAGGTCCAGTACTGTTGTCAGCTTATGAGATCCCTTTGTGTCATTACTGTCAAAGAGCACCTCCATTATTTCCCCGGTAACGCTCCGGATTTCCAGCCTGACATGACCATCTCCGGGTAAAAAATAGCTTAGCCTTAATTCCGAAACTGCAGGATTCGGACTGATGTCCAGGGTTAAAGTCTTATTGTCACCATTTTTACCTGCGTCATTATTTTGTATCCCGGTCAAAATGCGCACTGAAAGCATAGCTTCACCGTTGGTAATTGTCTGCGGCAGGCAGAACCCGCTTACTACGCAACGGTAATGATTGCCGTTCATGGATGCAGGGGGATTTGTTATTGTCAGGGTTGGAAGGGACGCCCCGCTGTAAACGCCGCTATCTGAAAGGTTGGTCCAGGTTGTCGAGTAGACCTGCCATTGAAAGGTGAGTGAGGAACCGGTAGCCCCGGCGGTAAACGAGGCTGATCCGCCGTCTGCATTCACAGTATCGGGAGAGACGGGCTGACTGGTGATGGATGGCGGAGTATTAACATTTACAAGAAAAGGAGGTGAATTTTGTCCATTTCCGCAAATGTTATTGCCATATACAATTAGATTCCCGTTTATTGCAGTACTGTCAAATGTGACTATAATATTATCTGTCCACCCACCACCAGTAATGATGGCGCCGGTCGGTAGTGCCCAGAAATAAGCGGTGGCATTCTGAACAGGGAAGACACTGAAGTTTACGCCTGTTTCTCCTAAGCAAACATTGCCACCGGGCGGACCTGATATCGCTCCGGCCGGTCCCGGCGATGGTGTCCCGGTGACTGATCCGTTTATGTAGTAGGTGCCCTGGGGGGAATCATTTAACACCAAATAGCCGGGCGGTGCTCCAAGATACTGGCACGATGCTCCGTTATCATACCAGGAAAGACCCGAGGTTCCTGATGAATAGTTGAAATTCAGGGTCACAAGGACAGAACTGTCGGGCAGGGAAAAACCCGTTCCGTTCGATGGTATTGTCCCTGAAACTATAAGTGTTCCCTGCTGGGCAGTATTGACTGTAAGTCCCGGGAAACCGGAATTATTAATGAAGGATTGGTAGTTAAGTGCCGAGTAATTGTAGTTCAGGGTCAGTGTTACTCCCCCGATGTTGTTGAATGCTGTGACTTTTACCGGGATGCCGATAAGAAGGTTCTCGCATGAATTAACAACAGGAGCCATGGTATGGGGAGCATTAGTCGTGTTAAAAGTGAGGGTGCCTGGGATGTAATAAGTAGTAGTGGGCACATCATTCAGTAAATTGAAATTTACGTCATACCAGGCACAGGAAGGGCCATTATCCAGCCAGGTAAGTGCCGAGGTGCCAAAAACGACCCTCGAAAAATTGAGGCTTAGGATAACAGGGCTCCCGCTGAGGGTCAATCCCGGGTAGGTATACCATGACACGAGAATTGAACCCGGGTTGGTCAGGTTCACCGACACACTGCCACCCAGTAGAGGACCCACCGTGACCGAAACCGGAAGGGCAATGGTCTGGTCGTACTCAATCTCTAAACTGAATGAACCGATATTGGTAAAATTGATTGCAGTGACAGGTACCGTGGCCGTATTGGTGTAACTGTTAACAACACTGATCGTGGAAATGGGGGCATTCTGGGCTATCCCATAAACCGAAAGGAAGAAATAACCAGTGATGAACAGAAATTTCTTTATCATAGAGAAAAATGCCGGGCTTAATTAATAAATTAAAGGAACAGGGGAATATTCTCCCCTGTTCCTTTTGTTAAAAATTATCGCGTACAAACAATTTTAATGATCCGTGTCATTACCTGGCCGCCGCAGTTTAGTTCAAGGGTGGCCATGTAGATGCCTGATTCAAGTGAATTATTATCCAATGTGAGTTTATAGTCTCCGGCAGCCTGCAACTTGTGGCTGACCATAGTCTGAACAACGGTCCCCATCATATTGCGAACCTCCAGGGTTACTTCACCTGCCATTGGCAATGAATAGGCAATGGTTGTCGACTGGTCAAACGGATTCGGGTAGTTTGCCAGGATGAGGTTTCCTGCTCCCGGTGATGATACTCCCAATGTTGAGCCAATCACATTCATGCTGAGGGCAGCGTTATTTATCGGCTGAACAGAGGCATCATCAAGTTCATTCAGCGGGTTGGCAGCAAGATCGAAGCGGAGTGTTTCATCCTTTGAAAGTGTACCAATCAACCTGACTTTCAGGGTCAGTAATTCACCGGCAGTTTTTAGCGTGAGCGGTTCCAGTGAGTTCCACCCGATCCTCAGCTCATCACCGATCACATTGTACATAAGGGGAGTGCCAGTATTGCCGTTCATGGTAACATCCAGTATTTCAAGTTTATCAGACGGGAAGTCCAGGATCAGGGAAACAGCACCAACCTCCATCGGCATTTCTGCGGATATAGGCATTTCAGCGATCCCATTGGCATCGGGATATACAGTTTGCCCATAATCTAACCTCACATAATCATTGGCCAATTTGGCACCGTTAGGTATCAAACTGCGGTTAAAGTCTCCTGTGGCCATTCCATAGAAGTTCTGGCTCAGGTTTGATGTCGAAACTGTTATCTGCGGGTACAGGCCAGCAGAGCTGTTATTCTGTGTTGTGGTTTGCGGAATCCAGAAGGTCCAGTCAGGGCGAGGGTTTGGACCATGTCCTGCCCATGTTGTCCAGGCATTCACAAAATAAGCAAGTATCAGTGAGGCATCATTTGGCTGGATGGTATTATCACCCGATACATCGCCGGCAAAGAACCTGACCATCTGAATTGAGGGCCACTGACCCCCGGTTTGCGAATTTGACCATTGATTCGCCTGGGCGGCATCTCCCGAGTTAATGCTTCCGGCAGTCGGCTTGATAGTGGTAATGACTACTGTATATGTGCCAGGCGGTACATTATTGATTATGTAGTATCCCGTTCCATCTGTAACTCCATACAGTCCTGTGCCCTGCAAAGTAACCGTGACATCATTCATTATCGTGTTAGCTGTATTGTAATAGGTTATGTAACCTGAAACCTGGACTGTAGCCGGGGTGACCGACACCGGGTAAACTGTCGCAGAAGCGGCAGTACAGCCATTGGCATTGGTATAGTTTACACTAACGGATTGAGCACCAACCGTATTCCAGGTCACGGTAACGGTATTATCGGTTGTAGTGCCACCTGCAGTGATGGTTCCACCAGCAGTAACAGACCATGTATAATCTGACTGACCTGCGTCCGTAGTATACATATTACCTGTTGTACCGACAATAACCGGCGTCGGCCCTGTAAGCGCCGGAACCGGTAATGAATTGACAGTAACGGGGTATACTGTCGGGGAGGCAGCGGCACATCCATTGCCATTCATGTAGTTTACGCTGACAGATTGGGCTCCTGACGTGTTCCATTGAATGGTAACTGCATTATCGGTTGATCCTCCACCTGATGTGATCGAACCACCTGCTGAGACTGACCACGTATAATTAGTCATACTGGTTTCGGTCGTGTAAACATTCCCGGCTGATCCGGCACAAATTACAGTATTACCAGTGATTGTCGGGACAGGACGTGTATTAACAATGACAATCCGTATAACCATTGCAGAGGGACCATTACAGCCATTGGCAGTCACCTGGATATTTACGGTTCCGGAGAACCCATTTGCCCAGGTCATAATACCTGTTGTGGCACCGATACTGCCGGCTGCGCCGTTGCTAAGGCTCCAGTTAAAGCCAGTATTGTTTGTTGCCGTGGTTGTATAGGTCGTTGTGGTCGTACCGTTGGTTAGCTGGCAGGAAGGTTCGACCCCTGCAGAGACAGTAATTACCGTTGGCGTCCCGACAGTCGGAGTAATATTAACAGTTCTGGTAACCATTGCAGAAGGTCCATTGCAGCCATTGGCGGTTACCTGGATATTAACGGTTCCTGAGAACCCGTAGGCCCAGGTCATAATGCCGGTTACGGGATCGATACTTCCTGCAGCACCGTTGTCCAGGCTCCAGTTAAAACCGGTATTGTTTGTTGCCGTAGTGGCATAGGTTGTAGTTGTCGTTCCATTGGTCAGCTGGCAGGTAGGCTCGACCCCGGCAATGACTGTGATTGCCGTTGGCGTTCCGACAGTGGGAGTGATGTTCACAGGTCTTGATACCTGTGCGGAGGGTCCATTACAGCCATTGGCAGTTACAAGGATATCCACGGATCCTGAGAATCCGCTGGCCCAGGTCATAATGCCGGTGGTGGCGTCAATGCTTCCGGCATTGGAATTATCGATGGTCCAGTTAAACCCGGTATTGTTCGTTGCCGTGGTGGCATATGTCGTGGTAGTCGTGCCGTTGGTCAGCTGGCAGGAAGGTTCGATACCAGCATAAACTGTAATTGCCGTTGGTGTTCCTACAGTGGGGGTGATGGTCACCGTTCTGATCACCTGTACAGAGGGTCCGTTACAACCATTTGCAATTACCTGGATATTGACAGTTCCGTAATATCCGTTGGTCCAGGTTATAATGCCGGATGCAGTGCCTATGGTCCCAGCTGTTGGATCGTTCAAACTCCAGATAAAACCGGTATTGTTTGTTGCAGTTGTGGTATAAGTTGTTGTGGTGGTACCGTTGGTCAGCTGGCAGGAAGGTTCGACCCCTGCAGAAACTGTAATTGCTGTCGGTGTTCCTACAGTGGGGGTGATGTTCACCGTTCTGGTAACCATGGCAGAGGGTCCATTACAGCCACTGGCTGTAACCTGGATATTGACGGTTCCTGAGAACCCGTATGCCCAGGTCATAATTCCGGTTACGGGATCGATACTTCCGGCAGAGCCGTTATTCAGGCTCCAGTTGAATCCTGTATAGTTTGTTGCCGTAGTGGCATAGGTTGTAGTGGTCGTTCCATTGGTCAGCTGGCAGGAAGGCTCGATCCCTGCAGAAATTGTTATTGCTGTTGGAGTCCCTACGGTTGGGGTAATGTTCACCGTTCTTGTGACCATTGAAGAAGGCCCATTACAGCCATTGGCAGTCACCTGGATATCGACGGTTCCGGAGAACCCGTTTGTCCAGGTCATTATTCCAGTTGTGGCGCCAATACTTCCGGCAGAGCCGTTACTCAGGCTCCAGTTAAAGCCTGTATTGTTTGTTGCAGTGGTGGCATAGGTTGTAGTGGTTGTGCCGTTGGTCAGCTGGCAGGAAGGTTCGACACCTGCAAATACTGTAATTGATGTTGGCGTTCCGACAGTAGGGTTGATGTTCACCGTCCTGATCACCTGTGTAGAGGGGCCATTGCAGCCATTGGCAGTCACCTGGATATTTACGCTTCCAGAGAACCCGTTTGCCCAGGTCATAATACCTGTTGTGGCGCCGATATTCCCGGCAGAGCCATTGTTCAGGCTCCAGTTAAAGCCTGTATTGTTAGTTGCAGTGGTGGTATAGGTAGTAGTGGTTGTGCCGTTGGTCAGCTGGCAGGAAGGTTCGACCCCTGCTGAAACTGTAATTGATGTTGGCGTGCCGACAGTGGGGTTGATGTTCACCGTTCTGATCACCTGTGCAGAGGGTCCGTTACAGCCATTGGCGGTTACCTGGATATTGACAGTTCCCGAGAAACCATTAGCCCAGGACATAATGCCTGTTGTGGCGCCGATACTACCGGCTGCGCCGTTGCTAAGGCTCCAGTTAAAGCCGGTATTATTTGTTGCCGTGGTGGTATAGGTCGTCGTGGTCGTGCCGTTGGTCAGCTGGCAGGAAGGTTCGACCCCTGCAGAAATTGTTATTGCTGTTGGAGTCCCTACGGTTGGGGTGATGTTCACCGTCCTTGTGACCATTGAAGAGGGGCCATTGCAGCCATTGGCGATCACCTGGATATTGACGGTTCCATAGAACCCATTTGTCCAGGTCATAATACCTGTTGTAGCGCCAATGCTTCCGGCGGCGCCGTTACTCAGGCTCCAGTTAAAGCCGGTATTGTTTGTGGCTGTGGTGGTATAGGTGGTTGTGGTCGTACCGTTGGTCAGCTGGCAGGAAGGTTCGACGCCGGCAGAAACTGTAATTACTGTCGGTGTTCCAACAGTTGGAGTGACGGTCACCGTTCTATTAACCATTGCAGAAGGCCCATTACAGCCATTGGCAGTCACCTGGATATTGACGGTTCCATAGAACCCATTTGTCCAGGTCATAATACCTGTTGTAGCGCCAATGCTTCCGGCAGCTCCATTACTCAGGCTCCAGTTTAATCCCGTATTGTTTGTGGCCGTGGTGGCATAGGTCGTTGTGGTCGTACCGTTGGTCAGCTGGCAGGAAGGGTCGACACCTGCAGAGACTGTAATTGCTGTCGGTGTTCCTACAGTTGGAGTGACGGTCACCGTTCTGGTAACCATTGCAGAAGGCCCGTTACAGCCATTGGCGGTTACCTGGATATTGACGGTTCCTGAGAACCCGTTGGTCCAGGTCATAATACCTGTTGTGGCGCCGATATTTCCGGCAGAGCCATTGCTCAGGCTCCAGTTAAAGCCTGTATTGTTAGTTGCAGTGGTGGTATAGGTAGTAGTGGTTGTGCCGTTGGTCAGCTGGCAGGAAGGTTCGACTCCTGCTGAAACTGTAATTGATGTTGGGGTGCCGACAGTGGGGTTGATGCTCACCGTTCTGATCACCTGTGCAGAGGGTCCGTTACAGCCATTGGCAGTTACCTGTATATTCACGGTTCCTGAGAACCCGTTGGTCCAGGTCATAATACCAGTTGTGGTGCCGATATTCCCGGCAGCACCGTTGCTCAGGCTCCAGTTAAAGCCGGTATTGTTTGTTGCAGTGGTGGCATAGGTTGTAGTAGTCGTGCCGTTTGTCAGCTGGCAGGAAGGTTCGACCCCTGCGGAAACTGTAATTGATGTTGGCGTTCCGACTGTAGGTGTGATGTTCACCGTCCTGATCACCTGTGCAGAGGGTCCGTTACAGCCATTGGCAGTTACCTGGATATTGACAGTTCCCGAGAAACCATCAGCCCAGGTCATAATGCCTGTTGTGGCGCCGATATTACCGGCTGCGCCGTTACTAAGGCTCCAGTTAAAGCCTGTATTGTTAGTGGCAGTGGTGGCATAGGTCGTCGTGGTCGTGCCGTTGGTAAGCTGGCAGGAAGGTTCGACCCCTGCAGAAACTGTAATTGCCGTTGGCATCCCAACAGTGGGTGTGATGTTCACCGTTCTGATCACCTGTGCAGAGGGTCCGTTACAGCCATTGGCAGTCACCTGGATATTCACAGTACCAGAGAACCCGTTGGTCCAGGTCATAATCCCTGTTGTGGCGCCGATACTTCCGGCTGCGCCGTTGCTAAGGCTCCAGTTAAACCCGGTATTGTTTGTTGCAGTGGTTGCATAGGTTGTTGTAGTCGTTCCGTTTGTCAGCTGGCAGGAAGGCTCGACCCCTGCAAAGACTGTAATTGCTGTCGGTGTTCCTACAGTTGGGGTGACGGTCACCGTTCTAATAACCATTGCAGAAGGTCCGTTACAGCCATTGGCGGTTACCTGGATATTGACGGTTCCAGAGAACCCATTTGCCCAGGTCATAATACCTGATGTGGCACCGATACTTCCGGCAGAGCCGTTATTCAGGCTCCAGTTAAAGCCGGTATTGTTTGTTGCCGTGGTGGCATAGGTTGTAGTGGTCGTGCCGTTGGTCAGCTGGCAGGAAGGTTCGACCCCTGCAGAAACTGTAATTGATGTTGGCGTTCCGACTGTAGGTGTGATGTTTACCGTTCTGATCACCTGTGCAGAGGGTCCGTTACAGCCATTGGCAGTTACCTGGATATTGACAGTTCCTGAGAAACCGTTAGCCCAGGTCATAATACCTGTTGTGGCGCCGATACTTCCGGCAGCGCCGTTGCTAAGGCTCCAGTTAAATCCGGTATTGTTTGTTGCCGTGGTGGCATAGGTCGTCGTGGTCGTGCCGTTGGTCAGCTGGCAGGAAGGTTCGACCCCTGCAGAGACTGTAATTGCTGTCGGTGTTCCTACAGTCGGGGTGACGGCCACCGTTCTGATTACCTGAGCAGAGGGTCCGTTACAGCCATTGGCAGTCACCTGGATATTAACGGTTCCAGAGAATCCGTTGGTCCAGGTCATAATACCTGTTGTTGCGCCGATACTTCCGGCTGTGCCGTTGCTAAGGCTCCAGTTAAAGCCGGTATTGTTTGTTGCCGTGGTTGAATAGGTTGTTGTGGTTGTGCCGTTGGTCAGCTGGCAGGAAGGTTCGACCCCGGCAGAAACTGTAATTGCCGTTGGCGTCCCAACAGTGGGTGTGATGTTCACCGTTCTGATCACCTGTGCAGAGGGTCCGTTACAGCCATTGGCAGTCACCTGGATATTAACGGTTCCGGAGAATCCATTTGCCCATGTCATAATACCCGTTGTTGCGCCTATGTTTCCAGCAGCGCCGTTGCTAAGGCTCCAGTTAAACCCGGTATTATTAGTTGCAGTGGTGGTATAGGTTGTAGTGGTTGTGCCGTTGGTCAGCTGGCAGGAAGGTTCGACCCCTGCTGAAACAGTTATTGCCGTTGGTGTCCCGACAGTGGGACCAAGGGTCACCGTCCTTGTGACCATTGCAGACGGCCCGTAACAACCATTGGCGGTTACCTGGATATTAACGGTTCCATAAAAGCCATTGGCCCAGGTCATGATGCCGGTTGTGGCCCCGATGCTTCCGGCATTGGAATTATCAATGCTCCAGTTAAAACCCGTATTGTATGTTGCTGTGGTGGCATAGGTTGTTGTGGTCGTGCCGTTAGTCAGCTGGCAGGCAGGTTCAGTGCCTGCTGCGATGGTTATTGCAGTCGGAGTGCCTACTGTCGGGTTCACCGATACATTATAAACGGTCGGTGTAGTAATAACACAGCCGTTGGGGTTGGTGAAGCTCACACTGACTGTCTGTGATCCAACCGTGTTCCAGGTGACGGTAACACTATTATCAGTGGAAGAACCACCTGCGGTGATAGTACCACTTGAAGAAACATTCCAGATATAATTTATCATTCCTGCTTGCGTAGAATAAACCACACCCGTTGACCCCCAACAAACAACATTATTCCCATTGATTACAGGTGCCGGTGAATCATAGACCGTCACGTTTATTACTGTGGCTGAAGCGGCTGAACATCCGTTTCCATCTGTATAGTTAACAGTCACTGCCTGGGTACCGGGGGCATACCATGTCACTTCTATGGATGATGTTCCAATTCCTGAAGTAATGGTACCGCCGGAGACCGTCCAGCTATAAGTGGACATACCGACATCAGTGGTATAGACATTTCCTGTAATGCCCGTACAAACCGGTGATGGACCTGATAAGGATGGAACCGGCAGTGAATTTACTGTGATGTTCTTTTCTGTCGGGATGGCGGCAGAACAGCCGAAAGCATTGTTATAATTAACGCTGATGGTCTGGGCACCGAGTGTATTCCATGAAACGGTAACACTGTTGGTTCCGGCGCCTGCAATGATGGTATTTCCTGGTGAAACACTCCAGCTGTAATTGGACATGCCAACTTCAGTATAGTATACGTTTTCGGCGGGATTAACGCATGCTGAAACAGGACCAGTGATGGTTGGCGAAGGCATTGGACTGACAGTAACCGGATATATCGTAGGGATAGCAGCAGAACAGCCGAAAGTATTGTTATAATTAACGCTGATGGTCTGGGCACCGAGTGTATTCCAGGATACAGTAACACTGTTGGTCCCGGCCCCTGCTGTGATTGTCCCGCCGGCTGATATGGTCCAGGTATAGTTGCTCATCCCTGATTCCGTGGTATAGATAACGCCTGTTGAACCTACGCATGCGCTGCCTGGACCGGCGATGGTTGGTATTGGAAGGGGGATTACGATAATGGGTATAGTACATGGCACAGCAGCGAAACATCCGGAGCTGTTTGAGTAGTTCACGCTCACAGTCTGTAATCCGGCACTTGTCCATGTCACGGTGATGGAAGCCGTTCCGCTTCCTGCTGTGATTGTACCTCCGGTCACCGTCCACGTGTAACCTGACATTCCCGGCTGAGTTGTATATATATTCCCAGTGGAACCGTTACAAACCAATCCTGACCCGCTGACAGTCGGCACGGGCACAGGATTGACTGTTACCGCGTAAACAGTTGGTATCCCTGCAGAACATCCATAGGAGTTTGAGTAATTAACACTGACAGACTGGGTTCCCGGAGTATTCCAAACCACGGTAACAGAATTGTTCCCAGGTCCACCTCCTGAGGTGATCGTACCGCCGGCAGAGACCGACCAAATGTAATTTGTCATTCCGCTTTCAGTCGTATAAGAATAAGGTGTTGTTCCTGCACAAATTGTATTACTGCCACTGATTGTCGGGGCAGGACGGGGATTGACAATAACAGTCCGCGTAACCTGCGCAGACGGTCCGTAACAACCATTGGCAATTACCTGGATATTGACCGTTCCTGAAAATCCGTTAGCCCAGGTCATGATACCTGTTGCGGCACCGATGCTCCCGGCATTGGAATTATCGATGCTCCAGTTAAATCCTGTATTGTTTACTGCAGAGGTAGCATAGGTTGTGGTGGTCGTGCCGTTGGTCAACTGGCAGGAAGGTTCGACGCCTGCAGAAACTGTAATTGCCGTTGGCGTACCTACGGGTGCCCCTATGGTCACTGTTCTGATCACCTGTGCAGACGGTCCGTTACAACCGCTGGCAGTTACCTGTATATTCACGGTTCCTGAGAATCCATCGGCCCATGTCATAATGCCGGTTGCGTCGATACTTCCGGCAGAGCTATTGCTAAGGCTCCAGTTAATTCCGGTATTGTTTGTTGCCGTGGTGGCATAAGTTGTTGTCGTTGTGCCGTTGGTCAGCTGGCAGGAAGGTTCGACTCCTGCTGAAACCGTAATTGCCGTCGGTGTTCCTACAGTGGGGGTGATGGTCACTGTTCTTGTGACCATTGCAGTAGGGCCATTGCAACCATTGGCCGTTACCCGGATATTAACAGTCCCTGAGAAACCGTTAGCCCAGGTCATAATGCCGGTTGCTGCACCGATATTTCCGGCTGCGCCGTTACTCAGACTCCAGTTAAATCCAGTATTGTTTGGTGCCGTGGTAGCATAGGTCGTGGTGGTCGTGCCATTGGTAAGCTGACAGGAAGGCTCAATGCCTGCCGCTATGGTTATTGCGGTTGGAGTACCCACAGATGGCCCCAGTGTCACCGTCCTGATCACCTGTACAGAGGGCCCGTTACACCCATTTGCAATTACCTGGATATTGACGGTTCCGTAATACCCGTTGGCCCAGGTCATAATACCGGTTGCAGCGCCTATGGTCCCTGCCGTGGGATCGCTCAAACTCCAGATAAATCCGGTATTGTGTGTTGCCGTTGTTGCATATGTTGTTGTAGTAGTGCCATTGGTAAGCTGGCAGGAAGGTTCAACCCCTGCAGAGACAGTAATTGCTGTTGGCGTCCCTACAGTTGGAGTGACGTTCACCGTTCTTGTGACCATTGCAGAAGGTCCGTTACAACCTTTGGCAATCACCTCGATATTCACGGCTCCCGAGAATCCGTTGGCCCAGGTCATAATACCGGTCGAGGTGCCTATACTTCCGGCAGCGCCATTGCTCAGGCTCCATGTAAATCCGGTATCGTATGCTGCCGTGGTGGCATAGTTTGTCATGGTAGTTCCATTGGTCAGTTGACAAGTCGGCTCAGTGCCTGCTGCGATGGTGATTGCTGTCGGGGTGCCTACGGTCGAATTTACAGTTACATTGTAAACAGTTGGCGCAGGAGCAGTACAGCCGTTGGCGTTGGTGTACCTGACACTGACTGTTTGTGCTCCTAACGTGTTCCAGGTTACCTGCACTGAATCGCTGGTAGCATTTCCGCCGCCGGTAACCGTTCCGCCTGAAGAAACATTCCAGATATAATTAGTCATGCCGGCTTGCGTGAGATAAACCACTTTCGACGATCCCAGACAAACAAAATCATTCCCCTCGATCAGAGGTTCCGGTAAAGCATTGACCGTTACATTCAGTATCGTGGGTGAGGCAGCTGCACATCCGTTTCCATCGGTATAATTCACTGTTATTGTCTGGGTTCCCGCTGTTGCCGGGTTCCAGGTAACGGTTACGGTACTGTTTGCAATTCCTCCGCCGGCGGTGATTGTACCACCTGCAGAGACCGTCCAGGAATAATTACTCATTCCGGCATCTGTTACATAGACATTCCCTGTTGTTCCGGCACAAATGGGTGATGGACCTGATAATGAAGGAACCGGACGTGAATTTACTGTAATGTACTTTATTGCCGGGGATGCAATGGTACAACCGAATTCGCTGGTGTAATTGACACTGACATATTGGGTCCCGGTCGCGTTCCATGTAACTGTGATGCTTTCGGTTCCTGTACCTGCTGTGATGGTACCACCGGATGAAACACTCCAGTTGTAATTGGACATACCTCCTTCAGTATAGTATACATTGCCGGTAGAAATGGCACATGCTGAAGCAGGGCCTGTAATGGTTGGCGAAGGAAGTGGATTGACGATAACCTGGTATACTGTCGGGGCAAGGGCATGACAACCGAAGGCATTGTTATAAGTGATGCTGACAGACTGGGCACCAGCCGCATTCCAGGTAACGGTAACAGTATTATCCGTTAAGCTTCCGCCTGCAGTGATGGTGCCGCCAGCAGAGACTACCCATATGTAGTTTGACATTCCTGATTCCGTTGTGTAGATAATACCTGTTGATCCTGCACAGATACTGCCTTGACCAGTGATGGTCGGCGTTGGCAGTGGTATCACGATAACGGTCATAGAGCCTGGCGTGGCTGCAAAACAGCCATTGCTGTTTGCATAGTTTACACTGACGGTCTGTGATCCTGAACTTGTCCAGGTCACGTTGATGGAAGCTGTTCCATTGCCCGATGTAATCGTACCCCCGGTCACTGTCCATGTATAGCCTGACATCCCCGGCTGCGTCGAATAGATATTTCCTGTGGATCCGTTGCAGACTATTCCCGATCCACTTATAGTTGGCGTTGCCGGTACAGAATTCACCGTCAAATTTGTTCCGTTATCCGTCCCTGTTATAATGGGATCACTGCTTACAACCCTTATCCTGTATCCCGCCCCGTCTGCCGTATTTATTGGAATTATTGCTGGAATTGTTCCTGCAGTGGTCTGCGTTAAGGAACCAATAGTCACTGGGGAACCAAAGCCACCACTGGCATCGGATAACTGGGCAATGAAAATGTTATCCGGATTAAAACTCCCCGTGATGGTAAAAGGAACCAAGACAGCTGACCCGTCACAGAATGGCGAACCTGTGATTGTACCTGTCGTTATTGATTGGGCTCCTGCCAGGTTGGAAACCGAACCGGTAACAATATAAAAAACAACCATCATCATTCTTAAAAAGAACGAATTGACAGGTCGTAAATACGGGAGTAAAGATTTTGTTTTCATAGATAAGATCTAAAAAAATCCTAAAAAACTATATTATTAATAAGTAGCTATTAATCAATATATTAATTCAATGCAAAAATTTTCGTTGCATCTGATCAGAACCAATAAAAGATTCTATCCCATAAGTTGATTTCCTGAAAAATCAATCTTCAGATATACAAATAATTTTAAACCGCCAATTGTAAACCAATAACTGTTGATTGTAAGTAAACAACTTAAATCTAAAAACTAAAAATTGAAAATGTAGCTTCGGCAAATATAATTAATTTTATAATTGAATGCAATAAATTAGAAAAAATAAAAATATTTTTTCTAATGATCTGGTAAATAGCATGTGAATTGCCTTTAAACAGTGATGATTCAAATCTATATTAGGTTCTTTTTATAGCTATCATTATCAAAAAAAAACATAACGTTTGCTTTAATAAAAGAAGCCCTGCTGTTTCCGGCAGGGCTTCTTTCACTTGAACAATTAAAATGGATTCTCAGTTGTTCATTATCGATTATTAGAATTGTTAATAATTGACAATGATCCTTTTCGCAACAGTTTCCTGGTCGCTGGTGATGATGACCATGTACATTCCATTTGGAACAGGACGGATATCGATCACCTTGATCAGCGAACCATTCACCTCAACCTTTGTTTCCTCATAGATCTTTACCCCAAGGTTATTATAAACGCTGACGGTGAAAGACTCTTCTGAGGCAGTGATGAAGGATACATTAAACCTTCCTTCATTGGGTACCGGGTATAAATTGATCACGGATGCAGGATGAGGATTAATGCCTGTAATGATGATCAGTTTATGGTTCGAGGTATCGGAAGAACAACCCTGTAGGTCGACCACATCCCAGTAATACCCTTGCTGGGTTGCAACATATCTCTGCCCGGTAGCTCCTACGATGAGCGTTCCTTCGAAATACCACTGGTTCCCTGCAGGAGCACTGCTGATGAGGGTGTCCCCATGGTTGGTGACCACCGGCGTGGGGGGAATGGGGTTCACAGTCACAGTAAAGTTCGGGGAAACAGTTCCGTCGCCGCATGAATTAGTCCCCATGACAGTAATGTTGCCGGAGACTGCTGTAAGCGTGATGTTAACGGTGATGGAATTGGTATTGGTTCCTGAAACGATGAGGAACCCGGATGGAACTGTCCAGACATAACCGGTAGCATTAGCTATTGTTGCGACAGAATAGACCACACCTGAAGTGCCCAGGCAGACATCATTCGGCCCCGAGATAGTTCCTGCCGGATCGGGCAGCGGATTAACAGTGACAGGAAATGCAGGTGATGTTCCACCGTCACCGCATATGTTATTGCCATAGACATAGATGTTCCCTGAAGTTGCATTGTTGGCGAAGTTCACTGTGATGGAGTTGGTACCAGCGCCGGTTGCGATCGAGGCATTAGGCGGCAAAGCCCAAACATAGGTAGTGGCGTTGTTGATCGGCGCAACAGAATAAGCTACGCCATTGGTGCCAGCACATAGAGTGGAAGTTCCGGTGATCGTCCCTGCCTGGTCAGGCACTGGGTTGACCGTGACATTGAGCACTGTGGGTGCCACCGGGTTACAACCTGCACCATTGCTGTAGGTTACACTTACCGTTTGTGCTCCTGCACCGATCCAGGAGACCTGGATCTGGTAGGTTCCGGATCCATAGTTGATCAGTCCGCCCGATGATACAGTCCACACATAATTCTGCATGCCGGCTTCAGTAGTATAGTTGTAGTAACCCGAATTGACACACATGCTGGTCTGGCCTGTAATGGTCGGGACCGGGATATTATTGACCGTTACGTTGAATACTACCGGGGCGGCGGCTGTACAGCCACCGGGATTGGTGTAGTTCACGCTGACGGTCTGTGCACCTGCAGTGTTCCAGGTCACAATAACCGTATTGCTGTTTGTAGTTCCACCTCCTGTAATGGTGCCACCGGCAGATACAGACCAGATGTAATTGGTCATCCCTGCCTGTGTGGTGTAAACATTACCTGTAGATGCTATGCAGACCGGTGTGGGCCCTGAGAGTGTCGGGACAGGTAAAGCGTTCACTGTGAGGTTGAACACAGTCGGGGCAACAGCCGTGCAGCCGTATATGTTGCTGTAGTTAATGGTAATAGTCTGAGGCCCTACCGTATTCCAGGTCACAGTAACAGTATTGCTGTTTGTAGTACCGCCTGCCGTGACGGTGCCACCGGCAGAGACTACCCATATATAATTGGTATTTCCTGCCTGAGTGGTATACACATTGCCTGTAGACCCGACACAAACCGGGTTCGGACCGCTTATGGTCGGAACCGGCAGCGGGTTCACGGTAACGACATAGGTCGTTGCATTCAGTGCAGTGCAGCCATTGGAGTTGGTATAGTTAACCCCTACAAATTGTGCGCCTGCAGTAACCCATGTGATTGTAACGGTATTGCTTGCCGAACCTCCGCCTGCAGTGACAATGCCACCGGGAGAGATCGACCATACATAGTTGGTATTCCCTGGCTGGGTGGTGTAGACATTACCGGTAGAATTCAGGCAAACGGAAGCCGGACCTGCAATAGTAGGAGTAGGCAGCGGGTTGACGGTCACGTTGTAAACAGTGGGGGCAGCAGCTGAACAGCCGTTGGCATTGGTATAGTTCACGCTGACGGTCTGAGCGCCTGCGGTGTTCCATGTAACGGTCACGGTGTTACTGGCTGTAGTGCCGCCAGCAGTAACCGTACCACCTGCAGATACTGACCATATGTAATTGGTCATCCCTGCCTGGGTAGTATAGACATTGCCTGCAAAACCTACACAAACTGTTGCAGGACCTGCTAGTGTCACCACCGGCAACGGATTAACAGTTACGGTGTAAACGGTGGGTGCGGCAGCGGGACACCCGAAGGCATTGGTGTAGTTCACGCTGACGGTCTGAGCGCCTGCGGTAGTCCATGTAATGGTAACGGTATTGCTGTTCGTAGTGCCGCCTGCGGTTATGGTACCGCCTGCAGAGACTGTCCATATGTAATTGGTAAACCCTGCCTGTGTGGTATATACATTGCCTGTGGTTCCGACGCAAATGGGCGTCGGGCCGGCTATTGTCGGCGTCGGCAACGGGTTGACGGTCACATTAAGTACAGTGGGTGCAGGAGCAGTACAGCCGTTGGCATTGGTATAGTTCACGCTGACTGTCTGTGCCCCTGGCGTGTTCCAGGTGACGGTGACGGTGTTGCTGTTGGTAGTTCCGCCTGCTGTAATGGTCCCGCCTGCAGATACTGACCATATGTAATTGGTCATTCCTGCATCGGTGACGTAAACATTACCTGTTGATCCTGCACAGACAGCGGTTGAAGCTGGTGAGGCTTTTATATGCATGATGTCCATGTGGCAGTCATCGCCATAGTTGGAGTTGAACAGGAAAGCAACATATAAGGTGGGTTGACCCTGTGCACCTGCCGGCAATGTAACCGATTCAATCACCCATTGGTTAACAGCGTTATAACGCATGAAGAAGGTTGAGTTGTTCCAGGTTGATCCGTTGGTAGACCACTGAACAGTGACTCCTTCAGTGTTTGTGCCTGGATAACCGCTGTCTGTATACCATGCAAAGTCGACAGTAACGTTTGTAAAGCCGACAGTTGAAACAGGAGTGGTCATCTTTAACCGGTTGGTACCTGAAGAGTAAGAGAACGACTCAAAATCCACCAGCCTGGTATCGCCACCATAAGGTGCTACGGTCGGCCAGGTACCCTGCGACATATAGTAGGTGATATTCGAGCCGAGTACAACGTCAAGCCCCCATCCGGCAGGAGGAGTATTCCCGTTGAGGGTTGCGCTCGACCAGTCTTGTGTCAGCAAGGTTGTCTGGGCAACTAAGGAAGGAGTAGGCAGTGCATTAACAGTCACGTTATAAACCACCGGTGCGGCAGCGGTACAACCATTAGCGTTGGTATAGTTCACGCTTACGGTCTGGGCTCCGACAACGGTCCAGGTAACGGTAACGGTGTTATTGGCAGCACCTCCGCCAGCGGTGACGGTACCTCCTGCAGAGACTGACCAGATATAATTGGTCATACCGGCCTGGGTAGTATAGACATTACCGGCAGAGTTAACGCAGACAGATGCCGGGCCTGCTATCGTGGGAACCGGCAATGCATTGACAGTTACGTTATAAACAAATGGTGCAGCAGCGGTACAGCCGGCGCCATTGGTATAGTTCACTTTTACATTCTCAACTCCAACCGTGGTCCATGTAACGGTGACAGTGTTGCTGTTGGTGGTTCCGCCGGCGGTAATGTTACCGCCTGTAACCGTCCAGATGTAGTTGGTCATACCAGCCTGGGTGGTATATACATTTCCGGTGGAATTGACACAAACAGGAGTAGGCCCTGCAATTGTCGGCACCGGCAATGCATTGACGGTCACATTAAAGATGAATGGTGCAGCAGCGGTACAACCGTTTGAATTGGTGTAGTTCACACTGACGGTCTGAGCTCCAACCGTGTTCCAGGTAATGGTAACGGTGTTGCTGTTGGTGGTTCCACCGGCAGTAATAGTTCCTCCTGCAGATACAGACCATATATAATTGGTCATACCTGCCTGGGTAGTATAGACATTACCGGTGATACCCTGGCAAACCGGTGTCGGGCCTGCAATGGTTGGAGTTGGCAGTGCATTGACTGTTACGTTGTCCACTGTGGGTGCAGCAGCGGTACAGCCGTTGCCATTGGTGTAGTTCACGCTGACGGTCTGTGCACCTGCAGTGTTCCAGGTTACAGTGACACTGCTGCTGTTCGTAGTTCCGCCTGCAGTAATAGTTCCTCCTGCAGAGACAGCCCAGATGTAATTGGTATTGCCAGCCTGTGTGGTATAGACATTACCCGTAGAGTTAACGCAAACAGATGCCGGTCCTGCGATTGTAGGAGTTGGCAGTGCATTGACGGTGACGTTGTAAACCGTCGGTGCAGCAGCGGTGCAGCCACTGCCATTCGTGTAGTTCACACTGACTGTCTGTGCGCCTGCTGTGTTCCAGGTAACGGTAACAGTATTGCTGTTTGTAGTTCCGCCCGCCGTGATGGTTCCACCTGCAGAGACAGCCCAGATGTAATTAGTATTACCAGCCTGCGTGGTATAGACATTACCTGTGGCGCCTGCACAAACAGGAGTAGGACCTGCAAGTGTAGGAACAGGAAGTGCATTGACAGTGACGTTGAATACTGTCGGAGCGGCAGCAGTACAGCCATTTGAATTGGTATAATTCACGCTGACGGTTTGTGCGCCTGCAGTGTTCCAGGTAACGGTAACGGTATTGCTGTTTGTAGTTCCGCCTGCGGTGATGGTTCCACCTGCAGAGACAGCCCATATGTAATTGGTCATACCTGCCTGTGTGGTATATACATTACCTGTAGCGCCAGCACAAACAGGTGTTGGACCGGCAATGGTAGGTGTGGGCTGTGCATTGACAGTAACATTGTACACCGTTGGTGAGGGAGCAGTGCAGCCACTGCCATTGGTATAGTCAACACTTACGGTCTGTGCGCCTGCAGTGTTCCATGTAACGGTAACGGTACTGCTGTTTGTTGTTCCGCCTGCGGTGATGGTGCCACCGGCAGAAACAGCCCAGATATAGTTGGTATTACCTGCCTGTGTGGTATATACATTACCGGTAGAGCCAGCACAGACAGGAGTAGGACCTGCAAGTGTCGGAGCCGGTGTTGGATTGGCAGTAACATTGAACACGGTGGGTGCGGCAGCGGTACATCCATTGGAGTTGGTATAGTTCACGCTGACGGTCTGTGCTCCAACCGTATTCCAGGTAACAGTAACACTACTGCTGCTTGTAGTTCCGCCTGCAGTAATGACGCCACCTGCAGAGACAGCCCAGATATAATTGGTCATGCCAGCCTGTGTAGTATAAACATTACCGCTTGATATTACACAAACCGGGGTTGGACCTGCAATGGTCGGGACCGGGAGAGGATTAACAGTAACGTTGTATACCGTTGGTGAAGGAGCAGTACAACCGCTGGCGTTGTGGTAATTCACGCTTACGGTCTGTGCTCCAGCCGTGTTCCAGGTAACAATGACGAAACTGTTTCCTGAACCTCCGCCCCCGGTAATAGTGCCACCTGCGGAGACTGACCATACATAGTTGTTCATACCTGTCTCTGTGAGATAGAGATTACCGGTAGAGGTTGCACACACAGAAGCCGGGCCTGAAATTGTCGGAGACGGCGTAGGATTAACAGTAACGTTATAGACTGTTGGTGCAGCTGCAGTACAGCCAGTGCCGTTTGTATAGTTAACGCTGACAGTCTGTGCTCCTGTTGTGTTCCAGGTAACAGTTACAGAACTGCTGTTTGTGGTTCCCCCTGCTGTGATGGTGCCTCCTGCCGAAACAGACCAGATGTAATTGGTATTACCAGCCTGTGTGGTGTAGAGATTACCGGTGGTGCCGGCACAAACCGGTGTAGGACCTGCAATGGTAGGAGTCGGCAAGGCATTGACAGTGACGTTGTATATGGTGGGTGCAGCAGCAGTACAGCCGTTGCCATTGGTATAGTTAACGCTTACCGTTTGGGCTCCTGCTGTATTCCAGGTAACGGTGACGGAAGTGCTGTTTGTTGTTCCTCCTGCGGTGATTGTACCTCCTGCCGAAACTACCCAGATGTAATTTGTATTACCAGCCTGCGTGGTATAGACATTTCCTGTTGAACCTGCACAAACCGATGCAGGCCCTGCTATGGTCGGAGATGGAAGTGCATTAACAGTAACATTGTAAACTGTCGGGGTGACTGTAGTACAACCAAATGCATTGGTGTAGCTTACGCTGACAGTCTGGGCCCCTGTGGAATGCCATGTAACAGTAACGGTATTATTATTGGTTCCGCCGCCGGCAGTGATGGTTCCACCTGCAGAAACTGACCATATATAATTGGTATTACCACCTTCAGTGGTATAAATGTTACCTGTCGAGTTTAGACATACGGAAGCAGGGCCACTGAGAGTCGGCAATGCCCGTGGGTTGACGGTAACGTTATACACCGATGGTGAAATTGGAGCACAACCGAATGCATTGAGATAGGAGACGCTGACAGTCTGTGCCCCGACTGTATTCCAGGTAACAGTTACCGTATTATCGGTGGAAGTACCACCGGAAGTAATCGTCCCACCGGCAGAAATTGACCATGTATAGCTTGAATTACCAGACTCTGTCGTATAAATGTTTCCGGTGGAATTTGCACAGACATCATTGGGTCCGCTGATGGTAGGGGTCGGCAGTGGTACCACGATAACGGTCTCAGAGCCGGGCGAAGGTGCGGTACATCCATTGCCGTCTGTGTAATTTACACTGATGGTCTGTACACCTGGTACATTCCATGTTACTGTAATAGAAGCTGTTCCACTACCTGAAGTGATGGTCCCCCCGGTTACTGTCCAGGTATAGCCAGACATCCCTGCCTGCGTTGTATAAATATTCCCTGTTGAATTATTGCAAACCAGACCGGCTCCACTGATAGTTGGGACAGGCAAAGGATTGACCGTAATAGTAAATGAAGTTGGTGTGCCAATACAGTTGGGGATACCAGAACTTAATGAAACATCATCAACATACATATTGGTAACATCTCCAAAACCATCCTGGTGAACAAGGAACATGACCCTGACTGTCTGTCCGGCAAAAGCTGCCATATCATAGGTAACATTTGTCCAAACCTGTGTATTACTGCAAACGTGCATTACCGTGACCAATATATTCCCACTGAGATCGGTAATATAGGCATCCTGCCAGTCAAAATATATATTATCCTCAGAATAAGGTAAATACCAATAACTCAATGTACCACCACCAGCAGGGACTGTTACCTGCTGGTAGAAAGAAGCATCCCCATAAGGTTCATATCCCGGGGGGTTGCCTAAAAATGCTGAATAGGTCCCGGTATGTGGGGCCAAACTATTAACAACAGGCATAGGTATAGTACCCTGGATGGTCCACGAGGAGAATGTCCCTGTTTCAAAACCAGGATTGGCAATAACTCCCGAAGGATAGTAGGTGGTTTGGGGTGTAACGGTCACAGTAGCCGTGACGGGTGTATTTGTTGGATTTGTGGCTGTAAATGAGGCTATATCTCCGGTACCACTCGATGCTAAACCAATGGAAGGTGTATCATTGGTCCAATTGAATACAGTTCCCGGTACAGATCCGGTAAAATTGACCGGAGCAGTTACAGAACCATTACAAACGGCCTGGTTGGAAACCGGATCTACGGTGGGAATCGGGTTCACAAGCACGTCATAAACAGTTTGTGATGCCGCAGTACATCCGTTTGTATCGGTATAATTTACACTTACTGTCTGGGTTCCCGATGAAGTCCAGGTAACCGTTATGGTCTCGGCGCCTCCTCCTGTGATGGTTCCGCCTCCGGCTGACAAAACCCAATTGTAATTTGACATCCCGGACTCAGTCGTATAAGTATTTCCGGATGATCCGGCACAAACATTAGTATTACCACTAAGGGTCGGTACGGGTAATGCATTAATTGTTAACGTAACTCCAGTGCGTGTAAGACTGACACATTGGGTAGTAGTGTTTCTCGCTTCTGCATAAAATGTCCCTGCACCAGATGGAGTATAACTGGTAGTATTGCTTGCCAGAAGTGTGCCCCCTGATGGTGAGTCATACCAGTCTGCTGTTTCCCCATAGTTAACAGTAACAGTTAGTGCGGGAACAGACTGGCCAAAACAAATTGCCTGGTCACCATCTGATAAAGGTGGATTTGGTGGCGTACATGAAGGCGTAGCAACATTTAATATACCTGGATCGGGAGGATTAAAATAAGTGTCATTTACATATGTTGCCGGAGAACCTGAACTGCCCCATGAACCAGCAACAGTTCCTGCTCCGCCAAGGGTCAATGTATTGGTATTTGAGGTATAAGTGCCCAAATCGACGACTGCGCCAAAGTCGATTGACAGATTATCATTGACGATCACTGAAGCAGTGAAAGTTTTTACAGTCCCACTGGGGAAGTCACCTACCCCCATAAAGTAGAAATAAAGATCGTAATATGTTGTATTTTCACCTCCGGCTACATTTTGTGAGCCGAATCCATTATATTCTACCATCCCGTTGTGATTTAAAAATCCACCATTGTTGACGAAATCACCTGATATATAAAGCGTTCCTGAAGTTGATTCTAAGGTCGTATTGTTATATAGGTTTCCTAATGTGATGCTCCCTGATCCCATGTTCAGCCCACCAGTTCCGGATATTGTTAGATCAAATCCACCGGTGATCCCATTGGCCCCTAACGTGATATTACCCGTCGGACTAATAGTACTATTACTGCCAAGTGTTATTTGTCCATGATAAATTGCTCCGGTTGATGAACTATTGATCAATACACCGCCATTTGAAATACCTGAACCGTTTATAGTCAGTGGCTCTGGCCTGGTATTATAATGTATTCCATTCAGATCAAGAACGGCGCCACTGTTGACAACTGTTCCGCCTGCAACTGTTCCCAAAGCAGTATTACTTCCTAATTGCAGTGTTCCTTCATTTATCGTTGTTGTTCCGGTATAAGTATTTGCCCCCGAAAGATTCATGGTGCCCGGGCCATCTTTTGTTATCCCGTAAGCGCCACTGATAGTTCCACTGACCGTTAGATCAACTGCACTGGATCCATCATCTGCAACGGTAAAAGTCCTGTCACTTCCTAAATCAATATGAGCAGAGATTGTTGCTCCACTGGTGCCTGTAACGGCACTAAGAACAGTAACATCACCTCCAAGTACCAGGATGCCTGTCGTATTCGTGATAGTTGATCCCGATACTGCACCGCAGTAAAGGACAACACTGGTTGGAGGTGTGGCACCGCCCAGGTTATAAGTCGATAATTGCAGTGTCGATCCTGCAGTCACCGTCAAAATTCCGCTCATATTAGTGTTACCGGTCAAACTTACAGTATCTCCCGGATCATCGATGGTCACATTAGCAGGTACGTTTTGAGTCAACCCATTACCTGTAACCTGGTCAGCACTACCGTTGTTATAAAAATAATTTGCTCCTGAAGTATAGGTGCGGGTTCCCCCACATTGGATATTTCCATTCGCCCCGGTTCTGGTAATACCAGCAGTCGAGCCAACCTCGAGCGTAGCACTGGAAGCTAATGTAAAGCCACAACCGCCACTCAGAAGTCCATTAGGCCCCATGATAAGGGTCCCGTTATTCGTAAATACCTCGGCACCGCCTGCTCCTGCATCCAGATTAAAAGTCCCATTTATGGTTCCTGTTCCATTCAATATAAATACAGCTCTTGTACCTGCTACATTACCCATTGTTAGAGTAATTCCTGCAGGAACACTAAAGGTCCCGTTGACTGTAATTGTATTTCCATCAGCAGAGCATCGGAGTACACAGTTGCCATTAATTGTCAGACTGTTTAATTGTATTGTGGGTACCGCGGTAATAGCAGTTGATGCTCCATTAATTATGACATCATCGTTTGCGCCTGGTGCGCCTAAAGGCGACCAATTGTTTCCATTTGTCCATGCGCCCCCGGTTGCGAGGTTCCATGTCTTTGTTGTAGCATTGGATATTGCAATATTTGTCAAAATAATAATTACAACCATTGACAGTCTCACGAAAAATGCTTTGGCTTGTTTTAAATCTTTTGGTAAATGTTTTGCTTTCATAAAATAATTGTTTAGTTTTTTGATTTGACAATACTTTTAATAAAGAACTATCATTGTTCTAAATGGTTTTTGAATAATATTAAACATGGATAGAGTAAATACATCTGATGTACGCGCCTGGCATTATTTATTTCAGGTACTAATTAATTGCCTGTGTTAAAGTTGATTTGTAATAATGAAATCCAAAAATTAAAAACAAGATGTAGCTTTTAATGTATCAAATATAAGGACATATTTTGTCTTGGCAAGTTTATTTTTTATTAATCTTTACAATTATTTCTCAAAAATTTCATTATAAGCATAGTATCATATTCATAATTGACAATATGAAATGAGAAATATATAAAAAAAGCCCTGCTGTTTCCGGCAGGGCTTCTTTCACTTGAACAATTAAAATGGATTCTCAGTTGTTCATTATCGATTATTAGAATTGTTAATAATTGACAATGATCCTTTTCGCAACAGTTTCCTGGTCGCTGGTGATGATGACCATGTACATTCCATTTGGAACAGGACGGATATCGATCACCTTGATCAGCGAACCATTCACCTCAACCTTTGTTTCCTCATAGATCTTTACCCCAAGGTTATTATAAACGCTGACGGTGAAAGACTCTTCTGAGGCAGTGATGAAGGATACATTAAACCTTCCTTCATTGGGTACCGGGTATAAATTGATCACGGATGCAGGATGAGGATTAATGCCTGTAATGATGATCAGTTTATGGTTCGAGGTATCGGAAGAACAACCCTGTAGGTCGACCACATCCCAGTAATACCCTTGCTGGGTTGCAACATATCTCTGCCCGGTAGCTCCTACGATGAGCGTTCCTTCGAAATACCACTGGTTCCCTGCAGGAGCACTGCTGATGAGGGTGTCCCCATGGTTGGTGACCACCGGCGTGGGGGGAATGGGGTTCACAGTCACAGCAAAGTTCGGGGAAACAGTTCCGTCACCGCATGAATTAGTCCCCATGACAGTAATGTTGCCGGAGACTGCTGTAAGCGTGATGTTAACGGTGATGGAATTGGTATTGGTCCCTGAAACGATGAGGAACCCGGATGGAACTGTCCAGACATAACCGGTAGCATTAGCTATTGTTGCGACAGAATAGACCACACCTGAAGTGCCCAGGCAGACATCATTCGGCCCCGAGATAGTTCCTGCCGGATCGGGCAGCGGATTAACAGTGACAGGAAATGCAGGTGATGTTCCACCGTCACCGCATATGTTATTGCCATAGACATAGATGTTCCCTGAAGTTGCATTGTTGGCGAAGTTCACTGTGATGGAGTTGGTACCAGCGCCGGTTGCGATCGAGGCATTAGGCGGCAAAGCCCAAACATAGGTAGTGGCGTTGTTGATCGGCGCAACAGAATAAGCTACGCCATTGGTGCCAGCACATAGAGTGGAAGTTCCGGTGATCGTCCCTGCCTGGTCAGGCACTGGGTTGACCGTGACATTGAGCACTGTGGGTGCCACCGGGTTACAACCTGCACCATTGCTGTAGGTTACACTTACCGTTTGTGCTCCTGCACCGATCCAGGAGACCTGGATCTGGTAGGTTCCGGATCCATAGTTGATCAGTCCGCCCGATGATACAGTCCACACATAATTCTGCATGCCGGCTTCAGTAGTATAGTTGTAGTAACCCGAATTGACACACATGCTGGTCTGGCCTGTAATGGTCGGGACCGGGATATTATTGACCGTTACGTTGAATACTACCGGGGCGGCGGCTGTACAGCCACCGGGATTGGTGTAGTTCACGCTGACGGTCTGTGCACCTGCAGTGTTCCAGGTCACAATAACCGTATTGCTGTTTGTAGTTCCACCTCCTGTAATGGTGCCACCGGCAGATACAGACCAGATGTAATTGGTCATCCCTGCCTGTGTGGTGTAAACATTACCTGTAGATGCTATGCAGACCGGTGTGGGCCCTGAGAGTGTCGGGACAGGTAAAGCGTTCACTGTGAGGTTGAACACAGTCGGGGCAACAGCCGTGCAGCCGTAAATGTTGCTGTAGTTAATGGTAATAGTCTGAGGCCCTACCGTATTCCAGGTCACGGTAACAGTATTGCTGTTTGTAGTACCGCCTGCCGTGACGATGCCACCGGCAGAAACCACCCATATATAATTGGTATTTCCTGCCTGAGTGGTATACACATTGCCTGTAGACCCTACACAAACCGGGTTCGGACCGCTTATGGTCGGAACCGGCAGCGGGTTCACGGTAACAACATAGGTCGTTGCATTCAGTGCAGTGCAGCCATTGGAGTTGGTATAGTTAACCCCTACAAATTGTGCGCCTGCCGTAACCCATGTGACAGTAACGGTATTGCTTGCCGAACCTCCGCCTGCAGTGACAATGCCACCGGGAGAGACCGACCATACATAGTTGGTATTCCCTGGCTGGGTGGTGTAGACATTACCGGTAGAATTCAGGCAAACGGAAGCCGGACCTGCAATAGTAGGAGTAGGCAGCGGGTTCACCAGGATAAGGTAATTTGCCACTGGCCCGACACAACCTGCAGATGATGTGGGAATAATGGCATAGGTCACTGTACCTTGTGTTCCTGCTGTAGTGGTTATTGTCTGAACAGGGATGGTATTGGTGCCGCTTGCCAGGAAACCTGATACGCCAGGTGTGGCAGTGGCAGTCCATGTAAAGGTGGTCCCGGCGAGGTTGGAAGTAAGGGTAACCAGCGTGGTGCTTTGTCCGGAACAGACAGATTGTGACATTGGCGAATTGGTAACCACCGGCAATGGATTGACCAGTACCGTATAATTGGTTACCGGGCCTGCACAGCCATTGGCAGTAGGAATAATGGCATAGGTCACAGTTCCCTGTGTAAGTGCTGTAGTGGTTATAGTCTGAACAGGAATGGTGTTGGTACCGCTTGCCAGGAAACCAGATACACCAGCAGTGGCAGTGGCAGTCCATGTAAAAGTGGCTCCTGCGACATTTGAAGTAAGGGTGACCAGTGTAGTGCTTGACCCTGAACAGATGGTTTGTGACAACGGAGAATTGGTGACAGTAGGTGTCGGGTTCAGTGTCACAGTGAGCGTAAATGGAGCTCCCGGACAGGTACCTGCAGTTGGGGTCACGGTATAGGTAGCGACCACTGGTGCGTTGGTGGTATTGGTAAGGGTTCCTGTGATGGAAGCGCCGCTTCCTGCAGCACCGCCTGTAAATCCTGCTCCGGTAGGTGCAGGCCAGGTATAGGTTGTCCCTGCCGGCACTATCCCGTTTGTGACATTAACAGGTGTAACTGTAAATGTTGTTCCGCTGCATACAGTAGTGGCCATGGGTGTGATTGACGGTACCGGGTTCAGCGTTACGACAACGGTAAATGGTATACCTGGACAGGTTCCGGCAATCGGAGTCACCGTATAGGTAGCTGTTTGCACCGTGTTCGTTGTATTGGTTAAAGTGCCGGTGATACTGGCTCCGCTTCCGGCTGCTCCGCCGGTAAATCCTGAACCGGTAGGGGCAGGCCAGCTATAGGTCGTCCCTGGAGGTACGATCCCGTTAACGCCATTGACCGGTGTAACTGTAAATGGCGTTCCGCTGCATACCGTAGGGTTCATAGTCGGGTTTTGAATATGCATGATGTCCATGTGGCAGTCGTCACCATAATTAGAGTTGAAAGAAAATGCCACATACAAAGTCGGCTGATTTGAAGCTCCTGCGGGTAATGTAACTGATTCACGCACCCATTGGTTAACAGCATTATAACGCATGAAGAAAGTTGAGTTAGTCCATGTAGAGCCGTCTGTGGACCACTGAACAGTCACTCCTTCGGTGTTAGTTCCTGCATAACCGTTGTCAGTATACCATTCGAAGTCGACGGTAATAGGAGATAATCCCACTGTTGAAACAGGAGTGGTCATCTTTAACCGGTTCGTGGCACTTGAGTAAGAGAAGGACTCAAAATCTACAAGCCTGGTATCGCCGCCATATGGATTTACAGTAGGCCATGTTCCCTGTGACATATAGTAGGTGATGTTAGAACCGAGAACAACGTCAAGACCCCATCCTGCCGGAGGTACATTTGAGTTGAGGACTGTACTTGACCAGTCTTGTGTCAACAAGGCTGTTGAGATCACAGGTGTCGGATTCACCAGGACGGTATAATTGGTGGTTGGTCCCACACATCCTGCTGGTGAAGTAGGTGTTATGACATAGGTTACAGTACCCTGGGTTGTTCCCGAAGTTGAAATTGTCTGAACAGGAATGGTATTGGTGCCGCTTGCCAGGAAACCTGATACACCTGGGGTGGCCGAGGCAGTCCAGGCAAATGTGGTACCTGCGATGTTGGATGTAAGGGTGACCAGTGTTGTGGTTGATCCTGAACAGATGGTCTGTGATAATGGAGAATTGGTGACTATCGGCAAAGGATTGACAGTAACATTGTAAACTGTCGGCGATGTGGCAGTGCAACCATTGGAGTTAGTGTAGTTCACGCTGACGGTCTGTGCACCTGCAGTGTTCCAGGTTACAGTGACACTACTGCTGTTCGTAGTTCCTCCTGCAGTAATAGTTCCTCCTGCAGAGACAGCCCAGATGTAATTGGTATTGCCAGCCTGTGTGGTATAGACATTACCCGTAGAGTTAACGCAAACAGATGCCGGTCCTGCGATTGTAGGAGTCGGCAGTGCATTGACGGTGACGTTGTAAACCGTTGGTGCAACAGCGGTGCAGCCACTGCCATTCGTGTAGTTCACGCTGACGGTCTGTGCGCCTGCTGTGTTCCAGGTAACGGTAACAGTATTGCTGTTTGTTGTTCCGCCAGCCGTGATGGTTCCACCGGCAGAGACAGCCCAGATGTAATTAGTATTACCAGCTTGCGTGGTATAGACATTACCTGTGGCGCCTGCACAAACAGGAGTAGGACCTGCAAGTGTAGGAACAGGAAGTGCATTGACAGTGACGTTGAATACTGTCGGAGCGGCAGCAGTACAACCATTTGAATTGGTATAGTTCACGCTGACGGTCTGTGCGCCTGCAGTGTTCCAGGTAACGGTAACGGTATTGCTGTTTGTAGTTCCGCCTGCGGTGATGGTTCCACCGGCAGAGACAGCCCATAAGTAATTGGTCATACCTGCCTGTGTGGTATATAAATTACCTGTAGAACCTGCACAAACAGGTGTTGGACCGGCAATGGTAGGTGTGGGCAGTGCATTGACAGTAACATTATACACCGTTGGTGAGGAAGCAGTGCAGCCACTGCCATTGGTGTAGTCAACGCTTACGGTCTGTGCTCCGGCAGTGTTCCATGTAACGGTAACAGTACTGCTGTTTGTTGTTCCGCCTGCGGTGATGGTGCCACCGGCAGAAACAGCCCAGATGTAATTGGTATTTCCTGCCTGTGTGGTATATACATTACCGGTAGAGCCTGCACAGACAGGAGTAGGACCTGCAAGTGTCGGAGCCGGTGTTGGATTGGCAGTAACATTGAACACGGTGGGTGCAGCAGCGGTACAGCCATTGGAGTTGGTATAGTTCACGCTGACGGTCTGTGCTCCAACCGTATTCCAGGTAACAGTAACACTACTGCTGTTTGTAGTTCCGCCTGCAGTAATGACACCACCTGCAGAAACAGCCCAGATATAATTGGTCATGCCAGCCTGTGTGGTATAAACATTACCGGTTGATATTACACAAACCGGGGTTGGACCTGCAATGGTCGGGACCGGGAGAGCGTTCACAGAGACGTTATAAACCGTTGGTGCAGCAGCAGTACAACCACCTGCATTGGTATAGTTCACACTGACGGTCTGTGCCCCAACCGTGGTCCACATCACTGTGACGAAACTACTGGTAGCAGTTCCACCTGCTGTGATAGTTCCACCTGCGGAGACTGACCATACATAGTTTGTCATACCGGACTCTGTGAGATAATTATTCCCTGCAGATGGTACACCACAAATAGATGCCGGGCCTATAATTGTTGGCGTCGGAACGGCATTAACGGTAACGTTATAAACTGTTGGTGCAGCAGCAGTGCAGCCAGTGCCGTTAGTATAGTTAACGCTGACAGTCTGTGCTCCGGCTGTGTTCCAGGTAACAGTTACAGAACTGCTGTTGGTGGTTCCTCCTGCTGTGATGGTGCCACCAGCAGAGACTGACCAGATATAATTGGTATTACCAGCCTGTGTGGTGTAGAGATTACCGGTGGTGCCGGCACAAACCGGTGTAGGACCTGCAATGGTAGGAGTCGGCAAGGCATTGACAGTGACGTTGTATACGGTGGGGGCAGCAGCAGTACAGCCGTTGCCATTGGTATAGTTAACGCTTACTGTCCGGGCTCCTGCTGTATTCCAGGTAACGGTGACGGAAGTACTGTTTGTTGTTCCTCCTGCTGTTATCGTACCGCCTGCCGAAACTGCCCAGATGTAATTTGTATTACCAGCCTGCGTGGTATAGACATTTCCTGTTGAACCTGCACAAACCGGTGCAGGCCCTGCTATGGTCGGAGATGGAAGTGCATTAACAGTAACGTTGTAAACTGTCGGGGTGACGGTAGTACAGCCAAATGCATTGGTGTAGCTTACGCTGACGGTCTGTGCTCCAACCGTGTTCCAGGTAACGGTAACGGTATTATTGTTGATCCCGCCGCCGGCAGTGATAGTACCGCCTGCAGAAACACTCCATATATAGTTAGAATTGCCAGCTTCCGTTGTGTAAATGTTGCCTGTCGAATTAAGACAAACAGAAGCAGGGCCGGAGATTGTTGGCAGTGCCCTCGGGTTAACAGTAACGGGTAACACAGTTGGTGAAGCTGCAGCACATCCGAAAATATTGAGATAGGTTACGCTTACAGTCTGTGCGCCTGCTGTATTCCAGGTAACAGTTACCGTATTATCGGTGGAAGTACCACCGGAAGTGATTGTCCCACCCGCAGAAATGGACCATGTATAGCTGAAATTACCAGCCTCTGTGGTATAAACGTTTCCGGCAGAGTTTGCACAGACGTTAGTGGGACCTGTAATAGTCGGTGTAGGCAGTGGGATGACGATTACGGTCATTGAACCCGGGGTTCCGCCAGCACAACCAAAACTGTTATTGTAGTTCACGGTGACTGTCTGTGATCCTGAAGTCGTCCATGTCACGGCAATGGAAGCTGTTCCCTGCCCGAAAGTGATCGTACCCCCGGTCACTGTCCAGACATATCCTGACATCCCTGCCTGCGTTGTATAAATATTCCCTGTTGAATTATTGCAAACCAGTCCGGCTCCGCTGATTGTTGGGACAGGCAAAGGATTGACTGTTACAGGATAAACGGTTGGTGATACAGCAGTGCAACCATTGCTGTTGGTATAATTGACGCTGACACTCTGTGCTCCAACCGTGTTCCAGGTTACGGTAACAGTATTATTAGCTGTTCCGCCACCTGCTGTGATGGTACCACCGGCAGAGACTGACCATATATAATTGGTATTACCTGCCTGCGTGGTATAGACATTACCCGTAGAGTTCACACAAACAGATGCAGGGCCTGCAATGGTGGGTACTGGAAGGGGATTGACGAGGACGTTGTATAGCGCACCGTAACCAGCGGTACAGCCATTACCATTGGTATAGTTGACGTAGACCCATTGGAAACCGGAGTTGTTCCATGTAATGGTAACGGTGTTGCTTGTTGCAGTACCACCAGCGGTGATGGTGCCACCAAAGGAGACAGACCATTGATAGTTAGTCATGCCTGACTCGGTGGTATAGACATTACCTGCAATGCCAACGCAGACAGTAGCAGGACCAGAGAGGGTCGGTACTGGAAGGGGATTGACGGTGACGTTGTAAACCGTTGGTGAAAGAGCGGTACAGCCGGGAGCATTAGTATAATTGACGCTGACATATTGTAGCCCTGTCGTAGTCCAGGTAATGGTGACGGTATTACTGGTTGCAGTACCACCTGCAGTGATGGTACCACCAACAACAGTCCAACTATAATTAGTTTGACCAGCTTCTGTAGTATAGACATTACCTGAAACGCCAACGCATACCGGTGTAGGACCTGCTATTGTCGGTGTTGGAAGGGTATTGACAGTTACGTTGTATACTGTAGGTGCAGCTGCAGTACACCCATTGGAGTTGGTGTAATTCACGCTGACTGTTTGCGGACCGGCTGTAATCCAGGTAACAGTGACACTGGTGCTGTTTGTGGTTCCGCCTGCGGTGATTGTACCGCCGGCAGAGACTAACCAGATATAATTGGTATTACCTGCCTGCGTGGTATAGACATTACCTGTAGAGTTCACACAAACAGAGGCAGGGCCTGCAATGGTCGGTACTGGAAGGGGATTCACGGTTACATTATAGACTGTTGGTGCAGCTGCAGTGCAGCCATTGCCGTTGGTATAGTTGACACTTACAGTCTGTGCACCTGCTGTGTTCCAGGTCACTGTAACCGTACTATTTGCAAGTCCGCCACCGGCTGTGATAGTGCCACCGGCAGAGACTGCCCAGATGTAATTGGTCATGCCTGCCTGTGTGGTATAGACATTTCCTGCTGAATTAACGCAAACCGATGCAGGTCCTGAAATGGTCGGTGTCGGCAATGCATTGACAGTGACATTGTAGACTACCGGGGCAGCTGCGGTACAGCCGTTACCATTGGTATAGTTCACACTGACGGTCTGGGCGCCTGCTGTGTTCCATGTAACTGTTACAGTATTATTACCTAATCCGCCGCCACCGGTGATTGTTCCACCTGCAGAGACTGACCAGATGTAGTTAGACATGCCTGCCTGGGTGGTATAAGTATTTCCAGTAGATCCTGCACAAACAGGAGTAGGACCTGCTATGGTCGGAGATGGAATGGCATTGACGGTTACGTTGTATACTGTCGGTGCAGCTGCGGTACACCCATTGGAGTTGGTGTAGTTCACACTGACTGTTTGCGGACCCACTGTAGTCCAGGTAACTGTGACACTGGTGCTGTTTGTGGTACCGCCTGCAGTGATGGTACCGCCGGCAGAGACTGACCAGATATAATTGGTATTACCTGCCTGCGTGGTATAGACATTACCCGTAGAGTTCACACAAACAGATACCGGGCCTGCAATGGTCGGAACAGGAAGTGCATTTACAGTAACATTGTATACTGTTGGTGCAGCAGCAGTGCAGCCGTTTCCATTGGTATAGTTGACACTAACAGTCCGTGCACCTGCTGTGTTCCAGGTCACTGTAACCGTACTATTTGCAAGTCCACCGCCTGCGGTGATGGTACCGCCTGCAGAGACTGACCAGATGTAGTTTGACATCCCTGCTTGTGTGGTATAGATATTACCGGTTGAGCCTGCACAGACTGGTGTCGGACCTGCTATTGTCACAATTGGTAATGCATTGACAGTTACATTGTAAACTGCCGGGGTAGCGGCAGTACAGCCATTACCATTGGTATAGTTCACGCTAACGGTCTGGGCACCTGCTGTGTTCCATGTAACTGTGACGGTATTGTTGCCTACTCCGCCGCCGCCGGTGACAGTACCACCCGCAGAGACTGACCATATGTAATTGGTCATGCCGGCCTGTGTTGTATAAGTATTTCCAGTGGATCCTGCACAAACCGGTGTAGGACCTGCTATTGTCGGGGTTGGCAGTGCATTAACGGTCACTGGTAAACTGGTCGGACTTACAGCATAGCACCCAAAACTATTCGCGTAGTTCACACCTACTGATTGACCCGGTCCTGAGTTCCATGTCACGGTAACCGTATTATCGGTTGCCGTTCCACCGGCTGTGATCGTTCCGAATGAAGAAACAAACCATGTATAGTTTGTCTTTCCTGCATCGGTCGTATAGACATTCCCTGTCGAACCGGCACAAACTGTTGTGGGTCCGCTGAGAGATGGAGTTGGTAAAGGATTGACTGTTACAGGATATACTGTCGGAGAAGCGGCAGCACAGCCGTTAGCGTCTGTGTAGTTAACGCTTACACTTTGGGCGCCTGCTGTGTTCCAGTTAACAGTAACGGTATTATCAGTGGCCGTGCCTCCGGAAGCGATCGAACCACCGGCCGAAACAGACCAGGTATAGTTGCTCTTGCCGGCCTGTGTTGTATAAACATATCCTGTTGATCCGGCACAAACGATATTGCTCCCGCTGATCGACGGGGTAGGAAGTGAATTGACAGTAACGTTTTCAACTGTTGGTGCAAGGGCAGTACAGCCACTGCCATTGGTATACTTGACACTGACTGTCTGGGCTCCTAAAACGTTCCATTTGACGGTGACTGTACTATTTGCTGTACCCCCTCCTGCTGTGATGGTCCCACCGGCAGATACTGTCCAGATATAATTGAACATTCCCGCATCTGTCGTATAGACATAACTTGAATTCAGACAGGCCAAAGATGCCCCGCTTAGAGATGGCACCGGGAAAGGAGAAACAGTAACATCGTATACAGTTGGGGAGGTAGCAGTGCACCCGCCTCCATTCGTGTAATTCACACTTACTGTCTGGGCTCCGGCTGTATTCCAGGTCACAGTAACTGTATAATCAGTTGCGGTGCCACCGGCAGTAATGGTTCCACCGCCGGATACAGCCCATATATAATTTGAATTACCGCTTTGTGTTGCATAAACTTGCCCTACCGGGCTGACACAAACGTTATTATTTCCTGAAATGGTTGGATTAGGAAGTGCATTGACGATCACATTGTATACCGTTGGTGAGGCAGCAGTACAGTTGTTGACATTGGCATAGTTTACACTCACTGATTCGGTTCCAACTGTGTTCCAGGTCACAGTAACCGTATTGTCAGTTGCAGTGCCTCCTGCTGTGATCGTTCCACCGATAACTGACCATACATAGTTATGTATACCACCGCCACTCTGGGTGGTATAGATTTTTCCGGTCGAGTTGACACAAACAGGTGTTGGACCTGCTATAGCTTGGGTTAGGCAAAGCATTCACAGTAACACCATAAACAGTAGGTGATGCAGCAGTACAGCCAGCATTATTGGTGTAATTTACGCTGACAGATCCCGAACCGACTGAAGTCCAGTTCACAGTAACTGTATTGTCAGTTCCTGTACCTCCGGCAGTTATACTACCCCCAAGAACCGACCATATATAATTATGTATGCCGCCACCGCTTTGTGTGGTGTAAAGATTACCAGCGGAATTTAAGCAGACCGATGAATTACCAGATAAGGAGGGACTTGGCAATGCATTGACGGTAACAGAGTAGCTTCCTGGTGTACCAGTAATACACCCAAATTCATTGGTATAATTGACAGTGATGGTTTTAGCACCTGTAGTAGTCCAGGTGACTGTGATCGCATCGGTTGTACTGCCACCGGTAATCGTACCTCCGGCTGATACCGTCCAGGTATAATTGGTCATACCTCCTTCGGTAAAATAAACATTTCCTGCAGAGCCAACACATACACTCGCAGGACCTGTTATGGTAGGCGATGGCAACGGATTAACTGTTACATTATAAACTGTGGGTGAACTTGCAGTACAGTTAAAAGCATTAGCATAATTAACACTTACCGTTTGTGCTCCTGCTGTGTTCCAGGTAACTGTTACGGTGTTATCGGTAACACTACCTCCAGCAGTGATATTACCCCCTGCAGAGACTGTCCATGCATAATTGCTCATTCCTGCCTGCGTTGTATAAACAACCCCTGAAGTACCTACGCAAAGGTTATTATTTCCACTGATCGTCGGTGTTGGCAGCGGGATTACGACAACGAGTGTAGAACAGGATCCATCGTTCTCAACCACACTGACAGTTTGCAGTCCTGCCGCGTTCCAGGTAACCGTGATCGAACTGGTCCCCTGACCGAGAGTTATTGTACCGCCAGTGACTGACCAGACATAAGGAGCTTGTCCTGCTGTTGATGAATAGACATTTCCCGTTGAACCGGCACATACTAGGGTGTTCCCTGTTACAAGACAACCATAAGCATTGGAAATCAGGGCACCGGATACAATAATAATAACAACCATCATCATTCTCAGAAAGAATGAATTAGATGATTTCGATTTTTGGAGTAAAAGTTGTGTTTCCATAGGTACTTATTTATTTATTATTTGATTAGACAATAATTTCATCACATAAAGCCATGATTATGACTGGCATTAAAAAGAATACCATAAAATTTGTTATGAATAAAATGCATAGGGCTAATATGATTAAACATAGACAACCATAAACCACTTAGGGTTGCCTGAATTTTTAAGAAAAGTGCAATTTTTTTAATCATTAATAAGTCTGGAATCAAACTTCTTCTTTTTGAATAAGTTATTTCTTAAACTTTTTTCTCTAGTTATTTAAAAAATAAAGATGAGCAATTCTCAAAACCTGACAAATATATGTACATCTACAATAAAAAACAAATATTTTTCTTAATCTTAGCAATTATTTCACAGTTGATTAATTATTTACATAGTATCAATGCTTTGAAAATTCTATTTGAAATGAAATGTAAACATAAAAAAACCCTGCCGGTAATGGCAGGGTTTCATTGTAATTTTCAATTAGAAATTGAAAATTAATAATTATTAAAGTCCCTATTTATTCACTATGATCTTCTTCACCACCTGGTTCATACTGTTTTCAAAGATCACTGTATAAACACCATCCGGCACAGGTCTCAGGTCGATCACCTTCACAAGCGAACCATTTACATCAACATTCCTTTCTTCATAGATATTTACTCCCAGGTTGTTATATACCCTGATGGAGAAGGTCTCTTCTGAAGCAGTTGTCATGGAGATGTTAAACTGTCCATCATTTGGAACCGGGTAGATATTTATGGCAGCAGATGAATGCGATTCAATCCCGGTAACGATGATCAGCTTATGGTTCGAGGTATCAGAAGAACAACCCTGGAGATTGACTACATCCCAGTAATAACCTTGTTGTGTTGCAACATATCTTTGCCCTGTAGCGCCGATGATAAGTGTTCCCTCGAAATACCATTGGTTCCCTGCAGGAACACTGCTGATCAGGGTGTCTCCATGATTGGTGACCACCGGAGTTGTAGGAATGGGGTTCACAGTGACCGCGAAATTTGGTGAAGCCACACCATTCCCACAAGAATTCGTGCCTAGAACGGTAATGTTACCTGAAGAAGCAGTTGAGCTGAAATCTACAGTGATGGTATTTGTATTAATACCACTGATTATATTGGCACCTGTCGGAACTGTCCAGGTGTAACCAGTGGCGTTATTTATTGGGGGAACTGTGTATATCTCTCCCGTAGTACCCTGGCACACAGAGGAAGGACCGATGATGTTCCCGGCTGCATCAGGCAGGGGATTGACAGTAACGCTAAATGATGGTGAGCTACTGCCATCACCACAGGTGTTGTTACCATAAACTGTAATGTTGCCGCTGGTCGAATTGTTTGCATAATTCACTGTGATGGAGTTCGTACCTCCGCCAGATGAGATCGTTGCATTAGGCGGTAATGTCCACACATATGTAATGGCGTTTGCGATCGGTGCAACAGAATAGGCAACCCCAATCGCACCTGCACATACGACAGCAGTACCTGTGATGGGACCAGCAGACCCTGGAAGCGGGTTAACAGTAACATTCAATTGTGTTGGACTTGGTGCTGTGCATCCTGTCGAAGTGATATAGTTTACACTCACCCAATTAGCGCCTGAAGCTACCCACGAAACTGAAATTACATTAGTACCGTTTCCGTAGTTAATGATTCCGCCGGAAGAGACGTTCCATGTATAAACAGTCATGCCGGGCTCGGTGGTATAGTTGTAATAACCTGAATTAACACACACATTTGTACTTCCTGTGATGGTCGGAGTAGCACCAGGATTAACAGTTACAGGATAAACCGTCGGTGAGGTTGCAGTACAACCGTTAGCATTGATGTAATTTACCGAAACATTCTGGGCGCCGACAGTATTCCAGGTAACGGTAATGGAACTGGTGCCCTGGCCTCCGGTAATGGTACCACCGGCAGAAATGCTCCATGTGTAACTTGCCATACCGGTCTGTGTAGAATAAACGATGCCAGGGTAATTTGAACAGGCAGGATTGGGGCCGGAAATAGTCGGGACCGGCAGTGGGTTGACAGTCACTGTATAACAATAGGGCGAAAGACCAGAACAACCACTGGTGTTAATATAGTTTACACAAACAGTCTTTGCGCCAGAAGTGGTCCAGGTAATCGTAACGGAACTATTTCCTGTTCCGCCACCTGCAGTGACTGTTCCACCGGGAGAAACAGTCCAGAGATAGTTGGTCATACCCGACTGGGTAGTATAAACATTCCCTGTACTGTTGACACAAACAGAAGCAGGGCCTACAATGGTCGGCGATGCAGGGGGATTCATGGTAATAGCCAGCTGCGAAGGAGCACCGTTACCGCAGGGAGCCGTCCCGTATACAACCACATAACCCGGTGCTGCATTGTATGCATAGCTCACCGTAATAGTATTCGTATTGATCCCTGAAGTGATGACACCTCCGACAGGTAGCGTCCAGACATAACCGGTTGCATTAGGGATGATAACAGAATAAACATAGCCTGATCCTCCCTGGCAGACCTGCGATGGCCCGCTGATAGGACCTGCAGGACCTGCAGCCGGGCAAACTGTGACAAAAGTCATATCATTACCGCATACAGTACCCATGGAATTAGTAGCACAAACATTATAGTGATAGGTCATGTTTATAACGAGGCCTGTAATGTTGGCACTGACATTAGTCACTGTATTACCGGTAACGGGAGAAGGCACGCCGGGAACAGTACTTCCGTAAGCGACAGTGAGTCCATAATTAAACGTCACTGCACTTGATGCACCATTTGCAAGGACTGTTCCGTTCAATGTTGCACCGGAAGCTCCGATATTGGTTGCCGCAAGGGTAACAACCGTCGGTGCAAGCGCAGGAGTAGTAAAGGTCATGTCATTTCCGTTTGACGTCCCACCGGCATTTACTCCGTTTATCCTGTAATGGTATGTATTCCCTGGAAGCAATCCTGTAAGGTTTGCAAGTACTGCTGTAACTGTACTCCCCGTTACAGTAAGAGGTACACCAGGAACATTGGTTCCGTAAGCTACAGTAAGCCCATAATCGAATGAAGTGGTTGTGGATGCGGTATTTGCATTGATAGTTCCATTGATAGTAGCCGTAGTGGCCGTGACGCCGGATGCTGGGGTTGTAACTACAGTAGGCGGAACAAAAGGAGTTGTGAATGTTAGGTCAGGCCCATATGCAATAAGACTTGTGGTAGTCACTCCTCTTGCCCTGTAATGATATGTCGTGCCTGGTATCAAACCGGCAATTGGACCGGTGATTGCCGTAAGAGTAGTACCGGTGACAGTAGCCGGAGTGCCTGAAATGGTTGTGCCATAGGCAATGGTAAGCCCATAATCGAAGTAGCTGCTTACAGTGTAACTGCTGGCATTGATGGTCCCGTTGAGCGTGGCTGAAAATCCTGTAATAGCCGTTGCGGGTGTTGTATTCACCATGGGATCAGGTGCATACTCATAGGCCCCCACATCCGGGGGATTGCTGCGCATAGTGCCTACAATGTCGGTAGGTACCAGGGGAAGATAAATGCCAGCATTGTTCATTAACGCTGTCGTCGGGATCAGTAGTGTAGCAGAGGAAAATAACGGGTTAACATTAAGTCCGTTTGCTTCTCCAACGGTAGCAGTTTGCCATGAGGCAAATGTGGGATATTGCACCGAGTTCAGATACCCAATGTTCGGACCATTTCCGTCATCCCAGTAATCGTTGTGATTAAGAACTGAAAAAGTTGAGGCAGTACCTGCACATTGAATATCATAAGTATAAGATGTGATTGCTGCACTGGGTTGCAATGAGTTCTTGAATATATTGTTCTCTATGTCCATCAGGGTAACGCCGCTGACTATTGCGAGACACGCTGTAGCATTAGTATAGGAGGCTGAAGTGAAACTCCCCTGCATGTTTATCGAATTATGATAGAATTTTATGTTCCCGCCGGAACCAATATAGACCCCATAAAGATTATCAGTACTTACCCCGGTAGTATAACTATCGGCCTTAATATTATAGATCACATTATTGGAGATCTCATTCACAGTGGATGCATCACTTACATAGTAAATACCCCAGTTCCCCCAGCCACCTGTCAATGTAACATAAAACCAGTCATGGATCTTGTTTGCACGGATTTTTGCATTGGTCGTACCTGTGCTCATATAAAGTCCAACCTGGGAATAGTTCGTATTTCCAGAGGGACCACCCATGATTTCATTGCCAGATACGAGACAATTATCTGCATAGGCCATGAGTATCCCATATTTATCAAGGGCAGTTGCATCAACTGTTGAACCGATGGTGTTGCCGATGACCTGGCAATTTTCTGCGACGTTACCGGAAATACCGGCAAGCTGCATCCCTTCATACGCGCTGTAGATCTGGTTGTTTTGTACAACGTCATTGTTGTACCCGCCTCCCGCGCCATTGAAAATGAAAGCATACGTGGTATTCGTAACCTGGGTACTTGCCATGAAATTGCAGTTCTTGATGGTGCAGTTGGACGCTCCGACTAATCCGTTATTAAAAATACCAAAACAGTAAGTACCTGATACTGTGTTTGTCTGCTGGAATGTCAGGCTCTTGTCTGTACCGCCGCTGTTCGACCCGTTGATGGTGAGGTATTGTGTACCGAACAAGACAAAAATTCCCGAAGCTGAACTTCCCGATATGACCGGTGTAACCCCTGTTGCCGGTTTAATGGTAATGGTGTTGGTTGCGCTGGAGCCTGCAACATTACCGAGAACGATTGGGAATGTTTCACTTGCTCCATATGCAGCATCCGTGAGCACCAGGGTTACCGGGCAGGTCATGTAATCAACATTCAGAGCGGCTACGGCTGCAGTTATAGAGGTGAAAGTCTGGCCTACTCCTACATTATAGGTACCGCATATACCCGGTACGATCTTATAAGCATATAAGGTCGTTGGCCTCGTGGAAACTGCCGGAGGATTGTAAGTATAACCTGAGGCTCCGGTCGAAGGATTGGCCCCAATATTGGGAGTTGGGGTGACAAGGTCCTGCGCTACAAGGTAATAATAGATTGAGTCGCCTAGAGCTACACCTGAGCCGAAGGTAAATGTATAAGTGTGACCGCTGACAAATACCCCTTGGGCGCTGGTCCATGTACCTACCCAATTCTTTTTCCAGTAACAGACAGGAAGTCCGATACCGCTCACAGGTACTCCGGTCTGGTCAGTAATTATTGTTGTCAGCGTTTGAGGTGTCAGATAACTGGTATTTGAAAGCGGCGTAAAGCTCATAGTGGGTGGAGTCAGGTCCAGGAGCAGGCCACCAAACTCATCAGCTCCGATATCCGGGGCTGTAGCATTATAACCAGCATTGTTTGGATAACCGGTATTTGGATAACGTGGATCACCGTCCCAATCCGTGGTTATATTCACCGGTGTAGAAACAACTGATCCGCCACTTTCGCATTGAGTTGGTATTGTAGTCTGCATGTGCAGGTTGTATGGAGTGGTGGCAATATTTACAAATGGGGGCAATTCTGTAACAGATTGTGCATCCCTTGGGCTGACCAGGTTTTGAAAGGCTGCCAGGGTCTGTAAAAGATTTGTCCCGTCACTATAAATAAGATTTGTAGCACTTGGGGTTCCTGCATAGAAAAGGTTGTTATTAGATGTTCCAACATAGGAAGTTAGTGTGGTGGAGGTTCTCTTATAAGCCGCTGTTATATATGTAGTACTGCCTGGTGCGGTCGATCTGTTGATGAAGATGTTATTTCGCAGTTCGCAACTAACACCGGTTGAAACATAGACCGCATTTGTTCCAAAAGTTGTTGCAGAAGTACTTGTGGCATTCAGATAGACGGTATTGTAATACAGGTTGCAGTTTGTACCTCCGGCAACATAAATACCCGTTAGGGCCGTGGCACTGGTCGAAGCCGGTGCCCTGAGATCGGAGATATAGTTGTTGTAAAGATTATTCGTGGTTCCGGAACCTACATACATGCCGTAGTAATAACCTGAAGCGCCGGCCATGCTGACATTGTACAGTTGGTTCTTGTATAGATTGGTCCCATTAGTGCTTCCTATGTAGTAACCATATCCATAACCATAGCCGGTGCCGCTGTTGTTAATAGCCAGGTTATAAACATTATTTGAATAAGTGTTGACAGTATAATAAGAATATAAGCCGTACATGTATCCATACCCGGTTAAAGAAGCATTGATCGCAAGGCCATACACATTATTAGAATACATGCTTAATGCGTAATAGCTTTCTATACCAAAAATGTAACCATATCCGGTTGAGTTGGAATTGATAATCAGGTTGTAAACGGTATTATTATAAACGCTTCCGGCCGAAGTACTAAGCGGGTAGGAGTATATTCCATAAATACCATGAGCCGACGTATAACTTGAAGTGATCGTGTTATCATGAATGCTATTATTATAAATATTTTGTAAAGCAGCAGAGTTGGAGGCATAAAGACAATAAAAATAGGCTCCGTAAGTAACCTGTGCAGGAGCGGTGTTATATGCGACAGTATTATCATGGATGGCGTACGATGTTGATCCTGCAATGTAGAGCATATACATATAAGCCGTTGTTGACTGTGTTCCGGCACCTGAACGCTGGTTATAGGTGAGGATATTGTTATAAACATTGCCTACGCCGCCCGTTCCACTGTTGGTATAACAGAGATACATATAATAACTTCCTGCGATCACATTATTGGTGATCGTATTCCCGTATAAATTTGTATTAAAGGCACTGGCAGCGTTGTATATGCCGTAGAAATAAGCGGTTGTGGCATTGGGTTCGGTGCAGTTCTGAATGGTATTATTGTAAATGTTCAGGGTGTTGGTGGTTCCACCTGTTCCCATGCCGCCATTATAGATCCCATAGATGTAACCTGAGGTACCCAGGCTGTGGGTAATGGTAATGGTGTTTCCGTATATATTGACATTGGCATTTGTAGCGGTACCCCCGTAAATTCCGTAAATTGATGTTGTTGCAGCCGTTCCGGTACCCCCGTTAATATTACAATTGGCAATATTCAGACCGTTCTGGTAATAAACATAAACAACGTAGGGTGTTACAGTGCCACCGCCGAAGTTGGTAAAAGTGTTGCCTGTGACCGACCCGATGTCATTGTTCTGATCATAATAAGCATAAGGAGTCACATCAGCAAACCCATACAGATAGATCCCATAAGTCATATTAGTGATCGTATTGCCATAAAATTTGTTGTTCGAGTTTGCACCCGAAACGGCTGTCACGGTCAAAGCGGTTGTAGGTGCTGCCGTGGTACCGTTGTTTGAATAAATGCCATAGGTGCCATTGGTGTTTGTTTTGTTCAGTGTGATCGTGCAGTTCTTGATCGTAATGTTCTGCGAACCCTGCGTGCCGGAAGCCTTGAGCAATGCATAGCCGTATTCCATCTGGGTAATTGCGGTAGTATTTGACGCACTTTCCTGCAGGTCGATTCCGTTAAAAGTCACATAGCTGATCCCCGAAAACGCAATGATTGCGTCAAAGGTACCCGTACCGACACCAGCAGTTATCAAGGGATCTGCACCACTTCCTGATTTCTGGAAGATAACCTGGTTGGATACAGTTGGCAGGTTGGTCGAAATCGTAAAGTACCCTGCCGTAGGGGACGCAAATGTTTCCGTATAGCCGGCAGTTACGTTAAAAGTAACACCACCGGAGCCGACGCCCGAAGTGTTTAAAGCTGCAATTGCCGAAGCAATTGTCGTATAGGTTGCACCGGGAATAGTATATGTCCCGCTGATCTGTCCGGAGGCAAAAACACTTGTCAAAAGGACTAAACTCAAAAGGAAAAGCTTTCTCATAAGAAGTTGTTTTTGTTGGTTGATTGTTAATACTGATTTGGATTATTTATAATTTTATATGATTCAAAAATAGGGAAATCTATTTACAAATTTAGGGATAATCTGCATATAAAAACAAATTTTTCTTTTATTCTATACATCAAGCAGTTGAATCGGATGTCAGACTTATTTATAACCACGTAAAGTGCATAAAATAGCTGGTATTCGCACCGGAGACAACGTCAATACCCCGGCCTGCCGGAGGAATGTTTGTACCAGTGATTGTACTCGACCAATCCTGTGTTAATAAAATTGTCCCAACATTGAGTTCCCGGTCAATAGATGGGATGCTAAAAAAAGTAAAATCTTTTTCATAATAACCTGTTTTTGTTGATGATTGGCTAATAATGATTTAGGATATATATTTTTATTTAGGATTCAGATCCCTGAATATAATACGATAGCTTGATTAAAAAATATTAACTAACTCCATAGACTTATAAAGGACAAGAAAACCCTTTTAAAAAGAGATAAAGAATTTATGCAGCAGAGAGTTTAACAAATTTAATAATAATTAATTCATAAATACCAAATTTTTTGTCTGATATTTTTTGTCAAGTCGTGGGTCGGAATTTTGCGTAGGGCTAAACTGGTATTTCGTCCTTTAAATTTGAAAAAAAAAGCCCTGCCATTTCGGGCAGGGCTTTTTCAATTACGAATTACGAATAAAGAGTTTAATGCTGGGTTCCGGCATCTATTTACTGACCACGATCTTCTTAACCACCTGGTTCTGGCTGTTTGTAAAGATCACAGTATAAACTCCTTCCGGGACGGGCCTTAGGTCGATCACCTTCTGGAGCGATCCATTTACATCTACCTTCGGTTCTTCATAGATCCTTACTCCAATACTGTTATAAACACTGATGGAGAAAGATTGATCGGAAGCCGTGTTAATGGAAACATTGAACTGACCGTCGTTGGGAACCGGGTAAATATTGATTGCTGCCGATGAATGAGGATCAATGCCGGTCGTGAGGATCAGCTTATGGTTCGAACTATCGGAAGAACAACCGTTCAGGGTGACGATATCCCAGTAATAACCATCCTGGGTTGCGACATAGGTCTGCCCTGTAGCGCCTGTGATAAGGGTCCCTTCAAAATACCACTGGTTCCCGCTGGCTGCAGTGCTTTGCAGGGTAGTGCCTGTATTCGTGACAACAGGAGTGGGAGGAATGGGGTTCACAGTAACCGCGAAATTCGGTGAAACCACACCATTTCCGCAGGAGTTGGTCCCCATAACAGTAATATTGCCTGAAGTAGCAGTAGCACCAAAATCAACAGTGATGGTATTGGTATTGGCACCGCTCATTATAGTAGCACCTGTCGGAACTGTCCACATGTAACCGGTGGCATTGGTTATTGCGGGAACAGTATAAACCACGCCTGTAGCTCCCTGGCATAAAGCGGCAGGACCTGTGATTGTACCTGCATTTGCAGGCAATGGATTGACCGTCACAGGGAATGGTGGAGAGACAGTGCCGTTGCCGCAAATGTCATTGCCGTAAACAGTAATGTTCCCGCTGGTTGCAGTAGCTGAATAATTCACCGTGATGCTATTGCTATTGGCCCCGGAAGCAATGGTGGCCCCGGTAGGCAGTGTCCATACATAAGTTGTGGCATTGGCGATCGTTCCCACAGAATAAGCGACTCCCTGTGCTCCTGCACAAACAGTGGCTGTACCTGTGATGCTGCCGGCAGCGCCTGGTGTAGTGCTGACCGTGACATTATATTGAGTGGGTGAGGTGGGGGAGCATCCCGAAGGATTGATAAAGTTGACACTTACCCACTGTGCACCTGCTGTATTCCATGTCACTGAAATTGAATTGGTTCCGCCTCCAAAAGCGATCAACCCGCCTGAGGAAACATTCCAGTTGTAGGCAGTCATACCCGCCTGGGTAGAATAGTTGGTATAACCTGAATTTGTACAGGCAGTGTTCGGGCCGGTGATGACCGGGACAGTAGTTGCATTTACGGTAACCGGTAAGCTTGTTGGTGAAGCCGCCGTGCATCCAGCTGCATTGTTATAATTTACAGAAAGCGATTGAGCGCCGGCCGTATTCCATAGTACAGTGATCGAACTGGTACCCAATCCTGACTGGATCGTACCACCTCCGGAAATGCCCCAGGTATAATTTGTCATACCTGGCTGGGTGGTGTAAACTGACGAAACATTGGTGCAGGCTGGGGCGGGTCCGCTGATCGTAGGAACAGGCAGCGCATTCACTGTGATATTGTAAACTGTGGCGCTGAGACCTGCACAGCCATTCGCATTGTTGTAATTGACAGATACTGTCTGTGATCCGGCAGTGTTCCATGTAACGGTCACTGTGTTACTGCCTGTTGTGCCACCTCCGGTAATACTGCCTCCTCCGGATACGGTCCATGTATAACCGCTCATGCCGGCCTGGGTAGTGTAAGTTTTCCCGGTGCTGCCCACACAAACAGAAGCAGGACCCGAAATTGTCGGCGATGCAGGGGGATTCACTGTGATGGCAAGCTGGGAGGGCGATCCGTTTCCGCAAGGCCCGGTTCCGTAAACAAAGATATATCCTGGGGCTGCATTAAAAGCATAATTGACGGTGATGGAATTGGTATTAAAGCCACTTACAAGTACTGCTCCAACAGGAAGAGTCCAGACATAACCTGTTGCATTCAGTATGGTAGGTACGAAATATACATAACCGTTACCCCCCTGGCAGACTGAAGACGGGCCTGAGATAGCTCCTGCAGGGCCGGCTGCAGGACACCCAAGGACGAAAGTGAGGTCGTTACCGAAGGTGGTTCCGCCTGAATTTGTGGCTTTGGCACGGAAATGATAGACACTGTTATTTGTAAGGCCCGAAAGAGCTGCAGTGATTGCCACTGCTGCACTTCCATTGAGATTGGCCGGATTGCCTGCCACGGTGAAAGCATATGGAATGGTGAGACCATAGTCAAACCAGGTAGTCGTAGGGGCAGAATTCGCATTGACAGTCCCGTTCAGGGTCGCTGAGGTTCCGGCTACACCGGTAGCAGCGAGCGTCACAACAAGAGGCGGCTGTGCGGAAGTGGTAAAGGTCATATCATTCCCGTGTGTTGTTCCTCCTGCATTGACACCGTTAACCCTGTAGTGGTACAAGGTTCCGGGTGTCAGGGCTGCTATATTGACTGAAACTGCAACAGGGCTGTTGCCGGTAACAGGACTGGGAGTTCCTGCAACATTAGTCCCATACGCAACCGTTAAACCATAGTCAAAACTGACGGTGGAAGAAGCTCCGTTAGGGTTGACCGTGCCATTAAGTGTTGCAGAATTAAATGACACATTCGTGGCAGCGGTGGTCACGACAATAGGTGGTGCATTGGCAGTCGTAAAGGTCATGTCACCGCCATTGGTAGTTCCGCCTGCATTGGTGCCGACACATCTGAAATGATACAGGGTATTGGCGGTCAGTCCGGCAATGGGAGCAGATACTGCAGTGGCAGTGGAACCGGTGACAGGAGATTGTGTAGCTGTCACAGTTGAGCCATAAGCAACCGTTAAGCCATATTGAAATGTGACTGTGGTGGAGGAACCATTGGCGTTAACCGTTCCGTTCAGTGTCGCAGAATAAGCTAACACGGCAGAGGCGGCATTGGTTGTCACCGTTGGTGCCACCGCAGAAGGTGTACCTGATATGTGAACGAGATCCATGAAGATATTATTCCCGAAATAGCTGGTAAATAAAAAAGCAATCCTTAGATTGGCTATACCGGCGCAAGCGGCAGGTAAAGAAAAAGAAGAAACTGACCAGTAATTGGTAGCGGCATAACGAAGTACCGGACCCCCGGCAACTTGCCATGTAGTTCCGTTATCAATGGAATACTCTGGTGTAATCTCATCATTGTCAGTAGAATATCCATTATCATGATACATGGCGAAATCCATGGTTATATTTGTATAACCCACAGTTGAGGTATTGGCTGTCCTGGCAAGAAGCGTGGTACCGGAAGTAATACTGTAAGCGTTGTAGTAAACCATGTAAGATAGATCGTAAGGATTAACGGTAACCGATGGATAACCTGTATTCCCTGTTGTAACAAAGGTTACCACAGTGGAGGAACCGGAAAGAACCGTGTTGCTCCAACCGGGAGGAATGCTTCCACCATTTTCAAAACTATCCTGAAACAGAACGGTCTGACTAAATAATGTGCTCCCCATCAATAACAGGGATACACAAAAAAGTAAGATTTTTTTCATCTTTAATAAGGTTTGGTTTATGGTTTTAAAGTTTGGGTCAAATATTTATGACAATTTCTTGTATAAATTACATATGTTATTTAAAATGAATGAAATATAGCCAAGAAAAAGAAGATGTATGCTCTTCTAAAAACAATCGATACAAATGTACGAAAAACTTTTTTCAATTACACAAATAAAAAAAATATCAAAAAAAAAGCCCTGCCGTTTCGGGCAGGGCTTTTTCAATTACGAATTACGAATTAAGAGTTTAATGCTGGGTTCCGGCATCTATTTACTGACAACGATCTTCTTAACCACCTGGTTCTGGCTGTTTGTAAAGATCACAGTATAAACTCCTTCCGGGACGGGCCTTAGGTCGATCACCTTCTGGAGCGATCCATTTACATCTACCTTCGGTTCTTCATAGATCCTTACTCCAATACTGTTATAAACACTGATGGAGAAAGATTGATCGGAAGCCGTGTTAATGGAAACATTGAACTGTCCGTTGTTGGGAACCGGGTAAATATTGATTGCTGCCGATGAATGAGGATCAATGCCGGTTGTGAGGATCAGCTTATGGTTCGAACTATCGGAAGAACAACCGTTCAGGGTGACGATATCCCAGTAATAACCATCCTGGGTTGCGACATAGGTCTGCCCTGTAGCACCTGTGATAAGGGTCCCTTCAAAATACCACTGGTTCCCGCTGGCTGCAGTGCTTTGCAGGGTAGTGCCTGTATTCGTGACAACAGGAGTGGGAGGAATGGGGTTCACAGTAACCGCGAAATTCGGTGAAACCACACCATTTCCGCAGGAGTTGGTCCCCATAACAGTAATATTGCCTGAAGTAGCAGTAGCACCAAAATCAACAGTGATGGTATTGGTATTGGCACCGCTCATTATAGTAGCACCTGTCGGAACTGTCCACATGTAACCGGTGGCATTGGTTATTGCGGGAACAGTATAAACCACGCCTGTAGCTCCCTGGCATAAAGCGGCAGGACCTGTGATTGTACCTGCATTTGCAGGCAATGGATTGACCGTCACAGGGAATGGTGGAGAGACAGTACCGTTGCCGCAAATGTCATTGCCGTAAACAGTAATGTTCCCGCTGGTTGCAGTAGCTGAATAATTCACCGTGATGCTATTGCTATTGGCCCCGGTAGCAATGGTGGCCCCGGTAGGCAGTGTCCATACATAAGTTGTGGCATTGGTGATCGTTCCCACAGAATAAGCGACTCCCTGTGCTCCTGCACAAACAGTAGCTGTACCTGTGATGCTGCCGGCAGCGCCTGGTGTAGTGCTGACCGTGACATTATATTGAGTGGGTGAGGTGGGGGAGCATCCCGAAGGATTGATAAAGTTGACACTTACCCACTGTGCACCTGCTGTATTCCATGTCACTGAAATTGAATTGGTTCCGCCTCCATAAGCGATCGCACCGCCTGAGGAAACATTCCAGTTGTAGGCAGTCATACCCGCCTGGGTAGAGTAGTTGGTATAACCTGAACCTGTACAGGCCGTATTCGGGCCGGTAATGACCGGGACAGTGGTTGCATTTACGGTAACCGGTAAGCTTGTTGGTGAAGCCGCCGTGCATCCAGCTGCATTGTTATAATTTACAGAAAGCGATTGAGCGCCGGCCGTATTCCATACTACAGTGATCGAACTGGTGCCCAATCCTGACTGGATCGTACCACCTCCGGAAATGCCCCAGGTATAATTTGTCATACCTGGCTGGGTGGTGTAAACTGACGAAACATTGGTGCAGGCTGGGGCGGGTCCGCTGATCGTAGGAACAGGCAACGCATTCACTGTGATATTGTAAACTGTGGCGCTGAGACCTGCACAGCCATTCGCATTGTTGTAATTGACAGATACTGTCTGTGATCCGGCAGTGTTCCATGTAACGGTCACTGTGTTACTGCCTGTTGTGCCACCTCCGGTAATACTGCCTCCTCCGGATACGGTCCATGTATAACCACTCATGCCGGCCTGGGTAGTGTAAGTATTCCCGGTGCTGCCCACACAAACAGAAGCAGGACCCGAAATTGTCGGCGATGCAGGGGGATTCACTGTGATGGCAAGCTGGGAGGGCGATCCGTTTCCGCAAGGCCCGGTTCCGTAAACAAAGATATATCCTGGGGCTGCATTAAAAGCATAATTGACGGTGATGGAATTGGTATTAAAGCCACTTACAAATACTGCTCCAACAGGAAGAGTCCAGACATAACCTGTTGCATTCAGTATGGTAGGTACGAAATATACATAACCGTTACCCCCTTGGCAGACTGAAGACGGGCCTGAGATAGCTCCTGCAGGACCGGCTGCAGGACACCCAAGGACGAAAGTGAGGTCGTTACCGAAGGTGGTTCCGCCTGAATTTGTGGCTTTGGCACGGAAATGATAGACACTGTTATTTGTAAGGCCCGTGAGACTTGCATTGATTGCCACTGCTGCACTTCCGTTGAGATTGGCCGGATTGCCTGCCACGGTGAAAGCATATGGAATGGTGAGACCATAGTCAAACCAGGTAGTCGTAGGGGCGGAATTCGCATTGACAGTCCCGTTCAGGGTCGCTGAGGTTCCGGCTACACCGGTAGCAGCAAGCGTCACAACAAGAGGCGGCTGTGCGGAAGTGGTAAAGGTCATATCATTCCCGTGTGTTGTTCCTCCTGCATTGACACCGTTAACCCTGTAGTGGTACAAGGTTCCGGGTGTCAGGGCTGCTATATTGACTGAAACTGCAACTGGGCTGTTGCCGGTAACAGGACTGGGAGTTCCTGCAACAGTAGTCCCGTACGCAACCGTTAAACCATAGTCAAAACTGACGGTGGAAGAAGCTCCGTTAGGGTTGACCGTGCCATTAAGTGTTGCAGAATTAAATGACACATTCGTGGCAGCGGTGGTCACGACAATAGGTGGTGCATTGGCAGTCGTAAAGGTCATGTCAAGGCCATTGGTAGTTCCGCCTGCATTGGTGCCGACACATCTGAAATGATACAGGGTATTGGCGGTCAGTCCGGCAATGGGAGCAGATACTGCAGTAGCAGTGGAACCGGTGACAGGAGATTGTGTAGCTGTCACAGTTGAGCCATAAGCAACCGTTAAGCCATATTGAAATGTGACCGTGGTGGAGGAACCATTGGCGTTAACCGTTCCGTTAAGTGTCGCAGAATAAGCTAACACGGCACTGGCGGCATTGGTTGTCACCGTGGGTGCCACCGCAGAAGGTGTACCTGATATGTGAACGAGATCCATGAAGATATTATTCCCGAAATAGCTGGTAAATAAAAAAGCAATCCTTAGATTGGCTATACCGGCGCAAGCGGCAGGTAAAGAAAAAGAAGAAACTGACCAGTAATTGGTAGCGGCATAACGAAGTACCGGACCCCCGGCAACTTGCCATGTAGTTCCGTTATCAATGGAATACTCTGGTGTAATCTCATCATTGTCAGTAGAATATCCATTATCATGATACATGGCGAAATCCATGGTTATATTTGTATAACCCACAGTTGAGGTATTGGCTGTCCTGGCAAGAAGCGTGGTACCGGAAGTAATACTGTAAGCGTTGTAGTAAACCATGTAAGATAGATCGTAAGGATTAACGGTAACCGATGGATAACCTGTATTCCCTGTTGTAACAAAGGTTACCACAGTGGAGGAACCGGAAAGAACCGTGTTGCTCCAACCGGGAGGAATGCTTCCACCATTTTCAAAACTATCCTGAAACAGAACGGTCTGACTAAATAATGTGCTCCCCATCAATAACAGGGATACACAAAAAAGTAAGATTTTTTTCATCTTTAATAAGGTTTGGTTTTTGGTTTTAAGAATTTCAGTCTGGTATTTAAACCGATTACTCGATTAATTTTAGTTTAATGATAACTTGATAATAGAAAAAAGCCGCTTCAAAATGAGATTTATACTATCCGGTTGATATTCTGAAACAAATATATGAATAATCTTTAGTCATTACAAAAAAAAATATTTTAACAATAAAAATCCACTGATTTCCGGCAGGTCTTCTGTCAAAAATTGACAATAGTCAGTTATCCAAATATCTGTTGATTGATCTTACATTGAGATCCACCCAAGTTATATCCTTCCTCCGTTTTTCCTCCGTTTTCCCTCCGTCCTTCCTCCGTCCTTCTTCCGTCCTTCCTCCGTCCTTCTTTCCGTCCTTCCTTCGATCAACCTTCGATCAACCTTCGATTACCATTCGATTAACCTTCGACTGAAATAAGCTCAATCCTTTATCACCTTCTCACCCAGGTTCGGGATTAAATAAAAGTCAAAATATTCGATGATAACTAACTTTTCTCTAAAAAAAGGAGCTGTCCTTTAGGTACCCCTGGACATACTCCTCAATAGCTGTTTCTAAGGTGTAAAAGGCTCTGAGATATCCCAGTGACCTTAGCTTTTCCATTTCTGCTTCCGTAAAGTACTGGTACTTATCGCGTATATCGGCGGGAGTATCGATGAACTCGATCGAAGGAGCAAGGTTGAGTGCTGAAAATACTGCTTTAGCAAGATCAAGGAATGTTCGTGCCTTCCCTGTCCCGAGATTGTAAATGCCTGAACCCTGCTGGTGGTCCATCAGGAACCACATCACATCAATTACATCCTTAACATAAATGAAATCACGGAGTTGTCCTCCATCAGTATAAGCCGGGTTATGCGACCGGAACAACCTGACAGTCCCCTGGCTTGATCCGCTTGTTCTTCTGTCCGCCTGGTTAAACGCATGAAATACCACCGAGGCCATTCTCCCCTTATGATATTCATTCGGCCCGAAAACATTGAAGAATTTTAATCCAAACCAGGAGGGTGGGCGGTCGCTTTGCTTTAATACCCATTTATCGAACTCATTCTTGGATATGCCATAAGGATTCAATGGTTTCAGTTGCGCAATCAGATCATGATTGTCTCCATAGCCCAGTTTCCCGTCTCCATATGTCGCAGCTGAAGAAGCATAGATCAGCGGGATCCTGTATTCTGAACAGGCATCCCACATTGTTTTTGAATAATTCAGGTTCAGTTCATCGAATATGGACATGTCAAACTCGGTCGTATCTGTCCGTGCCCCCATATGGAAGATGAATTCAACATCTGAATGATTCTGTTTCAGCCATGAAAAAAAGTTCTTCCGGTCGATCTTTTCGATGTATGTCTTGTTCCGTATATTCCTGTTTTTGACCTCATTTGAGAAATCGTCTACCAAAATGATATCCTTTATTCCTTTGTTATTCAGTTTACTGACTAGGCAACTTCCGATAAACCCTGCTGAACCTGTTACTATGATCATATTCTTGCTGTTTTACTGTCTGTAAAGGTAAAAAAAGTGTCCTCTCACCACCCACCTCTTAATTCTCATATATTTTATGTCCAGAACCTTTCAATATCTTCAAAGTTTTCCCTCTCTTTTAAGACCTCAGATTTATCTCCCCGGTATCCTATGATCCTGGGTGTCTGACGGCTGTTATACCTCGACCACATGCTGAACGTGTATCCCCCTGTATCGTGGATGACTACGTAATCTCCCTCTTCTACTACCGGTAACGCAACATTTCGTGCGAGAATGTCACCTGAAAAGCATAGGGGGCCGGCAAGATTGTAAGGAGTTCTATCCATTCCTGATTTCAGGTTCCCCGTTTTATCAAAAACGCTGTATTCATGCGGCCAGCTTTCCGGGTTCAGACATTCCCTGAGAAAAAGATCGGCACCTGCATGGATCATGACTGTGTTGATCCCGGGATCATGTTTCACGTACTCTACGCGGCTTACCGTCCACCCGGCATTGACATGCACCCAGCGTCCGAATTCAGTAAAAAGTGTGAAATCGGAAGTGAATAGCAGGGGAAATCGATCTTTAATGATTTTGGTGTATTCTTCCATGGAAACAGGGATCTGATCAAATCTGTATGACACAGGAAGTCCTCCTCCGATATCGAAAATGGATATTGGTCGGTGTCCTGATCTTTTCCGCTCTTCATTGATTCCGTTGATAAAATCATAGATGACCCCTATTCCGCTGAGCAGCAACTCCATGGAACATCCCTGTGACCCCACGTGCAGATGGACCCCTTCGATCCATGACAACAGAAAAGCATCCCTGAGTTCTTCTCTTTTTGTTTTGATAGGGATCCCGAATTTTGAATATTCACCGGCAACACTTGATTCAATAATAGTACCTGTACCAACTTGAGGGTTAATGCGGATACCAATAGTGCTGTTCGAATTTATTTTTTGTCTCAAAGCCGCAATGCGTTCAATCTCAGGGAATGAATCAACATTGATGTGAACTCCGGAAGTCAGGGCGAACTCAAGGTCCTGCCATGTTTTTACAGGTGAATCAAAGACGATTTTTTCTGCAGGATAACCCGCCTTCAGAGCGATCTTTAACTCAGGTAATGAGGCAACTTCTGCGCCGGTATCGAGTGAGCGAAGAAATTCCATGATCCTCATTACAGGATTGGCTTTAATGGCAATCGCATGAAGTGCACCTGGAGGAAATACAGACTTAAGAAAATGAATTCGTTTCTCTAAAAAAGAAAGGTCATGAAACATGACCAGTGTATCTTCCTCCCTTATCAGACCATTTGACAACGCCAAACGAAAAGCCTTACCTATTGATTCAATTTCAAGATTAAGTTGGCTCATAGTTCACCTGATTCAATTTCTGCCTCACTTTCGGGTCACGCCCGACTGCTGTTCTGCCGTTGTCACATAAATGTGTCACTCGTCACGAACGATCATCCCGCTATCCAGCGCAAGATCAAAAAGCCTGGCAATTGCTTTTCTGCCATCTGACCCAAGGTCAAGCGTATAGTTGTTCACATAAAGATGGATATGTTTCAGAATGACTTCGTCTTCCATCTCCCGGGCATTGCTGCGGACAAAATCCATGACTTCATCAGGATGATCCATGGCATATGCCACACTCTTGTACATGCACCTGTTTAACTTATCCAGGACCTTCTCTCCCAGATCTTTCTTTGCAATAATGCCCCCCAGTGGGATCGGTGAATGATTATTGTTTTCATAAACTTCTCCCAGGTCGGCAATCTTGATCAGTCCTTTTCTTTCATACGTGAACCTGTTCTCATGGATGATCACACCGGCATCCACTTCGTCCCTCAGGATGGCATCCTCGATTTCATTAAACACCATGATCTTTTTACGTTGAACCCCTGGAACTAAAAGTTTTAGCAAAAGATGAGCTGTGGTGTACTCTCCCGGTATAGCTACCAGTCGATCTTCCAACTCATTAATGGAATACTTTTTTTTGCTTATCACTAATGGCCCTTGCCCGAACCCCAGGGCACTTCCCGCATCAAGTAACCGGTATACCGGTGAGAGATAAAGAAAAGCATGATAACTCACCTTGACCATGTCAATGGCGTCTCTCATTGCCAGATGATTCAATGTTTCCACGTCCTCCGTCCGGTAATCGAACTCCAGTCCTTCTGTATCGATCATCCCCTTCACCATCGCAGCAAATATAAAGGTGTCATTCGGACACGGAGAAAACCCAAGTTTGATCAATACTGCCATTACTTAATACTGAAAACTTAACCCTTTACTACTCACAATTCACCACTCACTATTCACTGATTTTATTCGTGAAACTTCAATTTTAAGAACATAGTGAATTAAAATTGATAGTTGAACAATCCCGACGAAGTCGGAGGGTATAATACCCCGCCCCTTTGGGCGGAATTAGGGTCCGGGGCTTGCCTTGGGGTTCATACCCGTGATTGTTCTTTTAATATTTCAAATAAAGTCTTATTCAGATTGGCAAGTGCAAGCGGTATATCCCACTTTGATCTGTCCCTCTCTTCCACGAAGTTCGAAATGCTGCGTATCTGATGAAAGCGAACACCCCCTAACAGGCAGGCATAAAAGAATGCAGCGCCTTCCATGCTTTCAACATCAGGGTTAAATTGCTCCCTGGTTTTACGGATCGTCTCAGGGTGCCCGTGAATAGTGTTTGAGGTGATTCCCCTGACCCTGGCGAGACTCCTGAGTACAGATCCTTTCGGGGTTGTATTGTTGAACAGCTTCCCCGAATGGAATGGCGTTTCATCCGGGTCTGCAAGCCCAAGTTCGAATATAGGAATAAACTGGTCATTGTTTTCTGCTCCAAGTTCACTGAAACTTTCCTCGGTAATATTCACAACTTTCCCGATATCAAGCTTATCTGAATATGAACCGCAGATCCCTGCATTGATCGCAATATCATAATTAGACCCTGGCAGCTGTTTCCCTAAGTAAAAAGCAGTCGGGGTCATTCCCATCCCAGTTATGAGTATGTCTATCTTATCGTTACGGAACTGGTAATGCCCCAGGCTGTCATCTTCTTTCTGGACAAATGCGAACTTATCGGAAAGCGGCCGGATTTCAAATCTCGTTGCCGCTACGATCAATGCCTTCATAAAGGAGGAATTAGCAGTTGATTATCACGAAAGTACTTATTACTCTGGTCTTTTGTTGTAGTGCGTTCCATATTCGAGTCCGAATTTATGCGATCCCATCTCATTTCTCCTGAGAAAGAATGCGAAGATAAGTCCGAAGAATCCAAGTGTACTGAATATCCACATACCAAGGTGGTAACCTTCAGGATGTGAAGCAGATGCTTTTGAAAAATCATTTGCCCAACCAATCGCGATGTTGAACCCGAACAACCCTATATTCTGGATCATCGTCATCAATCCGTAAGCGGTCCCAAGTTTGGATGCAGGCGTTACCAGTGAAACGGAAGGCCACATGATGGCCGGCACCAATGAAAAAGCAATACCCATGATCGACATCGGGATCATAAGGTTGATGTCGGTATAACCCATCAGCAGGTAAACAGGTATGATAAGCAGGGATCCAAACATCATTAATAATGACCGTTTCCCGATGAAGTCTGATAACAATCCGAAGAGGGGAGTAAATATCATCGCGGCTAAGGTCAGCATGCTTGATAGAAATCCCGCATACTGAGGTGTTACATGATGAGCCTCCTGGAAAAATTTAATTGCAAAGGTTTGGAACGGGAACATCGCCGAATAAAAAGTGATACACAGCATAACGATGAACCAGTATGATTTGCTGAAAGCACGGAAATTAAGAAAAGAGAATACAACGATCAGGACGTAGAGGACGATCTGGAGCATCACTTCCACCTCTGTTCTTGCGATGTAGTTGATCAGTACAAAGCCAAGTACCAATGCCGTTAGGCAGATAATAAAACGTTGCTTTGCAAAAGAGAAAACATCTGACAGGATCACTTTGTCCTGCTCCCCCTGTTTCCCTAAGTTGTAATTGTTCCTGGCATAGGAATCGATAAGATAATAAATCACCAGGGTGATCACGCTTACCGCACCGGCACCGACAGAAATCCATAATGGATTCTGCCACTGTGTATAAAGGCTTTTACCCCAGGTTCCCGAATTGAGGGCGAGAAAAGATCCCAGCCGGGCAAGCGTAAGATTCAATCCAAATGCGAAAGAAAGGCTTTTCCCCTTGAACCATTGTGCAATTACGGTCGTTATTGCAACGATCATGGATTCTGCCCCCAACCCAAAGAGAAGTCTGCCTGTAGCCATCACGATGATATTTCCCTTCAGAACCGTGACAAAAGCACCGAGAAATACGAAGAATGCAAAGATCAGCGAGGCTTTTTTTGTTCCGATCCTGTCGATGATCAATCCCCCGATCAGCACCATGATAATGTTTGGAAAACTATAAATCCCCTGCAACAATCCGATGTCGCTGTCACTGAAATTCAATTGGGTCTTTAAGGCAACTGCAAGGGGACTTATGCTGTCATAGATATAATAATTGCCAAACATGGCAAGGCTTATAAAGATGAGCACGAGCCAGCGAAGCAGTGCAGGAGGATCTTTCTTTAATGCAAGGTTTTGTGTCATAAGGGGCTTTTCGTTTAGTTTATAAATTGTGATAAAGGAACGCCGTGACGGGTTCATGGATTGCGTTTCCAAAAGTAATATAATTTGATAAATTTACCCGGATGCTTCCATTTTTAGTACAATAGTTATCTTTGTAAAAATATTCCTGTCATCATCACATGTGCATAAAAAATTACTTGCTTTCCTTACTGATAATTTTTTGTTTTAGTTGCGGTGCTATTGCGCAAATGAGACCTGGTCATGATAAAAAAATGACCGGGATCATGAAACCCGGGCACTACATGGATGTCGGCCCATTGATCACCGATGCCTGGGACCAGGGATGTTTCTACAATGCAGATTGCCCTCCCGATACTTCTTCGCAGGCCCCCTGTTTTCATGCAATTGCAGGCAGCGGTGCGGTTGCAATGGCACAGATCATGAAATACTATAATTACCCGCCCCATGGATTCAATTCTTGCTCCTATACATTACCGGGGTACGGCACCCTTTATGTGGACTTTAGCACCACCACCTATGACTGGCTGGATATGCCGCAATCACTGACAGCTTCTAATGATCCCGTCGCAAAGCTGATATATGATTGCGGGGTCGGGCAGGAAATGAATTATGGGCCGGTACTTTCATCATCTCTTTCTTCTCTTATTGATTCTGCATTTCAGAAATATTTTGGATATAGTTCCGCTACAATCTGGAAATGGAAGGCCGATTATTCTTCCGACCAATGGATAGCCATGCTGCAAGCTGAACTTGATGCTGGCAGGCCATTGCTTTATTATGGGAATGACGGGGGTTCAGATGAAAAGTTCTTTATCTGCGATGGCTATCAGGGATCCGCTTCTTTTCATTTCAACTGGGGATCAGGCGGAACCAACAACGGATACTTTCATCTTGATAGCTTGACACCTGGAACACATAACTATTCTTTTGCCCAGGGTGCTATTTTCAACCTGTTGCCATCACAGCCCGGTGATACATTGAAGATGGATTTTGAGTCAGTCTCCGATTTTTCCCTTTCATTCATTCCATGGACCGTCAGGGATATGAATGACGACAGTACCTATGGGATCCAGGGTCATACATTCCCAAACAATGGCTCACCGATGGCTTTCATCGCTTTTAACCCTGCATTGGTCAGTCCATCCATGGCCTCAGACACAGCTTTACAGCCTCATTCGGGTAGCAGGTTTGGCGCCTGCTTCGCCGGCCTCACCCAGCCTGACAACAATTGGTTTATTTCTCCCCGGATCCAGCTGGATACCAATGGAGAGTTCTCTTTCTGGGAGCGATCTTATACTGATCAATATGGATTGGAAAAATTCAATGTACTGGTTTCTAACACCGATAACAATCCTTCCAGCTTTACCATCATCTCGGACTCAACCCCTGTTTCAGCTCCGTTGCAATGGACAAAGAAAACCTATTCACTCTCGGCATATAACCATCAGCAGGTTTACGTGGCCATTCAGTGCGTTTCCGTCAACGCATTTATCTTTATGATCGATGACCTTGAAGTGAAACCCAGCACATCTTCATCGTTGTCAGCTGATTTCATTGCAAACCTGACTTCGATCCGGGCAGGGCAGAAGGTTAGTTTTACCGATGAGTCATCAGGTAACCCTACCTCCTGGTCATGGTCATTTCAGGGAGGATTTCCTGCCGGTGCAAATCTTCAGGATCCTGCAAACATTCGCTATGATATCCCGGGGACCTATAACGTTTCACTGAAGATCAGTAATGGAAGCGGATCAGATTCAATAACCAGGTCTGGCTATATCACTGTTACGGGTCATCCTTCCTATATGTCATTGGATTTTGAAAGCCTGGCGGACTTTACCCTGACTTTTGATCCATGGTCAGTGTATGATGTTAATGGCGGCGATACTTATGGCATCACTTCGGTTAGTTTCCCGAATAGTGGGGTCCCAATGGCTTTCATCTGTTTCAACCCTTCCCAGGCTGTGCCCCCCCCGACAAATATGAGCGCACATTCAGGTGAGAAGTTCGGTGCCTGTTTCTCTTCTATGCCACCCAATAACCCAAATGACAAATGGCTGATCTCCCCTCAAATGACCCTTGGAAACAATGCAAGCATCATTTTCTGGGTGGAGACCTATAATACTTTCTATGGACTTGAGCAGTTCAATGTGGGCGTTTCCACCACTGGCAATAACCCGGGCGACTTCGTTTTGGTGAATAGCTCGCCATTGGATGCTCCTGGTGTCTGGACTAAAGAAGGTTTTTCGCTGGCGGCCTGGTCAGGACAGGATGTCTATATAGGGATTAATTGTGTCTCCAATGACCAGTTTGTTTTTATGATCGATGATATCGTGATTGGAAATGCCCTTGGGATTCAGGACCAACAAGTTAATGCTGATGTAACACTTTATCCTAATCCTGCAAGGGATCATATTTGTGTGAGTCTTAACCAGCCGGAGATATTTGTCACTGACATGGCACTTATGAATGAAACAGGAACTATCCTTAAAGAATACCCTTTTAATCATATGTCCGGTGAGATCTTCAACATCACTTTACCCACCCTTTCATCAGGAATTTATTATCTTGTTATAAATTCTGGAACAGGAAGGATCGTAAAGAAAGTCGCAGTGGTGAATTGACCTTGGTATTACAGTATTGTTAAAGATAATGACCAATAAAAGAACTTTATAAACATTAATTCCTGAATCTTGAAAAAAGCCAGTTATCTTTCGATTATTATCCTGATTTTTTTTGTATCCCTGTTGCCCCGCAATAGTTTTGGACAATTGAGTTCAGGAGGGATTCCTGCATCTTCAATCTATTCTTTACCTGCAGATGTCAATAATGTTATCAGTGTGAAAAGTCCTGATATGAATGTGATACAGGATGAGGATAGCAGATTTCCCTCTCCCTACCGGTTTGGTGTTCTCCTTCCCGTTGACATTAGTCCTGAATCTTCTGGGAAGTGGGAAAAGGTGCCGGATGGAGGAGTTATCTGGAGGGTCGGCGTCACAGTTCCCGGGGCAAAGGCACTCTCCGCCTGCTTTGATAAATTTGTTCTTCCCGAAGGGGGAAAGTTATTTCTGTATAACCCATCTGAGAGTCAGGTGATAGGGGCATTTACGTCGCAAAACAACGTGCCTGGTGGTTATTTTGCTACTGAACTGATTGCCGGCGATCGGTTAATCATTGAATATTACCAGCCTTCCGGTATTATTCTATCCCCGTCAATCCATCTTTACAGCATTAATTACGCTTACCGAGGCGTCGAACTTTTAGATGACCTCAAGGAGGGTGAGAACACTGCAGGAAAATGTGAGGTGAATTTAATATGTCCGGAAGGCGACTCCTGGCAATATCAGGGTAAGGGTGTAGTACGTCTCTTTATAATTAAAGGTGGAAGCAGTTATTGGTGTTCAGGCTCTGTTATAAACAATGTCCGTAACAACAGGATTCCATATGTTTTAACAGCAGATCATTGCTTTGAAGGGGCCTCTCCAACTGATCTCCAGCAATGGGTCTTTTATTTCGGTTTTGATTCGCCCACTTGCCAGAACCCTCCAATTTATCCAACACCAAAATCAATGACCGGTGCCACACTTAAGGCGCATGGAGGAAATGGAGGCGAAACAGGCTCTGATTTTTGTCTGGTCCTGCTGAACCAGGGTATCCCTGATACCTTCAATGTCTATTTTAACGGTTGGAGCAGGAAGGACACCACGAGCCCTTCCGGTGTCTGTATCCATCATCCCGAAGGAGATCTGAAAAAAATATCCACATATAATAAACCGCTGATCACAGCTAATTACAACGGCAATCCAAACCCATGCCATTGGGAAGTCACATGGATTGCAACATTAGACGGACATGGTGTAACTGAAGGTGGTTCCTCTGGTTCGCCTTTATTTGACAATCATGGCAGGATCGTCGGTACACTGACTGGCGGAGATTCTTCATGCGATACCGCTGACCTTGATTTGCCTGACTATTATGGCAAATTTTCATGGTCGTGGGATAAGAACGGAGTTGATTCCACAACACGGTTGAAAGATTGGCTTGACCCCGATAGTACCGGGGTCATGTACCTGGATGGAATTGAATTGGGTATACCAGCTCATGTTAAAACTTTATCTGTGCAACTGTTCCCAAATCCATTTACCGACGGTATACGGCTATTAATTAAAGGGATGACAGGGGAAACAGTAAAAGTTGAAGTTTTGAACGTCATGGGTGTCTCACTCTGGTCTTGTACGATAGAATCTATGGGATCAACACCCGTTCCTCTCTCTTTCCCCTGGCTGCCCTCAGGTATATATTTCCTCAGGATCACATCTCCTGGCTCGGTATCCACAATTAAAATGATCAGACAATAACCTGATGGAAGGTGTTTTTAATGAACAGCTCATTCTTAAGTCTAAGCTTCCTGCATCACTGAAAAAGATTGCCGGTAAGGTCATTTCTGGCAAAAGGATTCTTCCGGAAGAAGGTCTTCTTCTTTATGAGAAAGGAGAATTGGGATTTCTTTCAATGCTCGCTGAACTTGTAAGAGTTCGCTTCAATGATAATAATGTTTATTTTATACGGAATTTCCATATTGAACCCACTAATATTTGCGTAAACAAGTGCAGGTTCTGTTCCTATTCTCATCATTTCAGTAATAAAAAATGGGATCTCACATTGGAGGAAATGATGGAAACAGTGAGAACTGCCGATGATGACGCGAAGGAACTGCATATAACCGGAGCCGTTCATCCTGACAAGGATCTCTACTACTATGAAAACCTTTTGAGAAAAATTAAAGCTCTCCGGCCAGGATTGCACATCAAAGCTTTATCTGCTGTTGAACTTGAATATATCATAAGAAAAGCCAGGGTCAGCTTTGAACAGGGATTAAAGTTCCTTCAGGCTGCAGGGTTGGATTCGATACCGGGAGGTGGTGCTGAAATTCTTGATGATAAGATACGTAAGGAGATATGTCCGACGAAAGTATCATCCACAGACTGGATTGAGATCCATGAAACTGCCCATCGCCTTGGGATCACATCGAATGCAACCATGCTTTATGGACATATTGAGAATTACAGCCACCGTATCAGGCATATGTCTTTGCTCAGGGATTCCCAGGACCGCTATGGGGGCTTTAATGCCTTCATTCCTCTGAAATTCAGGAACACCAACAATGAATTATCAGGAATAAGCGAAACTAATGTAATAGATGATATGAAGAACTATGCCGTTGCCCGTATATTCCTGGATAACTTTCCACACCTCAAAGGTTATTGGCCGATGATAGGAAAACCGCTTGCGCAATTATCTTTATCATTCGGGGTCGATGACATGGATGGCACTATCAACGATACCACACGCATCTATTCCCTCGCAGGGGCATCCGAACAGAACCCACGAATGACGGTTTCAGAGATGATAACTATGATCATTGAAGCGAAAAGGGATCCGGTCGAAAGAGACTCATTGTATAAGCCGGTCATTCTTTAAAAGGAAGAGCGGGAACCAGGCTTCTGGTCAAACCGGCTTTGAAATTGCTGTTGCTATAAGGTCGTGAACCTTGGTTGCAATTTCCTTGGGTTCCATATGTGCTATCTCACTATAAGGAATAGGATCCAGAACCACTAATCTGATGTTGTAATTCTTGTGTATCAGCAGGCTGTTCTTATTTATGGCATCATAGGTCCCGATAATTGCTACCGGAAGAATGGGGGATTTTGTGTCCAGGGCAAGCCGGAAAGCACCTGTTTTAAAAGGTTGGATATTGCCATCATGTGTGCGGGTCCCTTCTGGGAATAAAATAACCGAATTACCTGATCTGACTGCATTTACAGCTTTATCCATCATCATCAGTTTGCTTCGTCCACGCGTTCTGACAATTGAAATGTAGCCGTTCATCCACATGTTCCAGCCAATAAATGGGTAATAGAACAGCGATTGTTTTGCCACCCATTTGTAATGACGATACAACCTGAACAGGACCAGGATATCTGCTCCTGACTGGTGATTTGAAACGATCACATAAGTAGTTCGGGGGTCAAACTTCTTCTTGCCTTCAATAGAGGTCTTCCAGTAAGGATTAATTCCGAGCACCAGGTCAGCCCAGAAACAGGTTATCTTATGTAAAATGAATCTCCTCTTATCAAAAAGAACCGTGAGAAACCAAATCAGAAAGGCAAATGGAAAAAGAATTGCCGAGATCAGAAACAATGTAACCCAGAAATAATACGATATAACATAATCGATGAACCTGTGATCTTTATTCCTTGTAGTCTTCATATCCTTTCTTCAGGTTTTTAAAGCCACATTATCCTTCCTCCGGGGTTTTATGAATGCTGTAATTCCTCCATTTTTCGATCACCGCTTTAAAATCATCCGGGTAATCACTGTCAAATGAGATGAATTTCCTGCTGGTCGGGTGAACGAATCCCAGCGATTTTGCATGAAGCGCCTGTCGGGGCATCAATTTAAAGCAATTCTGGATAAACTGTCTGTATTTTGCGAAGGTCGTCCCTTTAAGGATCTCATCGCCGCCATATTTAGCATCATTGAAGAGAGGATGACCAATGTGCTTAAAATGTGCCCTGATCTGATGTGTTCGCCCGGTCTCAAGCACGCACTCCACCAATGTCACATATCCGAACCGTTCAATCACTTTGTAATGTGTTACTGAATTACGTCCTTTCTCTCCCTCTTCTTCAATTTTCATGATCAGTCTGTCCCGCGGATCACGCATTATGAACCCGCTGATCGTTCCTTCAGTTTGATCCAGATCACCCCATACAAGTGCAACATATTTCCGCTCAATGGTGTGCTCGAAAAACTGTCTGGCCAAACCTATTTGGGCTATTTCATTTTTTGCTACAAGAAGGATTCCTGAAGTGTCTTTGTCAATTCTATGGACAAGATATACCTTGGCGTCAGGTTCATCTTTTTGGTTCTCAAGAAAATGATATAACAGCGCATTTTGCAATGTGCCTGTAAAATTGCCATGGCCTGGATGGACAACCATCCCGGCCTTTTTGTTGACCACTACAATATCCGGATCTTCATAAAGAATGTTGATAGGGATCTTCTCCGGGTGGATTTCGGTATCTTTTGGAGGATGAGGGAGAACAATACTGATCGTATCTCCTGGTTTGATCTTGTAATTAGGCTTGATGGCCACATCATTCACCAGGATGCTTCCGGCATGTGCCGCATTCTGGATTCGTGTCCGTGAAGCATGCCCGATTTTTTCGGCAAGGTATCTGTCGATCCGTATAAGACTTTGACCCTTATCAACAACAAAACGGAAATGCTCGTATAATTCGGCATTCTCGTCAACAACTGGACTGCTCAGGGTCATAGGTGGATATTGGAGCGTCATTAAGGATCATTTCATGACTACCAGCCTGGTCATAAAATTCTGAAAAGTTGCTTGGTCATATACTTTGATAAAATAGATCCCTGAAGGAAATCCTGAAACATCTATGACATCTTTTCCGTGGGATGAATAAACTTGTTGTCCCGTCAGACTTGAAATGGTAACATCCCAGTTTCCCTCGTTCTGAAATTCCCCGGACCCACCTATGGAAATATGGACCAGTCCTGTCGAACAGGGATTCGGGAAGACCTTCAGATTGCCTCTGTCTTGTACATGGTTTGCAATCCCAAGTGGAAGCGGTTTACCAATGACTGCCCTTATCATCGGGGCGCCTGTGATTGCGGAATTATTCCAGTTGCCGGTAACGTTATAAAAAAGATTCGAAGCTGAATTGTCATAAGTATCGAGTCCGATATTGAGATTGTCATCAGTTGTTTGTATCGTTCCTACGTAGAATGACCCGCTGACCTTGACGGGTTCTTCAAGACGATAGGTGGTAAACTTGTTAAGACTGTCGGGATACTGGGTCATTACTTGCCGGGAATATATTGTATCACCGGGAAAGCCGCTGTTATCATCCCAGACTGTGAGATAGAAAAGCTGTAGGTTGGCTGTATCCAGGGTGTGATTGAAATAGATCCTTATGGCTCTTAACGTATCTGGTGACTTGTCTAGCTTGAAACGGTAAGCCATCTCCCCACCGGTACCCTTGAGTCCATAACCGGCTTCCGCTGTCCCGTCATCATATGCATAATAATCATCAAATGATTGATAGCTTGTAATGGTGTCTGCCAGCGTGGATCCCGGCGTAAGGTCACGAACAATATGTGTAACCTCGAACAGGTTGCTGTCGGCAGAGGAAATAGGAAAGGTCCAGGGGACCGGGGGATAAGTATCATATCCAAATGCATATCGGTAATAGGGCAGAAGGTTAATAGCCGGACTTTCATAATTTGTCGTGAAACTGCCGCCTGGTTGCGTCACATTGTAGGAATATTTTATATTGTGAGAAATCGAGTCTCGGTTAGTCAGTAGTATTGCCAGGGAGTCAATCATTTCATTCGAAGGATTGTTACAGAATTGAGTGTATGGCATTGACTGATAATTCTTTAGTAGGGAAGGAGCTCGTTCAACAAATCGGATCTCCTTGTGGATAGTATCATTCATGTTTCTCCCGTAATTCAGGTATACCTGGTCAATATTCCATTGACAGCAATTGCTTTGCCAGCTGGGTTGCTCATTGGTGGCAAGGCTGACATAATTATAAAATTGCATCCTGAATTCCTTTTTGAAAAAGGTCGTATCTGTAATTGGGATCATTACACGAAGAAAATAATGATTAGTCATCATATAAAAGGTATCAAGCGTCGTGCCGGACACTGACCAGATGCGCCTCCACCGGTCAGGGATAAGTGTTGTATCAACAGGTGAAATACTGTCATGCTTTGGCTCTAACAGAAATTGCAGTACGAGTGAATCAGTGCTGTGAGGAGCTAATCCCCTTCCCTGGGGTTGATAATAAAAACTCAGGTAAACGGAATCCGAGGGACTTAATGCCCTGGGTACCGGCGAAAAAACTGAATCGAGGCGAATGTATCGTGAAGTAAGGTGATCGGCAATGAATACATCCGGTCCTCCGACTGCTCCCGGGTACAGGAAGCCACTGTCATTGATTGCATCCAATGTAGCAACACCAAGGTCAATAGGATAAACCGGGTAATCTGTGTTTACAAAAGCGTCACGATCAATCCACCGAAGGGAAGAAGGGAATACCGTACTGGTCGAAAAATCATCATAGAATGGCAGGGTTATCGGAAGAGTGTCTTCTTCGTATCCTGACTTTAACATTTTATTTTTCAGATACTGCATTCTGACAACCGGATTGAACTGCAAGCCGGTGACCACTTCCTGCGCAGAAAGTGCTGCACTGATGAAAAGAAGAATACTTATGTATATTGACCGCATTATGAATTAATTACTGATTTGTAATAACTCTTTTAATTATTTTTATATTTACACGTTTCACCCACAACCTCTCACCATTCACATGCTGGAATCATGCTCCGCAACTGTATCTTTAACCTCCGCCTGTCCTTTCGAGCCTATCCCGACGAGAAGATCAATTACTGATCCTTTATCAAGTTTAGTACCGGCTGCAATGACTTTGCCTTGATATCGCTGTTGCTGAACGGCATCTGCATCAAAGGTTGGAATGTAGGATATCCTGCCTGGTTTCAGACCGTAACTTGTCAATGTGTTGATGGCCTGGCGTAATGTCAGGAATTTCAGGTCAGGCATGGAGATCTTCTCAGGTGTGAAGGAGATAATGGTCAGGTATATTTTCCTGTTTTCTTTGACTTTTGAATCTGGATAAGGATCCTGGTGAAGAACACTCCCCTTGGGTCTGCTCAGGTCAAAAACCGAATCGATCACTACAAAATTAAAGATTGTGGCTTCTTGCGAGGATATAACCTCATCGATCTTTTTCCCGGTATAATCAGGAACAATATAATATTTACCGTGCCTGGTATAGATCTTTAATGCAAAGAGAGCTATCCACACCAGCACGCATACTATTACGGTCATTCCCAAAAGATGTTTGAGAAATCTCCGCGAATATAAAAAGCGGAAAAAATCCATCCCTCCGTTTTTGATTAATTAACCTGAAAACCTTTAATTTATTGTAATTCTTCCACAAACCTACGCGAATTTTATCAGATTGACAAAAATGCTCCGGAATATGTTATTCCTTAAGATTTCAATAAAAGAATGATCTTCAGACCAGGATATAATTGAAAAATATTTTTTCCTGATAGGATCGGCAATTTTGTAATAAATTTGTCACCTTTAATCTACAACAATTATGCTGAATGTTGCTATAGTATGCGGTGGTGATTCCGGTGAATATGATATTTCAGTGAAAAGCGGTGAACAGGTCCTTCATCATCTTGACAGGGAGGAATTTACCCCTTTCTTAATCCTCATCAACAGAAAAGGTTGGCTCTGCAGGATAGATGGACATGAAATTCCTGTGGATAAAAATAATTTCACTATTCATCTCGATGGTAAAGTGATACGTTTTGACGTCATTTTCAATGCGATCCATGGAACGCCTGGTGAAGACGGAAAACTCCAGGGGTACTTCGATATAATAGGGATTCCCTATACCTCCAGTGGCGTCACAACATCCGCCTTGACTTTCAACAAGAGCTTTTGTAAGCAGGTTGTTGCATCAATGGGCTTAAAAACAGCTAATTCCATTCATCTTTACCGCCGTACCGAGGATCCGGTTTACGCAATTTGGGAGGAAATTGCATTCCCCTGTTTCGTGAAACCAAACAATGGAGGATCCAGCGTCGGCATGTCAAAGGTCACCAGGGCAGAGGAACTGGAACCAGCATTACAAAAAGCATTTAAAGAAGATGAAGAGATCCTTGTTGAGGATTTCATTCCCGGTCAGGAACTAACGTGTGGTGTAGCCCGGTTGGAAGGGAAGATCATTGCATTTCCCGTGACAGAGATCATTTCTAAAACGGATTTCTTCGATTATGAAGCAAAGTACAAGGATGGATTGGCCGAAGAAGTGGTCCCCGCAAATATTACCGATGATGTCGCTGAAAAATGCAGGAGGATCTCCATGCATCTCTATGAGAAATTGAATTGCAGGGGGATAGTCAGATTCGATTATATCTACAGCAATTATGATTTTTATTTCCTGGAAGTAAATACAGTACCCGGTTTAACAGAACAGAGTATTGTCCCGAAAATGATCCGCGCCTATGGTTGGACAATGAAAGAATTCTATACCAGGATGATTAATGAATGCCTTTGATTTCCAATTAATTAATGAAAATAGTGCGGCTGGATCGCCTTGTCGGCTGAATAAATAAATATTACCTATGCCTGGAAAACTACTTTTCGCAACGAATAATCTTCATAAACTCAGGGAAGTACAGGAGATTGCCGGTAATCAATTCTACATACTAAGCCTGAAGGACGTTTCCATTACAGGGGACATCCCTGAAACCAGCAATACCCTGGAAGGTAATGCCCGCCAGAAAGCCTGTTTTATTTATGAAAAGACCAGTATTGATTGTTTTGCGGATGATACCGGTCTTTTTATCGAAGCCCTTGGCGGGAGACCCGGCGTCTACTCCGCCCGTTATGCCGGTGAAGGATGCATTTTTGAAGATAATATCAGAAAAGTCCTGGCTGAAATGGAAAAGGAAGAAAACCGGAAAGCCTTCTTCCGATGTGTGATATGTCTGGTGCTGGGAGGAATTGAACACCTGTTCGAAGGTCGTATTGATGGGGTCATTCTTAAAGAGAAACACGGAAAGGAAGGCTTTGGATATGACCCGGTTTTTATGCCAAACGGTCAATCCCAGACCTTTTCAGAAATGCCGCCCTATCTGAAAAACGGGATCAGCCACCGGGGAAGAGCAGTCTTGAAAATGATCAGGTATCTTGAAAATAAAAAAGCCGTTTCCGGCAAGATTTGATGGAAACGGCTTTTTTAACATTTTATCAATAATATTAGGGGAATATTACTCCCGGGTACTGTGTGATATCCACTAAAGGTATGGTACTGTTGTATTGACTATTGATGGCTTCAATGAAGAAATTTGCAGCCAATGCACATCCCCGTGGATTCAGGTGGATGCCGTCAAGAGAGAAAACCCCACCGGTAACAAAAACTGCGTTAAGGGAAATCCCATCCCATACAATCCCCGACTGAAGTTCTTTCAGCTTGGTATTCATATCCACAACTCCAAGGTTAAAATGAGAAGCCAGCGCGACAATAATCTGGTTATAAGCTGTCGTGGCGGTTCGCAGTTTAGTTATATCATTGAGATTTAGTATGTATTGCTTGGGAATTGGATAGGGTACAGAAGTCAGTCTGCCGATGATTCCCATCCCCAGGCACTTTAATGAATCCTGGGGAACTGACAGCAGAACCAGTTCGCCCTGCACCATTTGCCTTACCTTAAATATTGGATTTGATGAAGTGGGATCTGCTACGAGAAAAGGATTGGGTCCTTCGGCATAATGAAAAGGCAACCCGTAGATTCCCATAGCCATATTTACTGAATCAGCCTCTGATTTTGTCAGTACAAGTCCGTTGTAAGGAATAGTAGTAAAGAATGGAATAGCAGTTACATCTGGAATGGTCGAAATAACACCTTTGGCTCCGTTTGCAGTAAGCCCTTGCAGAATGCCTCCCATAACGGTCTGGAAAAAGGCCGGGCTTGTAATAGTATCGCCCAGACCACCGGATAGTGCATAGGATAATACATCGTTATCACCCAGCCACATGCTAAAGAAAGTAGCATTGGCAGCCAAGGCATCGCCCAGTACTGATGAAGATGCAGCCTTTGCAAACCTGAAAAAATAGGGGTTTGCAGTAGGAGGATTGGATACAAGCCCGGCCGGGTCTCCGTAATGCGGAGCCAGGATATGGAAGGACTTTGCTCCGGGGACTGAAAAGTTATTGACGTCATATCCGACGGGTGCAAGCACATCTTTATTTCCTACATCAGGAACTGGCCCAAGAGAGGTTGTACCTGTGCAATCCTGCGAATATCCAAGTTTCAGCTTTGTCCCGGAACCGGTAAACGCAACACCAAATTCACTGTTGACCATAGGTTGTACAAAAGTTCCCGAACCAGCCAGCTGTAATTGGCCTGCGATCAGGTTGGGAATGGAAGATCTCTGGCCATTGTGATAAAGTGCACCATCCGCATAACCGGCGAAAAGTGAATTTCCAATTACGATATATTTTTTAAAATTGGCGGACCCACTGGTGACAGTAAAGGTGCTGATCTTTCGTTCACATGATGTTAATAATGCAAGGGACAAAAAGATAAGAAATATTTTTTTCATAATGACTGCAATTTTAAGGTTAAAAATTATAAGTTAAACCAATTCCCGGCATATAGAATGCCGTACTATATGTCCCGGCGAAGTTATGTGTTCCGGTAACATCGTTAGGGCTGGATATCCCTGACCGCTGGGTTCCCATCAGGTATTCAAAAGAAGCATCAATGCTGAAGCCTTTAAATGGAGATAATGATAAACCACAGGTCAGACCGATCTCATTAGAACTTGGAAGCATCGGGTCAAGACGGTCGGATGGAACGGGAGAAGGATCATAATAGCCACCAGCTCTGACAGTTATCAGGCTGTTGATCTTATACTGTGCACCGAGTCTTATGATCAGGCTGTTCATGTATTTCTTAGCCGTTGCCTGGTGCGCTGGAACGGCTGATGTCGGGGTCTGGAAATTAAAGATAAGTGAATCGAAGGCATTCCAGAAAACATAATTCAGTCCGAGTCCGATCATGAAATGCTGACTGATATCATAGGATATACCGAAATCAAGGTTGGCAGGAAGAGGAAGGGTGACATCAACTTTATTTGCCGGGAAGTTCGTGGCTAAAGATGAAGGAACAGTAAATGTTGCATCACCATTTTTTACTGCCATGTCAATTCTTGAGCGGTAGTCTAATCCAAGACTCAACCCCTTTACAGGATGAACCATGATCCCTGCATTGAATCCATATTTCACGGTACTTCCTTTAATGCTGACCTGCCCGTCAGTACTGTCAGGACCATTCACCGGAACTGCTTTCTTCAGGTCAACACTCCCGTATGAAATGACTAATCCTGCCCCGATACCGACAATATTCTTGAATTTGTATGCTATTGTCGGTTGAATGGTTATGGACTGGAATTGCACACTTTGAATAACATAACGGCCTTCCCAGTTATCAGGCCATGACATGCTTAGTCCATAAGGGGTATTAACGGCGATACCAACACTGAGATCTTTAATAGGTTTATAGGCGGCGTAAAATGTAAATGGAGTATTCAACTGATGTTTTATATGTTCCTGATAGTCCTCTCCTTCGTACTGAAATGTCGCCCTTCCCATCAGTAAAGTCAGTCCCCCTGATAAACTGAATTTGGAGTCGATAAAAGGTGCCCCACCCGGGTTGTAGAACAAGGCACTGGCATCATAACTAAGGGATGTCCCGATCAGTCCCATGCCGATGTTTCGCTGGCTGTGCAACCCAACCTGGTAACCACCCGCAAAGGAATTGAATGCTATTATGGACAAACATAATAGCAGAAATGTAGATTTCCTCATAAAACTTGTTTTTTGGTTTATAATGGCTGCAAGGTACAAAAAAATATCAAAATGGTATTTTCACAGGAAAAATTCAGATAATATCAGGAAACCGTACCTTTGATGACCATATTTCGTTCTCATTATTCGTGAAACTTCAATTTTAAGAACATAGTGAATTAAAATTGATAGTTGAACAATCCCGACGAAGTCGGAGGGTATAATACCCCCTACCTTGGGGCGGAATTAGGGTCCAGGGCTGGCCCTGGGGTTTATACCCGTGATTAATCTGTTTTTGAATCATTTATCATGGAAATAAAAGTTGGCGACAAAGTCAAATTCCTTAATGCCACAGGTGGAGGAGTTGTACGTAAGATTATCGACAGCCGGCTGGTCTCAGTAGCGATCGAAGGAGGATTTGATATCCCCGTCCAGACCAGCGAACTGCTGGTTATTGACCAGGATGATGCCGGATCAAGGTTCTTTCATGGATCATTTGAAGTACCGGATGCCCCGGAAATAAGTACACCTGACGAACATCCTTCAGGTGATCAGGAAGATCTTCCACAAAACGTAATAAATAAAAGGAGAACAGAAGATATTTTTCTTGGTTTCGTTCCCCATGACCAGAAATGGCTGATCATAGGACACTTGGATATCTACCTTATAAACAACACGTCATATGATCTGCTCTATAATTATTTCCGGAAGAACGATATCGATTGGTCAGGGATCGACTACGGGTCACTGGGGTCAGGGACCCGTCTGCTGATTGCCACAATTCAGCGTGATGAACTGCCGCTTTGGACCGATGGCTGCCTTCAGTTCCTTTTTCATAAGGAAAAATGCAGCGAAGTGCCTCGTCCTTTTAATATTGACTTTTCAATCGCAGGGAAGAAATTTTATAGCGAACAAAACTACACGGATTCTATATATTTCCCAGGTAAAGGAATTTTAGTGAAGGTCGCCACAATATCCAAGGAAGCCGATAAGAACGAACCCCCTAAACCAGTTTCAGCCCCGGCAGAGAAGGTAACATTGAATAAGGACGACTTTATCCTGCGACATAAAACAGGAGAAAGGGAAGCGGAGGTCGACCTGCATATGCATGAACTTGTGCCTGATCCTTCAGGCTTTGAAAAAGTTGAAATCCTGGAGTATCAGAAAAATTATTTTATCAGGTGTCTTGAAAGTGCTGTTGCCAGTGGCTTTCGGAAAATAACTTTTATCCATGGAGTGGGGAATGGTGTTCTCAGGGATGTTTTATTGGATTACCTGAAAAAACAAGAGGGCATCGAAGTAATCGATGCCCCCCTGCAAAAATTTGGTGTAGGTGCTGTTGAAGTGCATATCCCGCACAACAGCTGATTTTTAATTGTTCACGATTATCTTACAGATGTGTACCTGTCCTCCGGCCTGCATCTTCAGCATGTAAATACCTGGAAGCAGATTGCTGGCATCAAGGGTGCATTCCTGGTTCCCTGCTGGGAAACTTCCTTTATTGATCGTTCTGACAACCTGGCCGGTTGAATTATACAGATAAAGAATTACATTTTCAGGATTTATCAGGTAAAAGGTCACTTTTGCTTCTTCCGTCACAGGGTTTGGATAAACTTTCATGCCTGTCTTTTCAAATTGTTCAACTGCAGCCGGCCAGTTCATTTTAATTTCAGTTGGATCCGTATATCCGAATGATCCGCCTTGTCTCATAGTTGAACCTGTGGAAGATACCAGCTCATAACCGCCGTTTCCATTGGAGCAGCAAATGCCTTCCCCATCTGAATCATAAACAGTGAAAGTATAGCAGCCCCCTCCATTCAAATGCACGGTATCGACATACAAATGATTCGATAAGGCATAAGGGCCTCCTGAATCAATAATAGTTCCTGAAGAATTTTTAAGATTCCATGTAATGTTCTGGGGCAAATTGTCGGTATGCAGATAAAAGAGTGCATAATTTGTCGTAACAGGAGCGCTGCTGATAATAGCATTGATCGTATCATTTTTTGGATATTGATCGTCGCCATTGTTTACCTGGTCGGTATATATCTGGAGCGTGTTCGATGCTTGTGGCGAAAATGAATATGCGGGAAGAGTGATCACCGTCTTCTGCAGTGTCGTAAGGCTCCCGTTCCAGGTGTAGGTGGCAGGAGTTCCATTGTTCACATTATATTTGATGGTCATGGCTGTCACAGTGTTGTTTCCATTATTCCTGATAGTGATCATCGGGGCAATACTCCCTGAACAATTGGTGGGTGAGTAATTTGTGGCAGACATCAATTGAACATCATTGTTATAAGGCATCGTCAATGGGATCGAGTCGCTGTTTCCCGCCTGGAGAACAGCCTTGTTGGTATTATTCTGGATAAAGCCTACAGCGCTGAGCTGACTTAATGAATATACATTTGCCAGCTTCCATGAACCCTGGACAATGAAATAGTCCCCGGGCTGGAAGGAAGTCGGTAGCAGGGTTCCGCTTGCAGTAGGCAACATCTTCTTCATGACATTGTAGAAATCTGTTTCCCCATTGGTGCCCGGAGGTGTGGTAAAATGAATATGCTTTTCAATGACCCCGAGCTGTGCAACTAGGTTCCCGGTTGAAGCCCCCGTACATACTCCGACCATGTTGACAAAAATGGTGTCATTCCCGGAGGAAAGTGACTGATTCATGGCGATGGTGAACGGCGAAGGAACAGCATATTCAGCATCTATCATCGATTGTGTGACATTCGCCGGAGCCCCTGCGTAATTTGGGCCGGTTGGTGCTACGCCATCCATGAAACACCAGGGAACCGCATTGACCTGGTAATAGGAAACACGTGCCGCCACGTCTACAGGGTTCTGCTGGTTCATCGGGTCAACCCCCGGCCAGCTGGTATGGTATCTTATGGATGTGGCCTTGTCGAGATTGTTCAGGAGCAATGGATCAAATGTAGCATTCTGCTGTGCACATGGACCGCAACTGGCCTGTGTGAATTCTTCGAACATTACAAGCCGCTGTGATTGACTATAGCCAAATACTACTGTGGCTAAAAAGAATAAACAAAGTATTGGTTTTTTCATTGCTGACAGTTTTAAAGTTAATGAAAATAATTCTTGTTCAAAATTAATACTAATTTGTTCACCTTCCGACATACACATAAAAATTTCATTGAGACCCTGTTAAAGAGGTAAAGAAAATCCGTACATTTGCACCAGGAAAAAATAAAGTTTCAATGTTAAAATGATAATATTTATATGAAAAAAGTTATACTCTTCATTTTTTTTACCGTTACCATATATTCATATGGCTATTCGCAATCACTGGCACTGGCTGACAGCGCTGGCCCCGTTGCCAATAACTCGACCATTACTAGGAATGGACATCCCAACGATTCTGAGATTACATCATATATGTTCGTAAAAAATACAACTTCTGCAACAATTTCAGTGAAGGTTAAAAAGGTCGTGATGGACACGATTCCAGGATCAACCAACTCCTTTTGTTGGGGATTATGTTTCCCTCCAAGTGTATATGTTTCACCAACTCCCCTGAATATAAATGCACATGCAACAGATTCCACTGACTTCTCGGGTCATTACACCCCGCAAGGGTTTGAAGGAGTTTCTACTATTAGGTATGTCTTCTTTAATCAGGCCAACACATCCGATTCGGTTTGTGTGAACATCTCCTATAGTGCCTATCCATTGGGAGTTTTCAACCAGACAGCTAAAAATATTCTTTCGGGCGTTTATCCGAATCCCGCCAACAATAAAGTGAACTTTGAGTATTCCCTCAACACATCTGAAGCAGGTTGTATCATAATCCGTAACCTATTGGGTACTATTGTTAAAAGCTCAAATATTTCAAATGAGGAAACCAGGTTGTCAATTTATACCGGTGACCTGCCTGAAGGGATCTATTTCTATTCAATGGATGTGAATGGAAAATCTTTAATTACAAGAAAACTTATCGTTAAACACTAAAAGTTCTTTACCCAAAAAAAACGAAGGCCGCCTTGTTTCCAGGGCGGCCTTCGTTTTTTTTTTCATTTCCACTTTGAAATTGGATTGGCAGCAAGATAAGAATTATAATACCTCTGATCATTGGTAACCTCCTCGCCAACCCAGGTAGGTTTATCATAGCCTTCATCTGCAAACTTCAACTCGATCTCGGCAAGGATCAATCCCTCATTCTCCCCGAAAAATTCATCCACTTCCCAGGTCTTTCCTCCAAATTCAATCCTGTAGCGGATCTTTTCAATGATGAGAGCTGTGCATAATTGCAGAAGTTCATCTGCTTCATTGGCCGGAATCGGATACTCGTACTCTGCACGTGTGGCATTCCGGGAAGGTCCCTTAATGGTAAGAGATCCATTTATTCCGTCTAAACGCACACGGATGGTTCTTTCTGGATCCGATAAAAGGTAACCCTGCCTTATTTTTATGCCTGATGGCTTATGAACCGCATACCACAGATCTTTCCTGATAAGGTATTTATGTTCAATCTCCAATGGCATGACAGAAGGGATTATTCCAACCTAAACTCTTTTTTGATCTTCCCTATGTAATCAAGCTTCTCCCAGGCAAAGAATTCCACTTTTTTCCTGTAAATGTCCTTTTTCCCGTTTCCGTTTACCTTCTTTGGTTTCGATCCGCTTACCGGGTAGTAAACTTCTACTTCTTCTGTAAAAGTGTCTCTTCCAAAATGACCGTAAGTGGCGGTTTTCAGGAAGATCGGGTTCTTCAATCCGAAACGGTTGACAATGGCATAGGGACGCATATCGAAGATCTTCTGCACCCTTATTGAGATCTCTCCATCAGATAAGATCTTTCCTTTTTTATCCTTGACCTTTGCAGTTCCAAATGTGTTAACATACAATCCAACTGGCTGGGCAACGCCTATGGCATACGCAACCTGGATGAGTACCTCGTCGGCAACACCCGCAGCCACAAGGTTCTTCGCGATATGCCTTGCAGCATAAGCCGCAGAACGGTCAACCTTGGATGAATCCTTGCCTGAGAAAGCCCCGCCGCCATGCGCACCATGTCCTCCATAAGTGTCAACGATAATTTTACGTCCGGTAAGTCCGGTATCCCCATGAGGACCTCCGATAACAAAATTACCGGTCGGATTGACATGAAGCTTGTAATCTTCCTTGAACAGTTTATTGATACGTAAAGGAAGATCTTTCTTAACACGGGGAATCAGGTATTTACCAATATCTCTCTTGATCACCTCTTGCATTTCTTTTTCAGCAGCGGAAAGCGCTTTTGCGGTGGCATTCTTTGGTTTGATGAAATCGTCATGCTGTGTGCTTATAACAATAGTGTCTATTCGACTGGGATGGCCCTCATTGTCATATTCAACCGTGACCTGCGATTTGCTGTCCGGTCGGAGGTATTTCATCTGCTTTCCTTCCTTCCTGATCTTTGCAAGTTCCTGTAAGAGGATATGTGCAAGCTCACTGGTAAGTGGCATAAAATTATCCATTTCACGGCATGCATAACCGAACATCATTCCCTGGTCACCTGCCCCCTGGTCTTCGGGTCTCTCCCTTACGACTCCCATATTGATATCTTTTGACTGCTCATGGATGGTAGAAACCACACCGCATGAATCACTGTCAAAACGGTACTCTGCTTTTGTATATCCTATCTGGCGGATAACTCTGCGCGCGGTATCCTGCACATCCACATATCCTTCGGTTTTGACCTCGCCTCCGCAAACAACCAGCCCTGTAGTGACAAATGTTTCACACGCGACTTTTGACTCGGGATCCCATTTTAAGAATTCATCAAGCAATGCATCGGAGATTTGGTCGGCAATTTTATCCGGATGTCCTTCAGATACGGACTCGGATGTGAATAAGTATCCCATAATGGTAAGTTTTATTTAGTTTATAAGATAGATGCAAAGAAGAACCCGGATTTGAAGATTGACGGGAGGAAATATTGTTTTAGCATTTTTTTCCAGTGGTTGCAATCAATCAAATCTCTCCACTAAGCTGGGGCAAAATTAATATTTTTTTTAATCCTCAGATAAAAAAACTCAACACCTCGCCACCTCACTGCTTCACAGCCTAATCTCTGGTCAATTCCTGGAATACTTCTTCCAGCCTGAGCTCTTCTTTTTGCATTGCAAGAACGGTAAGCTGTTGATCGACGGCAAACCTGAAAACATCCGGACGGATATCCATTGAGCTTTGTGCGGTTAGCTGGAAACTGGCTGGGGAAAGTGGCCTGACTGTCGCTACCCCATTGATCTTTGCAAGTAATCCTGCATCCACTGGTGAACTGAATTCCACCATTACAACATTAGAGGAGGATGTTAAATGATGAAGGTTTTGCGTGGAATCGTCGGCTACGATCTTTCCTTTGTGTATGATGATTGCCCGGTCACAAATGGCCTCCACCTCCTGCATGATGTGCGTGGAAAGCATGACAGTCTTTTCTTTACCAATAGTTTTGATCAAAGACCGGATCTCAAGAAGCTGATTGGGATCGAGACCTGAAGTAGGTTCATCAAGGATCAGAACCTCCGGATCATGCAATAATGCCTGTGCAAGACCGACACGCTGTCGGTATCCTTTTGACAAAGCACTGATCTTTTTGTGTTTTTCTGAAAGAAGTCCTGTCAACTCAATGATCTCTGCAATCCGTTTTGGATTGGCAGATGAAGAATGCCTGATCCCATAAATGAATGAAAGGAATTCTTCGACATAGAGATCAAGATAAAGAGGATTATTCTCTGGAAGGTAACCGACCTTCTTTCTTACTTCGATAGACTGTTCAAGGATATCGAAGTTGCAAACAGTGGCATCACCGGAAGTAGGCGGAATGAAACAGGTCAGGATCTTCATGATTGTGCTTTTACCCGCACCATTGGGCCCGAGTAATCCAACAACTTCACCCGGTTCAATCTCAAAAGAAACAGCATCGAGGGCTTTCTGCTTCCCGTAAATTTTGGTTATTTCAATTACTTTTATAGACATCAGGCAATTTTAACTTTTGTAAAGTACATACAGTTTTTAATGAACCTGATTCCGTTCACCCCTTCTCCTTCAGGAGAAGGGGTCGGGGGTTGAGGTGCATGAATTAATTCCCCGTCGCTTGCAACGATTGTTAAAATTATTTTCCATTTTGATACCCCGCCGCTCTGAAGTGAGATGGTCCATTAGTGCGCTGCAAAGTTATTAAAAATGTGATAATACTGATAATGTGATTAGCACCTGCCGACTCCTCATTTAACTTTACCATTTGCCTTATTTCTATTTATTCACCACGATCTTTTTCACAACCTGATTTTGGCTGTTTTCAATGATCACGGTATAAATGCCATTCGGTATGGGTCGCAGGTCAATCGCCTTCTGAAGTGAACCGTTTACCTTCATATTGGTTTCTTCATAGATCTTTATACCAAGGTCATTATAAATATCAATGGAGAATGTTTCTTCTGAACCTGTGGTGATGGAAATGTTAAACTGACCATCATTGGGCACAGGGTAAATAATTATTATAGGTGAAGAATATGAAATAATACCCGTAAGAATGATCAGTTTATGGTTCGATGTATCAGAAGAACAACCGTTTATCGTAACCACATCCCAGTAATAACCTTCCTGGGTTGCTTTATAATCCTGTGATATGGCACCCTGTATGAGATTCCCATGAAAATACCACTGATTCCCGGTTGGGGAACTGCTATGCAAGGTATCACCACTATTGGTAACAACAGGTGTTTGTGGGATTGGGCTCACAGTAACAGGAAAATCTGGAGATATGGTCCCTGTTCCGCAGGAATTAGTTCCTTGGACTGTAATATTCCCTGAAACAGCTGAAGGTGTGAAATCTGTTGTAATTGAACGTGTGTTGTTTCCTGATGTGATAACCACACCTGAAGGTACTGTCCATTCATAACCTGTCGCATTTAGAATTGTTGAGATAGAATAAACTATCCCCAATGCTTCCAAACATACATCTGCAGGCCCATTTATGATACCTGCTGAACCAGGTAGAGGATCTACAGTGACAGAAAATGGAGGAGAATTACTTCCATTACCGCAAAGATTATTGCCCCAAACAAATATATCTCCTGAACTTGCATTAGATGAAAAATCAACTGTTATAGAATTTGTTCCTGCTCCTGAGGCAATGCTTGCTCCGGGTGGTAAAGCCCATGTATATGAAGTGGCATTTTGTATTGGGTAAACTGAATAAGGCACAGCATTGTCGCCAACGCATACCGGTGAGCCACCGTTAATATTGTCAGGATCCCCAGGTAATGGATTTACTGTGACATTCATCACCGACGGATTTGGCGGATAACACCCGGCACTATTGGCATATGTTACACTGATTGTCTGGTTACCAGGGTAGATCCATGAAACAGAGATCTGGTTTGTCCCTGCACCAGAATTGATCACACCCCCTGATGAAACTGTCCACAGATAGTAAAGCATCCCTGCCTGAGTAGTGTAATAGTAATTCCCTGAATTGACGCATAAATTGGTTTGACCAGTAATGGTAGGGTTCGGAATCGGATAGACATTAACTGGTATGCTCGTTCTTGTGAGGCTTGCGGCACACGTGCTATCCTGAACATAATAGGTTGTTGTGGAAGATAATATTGGTGTGGTATAATTAGTGCCACCACTTAACCAGTTGCCACCTGATGGCGCATTATACCAACCCAGTGTTCCAGAACCACTTGCGCTGAGGATGGTGGATTGTCCAGTACAGATGTTTTGATTGGATGGAGGAGTGGCATTGGTCGGTGGTGCAGGAAAAATGCATGTTGGTGTATATGCCCAAAAATCATTCTTATAATTTACATTGTCAAGGCCGATGCCAATAAAACCTTTATTGGCGATACTAAAGCCTTCAGCTCCAAATCTTGAAGTCCCACCAAAATTAGCTTTTTGTGTCCAAACATTATTTGTGGTATCATATTCCCAAAAGTCGTTTTTCGAACCAGATGCATCCTCACCAGTACCAATGTATCCTTTTGAGGCGATACTAAAGCCAACAGCCCATGCCCTTGCACTCCCTGAGAAATTAGCTCTCTGAATCCATGTATTAGTTGATGGAGTATATTCCCAAAAATCGTTATAACGGTTAGATATGTTATTACCTAACCCGATGTACCCATTATTTCCAATACTTAATCCAACAGCACCTTGTCGCGGTGATCCGGCGAAATTTGCTTTCTGAGTCCAAGTATTAGATGTAGGATTGTATTCCCAAAAGTCATTATAATATGTACTTAAGTTCCCACCGGTGCCTATGTATCCTTTATTCCCAATGCTAAACCCAACAGCATCTAATCTAGGCGTACCACCAAATGTTGCTTTCTGTGTCCAGGCATTTGAAGCAGTATCATATTCCCAAAAATCATTTAAATATTGGTACTGATCTTGGCCAGTCCCAATATATCCTTTTAATCCAATACTAAACCCAACAGCTCTATATCGCGCTGTTCCTCCAAAATTGGCTTTTTGAGTCCAGGCATTGGTCAAAGTATCATATTGCCAAAAATCTCTATATAATGGTCCGCCTTGTTGACCTCCGGTTCCCAAATACCCTTTAGTGCCAATACTAAATCCGACACCCCACATTCGTACTAAACTTCCAAAATTTGTTTTTTGAATCCAAGTATTTGGTGCTTGGGCTGAAGAACTAAGAGATAAACAACTTAAACTGATAATAACAATATTAGTAGCTTTCATTCAAATATATTTTTACACTGTTATCCGACTAAAGTCTGATTTTTCTTTCCTTGTGTGCTAACAATCAGAAAATCAGACATAAATTATTTTGTTTTGGTATTTTCAAATTTTGACCTCCCCCCATTTCAATTCAAATTCCAGTTGAATCGCCTGGTTTAGCGGGTGATCTTTGATCGAAAAATATCGTTTGGTACTGCGAAGTAGCTCATAAACATCAAGCAGACTGATCAAGTGAATTCGCACGAGCGAAGCTACCACGGAAAAAGCCTTTTTTGTCATAGCAATCTTTTGAATGACGGTGAGTAGTAGTTGAGCAATTAATGTGCACCAAACCTGTGTATAGATGGCATTGACATTTTCTCCATAGAAGTAATGAAGCTGAAAGTTCTGCTTCATTTTTTTGAAAAGCAGCTCGATGCCCCAGCGTTTCTTGTAAAGAAAAGCAATTTCTTCCGCTGAAATTTCGAAATTGTTGCAAAGAAACTCGTAATTTCGATTCTTATCATCTTGGTAGCAGACCCTTCTCAACCGGATTACGCTGGTTTGATTCATGATTTTCTTTCCACGATTATCTTCAGGATGATATTCCAGTTCAATAATCTCTTCTTTTATTACCATGGCTTTCCCCTTGATCCTTTCGTGCATCTGCACCGTCTCAATGACAGTGTACACAGCGTTTTTCTTCATCCGGGTTACGAAAAAAATCTGTTTTTCAGTCCACAGGGCAAACTGCATATAATAGTTGTAGGCACGATCAAACACAACCATGCTGTGAGAGATCAGTTCCAGTTCTTTCAGAAAATTCTTATCGTGAACCTTGGCAGCTGTGATTTTAACAAACCGGCCTACCGATTGAACGGCATCGATCAGCATATGAACTTTGAGACCGCCTTTCTTTTTTCCGTCATCCTTCGGGTTACGACCGACTCCTTTGAGAATATCGCTAAACAACCGAATCGTTGTAGAATCAATCAGAAGCACTTCCTTGAAGGTTAGCCCAAAGGTTCGGCTGTCCGACAAAAAACTTTTGTATCGATCAACCAAACTGAAATAAACATCCTCGAAGAATTTATTCGGTCTGTTTCTCAGTCCATCGCTGGCTGTGCTTTTGGCCGGTGATTTATCCAAACCCAGGTGATTCAATTTGCCTCCCATAGCGCGCAATCCTTCGCAAATCTCAGTCATTGAGTCACACCGGCTGAGAATCCCAAAAAGCATGGTCACAAGATGTGTCTTTGCCTTGAAAGCCTTGTAATAGCGGTCAGCATCATGCTTCTTGACTATGCTTTGTATGTTCACCCGTTCTATCAAATCCAGTACTTGTTTAAAAATCGGCTGTCCGACTAATTTTATTTCTGTATCTTTACCCATGTTGTAACTTTTTGGTCCAAACTAAAGGTACAACATTGGGGGGAACCCTTCGGGGTGTACCCCCTCTTTTAAAAAGTTAGTCGGTCAGTAGTGATATTTTTAATTAAAATTGCCTATTTTCGTTAATAATCTCTTATGCACCTTACTGAGAATCCAAAGACTTTATTGTTAGACGTGTTTACCTCTAACATGTACCAGAGATTCCAAGTGTCAGGGTCCAATGCAGTAGTACTAGAATTTTCAGAGCTCGTCCAAAAATAAGTACCATAATTAAAATATTCAAATTGATATAATTCATCACTGTAACCTGTTCCAAAAGCCATAAAATTTGATCCATCATTTGCGTAATTCGGGTCTGCCCAGTGTATCGTACCACTTTCTTTTATTTCATATCCAGCGTTCGACCATCCACCTGGAAGAGCACTTGTCAATGTTTCAAATTCATCTATTGATGGGACATGCCAACCGGGAGGACAAACACCATATACAAAATCTACTGGAACCGGAGACCATGATGTTGTATTTGACGCACCTGATAAAAAATTTACCGCTTCACCCCATTGATATAGTCCACCATAAGTAGTACAATTATTATTATCGTTATTATAACAATATTTCTCTCCTGGGACTAATTGATCTAAGCTGCCATTTATCATGGTTCCATAATTAAGGTTTGATTGCATCCAACACTGATCCCCTATTTGAATAGTGTTGTATACTTGAGAATCACGCGGATCAGTAAAGGGTGCGCCACAAATGGGAGGACAGGCTAAAGTTGACTCTTGTAAACTCGTAACCAATGAATGGGTGCAATTTGTATAAGCCCAAACATAACTTGTGTAAGACGTATTGCAATCTAAAGACATTTGTGAATAGTTTGTATTTGGTCCGACATTTGTAGCTGAACCATAATCATTAAAGTTATTCCATTTATAACCAATTGCACCAGTGACAGTATTCCATTCCCAAATTATCCATGTTGAATGGGGTATATTATTTCCTGGTAGGGGGGCTGAAGGAGTTGTGCAATCCATCCAGCATCGCACCTGTATAGCTTGATTTTTCGGACCAGAAGGGTTGATATCTATTTGATCACTATTATATACCAAAGTCATGTTGGCAGCATCATAATCGTCATATTGAGTTAAAGACCAATAGGATTCCAATTGAAGCAATTCTTCCCAATAATCTGGGGGCCAAAATAATCCTCCTCCACGAGCCGTAAAATAACTAACATTATTTCCATCGTCTTCTAACCAATAGGTTGTACCAGGTACCTTCATTACATAACCAATTGAAGTTCCTGTGAATCCATCAACATTGCAGTCGACTGAATTATCTAGATTAGTCAAAAGTGTACACCAGGCGTTATTATCTGGGATATACCAAGCATACGGGCAGATTCCTCTGGTTGTGTCAGGTGGCTCAGGATTACCCAATGTAGAGTTTGATGCTTCATTTTTATGGTTAACCAATTCTCCCCACTGATAATAACCTCCATATGTATCACAATATGAATCAACATCGGAATAGCAATATTTCGAAATAACGGATTGACTTTCCTGATCCCATAAAGAAGGTATAGGTATACCTATATTTAAATTTTGTGTCATCCAACATTGAGTGCCAACCAATTCAGTAGTATATACAGAATAATCTCGTAAATCAGTAAACGTAGAAGTGCATTCAAATGTACTGGTTGTCTGTGTGAGCATCTTCGGGAATGATTGTCCACAATTTCCATTGTATGCCCAGACATATCTCGAATACATCGTACTAGGTGTCAGGCCTGTATCGACTTTTGAAGTATCTGAACCCAAATCAATGGCAGTAGTATCGTTATTTGTCGTGTTCCATAAGTATCCAGTTGCTCCCTTTACTGGTTTCCATTTCCATGTTATCTGAGTCATGGTAGGAATATTCTTACCAGCTTTAGGTGCCTCTGGAGGGTCAATAGATGTTGTTTGATTTAATGTCGTCGAACCTGAATGACAACAATTGCTATAAACCCAAACATATCTTTCGTATGAAGTATTGCAAGTTAATCCTGTTTCCGTGTAGGAAGTATTTGAACCTACATCTATAGCCGAATCGTAATTATTTATTTTTCCCCATCGATAACCTGCTGCCCCTGTTACAGAGTTCCATTGCCAGATAATCTGGCTTGGAAAGGGAATATTTGTACCTATGTTCGCTTTGGAAGGAGCAGAGCATTCCTGAAAACATCGTAAAGAAAGACCTGTTGCTTTGTTCACATTATTTCTGATAATACTGGCTGTATTATATTCAAGCCCCCATGCAGTTCCTTTTTTAGCTGTTGTTTCAGACATAGTCTAGAAACCGGTTTGATAACTCAAACCACTGAATGTTGTACTTGTATCTCTTCCGCCAGATGGAAGTCCTGTAAAATGATAATAATCTGTAGCGCCAGTATTCGGTTTCGTCCAATGTGAATTTTCTACTTCCTTTAATTTACCGCCTGCATCAGTACCTGTCGAACCTAATGTGGTGCAATTTACTGTTGAATCAATATAAGTCGCAAAATTACACCAGTCTTGATCTGTCGGAAGCAGCCATCCCGAAGGACATATTCCCTGTATATTTACAGAAGGAGTTGGCGACCACATCGTCGAGTCAGATGCTCCATTATAAAATAGAACTATCTGCCCCCATTGATATAGTCCACCATATATATTGCAATTCGAACTAAGATCATTATAACAGTACTTCTGGGGATTCTTTTTATTCACTTGATTTTGGTTTCCATTGATCCTTGTGCCATAATTCAAGTTTTGTTTCAACCAACATTGGTTCCCGATAAGTACGGTATTATACACTGTATTATCTCTTGAATCAGTGAAAGATGATCCGCAAGACCAAGTCTGAGGATATGCTCTGAAAGGTATTTGAACCATAAAATAAGAAGATGATAAAAATAAGAAGAAGTAAAGTCTTTTCATAGGCCTTTATAATTGGATGAATGTTAACCTCGGTTAAAAATCAACAAAATCCGCGGGTACATATAGATTCAAATTAATCTTGCATTATATATAGATGGGAACCTCTGATAATTTTGATTTAGCAGTAAATATATGGAGAAAAGATTCATATTAACATCCTTGCGTAGGATTTTTTTAATTTTCTCGGCGAATTCTGGTCCACGCAAGCGTTTTATTCAACTATAGGACAAAGTCTTATTTCCTTCTCATTCTCATGAATGTATGAACAATTGTCCACAAAAAGAACAACTGCCCTGTGATATAAATGACCCAGTTGAACTTAACCGGTTTAAATGCAGCAGCGTAATCAAGAAAACCTGGATTTCTCTGGGAACGGACTAATGCTGAAATGGGATACCTTTCAAGCATATAGCTCATGTAAGGTTGAGTATAAGAATAGATGATGATAAGTGAACCTGTTATCAATAACACCAATTCTAAGACGGTCAGGTGAAAAGTGTTATCATCTGTGCTGTAGTAAAGGATAATTACTGCAAGCAGGATCATCGTGAGAGAGTTGATTACAGGTGCGATCACAGGACCAACCCATATCACAGGTAAAAGGAACAACAGATCCCAGGTGAAAGGAGATTTTGGCCATCCGAGAAGCAATACCAGGAAGATATAATAAAAGATATCCCAGATGGCAAAGACGTAAATAAATACTGCAAAACGAGTGATCCGGCTTTTAGTTGCAATTGCTCCTGCGGCGAAAAGCATGACCAATGTTGCTGCTTCCCTGAGTGCCTCCGTCGTCATGATCCGCTCATCCATCATCTTTAATGGGAACGAGAATCCTTCCGGATAGTAAAGTGCACGCAAATAAACTACTACTGCGCTCTCAAGAAAAGCCATCGCCACGGCAAAAATACCGGTCCAGAGCAGGATTGACTTTATTTGCTTTATCGGCATGTATTTTCTGACAATTACTGAAAATATGCGTAAATATACACCAAATCAACATCATCCATAGGATTTCTTTTATCATCATTCAGCCTCCCCATATCCTCTCTGCAACCATCCTTGATCATAGGTTGACCTTCAATTAACACCCACTCAAACTGTACCCTCCCTTCAACATCCCTTCGACATCCCTTCGATTGACCTTCGATTGAGCTTCGATTGAGCTTCGATTAAGCTTCGATTAAGCTTCGATTAAAATTCACTCAATTCGTACTCTCCTTCCGTCCCTCCTTCGACTAACCTTCGACAGACATTCAATCAATTTTAACCTTATAAGGTACTTAAAACTATCCCCATAAAACTTAATACTCCTTTTCTTCGTGAAACTTCAATTTTAAGAACATAGTAAATTAAAATTGATAGTTGAACAATCCCGACGAAGTCGGAGGGTATAATATCCCGCCCCTTGGGGCGGAGTAAGGGTCCAGGGCTTGCCTTGGGGTTTATACCCGTGATTCTTCAATTCCTTGTTTGCTAATTGTCCAAAAGTTCCCCGGATAATTTGTTTAATCAAAAATTTAGTTCTATTTTTGCACCCCTTTTTGATGGGATTAATGTTAATGATTTAGTAACCAGTTGAAATTCATGAATACGTTAAGCTACAAAACTATAAGTGCCAATGCTGCAACAGTAAATAAGGAATGGGTGCTTATTGATGCGGAAAATCAGGTACTTGGACGTTTATCGACCAAGGCAGCACGATTGCTCAGGGGCAAGCTGAAAGTCAATTATACGCCACATGTTGACTGTGGAGATAATGTGATAATCATCAACGCCGAAAAAGTTATCCTCACAGGTAAAAAAATGACGGACAAAGTATATGTACGCCATACAGGTTATCCCGGAGGACAGCGCTTCACATCACCGAAAGAACTTCTGGCCAAGAAGCCGGCAGCTGTAGTGGAAAAAGCCATCAAAGGCATGCTCCCCAAGAACCGGTTAGGAAGCGAATTATTCCGCAACCTCTATGTTTATGCCGGCCCTGAACATCCTCACCAGGCACAGCAACCCAAAGTAATCAACCTAAATTCAATCAGATAATATGGAAGTTATAATGACTCTCGGCAGAAGAAAGACTGCCGTCGCGAGGATTTATTTAAAAGATGGTGAAGGAAAAATTACGGTCAACAACCGCGATTATAAAGAATATTTTCCCACGGTGATCTTGCAGTACCAGGTTGTCGAACCTTTCAACATCACAAGTACTTTAGGAAAATATGATGTTAAGGTTAACCTCGATGGAGGTGGAATTACCGGGCAGGCAGAAGCCCTGAGTCTCGCCATTTCACGTGCCCTGTGTAAGATCAGTGAAGAATACCGTCCTGCATTGAAAGCAAAAGGATTGATGAGAAGAGATCCCCGTATGGTTGAGAGGAAAAAATTCGGACAAAAAAAAGCAAGGAAAAGATTCCAGTTTAGTAAACGTTAAAATTATAGGAAAGAAATTATGTCAAGAGTCACTTTTGATGAACTTTTGGATGCCGGTGTCCACTTCGGTCACCTGAAGAGGAAATGGAACCCGAGCATGGCCCCTTATATCTTCATGGAACGTAACGGGATTCATATCATTGATCTCTACAAGACCATGGCCAAAATGGATGAAGCAGCCTCTGCCCTGAAACAGATCTCGAAATCAGGAAAACGCATCTTATTTGTTGCTACGAAAAAACAGGCAAAAGAAATCGTTGCAGAACATGTTAAAAGGATCAATATGCCATATGTAACTGAACGCTGGCCCGGTGGAATGCTTACCAATTTCGCTACCATCCGGAAAGCCGTCAGGAAAATGGCATCCATCGATAAACTGATGAACAGCCCTTCTTATAATAACCTTTCCAAAAAAGAAAGATTGACCATCACACGCGAACGCGCAAAGCTGGAAAAGAACCTTGGCAGTATAGCCGACCTTAACCGTCTTCCCGCAGCAGTCTTTGTAGTCGATATCCTTAAAGAACATATCGCTGTTGCTGAAGCAAAAAAATTGAACATCCCCACATTTGCCATCGTCGACACAAATTCTGACCCTCGTCAGGTGGATTTCGCCATACCAGCCAACGATGACGCTTCTAAATCGATCTCTCTGATAATAGGATCCATGGTAAATGCCATCGAAGAAGGACTTATTGAACGTAAACTTGATCGCGATAAAAAAGCTGCCGAGGAAGAACATGAAGGCAGGACTGAAGGCTCTGAAGATGAATTCGGCCCGCGCTCTTCTGCCATTGACGTCCTGGATCTGGATGAAGAAGAAGAAGGGATAAAGATTGCCAAGAAAGATTTTGTGGAAAACAAAGTTACCAAGCTGAAGACCATCTCGGATGAGGATAAGGAAAAGCCAAAAACTCCCCGTAAAAGGATAAGCAAACCTGCAGGCAAATCAAATAAAAAGTAAGGTACACGGTTTCTACCACTTATTTCAGTCATTTTAATTACACAAATTTTTTATGATAAATATAACTGCTGCCGAAGTCAATAAATTACGTCAAATGTCTGGCGCTGGCATGATGGATTGCAAAAAAGCACTTCAGGAATGTGAGGGCGATTTTGATAAAGCCATCGATTATCTTAGGAAAAAGGGACAAAAAGTTGCAGCAAACAGGGCCGACCGGGACGCAAATGAAGGTATGGTTTTATCCAAAACCAATAATGATCATACCTATGCTGGTATGATCATGGTTAACTGCGAGACCGATTTCGTCGCTAAAACCGATGACTTCAAAAAATTCACCCACGATCTGCTCGACTTATGCATTAAAATCCGGCCTGACAATATTACTGCTCTCAAAGCCATAAAACTGAATGAATTATCTGTAGAAGAAAAACTGAATGAGATGCTGGGGAAAACAGGTGAAAAGATCCAGATCGCTCATTATGAATTTCTGGAAGCTCCATTCGTTTCCTCATACAACCATCATGGAAACAGGCTTGCAACTCTTCTGGGTCTGAATAAAAAAGATGCAGGGAAGATTAGTGAGATAGCCCATGAATTAGCCATGCAGGTAGCTGCAATGAATCCCATCGCCATCGACAAGGAAAATGTCACTCCGGAAGTCATCCAGCGGGAACTTGAAATAGGTAAGGAACAAGCCCGCCAGGAAGGGAAACCTGAAGAAATGCTGGAGAAGATAGCAACAGGAAAGCTGGCCAAATTTTTTAAGGATAATACGCTGTTAAATCAGGATTTCGTGAGAGATACAAAAAAAACGGTTCGTCAATTCCTGGCAGACAATGATAAAGATTTGCGGGTCACCGGTTTCAAAAGACTGATGCTGGGCGCATAATACTGGTTTAATTGGTTTTAAAGGGATTGTCGGTTTTTGGATGATCCCTTTTTTCATTTACCTTAAGCCGATACCCATGAAAAAGAAAGATAGTGTTCAAAAGATGTTTAACGACATTTCAGGCCGTTACGACTTCCTGAATCATTTTCTTTCGTTCGGAATTGATTTCATTTGGCGAAGAAAGTTAGTGAACGGGCTTTCTCATTATCATCCGGTAAGGGTTCTCGATGTTGCAACAGGAACAGGCGATCTTGCCATTCTTATCGGTAACCTGAACCCGGAACAGGTCATAGGGATCGATATTGCAGGGAACATGCTGCAAATAGCCAGCCAAAAAGTCTTGAAAAAACATCTTCAGGATAGGATAACATTTCAGGATGGCGATGCTGAGGCACTTCCTTTTCCGGAGGGATATTTCGATGCCGTCACAGTCGCATTTGGTGTTAGGAACTTTGAGGATCTGGAAAAGGGCCTCGTTGAAATGAAACGGGTGATCAGACCTGGTGGCGTCATGATGATTCTCGAATTTTCACATCCGGGATCTTTCCCTTGGAAGCAATTGTACGGTTTTTATTCCAGACATTTTATACCAATAATCGGTAAGCTGATCTCAGGGAACAGAAATGCATATACGTATCTCCCTGAATCTGTTTCTGTTTTTCCATCAGGAATAGATTTTATGAATATTATGAAATTGGTCGGAATGAAAAATGTTAACCGGATGACACTTACATTTGGCATCGCCAGCATCTACACAGGAGAGAAATAACTTTATCTCATACCGGCGTCAATCCTTGCAATAAAATAAAAGTTCGTTTGATCCGTTTATATAATTCACTAAGCTACTCCCGATTATTGAAACCGGTACGGATTATCATCGTCTCCCTTTTATTTTGTTATCTTTCATCTTCAGAAAAAGGATATGGACAGAAACAATGGCTCCTGAATATGCCGACATATGATCAGGATATGTTTCATTTTGGATTCGTCCTGGGAGTCGACCTGTGCTATGCCACCATACGTCCGATTAAAGATTTAACAACACATAATTTCGACTCGACCTTTATTCCCGATATCGTGCCGCTGCCTGATTCTGCAAAGCTTTTATCGATAACCTCAACCCCTGAAGTCGGCTTTGTTATCAGTATAGTCAGCAATATGAGGATGGGTGATAATTTTGACCTGAGGTTTATTCCTTCTCTTTCCTTTGGCGATCGTCAGCTTATCTATACATTCAGGTTCTATAAGGATGAAAGTAGCTATATTAAGATAATTACTAAGGATGTTCCTTCAACATATGTTAACTTCCCCCTGGAAGTTAAATTTAAATCTGATCGTTACAATAATTTCAGGGCATACCTGCTGGGAGGGGCCCAATATACGCTTGATTTGGCTTCCCAGGCAAAGAAACGTGAAGAGCGAAATTCCGATCAGAAGATAGTCAAATTTAATGCTAATGATGCCTACCTGGAAGCCGGCGTCGGTTTCGATTTTTATAATGAATGGTTTAAACTGGCACTTGAATTTAAAATGATGTACGGACTGCTTGACCAACTGAAACATGAGGATAACATTTATACGGAAGGCATTTCAAGTCTGAAATCCAAAATATTTCAGTTTTCTGTGACCTTTGAATAGAGCATTTGCTCCTTATTCCTTCAATGGATCCTCTTGAATTCAAAGTGAATCTTAATACATGCCCTGATCTTGTCTTGGGGTATGATCAGATTAATTTTATTTTACGTAAGTTTGTCTGTGAAATGTATTCCATATGAAAAAGATCGCCGTTTTTCCGGGATCCTTTGATCCCATCACCAGGGGTCACGAATCCATCATCCTCAGGGCACTTCCTGTTTTCGATGAAATCATCGTCGCAGTGGGCGAGAATATGGAAAAAAGATCCTTTTTCCCGATAGAGAATCGGTTTAAATGGCTTGAGTCAGTGTTCCATAATGAAGCAAAGGTCACCATATTAAAATATTCAGGTCTTACGGTCGATTTTTGCAGGAAGGTGAAAGCAGGGTATATCCTTCGTGGGTTGAGAACTTCGGCAGATTTTGAATTCGAACGGACCATCGGATTGATAAACAAATCCATCTACCCTGCCATTGAAACGGTTTTCCTGCTTAGTGCTCCGGAATATGCCGCGCTCAGTTCATCCGTTGTGAGGGACGTTCTTAGAAATGGGGGTGATGTCAGCAACTTCGTCCCTGAAAAAATATCACGGGAAATTCACGACTACGTGAAGTTAGAAAAACTATAAAGATTATTATATTCATGATCTTGTATATCATCACAAAATATTGTTGAATGAAGACTTTCCTCCCGTTTTTACTCTTGCTTTTCCCTTTCCTGCCCTTCGCACAATCTGTAAAAATAACCGGTACAGCTCCTGGAGCAGAAGGAAAGAAAATAGAAGTGATTTCTTCTGCTGATCTTTTAACTGGTTTGGAAAAGACACTCGCCGAAACTACTGTCGATTCTGCTTCTTCTTTTACTCTTTTGGTAAATACCGATAAAACCATTTCTGTCTTCCTGAACATCGATTTTCACCGTGGTGAGCTGTTCATTGAGCCGGGCAGGTTGTACAATGTGTCAATAGCTCCTTTGGATTACAACGATATTCAGGAAATAAACCCTTTTGAAGAGGCACAAAGCCTTGAGATCACATTTCAGGGCCGCAAACCTGATGATTTAAATACATTGATCCAGGATTTTAATACTGAATACAACAAATTCGTACTGGATAATTTCAACTATCTGTATCGTAATAAGGATAAAGCCAGGCTTGATACTTTCCGCATCCAGATGATGCGAAAATTCCCCGATGTGAAGAAATCCTACTTCAGCGATTATATGAAATACAAACTTGGTTCACTAGAACAGGTGGCCAACGTCATGGGTAAATCAGTAATGGTGCAAAAATATTTTTCTGGCTCTTCCATACTTTATGACAATGTCGAATATATGGATTTCTTCAGGGAATTCTTTTCTAAGTACATAACAACCACCTCAAGGCCATTGAAGTTCCTCAATTACTCGGGGATGCTGAATGGGCCGGGGAGTTATCCTGCCCTGATGAAAGCACTCGAAGCTGATACACTCCTGCGCAAACCGCAATTGCGTGAACTGGTACTGCTCCGGAACCTCCTGGAAATGTACGATGATCCCTTATACGCACAGGAGGGTATTCTGAATGTGCTGGGTTCAATTGCTAAGGAAAGTAAATTCCAGGAACACAAAGTGATTGCAGAAGATATAATAAATTACCTGACAAGATTAAGGCCGGGTAGTGCAGCGCCGGGATTTATACTTCAGGACAGGAACCATAAAAATGTTTCTCTTGGCGATCTTAAAGGAAAACCGGTCCTCCTTGGCTTTTGGACCACCTATTGCCAGTCATGCCTTAGCGAGATGGAGTCTCTGAAGCCACTTTATGATAAGTATCATGATCGTATGACATTCGTCAGCATTTCTGCTGATAAGGAATTCCTCAAGATGACTTTATTCCTTAACCTTAAAAAAGATTTTTTATGGACATTCCTTCATTTAGGAAGTGACATTGAATTGCTGCGCGACTATGATGTACGTTCATTTCCGTTATTTGTATTGATAGACAGCCAGGGGAAGATCATTAAATACCCGGCTGATATGCCTGACAGTGGACTTGAATCTTCACTGGAGAAACTTCTGAACCCCTAAAATTCAGGGACTGATAAGCCTTGTCACTGGATTTTGTTTAATTTTGTTCAGTATTTGTTGATTTATCAGTTAAATTATGATGGATGTTTTTAAGAAATTTTTAGGAAATAAATCTCAACGGGATATTAAAGAGATAATGCCTTATGTCACCGCTGCATTGGAATTCTACGAGGAGATCAAAAAACTTAGCAACGATGAGCTTAGGGAGAAAACTCTCCTGTTCAAACAAAGGATTACAGACCATATTTTAGATAAAGCAAAAGAAATTGAAGAAGTCCAGGCTAAGCTCAATTCAGACGATATCGAGATAGATGAGAAGGAAAAACTGTACACGCAGCTTGATAAACTTGAAAAAGAGAGTTATGAACAGACTCAGGAAGTTCTGAACGAGATCCTTCCTGAAGCCTTTGCCGTCATGAAAGATACGGCAAGGAGGTTTGTGGAAAATGAATATGTTGAAGTCACTGCCACCCAGATGGACCGTGATTTAGCTGCTGTGAAAGAAAACGTCACAATTGAAGGAGATAAGGCCCGGTATAAGTCAAGCTGGATCGCAGGTGGAAATTTGATCCGGTGGGATATGATCCACTATGATGTTCAGCTGATTGGTGGTGTTGTCCTTCACCAGGGGAAGATCGCAGAAATGGCAACAGGTGAAGGGAAAACCCTCGTTGCGACACTTCCTGTATACCTCAATGCCCTTCCTGGAAAAGGCGTTCATTTGGTAACAGTGAATGATTACCTCGCAAAACGTGACTCGGAATGGATGGGCGTTCTCTATGAATTCCATGGGCTGAAAGTCGATTGCATCGATAAGCACGAACCCAATTCAGATGCACGGAGAAAAGCATACAATGCAGATATCACTTTTGGTACAAACAATGAATTCGGCTTTGATTACCTGCGTGATAATATGACAAGTAATCCCGAGGAAATGGTGCAGCGGGAGCACAACTTTACAATCGTCGATGAAGTTGATTCCGTGTTAATCGATGATGCCAGAACTCCCCTTATCATTTCAGGTCCGACACCACAGGGTGAGAATCAGGCTTTTGAAGAACTGAAACCCAATGTCGTTAAGTTATATAATGCACAAAGGAACCTCGTGACAAGATTGCTTGCCGATGCAAAATCGCTGAGTGAGGATGAGAATAATAACGAGAGCATGAAAAAAGCGGGCGAACAATTGCTTCGCGCTTTTCATGGCCTTCCGAAAACCAAAGCCCTGATTAAATTCCTGAGTGAGTCTGGCATGAAGGCCCTTCTCCTCAAAACAGAGAATTTTTACTTGCAGGAACAATCCAAGAATATGCATATCATCGATGATGAACTCTATTTCGTGATCGATGAAAAAAACAATACCATTGAACTTACCGATAAAGGGATTGACCTTTTAACGGAATCCTATGAAGATCCTTCATTCTACATTCTTCCGGATATTGGAAACGAATTGGCCGAACTTGAACATTCAAACCTGCTTGAATCGGAAAAACATGAAAAGAAGGACCAGATGATGATCGAGTATTCAATCAAATCAGAACGGGTTCATACGGTCAACCAGCTGCTTAAAGCCTATGCATTGTTTGAAAAGGATGTCGAATATGTCATCATGGACAACAAGATCAAGATTGTCGATGAACAGACCGGTCGTATCCTTGAAGGAAGAAGGTACTCGGAAGGCCTTCACCAGGCTATTGAGGCAAAGGAGAATGTGAAGGTGGAAGCTGCAACCCAGACTTATGCTACGATCACCCTGCAGAATTATTTCAGGATGTATAAGAAATTGTCAGGGATGACCGGTACTGCAGAAACGGAAGCAGGTGAACTTTGGGACATTTACAAACTGGACGTAGTCGTTATTCCTACCAACAAGCCGGTAATTCGTGATGACAGGCAGGATCTGGTTTATAAGACAAAACGCGAAAAGTTCAACGCTGTCATCAAAGAGATCGAACACCTGATCGACATTGGAAGACCTTGCCTGGTTGGTACAACCTCTGTTGAGACCTCTGAGCTATTGAGCCGCATGCTGAAGCGCCAGAACATCAAACACAATGTGCTGAATGCAAAGCTCCACCAGAAAGAGGCTGATATTGTGCTTGAAGCAGGTATTGCAGGAACAGTGACCATAGCAACCAACATGGCTGGTCGGGGTACCGATATCAAATTAGGTAAAGGTGTGGTGGAAGCTGGCGGGCTTGCCATCATCGGTACAGAAAGACATGAGTCACGGCGTGTCGACAGACAGCTACGCGGCCGCGCCGGGCGCCAGGGCGACCCTGGCAGCTCACAGTTCTTCGTATGCCTCGAAGATGACCTGATGCGTATGTTCGGCTCTGACAGGATCGCCAGGATCATGGACCGGATGGGTATTCAGGAAGGAGAAGTCATCCAGCATTCTATGATCACAAAATCGATAGAAAGGGCACAAAAAAAGGTTGAAGAAAACAACTTTGGCATCCGTAAAAGGCTTCTTGAATATGATGACGTAATGAATATCCAACGGGATGCCATCTATAAAAAACGCCACCATGCTTTATTCGGTGAACGTCTTGCAGTGGATATTAGCAATATGATCTATGATGTCTGTGAGACAATCGTCATCGATTACCAGGATAATAACGATGTTGAGGGGTTCAAACTGGAACTCCTTCGCGAATTTGCTACAGACTCCCCATTTGAGGAAGGTGATTTCCAGTCGAAAAGCACATCAGAGCTTTCCAACAGTCTGTACTCGCACGTTTATAAGCGTTACAGGGCAAAGAACGATGCAATCGCCACAAAGACTTACCCAGTCATAAAGCAGGTCTTTGAAAATGAATCGCAATATGAGAACATCGCCATTCCGGTGACGGATGGAATTAAAACGCTTCAGGTCATTACTAACATCCGTAAAGCAATTGAAGATAGAGGGAAAGAAGTTCCCTTATCCATTGAGAAAGGTATTGTGTTAGGTATGATCGATAATGCCTGGAAGGAACATTTACGGGAAATGGATGATCTGAAACAGTCGGTTCAGAATGCAGCTTATGAACAGAAAGATCCCTTGCTGATATACAAGTTCGAATCATTCGAGCTCTTTAAGACAATGGTCCAGCAAACAAATAAGGATATTATCTCCTTCCTTATCAAAGCAGACGTTCCCATCCAGGTAGATAATGTTCATGAAGCACAACGGCCTAGAAAAATGGACCGCAGCCGTCTCAAGGAAGAACGCTCAGACATGCTGTCTCAAGCCAATGCGAATACACAGGAGAAACAAAAGCCTCAACCGGTGCACGTTGAGAAGAAAGTTGGACGAAATGATCCCTGTCCCTGTGGAAGCGGTAAAAAGTATAAGAACTGTCACGGAGTTGGTCAATAAACAGATCGATTATGAAACTCAAACGTATCCTCTTAAAATTAAGCGGAGAAGCACTGCAGGGCAGCCGCCAATATGGTATAGACCCGGAAAGGCTGATGGATTATGCAAAAGAGATAAAAACTGCGGTCGATGAAAAGATCCAGGTGGCAATAGTGATCGGAGGGGGAAATATCTTCAGGGGACTTCAGGGAACTACAGGCGGCACTGACCGGGTTCAGGGCGATTATATGGGTATGCTGGCCACTGTCATCAATAGTATGGCCTTGCAGGATGCGTTTACACGCATTGACGTACCCTCTAAAGTTTTTTCAGGATTGGCCATTGACCCGGTTTGTGAACACATGAGCAGGGCAAAAGCAATCAAATATTTAGATAAAGGATTCGTGATTATCATTGCTGGCGGCACAGGCAATCCCTATTTTACGACAGATACTGCTTCTGCTTTACGTGCCCTCGAGATCAAGGCGGACGCCATTTTGAAAGGTACCCGCGTTGACGGAGTTTATTCTGCTGATCCTGAAAAAGACCCTGAAGCAGTGAAGTTCAATTCCCTTTCATTTGAGGAGGCCTATCAGAAAGGCCTGAAGATCATGGATCTGACAGCATTCACGCTTTGCCGTGAGAACAATTTGCCCATCATCGTCTTTAATATGAATGTAAAAGGGAACCTTGGAAAGATTATCAGGGGAGAGAAGGTCGGGACAATTGTTCAATGATTACAGATAAATGATAATTGATATTTGAATCACTAAGCATTTAAGAACATGCACGAAGATATCGAATTTACGCTGGAGGAAGCTAAGGAAGGGATGCATATTGCAGTCCTTCATCTCGAAAAAGAACTTCAGAAAGTACGTGCAGGAAAAGCCAGTCCCCAGATGTTGGAAGGAGTCAGGATTGATTATTATGGTACTATGACACCCATCGACCAGACAGCTAATATCAGCACCCCGGATGCCCGCCAGATCATCGTTCAGCCCTGGGATAAAAGTGTGCTCGGACTGATTGAAAAAGCAATTCTTGCTGCCAACCTCGGCTTTAATCCGAAAAATGAAGGAGAGATCCTTCGCATTATTGTTCCTGCACTGACTGAAGAACGGCGCAGGGATTTGGTCAAAAAAGCAAAAGCTGAAGCGGAAAATACAAAGATCAGCATAAGGAATATCCGTCGGATTGCTAATGAAACTGCTAAGAAACTTAAAAAAGACGGATTACCGGAAGACGAAATTGATAAGCTGGAGGAAGATATTCAGAAGTTAACCGATGAACATATCGCCAAAGTTGATAAAATCCTCGAAGGAAAGGAAAAAGATATCCTGACTGTTTAATTTAAAACACCGCAATCTCATCTGCAAATAACCAGCATGGTTCACCTTTTCCTTCGTGCCAGGGTGGGCATACTCCGGTATTCTTTGCACGTACACGAATATACCGTGCAGGTGTACCGGGGAAAGTTTGTGAAAATTGTTTGATCACATTCTCATTGATGTTCTTTGAGTCGGTGTTCAATTGTTCATTAATGGAATGAAATCTTTTCCCGTTTGAGGAAAGCGAGAATGTTACTGAATCAGGAAAAAATATCCAGCTTTTAGTGCTCTGAAGAAAGGTGATGAAAGTCGTTCTTACCGGTTGAATGCTACCAAGATCAATGATCACATCAAGATTATTACCAAGAAAACCCTGCCAGTTTCCCTCCTGGAAATCAACAGTTCCTCGCAACCCGTCCAGCAATGCATCATCCCCTCCACCGGTATAGCGATAGTTGTATGGTTCCAGGTACCTGATCTTTTTCCCGATACCCTTGTGGCAGATGAATGTCCTTTCTGTAAGTTCTCTGACCTTCCCATCCCGCAGTAATCCGGTTTTGATATAAGCATTTTTCTTAATTTCAAAAGGTCCGTTGTAGACAGTAGATGCCGGCGTCGGGTCATTTCCGTTAAGGGTGTAAACGATAGGGATTCCTGGCTGCTCGGATTCCAACCAGCATTTCACTGACTGACTCTTTTTATCAAAATGTGTCGTGATTTCGACTTTGTCAGAACCTTTGCAATAATTCACATGGAGATTATCCAGCCTGCGAAATTCAATGTTCATCCGGGCACGGAAATCATTCCAGTTCTTCAGGTTCCTGGGAGTCCAGTCAACTTCAGCAAGGGCGATCATCCTGGGCACAACCATATATTCAGCATGTTCTGGGGTCGGGACATATTCAGTCCAGAGATTTCCCTGGGCTCCAAGAATATATTTTGATTGCTCTTTACTAAGTTCATGAGGAACTGGTTCATAGGAATAGACTTTCTTAAGGGTTGTATATCCGCCAATGGCTTTGGGCTCTGTCTTGGGACTCCCCTGGTAATGATCAAAGTAGCAATAGCTGCCGGGTGTCATTATTACTTCATGCCCCTGGTGTACTGCAGCAATACCTCCTTCAAGTCCGCGCCATGACATAACTGTTGCTTCAGGAGCCAGTCCGCCTTCCAGTATCTCGTCCCACCCGATCAGCTTCCGGCCCTTTGAGGCAACGAATTTTTCAATGCGTTTGATGAAATAGCTTTGCAGCTCTTTCTCGTCTTTGAGCCCTTCAGCCTTGATCCGTGCCTGGCATTTTGGACACTCCTTCCACCTTGATTTATCTGCTTCATCACCACCAATATGAATATATTTCGATGGGAAGAGGTTAAAGACTTCTGTAAGCACATCTTCAATGAATGTAAAAGTCGAGTCATTGCCTGCACATAGAATATCAGAATTCGGCCAGTAACTCCCGGGGGGCACTGTAAAAGGTCCTCCTTTGCAGGAAAGCTGCGGATAGGCTGCGAGCACTTCCACTGAATGTGCCGGCATTTCAATCTCTGGGATGATCGTCACATACCTTTTCTTTGCATATTCCACCACTTCCCTGATCTCATCTTGTGTATAGTATCCTCCATAATTAGCTTTTTCTCCCGCTTTCTGCTCCGGCCGCTCATTCCAGGGTAGGTCTTCATGATTGACACGCCATGCGGATGTCTCCATTAACTTAGGATATTTTTTGATCTCTATCCTCCAGCCATTATCATCCGTCAGGTGCCAGTGGAAAGTGTTCATCTTGAATGAGGCAATCAGATCAATGTACTTCAGGATGAATTCCTTTGGGAAAAAATGACGGGAAACATCAAGGTGCATTCCCCGGTATGGGAATCGTGGATGGTCCTGGATAGTGATACAAGGCACATTCCAATCGCCGGGTTGAATCGCTTTTGAGGCAAATATTTCAGGCGGAAGAAGTTGAAGAAGCGTCTGAAGCCCATAAAATAACCCTGCTCCGCTTCCCCCTTCTATGATGATATTGTCTTTTGAAACAGTCAGTATATAACCTTCGGCAGGAATATGACTGTCTTTTACTATACTGAAAACAATGCAGTTTAAATTACGGTGATCCTTGCTGACGCCAAGTGCCGTCAGGACAGGACCTCCTGCCATTTCAAGTTGGTTTGCAAACATGCTTGCTGTGCTCATTGCCTCTTTATCACCAGCGGTAAAGAACAGCCCTGTGCGGTCACTGATCACAAAATTACCTGCTCCCATTTTCATCTTAACGGGCTTCGGGATAATTGAAACAACTGGATTTCCTGCCATTGATGACAGGAAAAATGATAAAACCAGGAAGGCGGAAATTGCAGTTCTTTTAAGCATAAAGAGGTTCGTTTTCAGCTCTCAAACTTACAGTTTTTTCTGTTACTCGCAGAGGAAAACTTTTGTCGGTCGGTGAAAAACCGCAATAGGCTTTGGACTTCTATCCTTTTGCTATCTTGGCAATGATCTCCTTCATTTGGTCAAACTTTTCTTCCATGGTCTCAAGGAGCTTGAATTGGGACCTGGCCCTTTGGAGGTTATGATTGGTGAAACTAATGCGGAAATAATGATCGCCATCAATGTAGTCTGTGAGAAATCGTAGGCCGATAATGAAGGTCATATATTTTGCAGAAAAAGCCAGGTGGGATATCTCCTGCCGGTTTAAGATCTTACCGGCTTGTTCCAGGTACCCCGAAGAAAATGCATCAAAAAGTTCTAGATCAATGGTCACTTTTTTCAGGTCCTTTTCATCCTCACGTGCCCTGTTCGCACCTGTGTGGATTGCATCCCCCTTCAGGCATATTTTCGCATAGTTCAACACGATCAGCCCCGCCCTCCTGGGATTCGATTGCAGAAATAGCAGAATTGACACAAGCTTCAAGAAACATAATATTTATGAGTTATAAAATGTATGATATCTTTAAGTAAATCAAACGTTAACTATTCTATTCATCGATCTCCGGCTTCCTGAACACCAGGTGCTTTAGTTTATTTCTGTAAGCATGTCATTATTAGACAACTATATTGATATTCTTCGATTGAGCTTCGATTGAGCTTCGATTAAGCTTCGATTAAGCTTCGTTCGACCTTCGATCAAAATATAGATCTTTTTCGACCCAAATACCTGATACCTTATTCTAAACCCAGTGCCTGATACTATCAGGCTTATTATACCGCAACGAATTTCTGAAAAATATTGTTCAGAAAAACAAATCCCCACAAGTAAAATTCTTGACATACTAAGAGTTATAGTTGTATAAAATTTCCACACATCATTGTAATTAATCATTATCCTTTTAAATTTGTGGGAAACAAATAAAACTGATTATTATGCCAGAAGAAATTGAAGTCCCGACAGAGCATCTTCAGGAGGATCTCGAACATGCTGCCGAACATAGCCAGGAAAACTGGATCATGAAAGTTGCCCTGACTGCTGCCCTGTTGTCTGTTTTGGCAGCGATTACTGCATTATTTGCAAGTCATTATGCCAACGAAGCAATGATTGAACAGATACAGGCATCCGACCAATGGGCATTTTACCAGGCCAAGGGAATTAAATCGGCTGTTCTGGAAAGTAAAATGGATTTGCTGATCCGGATGGGGAAGGAGGCTGATCCCAAAGATGTTAAAAATGCTGAGCGATACAAGGATGAACAAAAGGACATAAAAAATGATGCAACAGAAAAACAAGAAGCATCGGCAACATACCTCGTCCACCACAATGCCCTTGCAAAAGGCGTCACATTGTTCCAGATTGCCATCGCTATTTGTGCCATTTCTGCTCTTACTCGCAGGAAATGGTTGTGGTACGGCAGCATTCTTCTTGGTATTGCCGGGATCATTGTTGTTTGGATCCTGCTGTAAAAATTCCACCTCTCTGAAGCTACCTGGTTTTATTATTTATTTAACATATGATATCTTTTGCCTGTTTCGATGTTATCTTTGTGCGGGCTATCGATAACCTATTTGTTAACGATGTCAGATGAAAAGTTCAGAAAGAATAATATTAGACAGAAAAGGACCTGCAGGAAGCTTCTTCCTTGTAGGGATTGACAGGATTATTTTAAATAATGTATGGAATCACTGGAAGAGTTTGCTCAATTCATATATAAAACCAAAAGAAATTCACTCGCATTAATTCCTGAAAGAATTCACGCAGAACAGATTATTGACAGGCTGATGACACTCCTGTTTGGCCAGGGCTGTTCTCAGAATGAATTTATGATCACAAGCTGCCTGGAAGCTGTCAAAAAGGAATTGGGTTCCCTAATTAAAGTTTGTTGCCATACAGATGATGCTACAGCTGAGACTAAGGTCGATGCATTCTTTGAAAGACTGATCCCGGCTTACAATCTCTTACTTGCAGATGCTGCTTTTATTGAAGCTTCCGATCCTGCCACCCGTTCTATTGATGAAGTCATCATAACATATCCCGGATTTTATGCAATTGCTGTCCACAGGTTTGCACATGAACTTTACAAAATAAACATTCCCTACCTGCCCCGGTTGATGTCGGAATATGCTCATAGCCGCACAGGAATTGACATCCATCCGGGGGCTACCATTGACTGCCCTTTTGCTATTGACCATGGTACCGGCGTAGTAATAGGTGAGACATGCATTATAGGGAAAGAGGTCAGGGTTTACCAGGGAGTGACCTTAGGGGCACTCGCAGTAGAAAAATCATATGCCAGTGAAAAGCGTCATCCCACAATCGGTGATAATGCTATTCTTTATGCTGGCTGTACAATTTTGGGAGGCCGGACTGAAATTGGGCATCATTCAATTATCGGTGGAAATGTCTGGCTCACTGCAAGTGTCGCACCCTGGTCCGTTGTTCTGAATACGGCAAGGAACAGGATACCGAATTCTCCGTTGATCGATGAAACGGTCGATTGGGTCATTTAAATTTTTAATACTAATTATAAATCGTAATCAATATGAAAGCAAATAATATTCTTGAAACAATAGGAAATACACCTCATGTTAGGTTGAACAGGCTTTTTCCAAAAGACACAGAAGTTTGGATTAAACTTGAACGGGCAAACCCAGGTGCAAGCATAAAAGACCGGATCGCCCTGGCTATGGTTGAAGATGCTGAGAAATCGGGAAAGCTAAAGCCGGGTAATATCATTATTGAGCCTACATCAGGCAATACAGGTATCGGGTTGGCTATGGTTGCAGCCGTTAAGGGCTATAAATTGATCTTAGTGATGCCTGAAAGCATGTCCGTGGAAAGGCGCAAACTGATGTCACTGTACGGAGCAACTTTCGAGCTTACACCCCGCGAAAAAGGAATGAAAGGAGCTATTGAGAAAGCATCTGAGATTGCTTCGTCAACTCCTGGTTCCTGGATTCCGTCTCAGTTTGATAACCCTGCAAACATCAGCATCCATAAGAAAACGACAGCAGCCGAGATCCTTCGTGATTTTCCGGAAGGAATTGATTACCTTATTACTGGTGTAGGCACTGGAGGTCATATCACTGCAGTGGGGGAAGTGTTAAAGGAAAAGTTTCCAAAGATGAAGGTATTCGCTGTTGAACCTGAACTATCGCCTGTAATTAGTGGGGGCTCTCCCGGCCCGCATCCCATTCAGGGAATTGGAGCAGGTTTTATTCCGGTAAATCTTCATACGGCCATTCTGGATGGGGTCATCCAGGTGAGCAAAGAAGCTGCATTCGATTATGCAAGAAGATTAGCCAAAGAAGAAGGCATTTTTGCCGGGATCTCTTCTGGAGCTGCAGTAGCTGCAGTAGCTAAAAAGCTCCCCGATCTGCCGCCAAAAAGCAGGATACTTACCTTCTCCTATGATACAGGTGAACGTTATCTTTCAATTGAAGGGTTGTTTTAATTCTCTGCCTGTTTGACGGCTTCCTGGTCAGGACTTATTTATGGGTTTGTTCGCGGCAATGATTTTTTGTACTTTCGCAATATGAATCTGCATACAAAAAAACTGCATGCATAGTAGACACTGTTTTTCGAAATGATCGAACAAATTCTTATTCTTGTTTTTCTTATCCTTCTGAACGGTCTCTTCGCTATGTCTGAGATTGCCGTAGTTTCTTCACGTAAGTCAAGACTGGAAGAATTGATGCGAAAGGGAAACGATAAAGCCAAACTTGTTTTGCATCTTTCAGAATCACCCAACCGCTTTCTTTCAACCATCCAGGTAGGGATCACACTCATAGCCATCCTGATAGGGGTATTCGGAGGTACCGGCCTTGCACATGAATTCGATACAAGCCTTTTCAGCCTTGGTTTATCAGAACCGCTTAGTAAGGACCTTTCACTGATCATTATCATCATTCTGATCACGTTCTGTTCCATCGTTGTAGGCGAACTGGTCCCAAAACGGATTGGCTTGACAAATCCTGAATCCATCGCCATGGCTATTTCTAAACCCATGCTCGTTCTTTCGAAAATAATGTTGCCTTTTGTATGGCTGTTAAGCGTTACAACAGAATTCATCGTCAATCTTTTCGGCCTTCGCAAAAAAACTGATTCTCAGGTTACTGAAGAAGAAATAAAAGCCTTGCTGGAAGAAGGTACCGAGGTTGGCGAGATCCAGGAAATTGAACAGGATATTGTTGAACGCGTATTTCACTTAGGCGACCAGCGGATCGGTGCGTTGATGTCTCATCGAAATGATATTGTATGGTTGAATGCTGAAGATCCCAATGAAAAGAATGTAAAAATTATCACTGAAAATACACATTCTGTCTATCCGCTATGCGACAGGGAACTGGATAATTTACTCGGGATCATTTATGCCAAAGACCTCCTGATCGCCATGCTTAGGGAACCTGACCTCGACCTCAGAAAGTATGTCAAAAAAGTGAACATCGTCCCCAGTGGAAAAAAAGCTTACCAGGTGCTTGAGAAGTTCAAGGAAACACGGATTCATTGCGGCCTCGTTGTTGATGAATTTGGATCAATCGAAGGGATTGTGACGATCAATGATATCCTCGACGGACTCGTCGGCGATATCACCGATATGGATGAACCGGAAGTGATCAAACGCTCCGAAAATATATGGTTGATCGATGGAAAACTTGCCTTTTTCGAATTTATTCATGAATTCGAAATCGAAGATTATGATTTTACTGGAACTCAGTTTATCTCTATAGCAGGTTTTGCAATCAACCAGTTAAAGGAGATTCCGAAAAAAGGGGACTCTTTCGATTGGGGGGGCTATCATTTCGAGATCGCAGAAATGGACGGTAATAGGATCGATAAGATCCTTCTCACAAAACATGCAGCCTGAATTAAATGTAAATAAAAAAAGTTGCTGCCCGCTTTCCGGGCAACAACTTGGAATTCATTTTGAGGGAAGGGCTCATTATTTTTTATGATTTTCCTTAACTTTCTGGAGATTTTCCATACCATGTATGTTCATCGATTTGGAGAGTCTCGATATTGTGGAGAGGTCTATTAATCCTGTCATATCCAGGACTACGATTTCATCCTTTCCTTTTACTAGCATTACCATTTCGGTGATCTTCCCTTTTGCGTCAGTCTTGGTAAGGAACCGGATGTTGTTTCCTTCATCGTTCACTGTCATTAATTCCTTGTATGACGGATTGTCAAAGATTGCTGATGCTTCATTGAAGAAGGCATTAGCTTTGCCGGGTTTCAGTGAATCCGGCTTGCAGCTTAACACTTTCAGGCCGTTAAGCTGATCCATCACTTTTTTCATGTTCTGGGCACTGGTGTCTTTCTGATCTCCCATGTTGGCAAACATCTGGAAAAGCTCTTTCGAAATATTCACTGAAGTATATCCTTCTTGTGTGGCATATTTTTCATATAACTTGTCGAATGGACTCTGGGCATTTGCCAGGCCTGAGATTGCAACGAATGCTGCAATGATAAATGTTAATCTTAGTGTTTTCATTTCAGGTTTATTTGTGGGCAGGTTGGTCGCCCGGGTTTATAATTATTTGTTGATATTGATAGAATTTCGAAAATTTATTCATTTGATCGATTCCTCTTTGAAATGCCTGCAATTTTTGTACTTCTTTAATTCCCAGCTGAAAGTTTCCCAGTTTCTGGGCCTGTTCAAGACCGGTATTGAGATTTGATGATAACATGGCCAGGGCATTCTTGGCCTGCAGGTATGCGATTTCAGTATTTATTGTGTTTTTAGAGGAACGCTTGAAAACATCATTACGGAAAGTGAAGATCAGTCCGGCTAAAAGCAAGATTCCAGCTGCAATACTCGTGATGGAAAACAACTTCCTTCTCCCTGGATAACCTAAAATGGCAGGCCTCTCCTGAATCGCACTCAGAAGACGACTTTCGAATTCTGGATCTTGGAGTTCCTCTTTTCCTGCCTTGGCATAATAACGGAAAAGTTCTGCGTGTTCTGAGAGTTGGGGAGGTACTTCTCCACTCATAAAGAAATCCTTGAGTTGCGACTCCTCTGCAGCAGTCGTTCTCCCTTCATAGAACTTTTCAAGCAGTTCTTCAATTTCTTTCAGGTTCATATAACATTTTATTTAGCATTACTTCCCTGACTTTTTTTCGGGCCCTCGAAAGATTCACCCTGATGGTGTTTTCATTCATTCCAAGTATCCCTGCAATTTCCTCATAATCATAACCTTCAATATCTCGTAATTGCATGATTGTTCTCATTTGTTCGGGTAGCATCCCGATGATCTGTTTAATTTTATCTGCCAGATCTTTAAGCTCTGTTGTTGCTTCCAGTTGCTCAGGAATCTCTGCTTTGAGGTTTTCCAGCCTGTCGGTGGGATACTTCTTAGCCTTTAATTTGTCAAGACAGAGATTTCGCGTTGTCACAACGGCCAGGGCTTCCACACTCCTGTATTCATCAAGTTTTTCTCTGCGGTTCCACAATTTTATGAATGTTTCCTGAACGATATCTTGTGCTTCTTCGGGATCGCCAAGCAACCGGTTTGCCAATCTGAATAGCTTGTTCTTGAGTGGAAAAACCTGTGTTTTGAAGTTATGGAGATCCATAGTCAACTCTAAGACGATAAAAATCTTTTTCTATTACAACTTTGATAAAAAAATAATCCTGAATTCAAAAAAGTGGTTGTGAATAAATAATTCTAATATTGTAGTTACTTTTATTGTGTTAATGCTATTAACTGTAAATGTATTAAGAAATAAATAAACATCATATTCTTTAGAAGTTCAGAATGCCGGAAGAAGTTGACAGGAAAACAGTGTTTTCATTGCTTGAAGTGACAAAGAGCATACAGAAAACATTGTCGGATAGATACACAAGCTCATTTTGGGTCAAGGCCGAGATGAGTAAGCTGAACTTTTATATCCATTCTGGACATTGTTACCCTGAACTTATTGAGAAACATGAAGAGAAAATAATTGCCCAAATAAAATCTACCATCTGGAAAGATGATTATCAGGCAATTAATGAGAAATTTTTAAAGGTTGTCAATGAGCCGTTAAAAGATGGTATTAAGATCCTGTTCCTTGCCAGAATATCATTTGATCCTGTATATGGTCTTTCTTTGAGAATTATTGACATAGATCCTGCCTTTACGTTAGGGGACTTGGAAAAGGAAAAGCAGGAGACCATAAGGAAACTGAAAGAGAATGGGATATTCGATAGGAATAAATCATTAAAGATACCCTTGCTTCTGCAGAGAATTGCAATAATCTCTGTTGAAACAAGTAAAGGATATGCCGACTTTAAAAATGTCCTTGATACCAACCCCTGGAATTACAAATTTTTTCATTTTCTGTTTCCTTCACTTCTGCAGGGAGAAAAAGCTATAGAGTCTATTACACATCAGCTTGGACGGATTAAAAAAGTTATCGGTCACTTTGACGCAGTAGCCATTATTCGCGGGGGAGGAGGAGATATCGGGTTGTCCTGTTTTAACAACTATGAACTCGTAAAAGAAGTTGCAATGTTCCCAATTCCTGTGATAACGGGGATCGGTCATACGACAAATGAAACGGTAATTGAAATGATCTCTTTTTCAAATGGAATTACGCCAACGAAAATAGCAGAATATCTTATTCAGAATTTTCACAATTTTTCAGTGCCGGTCCGCAACGCTGAAGAAAAGATCATTGAAATGTCAGGAAGGTTGATCACTGATGTAAAAGGGAATTTGCATGCTGAAGTCAAGTTGTTTCGTTCTGTCACAGACAATATCCTGATTGAGCACCGGAATCAGGTTAAAAGGCAGGTTCAAAGAATACAACAACAATCCATATTCCTGTTAAAAATGCAGCAAGGATATCTTAAATCTCTCAGCGATGCTATGAAAAGAAGTGTTTATGCTTTGTGCATTGACTTGAACCGGGAAATCAAACACCTTGCAGCTGATCTGAAAAAAGAAATCACAACTCAATTCAGACAAATCAATTTACTTTTAATTGGTATTGAAAAGAATATCAAGATCATGAGCCCCCGGAATGTTCTTAAGCGAGGTTTCAGTATAACATTTCACAATGGGGTTGCAATAAAGGATATCAATCAGGTAAAAAACGATGAACTTATCGAAACCGTCGTGTTTAATGGAAAAATTAAAAGTTTAGTAAAAACAACTAAAAAACAGAATAATAATGAGTGAAACAATTAATTATACCGAGGCATTCACGGAATTACAAAAGATCGTGAATGAAATTGAACAGGGTGAGATTTCGATTGATGAGTTATCTCAAAAAGTCAAGAGGGCTTCACACCTGATTAAGATTTGTAAGACAAAACTCTCCTCAACAGAAGAAGATGTGGCTAAGATCCTGAAAGAGTTGACTGCTGCTGCCGGAGAGGATGAATAGACAAAAGAGCCTTGTAAAATATGACAAATGCAAATTTGTTTATTTTTGCAAAGATCAATTCCCTGAATTATTAACCCTTAACAAGTTTATTTATGTTTAAAGGACACCCAAAAGGACTTTTCGTGGCGTTTTTCACCAATATGGGTGAGCGATTTGGATTTTATACCATGATCGCCATCTTGGCCTTGTTCATACAAGCGAAATTCGGTTTCGACTCTACCCGTGTAAGCCTCATTTACGGGATCTTCATGGCAATGCTGTATGGTCTTCCTATTCTTGGTGGACTGATAGCAGATAAATGGCTTGGGTACGGAAAGACTATCAGCTTCGGAATTATTGTTATGTTTCTCGGCTACCTGCTGTTATCCGTTCCGTCAGTGCATGGGGAAGGGCTGGGCCTTGTTATCTGTGCACTTGGTGTAATTGCATTAGGAACGGGCCTTTTCAAGGGCAACCTTCAGGCACTTGTAGGTAACCTCTACGATGATCCGAAATATAGCAGTGTAAGAGATCGTGCATTTAATATTTTTTATATGGGTATCAACATTGGAGCAATGTTTGCCCCGACAGCTGCTGAGAAAGTTAGTAACTGGATCCTTAAGACTTACCATTATACATATGATGCGAATATACCTGCCCTGGCAAATAATTGTCTTGAGGGGAAACTGGTTGATCCCTCTGCTTACCTTGCCATTGCTCAGCACCAGGATGCATCGGTGACCCTGGGGACTCTTCAGCATTTTTCATCGGATTATATTGATGCGTTGGGGAAGTCATATCACTACGCATTTAGCGTTGCATGTCTCAGTCTCATCATTTCTATGCTTATTTTCTGGATCTTCAGGAAACATTATAAACATGCTGATCTTACAGAAAAGCAAAAATCAAAGAGCGAGGAATATAAAGCACAGATGATCGAGCTTACTCCAAAACAGATCCGCGAAAGATTGATAGCATTATTTCTTGTCTTCTTCGTGGTTATTTTCTTCTGGATGTCGTTTCAGCAGAATGGGCTTTGCATGACTTTCTTTGCCAGGGATTATACACAACCAACCGTCGGGAAGTTCACCAACTTGTTTTTCGATTTGTTTGGATTGCTGTCTATTTTTATTTCGGTTATAGGTCTTGTTTATTTGGTGAAAAAAGCAAGCACTGCAACTGCAAGGATTATTGGTGGCGTTGTTTTCGTTGTTTTTGCATTTATTGCCATTATCCGGTTCATGGGTTATCAGGATGTCAATCCATTTACACCCCAGAAGTTTCAGCATTTCAATCCCTTCTTCATTGTAGCTTTGACTCCGCTTGTCATCGGGATCTTCGGATGGCTTAATAAAAGAGGAAAAGAGCCCTCAGCTCCGCGAAAAATAGGGTATGGCATGCTGATCACAGCAGTGGCATTCAGCATCCTTATCGTTGCTTCCCTTGGAATGCCTAGTCCGCATTCATTGAAGTTACTGGGACGTACGGTAGCACCAGCTGATGTTTTGGTTTCGCCTTATTACCTTGTAATTACTTATTTTATTCTGACCATTGCAGAATTGTTTTTAAGTCCGATGGGCATTTCATTCGTCTCCAGGGTAGCTCCTCCAAAATACAAGGGTACTATGCAAGGTTTTTGGTTTGCAGCAACCGGCATAGGAAATTTCCTTCTCTTTGTGGGAGGCTGGCTTTGGGGGTTCATGCCGTTATGGGGACTGTGGCTGGTTTTGGTAATATCCTGCCTGATGTCTGCACTCTTCATCTTTTCTGTAATGAAAAGATTGGAGCGGGTTACAACGGCTTAAACAAACAGGATGCACAGGATAGACGGTGAACCAGGAGTTTTGGTTTAATCTTCCATCACTGGTTTCAGGTCGAAGGCCACACCGATCTTCCTTCCTTCACTGATCATGTCATCCACGATTGGTTTCACCAGTGGAACTCCATGTTCGCGGTTGAACTTTTCATATTCAAATTCCTTTTCTCCTGCAACAAGGATCTCCTCACGGCCAACTGCCAATGGCGAACTTTTTAACAAACTGATCATGTCATCCATCTGGTTCTTGAAGTCAAAGATCGGCCTGAAAGATTCAATATTAATGGCCATAAAGAAATGGGATACGCAAGTGGGATCAGGCTTAGAAGGTGACCCTACCTGACCCAGGTAACAGCCGCCGGATAATGTGGAACAAAATATTTCAACAAGTAAGGCCAATCCATATCCTTTGTATCCGGCAGTGATTTCCATGCCGCCAAGTGGAAGCAGCGCCCCATGACCTCCCGGTTTAATCTTTGATGGATCAGTTGTAGGTTGTCCCTCTTCATCAACTCCCCACCCAATAGGAATGTGTTCCTTGAGCTTTTCATGTAACTGGATCTTTCCGTATGCAACCGCGCTTGTAGCCATGTCGAGGACATAAGGGTGAGCATTATTGGTTGGCACTGCCAGGCTTATCGGGTTTGTGCCAAGAACTGCCGTCTTTCCATAAGTGGGAGCAACAAGTGGCTGCGAATTGGTGAAACTCATCCCCATCATGTCGTGTTCAAGGGCCATCATCGCATAATATCCTGCAATACCATAATGGTTGCTGTTCTTGACTGTTATTGCAGCCAGCCCGGAGGTCTTCGCTTTGGCAATGCACATTTCCATGGCCTTTTTTGAGACGACCTGACCGCAGCCGTTTCCGCCATCGATCAATGCCGTTGAAGGAGTCTCGTTCACTATTTTGTAAGGTGTTTTCGGATCAATATACCCTTTCTGGATCCGGTTCCCATAATAGGATGCAAGACGTATCAGTCCATGCGATTCAACTCCGCGCAAATCGGCCGAAACCAGGACATCGCCGACAATTGCAGCATCATCATGCGGAACATCCATTTTTGTCATATACCTGATCACGAAATCTATCAGGTCTTCTCTTTTGAATCTCAATACTGTTTCCATGAATTTATCAGATTATTTATGATTTTGGAATTATAAAATTATCAACTACCCATTTTGCAAAAGGGAAACTGCTTGTGAAAGCAGGTGAGACGGCATTCAGCACATGAATAGTGGATCCATCTCCTTCCACCACAAAATCCTGCACAAGTTCCATTGTTTTTTTGTTCATCAGCTGGGCCCTGATTCCTGGTTTGCTCCATTCCGTGAATCCAGATTTATCAATGTGATGCACCAGCTTTGCAGCCAGGTTAACAAAGAAAGATTTATTGTACTTCCTGACCTCTTCAAAGGCCAGGTTTCTGAATCCAAAGGCGTTGGTCAGGAAAAGCCGGCTTTCCCACCCAAGAATATTGGCCATTTCACTACCTTTGAAATTGTGCATCCCTTTGTAATTTTCTCTCCAGAATGCAGGAATTGATGTAGGTCCGATCTTGATAGTCCCATCCACGGTAATGGTATAATGAACCCCGAGGAAAGGATTCTTCAGGTTGGGTACCGGGTAGATATTGGTTTTAATGGGCTTGTCTTTTTTGGTATATTTCAGATAGATGCCTTTAAATGGAATAATTGTAAAATCCTTTGAGAAATGAAAATCCCTGGCGATTTTGTCTGCATAAAGTCCTGCCGCATTGATGATCTTGCCTGCAGTGATAATCAATCCTCGTGTAGTCATCACGCTGCCTGAACCCTCCCTGCACTTGTACCCGTCATTGAAAATAAATTTCACTCCTTTATCTTTCAATTCATTTTTAATAGCCACATTGACTTCTGTCGGGTCAACGGTTGCCGTATTAGGGGAGAAAAGGGCATATTGGAATGTTTTTGCATTGGGATCTATTGCTTTAAGTTCTTCTTCCGTGATGATCGAAACATCAACGCCATTTTTCTTTCCCCTCTTATCCAGTTCGAACAAAGCATCCAGCTCTGATTCGTCTTGTGCAACTACAACTTTTTTACATTCATTAAGTTTCAGGTTATGCTGACGGCAATATTCTTTCATCTGGAAATTCCCATCCCTTGTAAATCTAGCCTTCAATGAATCCGCTGAATAATAAAACCCTGCATGCAAAACGCCACTATTTCGGCCACTGCTGTGATATGCCACATCAGGCTCCTTTTCAATAATAAGTATCTCAGCTCCTGGGTACCGTGATCTTAGCTCTCTGGCTATGGCCAATCCGATGATTCCTGCGCCGATGATCAGGTAATCTGCTTCTTGATTCATTATTATACATTTAAATGTGCGCCAAAAATACAAATATTTCCATATGAACGATTATTATTATAATTAGATTTCATCTGTTAATAAGTTTGATTGTTGGTCATTTGTAATCACTTTTTGACATGATTAGTTTTTGATAAGTAATTTTGTGAGTATCTCAATTAATGTAAACCATTTATGCAAAAATGTCCTTTGGGAGCTGATATTTGCTTGATCTTTTTGATGAATGTTAATAAACGTTAAAAAATTCAATCATTAAGACTAAGTATTAAATTTGTAAGATATTACAGGAATTTTGTGCAATAATTTCTTTAAAACATAACCTATGGATTTTGAATTCACAGAAGAACAGAAAATGATCCGGCAATCTGCCAGGGATTATGCACAGCGCGAGCTGATAAAAGATGTCATCGAACGGGATACAAAAGCGGAGTACCCTGCTCATCATGTAAAGGCATTGGCAGAATTGGGCTTTATGGGAATGCTTGTTGATACAAAGTACGATGGAGGTGGCATGGATACTGTTTCCTACGTGCTTGCGATGGAGGAAATTTCAAAAGTCGATTCCTCCGTTTCTGTTATCATGTCTGTGAACAATTCCCTGGTATGCTATGGGATTGAAGAATTTGGGACAGAAGATCAGAAAGAAAAATTTCTTAAGCCCTTGGCACGTGGTGAAAAATTAGGGGCATTCCTGCTTTCAGAGCCGAATGCCGGATCAGATGCCACCTCTCAGAAAACTACTGCCATCGACAAAGGAGATTATTATCTCGTGAATGGAACAAAAAACTGGATTACAAATGGGAATAGCGCAAATATTTATATTCTGATCGCGCAAACGAATCCTGAAAAGGGACATAAGGGTATCAATGCATTAATCGTTGACCGTAATGCACCGGGTATCTCACTGGGACCTCATGAAGATAAAATGGGTATGCGGAGTTCCGATACCCATTCGGTTATGTTTACGGATGTTAAAGTTCCTAAAGAAAACCGGTTGGGTGAAGATGGTTTTGGATTCAAGTTTGCAATGAAAACACTTGAAGGAGGACGTATCGGGATTGCAGCGCAAGCGCTGGGTATTGCGTCTGGGGCATATGAACGTGCTTTAAAATATGCAAAAGAAAGAAAAGCATTTGGAACTGAGATCATAAACCATCAGGCTATTGCTTTTAAACTGGCTGAGATGCATACACGCATTGAAGCTGCACGGTATTTTTGCCTGAATGCAGCTTGGTTGAAAGACCAGCATAAACCATATGGAACCGCAAGTGCGATGGCCAAGTATTATGCCGCTGAGACTGCGATGTACGTTACCACTGAAGCTGTTCAGATACATGGTGGATACGGTTATGTAAAGGAATATCATGTGGAACGTCTGATGCGTGAAGCCAAGCTGACCCAGATCTATGAAGGGACTTCCGAGATACAGCAGATGATCATCTCAAGGGCTATCATGAATGATTAAACATTTGATGGATGGAGGTACCGGAAAGTTATCAGCCTAAAAATTCAATCCGTATTGTAACTGCTGCTTCTCTCTTCGACGGACATGATGCAGCAATCAATATCATGCGGAGGATCCTTCAGGCAAGTGGCGCTGAAGTGATACACCTTGGTCATGACCGGTCGGTTCAGGAAGTTGTTGAGTGTGCCATCCAGGAAGATGTACAGGCCATCGCTTTGACTTCTTACCAGGGAGGACACATGGAATATTTCAGGTACATGTATGATCTCCTTCATGAGAAGGGATGCGGGCATATAAAGATCTTTGGGGGCGGAGGAGGAGTTATCCTGCCACATGAAATCAAAGAACTTCATGAGTACGGGATAACGAGGATTTACTCTCCTGACGACGGCAGAAGAATGAGCTTGCAGGGAATGATCAACGAATTGCTGGAGCTTTGTGATTTCCCGCTTGGAAAGGTATCCTTGAATGGCCATGATATAAAAAAGAAAGAAAACCGGATTATTGCAAACCTGATCACCTCAGCTGAGAACTTTCCCTATGATTCACGGCCAATCCTTGAAAAGATTGAAAAACAAGCTGCGAAAAGTAATGTCCCTGTATTGGGTATTACGGGAACCGGAGGCTCAGGAAAATCTTCCCTCGTTGATGAGATTGTTCGCAGATATCTTATCGATTTCCCTGAAAAAACCCTTGGGATCATTTCAATCGACCCGACAAAAAGAAAAACAGGTGGTGCTTTGCTTGGCGACCGGATTCGCATGAATTCCATTTTCAACCAGAGGGTTTACATGCGTTCCCTGGCCACACGGCAATCGAACCTCGCATTGTCAAAATACGTAAAGGACGCGATCAACATCCTTAAAGCAGCCAGATACGACCTTGTGATCGTGGAAACATCCGGGATTGGTCAATCTGATACTGAAATAGTGGACCACAGCGACCTCACACTATATGTAATGACTCCTGACTACGGCGCCGCAAGTCAATTGGAAAAAATCGATATGCTCGACTTTGCTGATCTCGTTGCGATCAATAAATTCGATAAACGCGGATCGTTGGATGCGTTGCGGGATGTAAAGAAACAGTACCAGCGTAACCATAAGCTTTTTTCAGAAGATCCGGATAGTATGCCTGTTTATGGGACCACCGCCTCTCAATTCAATGATCCGGGGGTTAACGATCTTTACAAAGCCCTGATCTTAAAAATAAAAGAAAAGACAGCAACAACATTTGAAAGCCATTTTCAAGGTCGTGATGTGATGACTGGAAAGATCTATATAATTCCTCCTTCACGCACCCGTTACCTTGCTGAGATTGCTGAAACTATAAAAAATTACAACCAATGGGCAGAGGATCAGTCAAACCTTGCCCAAAGACTTTATGCCATTAATAAAACCATTGAGACGATCCGCCAGTCTCGTGAGATCCCTGTGGAGAAAAATTCTTCAGAAGCAGGAAATCGTACAGGGACCATGCTGGAGCTGCATCTCCTTTATGAGGAACTATCTAAAAAATTAGATCCTCCGAACTTGGGTATTATTGAGAGTTGGGAGGATAAGGTCAAAAGGTACCAGGAAGATACTTACATTTATAAAGTCAGAGGGAAGGAAATTCGCGTTGAAACCCATACCGAATCTCTTTCCCATCTGAAGATCCCCAAGATTTCATTGCCAAAGTTTGCTGCATGGGGTGACATCTTAAGGTGGAATCTCAAAGAAAATGTTCCTGGTGAATTTCCTTATGCAGCAGGTGTTTTCCCTTTCAAGCGGCAGGAGGAAGATCCTACCAGGATGTTCGCAGGAGAAGGCGGCCCTGAGCGGACGAACAAAAGATTCCATTATCTTTCATCAGGGATGTCATCAGTGCGCCTGTCCACTGCCTACGATTCAGTTACATTGTACGGGCATGATCCGGGAAGGCGACCTGATATTTATGGGAAGATCGGGAATTCAGGCGTCTCCATTGCCTGTCTGGATGATGCAAAGAAACTTTATTCGGGATTCAATATGTTAAATCCGAATACCTCTGTATCCATGACTATCAATGGACCGGCGCCTGCGATGGTAGGCTATTACATGAATGCCGCCATTGACCAGCAATGTGAGATCTATATAAAAGAACATGGCCTGGAAGAAGAGATAGAAAAGAAAATTAATCTGATTTACAAAAAGAAGGGAACCAAAAGACCCTCGTATCAGGGTGAGCTTCCCAAAGGTAATAATGGACTGGGACTGTTTTTGCTGGGGTTGACAGGTGACCAGGTATTACCGGCAGAGGTCTATGATAAGATCAAAGCTGAAACCATCTGTAAAGTGCGGGGCACCGTGCAGGCAGATATCCTAAAAGAGGATCAGGCACAGAATACCTGTATTTTTTCAACGGATTTTGCGTTGAAAATGATGGGGGATATCCAGGAATATTTCATCGTCCATAATATCAGGAATTTCTATTCGGTATCTATCTCTGGTTATCATATCGCAGAAGCTGGCGCCAATCCCATCAGCCAGCTTGCATTCACTCTGGCAAACGGGTTTACTTATGTAGAGTATTATGTTTCGAGGGGGATGGATGTGAATAAATTCGCGCCTAATCTTTCATTCTTCTTTTCAAATGGGATTGATCCCGAGTATTCGGTCATTGGCCGTGTGGCCAGGCTGATCTGGTCGAAGGCCATGAAATATAAATACAAAGCAGATGAGCGTTCACAGATGCTGAAATATCACATCCAGACTTCAGGGCGTTCACTGCACTCACAGGAGATCGACTTTAATGATATCAGGACTACCTTGCAGGCGTTGTATGCTATTTATGATAACTGCAACTCCCTGCATACCAATGCCTACGATGAAGCCATTACAACCCCTACTGAAGAATCAGTTCGTCGTGCGATAGCCATACAGATGATAATCAACCATGAACTCGGGTTGGCAAAGAACCAAAATCCACTTCAGGGGTCATTCATTATTGAAGAGCTGACGGACCTTGTAGAGGAAGCTGTACTAATTGAATTTGAGCGCATTTCCGAAAGGGGTGGGGTGCTTGGTGCTATGGAAACCATGTATCAGCGGGGAAAGATCCAGGAAGAATCCCTTTATTATGAAAACCTGAAAAATACAGGAAAATTGCCCATCATGGGGGTGAATACATTCCTTTCAAGTAAAGGTTCCCCTACTGTGATACCAGGTGAAGTGATCCGTGCAACGGAACAGGAAAAAGAATACCAGATTGAAATGCTTGAACAGTTGCATAAGACCTATCCGGAAGAATCAAAGATCAGTATTGACAAACTAAAAAAAGCTGCTACACAAAATCACAATATATTCGAAGCCCTTATGGAAGCGACAAAGTATTGTTCCATCGGGCAGATCACCGCTGCTCTCTTCGAAGTCGGGGGCCAATACAGGAGAAATATGTAAAACTAAAATGTTCAGTTTTTATGACAACCTTCAATATTCTCGTTGTTAATCCCAAATATCAGGAAACACAGATAGCGGTTTATGATAATTACAAATTGAGGTATATGATCGGCAGGAAACATATCAATGGGGAACTTGCCGGTTTTGACAGTATTTATGATCAGGTTGAGTTTCGCAGGGATATCATTCTGAAAGAACTGGTAAACAACCAGTTCTCACTTGAGAATGTGAAGATTGTGATTTCACGTGGAGGGCTCTTGCACCCGGTTCAGTCGGGCGTATATGAAGTGAACGAACAACTAAAGCACGACCTTTCTCATAGTCCTGTAGGCGAGGATATTATTAATCTCGGGGGACTTCTTGCTGCGGCAGTGGCAAAAGAAATTCCAGGTGCTCAAGCTATGATAGCAGATCCTACTGTTGTAGATGAACTCGAGGAGATTGCCAGGATCACAGGTGCTCCGGGAATACACCGGAAATCGATCTTTCATGCACTCAACCAGAAGGCTGTGGGGAATCTCTATGCTGAGACCCATAAACTGAAGTACGAAGATTTGAACCTGATCATTGCACATCTGGGAAACGGTACCACCGTTGGTGCTCACCGTAAAGGGAAAGTCATAGACGTGAACCAGGGATTCGCTGGCGACGGTCCATTCTCACTGATCAGGGCTGGAACATTACCTTTGGGCGATATCGTAGAATTATGTTACAGCGGTACAAAATCAAAAGATGAGATTGAATGCCTGATAACACGTTGCGGAGGTCTGTATGCACACCTGGGAACCACAAGCATTAATGAGATCGAAACAAGGATCAAGAAAGGGGATGAGCATGCAAAATTAATACTTGAAGCAATGTCCTATCAGGTTGCAAAATGCATTGGAGAGATGTTCGCGGTTCTTAAAAGTGAAGTAGATGCCATCCTGATAACAGGGGAATTGGCTCATAGTGATTTTATTGTACGGTTTATCCTTGATCATGTGGAAAAATTTGCTCCGACATTTATCTATGCAGGTGACAATGAGATCAAGGCAATGGCGGCAAATGCAATGCGTGTTATTAAAGGGGAAATGGTTGTTAAAACCTATAGTTAGTTTTTTTATGAAACAGAATGTGCAAAATCAAAGATTCGAATGAAACTATTTTCAATAGAGACTGGTAACCTGAAACTTGATGGCGGCGCGATGTTTGGTGTTGTGCCAAAAGTGATCTGGAACAAGGCATATCCCTGCGATGAAAATAACCTCTGCAACTGGATAATGCGTTGTCTGCTAATTGTTGAAGGCGACAGGAAGATCATCATAGATACAGGAATTGGGACCAAGCAATCTGAAAAATTCTTTTCGAATTACTTTTTGAATGGGGATGCAAGTCTCGATAAATCCCTTGCTTCGTTCGGGTTTACGGTAGATGATATCACTGATGTGATACTTACACATCTCCATTTCGACCATTGTGGCGATGCCATACGTTGGAATGAAGATAAAACTGATTATGTTGCTACCTTTAAAAATGCGACCTACTACATCAGCAGGAAACAATGGGAGTGGGCTACCCACCCAAATAACCGTGAAAGAGCATCCTTTCTGAAAGAAAATATACTTCCAATAAAAGAAAAAGCTGATCTCCGGCTTATTGATCAGGACAGTGACCTGTTTCCTGGGATTTCTGTACGATTGTTTTACGGCCACACCGACGGACAGGCCATCCCTTTCATCCGCTATAAAGAAAGAACTGTAGTATATATGGCTGATGTATTGCCTTCTGCAGCGCATATTCCATTGCCTTATATAATGGGTTATGATACCCGTCCCTTGATAACCCTTGAGGAAAAGGAGAAGTTCCTAAGGGAAGCAGTAGAAAAGGATTTTATTCTTTTCTTCGAACATGATCTTTATCATGAATGTTGCACGGTGATGGAGACAGATAAAGGAGTGAGGATGAACGAATCGTTTACAATTGCAGAAGTTTAACGAATGAAATGATATTCTTATTTGCCATTTGCTTACTATCCCCGGTAAATAATTGTTATCCTGACATTCTGTCACCCACAATTTTTCAGCTTATCTTCGATTGAGCTTCGATTGAGCTTCGATTGAGTTTCGATTGAGCTTCGATTGAGCTTCGATTAAGGTTCGATTAAGGTTCGATTAAGGTTCGACCAATTCATATGATAGTGTTAATAATAGAATAACAGATAGATAGACTGTGTTTTTCTGGTGAAATACCATTTTCTCAATCCTGGCCACAATGCGTTCTTTTTCTGACATTTTGTCAGAATTTTGCTTTGTTAATTAAAATTTAATAGTTAACCCATTGATATTTAAACAGTCTCGAAGGTGTTTTAAAAAATGTACAGCTTAACTATTTAATTATTAACGATTAATACTAACTTGTTCAGTTAAATGAAAATATCATCCGACCATTTACCTTCCTTAATGATAATGAAATAAAATTGATGCAGTTCGTTTGGAAATTACACTTCAAACTTTCTTCTGGATTTCTTTTCAGCCTTCATTTTCTTTTCCTCCAGTCTCTTTTCCTTTGCTGATGAATTTGGGAGCGTGGGTTTCCTCTTTTTAACAGGGGTCAGGGATTTAGATATAAGAGAATAGAATTTCTCGATTGTCTTCTCCTTATTCTTAAACTGGGTACGTTCACTCTGAGAAACAATGACCAGGAACCCGTCAGTGTTTATTTTTTTCTGCAGCCTGATCAGAAGTATCTCTTTTTCTTCTTCTGTCAGTATAACGGAATGAGCAATATTAAAGCGTAACTCGACTTTTGTGCTGACCTTGTTAACATTTTGGCCACCTGGACCACTGCTCCTTGATGCATTAAAAAGTAATTCCTTTCTAAAATTTCTGCCAAAAAGATTTTCGAGTGTCATCTTATTTCTCCTGCATCTTTTGTTTCGCTTCAATATGCCAAAGCAACTCTTTCAGGAAATGAAGTGCACGTTGTTCAGTTCCTGGCAGGTCAACTGGATTGCCCTGATCATCATAAGCTGTATCCACATGTGGATTCGGGAACATTGCCTGAACAGTTATTGCATGCATCTTCCATAATGTAAATTGAATTGAAGTAATTACCTGATTTCCGCCGAAGCTCCCATCTGAACATGTTGAGATCGCGACTGGTTTTCTCTGCCATTCAGGGTAAAGTACATCGATGGCATTCTTAAGACTGGCAGGGTAGCCCCCGTTGTATTCCGGTGTAACAATAATAACTCCATCAGCTTGATTGATTCTCGTTGAGTAATCCAGAAGGCCTTGCGAAGGATCTTTCTGAAACATTAATCTTTCAATGAAAAGAGGAAACTGGTACTCATTCAAGTCGATAATTTCAGCGGTGGCCAGGTTCTTTTCTTCAATAAACCGTCTTAGGAACAGGGCAACCCGGTGGCTTTTTCGTTCCAACCTGATACTGGCAGACAGGATCGCAATATGTGGCATAATAAAGGTTATAAGTTTTACATACTCACCACTTAATCATAGCACCCGATATACCTGGAAATTACCAGCCGCTGTATCTCGGAAGTTCCTTCGCCGATCTGCAGAATGCGTTGATCACGGTAGAAGCGCTCAATGTCATAATCTTTCATTAACCCATAGCCACCATGAAGCTGAACAGCTTCATCGGCTACCTCTCTGGCAATCTCTGAACAGTACAATTTTGCCATGGCAGCTTCCTTAGCAAAAGGCCGATGTTCCGATTTCAGCCAGGCGCATTTGTAAAGCAGGTTTCTCGCCAGTTCGATTTTCGTGGCCATATCTGCCAGTTTGAAGGCATTGATCTGAAACTCGGCAATTGGTTTCCCAAATTGTTTCCTTGATTTTGCATATTTCATGGCAATCTCAAAAGCTCCCTGGGCAAGCCCCAATCCCATTGCAGCAATTGCGAGACGTCCGCTGTCAAGTGTATTTAGCATAATCTTTGATCCTTCCCCCCGGGCGCCAAGCAGGTTGGATTCAGGTACCCTGCAATCTTCGAAAAATAATTGTGCTGTATCCGAGGCCCTCCACATCATTTTCCCATGCATGGGAATACGCTTGAATCCAGGTGTTTCAGCATCCACGAGTATTGTAGAGAATTCTTTATGGCCTTTCTCGTTTCCGGTTACAACCTGGACAGTCGCTCCTTTGTTGATTGAAGATGCTCCGTTTGTAATAAATGTCTTGGATCCATTGATTATCCAGTAACCGTTATCAAGATGTGCTGTAGTCTTGGTATTTCGTGAATCGCTTCCGGCTTCTGGTTCTGTAAGCCCGAATGCCCAAGTGGCCTCGCCTGTCGATAGCATCGGCAGGTATTTTTTTTTCTGTTCTTTCGTGCCATAATTCATAATAGGTCCTATCCCTAAAGAAATATGGGCAGCAAGAGTAGATGCCTGCGAACTATCGATCCTGGCAAGTTCTTCCACAGCGATTATATATGCAAGCGTGTCCATATCGAGCCCGCCATATTCAGCGGAAGTTCGCAACCCGAATAGACCCAGCTCTCCCATTCGTTTTGTAAGAGAAATTGAAAATTCGGCCTTTTCATCCAGTTCTTTTGCGACTGGCTTGATTTCTCGCTCTGCGAAATCCCGCACGGTCTTCCGGATCATTTCATGTTCTTCGGTGAGATACATAAGTCTGGTTTAAAAGTGTTATTCTTTTTTTTGTGATTTTTTGATTTTATGGAAATGAGATCTGTTCCATAAATGTCAATGTTACCAATTTAAAAGCCTCATTCAGTGCAGAGAAATCTAAGCTTTCTGTCAGGCCATGGCTCCTTGCAAACTCAACTAAATTCTCGGTTTTAAGATTCCCCAGCATCTCCTTGCCTGTCATTGGGCAACCTCCGTAGCCATTGATTACCGAATCGTACCTACCGCACCCTGATTCATAAGCTGCAAGTACGTTCTCCTGCCAGTCTTTATTTGTTGTATGGAGATGAAGGCCGAATTCAATTGAAGGAAATTCAGGGATCAGTACTGAGAAGATCTCCCGGATGATTTTATCATCAATTTCAATGGCAACATTAGATAAAGGAATTATTTTAACTCCCATCTTCTTTAACGTACGTATGGATTCAACTAGTATCTCCATGCTCCATGAATCTTCATAAGGGTTTCCGAAGGCCATGGAAATATAGATGACCAGTTGCTTCCCTGTTTTTGCACAGAGGTTTGCAATTTCATCAACGGTTTCCAAAGATTGTTCAGTAGTAGAATTCAGGTTCTTCTTAAGAAAAGTTGCCGAAATGGAATGCGGGTAAGATATATGTGTGATTTCTTTTACTTGTGAAATTATCTCAGCTCCCTTTTTGTTTACCACAAGGGTCATCCTGTTTGAATGTGTACCGGAGAAGTCAATTTGTTTTAATACTTCTATGGTATCCGCCATCTGGGGGATTAATTTCGGGGATACAATACTACCCAGTTCGACTGTGTCGAAGCCTACCTTCAAAAGCTGCTGTATATATCTTATCTTTTTGGCGGTCGGGATGACATAGGATAAGCTTTGCATGCCCTCGCGGGGTGATTCAATGATTTTCATCTCCATTATTTTTTTTCTTTCATGGATTTTGGGATTCTTCCGTTTCGTATGGATTCGGAGCGAAGGCGTCTTCCAACGATCTTTTCCACCATTGTGCCTATTTCCAGCACTTTATCAACATCCACACCCGTATCGATACCCATTTCATCCATCATCACGACCATATCTTCCGTTGAATTAAGTCCCACAATATTGGGATCCTTATAATAATAGCTGCCGGTTCCGGCAACAGGTACTCCGCTGACAAAGTTAGCAGGCTGTCCTCCTATACCTCCCATAGTTGATTCATAATTGGTCATGCCTGCCTGTAAAGCAGCCAGTACGTTGGCCAGTCCCCATCCCCTGGTTGTATGAAAATGGACAATCTGTTTTTCAGGCCTGGGGATTGCATCTAAAAGCATGGAATAGTACTTGTAAACTCTATCAGGAGATGCTGACCCATCATGATCAGCGTGTTCTACATCATTGGCGCCAATAGCAAACCAGCGCTTCGCAAATTCGATCGCCTTGGCCATCTCTGTAGGTCCTTCGATAGGGCAACCCCATATAGTACTGACAGTGCCGTTCACCTTGAGACCTGCATCATGTGCAAGGGGGATGTACTTTTCAGCCATCTTCCAATATTCATCCAGTCCGATTCCTGAGTTCTTTATATGATGAGATTCACTGGTAGATACCATCAGAAGTATACGGTCGGGTCCAAAACCGTCCTTCTTTGCCCGGATCGCCCGTTCAATGGCTTTTTCCCTGATGGTGATCGCGGTCAGGGAGGTTTGACCTATCAGGCCGGAGATTTTTTTACTTGCCCGGAGACATTTCAACACTTCATCAGCATCTCTGAACTGAGGCATGCCCTGCGGATTTCCTAAATTTGTGACTTCGATATACCGGAATCCTGCTAGTATCAGTTGCTCAGCAAGCCAGACTTTCGCTTCCGTTGGGATGAACTTTTCCTCATGCTGAAATCCATCCCTTACTGTAATATCTCCAATGGTTACTTTCTTCGGATAGTTCATAGGTTGTATTTTTTGGTTTCAACACCCATCAATTCGATCTTACAAAAACCTGAAACTGTGATCAAATCTCCATTTCGGGTATTTCTCCTTCAACTATAAGAGTACCTTCAGTTGCGGCTTTGATCTCTTCAACACTGACTCCCGGTGCTCTTTCCACCAGTTTAAAACCTTTTTCAGTTATATCTAGTACTGCAAGGTCGGTTATAATCCTCTTTACACAGTTAACCCCGGTCAGTGGCAGCGTGCATTGTTTAAGGAGTTTTGATTTTCCATCTTTGTCTGTATGGGTAGTCGCGGCGATGATGTTCTTCGCAGATGCAACGAGGTCCATGGCTCCTCCCATGCCCTTGACCAGTTTACCCGGGATCTTCCAGCTGGCGATATCTCCCTTTTCTGACACTTCAAATGCGCCGAGCACAGTAAGATCGATATGCCCTCCCCGGATCATTGCAAAGCTTGCCGAGGAATCAAAAAATGCTGCACCCGGCATTGCAGTGATCGTTTGTTTTCCTGCGTTGATCAGGTCAGGATCAACTTCATCCTCTCCAGGGAAAGGTCCTATACCCAGTAAGCCGTTTTCCGACTGAAGGATGACCTCCATGTCTGCAGGGATATAATTTGCAACCAACGTCGGAATACCAATCCCAAGGTTGACATAAAATCCATCCTTCAGCTCCTTTGCAATCCTTCGCGCAATTCCGTATTTATCTAACGCCATAACTCTTAAATCTAAAAAAATTAACTCTTTGTCATTCTGAATTCAATACGTTTCTCATAATTCGTTCCCTGGAATATCCTTTGAACATAGACACCGGGAGTATGCACCTGGTTTGGATCAAACGAACCATAGGGGAGAAGTTCTTCTACTTCTGCAATGGTGATTCTACCTGCTGTGGCCATTGCCTGGTTAAAATTATTTGCAGTTTTATTGTAAATAAGGTTTCCCCTGGTGTCTCCATATCTGGCCTTAACGATGGCGTAATCAGCTGTCAATCCCCTCTCCATCAGGTGCATCTTTCCATTGAACTCACGAACTTCCTTATTACCCTGTACTTCTGTCCCATACCCTGCCGGAACATAGAATGCCGGTATGCCCGCACCCCCTGCCCGGATCCTTTCTGCAAGTGTTCCTTGTGGGATCAGTTCTACTTCAAGTTCTCCGCTGAGTAACTGGCGCTCGAACTCTTTATTCTCCCCGACATAGGAAGCTATCATCTTCTTCATTTGGTGCTTTGCCAGAAGCACTCCCAATCCGAAATTATCCACTCCTGCATTATTTGAGATGCAGGTCAGCCCAGTAATGTTTGTAAGCGCCAACGCTTTGATACAGTTCTCAGGAATCCCGCACAAACCGAATCCTCCAAACATTATCGTCATATTATCATTGATTCCGCGAATGGCTTCGTTCGCATCTTTTACTACTTTATTCATCCATTTCCAGATTTGATTTTTATGGCAAGATTATAAAATTACAACGTTTGTATAAGCAAGACTTGAATTTGTATTCTGATTATAATGTTTTGTTTTTTCAGTTTTCTTGTTCTTCGATACTGATCAATGCCTTGCCCGAATCAACGCGATCATTAATGACCACATTGATACTTGATACCAGTCCGTCTATTGGAGAAATGATAGTGTTTTCCATTTTCATTGCCTCAATAATAACAAGAACGTCTCCTTTGTTGACTTTGTCACCTGTGTTTACAAAAAGCTTGATTACTTTTCCAGGCATCGGAGAAAAAACTTCATTGCTATGCCCGTCAGATTCAAAACGGACATTCGATATGGATTCTGACAGGAAATCACTCCGCTGCATTTCGAAAATATGTCCTGCGAAACTTATAAATCCCATCTCCCTTTTATCCCTTGAGTAATAAATTGTGTATTCTTTATCGTCAAGGTCAAACGACAACTCGGATGAATTATTGAATGTTTTCTTAATCCAGTATACCTTATCATTAACAGACAGTCTATAATAAGGGTCTTCAGAAGCAAGGATCTCAAGAGGATACTCAATGTCCCCGGCCTTGATCCTGATCATACTCTTTTCCCTCCAGAATCCGGCAGAATCCCAGATGTTTGATGAGTTGCCATCTTTAAGTAACTTTTTATCCTTTATTCCAAGGCTTATGATCAAGTAGCCGATTATTGGTATGTGAACCGGCAATTGTTTGCGCGCCTTATGGATCTCAATGAATAGATCATCGCTCTTCTCATCGCAGAATTTTGTTGAAAAAGTGTTCGAAATGAATGCTTTGCTTTTAAGAATTTCTGACAGATAAAGAATATTTGTATGGATCCCATGGATTACATAATCATCTAAGGCTCCTATCATTCTTTTGCGTGCCTCTTCACGGGTATTTCCCCAGGAAACCAGTTTACAGATCATCGGGTCATATGAACTTGTGATCTCGGCATCTGGTGTTATTCCTTTATCTATGCGGATGTGATCTCTTGCAGGTTCTTTATACAATGACATCGTACCGGGTGATGGCCTGAAATTATTTTCAGGATCTTCAGCATAAATCCTGCATTCAATAGCATGGCCAGTCTGTGTAAGGTCTTCTTGCATTAATCTTAAAGGATGACCTTCCGCAATCAGGATCTGTTCTTTCACCATGTCAACTCCGGCAACCAATTCTGTGACCGGATGCTCTACCTGTATACGGGTATTCATTTCCAGGAAATAAAAATTTAGGTCCTTGTCAACAAGAAATTCAATGGTTCCTGCATTTGTATAACCAACTTTTTTGCCTATCCTTACAGCTGCAGCTCCCATTTCTTCCCTCAACCCAGGTGTCAGGGTAGGCGATGGGGACTCCTCAATAATTTTCTGGTATCGCCTTTGGATTGAACATTCTCTTTCAAAAAGATGTATCACATTGCCATAATTGTCGCCCAGGATCTGGAATTCAATGTGACGGGGCTCATCCAGGTATTTTTCAAGGTAGATCGTGTCGTCGCTAAAGTAGGCCATCGCCTGCCTGCTGGCTGAATCAAGTGCTTCTGCCAGGTCCTTTTCTTCATAAACGATCTGCATCCCCTTTCCGCCACCGCCTGCGGCTGCCTTAAGCAAAACAGGAAACCCGATCCTGTCTTTGGCTTTCAACAGGGTCGACCGGTTTCCTGTCAGTCCTTCCGTAACAGGAACACCGGTATTTTTTACGAAGTTACGGGCTTCGATCTTGTTTCCCATTATTTTCATGACATCTGACCTTGGCCCTATAAATATAATTCCAGCCGCATCACATGCCTCGACAAAAAGAGGATTTTCTGCCAGGAAACCATATCCAGGGTGAATAGCATTGCATCCGGTTTCTTTTGCGATTGCTATGATCTTTGAAATATTCAGATAGGTTTCATTAAGCTCCAGGTCACCGATGCTCTTTGCTTCATCTGCTTCATGGACATGAAGTGAATTGCGGTCGTTCTCCGCATAAATGGCAACGGTGGCAATACACATATCTTTTGCCGTACGCATGATCCGGACAGCAATCTCCCCACGGTTGGCAACAAGTATTTTCGTTATTTTAGTCATTCAATTGACTCAATGTATCCAGTTCGGTTTTCGTTTTTCAAGAAAAGCATTCATGCCTTCCTGTCCCTCTTCTGAGGCCCTGATGTCTGCAATCATACGTGCTGTAAAATCATAAGCTTCCTTCATGGTAAGATTATTACTGACTTCATGAATAAGCCTTTTACATTGATTCATTGCATGCGGACCACTGGTGCGCAGGTTTGCAATAGTTTCTGCTACAGTTTCTTCGAGAAGCTCCGGTGTGACCGATTTATTCACCAGCCTGAATGCCTCAGCTTCCTTACCGTTGATCCTTCGTCCTGTAAGCATTAGCTCCCGTGCACCATACTCCCCGATCCGTTTGATCACATAAGGTGAAATACAGGCAGGTATGATCCCGATCTTGACTTCGCTCAATGAAAAAACAGCATTGTCTGTGGAATAAGCAAAATCACAGGAAGACAGAAGTCCGTTTGCACCGCCAAGAATAGCGCCGTGTGCAACTGCAATAGTAGGTTTCGGACAGGAATAAATGGTATCAAAACATTTTGAAAGAAGGAGGCTTTCCTGGTAATTCTGTTCATAACTGTTCCTGGAAACTGCTTTCATCCATTGAAGGTCAACCCCGGCACAAAAGGATTTACCTCTGCCGCGGAGCACAACGCATAAAATATCCGGATTATCAGCATTCTCAAATATTTCAATGAGTTCCTTCAGCATGGTCTCGTTGAAGGCATTGTGGATCTCCGGCCTGTTAAGGTTCACAGTCAGGACCTCATGGTAAAGTTCAGTATCAAGGGTTTCAAATTTTCTCATAATTACATTCTGAATACTCCGTAAGTTGTTTTTTCAAACTTCCTGTTTTGGGTGATTGCAATGCATAATCCAAGTATCATACGAGTATCCATAGGATCAATGATTCCGTCGTCCCATAATCTTGCAGTGCTGAAATATGCAGACCCTTCTGTATCATATTTTTTCAGTATCGTTTGCATCATTTTTTCACGTTCTTCACCTGACAAAGTTTTGCCCTGGGCTTTGAGCTGGTCTTCCTTCACAGTTATTAGAACATTCGCAGCCTGTTCTCCCCCCATGACAGAGATCTTTGAATTCGGGTACATGAATAAAAACCTTGGTTCATAGGCCCTTCCTGCCATGGCATAATTCCCGGCGCCAAATGATCCCCCAAAGATAATCGTGAATTTTGGCACATTGGCATTGGCGACTGCGTGCACGAACTTAGCTCCATCCCGGGCAATACCTGCACGTTCATATTCCTTTCCAACGATAAACCCGGTAATGTTCTGGAGGAAAAGTATAGGGATATTCCGGTTGGTGCAAAGTTGAATAAAATGAGTTCCTTTCAGGGCAGTTTCACCGAAAAGTACGCCATTGTTTGCAAGAATTCCAACCGGGTAGCCCATGATGTGTGCAAAGCCAGTGACCAGGGTAGGGGCATATCGTTCCTTGAACTCATGAAATTTGCTTCCATCGATGATACGTGCAAGGATTTCCCTTGAATCCACAGGTTTCTTAAGATCGATTGGAAGTATGCCGTAAAGTTCCTCCGGATCGTAGAAAGGTTTTTCAACGGGTATGGTTTCCAGTGACTGGTATTCATGACGTTGAATGGATTCAAAAATGTTCCTGCAGATCTGTATGGCATGAACATCATTCTCGGCCAGATGGTCAGCGACACCGGAAATTGAGGTGTGTATATCGGCGCCGCCAAGCTCTTCTGCCGTAACTTCTTCCCCGGTTGCTGCCTTCACCAATGGAGGCCCTCCGATAAAAATAGTCCCCTGGTTTCTGACAATTATCGTCTCATCGCTCATTGCAGGCACATATGCACCTCCTGCCGTGCATGATCCCATTACAAGGGCGATCTGTGGTATACCTTTGGCGGAAAGCCTCGCCTGATTGAAAAAGAACCGTCCGAAATCATATTTGTCAGGAAAGACATTTGCCTGTTCAGGTAAAAACACACCCCCCGAGTCAACAAGATATACGCAGGGCAGATGATTTTCCATCGCAATTTCCTGGGCTCTTACATGTTTTTTAATGGTCTCCTTGACATAGGTGCCGCCTTTTACCGTAGCATCATTGGCAATGAACATGGTTTCTTTTCCATGGATTACACCGATTCCAGTCACGATACCGGCAGAAGGAAATTCATTGTTGTAAAGGTCAAAAGCAGCCAGTGTGGACAATTCTATGAATGGTGTATTTTTATCAACGAGGAGGTCTATGCGTTCGCGGGCCAGCAGTTTGCCCCGTTCCTTGTGCCTTTCAACTGATTGAGAAGGCCCGCCTTGCCTGACTTTAGACAGGATCTCTTTGAATTTTCCCAAGATGAGAAGGTATTCATCCCGGTTCCTGATAAATTCAGCGCTTTTAGTGTTTATCTTGCTTTCCAGTCTGAACATGAGTTCAATAGCTAGGTGATACGATTACACGTAAAAATTAAAGAATGTAAAAAAATGTCTTTATAAGGACGAATTAAATGACTTTACTGTTTATTTTATAACCATTAAAAATGAAACTGACCGCAATGGCTTTTACTACAGGTGTCATCCCTGATGGATTGTATCAATGTCCAAATAAGTGAAGGAAGGAAGATCAAGAGGATATTTTTCATCAATGGTATTATCAGGAATGAAGGACAAAAATAATACAATTTGCCAGAAAATGTCAATACAGAGACATTAATGTACTAACACTTTCTTTCCGTCCTTCCGGTTGATTTAAGGATTGCCTGAGGTGTTAAGGAACTTAAAAATGCCAGGAATTAATAAAGAAAGATGTCATTCAACCTGGAACAGGAGATAATCCATCAATAATGGCAGATATTCTTCCCTGATCCCGTTATTCAGAAGGTAGGGCATGTCATCCTCAAAGGCTGCCCCGAATGAATTTGTCGCAAAGAACAGGTCAGATTTACTTGCCTTATAAAGCAAGATCGCTTCACTTCTTTTATTCAGGCAAAGTTTCACATGCCCTGCATTCATCAGATCAAATGGCTTAGGAGTTCCATTCCCTGATAAGATCTTCTGGTAAGATTCTTCGGCAGCCTCAAGTTTACCCAGGATGAACTGACAATAAGCAATTGGTCGCAGTACTTTCAGGTTTTCGGGCTGGAAGTAATAAACTTTCGAATAGCTGTTAAGTGCTTCTTCAAAATTTTTCAGGCTAAGATGACATTTCCCGATCTGCGCCTGTACTGTAAGATCGTCAGGCTGGAGTTGCAAGCAGTCCTCAAAATATTTCAGTGCATCCGCATAATCCTGGATCTTCAAGCAGCACCAACCAAGCTTTTTAAGTATCCAGAGCCGGTTGCTGTCGAACAATTCAGCCTTTTTATAATATTCTATGGCTTCACGGAACTTATTCAATTTTTGATAAGAATAGCCGATTTTCTCATAATATTCACTTTTAGGTCCCTCTTTACCGACTAAATATTTGTTAAGTTCTATTGCTTCCTGAAAGTGATTGTTATCAAAATAGAAAGCTGCAAGTCTTGCAGTAAATTTATCACGTTCAAAGAAGATCTTATAAAAATAGAGTTCTGTAAACCGGATCTTTTTCAGGAAAATATCATTAAACTCGCTGTGAAAAGGATAGAGTTTGAAGAACCTGTAAAGGTCCTGTATGTATTGGATAAACACAGCATTCGATGCTGCCGAGGGGCTCAGAATATCCTCTTCAGAAGCCATCTCCTTCATTTGTTCAAGTTCAGCTTCGAAATAGGTCATGATCATTGATCGCTGTTGAGGCGGAACTGCATTGAAATTCAGGGCAAAAGAATATTTATCTGAATTACAGAGGTAGAATGCCCTGCCGAGGCCTTCCAGCAGCCGGTTGAAAATTTGTTCCTGGTCACTTTCATTATTTTTCAGGTCAGGATGATCTGCATAAAATGGAACGAACCAGTTACTCATACGTGTAAAGAAGTCGAAACGCTTCAATTGTGAGAAGGTACTGAGAAAAACATCGCCCCCTTCCATCTGCATGCGGGTAAATTTTTCGATCCTTTCAAAAAGTCCGGGAACCTCATCGATCATCTCTTTCCAGTCAGGGTTTTTCCCTTCCAGGTCTTCTTCTCCAAAGATATTTTCCAGTTGAAGTTTGTCTTCGAATTTTGGCATCATTTTCTTCATTTCGGGAAGTACTTCTTCCTCGAAAGACTTTACAATGGATTCTGTTTCCTGGGCCATAAGTAACTGGAGCATCAGTGCTTCCATATCCTGTTGAATGCCTTCATCCTGGCTCAGCTCATCAAGTCTTATCATAATCTCAGGATAAAAACTGATCCGCTTGTCGTACCAAATCAGTACAAGTCCAAGACCGGTAATAGAACGCTGATAGACTTCCATTTCATGTTCACTGACAAATTCCATGAGTAAGATGATTTTCAGGGGATCGAAGAAATCGAGCAGGCTGAGAGTCAGCGCAGAAACGATAAGACATTTTTCCTGCTTATCTAAAAGAGTTGAGTGTGCGATCCGGCGTATCTTCTCAACAGAAGTATCTTTTATTTTATGGTTCAGCCATATTAACCTGAAAATATTGTCAATCGTGCTGATTTCCGGGGAAGATGTTCCCGTTTCCTTTAACATCCGTTCAAGGTTTTTTTCTGAAAGGTATTCTTCCAGCCGGTCTGAAACTGCCTGAGGATCATCTCCAAGCAGGCGTATCAAAACTGTCTTTTCAATATTTTTCTGGGGGTAGTCTTTTACCGTTAAGACATCCCTGACATCATCTGCCAGCGAAAGGACAGAAGCTGAGATCTTCTTCAGGATATCTTTCCTGTCAGGGTCTGTCACCCCTTCAAATGCATAATTCAGCAAACTCTGATAGTTTTCACTGATGTTTTCCAGATCAAACAGATAATCCGACCTATTCATGTTGCGGATCAATGCTCCCAACGCATCGAGCGAAGATTTGATCTTTCCTGCATTAATATCATTACATACCTTCTGGTACTTTCTTTCAATATCTGATCTTTCCATACGATGTGGAATTAACATCCTTTGGGTTTTAGAATAAGCCTCAATGATGTGTCATAAGTCACGTAGTTCCAGAACCAGTTTATCAGGATCAGGAACCGGTTCCGGATGCCGACGATCGACATCAGGTGTACAAACATCCATACAAACCATGCAAAAGTCCCATAGAATCTGGCATTGGGCAGCTCAACAATGGCAAGATTCCGGCCGATCGTTGCCATTGTCCCTTTATCTTTATACGAAAAGGGGATCATTTCTTCCTGAAGCTGTTTCTTCTTCAGGTTCTTTGCAAGGTGGGTAGCCTGCTGTATTGCAACCGGAGCTACCTGGGGATGACCATTCGGGAAAGCAGGCTCTTCCATCAATGCCACATCGCCCAACGCAAAAATATTCGGATACCCCTTTACCTGGTTGAAGCGATCGACTAAAAGACGGTTATTCTTCCCATAAGTATTATCCCTCAAACCTTCTATCCTGGCCCCGGTGATACCTGCTGTCCAGATGACCAGATTTGTTCTGATCTTTCTCCCGTCAGAAGTTTCAATAAATTTTCCATCGTAATTTTTTACCTGTGAGTTCAGGATAACATTAACACCAAGCCGTTCCAGAAATTCTTTTGCTTTCCTGGCTGAATTCTCTGAAAGCGCGAGCAGCAGACGGTCCATTCCCTCAATAAGATAAATGTGGATCTTTTTCTGGTCTATTTCGGGGTAATCCTTTCCAAGGACGTACTTTCTCATATCTGCAAGGGCCCCGGAAACTTCCATGCCGGTCGGTCCTCCGCCTACCACGACCAGGTTGAGGAATCCTTCCCTGTCTTCCTCATTGGTGACTGCAAGGGCATCCTCAAAATTCTGAAGCAGAGTGTTGCGCAGATCAAGGGCTTCTGAAACAGATTTCATAGGTTTGGAAAGGGATTCCATATTTTTAATGCCGAAAAAGAAATTGGCAGCACCGTGAGCCAGGACAAGGTAATCATACTGTATGACTCCTTTTGTAGTCCAAAGTTGCTGGTTGTTCGTGTCAATATGCGTTACTTCAGCCAATCTTATAAAATAATCTTTATAATGCTGAAATATTTTCCTGAAAGGGAACGATATTGCACTTGGTTCAAGTCCAGCTGTGGCCACCTGATAAAAAAGCGGCTGGAACTGATGGTAATTGCGTTTATCAACAATTACTACCTGGAATCCTGAATGTCTGAGTTTCCTTGCCAGTTTTAGGCCGCCAAAGCCACATCCTACGATGACCACCCGTTTCCTGCCGACAGGTATATTTATCATGAGCTATCTTTATAAGAAACCATGATAAGGCAAAATGCGTACCAAAGATTCTGTATGACATATTTGCAGACAGACCGGGTCAGAAATCTGGCCTGCTAATAAGGCGCTAATAGAAAATAATTTACCTGGGATGATCTCCTTATTGAACGATCAGTTTCCCGACTTCAACATGACTGCCAGCCTCGAATTTGTACAGGTACAATCCCTTAGAAACTCTTTGTCCGCTGTGATCGAGGCCATTCCAGTTCACGGTATGAGTACCTTGCGCAGACATTCCCTCAAATAAAAGTGCAACAGGCCGTCCAAAAAGATCTGACACTGTAATACTTACCTGAAGAGGTTCGTCAAGGTCATATTGGATAGTAAACGATCCCGAAGAAGGGTTAGGATAAACAAATGAATACCTTCCGTTTTGATTTGTTATACCTGACGATTCCTCAATTCCAGTAAATTGCGGTTTAGGCAATTTGACTGTTGTATAGATATGATATTCGCCCGGTTGAAGGGTAAGCTGATCGCTGACATTGGCGACATTTAATGTGTCTCCTCCGAAGAAGTCATACCATGGGCCTGTCTGACTGAATCCCGGGTTAAAAGAACCCTGGTATACATCAAAATTTCCAACCACCACGACATTCATTGCCGGACTTTCAATATTGATATGCTTCAAAGGTCCGGTTAGAGAAACAGAAAAATTCGTGCTGCGAAAGGCGTCATTATTTATTTTAAGGTTCATCAGGCTCGAACAGGTGTTGAACAGGTATTTACGGCGCCACTGGTCATAATAATCCCAACGAATTGGCTTGTCAGAGAGCCTGCAATCGGAAGTCATGCAGGGATAATTGATTGAATAATCATATCCAAGTTCGCCAAACTGCCAAAGCATTTTAGGGCCGGGGATAGTATAAAAGAATGCGTCTGCCATACCAATACGTTGCAACGAAATCGCTGTATCCCTGACCTTATACCAAGTATTTGAATTATTACCGGAATTAATATTATTATACATAAGCCGTTCTTCATCATGACTTTCCATATATCCAACCAGATGGGGATCGGCCCAACCGAGTTGTTTATATGATATTCCTGAGAAATCAGACAGACTGCCGGTATTCCAACCCTCTGTTGCCTCATTATAGTTGTAATTCAAGTTTCCCCAGAGAAGCATTCCGTCGGCGCTTAATTCAGTTTCTTCATCATTATCTGCAAAATGTTCGAGGATAATATATGCGTCTGGATTCACTGAATGAGCCACATTGGCATAATCTTTCAGGATTGCAATACGACCCGTATCATAAGCTGCCCAGAGCGTCATGTTGTCGGGGTATGAGTTTGTCTGGGTGAAACCCTTAGACAAGTCGAAGCGATACCCATCGACGTGGTATTCCTGGAGCCAGTAACGGATCACACGCTCACAGTATGTTCTCGTGTCAGGGCTTTCATGATTAAAATCATTACCGACATTGTATGGATGCTTCGGGATAGGATTGAACCATGGATTGTTTGCTGCAGGGCGGCTGTTTGCTCCGTCCCAATACAGCATCGCCAAAGGAGACTCCTCAAACTGGTGATTCAGGACGATATCAAGAATGACTGCCAGTCCCTTTGCATGAGCTGCTTCAACGAACTGTTTCAAGCCATTTTTAGTTCCGTAATATTTGTCAGGGGCAAATTCGAAGTCAGGGTTATAGCCCCAGCTGTCGTTGCCTTCGAACTCCATTACCGGCATCAGTTCGATGGCATTTACGCCAAGTCTTTTAAAGTAATTAAGGGTGTCAATCAGGCCTGGGTAATCATGGGTAGCAATAAAATCCCGGATCAGCAATTCATAGATGATCAGGTCAGTGGGGGCAGGAGGTGTAAATGAACTTGGAGACCAGGAATAAGGAACCTGGGCAGTTTGCAGGTAAGATGCAATGCCTGTCGTTTTGCCGGTGGGATATGGCAGCAGTCCGGGATAAGTTGACTGGCTGATATACTGATCATCGGGATCACTGATCTTATCAGCATAAGGATCTGCGATACGGATGATCCCATCCACAAGATACTGGAATATATATTCTTTCCCGGGTGTCAGGTTAGTTAGCTGTATCCAGAAATGAGTACCATCAGGGGTCCTGTTCATATAGAATTGCGAATCAATCTGCCAGTTCGTAAAATCGCCGATCGTGAAGCTGTGATCTTTGCCAGGTGCATAGAGGGAAAGGACAACTGTAGCGGAATCGATGTAGTTGATCCCGTCAATGGTCCCCGAAGGTAAGGCTGAAACAGGCGGGGCGGGTATGACCTCATAATAGAATGAATCCGCGGCAGATGCGGTATCATTTTTTGCGACCAATTTAACCCATTGAGGGATCCAGAAATGTCCAAAATTATTTGCGAGGAGCGTATCTGCAAGGACGGTACCTGCCACTTGTTTCACAAGGACGTTGTTGACGAACATTTTGATCGTATCGGCCAGCGGGGCTGTAGCGCTAATGGGTATAGAATCATTTAACTTTGGATAAAGCCCACTGACTGTGGGTTCCTGAATTGTAATACTGGTTGTTGATGAGTAGACAGGGGTAAAAATATCTCCTCCATCAGCTTCTCTGCCGACAATTGATCCATCCGAATTCCTAAAGACAAAAGCCATCTTAAGAATCTGTTCAGAGGTAGGTACCTGGTACCATGCACGGATACTCGGTGTCATCTTGATCTGGTAGAGATTATTGCCCAATGGGGTCATCAGTGCTTTCGGGAGGTTTGTGGACCATGGCGCGATCACGTAGCGCCAGTCACCAGGACTAGTGCTGAGGTTGGTAATCACACCGGTATGTGCATAGATGGGGGGAGGAACATTTTTCAGTGCACCATTTCCTTTTGTGGCATCGTAAATCACTGTTACCGAATCAAGATCAGTAGGGTAGACAGGCACTGTAACGACAGTCTGGGCTGACAGAAAACCTGGGAACAATAACATGCCAAACACCTGAAGGGACCGGAGTTTTTTAAGATACATATCAATAATTTTTGTGAAGACAAAGTTACGAAAAAAAAACCCGGCTTACAGGCCGGGTCGAATTAACAGGAATACCTGCTAGTTCTTTATGAACTTCATCGTGGAGAAGGACTGATCCCGGTTTAAAAATCTTACGAAATAGATCCCGCTGTTCAGGGAAGATGCATCGTAAGTAGTCCTGCCTGATATATTGGTCTTGAATGTTGCAACCTTCTGCCCGAGAATTGAATAAATTTCAATAAGCTTAATATCTTTCATGTTAGTAAACATCATAAAACCGGTCACGGGATTGGGGTAAATACCGGGCTTAGTTTTGTCAAGTTCACCAATACCAACACTTACTATAGGTCCGGTCCAGGTCCTGACCGGTTTTCCTATGAGTGAATCGCCGGGTCCCTTTGCTACGGGAGTGACCTCAAAGGCAAGATATTTATAGTAATCGGTGGTGTCCAATAAATAGTTTATTGTTGTATCTGAAACAATCAGGTCAGGGTCAGGCTGTGTTAATGAATCAGCCCTGTACCATGTATATATTGATGCACCTTCCGGTAGCAGATTAATATCCTCATAGATATAGGAGCCTGTGAGTGTCTGACCTACATAATGATCACCCTGGATATAAAGGTTGTATGCCCAGGGAGGCGTGGGAATTCCCGGATCCTGGTCATCATACCAGACCGCTGTAATGTTTTGTAAACCATGTGCAGTATCATGCAGAAAATATGTTCTAAACGGTCCGCCATCAGGGAATTCAGAGGTATTCCAGTTACCATTGATCCTGAATTTAAATTCAATAGGTGTATAAAGGCTGATCAGGCTGCGAGGCAAATTAATTGTAACCTTATAAATGCTGTCATGGTCTGTATCGAACAATACATCATAAGCTCCCCAGTTATTCATCGAACCTGCCACATCCAGGTAATCCATAAAAGGGTTGGGATTGAAATGACCTGCTTTGCACTGGTAATACATATCGCAGGTAAAGGTCATGGGAACGGTTGTCGTATCGAAGTCATTGAACATATATTTTACTGTCATTGGCCGGGAGGGAACACGGAACATACGATTCATGCCATTGGGAAATTCTGTCCGGCTTGAATCATGATTGATCCTGAACCTGAATTGCTGGATGGTCAATGAATCTAATGTGAGTGTGATCTGGTATACCAGGGTCGTGTCCACTTTCTGAAGGGTCTCTGACCCCATCCAGTTATTAAATGTGCCAGGCATATCGAGAGAATCGGTTGCCGGGTTAAATTTTCCTTTTGCAGCCCACTGTGACATGTCGACCTGGAAAAGGACCTGACCTGTATCAGGAGCCTCGGCTGTGTTTATGGTATTTGCAGCATTGTGTGAAGAAACAACAGGATAGAAGAATGAATTCTTTTCAGGCAATTTTGAATAAACGATAAAAGGAATAAAAAAAGAGAAAAAGAGTAAAAAAACCTGCAAATAAGATCGCTTCATATGCATTGAATTAATGGTGCAAAGATAAATAAAACTGCATTCCTATCCCGGGTCCGGATGAAAATTAAAAATGATTGTCCCGTGGACCCTGACACACTTTTCTGAACACTCCCTAAAAATCAATCGAAGGTTAATCGAAGGAAGGACGGAAGGAGGGAGCAGGATTAGTATATTTTAAGTGAATTTCAATCGAAGCCTGATCGAAGGTCAATCGAAGGTCAATCGAAGCTTAATCGAAGGAAGGACGGATGGAGAGTATAGGGTGACTGAATTTCAATCAAATTTTGATCGAAGGTCAAACGAAAGAAGTTTATGGCAAATCCATGGCAACGGTATCGGGCATTGGTTTCCTTATCTCTGTGCTAATCAGATTTCATTCCTGAAGTATTCTGAACTTTTTATACATAAAAGTGATGCAGTAATTTTTTTTACTTATTTTTATTTTTCATTAACTATTTGTTGCTTTCGTTTAATTTTTGATTAATTTTACCTTAATTAAATGTTAAGATTTGCTCATATGAATCAATTAATTTTATGTTTAACTCTTTAAAAACAAGATTATGAAGAAACGTATACTATGGTTACGTTATCTGTTCATTTTCCTTGCAATTGCATTCGCTTCGATTGCGTATGCCCAGGAAATTACAGTAACAGGAAAAGTGAAAGATGCTGCTGATGGAAGTTCGATTCCGGGTGCGACTGTTATAATTAAGGGCACTACAACAGGCACTGTAACAGATATCGACGGAAAGTACAACATTAAAGTTCTTTCAAATGGCACACTGGTGTTCTCCTATATGGGATATCAAACGCAGGAGATCTCTGTGGGCGGCAAGATGATGATTGATGTTTCACTCGCAGCTTCAGTAACAAGCCTAAATGAGGTAGTTGTAATTGGTTATGGACAGGTGAAGAAGACAGATGCAACGGGTGCTGTTGCCGCAGTAGACCGAAAAGATTTTGACCAGGGGTTAATTTCTTCACCACAGGAATTGATCATTGGAAAAATTGCGGGTGTCCAGGTTACCACATTAGGTGGTGCACCAGGTGGCGATGCGGTGATCCGTATCCGCGGAAACAACTCCATTAATGGATCCAATGACCCATTGATCGTGATCGATGGAGTTCCGATTGATAATGATGCAATCTCAGGTTCACGTGGAAACTTTTCGATGATCAATCCGGACGATATCGAAACTTATACGGTTCTCAAGGATGCCTCTGCTACTGCCATTTATGGTTCGAGGGCTACGAACGGGGTAATCATCATAACGACGAAAAAAGGAAAAGCTGCAGGCGGAACCACCAAATTCACTCATGAATATTCAGGAACACTTTCCATATCTACTGTACCTAAAGAAATTAGTGTTCTGAATGGGGATCAATTCCGTTCAGAAGTAAGATCGAGATATCCACAAGACACCGGATTACTTGGGAAGGCAAATACCGATTGGCAAAAACAGATCTATCAGACCGGCATCACCACGGATCATAATTTTGCCTTTTCCGGCGGGATAAAAAATTTCCCTTACCGTGTTTCCCTGGGATACATGTACCAGAACGGGATCCTCAAGACAGATAACATGAAAAGAATTTCTGTCGGGGCAAATCTGAATCCCTCGTACTTTGAAGATCACCTTAAGATCAATGCCAATATAAAATACATGAACATTGAGAACAGGTTTGCAGATCAGGGCGCTATCAGTGATGCTTTGCAATTTGACCCCACTCAGCCGATCTTTGATACCAGGGTGACTAACAGGAGTGGTTATTGGTGGTGGCAACAGGCAAACGGAACACCTGTCAGCCTTGCAACTACAAACCCGGTTGCTCTTTTAAACCTGGAAGATAATAAGGCAACTGTAAACCGTGTTCTCGGGAATCTGCAACTTGATTATAAACTGCACTTTTTCCCGGACTTAAGAGCTGTATTGAATCTTGGGTTGGATCATACACAATCTAATGGAACTACTTATGTTCCAGAATATGCTTCATGGTTATATACGGATCATGGACAAGACAACGCATATAATCAAACAAAGGATAACACGTTGCTGGACTTTTACCTCAACTATGTGAAGGACGTAAAAAGTATAAAAAGCAAATTTGATGTAATGGCCGGATATTCCTGGCAGCATTTTTTTATTGAAGCAAACTCAATCAATAACAACGTACCACATGATACCACTCATGCTCTTTCTTATCCTTCCAAGAGCCAGTATTACATTGTATCATTTTACGGTCGTTTTAATTACACACTTATGAACAGGTACCTGCTGACATTCACATTACGTGACGATGGGGTATCGAAATTTTCATCAAGTAAGCAATGGGGCTTATTCCCTTCAGCTGCACTGGCATGGAAGATCAATGATGAATCTTTCCTCCGTAATTCGAAGGCAGTCTCAACATTAAAACTCAGGGTCGGATGGGGAGAAACAGGAAATGAGGAAGTTGGTACCAGCTGGTATCCATACCTTCCGACTTATTACCTTGGTGATGCTTTGACCATGTACCAGTTTGGGAATGTCTGGTACCGGACACTTCGTCCAAGCGGATATGATAAGAATATTCAATGGGAGACCACTGCAACGACCAATGTGGGGATTGACTTTGGTTTCTTGAAAGACAGGATAACCGGTTCGGCTGAATATTATTACAAAAATATTACGAACCTTTTGAATTATGTCCCTGTTCCTGCAGGCACAAACCTGACGAATTATATCTGGACTAATATTGGAAGTATGTGGAATCAAGGGTTCGAATTCAGTTTAGATCTGAGACCTATTGTCAGTCATGACTGGAACTGGGAGATTGGTGGCAATGTTGCCACTAATGCAAATAAAATCACTAAGCTTCTTATAAGCTCTGATCCTACCTATGTAGGAATTCCAACAGGCGGTATCAGTGGAGGTGTTGGCAATAATATTGAGATTCAAACCGTCGGGTATCAATTGAATTCCTTCTATGTTTATCAGCAGGCTTACGATAAGAATGGCAAACCGATTGAAGGTGTTTATGTTGACCGGAATGGTGACGGACAAATCACAACTGCTGACATGTACCATGACCATAGCGCTGAACCCACTGCGACTTTTGGCGTTCACACAATGCTGAAATACAAACAGTGGTCATTGGCAGCCGGCGGTCATGCTGAAGTTGGAAACTATATGTACAATAACAATGATGCCAACGATGGTGTGTGGAGCAATATCAACCGTTTGGGTGGAACATATCTGGGAAATGTTACAAGTTCAGTTTATAGTACGAATTTTGTAAATAATCAGTATTTCTCCGATTATTATGTTCAGAATGCATCGTTCTTCAAATTAGACTACCTCACGCTTAGCTATAATTTTGGAAGCGTGATCAAGAACACCACAGATCTTCGTCTTTCACTCACAGTGAATAACGTTTTTACCTTGACAAAATACACCGGAGTTGATCCTGAAGTCAATTTAGGCTCTTCTGTGGGTATTGACAATAACATTTATCCAAGGTCACGGGTATTTGTTTTAGGTGTAAATCTTTTATTTTAATTCTTAAAATCCCACAAAATATGAAAAGAATATTTAAGATAACATTCATCATTGCGGCAGTTACCATTTTTCTTGCTGCCTGCACGAAGGACCTGAATAAAGGGCCTATAGATCCGAATGTATTAACTCCGGGTAATGTTTACAACACTCCTACAGGCATTAAGCAAGTTTTGGCCAAGTGCTATGCCGGACTTTCTGTTACAGGGCAACAGGGTCCTTCAGGAAATCCTGATATCGCCGGAATTGATGAAGGATTCGGCGAATACATACGTATGTTCTGGTATCACCAGGAACTACCTACCGATGAAGCAGTTATTTCGTGGAATGACCAGACCGTTAAAAATTTCCATTCACTGGATTGGACTTCAAGTGACGTATTTGTCGCTGCGATGTACTACAGGATTTACTACGAGATATGTCTTTGTAATGAGTTCTTAAGGGAATCGACAGATGCTAAACTCAGCGGCTATGGTATTACAAATGCTTCTGACCTGACAAATATACATTACTATCGTGCTGAGGTTCGTTTCCTGCGGGCACTGAGTTATTCTCATGCACTGGATATGTATGGGAATGTTCCATTTGTTACTGAGAATGACCAGGTAGGAAAATTCTTTCCCCCACAGATCAAACGTGCTGATCTTTTTAAATACATTGAAAGTGAATTAAAGGCAATTGAACCTTTAATGGTAAATGCCAGGGAAAATGAATATGGACGTGCTGACAAAGCAGGTGTTGAGACTTTACTTGCCAAGCTCTACCTGAATGCTTCAGTTTATACCGGGACGGACAGGAGTACGGATTGCATTACATACTGTAACAGTGTTATTAATTCTGGTTACGCATTGGACTCCAATTATCAGTGGCTCTTCCTTGCAGATAACAACCTAAGTAATGAGATCATTTTTCCTGTGGAATTTGATGGATTGAGAACGCAAACTTATGGAGGCACAACTTTCATTCTTCATGCAGCCGTAGGTGGAAGCATGGTGCCTTCCGATTATGGTCTTGCCGGAGGTTGGGCAGGTACAAGGGTGACCTCAGCATTTGTGAGGTTATTCTATCCTAGTCTAAAAGATCTTCCATGGAGAACACCTCCTCCCCCGAAAAATCCCAAGTCTTATCCTGTTTTATATGTGCCAGGCAGTTATCAGACTCCAACAGCATGGAATCCTGCCAACCCTGTTACTGTTATTGCTTCGGATAGCAGTAATAGCCGGTATGAAGGTTATATAAATTTCCCGATTGATAACGCACAATTCAAAATCTGTCCTGCCCCCAATTGGAATCGTAGCTGGGGCGGGTCAGGCGGTATACTGAGTACAAGTGGTGGTAATATTACGGCTGGTCCTGCGGGTTATTATAAAATTAATGTTGATACAACGGCCCTGACTTATACCCTTGTAAGTACGACATGGAGCGTTATAGGCGATGCCACCCCCGGGGGATGGTCGACAGATTCACCGATGACCTATGATACCGCTGCTAAAGTATGGACAGCTGTCCTCAATCTGACTGTAGGCGGTCTCAAATTCCGCGCTAATGATGATTGGACCATAAACTATGGGAGTAACGCGGGTAACGGGATCCTGAATGCCGGTGGTTCCAATATTGCAGTTGCTGTTGCGGGAACATATACAATAACCATGAAACTGGGTATTCCGGATTATACCTATTCCATTGTCAGGAACAGTTACGATCACAGGGCAATGTTCTGGACAGACGGTCAAAATCTCGAAATCAATGATATAGGTTCTTTTACAGACGGATATGCAGTAGCCAAGTGGAAAAATGTAACCAGAAGCGGTGCACAGGGATCAAATCTAAATTATGAAGATATTGATTTCCCGATGTTACGACTGGGTGATGTATACCTGATGTATGCTGAAGCAGTTCTGAGAGGTGGAAGCGGTGGTGATCAGGGTACTGCTTTGAATTACGTGAACCTGTTGAGAACAAGGGCCTTTGGAGATAACACCGGTAATATAACTGCTGACCAGCTGACCTTGCCTTTCATTCTCGATGAAAGGGGACGCGAGTTGTATTGGGAAGGTTACAGAAGAACCGACCTTGTGCGTTTCGGCGAATTAACTACCACCACATATCTGTGGCCGTGGAAAGGTGGTGCTAGCAGTGGTATGGGGACGGATGCGAAATACAATATTTTCCCGTTACCTTCTGCCGATGTTTCAGCAAATCCGAACCTGAAACAAAATCCTGGTTATTAATTTATTTAAAATCAATATACTATGAAAAAACTATCAATAATCATTTTTCTAATAGCTGCAGTAGGACTATTCTCCTGTAAAAAAGCCGAAAAAGCTACTGTCAGTTCATCACCTGTACTACCGGTTCTGCATCTGACAGGTGATTCGTTAGCTCTTCAGAAACCTAATGCGGATTCTATGATCACATTTACCTGGTCATCTGCAAATTTTGGGATTGAACTTGTTATTACCTACACACTGGAGGTGGATAAGCATGGGGATAATTTCCAGAATGCTGTTGCTATTGGAACGGTTACATCGGCAAATTCACTATCTGTTCAAACGAGTGTCCTTAATAACCAGTTGCTGGGCCTGGAATTTGATCCTGATATCAATCCATCTGCTCCCTTGCCGCTTGAGTTCAGGGTTCAGGCAATGTACAATTCCACAATGACGCCTATCAATTCGGTTGCTGTAAGTAAGGTTGTTACTCCATACTATGTAAAAATCGTTTATCCATTTTTATTTGTTCCCGGTAATTACAATAGCTGGAATGCAGGAGATTCAGCGGATGTGATTTACTCAGCGAAGGCGAACAACATTTATGATGGATATATCTTTTTTGATGCAAGCGCGATCCAGTACAAGTACTCCAAGGATCCGTTATGGGCAACCAACTGGGGAGATAATGGAGGAATAGGATCACTCGAACTAAATGGTGCCAATATTACTCCTTCAACAGGACCGGGATTTTATCATCTCACAGCGAATATTAATACGTTGACCCATACCTATTTACTGACCACGTGGAGTATTTACGGAAGTTCTACGGGGAATGCTGATCAACCTATGACTTATGATTCCATCGCAAAAATCTGGAGTGTGACTCAGAACCTCTCAACAGGCTCCGTATATTTTCGGGCCAACAACTCTGATAACCTAGCTTACAGCGATCCTAATTCGACAGGGGCTTTAAGTCCGGGTACTGCTGGTATTCCAGTAGCCACAGCCGGTAATTACACTGTTACCCTTAACTTTAATGGTGCCATTTTCAGGTATAGCCTGACCATGAAAAAGAAGTAATCTACTATTTCTTAATGTTGAAAAGAGGCCGTCTCAATATTCTGATACGGCCTCTTTTTTTTTAATCAAACTTATATTACAATAATCCGGATTCAATAAAGGATTTTAACCAAACGACAATGGTCATTTGTAATAAACCCTATATTCCCAGGGTTTTAATGTAAGTGAACATATGGTATCAAGATGAATAATTTTGTCTTCAAACAATGATTTATAATCCCCATTAAGATTGCCAATCTTCAAGTTTGCCTTTTGTTCAACATGAGATAGATTAAGAACTACAAAGACAAGGTTATCATCTTTTTTCCGGATAAAAGAATAGATATTTTTATCATTTCCTGAAGCAACTTTAATCATTTCTCCTCCTGCAGAGCCGGCGGATAAAGCATTGTTCTCTTTTTTCAATTTATCCAGGGAAGTATAAAACCCGGCGAGTGAGAAGTTATCCCAATCAATCTGATCTTTATCAAAGAATTTTAAGCGGCGGTTAAATGCCGATTCCTGTCCGCTATAGATCAGCGGCATCCCGGGGATGGTGAATGTTAAAACGGCAAATGTTTTTGCAGCATCGCCCATGCGCTCATATTCAGTTCCATTCCAGGAGTTTTCATCATGGTTTGTTGTGAAGCGCATGCGGTAAGCATCAGCCGGGAATTTAGAGGATTCTTTCTTAAGGATTGAATCGAGTTGGTCTGCTGTTTTCTTTTGCTGGGCGATATCATTCATCAGGTGATATAAATCCCAGGAATAGGTCATGTCAAATGCTGTATCATGCATTTCTGGAGTTTCCCATTCTGCCAGCATAAAGACAGGTTTTACAGCCCTGATCTCAGGAACCGCTTTATTCCAGAAGCTGACGGGAAGCATTCCAGCCACGTCGCAGCGGAACCCGTCGATATCTGCCTCTTTCACCCAGTAAATTAAGGCATTGGTCATGTAATCACGCAATTCTTTATTTTTATAGTTCAGACCGGCAACATCTGTCCAGTCGGGCACCGGTGGAATGATCTTTCCTGTTGAATCATGCTTGTACCAATCGGGGTGTTCGGTGATCAGGTTATTATCCCAGGATGTATGGTTGGCAACCCAGTCGATGATCACATGCAACCCCAGTTCATGTGCCTTTTTCACCAGTTCCTTCAGATCATCTTTTGTGCCGTATTCAGGGTTGACTGCAAGATAATCTTTTACTGAATAGTAGCTCCCGAGTGTTCCTTTCCGGTTCCTGATCCCGATCGGATTGACAGGCATTAGCCAAAGGATGTCGACTCCCATGGATCTTAAGCGTGGAAGATGTTTCTCAAAGGCTTTGAAAGTGCCTTCTGGTGTATATTGCCTGACATTAACTTCGTAGAGTACTGCATTCTTTGCCCACTCGGGGTGAACAAGTCCCTCTTTGAATGTTTCCTTTCTTGATCCGGCACACGACCAGATTATAATCCCTGCAACTACCAGCACGATTAAGGCAAGGATCTTCGGTAATTGCTGAATAAAGTCTGTTTTGTTCATAATCAGAAGGTTATAAAGTTTATAAAGTCATAGCGTCACAAAATAATTGGTGAAACTGGCGAGTTTAAATAATTATCAATTATCCATTATCAATTATCAATTATTTCAAAGGAATTTCCCTTCAGGTTCAGCGTTATTTTATCCTTTTCAACTTTGGCATCTGATCCGAATTGGTTGACCAGTTTGGTCCCCATAAATCTTTCCGGTATTTTAATTTCAATCTTCCGCGATGATTTGTCTTTATTGAAGATTACGAATGCCACCTTGTCAAAGTAACTTCTCATGTATACCCAAATCTTATCCCCGGCTTCAATGGTTTTAAAATCCCCGTAAAGCAAAGGCATGGACCCGTTGCGAAGGTGGGTCAGCTTCTCAACCGTGCTTTTTAGGTGTTTCTCTTGAGGTGAAAGGTTATTAAAGCGCATCATCCTGCGGTTATCCGGATCGCCGGCACCCGGCATCCCGATTTCATCGCCGTAGTAAATAATAGGAATTCCAGGAATGGTCATATTAAAAGCCATCAATGATGCCAGCCGGTAATAACCTGCAGTATCTTTAACTTCGATATCCCTTACCCAACCTGCCTTTTGATCATTCTCATTAAAACTTAGTGCCCCGCTTGCAAATGAAATAAACCTCGGGAGATCCTGGTTCCCGGTTATATTTCCCATAAGGGAATGTTCACTATAATAACTAAAACTCTCCTGCAGTGAATAATTCAGATCCCTGAACGATGAATTCTCACGGGCAAATGTGTTACGGGCATCAAAATAGACTCCAAAATCAAATTGTGCATCCAATTCTCCCGGGTTTATATAGCTGTTGATAAGGTCACGACTGCCAAAGGTCTCACCGATCTGGTAAACAGGCCGGTTATCGGGGATTATTACCTGGTTCTTCAATTTCTTTGTAAGTGTTCTCCAATAAACTTCAGGAATGTGTTTGGTTGCGTCATGACGAAAGCCGTCAAGGTCGTATGTCCTGATCCAGAACAGGGCAGAATCTGACATCATATTACAGACTTCCGGTTTGGTGAGATCCAGGGTTGGGAGGAACTCATCAAACCAGGTAGTAAGCCGTTGTTCGTCCCAAAGACGGATGTTTTTCTTTTTATCAGGCAGGAGGAGTGGTGTTGCCCAATCAGGATGATCTTTATAAATCTTGCATTCCTGGTGAACATGATTCGAAACATAATCAAGGATGATATTCATATTGTTGCCGTGGGCATCCCTGACCAATGTTTTTAGCACATCAGGCGTTCCGAAGCGGGTGTCAATAGTGGTCAGTGTCAATGGCCAGTAACCATGATAACCAGAGAACTTCCGGTGAGGAGCAGGATATTCATTCCATGCATCAGTTGGATTCTGGGTAATAGGGGAGATCCAGAGCGTATTGATCCCCAATTCTTTGAAGTACCCACTATCGATTTCCTGATCAACTCCTGCAAGGTCGCCTCCCTGGAAATTTAATTTTATATTCACATCTTTGTCTTTCAAAGGTGCATCATTTTTCGGGTCACCATTGCGGAATCTGTCGACCAGGAGAAAGTACATAATCATGGTCTCCATGTCCTGTCGTGTGAGTTTTGCAGGATCAGTAATGACCAGGCCTTCATCCAATGGGACAAGGATCTCATTTGAAGTCCCTGCAGCATTGCAGGCCCATACCCTCAGAAATGAACGGTCCATGCTTCTGGCTTTATGTGGAATCTTAATATTAATTCCATTGCTATCCAGTGTCCAGAATTTCTTATCAAGTTCATAATTCTGCCAAAAGACAAAAATATCTTTAGTCTTATTATTGATCCCAATTGTGATCTTGTCTTTTTCAGTCTTTTTGGTAAATAAATTTGGTGTACCTGCAGGGTTGATCATTCCAACCCGCAGCAATGAATTGATCCCACCAATATTATTGTCAACGCTATCAGGATTAGCCGGATCCAGAACCCATTTTTTATCAAGCACCAGTTTATACTGGTATTTGCCCGGGAATAACAGGAAATCAGTCTGCCAGATGCCTTCTTTCGGGTGCAGGGGAGATCGGCCAGGGGTCCATCCATTCATGTCACCTGCGATTTCCACATTTTTGTACTTTTTATCTTTCGGGTCAAAGGTAAAATGTTGCCAAAGCTTGCGTGACTTCTCAAGAAGCAGGGAATAACAATAGCCTCCGATCCATACTTTCATCACTGAAAGACGTGGAACTGCTTTTTCCCGTTGAATCAGCGTTAGTTCTGTTGAATCAGATGAAATGCGCCAGGAAATACTTTTATCCAGGAAAATGGAGTCGATCAATTTAGGATGGAGAAAATAATCTCCAAGGATAATTGTGGTCGAATCCGGCTGCATTACAACAGGAATTGCAACGCCGGTGATCTCAGGTTTATCGGGTATTTTTATATCTTCAACGTGTACACACCCTTGTAAAAGGGCGATGCAGAACAGAAAGATAATCACTGTTATAAAGTTCAGTTTCTTTCGCATGATCATTGAATTAAATAAAAACCAATATTCCTCTTTAGCTGAAATGTATTGTCAGTCCGGAGGGAAAAATTGCCTGAGGGGAATCGATACGTGTGTCTTCCAGTTGCCCCATGAATGTCCTTCATTCCAGTGCTTGTACTGGAATGAATAATTTTTATTCTGAAGGATCTTAATAAAATCATTGACCATGGGTATCAGCATTGGAATGTCGTAGGTCCCGATATCCATATAAAATTCCAGGTTCATTTTTGCAGACTTTTGAAATCCCGTGGATATAACAGTCTGAACATCACTCGACATTGCAGCAATCTTGCCAAATATTTCGGGATGTTTCATACCAAGGTACAAAGCGATGTTTCCGCCATCGGAGATGCCAAATGTTGCTCTTTTAGCCGGATCTTTACTTGTGGTGAACTTCCTGTCAATAATTGGCATTATTTCGTTCACGAGGAAGGCAATGAATTCATCCTTCTTTTTACCAGCGTATTCATTAGTGCGATCAACCGGAGGAACAAAGACTCCGATCACCGGTTCTATCTCATGATGTGCAATCAGGTAATCAAGGACATTAAGTATATCCGCCAGGGAGATGAACTCCAGGCCATCATGAAACAAAATAACAGGATATTGTTTTTTAACCGTATATCCAGGCGGCAGGTAAATCTTAACAGGCCTGCTGTTGCCAAGTTTCTGCGAAAAGAATGAAGTGTCCACAACGATTCCATGAGGGATCAAAGGATAAAAGAGTACCTCAGGAGGAATCGTATAGCCGGGCATTCTTAACTCAGAATTTATACCCATGCCACCTTTGAAGGTTTTGGGATTTTTAGGATCAAGTATCCAATTGCCATTGACGACGAATTTGTATTCAACCCTGGCATTCGATTCAAAATGAGTTGAATAATAGAAAAAATCTGTACCGGCAACGCTGGTAAATGAAAGGGAAGGAGCCCAACCCGTAAAATCGCCTGCAATTTTCGGATTCATAACCTCTCCCTTGTAAATGAAAAGAACTTCAGTATCATTCTCAATGAGAGGCAGGATTGAATTCACATTCATGAGACTGTCTATTTTCGGCTGTCTTTCGTTCAGTGGCAACCTATTCACATAATTGATGAATTTTACAAAGTTACCTGCAACAATTATTTGGGAGATCAGCATAAAAAAAATGACAGTGACCGTTTTGCTGCTTCGAATGATCATCTTATTCTTTTTAATACCAGGGCTGTTCTGTTCGTGTTGTAGATCTTGAGTTGATGTACATTTTTCACCTCATCATATTGAGTAATAAAAATGGTCTCTTCATCAATTCTTCCATGTCCTCCGAAAACCGGATTATCTGTATTCAGAATAATTTGATAATCCCCCGGATCTTTTACTGTGAAACCATAATCGGGTATTGAATGATTAATATGAAAATTGAAAATAAATAACAGGCCATTCTTCTCAAATACTATTGTTTTGTCCCAATCATCAAGATAAAGCTGAGTTCCATATTCCATATTCAGAAGGGAATAGGTCCTGGTCAACTCCAGCATGGCTTTATCGAATGAGCCGAGAAAATGGTATTTGAGGTCCGGGTTTTGCACCAGAGACCACATTCTACGCGCATATTGATAGGACCAGTTATTTCCCTCGCGGGGAAAATCGATCCAATCGGGATGGCCGAATTCATTACCCATAAAGTTCAGATAAGCCTGGCCCCCTAAAGCAATGGTAAAAAGCCGGATCATTTTATGCAGTGCGATACCCCGGTCAATCGCAAGGTTTTTATCCTCCTTCTGCATATGGAAATAGATATCGCTTTGCATCAGGCGAAAGGCGATTGTCTGGTCGCCCACCAATGCCTGATCGTGTGATTCACAGTAAGCCACAGTTTTAACATCCGGAAGCCGGTTTGTCATCACATTAAACATTTCGTCCAGGTTCCATGTTTCATCCGTCTTTTCCTTAAGTTGTTTTATCCAGAAATCAGGTATGGCCATACCGAGCCGGTAATCAAAGCCGATTCCTCCTTCGTCAATGGGTCTTGCAATGCCCGGCATTCCACTAACATCTTCAGCTATGGTTACGGCATCTGGGTTGATGGTATGTACAAGTTTATTTGCCAATTGAAGGTAGGTTATCGCATCCCATTCCACGCCATCTTTGAAATATCCATCAAGATCCCAACTTTCACGGAACCCGTGATCAAAATATAGCATGGAAGTCACCCCATCGAAGCGAAATCCATCGAAATGGAATTCCTTCATCCAGAACTTAATATTGGACAAGAGGAACCGGAGGACTTCCCTTTTTCCATAGTCAAAGCATTTTGAATCCCAGTAAGGGTGATTGCCGCGTTCACCCGGATGAAAGTACTGGTTGTCGGATCCGTCGAAAAGATTCAAACCTTCGGCGACATTCTTAACAGTGTGGGAATGAACCAGGTCCATTATAACTGCCAGTCCTTGTTCATGTGCTTTCCGGATAAGGTACTTCAGATCGATGGGGGTGCCAAAGCGGGAAGATACGGCAAAGAAGTTAGAGACGTGATACCCGAAAGAGGCGTAATAAGGATGTTCGGCAATAGCCATCAACTGGATGGTGTTGTATCCTGAGTTCTTAACATATGCAATAATTGTATCGGCAAATTCGATAAATGTCCCGACCTTTTCTTCTTCCTGAGCCATTCCTACATGACATTCATAGATGAGCAACTCCCCGAGCCTGCCGATATCAAACTGGTCGCCTTGCCAATCGAATTTCTTTGGCGGGAGCCATACCTGGCCTGTGAAATCAAGTGTTTGTGGATTCTGCAACACGCGTTGGATATAGGCAGGGATCCTTTCCTGAAAGCCAAGATCTGAATGAACAAGCACTTTTACCAGGCTTTCGTGTTTGAACCGGTCTTTGTAAGTCGCTTTATCAAGGAATATTTCCCATATGCCATATTGATTCCTTGTCATCCGATGCGAATATCGCTGCCATGAGTTAAAATCGCCAAAAAAATAGAGGTCCTGCGCTTTCGGGGCCCATTCACGGTAAACCCAGCCATCGCGTTCCTTATCGAAATGGATCCCGAAGTAGTTATAAGCGTCAGCGGCTTTTAGCAGACTCCCCCAGGTCTTTTTGAGTTCTTCATAGGTCTGCTTATACCTTTCATACCTGGCGCAGATCTCAGCCTCAGCAGGTTCGAGCCATGGATCCTTTGCGACAAGTCCTATCTTTCCGCGCTTTTTCATACTTTCTTTCTTGATTCATCAGTTACCAATATCCAAAGTAAGGCAGAAACAGCCAGTGATGCTCCACTAATGATAAAGATCAGGTTTTTATTGACAACGTGGTTGATGATCCTTCCAATCAGAAAACTGGAAACCAATTGCGGCAATACGACTGAAAGGTTGAATATCCCCATAAAGAATCCCATCCTGCTTTTATCAACTTTCTCCGACATTATTGCAAATGGAAGGCTTACCACGGCAGCCCAGCCAAAAGTGAGGATCATCATCAGGGCGTAAAGGCTGATGGCATTCCTCGAGAAAAATACAATTCCAAAATAGCCAATTGACATTGATGCTACCGCAAGGATGTGTGTATTCACGCGTCCAATCTTTTTGCTTACAGGTTCAAGGAGAAACGCTGGCCAGATTGATCCCACGGCATTGAGTATAAAGAATGACCATCCGATCATCTGCCCGGTCTGAATGTTATTCTCAGGATGGATCTTTTGCTCAATGAAAGCAATGATGTAAATGAACATCGTTTGAATCCCAAGCCAGGAAAATCCATGTGCAAAATAAAGCTTGAACAACTCACCCCATTTAGTCTTTGTAGCCTGGATCTCGTCTCCGGCATCATCCAGTTCACGTTTCAACACTCTCGGTTCTTTAATGAAAAATAATGGCCCGATAGAAAAAACAAATACAATGATCACCCCGGCATAGATCAGGAAATAATTTCCGATGAGAGCGCCTATAAGATAAGCACCACTGCCAAACAAGTTTGAAATAGATTGCATCCAGGTATAACCCTTGGTTCGGGCTGTACCTGCCGGGGTTACGTCGGCAATTATCGATCGTGTAGGGTTGAAACTGATATTTATGGACAGATCAAGTGTCAGGGCAACGGTAATGGCAACTGCCATGAGGCTTCCAATTCCAAAAAAAGTATTGATCCTGTCAATATTGGGCAATGCAAAGATCATCATTGAAGCCAGGATCCCACCAATGATAATGAAGGGACGCCTCCTTCCACCCCAGAACCAGACTTTATCACTGATAAGTCCAATGAGTGGTTGTCCCAGGATCCCTGCGATAGGACCTGCCGCCCAGACAATACCGATCTGGTCGATCTCCAGGTGGTACTTGGTCCTGAGGATCCAGCTCAGCACAGCAATCTGGATTGACAAGGCAAAACCCATAGCGGTCGAAGGTAATCCGAGCACTACGTAAAAGAGGTTTGTCAGCTTTTTCTGGATTGTCAACATCTTGTACTCAATTAAAAATTAAAAATTAAAAATTAAAAATTACGAATTTGTTTTCTTTGTAGTAATTTGGATTTTGGCAATGATTTTTATGATCTCATCGATATCTTTGAGTATTGAATTGGCTTGCTTAATGGTTATATAATTTGTATCCCTCAAGATCCTTATCCAGTAATGTGTTTCTCTTGCCTCCTTGTATGCGATCGCTAATTTTGCGATAAAATCCAACCTTGACTGACCGCCTAATGCCTCTTCAACATTTGCTCCGATTGAAGTTCCTGATCGTAATATTTGCTTTGAAAGTACAAATTCTTTTTTTTGTCAATAAGATACCGGTAAAGCTTCACAACCCTGATTGCGAATTCATATGATTTTATTTGAATCTGGTTACCTTGTTTCATTTGTTATCAATTAATCATTACCCTTCAATTCTTTTTATCTTATAACCCTTAGGATTGTAATCAGAAATTAAACCGACTGCCATGGTAAAAACATATAATTCGTAATTTTTAATTTTTAATTTTTAATTCAATGATTACTGCTGATTTAGGTTGAATAGTTATATTAGAGAGATCGTTGTAATTCTGACCAGAGATGACATCCCTCCCACTGGTGAAATGATCAAGAAATTCACTGTACCTTTTTCTGTCCAAAGTCTTTGAACTATTCTCATTATTATTCAAGGCAACCATAACGGTTTCATTTTCATTGTGCCGGAAATAAACGTAAACACCATCCTCCGGGACAAATTGTGTTAGTTTTCCTGAATGGATAACCTTTTTGTCCTTTCTCCAATTTAAAAGTCGTTCAAGGTATTTCTTCATATCTGATTGTGAAGATGACAGATTTTTCCCTGTAAATCCATTTATACTGTCATTTTTCCACCCACCAGGAAAGTCCGCACGTTTATAACCATCACCATTTGTTTCTTTTTCAGTGGTCATAAGGACTTCTGTTCCATAGTAGATCATTGGTATACCACGGGTAGTCAGGATAAAAGCCATTGCCATTTTCAATTTCCTGACATCCTGATCCTGTGTTTCAAGGTAACGGTCAGCATCATGACTATCAGCAAATACGACAATATGAGATGGATCTGCATAGCTGAAGTCACGGGATAGTATCTCATATAATTTTGAAATGCCAGTACTCCAGCCATCATTTTCCTTAAATGCCATCTTCAATGCATCATACATGGCAAAATCAAATACAGAAGGAAGATGGCTGTTAAAATGATCCCTGTTCAAAGCGTCCTTTTGCCAATATGCAATCCCGTCAGGATAGGCGCTCCAGCATTCTCCGACGATATTGAAATCAGGGTATTCTGCGAGCACTTCTTTATCCCATTCCGACATAAAGTCCTTATAAGAATAAGGATAAGTATCCTGCCTGATCCCATCAAGGTTGGCAAATTCTATCCACCAGATGCTGTTCTGGATCAGGTATCGTGCAAGAAAGGGATTATGCTGGTTGAGATCAGGCATTGACCTATCAAACCATCCTTTTACAAACCGAATGCTGTCATACGATGACCGGTAAGGATCGCTGACTGTACTGGAGCGATAGGAGGAGCGCGTAAATTCCGGAAATTGGTTGAGCCAGTCTTTTGCCGGAAGATCTTCCATCCACCAATGATTGGAGCCACAATGATTGAAGACCATATCCATGATCAGTTTCATGCCTTTCTGATGAACAGCGTTTGAAAGAGAAACGTAATCATAATTATTGCCAAATCGTGGATCTATCTTATAATAATCGGTGATTGAATAGCCATGATAGGAATATTTTGCCATGTTATTCTCAAGCAAAGGATTGATCCATATAGTTGTTGCCCCAAGTGCCTTTATGTAATCAAGATGATCCATTATACCCTGTATATCACCGCCATGCCTGCCATCAGGGTTTGAGCGGTTCATTTTTTCAAGGTATCCATCTATGTTATCATTTTCACGATTGCCATTTGAGAAACGGTCCGGCATAATGAGATATATCACATCCGAGGCATCAAATCCTTTACGGGCTGATGATCCTTCTGCTCTTTTCCTGAGTTGGTAGGTATATTCTGCGACTTTTTTACCATCTTTCAGAAAGGTAATAGGAAACTGACCTGGCAGTGCATTTTTAGACAGGATGATATCGAGAAAAAGATAATTTGGATTTTCAAGCCTGTTCACGTGCTTTAGTATTACCCCGGTTGAAGTGATTGCAGGAGTTGTCATTCCAATATTCTTGCCATAGATCATTATTTGCAGTCCCGGGTTTTTAAATCCTGTCCACCAGGATGGAGGTTCAACTCTTTTCAAGGATATTTCCTGGCTGAAGGAAGACCAGCAGGCGAAAAAACAAAAGAGAACAAGAATAATTTTTCTTCGCATAAGAATGTATTAGACTTTTTTCATTTGTGTGTTCGTCCGTAGAGTAAAGTCAGGTTTGCCAGCTGAAGTGCAAGTTCCTTTGAGAAATCTTTACTTTTTGACCTCCACATCCAATTGCTGGTTGTGGTTCCCGGCAAATTCATCCTTGCTTCATTTCCCAGGCCAAGGAGATCCTGCATCGGAACTATGGCTGTATGTGCGACAGAGGCCCATGCCAACCGGAGAAAATCCATGCTGATGTCCTTTCCGGTTGTATTCATATAGTCGAGAACATATTTCCTATCCTCCGGCTTTGCCTTTTCAAACCAGCCTTTTACGGTATCATTATCATGTGTACCTGTGTATACAATGCAATTTTTTGTGAAATTATACGGTATGTAATCATTTTCCTCACTTGAATCAAAAGCAAACTGGAGGATCTTCATCCCCGGCAAACCGAATGAATCCCTTAAATCCTCCACATCATCTGTTATGACGCCCAGGTCCTCCGCAATGATTGGAAGCTCACCAAGCTCTTCACGGATCTTTGTAAAAAGTTCCTTTCCGGGGCAGGGGATCCAAGTACCATTAACGGCGGTCTTTTCCCCGTAGGGGACAGACCAATATGCTGCAAATCCACGGAAATGGTCTATCCTGATGATATCATAGAGTACAAGGTTTGACTTAATGCGATCGATCCACCATCTGTAATTACCTTTCTTCAATGCCTCCCATTTGTAGAGTGGATTGCCCCATAATTGTCCTGTTGCGCTGAAATAATCAGGAGGAACCCCGCCGACTTCTATGGGGTTCTTCTCTGCATCGAACTGGAATAGTTCTGTGTTAGCCCAGGCATCGACACTATCGAGGGCAACGTAAAGAGGAATATCGCCGATGATCCTTATGTTCTTCGCATGTGCATAGTCCTTTACAGCCAACCATTGCCGGAAAAAAAGATATTGGATGAATTTATGAAATTCAATCTGATCTTCCAGAAGTGAATAAAACGGCTTGAGTGCATTCTCTTTCCTTGTTTTAAGAGGTTTGGTCCACTGGTACCATGGCTTTTGTTTGAAATGTTCTTTCAATGCCATGAAGAGAGCATAATCATCCAGCCATGTTTTATTTGTCAACGTGAAATCATGAAAATCTTTCTTATGCTCCTTTCCTGCACCAGACTTAAAGGTTATCATGGCTTTCTTAAGGAGAGGATATTTATAATCGATCACCTTTCCATAATTCACAGGTCCGTCGTCAAAAGACTCCAGTCCGGCCAGATCTTTTTTATCCAGCAAACCTTCCGTGACAATAATATCCAGGTCTATCAGCAGAGGGTTGCCGGCAGTGGATGAGAAACATTGGTAGGGTGAATCGGCGAACCCTGTCGGACCGAGAGGCAGGATCTGCCAGAGTTTTTGCTTCGATTTTGAAAGGAAATCGATAAAACGCAAAGCTTCCTTGCCGAGTGTCCCGATACCATATTTCCCGGGAAGAGATGTGGGGTGAAGCAGGATCCCACTTGATCGTTCAATATTCATGATCAGTGTTTAATGTTTATGTGTTAAGTTTTATTCTTTTATCCCGTACTGTTTGAAAATAAAAGCCCAGTTTTCTGCCCAAAACTCATTATCCTTCGCAGCTATATTCTCCTGCATTCTGAGATTTTTATCTATCCTGAGTAGCAAAATATTATTACCCTGTGCACTTGCTCTTAACTTTGCCATCATCTTCAGCTGTCCTGAAAATTCACCCTGATGATCCCCGGGTATTGACCTGAAGAGCATAGCCGGGTAATCCTGACTTTTTATATTGTCATAGGGTGAGTAACTATAAAGATACTCAAATTGTTTCTTGCTTCCAGGATCACCGAATTCCATTCTTTTATCTTTGTTTCCCCTGACACTTGTGGAATCAAGAATTTCAGATACCATATCCAGATCCGGCGCCAGTAATAATACAGATTTAAAAAGATCAGGGCGCTGGTTCACTGCAGCGCCAATAACCATTCCTCCCTCGCAGCCCGCTGCAGCCGTGATCATCCCTTTTGCAGTATACCCATGGCTGATAATATATTCAGCACATGCAATGTAATCGTTCACGGCATTCTTTTTATTCATCAATCTTCCTGCCTCCCACCATTTTTTGCCAAATTCACCGCCTCCCCTGACATGAGCAACAGCGATGTAGAATCCACGGTCTAACAAGCTTACCCGGTAAGAATTAAAATCTCTGTGGAGATTGGTTCCATAGCTTCCGTATGCCTCAAGGTAAACCGGATTACTGCCATCGCTTCTTTTCAGGCCATTTTTATGGATCATCGAGATGGGGATAAGGGTTCCGTCCCCGGATCTGGCCCATACCAGTTCAGAGATATAATTTTCTTTCAGATAATCCCTGACTTTGGGTGGCCTGTTAATTTCAAGCTGGCGCGTATTCAGATCATAGTTATATGTGGTATATGGCGTCAGGAGACTGGCGAAGGAAAAGACGATCTTTTCTTCCTTCCGGTTATAGTAATTGAACTCAACGTGTCCGTCAGGTTCCCTGAAGGTGATCTGGTTATCCTTTCCACCCATGGAGAGGTCGATAAGCCTCATTCTTGCATTCAACTGTGTCGTTTCCAGCAATAAAAGATATTTCTGGTCAATAATTGTAAAATTATTGATATACAGGCTGTCATTACCCTCAAGAACAGTGCTCCAGTCCTTTGCAGATGGGTCTATGATGAGTGCTTTGTAAAGTTTGCGATTTCCGGAACCCTGGTCGGAGAGTATGAGGAAAAAGTTTGAACCGAAATGATTGGGAAAATATTTTCGCCCTTCTTTTAGCGGATCAATCAGTTGAGGTTTCAATGTCTTCAGGTTTGCCGGAATAAAGGAACATTCATTGGATTCCTTATTGTAAGATTCAATGAAGATATAATTTCCTGATCCTGAAGGACTAATTTCAACATTAAGGTCATTACGCTTCTCCGAATAAATCAGAATATCCGGGGAAACCGGTGCAGCGATTTTATGTACCAGGACATCCTTTTTATTTTTCACATAGATGATAGAATTGCAATCCTGTGCCCAGGCAGCACAGGTTACATTGCCTACGATACTGTCAGCAGGTTTCTTTCCATTGAAGGATTTTATCACAAGCCGGCTATCATTACCATTTATCGTAAAAAGGTAAAAGTAAGATGAATTATCCGGTGAAGGAAGGACATGGATCATCGGGTACTCACTTAAACCCTGGACCAGGAGGTTCTCATCAAGGAAAGACTCTTCTTTGGCATTATCCCCGTTTGTTTTACGGTAATGCACCGGATAATCTTTTCCTGATGGGATCCTGCAATAATAAAAATAATCACCAACCATAACGGGAGTCGTTCCCCATTTGACCGCAAATGAATCCCGGTCTTGAAATTCTTTGAGAATATTATCTTTCAATCCGGCGATGCCATTGAAATAATGATCAGAAAAATCGTTTTCGGCTGATGAATAAGCGATTGTCCCCGGATCTTTCGGATCCTCCATCCATTTATAAGGATCTGTTATATGGATTCCCTGGACAACCCGTTCTGAGGCAATCTTTTGTGCGACGGGAGAGTGAGATCGCTGGCATCCCGGGAGGATCATCGTAATTGATAAGAATACTCCCCACCGGAAACCCTTGGTTTTTAAATAGAAGAATGGGAAAAATACGGTTCCGGTTAAATGTTTCTTATTCATATTTGTCATGTATCAAATGTTAATCTTCCTATCCTGCTTCTGACTCTTTTAATGTCCTGCTGAGATTTTATTCAGGGTTGGATCTGAAGGAGTTTTTTTGTATTGTACTACAAAAATGGTTGTCACAGAGGCAATGGCAAAACTAACACCTCCGATCAGCATTGCATTCAATGGATTGTTTGCAAAGAATACTTCAACGATCTTTCCCAGGAAACCTGAAGCAATTATTTGGGGGAAAACAATGAACAGGTTGAACATGCCCATCAGTACTCCAACTTTATCCTTTGGAAGTGAAGGTGCCAGCATGGCATATGGCATTGACAAAATACTTGACCATGCTATTCCTATACATGCCATAGAGAAAAGAAGTCCGTATTTTTCTTTCATTAATGGGATACTTAAGAGTCCGATGGCCCCAACTGCGAGACAGAGTATATGCATTAATTTGGGCCCCGTCCATCTGGTTGTCTTGAGGAGAACAAATGAGAATGCAAAACAAACCGCATTGTATGCTGCAAAACAAAATCCTGCCCATGCTCCGGATGTTTCCATTTCTACAGAACCTGCACGGGCATGAAAGATGTTGATGGCGATGGAAGGTGAAAAATACACCCACAGGCAAAACATCCCGATCCAGGTAAAAAACTGAACCAGTCCCAGTTCCCACATCCTGCGCGGAAGGTGGCCAAGAAGACTGAAAATATCTTTTAATCCTAAGGTCCAGTCAAATTTTCTTGTCCTTATTTCGGAGATCTCGGATTCTTCAGGAGGAATTTCTTTTGTAGTAAATACCGTCCATAGAACGGCGCTAATAAATGCAGCGGCGCCAATATAAAAAGAAAGAGTAACAGACGAAGGAATATGTCCTTTACCTGCTCCTTCAGCATTTATACCAAACCAGTTGGTCATCATCCATGGAAGGGCAGAGGCAATAGTTCCTCCAAGCCCGATGAAAAGAGATTGAATAGCAAAACCCTGTGATTCCTGTTCTTCCGGAAGGTTATCGGCTACCAGTGCCCTGAATGGCTGCATACTGGCATTAATGGTTCCGTCGAGTACCCAGAGCAAACCTGCAGCAATCCATACAGATGGTGAGTTTGGCATAAGAATTAGCGCAATAGAGGCAAGAATGGCTCCAGCCAGGATATAGGGCCTCCGGCGACCTATACGGGTCCAGGTTCTGTCGCTGGCCTGTCCGACCAGCGGCTGGATGATAACTCCCGTGATCGGTGCTGCAAGCCACAGTATAGCTATATGACCGGGGTCAGCTCCCAGGTAGGAATAAATAGCACTCATATTCGCCATTTGCAGTCCCCAGCCAAACTGAATACCCAGGAATCCGAAACTCATGTTCCATATCTGCCAGAAGGATAGTGGTGGTTTATTTTTCATGCATCAGATCTTACAGAAAAGATTAGAATAGATATGAAAATCAAAGATAGAAATTCAAAGGGAAAAGACAAGGAAAAAAGTTAATATGCTTATTACTGCTTTTTTAATAATAGACAAAGAATATTATTTAATACACCAAAGTTTTATCATGGTGGCTTCGGGGTGCCTTCGAAGTGCCTTCGTCTTTTCTTTTGTTAAGATTCGATTAAAGTCCAGTGCTTGCCCTTGGGTTCATACCCGTGATTAATTGAGCTTTGTAAACTATTTCCTGCAAACAACCAGGAAATCTTTTGAATTATGTGATAAAGGATTTTCCTGGTAATCACCGAAAATGGAAAAAGATCTGAATTTCGACTTTTCTAAGAGATATTCCATCTCATACCTGAAGAAAAAGCGCATTTTAGAATCCCAAATTTCAGAGTAAACCTGATCACCTTCATTCCATTCGAATCGCATCCTCAGATGATTGATCTGGCTGATAAGATTGCTGTGAGAAGTAACATATCTTCTGATGGTATTTCCGGGTTCAAATTCACCTTGAAAATCAAGTTGTTCATTCATCCCTGATGCAAGAAGCCCCGGAGCGGGAATGTAAAGATCAAAAATAAAACTCCCTCCTTGCTCAAGCTGATCACAAACATGATCAAGTGCCGTGATCTGATCGGAGGTCTCAATGAGGTGCATGAATACCCTGAAAGGAGCAATGATCAGATTGAACCGGAAACCTGTTTCAAAATCTCTTATATCCTGTTGACTCAACCTGTAATGCTCCTTCCTGCTTGCTTTCGTTTTCAAAACTTCCAGCATTGCAGGGCTGATATCAATGCCATAGATATCTGCACCGGCTTTTAATCCGTCAAGAAATAATCTCCCTGTGCCTACACCGGTTTCAAGGATCTTACCCCGGGTCTCTTTTATTTTCTTCAGGAAATATTCGTGATCAACTTCTGACCTGATCTTTGCATAGATAAAGTCATAGAAACGTGCAAAACAGGAAGGGTATAACTCCATTGTTGCTATATGTTCAGTGCAATCACAGCAGCGATGAGTCCCATGATTATAGGAACAAGAATAAGAACCTTGACCCTGTCTTTCCGGATTTGCCGGTTACAGGCATCAATTCTTTCGAGTGCAAATGGATCGCCGGGTTTATATATTAAAGCTTGTTTATAATGTTCCCTTGCTGACCTGAACAATTCGATTTTGATAAAATCAAGGCCTCTCTGGATATAGTAGCGGTATTGGATCTCTTCATGGGAGAGGTTTTCTTCATTGATTTCCTGGTTTGACATGGTTTTCAGTTTGTTATAATATGTAAAAGGCTTTGGTCAGGTATCGAAAGACAAAATTAATAATTATCCGGAATTTGTTAAAGAATAAGAAAGTATCCAAGAAACAAAGTGACCAGGTTACAAGGTGTTTTTGGGTGTCTGGTACAAGGTACTGGGTGTAGATATAAGTATGCTATAAAAGCCAATCGAAGGTTAATCGCAGGGAAAGTATAGTTTGAGTAACTTTTAATCGAAGCTTAATCGAAGCTCAATCGAAGGTCAATCGAAGGTCAATCGAAGGTCAATCGAAGCTTGATCGAAGGATGGTCGAAGGAACGTCGAAGGAAGGTCGAAGGAAGGACGGAAGGAGAGCGTATTCCGGCTATATATTATGGGGAAATTGATCGAACAACGATTCCGGATATCAGGACGAAGTCCTGGATTCTTTATCAGTCATTTACATCGTGAAAATGTTCCTCAATCAGTTATGACACAGGGATAATGGATGAAAAATGGCAAATAAAAAAGGAATCGTAGGTTATCTGATCTTATAGGTCAGTCCTAATCCAAATAATTCCTTGAACTGGGTATGTGGAATGGCTTCATCGGTGGGAGCAGTTTTGATCTTTATATTGTTATCATAAATGAGCTGCGTCGCTAAAGAAGCTGCCAGCCATTTGTTGACCTTCATGGTGAGAAACAGGCCCCAGTTAACATCAATATTCCCGAAATCCTTGAAATAATTTGTAAAAAGTTCGACTGTCGTTGCAAGGTTGATCGTTTTCGAAAGGTCTTTATTCATATCAGCGCGAAAATAGGGACCAAACTCTGCAAGCATTTTTTTACCCCTGGCAACCCCAAATGCACCTGAATCTGAGAGTTTTTTATCCAGGACAAAGGTCATTCTTCCGGATGACGGCGACAGGTAAATGTAAAACCACTTTGCCGGAGCATATGTAATGCCGATACCTGTTACCAGGTAACCCGGTGCCATGAATCTTGAAGTGACCGTACTGTCATCAGGATAATTGAAACCGTTGCTGAATTGTGTACGGAAATTTAAAAGGACAGTAAGCAGCCATTTGTTATCCTTTGAAATGGAATAGCCATAAGCGCTTGTAAATTCAATTTGGTCGTTTGATTTAGTGTATTTTGCATCATCCATTTTTCCCTGGATGATAAACCCATAACCTAAGTCCAAAGTGTTTCCCCAGGAATTTTTCCCTTTCTTATAATTGGCTTTAAGGCTGATAAAAGAGTTCAATCCTAAAGAATTCTGGCCTCCGGAAGACCAATTTGAGAAAGATGCCTGTGAAAAGTTCAGTGAAGCTAGTCCATCGATATACCAGGCTTTGACCGTATCAACTTTAATTGCTGTCACGATATCCTTTGCCTTGGCGACTTTAACAACGTCTGCATTCTGGCCTATAGCCAGATTTGATAATACACCCAGTAAAATAATGATAGTAAATTTTTTCATAGTTTGGTTATAATTGTTAATTATTATTTCGCTATTTCGCTATCTCGCCATTTCGCTATTTTTTCAGCAGGTCCCTTATCTCCGTAAGCAATTCCTGGTCCTTTGTTGGTGCCGGAGGGGCAGGGGTTTCGGTTTTCTTCCGGTCTAATTTTGTCACTACTTTAACAATCATAAAGATAGAGAAGGCGATAATTAAGAAATCAACCAGGCTCTGGATAAAACTCCCTATTTTAAGGTTAACTGCTTCCTTGAGGATCTTACCAGTTACAGGATCAATAATTGCATTTCTCATTGTGATGTGGATGTCAGTGAAGTTCATCCCGCCAAGTAATAGTCCGATGGGTGGCATAATCAGATCGTTTACCAGGGATGAAACTATTTTCCCGAATGCTGCCCCGATAATTATACCGACTGCAAGATCGATTACATTGCCCCTGATGGCAAATGCCTTGAATTCATCTAATATTTTCATAGGTCATAATATTTGATACAAACACAAAAATACAAAAATGATTGGGAAAAACAAATATATTCTGTTATTAATGCTTGTGTGAGTGCAGATGTAAATGATTTAGGATCTCCAGATATATTGCCGGTCTTTAGTCATCTCTATTTTTTCATTATCGAGCAGCCACTGGATGGCGCGGATGACTTTATCTTCACTCACAGAAGTCACCATTTCAACCAGTTCCACCATTGAACAAGGTTTGGTTTGCAGGATAGGCTTAATATCCTTGAGGATGGAATTGAATTCAAGGTCAGTGAGTTCAATCTTGTTGCGCTGGATACAGACATCGCATTTCCCGCAGCGACGGGCTTCCGATTCTCCAAAATAGGTCAATAAGGCCTGACTCCTGCATTTATGGGTGGATTCTGCATAACGGATCATGGCATCAATACGCTTTTGGGCAGCCAGGAAGCGATCTTTGTAATAGCCGGGAGATAAGGTGAGGTCTTTACTTTCAATCCGATCTTCTGTGAATATGAGCCTGGGGTTCTCCGTTCGAGGGATATAGTCGATAACCTGGAGTTTTGAGAGTCTGACAAGGATCTCGATAACTTTATCGACAGGCAGGCTGGTTCGTTTTGCGATGTCTTCCTCGCGAATGGGGGAGAACTCAGAGAATATCCCGCTATAAGAACGCAGCAGTGTCTTTATGAATGGGTCGAAGAATTCATTTTCGACCTGGAACCTGTAGAGTGATTCCTTATCTGTTTTAATGAAGACCCGGGAAGGTGTATGAACAGCCTCGCTCAGTAAAATAAATCCTTCTTTTTCCAGGAATTTAAGGGCATTATAAGAAATGATGGGAGGGAAGTTATAGTTTTCACTGAAATCGCCGATGTCGAATTCTGTCATGAAGTCTTTTCCATTTCCGACGGGGATCTTCAGGTAGTTACCCAGCGCCTGGTAGATATCCTTTATTTTTTGAAGTTCAGGATATGTAGCGTCCAGGTTTTTTCTAAGTTCAATTATATCAGCCTGTTCATAGAGCAGGACTGCAAACGCAGGTTTCTCATCACGTCCGGCCCGGCCTGCTTCCTGGAAATAGGCTTCGATGCTGTCGGGCAGATCAATATGAATCACGAACCGGACATTGGGCTTGTCGATCCCCATTCCAAAGGCATTTGTTGCAACAATGACCTGTTTTGTTTCTTTAATCCATGCCTGCTGATTCTTTTGTCTTTCCTTAGGATCCAAACCAGCATGGTACCACGTTGCAGAAATCCCCTGTCGTGTGAGATATTCTGCAATTTCCTTAGTTTGTCTCCTGTTCCTGACATAGATGATCCCGGGTCCTTTCACTTTCCTGATGATGTTCAGGATTCTCCTGTGCTTGTCTTCTTCCTTAAAGACAAAATAGGTGATATTTTTACGCTCGAAACTTTTCCGGAAGACATTGGGTGAACGAAAATGCAATTTGGATTGGATATCAACGACTACTTCAGGAGTCGCAGTAGCTGTAAGGGCAAGAATAGGCACTGACGGCAGGAGTTCTCTTATCTCGGCTATTCTCAGATAGGGCGGCCGAAAATCATAACCCCATTGCGAGACACAATGAGATTCATCCACGGCAATAAGGTTGACTTTAATTCGCTTCAGGGCATCCCGCATTTTATCTGTTGTCAGCCTTTCAGGTGAAACATATAACAGTTTATTATCACCATACCGGCAGTTGTTAAGAGCAGTATCAATTTCTGCAGCATACATACCTGAATGGATGGCTGCAGCCCGGATGCCTTTCTTCTTCAGGTTCCCGACCTGGTCCTGCATTAGTGAGATGAGAGGGGTTATCACAAGGCACAATCCATCCATTGCCATTGCGGGAACCTGAAAGGTAATTGACTTGCCGCCACCGGTAGGTAAAAGGGCCAGGGTGTCCCTGCCATTAAGGACTGATTGGATTATCTCTTCCTGTAAAGGCCTGAAAGAAGAATAACCCCAGTATTTCAGGAGTATTTGGTGTATAGTCACCAGGATACGAATTAAACGATCACTCTTCTGACAGAGTCAATAACAGTTCCGTCCACCCATTTAACGACGGCTACGATCTCGTCGCTGAACCTGGGCTTTTCAGGAACACCGCATATTCTTTCAGCATCTGCTTTTAGTTCCTGAATTGTCTTTATGGGCAAGGTGGAATTTTTCATCTTTTCGATGAGGTCCCTACGCAATGGATTTATTGCAATCCCTCGTTCTGTGACGATTACATCGATGAGTTCTCCCGGGCCACATAACGTTGTGACTTCATCAAGGATGACGGGGATCCTGTCGCGAAAAAGGGGAACCGGAAGAATAGTGCATTTTGCAAAGAGGCAGTTCTGCCATCCTCCAATCCCATGAAGCAGATATCCGTCTGAATGGGTGACGACATTGGCATTAAAGTTAACATCTACTTCAGTGGCACCGAGTATAGTCACATCGACCATTGATGCAAAATTTCCTTTTCCATGATAGTTATATGAAGTGAAGGGACTGGTATTTACATGATGAGGGTTTTCGCGTATGGAGCGAACGCCATCGAGGTCGAATGTCTGGCCATCAAGAATATATTCAGTAAGCCCTTCTTCAAGCATGCTAACCAGGTATTTATTGCTTCCTCCGCGTGCAAACCGTGCCTTCCATCCACGTTCTCTCAGTATATCGGCAAAATAAATGCCGATGGACAGGGCAGTACCGCCTGCACCGGCCTGAAAGGAGAATCCATCATGGATAATTCCAGCTTCATCGCAGAATTGTGCAGTCCACTCGGCCAGGAGCAAACGGTCAGGGCTCTTTGTCACTTCCGTGGTTCCGCTGACGATTTTTTCAGGAATTCCAATCTTATCCATCACAACAACAAAATCTACAAGGTTACCATTTATCTGCCAGGGGATACATGGGAAAGGAACCAGGTTGTCTGTCACAACGATGACTTTTTCGGCGTACTGGCTGTCGGTCAGTGCAAAGCCCAGCAAGCCGCATGCAGCCGGGCCATTTACCCCATTTGAATTCCCAAACTGATCGGATGAGGGGGCTGCTATCACGGCAATATCGATGTGTACTTCCCCATCCTGAACAGCCTGGTAACGGCCCCCATGAGACCGGAGAACACCCAGCCCTTTCATCTTCCCTTCCGAAGTAAACCTTCCCAGTGCACCGTTCATGCTTCCTTCGATATGGTGGATGGTACCATCTTCAAGATATTTTGTCAACGGTTCATGACAAGGAAAGGAGGCGGAGGGGAACCACACCAGATCTTTGACATTCAATTCTTTAGCAATATCAAAGATTTGATTGGCTACAAGGTCCCCATTCCGGAAATGGTGATGTGTCGAGATGGTCATTCCATCCTTCAGCCCTGATCTTTCAAGGGCAACCTTCAGGTCACTGACTATCTTGTTGCCATCCATGGGGTAGTCTGCGCATGTAGCGATCAGAGGACCTGCTTTTCTTCCAGCAGGCCTGAATTTTCCCACACCCATATATGGAACCGCTGTTTTCCCATTGATGATTGATGGAACAACTCGTCCTGCCTCATTGGTAACCAATTTATTATACTTGTCCATAGGTTTCCCTCCAGTTTTCTTTCAGTTTCCCCAGCTTTATGGCTAAATTAAGTGTATTCAAAGCTCTTTTGACGACCGGGGCATCGATCATTTTAGTTCCCAGCAGAACTACGCCGAGTCCTTGCTCTGAAGCTTTATGAAATGCATCGACGATCTTCATTGCCTTTTCAGTCTCTTCCTTTGTAGGTGCGAAATTTTCATGGATCACCCTGATCTGGCGCGGATGTATACATCCCATTCCATCGAACCCCAATGCTTTAGACATCAGTACATTCTGTTTGAGTCCTTCCATGTCGCCGACATCTGAAAATACAGAATCAATAGGTTGGATTCCTGATGCCCTGGCAGCATTCACCACCATGCTCCGGGCAAAAAAAGATTCAGTTCCTTCCTTTGTCCGGCCGGTTCCCAGGTCGGCAGTGTAATCTTCAAGTCCAATGGCCATTGCAACCACATTATCAGCGGAGCTTATATCATAGGCATGGATCACGCCGAGCGCACTCTCTATGATCGGCATGATCCAGACGGGGTTCTTTTGCTTTGTTTTTTTTCTGATGGCATTAATCTTTTTATTCACCTCTTCTACCTGGTCAGGCCATTCACATTTTGGCAGGAGGACCAGGTTGACATAATGTGGGATGATCCATTCAAGGTCATCGAGGCCTCTCTCACCCTGGTTAATCCTGACCATACGTTCGGCTCCATAAAAATCAATGGCGCGGAGGGCATTTCTGACCAGGTAACGGGCTTCGTCCTTTTTAGCAGGTGCAACGGCATCTTCAAGGTCGAGTATAATACCATCCGGGTGATGGATCCCGGCATTGATCATCAGGCTGGGGGTATTTCCGGGGAGGTAGAGTCTTGAGATCCTGGGACGGTCTTTCTCAGTCGGGTCCTGGTTTTGGGGGAGGAAATCCGGAAGGAATTCCATTTGGGAAAGATCAGCTTTCCTGATCGCTGCTTCAATTCGTGCTGAGAGTACGAGGGGCAATGCTCCAGAGTCCTCTATTTTCAGGTATGCGTTGCGGATCCCGAAGAAGTCGAGTATTTCCATTGCCAGTTTCCGGTTGGCGTTGCCATACATCACCTCTACTTTGCTTTCCAATACGATCTCAAGTCCGCCGCTTTCCTTTGGTGCAAAGGTCACGAAACAGTCTGACCTGACTGACTTGCCTTTGTTCCCTGCAGTAAAGATTTCATTCATAAAGATGTTTTTCTTATTTAATGAAGGTCAAAATTATGAAAAAGTGGGGAAATGTTGTAATGAGAGAGACAAAGTGACAAAGCGATGCAATTTGGATGATTGCTTAAAGCTGACTTTGTTACTCTTTCTAATCCTGCATGCACCTCATCGACATCGCACTCACCCTGCCCGCCGGATACCCCGAAACACTCGGATCAGGATCATTCATCCCATGAGCCCATGCCTTGGTGGGGCTGTGGAGGGTTGAGGACCAGAAAAAGGTGGCAAATCCTTTAAAATCCCAGCTTGTGTTGTAGTAGTTTGCCCCTACAAGGAGGGCGTTGAATCCGGAGAATCCGGAGTATTTCAGGGGACTTCCTGCAAAGCCGTTGTTGGTATAGCTGGCAAAAAGGGTATTCCAGTCGTTCTCGGTGGGGATATGCCAGCCGGGAGGACAGAATCCCTGGTCACCGGGAGTGTCGTCATACTGCATGATCTCATCCCATTGATAGAGTCCGCCGAGGGAAGCACAATTTACGGGGTTATCATTGTAACAGTATTTTTCCCAGATGCAGTTGTCACGCTGATCCTGGGTTGAGATCAGGATGGTTCCATAGTTGAGATTTGCTGCCATCCAGCATTGTGATCCAATTTGGACTGTAGGATAGACTTTATTATCACGGATATCGGTTAAATTATTTCCACAGGAAAATGCAGGGACAGCATCAACAATTATATGAAGTGTTTTGCTGGCGCTGCACATCATCGTGTTGGTATAAGTGTAAGTGATAGTCTTTGTTCCTGTTCCAGCTGTTGCCGGATTGAAGATCCCTGTTAGCGGGTTGACTCCGGGTCCTGAATAGGTTCCACCCGATGGAACTCCTCCTTTTAGTTTTATTGGCTGGGCAGCTAACGTGGTAATGGTATCATTGCAAACGGTGAATGTAACAAAGGGAGCCAGTGTCCCACTCATGATGATATCTGTTGAGCTGGCAGGGTTGTTGCTAACGCATCCCAGGTTGGATGTCATCACACAGCGAACACTGTCGCCATTATTTGGGTTATAAGAATATGTTGAAACATTGATCCCGACATTCACCCCATTGACTTTCCACTGGTAGGAAGGTCCCGGGCCTCCGTTTGCCGGGGTTGCAGTGAATGTTACAGATGAACCCGGGCAAAATGGATTAGAAGATGCAACAATGGTTACCCCTGCAGGTAGATTGTTATTGACAACCATTGTGATGGAATTTGAGGTTGCAGGATTACCTGTTGTACAGTTAAGGGATGAGGTAAGGATACATTTCACAACATCACCTCCTACTGGATTGTAAGTATAAGCTGAAGTCCCCAATCCAACATTTACTCCGTTTACCTGCCACTGGAAAGCTGGTGTTGCGCCACCATTTGTTGGAGTGGCAGTGAATGTAACAGATGTTCCCTGGCAGAAAGGATTTGAGGATGCTGTGATTGAAATGCTTACAGGAAGATTAGGATTGACGGTCATTGTGATTGTATTGCTTGTTGCAGGATTCCCAGTAGGACAGGTCGCATTCGAAGTAAGGACACAAGTTATGATATCACCATTGTTTGGGATGTAAGAATATATGGAGTTATTTGTCCCGACATTGACACTGTTGACTTTCCACTGATAGGAGGGTGAAATCCCCCCATTGGTGGGAGTTGCTGTGAAATTGACTGTGGTCCCGGCGCAGACAGGATTCTGTGAGGGCGCTATTGTAACGCTAACCGGCTGATTCGGATTCACGATCATGGTTAGTGCATTTGAAGTAGCCGGGTTGTTTGAAATGCATGAGGAAAGAGATGAAGAAAGGATACAGGTCACAACATCATTATTCACTGGCGCATATGTAAAAGTACTGGAATTGGTTCCTGAGTTGGTCCCGTTGATTTTCCACTGGTATGAGGGAGTCGGGCCACCGTTAGTGGGAACTGCTGTAAAAGTTACAGATGTTCCGGCACAGACATTATTCTGGGAAGCTGAAATGATAACGCTGACAGCCACACCTGGAGTGACTGTAACCTGGTATGGAACTGTAGAACCCACACAACTTCCAACTTTTGGAGTGATATGATAGGTAACAACCCCGGAAGCCGGGAGGTTATCAATGAGTACCTGGTTGATGATAAGTCCTGAATCGGCGCTGAATCCTGTTATGTTACCTGAGGTAAGAGTGGCAGTCCAGTGAAACATGGTTCCGGGAACTGAGGAGGTCAGGACAATGTGTGTTGAATCTCCTGAACAGATTGTTTCTGCAAGTGGGTTATTGGTTACCGAAGGTACAGGTGTAGTAAATAATTGAACCGTATCCGAACCGGTGCAATTATTGGAATTTGTAACAATAACGTTGTAACTATCAGCCAATCCTGTCCTAAAGGTCTGGTTTGTTCCTACGATTAATCCTGTGCCAAGATTTTTCCATTGATAAGTACACCCGTTGCAGAACCCGGCATCAAAGGTTGTGGAATCACCGGTACATATTGTCCGGTTTGGGCCAAGGTTAACATTTGGACTTGCTAATATGGTTATAGTTTGCCAGGAAGTATCGGTTCGATGGTCATCATGTCTTACATATAATTCTATTGTGTATGTTCCCGCATTCGAAAATACGTGTTGGGGGGCTGGAAGGTTCGAAAAATTTGATAATCCAGAAGCAGGGTCTCCAAAATTCCATTTGATACTATCAGCAGGAGGCCAGATAGTAGAAGTGAAGGATACGGAATCCTGAGAACAAAGCAAGGGTGAATGATGAATATAGACGTTATATTTCTGAAGAAACTCTGGAAATTTGGACTCTGCAAGATTGGTTGGTAACAAACTAATTGCATTTTTTTGATAATTACACAAGGTTCCTGGATTTGATGGATTTCTTATCACGCTGATAGAGTCAATTGATGTCATTGCAATACAGTAGATCTTGTGATCAGGTCCTCTTTGCAATCCTTGAAAATATTGATTGTACAACCTATGTTCTGAATTTATTAAAATTCTGCTTTGAGTGAAATTAATAGAATCTACCTTGGTTGCATCGAACTGATAAAGCATTGAGGAGTCACTCCAAAGATTAAATTCAATATAAAAATATTTATTATCATATGAAAATTCAGCATCTGTGCTATATGAACTTAAATTAGGATATTCTATATTGAATAAATGTGATACCACTCCGGTTGCTGAATTGAAACTACAATATTCTGCAAATGAGTCTGCAATGCAAACTAACTCTTTTCCGTCAGGAGAAATTTTTAGACTATTTATCGCCGAGTACAATGTATCAGAAGAAGGAACTGAACTGGGACTTATTACAGGGATCGTATCAATGCCGGATGAATTGATCAGATATGCAAGATATGAACTGCTTCCAATAAGATTATGAACCACGATCCATGCATCTTTGTTATTGTGATGCCTTGTTCCGGTTAAAACAGAACGTACATTCTTTCCACTATAAATTTGAATTGACTTTTGTCCAGCAACAACATCTCCTAATCCCCCGTCCAATCTCATGTCGAATACCGAATAATTTAGTCCTCCAACTGCGGGAGGAACCGGGTCTACAACTGAGAATATTAAATAAACACTATCTTCCGTTATTTCCTTTACAACAAATAATGGCTGTGGATTATTCTCGATATTCCCATTAATGAGATTACCATTTGGTGTTCTTATATTATTCCTATTATATATGTACTCTGATTTAAAAGAGTTATTTTCACCATAAAAAAGAAGATTCCCAAGAGAATCTGAAACAGTTATTGTCGATTCGGTAGCATAAAAGAGAGGTGAAACAGTAGTTATAGGTATGGGATTACCTGATGAAAAATTTAATCCTGCATGTTGCCCGAAAATCCAGTTATTCCATTCACCCTGGGCAGAGAGAAGAACAGGGAATAACAACAAAAAAAGGAAAATATAATATCTAACAAGATACATCCTAAGATTCATGTTATTCCCTGGTTTTCTTGTGTTAGAATTGACCATATTCAATATCCCAGTTATAAAGTGAAGGATATAGTTTGCGTAGTAGAACAATTAAATAAATCAGTCCAATAAACGTCAGGTGAACCATCTGTGCCAGATGTTGAATAGCAAGTTTGGCCTGGATATCTTATTATATCCACATGTTCAATCCAATAATATTTATCAGATGAAGAAGAATTTATGTCACATGTAAAAGACCAACAGCCTGATCCTGTGATGTTACAATTTTGAGTTTCACAGATCTCGGTGCTGTTATACATAAGCTTGATCCTGACACAATAGTACCCGTGATAAGGACTTGGAGAACAAGTATCTGTTATATTGATATTAACATAAAATGTAACAGTTGTGGCTTTAACCACTGAAGAATTATCGAGCATCATAAATGCTAACAATACAAAACTGTAAAATATTTTTTTCATAAATAAAGCTGTATAAAGGTAAAAATTATTCAATAAAAACAATATAGGAAAATGGACTGTTGTTAATAATCGAGTAGCATTTAGGCGAACAAATTATCCAAGTTATTTCACAACCAGTTATGCATAACAACGTAAATGGTAATGCCATACTTTTTGAGATGGATTATCTGTTCATCCTGTGAAAGGATTTGATCTGCTCAAGAAACATTTCATCACGAAGTTTTACGCATGATACAATTCATTAACTTTCCTGATGAAAAAGGATAGTTCAATACCCTGGCCACGACTTCATAGGAGTTGTTGGGCCTGAATAAGTCCAAATTATTTTTGCCTAATTGCTCAATCGTCAATTCAACCTGAGGTTTTCTAATGATAAGCAATAAATTGACGAATTTCAAAAATACCCTCAAAAGTAAGTCGCTTAAATCATTCTCTGTATCAAAGAAAAGCGGAAAATACTTTAAGAATAAAATTAACGAGGATAAAAAAATCATACTAACCATAGACATACTTTCAATGTTTAACCAAACCGATTCAAATATACAATATAATTTTCTAAAAACCTAGGGTATGTTATCTTTTTTATGGCTTATTGCAATAATACCTTTTTGATTAAAATGTTTAGTTATCTCTTCGCATCTTTCATCAGATGATTACTGAAGGACGTTATACACCTCTCAACTTTTAATCATGCAGACACCTTACTGACAAAGCACTCACCCTCGTTGCTGGATACCCCGACACACTCGGATCAGGATCATTCATCCCATGAGCCCATGCCTTGGTGGGACTGTGGAGGGTGGAGTTCCAGAAAAAGGTGGCAAATCCTTTAAAATCCCAGCTTGTGTTGTAGTAGTTTGCCCCAATATCGCCATAACTGATGTAAGTATCCCTAAAAATCCTACAGGTTAAAACTAGGCATAAATGTCTAATTTTACACTTGTAGTATGAAAAAGTCAAGATTTACCGAAAGCCAGATCACGCAGGTGCTCAAGGAGCACGAGGCGGGCAAGAACATCCTGGATATATGCCGGGAATTGGGGATCAACCGCAACACATTTTACAACTGGAAGAAGAAATACTCGGGGATGGATGCAGAACTCCTGAGGCGTTTCAAGGAACTCGAGCGTGAGAATGCCGAGCTAAAACGGATGTATGCGGACTTGAGCCTTGATCACAGGATCTTAAAGAATGTGATCGAAAAAAAACTTTAACGCCCTGCCAAAAGAGGGAGATCGTCAGGGAGATCCATGACGAAGAAATGGTTTCAGTTGCCAGGGCGTGTAAGATCATCTCTCTCGATCGATCGATGTATTACTATGAATCGGTCAAAGACGACAGTGAAGTGGAGGAAAAGCTACGAATGTATGGTGAAAAATTACCAGCCAGGGGCTTTCCGGAGTATTTTAAACGCATTCGAAGAGAAGGATTGAACTGGAATCACTATGGTCAAGGAACATCACGATTACTGCCGGCCTTGTTGACACAGTATCCACTCCAATGCTTTTTAAAACTGTTCAATCTCATAAACTTGATCCGAAGAAACTCATTACACATCGTTTTACTTTGGATAAAATAATGGAAGCATATGATACGTTTGAACATGCCGCAAATGAAAAAGCATTAAAAGTGATATTGACGAGGTAGGTAGAATATTCAAACCATAGAGAATGGTTATGAAGAAGGTTATTGAAAATTTAATTTACTAGGCTTGTAGCATATTAAAGAAAATAGAATAACCATTATGAAACCCAAAACCAATAAGACCAAGGCTCCCGAATTCAAACCCGATGCGAAGGACGACCTGAAATCCATGCCTATGCCTGAAGTGGAGAAAAAACTGGAATTGTCGCCTGACGGTCTCAGTCAGGCCGAGGCCGAGAAACGGTTGACCCAATATGGTCCAAACGAGATTGAAGAAAAGAAAACCAATCCATTCCTGAAATTCCTCACCTATTTTTGGGGCCCGATACCCTGGATGATCGAAGTGGCTGTGATCCTTTCGGCAGTCGCCCGGCATTGGCCTGACTTTGGCATCATACTCGTTCTGCTTCTTGCAAACGCCCTGGTCGGGTTCTGGGAAGAACGCCAGGCAGGTAATGCTATTGCTGCTCTTAAAGCCGAACTGGCTATCAAAGCCCGTGTGAAACGGGATGGGAAGTGGGTCACCCCGGCGGCTCGTGAACTGGTGCCGGGTGATGTCATACGTTTGTGCCTGGGTGACATTGTGCCGGCGGATGCGCGCCTTCTGGAAGGTGACCCCGTAGAAGTGGATCAATCCGCCTTGACAGGGGAGTCATTGCCCGTTACCCGCAAACCCGGCGAAGCAGTATTTTCCGGTTCAATCATTCGCCGGGGTGAGATCGGTGCGATGGTCTATGGAACAGGCGCGAACACTTACTTCGGCAAGACAGCTCAACTGGTGCAGGAAGCGCAAACTGTCAGTCATTTTCAAAAGGCGGTGTTAAAGATCGGCAATTACCTGATCATTTTGGCGGTGGTTCTCGTAGCAGTGATTATTACCGTGGCGATCATTCGTGGCGACAAGATCCTTACAACTTTACAATTCGCATTGGTGCTGACCGTGGCCGCTATTCCCGTAGCAATGCCTACGGTACTATCAGTGACCATGGCGGTCGGGGCGCGCCTTCTGGCGAAGAAAAAGGCGATCGTTAGCAAATTGGTGGCCATTGAAGAATTGGCAGGCGTGGATGTGCTTTGTGCAGACAAGACCGGCACGCTGACGCAGAACAAGTTGACGCTTGGCGATCCCTTTTGTGTTAACAATATCCCTGCCGGTCAGGTGATCCTCGATGGAGCATTGGCGTCACGCGCGGAAAACAATGACACTATTGATCTTGCTGTACTCGGTGGACTAAAAGACAAGGATTCGATAAAGGGTTATGAGGTGGTTCATTTCCAGCCATTCGACCCGGTGCATAAACGTACTGAGGCAACGGTCAAAGCCAAAGACGGAAAAACGTTTAAGGTGACGAAGGGTGCCCCACAAGTGATTCTGGCATTAGCTGCCAATGCCGGGCAAGTAAAGCCCGCCGTTGACAAGGCAGTCAACGAATTCGCAGCACGTGGCTTTCGTTCATTGGGCGTGGCACGGGCCGAAGGCGACGGGCCATGGCAGCTCTTTGGTGTGTTGCCCTTGTTCGATCCGCCCCGTGAAGATGCCAAAACTACCATCGCGAACGCACTGGCGATGGGTGTAAAGATCAAAATGGTCACGGGCGATGCACTGGCCATCGCCAAAGAAACTGCCCAAAAATTAGACATGGGCACAAATATACTTGATGCCGGTAACCTGGGTGATTCGAAAAAGCAAGAGACGACGGCTGTGGCCGAGTCCATCGAAAATGCAGATGGTTTCGCCCAGGTGTTCCCCGAACATAAGTTCCACATCGTAGATGTTTTGCAGAAGCGTGGCCACATCGTCGGCATGACAGGTGACGGGGTGAATGACGCCCCGGCACTGAAGAAAGCTGACTGCGGCATCGCCGTCTCAGGTGCGACCGATGCGGCACGCGCAGCAGCGGCCATTGTGCTGATGACCGCCGGTTTGTCGGTGATTATTGATGCGATCAAGGAGAGCCGGAGAATTTTCCAGCGGATGAACAGCTATGCAATCTACCGGATCGCCGAGACTTTGCGTGTGCTGTTGTTCATGACACTGGCGATCCTGATATTTAACTTTTATCCCGTAACTGCAGTTATGATCGTTATGCTGGCATTGCTCAATGACGGTGCTATCCTGTCCATCGCATATGATAATGTTCATTACAAGGACAAGCCCGAGGCCTGGAACATGCGCATGGTGCTGGGGATTTCCACAGTGTTGGGCGTCATTGGCGTCGTTTCCGCTTTTGGCTTGTTTTTTCTCGGCGAGCGAGTCTTTCATATTGACCGTGCACACATCCAGACACTGATGTATCTTAAGTTGTCAGTAGCGGGACATCTGACGATTTTTCTCACACGTACGCGGGGGCCGTTCTGGTCAATCCGCCCGGCAAGAATTTTATGGATAGCAGTGCTCGGCACCCAAATCGTAGCGACGCTGATAGCGGTTTATGGGCTGTTTATGACACCCCTGGGCTGGGGTTGGGCAGGGTTTGTATGGGGTTATGCCCTGCTGTGGTTCCTCCTCAATGACCGCGTAAAATTGCTCGCCTACCGGATTTTCGATCCGGTCAAAAAAGAGCCTAAAGCTCATGCCAAACCAGGAACCAAAGCCGAGGATAAGCCCGAAGCAAAAGACAAATCAAAGCATTAACACTATTAAATATAATTTGCTTAACATGTTTGAAATGTATAACTTTGCGTAAGGTATTCCAATTTATAAATTGTAAAAGAGAAAATTAACCTGGATAGATCACTTGTACAATTTTGTAATTCAAATTGAATATTTTGACTCGTGAAGATTTACATCAAATACATGGTTACAATCCGGTGCAAGATGGTCGTGAAATCCGAACTGGAAAAACTTGGATTGCATTATACTACTATTGATCTGGGAGAAGCTGAAATAAAGGATGAGATCTCACCAGAGCAAATGGAGCACCTGAGAGTTGGCCTTAAAAAGTCAGGCCTTGAATTGATGGATGATAAAAAGAGCATCCTTGTAGAGAAAATAAAAGCAGTGATCATTGAACTGGTTCATTATAATGACGAACAACTTAAAATAAACCTTTCCGATTACCTGGCTGAAAAACTTAATCACAACTACACTTACCTTGCGAATCTATTTTCCGAAGTCAAAGGAACTACCATTGAACAGTTTTACTTAGCCCACAAAATAGAAAAGGTAAAAGAGCTCCTAGTGTATGATGAGCTCAGCCTGACCGAGATCGCTTACAAACTGCATTACAGCAGTGTAGCCCACCTGTCAAACCAATTTAAAAAAATGACCGGTCTTACTCCATCTCATTTCAAAAATCTTAAACACAAAAGGCGCCAAACTTTGGAAAATATGTGAATGATGTAACATATTTCAAAAGTTATGTAACGTTTCTCCACATAATAGGAGGCACCTTTGTAGTGAAATTCCTTTTTCCATTATTCTTATTCAAGCTTGAATAATTTAAGAAAGAAAGTTCAAGCTTGGTTTTCATGGCTTTTAGGGGAATAAAATTTTGTAACCTCATACAATCATGGATAATACGGAAGTCGAAAAAGCAAAAGCTTTTATCATAGTCGAGATCATTGAATATGTTCCAAATTCAGTGGTCATTAAAACAATTATCAAGAAAACAACAGGTAACGTTACAGCGACTTCAGTCGATTCGGGTGAAGCGATGACTGAAAAAATAATTCCATTCGACACCTTTGTCCAGATCATCGACGGCAAGGCTGAGATAATGATTGACGGGGTATCGAATTTCCTGGAGACAGGACAATCGATTATCATACCGGCTCATACAGCAAATATCGCAAAAGCCAACGAACGATTCAAAATGATATCGACCATCATAAAAAGCGGATACGAATAAATAGTAATATCCTGTATCAGACCTGTTTATCTCAAATGTGTGAATGATGTAACTGATTTGAATAGTTGTGTAACATTTATTTCAGTGAGTGACTGTACCTTTAATTCTTAATATGTCATTTTTAATAAATTAAAATTAGTGTTCATTTAAAAAGTTAAAGCTATGGGAAGGTTGTTATTGATTATAGGGTTAATATTGGTTGTCCTTTGGTTGCTTGGATTATTTGCATTTCAATGGCACTCACCAATTGTTCATGCGCTGATTATCATTGGTGTTATTATGATTATCTTTGATCTTTTAAACACTCGCCGGAATTGGTGGTGATTGCTATAAGTTGTAAACTTTCTGGATTTTACAGCTGGTAATATGTCTTACTCAATACTGGAACCCGGTATTGGGGTTTAGAGTATTGGGTATTATACAATAATAATGAGTTGACTGGGTCCGGAATAGTGGAGCTTTTCATATCTTTTGATCTCAAATTTGGTTTTCACAAACTAAACAAGAAAAAATGAAAATCGTTATTAATAACAAAAGAAGAATATCTGCAATTCAGGAAGAATTCAGCACCATGTTTCCTGGTTTGGTTATTGCTTTCTTTGCGAAACCCAGTCGTCCCGGTGCTGCTCCTTCAAAAAAACTCATTAGGCATAGCGGTAAATCAATACAGGATTGCAGGGCAGTCAGCAAAGAAGGTGTAATTGAAATTCTACCTTCAATGAATGTATCTGATGTAAAAGAAAATTTCAGGGATGTTTATGGATTATCCATCGAAATATTTCATAAAGGAAGAAATGGATCTAATGAAACCCCTGTCAGCGATAATATGACCCTTGACGAAATAAACAAACAGTAACAATTAGTTACATCATTCACACATTATCAGCTTTGTTCGAGTTCATGTTTATCACCCGATCATCTTCTGAATGCTTTCTTTAAATCAATCATAATCATCGGTTTACGACATAGAGGCAGAAGCCATTATTGGAAATTATTAATATGGACCCTTTTCAGGCGTCCTGCATTGGTAACCGGGGCACTGACATTCTCTATCTATGGCTATCATTACAGAAAAGTGTTTGGATTATCGGGTTAGCCAGGCCTGCCCAGAGTTGTAATTTCCCATCCATTTTACTTTATCAATTGTATGCCCCAAAACAATTTATCAACTTTTATGGTAATGTAGATGATGAACCCTAAATTTGCACGTATTTAAATAACAATGCAATGGCAAGAAAGTCAAAAAAGCTATCGAGGATATATGAAGGAAACATTTTACTGGTTACTCTATTCAGGTTACTGGTGGTTTTAATCTTCTTTTTTGTCTCCAGGATATGCTTTTATTTATTTAACCTTCATTACTTTTCCAATCTCAGTCTCAGTGAAGTCATCAGGATCCTCTTCATTGGCTTGCGTTTCGATATCTCCGCTATCCTGATCCTTAACCTTCCGGTGATTTTCTTTAACAGCATCCCCTTCAGATTCAGGTACAATAAGGTTTACCAGGCATTCGTAAATGCGTTCTTCTTTATTGTGAATATTCTTGGATTGATGCTAAACCTTATTGACACTGTCTATTTTCGATTTACACTGAAAAGACTTACCGGGGATATCTTTTCTTATTTGTCTGTAGGAGGTGATTTTAATAAGCTGATCCCGCAATTTTTACATGATTTCTGGTATTTGGTCCTGGTTTGGGTAATCCTTTCCTTGTTGCTTATATATTGTGTTACCCGGTTTTTAGTTTCTGCTCCAAAAGGTAAATCAAAAGGTGGTGGGATCAAGTACTTTATTGTCCATACTTTTATTTTTATAATCATCGTTTTTTTGACCATCATCGGAATCCGTGGTGGTACCCAGTTGCGACCTATCGGCATAATTACTGCCGGAAATTATAGCAGTGCAAAGAATGTCCCTTTGATCCTGAATACTCCCTTTTCTATCATCCGTACCTATGGACATGGATCATTGCCGACGCTGCTTTATTTCAAAAAAGATGAACAGCTTGATCAGATATTTTCACCGGTACATAAAGGTAGCAGAGATCAGTTCAGGAAGTTGAATGTCATGATCATCATCATGGAAAGCTTTTCAAGGGAACATATGGGCCTCTCCAACCATGACCTTGAAAACGGTGAATATAAGGGATTTACCCCGTTTCTGGATTCCCTAGCCGGGAAATCGTTGCTACTAAATGGTTTCGCCAACGGGAAAACCTCAATCCAGGGGATCCCGGCAGTTCTTTCCGGCATACCTTCCCTGATGAACGAGTCATTTATCCAGTCAAATTATTCCACGGATAAAACTCAAAGCCTGGCAAATCTTCTGAAAAAGAAAGGTTATACATCGGCTTTTTTCCATGGTGGGACCAATGGTACCATGGGATTTGATTCTTATACCAAGCTCACTGGTTTCGACCATTATTTTGGAAGAACGGAATATCGCAATGAGGCTGACTATGACGGGAAATGGGGAATAAGGGATGAGGAATTTTTTCAATACACAAAGAGAACAATGGATCATCTTTCGCAACCATTTTTGGTTGCTATTTTTTCACTTTCTTCTCATCATCCTTATTTTGTACCCGCCAAATATGCCCATAAATTCAGGAAAGGGAGATTACCGATCCAGGAAAGTGTCATGTATGCTGATTATTCACTAAGTAAGTTTTTTGAAGCTGCTAAAAAGATGCCCTGGTACAGGAATACGCTTTTTGTGCTGACTGCCGATCATACTTCAGAAGGATACTATCCTTATTACCAAACGGATGCGGGTCAGTTTTCCGTGCCGATCCTCTTTTTTATGCCGGGTGAAAAGCTGGAAGGGAAAAGTACTGAGATCGCAGCACAAACTGATATCATGCCATCAGTACTTGACTATCTGCATTATGATAAGGATTACATTGCATTTGGTAACAGCGTTTTTGATACCTCTGCTCCTCACTTTTCGGTTCATTATATTGCAGGGCTATATGGAATGATAAAAGATGGATATCTCCTGGAATTCAATGGCATCAAGACCATTGCACTATTTGATCTGCAGAAGGATAAACTGCAAAAGCATAATCTTGCAGATGAGAATCCGCCAGTCATGAAGGGGCTGGAGAACTTTCTTAAGGCATATATTCAACAATATAACAACAGATTGATTGAAAACCGGCTGACCACAGAATGATCTGAAATGGAAGGACAATCCCGGAAGAAAAACATACTCTTTATTATAAATCCCATCTCGGGCATAGGGAAACAGAAGAATATTGAGGAGCTGATCAGGCAGCATACCAATACTTCTGTATTTGATTTCCAACTGAAATTCACGGAGAAACCCGGCCATGGCACGCTGCTTGCCAAAGAGGCGGTAGCAATGGGGACGGATGTGGTGGTTGCAGTAGGAGGGGATGGTACTGTAAATGAGATTGGGCAGGCTTTGGTAGGTTCCGGAACGGCTTTGGGTATCATTCCTACCGGTTCGGGAAACGGGCTGGCCCGCCATCTGAAGATACCATTTTCATTTGCCAGGGCCATAGATGTAATTAATAATTGTAAAATAAAAAAAATAGATACGGCAACGGTTAATGACCAGGTATTCTTAAGTATTGCAGGCGTTGGATATGATGCATTTGTGGCAAAGAAGTTTGCACACGCGCCCAAAAGAGGTTTCTTCTCCTATTTCCAGATCGTTTCGAATGAATATCCTCAATACCACCCGAAAAAATACATCCTCGAGGTCGATGGGAGAATTATCAGGCGTAAAGCATTATCCATCACTTTTGCCAATTCTAACCAGTTTGGAAACAATACTTCTATCGATCCCCATGCTAAGCTTGACGACGGGCTGATTGATGTGTGTGTCGTTCGGAGGATACCTTTACTTCTGATCCCGTTTTATGTCCCAATGTTATTTACAAGAACATTTCACAAGACACATTACATAGAAATCATAAGAGCTAAACAGGCAGTCATCACAAGGAAGAAAGGAAAAACCATTCACCTTGACGGAGATCCTTCAAAAATGGGAAAAGTGCTGGAGATGAAAGTAAATCCCTTATCACTGAACATCATCGTTCCTTAAGAATAATATCGACGGGAGAATTCACTTTTGTCCTGAGTCTTTTTATTAATAATTTTGCCAAAAGACAAATCATTTCATTCTGTATAACTTTAAACATTAATCAATCTTATGACAATCAATCTCAAAAACAGGAACTTTCTGAAGGAGTTGGATTTTACACCCGGAGAAATTCAATATTTGCTGGAGTTATCGCTCAAACTGAAAAAGGATAAGTACGCAGGAACTGAAAAGCAGCGATTGAAAGGAAAGAATATTGCGCTGATCTTCGAGAAAGCTTCGACCCGTACCCGTTGTGCATTTGAAGTAGCTGCACTCGACCAGGGAGCGCATGTTACTTACATGGGCCCTGAAGGATCCCATATCGGGAAGAAAGAAACGATGAAAGACACTGCGCGTGTGCTTGGCCGGATGTATGACGCAATCGAGTACCGCGGGTTCGGGCAATCGATTGTCGAAGAACTTGCGCGATATGCCGGCGTTCCTGTTTGGAATGGGCTGACCAATGAATTTCACCCGACGCAGGTACTGGCTGATCTTCTTACGATGATGGAGCACTCAGATAAGCCACTCAATAAAATTTCCTTCTGCTATTGTGGTGATGCCCGGTATAATATGGGTGATTCATTGATGGCAGGCGCTGCAAAAATGGGCATGGATTTCCGTGCTGCAGCACCGTCAAAATACTGGCCGTCCACGGAATTGATCGATCAGTGTAAAGAGATTGCTAAAGACACCGGCGCAAAGATCCTGGTGACTGAGGATGTCAATGCTGCTGTGAAGGGTGTTGATTTTATTTATACGGATGTTTGGGTATCCATGGGAGAAGGACAGGATCTTTGGGAACAGCGTATCCGTGAGATGCTCCCTTACCAGGTAAATAAAGCACTTATGGAAAAGACCGGCAATCCAGATGTGAAATTTCTGCATTGTTTACCTGCATTCCATAACGCTGATACCGAAGTTGGTAAAGATATTTTCAAACGATACGGTATCGATGGTATGGAAGTGACTGAGGAGGTTTTTGAATCACCTGCTTCGATAGTATTCGACGAAGCTGAGAACCGTCTTCATACGATCAAAGCCGTGATGGTGGCAACGCTGGGAGACTAGTTAAATTCGCGGATGTTTCCTGAATCGCACCGTAAGGTCTTTGCAGGGAACTTTTCAAAGAAATTGTAGTTATGGGTAGCCATCAGGACTGCACTCCCGGTTTTTGAAATATCAAAGAGAAGGCCTATTATCCCTTCTGATGTTTCAGGGTCAAGGTTTCCTGTAGGTTCATCTGCAAGGATGATCTCCGGGTCGTTGACCAGTGCCCTTGCTATTCCGACGCGCTGCTGTTCTCCTCCCGAAAGTTTGTGAGGCATGCTGTTTCCTTTGGTTTCCAGGTCAACTTTGGCCAATACCTCATGCATCCTGCGCTGCATATCTTTTTTGTTTTTCCATCCTGTCGCTTGCATGACAAAAAAAAGATTTTCAGCTACAGTCCTGTCCATCAATAGCTGAAAATCCTGGAAGACAATGCCAAGTTTTCTCCTCAGAAAGGGGATTTCTTTTATTTTTAGTGTTCGCAAATTAAAACCGGCAACTATTGCAATTCCGTTCTTTACTGACAGGTCTGCATAGAGTGTTTTTAGCAGGCTGCTTTTCCCGCTTCCCGTCTTCCCAATGAGATAGACAAATTCACCCTTGTCTATTTCAAGGCTTACATTTGCAAGGATCAGGTTCTCGTTCTGGTAGATGGAAACTTTATCGAATTTGATGATAACATTGTTCTCCATGAAGTTCATTATTGATCAGCCAAAAATAAAGAAACTTTCTTAACAGGCTGCATTAAAATTCCAACTTACGCATTTCACCATATGGAAGCCGGGAGGCTATGTCAAGGATCTCTTCCTTTTTATCCAGCAAGTTGCAGCGCGTCAATGCACGGGTGGGGTTATTTAACCTGAAATAGGCGATCAATGTGAAGTCTTCATCCCTGATCTGGATATAGTCGGGGATCTTTTTTGTCCCCCGGATCCTCAGAATATACATAGTCCGTTTCATCTCGACGGCAACTTAATACCTTCCATTCGCGTATATTTCAACTCATCTTTCAGTGAAAGGAAATCAATCCTCATATCATCAATAAACAACGGAGGGCTCCCGGCATTATTGAAGAAATAAATTTTAGCAACACTATTTTCAGGTATATTCTGCGGAACATAAAATGCCGCTTCAATGCAGGTCCATTGATCAGGCTGGACAAAAGGTGCAAGGTAAAATGGGGTGTAATTCAATTTCTGATCCCCGCTCCGGATCTCCACCACAAGAGTCGATCCTGTTTTCATGCCAGGAGACCAGACCATGGCTGTTACCTTTATGATCCGGATTGAAGAGGTGAAAAGAGGGGCCAGGGTTTCATATCTGCCCATGCTATACGGGTGTTTATGGGTGATCAGTGAACAATGTTTTCCTGAAAATCCAAAGGGGCTCCTGATTGTCCATGGATTTTCCCAGCCTTCAGGCTTTTCCATATCCGTGAAGAAGGTTTTGCTACCGATGATGGCTTCCTGTGGAAGATAGACCCTCGCAGCAGGGTATATCCTTGCAAAGGAATCCCAATATATCCCGCGTGTAATATCTGTGGCCGGGAAAATAAAACAGGAATGCTGGTAACATTGAAAGATGTTTAGTCCGGTAAATAGAATAAGGACTGAAGTCAAAAGATACCGAACCAGATTTCTCTTCTTAAATGATTTAAGAAGCAGAATAAGCAGGATTGCAATGAATGCATAAATATCAATGAAAATCCTTTGACCGCATTTAGAAGCATAGTACCACATCCACCAACAGGATGAGATATAGATAAATAAAATAAAGAAAGCAGAGGTCCAGTAAAAAGCAATCTTATTTTCTTTCCATAGGCCATAGAAACCAAATACAGAGATCAGTGCGATTGGAGTATAAAGAAACCAACCCCGGTTATAGCTGAACAGGATACCAATGAAATGTGGGTGCAGAAAATGGAATCTTTCATCACCATATTGATAAACAAGCCAATGACCGGTGGTATGATGCCAGAGGATTAATTGAAGGGAGCATAGGAAAAGCAAAATGATGATACCAGATACAAAATAATTGATCCCGGATGCCGGATGGTGGGGGCCGGATGACTGATGGCGAATTGAAGATAATGGATTACGAATATCGGGTTCAGCCATCCAGGCCATCAGTGGTAATAAGAGAAGGATCAGTCCGTTTGTTGGCCTTACCAATAAGATTAAGCCAAACAAAATAGCAGTGAAGATAAGATACTTCCCTTTTTTATCATGAAAATATCTGTAAGTATAAAAAAGGAACATTGAGATCAGAGCAAATGAATAAACATGGCTCATTGAATCTTCAACGATTGCATAGTACAATATGTTAGTGGCCAGTGCGATAATGAAGGTAACAAAAGCAGCACTTTTTACAGTAGCCCCTGATTTGGTTAGCAGTCTCATCAGGAACCTGCAGCCAAGCCATAAATAAAAAAGAGCCGCGATTGAAATGGCATATTGATAAAGAAGAGAATAGCCATCCATAGGATATCCCAGGAAATAACTTAACAGATGAGCGATCAGGAAAAATGGAAGCCACAAAATTGCCAGTCCCGGGAAACATTTGTTTATGGTTTTTCCATTTGACTGGATCCTGAATTCCTTGAATACCGAGCGGTCAGGTGGATAATATTTATCCTCATAATACTCGACAAATTTATAGCTCAGATCATGGTAGATAAAAAAGGCAGGTAGATAAGCATAATAACCTTTTCCATCGCTGTTGATGGACCGGTCCCAATTGTCACCGGGATGTTTGAAAAAAATAAAGAGCAGGATATAACAACCAAGGATAAATTCAGGTGTAAATTTCAATACCTGTTTCATGGCCGGTCAGGATTGTTTTCGCTGGCGCAGGATCTCATAAATAATTACACCTGCTGCGACGGATACGTTTAATGATTGAATTTCGCCGAGGATCGGGATTTGTATCAATTCATCTGCTGCCTTAAGAAGTTCTTCTGAAATTCCACTCTCCTCTGATCCGAGAATAAGGGTAAGTGGTTGTGTCATATCCACGTCTGTGTAATTAGAATCTGCTTTCTCTGTAGCTGCAATAATTTTCAGTCCACTGTTCTTTAAAAATGTTATCGATTCTTTGATTGAATGATAGCGGCATACGGGGACTTTGTATAAGGCACCGGCAGAAGTCTTGATTGCATCCTGGTTGACTTGTGCTGACCCTTTTTCAGGGAGAAGGATGGCATCAACATCTGAGCATTCTGCTGTCCGGGCAATCGCTCCAAGATTACGTACATCAGTAATGCGATCAAGCATCAACACCAGTGGCACCTTGCCTTGCTCATAAACGAAAGGAAGGATAGCTTCAATCTTCTGATAGGTAATCTCAGAGATCATTGCAATCACCCCCTGATGATTATGCCTGGACATCCGGTTTAGTTTTTCCAAAGGGACAAACTGAACAGGGATCTCTATCTCCCTCACCAATGCATGAAGTTGCAGGAACCCTTCTCCCCTCAATCCCGTCTGGATCAATACCTTTTCTATCTCTTTACCTGATTTCAAGGCTTCGATAACAGGATGTATGCCGTAAATAAAGTTTTCTTTCTTCAATTATTGTGGCTTTGTTTCTCGTTGGTCACTCATCTTCTGCTGCTTTGTCTAAAAGGTTCTGAGACAACTTTTTCTCTGATTTTACTCCCAATTCCTTTAACTTTTCTGCTCGACGGATAAGGTTCCCTCTGCCTGTCGTTAATTTGTTCATGGCACCATCAAAGCTGTTCTTCGAAGCATCAATTCTGTTACCTATGTCCTGAAGATCATCAACAAATCCTTTGAATTTGTCATATAACTCTCCGCTCTGGCGGGCGATCTCAATGGCATTTTTATTCTGGTATTCGACACGCCACAGGTTGGCTATCATTTTAAGGGAAGCAATGAGATTGGTCGGACTTATAAGAAGTATCCTGCGTTCATAGGCAAAATTCCAGAGATTTGGATCATTCTGCACTGCAAGCATATAAGCCGGCTCGATCGGGAGAAACATCATCACGAAATCAAGGCTCTTTATCTGGTAGATATCCTGGTAATTTTTGCTGCTCAGATCGTTAATATGGTTACGTATGGCCTGCAGATGTTCCTTGAGAGCAGCATCCTGTTCTTCTTTTATATCAGAAGAAGCAAATCGCTCATAGGCATTCAGGGAAACTTTCGAATCAATGATGACGCTTCGTTCCCCGGGATATTTAACCACCACATCGGGCTGAAGCCTTCTTCCTTCCTCATTAGTAAAAGACTGCTGAACAAAATACTCCCGGTCTTTCTCGAGACCTGATTTTTCCAGGATGCTTTCCAGTATGATTTCCCCCCAGTTACCTTGTGTCTTTGCCTGGCCTTTTAATGCATGAGTAAGATTGCTGGCTTCCTGACTTATCTGTTGGTTGAGCTCGGCAAGACGCTTGATCTCATTCACAAGTGAGAACCTTTCATTGGATTCTTTGTGATAAGCTTCATCAACTTTTTTTTCAAAATTTGTGATCTTCTCTCCGAGCGGCTTCAGTATCTCTTCCAGTTTTGTCTTGTTTTGCTCCGTGAATTTCTGGGTCTTTTCTTCGAGTATCTCATTGGCCAGATTTTTGAAGGCAGCCTGCAGTTTTACTTCAGATGCTTCGATATCTGCTTGTTTTGTCAAAAGATCTTCAAGGAGTCTTTTATTTTCAGTACTTAACCCGGCAACCTGGCGATTCAGCCCGACAATAGTTTCTTCTTTTTCATTAATTGTCCTGGATGCAGAGCGGACCTGTTCTTCCAACATTTCTATTTTCCCTTCTGCAGCAAGCTTTTCAGCGGAAAGGCTTACAGAACGCTGTTTTGCTTCTTCGAGTTCCATGTTTTCTGTCTGATTTGTCTTTTTGGTCACTCTTATCAAGATTATCAGCACTGCTACGAAACACGCAACTCCCAGGATACCAACTAATACTTCAATCATAATATTAATTTGAATTGTTAAATAGCAATCTTCATTGAAAGACAATCAAGGAACAAGGCTCTTGCAATTCTTCTCTTTTTGTTCCCTGCAAACAAGGTCAATATAAATGCGATGTAAATTAAGTTTTTCATGCCCTGTTGGTAATTGTTTTGATATCGATCTTCAAATGTCGTTATTTTTAGTGAATTACTTAAAAAAAAACATCTTATTTTCCCGGACACAATTATCCTGATATTGCTTTTATTTAATAGCTTCAGAGCAATGAAATTTATTATTGTAAAATATCATATGACAGGCTCTTTGTTATCAGAAATGTTAAAAATAATACGACCTTTACATCTTCATTGGCCTCACTGTTTTATTGCTTTTTTTATGATCAGGATCGGCATTCTATCAGATACCCATTCATTCATACATCCCAGGACTTATGAGTTTTTTAAGAATTGTCAGGAAATCTGGCATGCCGGCGACATCGGGGATTTTCAATCGGCAGATGAATTGACCAGGTTTAAGCCTTTAAAAGCCGTTTTCGGGAACATCGATGGAGGAGATCTACGAAAGATATTTCCGCGCGACCAGGTTTTTTTTGCAGAAAAGGTTAAAGTCGTTATGACTCATATCGGTGGATACCCCGGACATTATAACAATGCGGCCAGGGAATTAATAAAGAATGAAAAGCCCCAGTTGTTCGTTACTGGTCATTCACATATTCTGAAGGTGGTGTTTGATAAAAAATACCAGTTGTTATATATCAACCCGGGAGCAGCAGGGAAATATGGGTTTCATACCTCTATCACTATGGTAAGATTTATCATTGACGGCGATAAGATGGTGGATTTGGAGATACTGGATATTCCCAAGAAGTGAAAATTGAAAATAATTTTCTGATGGCTAAGGATAGAGCACAGATAACAGAAAAATGAAAGGATTTCAGGAAAAAACGGCAGATCATCTTTACAAGACTTATGGCGACAAGATCTCTGATCTTTGTATTGTGTTGCCTAACCGCAGGGCAGGGCTGTTCCTTCAGAAATATTTCGGGAAATGCATTGGTAAGACGATCTGGTCACCAGCTATATTTTCCATTGAAGATTTCATGGTCAACATCTCAGGTTTGCGCATCTGTGATCCAGTGGAAGTTTTGTTCGAACTGTACGAGATCCACAGGGAGCTTGAAGGAAAGAGTGCACAACCTTTTGATGAATTTACCGGTTGGGCGCAGCAGCTACTGGGCGATTTCAACGAAATAGACAGTTACATGGTCGATGCAAAAGATCTCTTCACCTTTCTGAATGAAGCCAAGGCTCTGTCTATCTGGAATCTCGATAATAAACCGCTCACCTATTTTGAAAAGCAGTACCTCCATTTTTTCAATTCTCTTTTTACTTATCATGAACAATTAGGTGCAAGGTTGATCGCTTCAAATCTCGCTTATCCCGGTCTTCTTTTCAGGAGAACAGCAGAGCAGATAGGTGATATTCGCCGGAAAATCCCCTGGGAGAAAATCATCTTTGCAGGATTTAATGCACTGACAAAGTCGGAAGAAGTCATTATCGACAGCCTGGTCTCTATCGCAAAAGCGGAAATGTTGTGGGATGCAGATTCTTATTACATGGAGGATGAAAAGCAGGAAGCCGGTTTTTTCCTAAGGATGTGGAAGAGAAAATGGGGAAACCAGCCATTTAATTGGATCGAAAAGGATTTTGCCACATCAGCCGCAAAGATCAATATTATCGGTGTCCCTTTACATGTGGGACAGGCCAAGCTCTGTGGCGAGTTGTTGAATGATCATTTCCCCGAAGAACTAAGTTCAGAGAATACTGCAGTAGTGATGATGGATGAGCAGATTCTTATGCCTGTGTTAAACTCGCTTCCTTCTGAAGTGAAAGAATTGAATATCACGATGGGACTCCCACTCAGGCAGACTCCAATCTATGATCTTTTCGATATAATCTTCAGGATGCATGAAAATATTGCCCGGTTCGAAAGAGCCGGAACGACAGGTAAAGAAATGTTCTATTACCGCGACATCCTGAAGGTGCTTCAGCATCCCTACGCAGCGCAGATGGCAGGAACCCTGCTGAGGGGGAATGCCCTTATCCTTGAAGAAATGATTGATGAAATACGCTTAGGTACCCGCGTTTTTCTGAGCAAAGAAGAGCTGATCAAATCAGATGCAGGCATTTTTTCGGGGAGTCTTGACTTCCTGGAACCGGTGTTCGACTCATGGAATGAACCTCTGAAAACGATTGATTGTCTCCGCAAGATCATAACTTCTTTACGCGATGGCTTTATAGCAAGGAAGGAAGACGGAAAAGAACATCCAACGGCTAAAATAGAAATTGAATTTCTTTATGCCTTTTCAAAGATCATTTACAGGCTTTCGACCCTCATTGAAAAGTATGATGCCATAAAGGACCTCAAGATGTTTCATTCATTGTTCAACCAACTCGCAGGTTTAACCTCATTGCCCTTCTATGGCGAACCGTTGCAAGGGTTGCAGATAATGGGGATGCTTGAAACACGTACACTCGATTTTGATAACCTCATCCTTCTTTCAGTAAACGAAGACCTGATCCCCAGCGGAAAAACAACACCATCTTTCATCCCTTTCGATATCAGGCGGCATTTCCATCTTCCAACTTACCAGCACAAAAATTCAATCTATGCTTATCATTTTTATCGCCTCATCCAACGGGTGAAGCAGGTCTATATTCTTTACAATACTGAAAGCGATGAAATGGGAGGTGGCGAAAAAAGCAGGTTCGTCAAGCAAATTCTTCAGGAGTTGCGTAGATACAATCCAAACCTTAGTATCGGAGAAGAGATATTAGTTACCTCCCCTTTGAAAACATCTTCATTTCCCGATTTCCGGGTCCCGAAGACAGGCGATGTTGCAGAGATGCTTATGAAGAAAGCGGAAACCGGTTTTTCCCCCACCTCACTGAACAATTATATCCGGTGTTCACTAAAGTTTTATTTACATGACCTTCTGGGATTACAGGAAGATAAGGAGATAGAGGAGACCATCGATTCACAGGTTCTGGGACTGGCAATTCATGAAACGCTTGAGAAACTCTACCGGCCAATCAAGGGTAAGACTTTGACCGAAGAAGCTATTGATGAGATGTTGCCAAATTATCAGGAAGCGCTTCATGACGCATTCAGGAAAAAATTCAAGGGGTCGGATATAGCTTATGGAAAGAACCTTTTACTGGTGAGGGTGGCAAGTATCCTTGTAAGGAAATTCCTTGAAAAAGAAAAAGAAGTGATTGCCACAGTCAGGAAAGAAGGAGGATCAATCATGGTTGTATACCTGGAAAAATTCCAGCCTGGCAGCGTTGAGATCATGATTGGAGATAAAGCCCATGAGGTTAAACTAAAGGGGTTTATAGACAGGATCGATAAGGTCGGGGAGGAGTGGAAGATCATCGATTACAAAAGTGGAAGTGTCTCTTCTTCATCGCTGAAGTTTGATGAATGGAATGAACTCAAAGAGAATCCCGACCTGGCTATGATCGTCCAGTTGTATACTTATGCTTTGCTTTTCAGGAATGAAAGAAGTGAAAAGACAGTAAAGATAAGGGCTGGCATTGTTTCTTTGAGAAGGCTGACTGAAGGATTTCTGCAGGTACCTTCTGTTTCATCCCCGGAAAAGAAAGGAACTATTATCAGTGAGGAGGACCTGACATGGTTTAAAATGATTCTTAAAGAGATACTTGAAGAAATTTATGACTTCAGTATTCCTTTTATGCAGACGGAAAATGTGAAACGATGTGAAAACTGTGATTTTGTCAGCCTTTGCAAGAGATAAATCTCACTCAGAGAACACTACTGCTTCATAGATATAGATATCTGCATCCTTCCAGCCATCCCACCCCAGTCCTGCTTTATCGCGCGAACAATGTCCGAGGAAATCCTCTCTGGTCCATCCTGTTTCATTAGCCACCTGTGGGAGAAATGTACCGGAGAGATATCCTTTTTTGATATAAATGCCATGCTTTCCCATGACGATCTCATCGATGGAATGTATCTTTCTCAAAGGTGAAAGCACTGAGATCTCTATTGAGATATTCCCGATCTCTGAAGCTTCTACACGGGGAAAACGGTTATCCTGGGTGGAAGCAGCTATCGTCATTTCCTGAACTACCTTGTAGAGTGGTTCTTCTGAAGTAAAAAGGCCTACGCAACCGCGAAGATCACCATTCTCCCTAAGGGTGACGAATGCCCCCGAAGGTGTCTTTAATATTTCTGAGAACGCCGAAGAATTGATCTCTGGTCTCTTTTCGTAACGGATGAATTGCTCAAGGGTTGTGCGGGCTATCTTCAGCAGGTCTTTCTTGTCTTTGGGACTGAGATTAAAAGTGGCAGAAGCAGGAACTGGTTTTTCTTTCTTTGAGATTGCAATCGACCAATATCCGACAACCTGGCTTTTATCCTTGTATTTGGAATCACCTGAGTTCTGATAATAAACGGGTGTCATTGAAATGCCGGGGTCGCCTTCTGTCATATAGAGCAGCGTCAGTACTGATGTCCACCCGCACAGGCTGGTTGCCAGGTTGGGTACATTCTTATCTTCATTCTCTTTCAATGCTTTCAACAAACTTTCAGCTTTATTGGTAAGGATAGCATCACAGGTGGTCTTATCTACGACAATGGCATCATTATAAGGCGGGTAGTGCGAAAAATCACTGCTGATCACGAACAGATTGTTTCCGTTCATGTATTGCCTTAGTGCATTGGCAATCTTCCTGCATGATTCAGGCGACTGTGTTCCCAGGATAATTGGAACCAGTTTGAAGCTTTTCTTCAGGTGATACTGCAGGAACGGTACCTGGTCTTCCACGCAATGTTCATTCTGTTCAGCCTCCGGGTGAAAGAAGAACACTGCATTTTCTTTGATCAGCTTATTTGCAAGATCAATATTGACCTTTATTTTCCCCAGCGGTGTTTGATAATCTCCTATATTGTAAATGGAGGCACCCATAAAGGCTACATGATGGCTTGATCCTATGATGAACACATTATCATACTGTTTATCAGGATCAATCTGATTATAGCTGCTGGCTGCCACAACACCCGAAAATTCATAGCCGGCGTGAGGACAAATGATGGCTATTAAATCCTTAACGGAAGCAGGTTTTGCTTTTGAGAAAAGGTCTTCCAGCGTCGCCCGCAGAACGGCAGGATCAGAGGGGTAAAAACTTCCTGCAACTGCCATCGGCCGGTCAACCAGCGTCTGGACATTTTTATTGTCCTGGGAATGGCAGCCGGATCCGGTCAGAAGAATAATAAGAACCAACCAAATCCAGGATTGAATCTTTTGCATATTTTTTATAAATTTGGACTGCCCTACAAAGATAAGGTTTGATGACCAGATTTGAACATTCCTTGCGGATTTCTTTATTCACCCTTGGTTTTTCATCACTTGCCACACAGGTGTTCCTGATACGCGAATGCTTTTCCGTTCTGAACGGCAATGAGCTTGTCATCGGAATTGTTTTGACGAACTGGATGCTGCTCACCGGAGCAGGGGCATATCTTGGGCGGTTCTTTGGAAGAATGAAGGGTAAAATACCATTCATTCTATTCCTGCAGTTCTTCTTTGCGTTACTGCCGATGCTGATGATGCTGAAACTCGACCTCTGGAAAGCGATTTCTCTTCCGGCAGGCAGTGTACCCGGGCTCATTCCTGTAATATATTCAATGTTTCTTTTTCAAATGCCTTTCTGCCTGGTCAACGGATTTCTTTTTGTTTCCTATGTTCATATCTTGTCAGAGATTACAGGTAAGAATGCCTCCTCCCGATCCTATGCCATTGAATCCATTGGAGGAATGTTTGCCGGCTTACTGGTGAATATTTTTGTACTGGAATTTTCGGGGATGTTCAGTGGGCTTCGTATCCTGCTGGTGCTCAACCTGCTTTCCTGTATGCTCTTTTCAATTACCTGCGGGATCAGGTACCAGAAAGTGATTATTATCCCAATGTGCCTGATCTTTATGGCGGTGTCTTTTTTTACTGACCTTGATTCTTACACAGGGAACTTGTTTTATCCAGGACAACACCTGATCTTCCATAAAAATACTGCTTATGGGAAATTGGATGTGACCATGAATGCAGGGCAGCTTAATTATTTTGAGAATGGATTACTACTCTTTTCTTCCAACAATGAAATTGTGAATGAGGAATCTGTTCATTTTGCCATGATTCAGCATCCATGTCCTAAGAATATACTCTTGATCTCGGGAGGTATCTCCGGCACAATAAATGAAGTTCTGAAGTATCACCCCTCACGGATCGACTATGTAGAACTCGATCCCGGGCTGGTCAGCATTGGGCGAAGGTACTCAAAGATCTTTGATAATGCCCGGCTGCATGTTATCCATGGGGATGCGCGCCGTTTTATCCGGCTCACAAAAGAAAAATATGATGTGGTCCTTGTTAACCTGCCTGAGCCTTCGACACTGCTCATCAACCGTTTTTATTCCCATGAATTCTATGCTGAACTGAAAAAAGTTCTTAATCCCGGGGCTGTAATTTGTGAAAGTCTACCTACAACATCTGATTATGTAAGCAAAACCGCTGCCAGGACAAACTCGACCCTGGTCCAGACGATGAAGGCCAGGTTCCATTATGTGCTGGTATTGCCGGGTCAGAAAAACTATTTTCTCGCTTCAGACAGCAGCCTTTCAGAAGAAATAACTTCGATGATAGCTTCCCGGGGTATCTCCACTCTCTATGTGAATGCCTGGTACCTTGATGAAAATTCATTGAAAGAGAGAAGTGAATATATCCGGAAAAATCTGGATAAAAATGCGGAAGTGAACAGCGATTTCAGGCCTGTCGCCTTTTTCCTTCAAATACATTACTGGACCTCCATGTTCGAGTGGAATGTACTTACAATCGGCATCGTGATCATCGTCTTGCTTTTCCTTGTGTTTTTCAGTCTTGACCGGATCAGCCTGGGTCTTTTTACAGGCGGTTTTACGGCTTCATCAATCGAAATGTTGATCCTGATATCCTTCCAGGTCATCTATGGATATGTTTTTCTTGCGACCGGGATCATTCTTGCATTATTCATGGCAGGAATTGCCCTTGGCGCCTTTTCATCTCACCGGGTTGTACCTGCACCTGATGAAAAACGATATATACATATCCAGATCTGCCTGGCATTATTTTCCCTCGGTTTTCCTTTTATAATTCTGGTCATGAATCTGCCAGGCATACCTGTCATTCTGGTCCAGATCGTCTTTTGTTTGCTGACCCTGCTACTCTCTTTCATCATTGGCCTTGAATTTTCGGTTGCTTCTGCCATTGGCAATAAGGAACTCACAATCAGGATGTCGTCCAACTACTCCGCAGATCTTTTCGGGTCGGCCTTAGGTGCGATCGTTACAACGCTGGTGATGCTTCCTTTCCTCGGCTTCGGAGCATCCTGCATGATCATGGTTTTAATGAATCTTTTCAGTGCAGGTTTTCTTTATCTAAGACGAAAAAAGATGTAACTTTATAGTCCGAAAACTGTTGATCATTTTGAGCAGGAAGTGCATAAATCTAACCTGTTATGGGTACTGAGATGGCAAAAAAGATGTCAAAACGGGATTTCTTACGTTACAGTGTTCTTGGACTGGGGGCAAGTGCTGTAAGTATAGGAACGGCAAGGGCATTGGCGAACGGGATGATCAATAAGGAAAAAAGTGCTTCTCCAGAGCCGGTTAATGACTTGGGGAAATATACTCATGAGTCCCCCTATTATGTGCAGACAGCAAGAGGGGTTAAATGCCAGATTTGTCCGAATAACTGCATGCTGAAAGAAGGCCAGGAGAGTCTCTGCCGAACCCATATTGTTAAAGACGGGAAACTTTTCTCTATCGCATATGGGAACCCTTGTTCTGTGCATATTGATCCTATTGAAAAAAAACCTCTGTTTCATTTTCTTCCTTCAACACACAGTTTTTCCATCTCAACGGCAGGATGCACTTTTGCATGCCTGAATTGCCAAAATTGGGAGATATCACAGGAGAGCCCCAGGAATACGGCAAATGTCGATCTGATGCCGGCGAAAGTGATGGAAGAAGCAGTTGAAAATGGCTGCAGGTCGGTTGCTTATACCTATGCAGAGCCCATAGCATTCTATGAGTATATGTATGACAGCGCAAAATTTGTCAGGGCAAGAGGATTGAAAAACCTTTTGATATCCAATGGTTTCATTAATGAAAAACCATTACGTGACCTGTGCAAATATATTGATGCGGCCAGCATCAACCTAAAAGGGTTTAATGAGGAGATCTATGAAAAGCTGAACGGCGGCGCTTTGCAACCGGTGATGAATTCGTTGAAAATTATTAAAGAAGAAGGGGTCTGGCTGGAGATCATCAACCTGATCGTTCCTGGCTGGACCGACAAGCCGGATATGATTAGACAGATGTGCGACTGGCTGGCAAAATCAGGCTTTGAGGATACCCCTCTGTCTTTCAGCAGGTTCTTCCCGTTGTATAAGCTGAAGGATCTTCCTTATACACCGCTTGATATCCTCGAAAAAGCCCGGGAGATTGCAACTAATGCAGGGATAAAATACGTTTATATAGGAAATGTCCCCGGATCTCCCTGGGAAAGCACTTATTGCCCAAACTGCAAAAAGATGATTATTGAACGTAAAGGCTTTACTATTCTCAGCAATTATATCAAGGATTCGGCGTGTAAGTTCTGCGGGACAAAGATCCCCGGTGTCTGGAATTAGGTGTGATTTATTTTCTTTCTCCACTCCAGACATCAAGGTAAACAGGCAGATGATCAGAAAACCCGCCAAGATATCGCGGCCCTGAATAAGTGCGAAACGGTTTCTCTCCGAAAGAGTGCTCATCCTCTTCCATAATGAAATTTGAATGATAAATATGAACGGATCCAGGTGTGGTCTGCACACCATTATTCTTTGACAATATATTCCCTGAAACCATGAATTGATCGATAATAGACCATTTCCCCCTGAATTTATAGGTTCCTTCATTCATTGTTTTCATCATCGGAAGCATGAGGTTGACCAGACTGGAAGGTGTAGTTTCTTTGCTATAAGCATCTGTCTTAAGTACTTCCCTGATAACAGGCTGGTCAGGTTCATCGTTGAAATCCCCCATGATGATAATATGAGGATCTGGTTGATTTTGCTGCAGAGTATCGATCACTTTCCTTAGTGTTCTGGCTACGATCGTACGTTTTGGTTGACTTTCAGTGTATCCGCCAAGACGCGAAGGCCAGTGGTTTACGAAGATATGCACTGTGTCTATGGTAAAGAGGACACCTTTTACATAAAGGATATCCCTGGTGTGCATTATTGAATCGGAATGCAGGTAGATGCTGATCTTTCGGGAAGATATTACATTGAAAATGGCAGGACGGTATAGAAGTCCTACATCAATTCCACGGGTATCAGACGATTCATAATGAATGAACTTATAGTTGTACTTTTTTAAAGGAGTTTCGTAGATCATCTTATTCATCACATAGCGGTTCTCCACTTCACATACCCCGATCATTGCCGGTGGTTCCCACCCACCGATGGCAATGAAGACCTTGGCAAGATGATCCAGCTTCATAAAGAACCTGCCGAAGGTCCATTTTTTTAACCCTTTTGATGTGAATTCATTATCCGGTTTTGCAGTGTCTTCATGTGGATCATAAAGATTCTCAAGATTATAAAAAACGATCCTTACAATTTGGCTGTTTTGTACCGCTAAATCAACTCTGGCATGGTTTTCGGTAATTCCTGCCTGCTGTCTTTTTGTCACTTGCTGGCAAAAAGAAAACAGAGGGACCAGCAGAAAAAGAACAAGATTTTGCATTCTCATAATATGCGTTTAACAACAATGTCGACAAATATCATTTAAATGAAATTTAACCAGGGAATCAGGAATAAAAAACGCCTTTCGGAGATTAATAGGTCAGAAAATAAAAAGTAACTGAAAGGATGAAAGAAAAGGGTGAAATGTTAACAAAATTTAACATGTATATCATATACTATTAAAAAACATGAGCCGTTTTGAGATCAACATTAAATAACCTGAAAAAAGAAGAAACAGTATGAAACGATTGATTGGGTTTTTTTTAGTAGCAGTGGCCGGTGGTGCTGTTGCGCTGGGCGCGTACAAATTAATAGAGAAGACACACCCCACTTATGTTTATACGGCAGGACAGCAAATGTCGCTGAAGCCGGTTAGTTATATACCTGGTGCACCTTTTAATGAGCCGGATTTTGAATCAGCAGCCGCAATATCTGTACCTGCAGTTGTTCACATAAAGACTGAGTTTCAGCAGAAAAGTAATGTGTATGATGATTTTTTCAATTTTTTCAATTTCGGACAGGGTATGCCTAACCAGGCGATAGAAGCCATGGGGTCAGGCGTGATCATTGATCAGAATGGTTATATTGTTACCAATAATCATGTTGTGCAGGATGCAGACAAGATCACGGTGACACTTAACGACAAACGTGTTTATAAAGCGACTATCATCGGTGCCGATGCAAGTAGCGACCTTGCCCTCATCAAGATCGATGAAAAAGGACTTCCGTTTCTTACTTATGGGAACTCTGATGATACCAGGATTGGTGAGTGGGTGCTGGCAGTAGGAAATCCTTTTAACCTAACTTCTACGGTTACAGCGGGAATTATAAGCGCCAAAGCCAGGGATATTAACATCCTGGGTTCTCAGGGTGCAGTTGAATCATTTCTCCAGACCGATGCAGCTGTTAATCCAGGTAACAGCGGAGGCGCGCTTGTGAACCTTAAGGGGCAACTTATCGGCATCAATGCAGCTATTGCTTCAGGAACAGGAAATTATGTGGGATATTCCTTTGCCATCCCTTCAAATATTGTTAAAAAGGTTGTGGATGACTTCATGAAATTCGGAAAGATCCAGAAGGGATATCTCGGGATACGATATAAGGAGATTGACGACCAGTTTGCAAAAGATAATGATCTGCCAGCTGTAAAAGGCGTTTATGTTCAGGAGGTCATTGAAGGCGGGGCAGCAGAAAAAGCAGGAATAAAAAAAGGCGATGTCATATTGCAGATGCAGGGTATGCCTGTAGACAGTAAATCAGAACTTATAGAGATCATCAACCAGCATAATCCGGGTGACAAGATCAATCTTACTGTTTTCAGGGATGGCAAACAACTGGATGTTCCAGTGACGCTACTAAGTGAAAATGAGAACCTGGCTTTTACAAAAGATGATCAGATTATTATTCATGGTGCTACCTTCCAGCACATTAATGATAGTGAGAAACATCGGTATGGTATCGATGACGGTTTTAAAATCGTTCATCTCGATAACGGTTTACTGAGAAATTCGGGTATCAGGGAGGGTTTTATAGTAGTTGCAGTTGATAAACAACCTATCCATTCTACTCAAGACCTCAAGGAAGCATTTACATCGAAAAGAGGAGGGGTCCTCATAGAGGGCGTTTACCCCAATGGTATGAGGGCGTATTACGGGATAGGATTATAAGGAGTAAAAAATGAGACAATTAAAAATATCTAAATCAATAACTAACCGGGAAACCGCTTCTCTTGATAAATATCTCCAGGATATTGGCAAGGAAGAATTGATCACTACTGATGAAGAGGTTCTGCTTGCCCAGCGTATCCGTGCAGGTGACCAGCATGCACTTGAAAAACTTTGCAAGGCCAACCTGCGGTTTGTGGTATCTGTTGCCAAGCAATACCAGAATCAGGGCCTCAGCCTTCCCGACCTGATCAATGAAGGGAATCTGGGCCTGATCAAGGCAGCCCGTCGTTTCGACGAGACGCGTGGATTCAAATTTATATCCTATGCAGTCTGGTGGATCAGGCAATCAATATTGCAGGCCCTTGCCGAGCAATCCCGGATTGTCAGGTTGCCATTGAACCAGGTAGGGTCTTTGAGTAAGATGAATAAGGTTTCATCCCGACTTGAACAGAAGTATGAAAGGCCTCCTTCCGCTGATGAGATAGCCAACGAGATGGAAATTCCCCAGCATAAGGTTGAAGAAACACTCAGGATCTCCACACGGACCATCTCAATGGATGCCCCGATAGATCAGGACGATGAACTGAAGTTCCTTGATGTCTTTGTAGCGGAAGATGTACCAGGCACAGATGAAGACCTTATCAGGGAATCGCTCGCCCGGGAAGTCCAACGGTCGCTCTCCACCCTTGCTGAGAAAGAACGGGAGATCATCAACCTTTTCTATGGGATCGGTGTCCCGCACAATTATACCCTTGAAGAGATTGGCGATATGTTCGGCCTCACAAGGGAAAGGGTGCGCCAGATCAAGGAAAAAGCCTTAAGAAGGTTGAAACATTCTTCACGCAGTAAATTGCTGAAGGCTTATCTCGGATAATTCATCCTGATCGTTTTTTTTAGATCCGGATGAAGACTGAGATATACAGGGCATGTCGTTGCTGAGCGCCAGATAATGGCTTTTTCTTTCTCAGAATAAACCCGCCCGGGAAAGTTAAATTCTACGACAACTTCATCGACCCGCCTGGGATTTTCAGCCATGATCTTGGTGATCTTTAGCTCAGTCCCATCAACATTGAAATTGTGGGTTTGAGCTGCTATCCCGATGATTGTCATCATACAGGTTCCCAGGGAGGTTGCTAACAGATCGGTAGGTGAAAATGCCTCACCTTTCCCCTTATTATCAACCGGGGCGTCGGTGATAATTTTATTCCCGGATCGTACATGTGTAGCGCTTGTCCTTAATCCACCCAGATAAGTTATCCTGGCTGTTTCCATAATTCAAAGTTTGTTGTTAATAATAAATCATACCTGCATATCCGACCCAGTGATGCAATGTTGCAATGGCGGTTTTTCCCATTCCCAGGTCATCAACCTTGAGCTTTGGTTCATCCAGTGAGGTCCCATAACCGACAAAGAACCCCTGCAAGGGTTTTGATGAAATTGCAGATTGCATTTTCATAATGGTCAGCAATCCAAGGGGTACTGAGTATCTTCCGCACCAAGTCCATTTATAAGACTTATAATCATCCTCTTTCAGCGTGAACTGTGTGAACTTTTTTATTTTTTCCTTTTCCAAAGGCCCGGAAAGACATTCGTCAATAATTTGCTTCTCATGGTCTTTTGCTTCTTTATAACCTTTCTCATCCCAACCATAATATGCAAAGTTGGATCCATTCCATTCTTCATCACCGTAATGAACAGCATCTGTCGAAATCACAATAGCGACATCTTTTCCCCATTTCAGCCCATCATCTTTCAATGCTTCATCAATTGCTGTGGCAAGGAGTCCTGAAAGATGATCCATCCTGTCATAAGGCATATAAGGAACCAGGATGGAAATGATCCTGATCTTCCGGTTAAAAAATTGCAGGTAAGGAATGATTGCTTCAACCGAATGTTCTGACTGCTGCAGACTGTCGTGGATGATATAAGCTTCAGATGGCAGGTTTTTTATGATATCTTCGCGAAGACCGGGTATCCTGATATTGCCATAAGGCTCTTTCCATTCATTAAAAGTATCAAACACCAACCGGTTGTCGATATTGAACTTTTTCGCCTTATGGGCCACTCCGAATAATATGATCGTATTGGCATGGATGTTTTTCAGTACCTCAGGGTAAAGCCATCCTGCATAGAGGTAATCGTCATGGGGACAAATTGCAGCTTTCTGGAAAATATGAGAACCTTTTTTCCTGAGATCAGCAGGAAGATTCTCACCATGCCTATTCAACCTGCTGATCCTGCTCATGACAGAATCCATCTGCCATGAATGGGATGCAAAACCAACTGTATCAACATATTGCTTTACATGGATGACAGGCAATCCGGATTGTGCTGAAACCGTGCCATAAATCATCGCTACAATAGTAATGAAAGCCAGGTGATGATAATTTTTTACGAAGGAAATATTCATCTCAGATTAAATTGGTCATGTAAAGTTACCAAATTAAAAGGAGAATGGCAGGAACTAAACAATTTCTATGATTCCTTTATCTCCGTCCAGCTTTATCATTACTGCATATTTCAGGAAATGCTTTGCGCCTTTTGCCCCTACTACAGCCGGAATGCCATACTCCCGTGCAACGACGGCGCCATGGGAAAGCGGACTTCCGATCTCTGTGATCAGCCCGGATATGATGCTGAAATAGGGGGTCCAGCCGATATCTGTAAAAGAGGCTACCATGATTTCTCCGGGTTCCAGCATTGCTGCATCTTCGAGCGTGTTTACAATCCTTACCTTCCCCTGCACTACCCCGCTGCTTACGGGGATCCCCTTTAACTGCCCGTCAAAGATCATAATTTCCTGCTCTTCTTCAATGGGCTCTGGTATGCCCCGGCAGACCTCAGGAAACTTTAGCCCTGCAGCTTGTGGAAGTAACTCCCTGCGTTTGTCGGCTTTTTCCTGCCAGGCAGGAGAATGGTCCCTGATCATCTTTCCGATCTCTTCATGTGTCAGATAATAGACCTGGTCAGTATCATTGAGAAGTCCTTCTTTAACCAGTAACTCAGCATAGTGCTCCCAAGCTTTCCTTATCCCATGCAGCACCTTTATAGATGCTGATTTTGTGATCTCTCTCCGTGCTACGGATATCCGGGCATTACTGAGGAATGTTTTTATAATGATCTTTTGCCATAGATTCAAACCGGCAAGGATATCCTTTGTTCTTTGACGGGTACCTTCAGAGGGATGTGCTTTTGCTCCCGACCTTACGCGGGTCTGCAGCAACTGCACCAATTGCAGCGGGGCTTCTTCCCATGGCTTCTCATGGAGCTCTGCTTCCCTGATACAACGGTGACCATGGCGCTCAATAAATCCCTTGTAAGAGCGCATCACCTGCGGTGGAGAGTCATGTGTCAGTAACCGCAGCGCTTCTGTGGGTGTTGCCAGAGTGAAAATTTCTGCAAAGCGTTTCTCAGATTGTATTAGTGATGCAAACCTTTCGAGTGATTTAACTGCATCGGCGCTTTCAATATCAGGAATGTCGGTAAGCAGAAGAGTAGCAATATGATGATCTTCAGCACCAGGGAGACGCTTCTTGGAAGTCAGAATTTCCATAAGGGCTGAATAGAGCGTTCCTGACTGTGAGGACGCTATGATATGATGACCAAATGCCTCTTTCAATATTTCCCTTGCCTCGTCCAGAGCCAGGTAATCTGCTTCAATATCTCCTGTTTCGGCAACTTTATGGTTGTCGGCAAGAAAAAGGAGGCGTCGGACGTTCCTCCGGGTCCAGCTCAGGCTGATCATCTGTTTAATGAAATGTATCACCCTGAGAGGGAAGTTCGAAGTGAATTCTATATCAGGGATATCAATGACCTTACCGATAACAGCAAACTGAACATTTGCAGCCGTGTTCAGCCAGACATTCCTGGGGTAATCCATCATATTTGACATGTTGATGAATAGCCTGTTGTAGAACATCTGGATATACCGGAAGCCTTCCCACTTTTTCAGGCTATAAGCTCCCGCTGCCTCTGCCCAGACCGTCATCCCATAATCCACAGCATGAAAAGAAACGGAATAGGTGAGGGGGGTGACAACTCCTGGCATCATCTCGCCGATATTGCCAAGCGTCCACGTATCATTGCTGTCGCCTTTTATAGTGTCCAGCTCATTGTAGTGAACCTCAGGAAGGGTGGTAACAGGCCTGACCTGCAGCCAGTGAAGCTCTTCTTCCTCGTCGATGGCCCACTCCATGTCAACAGGGAAACCAAGGTGATCTTCTGCTTTTTTTGATGCATCCAGGATCTCACTGATCAGGTGCTCTGAAAGCAGATCACCTTGTTTTTTTACCTGGTTATGAATGTTTGACCCGCTGCGGTATATTTTATAATGGATGGCATCCTTTACCCCGCTCACCAGGTCTTCCCCATGCCCTTTCACGGCATTGATGACGACCTGGTCACGCCGGCCTGACACGGGATCAACAGAGAAGACCACGCCTGCGATTTTGGCATTTACCATGTTCTGTAAGATCACTGAGATCCTGAGGTCAGCGTGTTCAGAAATGTTGGAAACATATTCCCTGACCCGGTCTGAACGGCTTGCTTCGATGCATTTTTGAATGGCGTCCCTGATTTCCTGGTAACCATTCAGGTGCAGGTAAGTCTCAAACTGCCCTGCAAATGAAGCATTGGTACCGTCTTCGCTAACAGCAGAAGAGCGCACTGCCTTAGGCCCCCTGCCCAGGAGTGCGATGCTCTTTTCAAGAGACTGGTCATCAAGGGAGTTAAGATCCGGATGAACGATGACGAAAGCATCAGGGACATTCAGCCCCAGATCTTTCAGGATCTTCAGGCCCCTTGCCTTACCCCCGATCTCCTCATCAGTAATTTCGTGGATGAATCGTATCACAGGCTGTATTTATCCTTATGAAACCCGAATTCCACCATCCCAAGCCCGTCAGCCTGGTCAAATTTATAGGTCCCGATGGCTTCGAACATAAGGTATTTGTGATCCATGATATATGGGAAATGTCCATTGCGAAGGAAGTCCAGTGTATGTATTTTACCGCTTCTCATCTTAAGCACGATCAATGCATGATCAGGTAAGGTCTTTTCTTTTGAAACGGTTTCAAGGTCAGTACAATCCACCACTGCATCTATAAATCCACCGGGTTCTACCACAAATCCTGCTGTAAGGCGGCCCAGAAAATCAAACCGGATAGTAGTAACGGTCCAGCTATAACCATCATCAGATTTCCCTGTGATCCAGTAATGGCGGTCCCAGGTAGTCCAATTCCTTGAGCCAAATGAATGGTCACGCGACCCCCACATTTTAACTTCATGCCTGATCCCATCAAGTATGATATATCCTGTGAGGCTGCCGGTTTGTTCATAATGAACCTGGTGTGTGTCTTTCAGGTTGAAAAAGAAGTTCCTGCTCCATCTGGAGGCAGCAATGGCATCAGCAATGAGCCGTTGATCAGAACTTTTAGCAAAATCATAGACTTCATGTTCACCAGTGAAAACCAGGTTTGTCTCACAAGTGTGTTCTTTACCGTCTTCTCCGGTCACCTTACCTTCATAGGTTATTCTCCATATCTTACCAATCTCGACAGGTTCCCATTTAAGGTTACCCTGTTGAAATCCTTCACCTTCCACTCCCGGATCTTCATGTAATCCGAAAAATCCCCGGCCGTCAAATTTAAAGTCAAACCAATGTTCGTGTGGCCTGTCGGGACCGCGAAAGGCCATCCGGGTAATGAAGGCATTCCCATCTTTGTCACCTCCATAGAAATAGGAGCTATCATTTGGAAATGGCTGCGAGAGATCGACGTGTTTTTGTTCAAGAAATTCAACAGGGAACTGGCGGCTCTTGGTGCGTTTCACCATTTGCCTTGCGAGAAATTGTTTTAGCATGATTTAGATTTTAGGTGGCAAACTTATTGAAAACTTATTACTTTTTAAGGAAGGATTATCAGAACATTTACACTAACTTACGAACTGTACGACTTATGCGTTATGTGTCACGTATCACGATTTTCAAAACCCTGAAAGCCTTACATCCCGGTTAAATCAACCCGGTCAAAGTAAAGCTCATGTCCCCCCGTGTACATGATACGGAATTCAACTCCACTGTAATCTTTATCGAGAGTTGTTTTCAGATCGAAAACCTGATATTCATCCCTTCGTTGAAAATCACAGGAGCGAATGGCTTTGGTGGCAAGTACTTTTTTCCCATACTCAACTGAAATTTCAAGAATAGCAAGGTTTCTTGTGTCAAGATCAGGTTCTGATTTCAGACTGAATTGCACGAGAATCGTTCCCTTTTTCAGGAAGAGGAAAGGCCCGTAAATAAAATGCTTTTTATGGTCAAAGTCATTGGTTGTCACAACAGCTTTCCCGAAGCGGGAGAGAGGATCGGCTACGATCTTCCCCTGGTGCTGCATCTCTTCACCTGAAAACGTTCTTTTATAATAAACCCGCTCATATTGACACAGGTAAAGGTCTCCAAGATGGAGCTCTGATCCCTTGCGGCAAAGAATATGACCAAATTGCATGATGGTATCGGGAAACGAATTCATCCATTCATCCCTGGCAAGATAGAGCTTCGGCATCTTAAAAACAGTTTCTGCATAATAATAATTTCTGACCTGTGCCTTGTCATGCGGGGTTGCAACAATATGCTTCGGATCCACACATGCGGTTAAATAAGCGACCCAGTAATCTGAGATAAGCCCGAAATCGCCAAGTTTTTTAAGATCACTCATTTCTGTCAGCCTGGATGGCAGTCGTTTCGGAAAGTAGAATTTATTAACAGAACTTATTGACCCGATGAGCACAACGATCAGCAGGATGATCATCCGTAACTGCCGGTTGGATGATCCTGTCACCTCTATGTAAAGGAGGATCGCAATCCAGAAGGAGATATAAACAATCGTAAAATACCTTCTGGGGGTGCCGTTGAGGAATACCCAATGTGAAATAATAAGCAGAAAGAATGTAAGGATGCCATTTAATGCGAAAAAGATCAGCCATTTGTTTGAAGAACAGAATTTTACGAAATGGCTTCTTGTATTTGAAAGCAAAAGGATTATCGGGAGCCCTGCAATAATAGCCCAGGCATAAATACTCTCTATAAAATTCTGAGAGGAAAATATCAGTATACGCCAGGCTGCTGAAAAAATAATCTTTAGTGAGGCCAATACCTCTTTAGGGTGGCTCAGGTGGTGCGTGTGATACGCTTCAATGCGTGTGGCTTTATGCTTCGCATACACGATGAATGCAGTGCCGATTATGAACCAGACTGTTATAACCACAATTTTTAACAGTGCATCCCTGTCTTTCAGAAAGAATTGTATCCGGTTCTTTTTGAGTACCGGCAGGTATTTCCAGACCACGATAAGTGCCACAATGATAAGTGACAACAGCGCCAGGTCAGAGACCCAGATGGCAGTGATAAATGAAAGACAGGCAAGTGATAACCATGCCAGCCTCTCAAACCGTTTTAAAGCCACCTGCATCATCTTAAGGAAATATAATGAGATCGCGATCATACTCATTTGGATGCCGAACAGAAGGATGATATGGTCCAGGAAATGCCATGAAGGGAAAAACCATATAAGGGCAAGGACAAGCTTGAGATTTCGGTTCCTGAAAAAGGAGGCCAATGCAAAAAAACCAACGATCAGGATGAGATAGTGGATAACCGAAACGGCCAGCACAGGCGGAAATTTATAAGCATTCACCAGGAAGTTTGCCAGTAAAGGTATCAGGCTTCCTGCCCTATCCTGCCCCCAGAAATAGAAATCACCCGGGAGATTGAGGTCCTGGGCCATCAGGACATTGACTGCCATATCTGAATTCAACAGGGGGAAATATATCTCGGCAAAATTGCAGAAGGAGAAAATAATAAGCAAAAACAATAGAAGATAATAGACAAATGAGGGTATACGGGTAGTGTTCATAGGGTCGCATTAATGGTTATTGCACGAATAAATGCTAAACGGTCTTCAAAAGGGACATTCACACACCAAAATTAAAAACTAATTCCTAAAAAAACGGAAATATTTATATCCCCTGTAATTCGACGCTGAGTTGTTTTAATACTCTCTTTCCATGGGCACGGAACCCAGGTTTCTCCAACTGGATCCTCCATTCAATGGAATCAGCCAGTTCTTTTTTTATCTCCGGTACCTGTTGAGAGATCCGGTACAGGACCTCCATGCTGAACATCTTAACTGCAACTGATTCTCTTCCCGTTGTAAGCCAATCGAAGCATATATTGATTAATTGTCCAAGATTTTCAATAGGTAAGGGGGAACGGGCAAGCATTTTTAGCGATTCCCTTTTCATCCCGTCATGAGTGAAGGTTTTCATGCGGGATACGATTTGCTCTATGAAAGGGATCAGGAGGTCGGGATTTTTTTCAGTGACCACCTCTGCAACCCAGGCAGCTCGCCGGCTGACCGGCTCTTCATCTTTGATATAGATACTGAACAACTCATCAAACAAAATTGGTTTTTGCAGGATCAGACCGGCAATAAGATCTGTATTGCGTCTTGAGTTTTCCACCATCAGTAATTCTCTCAGCCCTTCTTGAGACATATTGCAAATTTCAAAATCCCTCATTCACTCTTTCTATTTCCCGACCATTTCTACCGGTCTGCATCTAAGAGCTGACCATGTTTCATCTATTGCAATCTGGCTGACACATTGCATCCCGACGCTCCCAGCTATCTCCCATATGAGGTTCCGGCTCAAAACACTTTTGATCTTTCCGCCTCCTTTAGGATAACAGATCCAGAATAAACAATCATACTTACCCGAACCTGAATGTTCAATGACCAGTTTAGCCAAAGATGACTTTTCTGATCCAAATACCTGGACAAGATCGTACTTTCCCTGTTTCGCTATATCGGGTATTGTATCAAAATTAAGCCCCGCCAACAGTTCCAGGTAAACAGGCGGGGCATTTACGATCAGGGCAGTTATCCCGGGTAAAAAACGAAGTTTCCTTTGTAAATCAGTAAAAGGCATGATGTGAAATTTTTACTTGCCCAAAGTTAACAAATATTGTTTAGATATGACGGTGTGTTTGGCCTCACAAGCCATCGATTTACCAGAATGAAATTAATTGAAATTTTTCATGTTTTTTACTAAAAAGAATAAATCAAATAGAATATTGTAATACTTTTGCCTTCCTGGTCAAATCCGGGTGAGTTACATTGAATAAAAAATATCGATCCGTCTAATTTACATTTACAAAAATTCTCATGAAAAATAAATATATTGATCTGATAGAACAAACATTCGATTTTCCCCAGGAGGAATTCCAGGTAATTGAAAATGAACTTTATTTTCATAAAGTCTCGCTGATGGATATTATTAAGCAGTATGGTACTCCGTTAAGAATAAGTTACCTGCCCAAGATATCTTCCCAAATACAAAAAGCGAAAAGGTTGTTCAATGTAGCCATGGCAAAAGTCGATTACCAGGGCGACTATCATTATTGCTATTGCACAAAAAGTTCTCATTTCAGCTTTGTTCTGGAAGAGGCACTTAAAAACGAGATACATTTGGAGACATCTTCTGCCTTTGATATCCCAATCATAGAGGATCTCCATTCCCGGGGATTATTCAAAAAGGAACAGTACATCATCTGCAATGGATTTAAACGGCCGATGTACATCGAATACATCGTGAATCTTATAAACCAGGGATTTTCAAATACGATACCGGTGCTTGATAACCTTTTTGAATTGGATAAATATGAGAATCATATCGGTAACAATAAGATGAAGATCGGCATCAGGATCGCCTCAGAAGAAGAGCCGAAGTTTGATTTTTATACTTCCAGGCTCGGGATCCGTTATAATGATATAATTCCATATTACTGTGAAAAGATCAAAGATAATAAGAGGTTTGAACTGAAGATGCTTCATTTTTTTCTGAATACAGGGATAAAGGATACAGCATATTATTGGAATGAGTTGCACAAGAGCGTAAGCGTATACTGCGACCTGAAGAAACTCTGCCCTGAATTAACTGCTCTTAACATCGGTGGAGGTTTACCTATCAGAAATTCCCTTGATTTTACTTACGATTATGAATACATGGCAGAAGAGATCATCGCCCAGATCAAAAGCATATGCGAGCGCAATGAAGTCCCGGAACCGGATGTGTTTACGGAGTTCGGACAGTTCACAGTAGGGGAGAGCGGGGCTGTTTTATTTTCCATCATCGACCAGAAGCGGCAGAACGACAGAGAAGTCTGGAACATGATCGACAGCTCTTTCATGAACACCCTGCCTGATACCTGGGCGATCAACCAGAAATTTATCCTCCTGGCTGTCAACAACTGGGATCTGGAATATGAACGCATATTCCTGGGAGGACTGACCTGTGACAGTGAAGATTACTACAATGCAGAAGGCCACACAAATGCTATTTACATGCCAAAATTCAATGAAAAAGAAGCCCAGTACATAGGGCTGTTCCACACCGGCGCGTACCAGGAGGCGATCGGGGGTTATGGTGGTATTCAGCATTGCCTGATCCCTGCCCCGAAACATGTGCTGATCGACATTGACGAAAACGATGAAGTTACCTTCAAGCTTTTCTCCAAGGAACAGAGTTACAAATCAATGCTCAAGATTTTAGGATACTGACGTATTTCTCTATTTTTGTATCTCATCCAGATAAAAATTAAAACATGAAGAAAAAAGATTTCCTCAATAAGCCTGTAAAGCATTTTGACATTAAAAAAATAAATGCCGTCCCGATTATTGATGCTATGCGGGACATGTCATTTACTTCCCGGGATACGGCCACTGCCGCAGACATACTTAACAGGATGATCAAAGACAGGGGTTGCACGATATTCCTGACTATCGCAGGGAGCACAAGCGCTGCCGGTTGCATGCAGGTTTATGTAGACATGGTAAAAAGCAATATGGTGGATGCAGTCATTGCCACCGGGGCTTCTATTGTTGATATGGATTTTTTTGAAGCACTTGGCTTTAAACACTATCAGGGAACCTATAACGTAGACGATAAGCAGCTAAGGGCTCTTTACATCGACCGGATCTATGATACTTACATCGATGAAGAAGAATTGCAGCACTGCGACATGACGGTCGGTAAGATTGCGGATAGCCTTGAATTAAGGCCCTATTCTTCCCGTGAGTTTATATGGGAAATGGGCAAATACCTGAAAAAGAATTCTAAAAAGAAAGAATCACTTGTGCAGGCTTGCTACGAACACAATGTTCCCATTTTCTGTCCGGCCTTCAGCGACAGCAGCGCCGGTTTCGGATTAGTGACTCATCAGTGGACCCATCCGGAAAGACATGTTTCCATAGATTCAGTGAAGGATTTTTTAGAGCTTACCCGGATAAAGATGAAGGCAAAAAATTCAGGGCTTTTCATGATCGGCGGCGGGGTACCGAAGAACTTTATCCAGGATACCGTTATATGTGCCGAAGTGCTTGGAAAAGATGTCCCGATGCATAAATATGCAGTTCAGATCACTGTTGCTGACGCCCGCGATGGCGCCTGCTCAAGCTCCACACTGAAAGAAGCCTCCTCCTGGGGAAAAGTAGAAACGCAATTTGAAAAGATGGTCTATGCAGAAGCAACATCTGTGCTTCCTTTGATTGCAAGCTACGTCTATCACAAAGGAGACTGGAAGAGCAGGAAAAAATATGAATGGGCGAAGATGTTCAGCTAATTCCTGTAGGTCAGCCACTTCCACAACTCACCATAGTTTACTTTCTTCCCATACATCAGGATCCCAGTTCTATAGATCTTTGCAGCGAGCCAGGTTGCGCCCAGAAATCCTGCAACCAGCAATGCCATGGAAAGTACGATCTGATAATAAGGCACCCCGAAAGGTATCCGCACCATCATGATCACGGGTGAGGTCAGTGGGATTATTGAGAACCAGAAAGCGACCGGCCCCTGCGGTTCCTGGATAACATATTGTGCCATAACGATAGCAATGATCAGAGGTACCGTCAGCGGCAGCATAAATTGTTGTGTATCGGATTCGCTGTCCACCGCCGAACCTACTGCCGCAAAGAGAGCGGCATACATCAGGTAGCCGAAGATGAAGAAGAAAATGAACATCCCGATCATGACAGGGAAATCGATGGATTCGATGGCATCGACGACTTCGTTTGATTGTCCTCCTGTGGTTTTTGTTGAATCGGCTACATTAGGCATCTGCATAGCTGTCATTCCATTTGCCCGTGATCGTATCAGCTGTTCAGTAGCACTGCCAGTTTTGATCTTTGATGAAAAGGATGAGGTCACAAAGGTCACGATCGCTCCTGTCAGGACGACCCATAACAAAAACTGGGTAAGCCCGACAAGTCCAATACCGGTGATCTTTCCCATCATCAGCTGGAATGGCTTGACCGAGGAGATTATGACCTCGACGATACGGCTCGTTTTTTCTTCTATCACGCCGCGCATAACCTGGGAACCGAACAGGAAAATAAAGAAATAGATAAGGATACCGGCGAAAAGCCCGAGTATCACACTGACTTCCGGATAGCTTTTTTCTTCTTTCCCTTCATTTCCTATCTTTATCGTATTGATCTCCACACTGGCCTTTATCGAGCGAAGGATGTCGTCAGTTGTAATATTTGATTCATCCTGCAGTTTCAGGTCTTTGAGCTTGGCTTCAAGTTTCAGCTCTTCCACGCGCTTTCCCATCACAGTTTTAATGTAGCTTAATACATTGATATTGACCTGGCTCTTTGAATAGAGAATTGCAGAAGTAGGAAGTGAAAGTTCTGTTTTCGGGATATAGAGCAAAGCATAATCCCCGCTTTTACCAAAAGAGGCTTTTGCAGACCCGATATCGCTGACCAGGTAATGGAATTTAATGCTTTCAGAATCCTTGAACTTTCCAAAGAAAAGCCCTGTCTCATCAATTACCGAAAGGGTCTTTACCTCATTTGACATCGTCGCAATATACACAGGAACGATCACGATGGCTGCCATCAGCAAAGGACCGAGAATAGTCATGACAACGAATGACCTTTTTCTGACGCGGGTCATGTATTCTCTCCGGATGATCAGTAAGATCTTATTCATATCGTTTCGCTTGAAGAAGTGGAAGGTTCCTGATTCTGCCTGGTTACGGTCCGGATAAAGATATCGTTCATGCTGGGGATGATCTCATTGACTGACTGGATCATCACATGGGGGATCATCTCCCTGATCAGGTCGTTGGGACTTGAATCTGCAGGGATCTTTATCCTGGCTAAGCAGTGTTCATTGATGGTGGTTTGTTCAAGAACTTCAAATGCAGGAGGCAGAAAGCTCCTTGTATCACCATCAAACTTAGTGTATTGGATCTCAAAAGTGTTTGTCTTATAGGTCTTCTTGATCTCCCAGACGTTGCCATCAAGGATCTTGCGGGCATTGTTGATAAGTGCGATATGATCGCAAAGCTCTTCAACAGAAGCCATATTGTGTGTAGAAAATATGATGGTAGAACCCTTTTTCCTAAGTTCAAGTATTTCTTCTTTCAAAAGGTTTACATTGATCGGGTCAAAGCCACTGAAGGGTTCATCGAAGATTAGCAATTTAGGCTCATGGATGATGGTGACGATAAACTGGACCTTCTGTTGCATTCCTTTAGAAAGCTCTTCAACTTTACGATTCCACCAGCCCTGGATCTCGAATTTTGTAAACCAGTACCTTAGCTTTTTCAGTGCATCCTGGTGACTGAGACCTTTCAGCTGGGCCAGATATAGCGCCTGTTCCCCGATTTTCATTTTCTTGTAGAGCCCACGTTCTTCAGGAAGGTAACCGATGTTGAAGATATCTGAGGGCGACAGGGGTTTTCCATTAAAGAAAAGCTCCCCTTCATCGGGTGCAAGGATCCGGTTCACGATCCTGATAAATGTAGTCTTTCCCGCTCCATTGGGTCCCAGTAGTCCGAAGATGCTTCCCTCAGGAACAGTGATATCGACTTTATCTAAAGCTTTGTGCTGGGCGAAGGCCTTGGTGATGTTTTTCGCAATAAAGATATCCATCCGGGTTCTGGTCAGTTGTTGAGAAAGAAAGTGTTTATTCAAAATAATCTTTCATCCGTGAGAAAATATTTTTGTCACGTGAAGAGGGATTAGGCTTGAAATTTGGTGAGTCGCCAAGTTTCTCCAGGATGGACTTTTCTTCTTTCGAAAGAACGCGTGGGATCCAGACGTGGATCGTGATCATTAGATCGCCTTTCCCTTCCCACTGGTTGACATTTGGCAATCCTTTACCTTTAAGTCGCAGTACCTTACCGCTTTGCGTCCCCGGGTCGATCTTGATCTTTGCTTTTCCGTCAATTGTGGGGATCTCGGCTGAGCTGCCCAATGCTGCATCAGCGATAGTGATATAGTGCTCATAATGCAGATTATCCCCGTCCCTCACCAGGAAGGGATGTTCAATCTCTTCAATCTGAACGAACAGGTCACCCGGCACGCCTCCGCGGGCCGCCGCATTCCCTTTTCCATTCACTGAAAGCTGCATGCCTTCTGAAACACCTGCCGGCATCTTTATGCTGATCACCTCTTCCCCTTTGATGATCCCGTTTCCTGCGCAGTCCTGGCATTTATCCGTTATGATCTGTCCTTCGCCGCCGCAATGCGGGCAGGGAGATGTCGTTTGCATCTGCCCCAGGAAGGTGCTGGTGACTCGTGTCACATGTCCGCTGCCATGGCACGTCGAACAGGTCTGGTAGGCACTTCCTCCTTTAGCCCCGGTACCTTTACAGGTGTCGCATTTGAGGTACTTGTTGACTTTGATCTTTTTCTCAACGCCGTTAGCGATCTCTTCGAGTGTAAGTTTCACCTTGACACGAAGGTTAGAGCCATGATTGACCGCTTTTCTGCCGCGTCCTCCTCCACCTCCGAAAATAGAACTGAAAGGATCGTCAAATCCTCCTCCTCCAAAGATATCCCCGAAATGACGGAAGATATCCTCCATGCTCATCCCGCCGCCAAATCCACCAAATCCTGCACCGCCATTTCCAAGGCCGGCATGACCATATTGATCGTAACGCTGCCTTTTCTCCGGGTCGCTTAACACTTCGTAAGCTTCAGCTGCTTCTTTGAATTTCTCCTCGGCCTCTTTGTTATCCGGATTTTTGTCAGGATGATATTTCAATGCCTGTTGCCGGTAAGCCTTTTTAATTTCCTCCGGGGTAGCGCTTCTGGAGACTTCCAGTATTTCGTAATAGTCACGTTTTGCCATCAAATATTATTCCTTATTACTCTTCACCCTTGAATGCCCACTGCTATTTTTTACGAACCCACAACCACCTTCGCATATCTTATGACCTTCCCGTTCAGCAAGTATCCGTTTTGGATGATATCCAGCACTTTGCCTGATAATTCGGGCTTGGGAGCCGGAATTTTTGTCAGTGCTTCATGAAAGTCGGTGTTGAATTCTTCCCCCAATGCTTTCATCTTTTCCAACCCCTGCTGGGAAAGGATATTCTTCAGTTTATTATAGATCAGGCTGATCCCGTCTAAATTTGCATTTTCTTTGTCCTCACCTGCTTCCATTGCATCCAGCGCCCGTTCAAAATCGTCAAGCACGGGTAACAATGCTGTGATGAGTTCTGCGGCAGCCGATTTGCTGAGTTCGATCCTCTCCTTTAATGAACGTTTTCTGTAATTATCAAATTCCGAATAAAGACGCAGGTATTTATCATTCAACTGTGCCACCTCGAGCTCCAGCTCCTCGGTCCTGTCATCTTTCCTGTGCTTCGATTTGGCTGCTTTCTCTTTTTTATGCTCTGCGGTTTCTTCGGGTACCTCAGCCGATGCTTTCGTCTCCTGGTTTATGAGGGTGTCGTCACTGCTTTCTGTTGCTTCTCCTTCTGCCGGTTTTTGAATCAGCTCTTCGTGTTGATTATTCTTTTCTTCCATTAGTTATTAATTCGGATTCAAGATTCTATTATAATTTCATTGGTATTGTTTAGTCAAAAAACCTGCCATTGGAATTTCAGGACAAAATGGCAGTTTTAAATGCGCTCGATATCGGCTCCGAGGCTTCTCAGGCGAATGTCGATCTCCTGGTACCCCCGGTCGATCTGATCGATGTTGTCAATGATGCTCACGCCTTCGGCGGATAAAGCGGCGATAAGCAAAGCCACGCCGGCACGTATGTCAGGTGATGACATCCTGAGGCCACGCAGGGGGTATTGCCGGTCAAGGCCGATCACCGTGGCACGGTGAGGATCACATAGGATGATCCTGGCTCCCATGTCTATCAGTTTGTCAACAAAGAAAAGACGGCTTTCAAACATCTTCTGGTGGATCAGTACGCTTCCCCGTGACTGGATTGCCACCACCAGCACAATGCTGATCAGGTCAGGCGTAAAGCCCGGCCAGGGAGCATCGGAAATGGTCATAATTGACCCATCCATGAATGTTTCTATCTCGTATACATCTTTTTGAGGGACAAAAATATCGTCGCCCTGCCTGATAATTTCTATGCCCAGCTTGCGGAACACATCAGGGATCAATCCCAATTGCTGGTAATTCACATTCTTTATGGTGATAGCCGAGCGGGTCATGGCTGCAAGGCCGATAAAACTTCCCACCTCTATCATATCTGAGAGGAGGGTGTGTTCGCAACCATGAAGACTTGTAACTCCTTCAATGGTCAGGAGGTTTGAACCGATGCCCTGGATACTTGCCCCCATCCTTGTGAGCATGGTACAGAGCTGAAAAAGGTAAGGCTCGCAGGCAGCATTGAAAATAGTGGTTATTCCCTTGGCAAGAACTGCCGCCATGACAATATTGGCAGTACCGGTAACCGAAGCTTCATCAAGAAGCATATAACTGCCTTTCAACTCTTTCGCAGACACGGTAAACAGCTGGTCCTTGTTGTCGTAATTGAACACGGCGCCCAGTCTCTGAAGGCCGATGAAATGAGTATCGAGTCGCCTTCTGCCAATCTTGTCACCTCCGGGCGCATAAACGATGCCCTGCCCGAACCGGGCTAACAAAGGCCCAAGGATCATGATGGATCCCCGGAGTGCGCCAACTTTAGCTTTGAAATCTTTTGTATTCAGGTAGTCAAGATCAATATCGGCTGCTTCAAATGTATATGAAGACCTGCCTGAACCGGTTATCTTTACGCCCAACTCCTTCAGCAGCTCTATCAGCTTGACGACATCATTGATCGCAGGAACATTGTGGATGGTGACTTTTTCCTTTGTCAGGAGGCATGCGCAGATAACCTGTAAAGCCTCATTTTTGGCTCCCTGTGGTAAAATCTCGCCACTCAGCTGTTTTCCACCTGAAATCCGGAATGAACTCATTGCTGTTTTTTTCTGCCTCTCTGGTTGTTGTTCCCTGAATTCTTCTGACGAAAGGGCTTCCTGGGCTTGTTACGGGCAAGAAGATCGCTTGTTGTTGTAAGCTTGATATCTTCATTAAGCTTCAGTTTTCCCTTTGAAAGGACTTTCAGGTGCTCTTCGATCAGCTCATCCGAAACAGAATCGCGGTTCCAGTTCAGGTAGGATTTTTTTAAATGAATCGCGATGGTCTTCACGAGTGCATCTTTTTCAGGCCCATCGGGGTAAGCTGTTGCCTTTTCAATGATCATGGCTATGTTCTTCCCGTAATGCTTGAATTCGATCTCTTTATCATGATAGGAGATCCTTTCGGGTTTTGTGCTGATGAGCAGCGGTGGAGGGGGAGGGTAGGGGGAGTCAACATCGATCTTGAAATCAGAGATGATATAAAGATGGTCCCATAGTTTATGCTTGTAATCCACTGAGTCTTTTGCCTGCGGGTGCATCTGGGCCATTACATTCACGATGATCTTCGCTGCCTTGAGACGTTGTTCCCTGTCCTCTATCGTACATGCATATTGTATCATCTCCTGGATGTTACGGCCATATTCAGGAATGACCAGGGGCTTGCGGGTGGTGTTATATTCCATAATTACCAAATTGACTTTTTGCAAAGATACGGATAAATGTGAAATAGCGAAATGGCGAAAAAAGCGGACAAGCAGACAAGCGGACAAGAGGACAAGCGGACAGTCAATTTTACGCAATTATTTATACCGGATCCGTTAATCGTTTTTGAAATGCTTTTAATAATGTAGTCCTATAGAATTCATTTAAAATAATTCTGGTTTCTCAATACCAGCTTGTTTAAGAATGGCATAAAAAGTGCCTTTGGGAAGATCTTTTTTCCCATGAACGGGCACAATCACCGTTTTATTCTTTTCTGAATTATAGAATAATTGATGACTTCCGCTTGAACGGCGATAATGATAGCCATTATTTTCAAGAATGTTAATGAGATTTTTGGAAGAATAATTCATGCATCTGCCAGGTTGATAGAATACTCTATTGTAGTGCTGTCGTCTGGAATTTCTTCCCCTCTATCTTTAAGTTCAGAAATATATAGTTCTATAGCTTCCTTTGCCATTTCTATTGCATGGTCAATATTTTCACCATAAGTAATGCATCCGGGTAATGCTGGTACTGTTACCGTATATTCACCTTCCGGCTCCTTATGAAGAAAAATTTTATAGGTTGATGACTTTGAATTTCCCATTTTAATTTAATTTACCAATGAACCATAGCAAAGGTAAGGATTAAAGTCATATAGCGATATATAATTTATCAAACATTCCCTGGTGGACTTTACCGTCAGGAACTCATGAGACAAGCCATTATAAAACCTTCAGTAAAGATTGACTTCAATGGTTTACCTGGCAGACCGGGTATAGTTAAGTCTGCGGGTAAAGAGTTTATAAGCAGGGAAAGTGATGAAAGTGTGAAATTTATTCACGAATTTTGTCACAAATCCAATGAACCAGGTACAAAAGGGGAAATACCCAAACAAACAAGAACTATGAAAAACTTTCTTCTTCTATTCACCACATTCTTTGCTTTGAATAATGCTCATCCGCAAGGCTGGGTATGGCAGAACCCATTGCCCCAGGGCAATATCCTGAATTCGGTTTATTTTACCGATGCAAATAACGGTTATGCTGCCGGGGAATCAGGAACCATATTAAAAACTACCGATGGCGGAACAACCTGGAACCTTTGTCCGACAGTGACTAACAACAGGTTAAATTCAATTTGTTTCATAAATTCTTCGACCGGATTTGCCGTCGGTGAATTTTATACCATTTTAAAAACTACTGATGCCGGTTATCATTGGAGCGAATGTTGTAATGAGCAGTTTTTTCACCTCCAGCAAATATATTTTGTCAATGCCAATGTCGGTTATATTGCAGGTGACCTGGGGCATATTATCAAGACCGTGGATGGGGGAACCACCTGGAATATTCTTTCTGATGGAATAGGAGTAAATGCTTATACTACAGTATATTTCTGGGATATCAATAATGGTTATTTGGCAGGGGATGAGGGTGAGGTTGTGAAGACAACGGATGGAGGTAACACCTGGACCGATGTATCACCAGGACTGGAGGACACAGGACTCTGGGGAGTCTGGGTGAAAGACCCGTCAACAGCGATCGTCGTTGGTTCAAACGGAACAATTTTAAAGACCATTAACGGCGGAAGCAATTGGAGTGCAATTCAAAGCAGTACAAGCGTATGTCTCTGGGCTGTTTCTTTTATAGATCAGATGAATGGCTTTATAATTGGTGACAATTGTTTGCTGAAAACAACAGACGGCGGGGATAGCTGGACATTGCTGACAATAGAGAATTACTTTAATGTATCGTTGTATTTCCTGGATCAGAATACCGGTTTCACTGCAGGTGATTTTGGGGAAATTTTAAAAACGTCCGATGGCGGAACAACATGGTCAGCCCAGACACACGGAACCCATCGGACATCCGGACCAATTTGTTTTCCGGCACCTAATACCGGATATGCTGCAGGTTATGATAGTGTAATGCTTAAAACAAATAACGGGGGCGAAAATTGGAATATTCTGAACACAGGATCAGATAGAATATTTTGGGCGATCGCATTCACTGATACTGCCACCGGTTATCTCGCCGGCGATTCCGGTACCATCTTAAAAACCCAGGATGGTGGCTCAACCTGGGTAAACCAGCCAAGCGGCACCAATGAGCCGCTCAATTCTATTTTCTTGACAAGTCAGTCTACTGCTTACATTGCCGGTAATAACGGGACAATCCTTAAGACGACAGATGGCGGTAATACCTGGACGTCACTGATCAGCGGAACAACAGAAAACCTTCATTCAGTTATGTTTCCGAATAATAACCTTGGCTTTGCATGCGGTGATAACGGGATCTTCCTTAGAACAACTGATGCGGGTCAGGATTGGGTCCAGCTTAATGTCAGTAATTACTCCTATTTTACCTCCGTTTATTTCACAAGTTCCTCAACCGGTTTTGCAGTAGCCGGGTACGATTCAGTGTTTAAAACGACAGATGGTGGTAATCACTGGACTTCACAGTACATTTCCGGTGGCGGATTTTTTATCACTATAACATTTACAAATGCATTGACAGGTTTTATCACCGGTGAAGGTGGTTTATTGTTAAAAACCAGTGATGGAGGCAATTCCTGGGTGAGCATGAATACAGGGACAAGGAATGAATTAACTTCCATCTGTTTTACTGATCAGGATACCGGATATCTGTCAGGAAGCAATGGAACAATCCTGAAATCAACAAATGGGGGAGGTTATCCTTTTGGAACCGATGATTTAAAAGCTAACGCTGGTACTCTGAAAATCTATCCTGATCCATCCCGGGATAAGATCACGATCCTAACCCCTGAAATACCAGCCAATGGTCAACTCTCTGTCATGGATCTGACAGGCCGGGAAGTCATTCAGCAAAATCTCACTAATGTCAGTACCAGCATAGACATCAGCAGCTTGCCAAATGGCGTTTATGTGGTTAAGTTGAAAGAAGGAAATTCTGTCAGGGTTGGTAAAATAGTTAAGGAATAATTTGCTGATCTACAAATACAAAAGATCGGAATTAAACAATCTTCAGCCTCGCAAATCTCAGTAAAAGTTGCTTGTTCCCAATTCCGGGGAAAAAAACCGTTGCTTTGGTATTTGGGCCGGTCCCTTCCATGCTAATGACTTTTCCCTTCCCGAACCTTTCATGTTCCACCTCCATTCCAACCTGGATATCATCGGCGGAGTTGTTGCCCAAAGCCGGGCCTGACTGTATACTGGCAAGCTTGTGAAAACTCTTCAGGTTGGCCAATCTTGGCCTGGAAGGCCCTTTTCCCGGCAGTATCCCTGAAAAATTATCTTCGGTAAGAAAGCTTTCCTGGCGCCCCAGGGGTCTCTGGGGATAGTCGATGTGTTTCTCAGGAATTTCCTTTAGGAAGCGGCTGGCCTCATTGGATATCAGGTTGCCCCACCGGTAGCGGTTTTCAGCATAGCTGACCGTCAGCTTTTGCTGTGCCCTTGTGATTGCAACGTAAAATAACCTCCGTTCCTCTTCCAGGTCGGCCCTTGACGACATCGACTGGGCAGAAGGGAAAAGGTTTTCCTCCATTCCCACGATATAAACAAAAGGAAATTCCAATCCTTTGGCAGAATGAACGGTCATCAGGTTGACCCGGTCCTGGTTTTCGTCATCTTTGGTGTCCTGGTCGGTCAGGAGTGCTATATCCTGCATGAACTCGGCGAGGCTCTTTGGTTCATCATCACCGGTTCCCTGATTGGTGTTTTCTTCCGGCAGCAAACCGTCAACCGGCAGGGATACGATGGGTGGTGGAGCTTGTTTTTCGGTAAACTCCTTGATTGCATTCAGAAGTTCTTCTATGTTCTCAAACCTGCTGACGCCTTCAGGTGTTTTATCGTCGTACATCTCTTTCAGCAGTCCGCTGGAGGTGGCAATATGCCTGGCAAGTTCAAATGCGGGTTTTGTCTTCAACAATACGGAGAAACTACGAATCATAGTGATGAAGGATGTCAGTTTCCCCATGGTGGCTTCCGTAAGCTGAACAGGGCAGGATGAGGGGTCTTCCAGTATCTCATAGATACTCTTCCTGTAATGATCGGAAGCCACAATCAGCTTCTCAACTGTTGTCTTCCCGATTCCCCTTGCCGGATAGTTTATGATCCTGAGAAGGGCGTCTTCATCTTTAGGGTTGACCACCACCCTGAAATAGGCAAGAAGGTCTTTGATCTCCTTGCGTTGGTAAAAAGATTGGCCGCCATAGATCCGGCATGGAATATTCAATCTGCGTAAGGCGTCTTCGAGCGACCGTGACTGGGCATTGGTCCTGTAGAGGATAGCGAAGGCTTCATTGGGAAGCTGGTTATTCATCTTGTTCTCAAAGATGGATTGGGCAACCAGGTTTGCTTCTTCGGTGTCGGTGGATGCGCGGATCAGGGTGATCTTTGACCCTTCGCCGTTTTCAGTCCAGATCTCCTTGAAGATCTGTTGTTTATTATTGACAATAAGGCTGTTGGCAGCGGCTACAATTGTTTTGGTAGAACGGTAGTTTTGTTCCAGTTTGAATACCTTCAGGTCGGGGTAATCTTTTTTGAAATTGAGGATATTCTGAATGTTGGCACCGCGGAATGCATAGATACTCTGTGCGTCATCCCCCACGACACAGATATTTTCATTGTTGGCTGCCAGTTTCTTCACAATGAGGTATTGTGCATAATTTGTATCCTGGTATTCATCCACCAGGATGTAGTGAAATTTCTGCTGGTACTTATACAGCACTTCAGGGAAGTCGCGCAGGAGGATGTTCATGTTAAAAAGCAGGTCGTCAAAATCCATTGCCGAAGCCCTTACCAGCCGGGCCTGGTATTGTGTATAGAGCTGTCCGGTGAAAGGTTTGCCTGAACTATAGTCGTATTCTCTGAGCTCCGGATCTTCATTATATTCAGCGGCTGAGATCAGGCTGGTCTTGGCGGCGGAGATCCTGTTCAGGATATATCCCGGAATATATATCTTTTCATCCAGGTTGTTATCTTTGATCAGGGCACGGATCACCCTTTTGGAATCATCGGTGTCATAGATGGTGAAATTTGACGGGTACCCCAGGCGATGCCCGTCAATCCGCAGAACCCTTGCGAATATTGAATGGAACGTCCCCATCCAGACATTTTGTGCCTCAGTGCTGCCAACGAGTCCAATGATCCTGTTCTTCATCTCGCGGGCAGCCTTGTTGGTGAAGGTGAGTGCCAGGATGTTGAATGAATCCACCCCAAGGTTGAGCAGATGGGCAACCCGGTATGTCAGCACACGGGTCTTCCCTGAGCCCGCCCCGGCAATGACAAGTGAGGGACCGCTGGTGGATTCGACAGCCTTGCGTTGTGGTTCATTCAGGTCTTTCAGTATATCCTTCACGACATTTTTTTCAACAAGCGCCAAAAATACGATTAAGAGTGATTGGAATTTGGGTTGTTTGTAAATTTTAGAAGAAAGTGAGTAGTGAGTAGTGAGTAGTGAATAGTGAGTGGTGAGTGGTTATGGGAATAGATAGAAGAATTTTTATTTTTTAGAAATATTATGTTGAAAAGTATTTATTATCACATCATTAATGATTAATATTTTATGTTATATTTGTACTTTAATTTTAAATTTATTCATTATGGCTATATCGTACGACAATGTTTTGACCAAAACTTACTATGGGAGGTTCGGGGATGTTGTTTTAAGGCGTGGAAAAGGGGGAATATCGATTATGTCGAAGCTTCCGGATTGCTCGAAAGTAGTGAAGAGCGAGGCGCAGAAGATTAACATGAAACGCTTTGCCGCTGCGACAATCTATGCAAAAAACGTCCTGAATGATCCGAAGAGGGTAGAGTATTACCGGAAGAAAAAGAAAAGTCGCCAGAGTGTCTGGAATGCGGCTATTTCCGATTTCATGTCGAGGCCAAAGGTTGTGGCAATTGATCTGAACGGATACAGGGGACTCAAGGGGAATGTTATCAGCGTTTCGGCGTGGGACAAGTACAAGGTTGAGGCAGTCAGTGTCCTGATATACAATGATATGAACCAGATCATTGAGAGTGGTTTTGCTATTGCGAGGTCATTTTCGGGAGGCAGGGAGTGGGATTATAAGGCAACTGTAATGAATCCATCCTATGAGGGTTGCAGGGTTGTGGTACGGGTTACGGATCTGCCGGGGAACGTTATTCAGGAAATTCGTGTTTTAACGGGGCCGTAGCATTTCGTGACGCGTGACGCCAACAGCCCCTCCCCAAAGCCCCTCCCCACTCGGGGAGGGGCGAATGACCGGATGAAGGGCCCCAAGAGGGAGGGGGAAGTGAGGAGAGGTAATCAACGGCGGCGGAGTGTTAAGTTTTAAGTTTAAGTAAAAGTCAGAATCCTGGCGGGGTAAGGTATGCCCTGCCGGGATTTTTTTTTGGAAACCGGTCTATTTTTTTGGGTTTTTGGAGGTTTTGGGTGGGAGAAATTGAGGAAAATTTGTTCAATTTTTCTGTAATTGGTTTTTCTATAGTTTAAATGAATAAATAATGAATGGAATACGAACGATCTCTCAGTTTTAAGGCTGTTAACAGTGAAGGGTTAATAGGGAACGGGGTAATTCAGAGTCACAGAGTCACAGAGTCAGGATTAGTCAATCCAGAATGCATCTCACCGAAAAAGCACTCATCCTCGTCGCCGGGTAAGCCGAAACACTTGGATCGGGATCATTCATGCCGTGGGACCAGGCTTTGGTGGGACTGTGTAATGTTGATGACCAGAAGAAGGTGGCAAAGCCTTTGAAATCCCAGCTTGTGGTGTAGTAGTTCGCCCCCGATAAAAGTGCATTAAATCCTGAAAAACCTGAGTATTTCAACGGACTTCCTGCAAAACCATTATTTGTATAAACAGCAAACAAGGTATTCCAGTCATTCTCTGTCGGGATATGCCAGCCGGGTGGACAGAATCCCTGGTCGGCAGGAGTACCATCATATTGCATGATCTCATCCCATTGGTAACGTCCTCCAAGAGTAGTGCAGTTGACTGGGTTATTGTAGTTTTTACTTTGTTAACGCCTTAGGTGAAAGAGACATTTTTTTGCGGGCAACTTTGTACATAAAAGATTGTCTTTTAAAGAAATGCAGTATCTTTGATCTAGGGAAAAATAACTTTGAGTACATTGACCTCATGGATCCCTTTCAAAGTAGAAATCCATGAAGGTTTTGAGGACTTTATCAAAGTCACATGGTTCCTTTGGGCTTATATACTGTGACCAGAGGGTGAAATGATGAGTAAAATGAAGATTGCTTGTTTCTTCTAAATATTTATAGAAACAAAGAAGTGAAATTGCATATTTAGTATATTTATGACCAAATATGCTTAAATACATTGAATTATGAAAAAGCTTGTTTTCTTTGTGGCTGTATTCGGAGTTCTTATCCTTGGATTAACATCCAACGTAAAAGCACAAACTATCACCTTTTATTGTATTTTGGACCTTTCCGATACATGTAATGGGGGAGGTTACCATGGTTATTATGATGTCACGGTGGAGCTATGGACTACTGGTGGTTCTCAAATATGCACTGGTACAGGTACAACCACAGCTGGCACGCACTGCGTTCCTTTGACATGTAACTGTTCTACAAGTCACACAACTTGTACATATGAGGAAATATTGACATAGGTTCAGCGGCATGATGGTACTTGTGGAATTTCACCAAATTTCAACGATCAAAATTTATGCTGGAGCTGGATATCATCATGTACTTCCAACTCACCATATTGGTCTGTTACCTTATAAGTTAAGTGTTGAACTATCGACCGTTACTTAAGTAAAACAGGGGACCATAATCATGAAAAAAAGGGCAAAATATGTGCTATTGATATTATTTTATGAAATATGGTTCCCTGTTTATTGTTTTTCACAAGGTGAATGGGATAATTGGGTTTTCGGTGAACATGCCGGCATAAATTTTAATTCAGGGATACCAGTGCCTATCACGACGGTTAATCCATCATTTTGGGCTAACTATTCCTCTGCCTCAGCCTCTGATTCTGCAGGCAATCTGTTATTTTATGTCAGCGATTATATGACAAACTATGTATACAATAGAAATAATGACACAATGCCAAATGGATTTCTTAATTCTGTATTTGATTCATATGCAACGGAACCTTATTTTGTAATGCAAAATCTTGCAGATGATAGCAGTTACTATTTATTTTCGGTAAGATCTCCAGGTATTTTTGTAAGTGGATTATTTTATACTGTCATTAATATGAGGCTGGATGGAGGATTGGGAGATATAGTGCCAGGAGAGAAATTGATTCCTGTACCAGGTGGAGAATACGCTGGTAATGTAATAACAGGTACACGTCACCATAATAATAAGGATGTTTGGATCGTAAACCGTAACAGACATAATAGTTACAAATATTTATCTTATTTGATAACAACATCTGGCATCGACACAATCCCCGTTCAAAGTCAAAGCACAGTCTATGTTAATGATAATGCAAACCTTAAAATTAGTTTTATTAGAATCTCTCCTGATGGAACGAAATTAGTTTGTCTTTATGACACTATAATAGAATATTGCAGTTTTAATTCTATTACAGGTGTTGTTACCCCATTATTTCATGTAAAGTGTACTCCAGGAAACGTTAATCAGGATGTTAACTACTGTGGTGCTGAATGGTCAGTAGATAACCACTATTTATATATGACTTGTCAAATAAACAATGGTAGTTTGTTTCAATTTGATGCAACGCTGACAGATTCTGCTATATTTAAACAAAGTGAAGTTGAAATAACTACTAACATTGACGCTCCTGTCTTCTGGGGAATACAACTTCAGCGTGGTCCTGATAATAAGATCTATCTTCCCATATATAAAGATTCATTGGATATAATAAATAATCCATCTATTATGGGATTGGGGTGCAATTACCAAAAAGATGCAGTTTGTTTGTTATCAGGCAATATTTCACGAACAGGGTTCCCTCAATTTTTACAAAGATATTATATCTATATTCAACACATGAACCCACTTTGTTCAAATGACTCAGTTAGGTTTACATCAGTAATCTGGCCTCCTCCCGATACCATCCTATGGAACTTTGGCGATCCTTCATCAGGTTTATTAAATTTTTCAAATCTGGCTAACCCAGCACATATATATTCAAATGCAGGAACCTATACTGTTGAATTATATGTCAGGCATATTGACCATAGAACCGATACAACCTGGCAAACGATAACCATTTTATCAAGTCCCAATGTTAACCTTGGGCCAAACCGGACAATATGTATCGGTGATTCAACAACCTTTGATGCCGGGTTCTGTAACGGTTGTACTTATCAATGGAAGAACCTGGGCACAGGATTAATCGTAGGAACAAACCAGACTTATAAGACAGGTCTGGCAGATTCTTATAGTGCTATTGTAACAAATCCAAATAATTGCACCGGCTCAGATACAGTTCAATTATTTACCACGCTTGTACCATCGGTTACAAACAATCCGCTTTCAGAAACAATATGTTCAGGGGATTCGACTTATATTGTTTTGACTTCCTCAGTGCCCGGAACCATGTTTCACTGGACTGCCAATCTTACTTCAGGGAACATTACAGGATTCAGCGCAGATTCAGGTCTTATCATTAACCAGATACTTATTGATAACCTTCCTACCAACGGTGTTGTTACCTATCATATCACTCCGAAGGTTGGAAGTTGTGTTGGGACAACGGTTGCCTACCAGGTCACCGTTACTCCCGGAGTACCGGTCAGCATTAGCATCTCAGCTTCCCAGAACAATGTTTGTGCAGGAACTTCAGTAACTTTTACTGCTTTACCAACAAACGGGGGATTAAGTCCCTCATACCAATGGAAAGTTAATGGGGTTAACACGGGACCCAATTCAAGCACTTTCACATATACTCCAATAAACAATGATATTGTAACTTGTGTTTTGACTTCATCAATAATGGCGTGTATTATAAACAACCCTGCTACTTCAAATGCAATTACCATAACGGTTAATCCAAGTCAGCCGGTAAGTGTCACGGTAACACCATCACAGAATCCGGTTTGTGTGGGAACCACAGTAACATTTACGGCTACCCCGATCAATGGAGGAGTTAATCCCACTTATCAATGGAAAGTAAACAGTGTCAATGCCGGGACAAATAACCCGGTATATTCATATATCCCAAACAATGGAGATGTAATAACCTGTATACTGACCTCAGATGCATTATGTCCAACCGGAAACCCGGCTTCCAGCAATGCCATCACGATGACTGTAAATCCAAACCTGGCAGTCAGTATATCCATTGTTGCATCTTCAAATCCTTTCTGTCTGGGAAGTTCTGTGACATTTACAGGGACACCGGTGAACGGTGGTCCTGCACCAACATTTCAATGGCAGGTTAATGGGGTAAATGCTGGAACCGGAACCTCAACCTATACCTATAATCCTTCGGGAGGAGATATTGTGACATGTATCCTTACCTCATCACTAAACTGTACAACAGGGAACCCTGCAACATCCAATTCCATCACTATGGTTGTGAATTCTAATCTTCCTGCAGGTGTTACAATTGCTGCCTCATCCAATCCTTTCTGTCCGGGATCATCAGTTACTTTCACTGCCACACCAACCAATGGGGGATCTGCGCCCGTCTACCAATGGAGAGTAAATGGAGTCAATGCAGGTTCAAACTCACCCACATTCACCTATAACCCAACCAATAATGACAGCGTTCGCTGTGTGATGACATCCAACCTGAGTTGTGTTACCGGCAATCCTGCGAGCTCTCCTGACATCATCATGAACGGGTCATTGGCTCCTTTTGTGACATTCACCCCCTGCAATGATACCATAACCACCTTAATCGCCCAGCCAATAAAACTAAAGGGAGGAATACCACTTGGCGGAACCTATTCCGGGCCGGGAGTCAATCCATTAACAGGGATGTTCACTCCCTCAGTTGCAGGAATTGGAACAAAGGCCATCACCTATACCTATACCAATTCGATGATGTGCAGTGCCAGCAAAACACTGCACATTATTGTTGATGCTGCACCGGTGTTTACCTGTGGAAACAACCTTACAGATATCCGCGATAATAAAGTCTACCCGACAGTTCACATAGGTTCACAGTGTTGGATGGCATCAAATCTCAATTACGGGACAATACTGGTATCGACACAGGATCAGAGAGACAACTGTATATGGGAAAAATATTGTTACAGTGATAACCCTGTCAACTGCACTATTCTCGGTGGACTTTACCAATGGGATGAGATAATGCAATATGATGAAACCCCTGCCGACCAGGGATTCTGTCCACCCGGCTGGCATATCCCGACCGAGAATGACTGGAATACCTTGTTTGCTGTTTATACAAATAACGGTTTTGCAGGAAGTCCGTTAAAATTCTCAGGCTTTTCGGGATTCAATGCTTTGTTAGCCGGCGCAAATTACTACAACACAAGCTGGGATTTCAAAGGCTTTGCCACCTTCTTCTGGTCATCAACCTTACACAGTCCCACCAAAGCATGGGCACACGGGATGAATGATCCCGATCCGAGTGTTTCGGCTTACCCTGCAACGAGGGTGAGTGCGTTTTCGGTGAGATGTTTACAGGATTGATAAATCGTGACGCCTACAGCCCCTCCCCAAAGCCCCTCCCCAATCGGGGAGGGGTCAATGACCCCTTGAAGGTCAAGATAGAGAACAGTATTAATTTTATGAAAAAAAATGGCGAAGTTAAGAGGGAAAAATGATTACCCGATTTATTTCGGAGCTAAGGCAGAAGGGCTTAGACTGGCAAGCGATCTCAGGCGAAATACGACAAATATAATACTCCCCAAATTTCAGACCACTGGTTAAGTTGAAAATTTAACTTAATTTTATCAGTGGATATGAGAGCAAAAAGAAGAAAATTTACAGCAGCCTTTAAGGCACAAGTAGCCATAGAAGCGCTCAAGGAGCGTTTGACATTGGCGGAGATCTCAAAAAAGTATGAGGTCCATCCTAATTTAATATCAAAATGGAAGGCGGAGTTTCTGACCCGATCGGCAGAGATCTTTGAGACCCAACCTCCGGAGGTGGATTTTGAAGCTGAACGGCAAAAACTCTTTGCCAAAATCGGCGAGTTAGAAATACAGCGTGACTGGCTAAAAAAAATTTCAAAACAGGCCGGACTTTGAAAGAGGTCCTGAGCTATATTGAAGAAAATGAGGATATAAGCATTCGATGTCAATGTGAATTGCTGGAAGTAAATCGAAGCACAGTGTATTATAAACCTGCCCCAGAATCGGAAGAGAATCTTGCCATTATGCGTTTGATGGATGAGCATTACCTGGAACATCCAACACACGGTGTGCTGCAGATGCAGGATTACCTATTTCTGTGCAGTTTTATCGTCAATACAAAACGCGTTCGCCGGTTACTCAGGCTGATGGGGATCATGGCCTTATACCCAAAACGGAATCTGAGTAAACTGGGGCTTGCAAAATATATCCGGCCATATCTTCTTAAAGGACTTAAAATAATACGCCCTAATCAGGTCTGGGGCATCGATATTACTTATATCCCAATGGCCAATGGATTTATGTACCTGACCGCTATTATTGACTTATACAGCCGCTATATTGTGGGCTGGGATGTATTCAACAGTCTTAATGCAGAGAATACGCTGGAGGTATTAAAAATGGCCATAGACAAGCATGGTAAGCCCGATATTATCAATTCAGATCAAGGAAGTCAGTTTACCTGTGCTTTATGGACTGAATTTGTTGATGAGGCCAAAATCAAAATCAGTATGGATGGCAGAGGCCGGGCTACTGATAATATTTTCATCGAGCGGTTTTGGCGGACGCTAAAACAGGATTATGTTTATTTGCACCCGGCTGAAAGCGGCACAGAGCTTTATAAGGGATTAAGAGGATATATCATTTACTACAATAACCAAAAGTCCCACCAGGGAATCGGAAGAATCACTCCGGCTAAATTGTATCACCAGGCAGCATAAAAGTTATGAACAAAAGAAAAAAGAACCAAAAAAGAAAATCTGTTAACATCGAGAATAACTCTTCGAGTTATTTCCCGATGTTAACAGCAATTACAACAAATTATATCTTAAAAAATTCAATTAAGAAAAGTAAAATCGTGGTCTAAAGAATGGGGAGTAGAAAAAAATGCGGAAAATCTTCTTTGGAAACAGTTAAAAAACAAGAAAATAAAGGGATTACGATTCAGGCGACAGCACCCAATAGATGAATTTATTGTTGATTTTTTTTGTCCTAAAGCAATGCTCGTTATCGAATTGGATGGAGGAATACATGATTCAGATGCACAGCACGAGAGGGACTTAGAAAGAACCAAAATATTAAATAGACATGGATTAAAAGTCATTCGCTTTTCAAATGAAGATATTGAGCAGAATATAATGGAAGTTATAAATGACCTCTGATTCTTTAGGCAAGATTTATATGAGGGGACCTTCAGGATATTTTACAATTATAGAAAGAAGATGGAATCAATGGGAATTCTCAATACATAAATCCAATCCAGTAACCTGGGAAGTAAATAAGGAATATTTTAAAGAGGCTCTTTGGAATTTAACTAGTTGATATCTGGCAATATTAAGCATCAAAAACATGAATTCTTTGGTCTTTTATTGTTTTGGATTCATAATTGACCTGGTTTTCTCGATAAGTTCCGGTTCAATAGGTTCTATGTCTGTTCTTTATAAACCTGAATGGATGTTTAAAAGAATTGACTATATCATTATAAAGTATTTTGACCTGCATACAACTTTATCCGGAAAAAATTGTCTTATATTTGTTGAAACAATTGAGTTAATCGGAAAAAACAATTTCGAGGGGTTATCCCCATTTCCACCTCAGGAAATGGGGAGTAAATTAAGGAGGTTCATTTATTTTAGGAAGTAAATAAATGGTAAAAAGTAAGATATAGAAAAAAAATTGTATTTTTAAGAACTTAAGAATATGAAAACGGCTTTAAAAATAATTTCATTCATTGTATTAATAATGATTGGAATGTCTTCTGTAACCAAAGCACAGAATACTAAAATGTGTTTTTATGTGAATATCACAGATTCCTGCTCCGGCACTTGGTCAGGTGGTTATTGTATACGTTGTTATGTAGTATGTGGTTCAAATAATTATTGCTTGTATTCACATTGTTATAGTACCTGGACTACTGGGACTAATCAATTCGCACTTATCCCTGCACTATTGATCCCATTGTCTCTGACAAAAGTTACTACATCTATGTCACAGTTTGTAGAAATCAGACTCCTCCAACTTGCTGTGGAACGCTTTCAAGATTTGGACCTTTATATTATACTGATCTTACTAGTTGTTCTGAAACCATCCACTGTAACTTTGAAATAATTGTATATTAATCTTAAACAACATATTCGTTGAATATGGAATTAAATGAAGGAAATAATAATCAAAGAATTATTAGATTTGCAGGAAAGGTGATTTTTTTTCTTCTTTGTTTACTATTTCCTTCATTATTATTTTCACAGGGCGAATTTGATAATTGGTATTTCGGAACACATGCAGGATTGACCTTTATATCGGGAAGTCCTGTTGTTCTTACTAATTGTGCCCCATCTTTTAATGAAGAATACAATTGTACGTCTGTTTCAGATTCGTTAGGGAATATTTGGTTTTATGCCTTGTATTCAACTGTTTACAATAGAAATAACACCTGGATGCCCAATGGCACTAGTTTGATATCTGGTGGAAGTGTTTTTCAACCTAATTTTCCTGTTCAGAATCTTAATGACGATAGTCTATATTTCCTTTTTTCAGCGGATATGTTCAGGCAACCGACTATGGGCCCTTATTTAGGATTAAATTATTCAGTTATTGATATGCGATTAGACGGGGGTCTTGGTGATATTGTTACAGGTGAAAAAAATCTGCCCGTGCCTGGTGCTGGTCAAACTTGTGAAATGTTAAGCGGGACAAGACATCACAACAATCATGATGCCTGGATTGTTGTCAGAGAATGTACTAATGGCAATAATTTTCTTTCTTATTTAATTACAAGTGCAGGACTCGATACCGTTCCTGTTGTAAGCCCAAGCCTTGTAACAGTAAATTCATATAATGATCCACCAGATTGGATTGCCCCTCAAATGATAAGGATTTCTCCAAATGGCACCAGACTTCTGGCTATGTATAATGGTATTTGTGAATTTTGCAGTTTCGATGATACTTCAGGAGTTGTGACGGCTCTTTTTCAATTTTATCATGGGTCTGGAACGAGTTATAATTTTGCAAGTGCGGAATTTTCTCTCGATTCAAAATTTCTATATATAGGTGGTGCATCCTCAAATCATCATGGAGAAATATGGCAGTATGATGCTACAAAAACAGATTCTGCAGGATTCATGCAGAGTGAAGTTACAATTTATGATAATGGTTATTCGATAGGTAATTCTCCAGGTTATGGCTTGCAAAGAGGGCCTGATCAAAAGATTTATTGTACAGTGCTAAATGTAAATGCTATGTCATTTGTTGATTCTCTCAGTATTATCACTAAACCTGATATTCAGGGTACAGGATGTTCTTTTCAAAAAGATGTTATTTGTCTGCAATCTGGTAATCTTTCAGAATATGGATTTCCTCAATTTTTACAAAGATATTATGTCTATATTCAGCATTCAGGCATTCTCTGTTCAAATAATTCAATAACCTTTACATCAATCATATGGCCTCCTGCCGATAGTATCAAATGGAACTTTGGCGATCCTTCATCAGGTTTATTAAATTTCTCAAATCTGGCTAATCCAGTACACATATATTCAAATACCGGAACCTATAATGTTGAATTATATGTCAGGCATAATGATCTTAGAACCGATACAGCCTGGCAAACAATAACAATTGCGGCAAGTCCCAATGTTAACCTTGGGCCAAACCGTACAATTTGTATTGGCGATTCAACTACATTTGATGCCGGGGCATGCACAGGATGTACCTACCAGTGGAAGAACCTTGGCACCGGGTTAGTTGTAGGAACAGGTCAGACCTATAAAACAGGCCTGGCAG